>NZ_JAGINO010000011.1 GCF_017876115.1 Azospirillum picis
ATCATGGCGAGGTCGATGGCGCGCTGGTCGGCGGCCTCCAGGCCGGCGAGCGCGTCGTAGATCTCGCCGTTGACGGCCTCGACCGCCTTCAGCACGCCCTTGCCGCCGAAGCGGGCCTTGTCGCCGTCGCGCAGCTCGACCGCCTCATGGGCGCCGGTGGAGGCCCCCGACGGCACGGCGGCGCGGCCGAAGGCGCCGCTGTCCAGCGCAACGTCCACTTCCACGGTCGGGTTGCCGCGGCTGTCGAGGATTTCGCGGGCGTGAATCTCGGTGATGACGCTCATGGTCGGTCGATCCTTCGAGGAAAGGCAGCCGCGTTGTCGCGGGCTGAGTTTTGGTTGGGCCGCGTTTCAAGGCGCGCAGGCTTGATAGCCTTGGCGTCCGGGTGATGCAATATCTGCTTCGGCTTACAACCTGCACCCGTGGCGGCCTTCCGGGCGCTGCCGGATTGCCGCTCCGGCTGCGGGTTTCAGGCGAAGCTCTCCACCAGTGCCGCGAACTCCGCCGGACGTTCGGCGTGCAGCCAGTGGCCGACACCCTCGATCATCCGGATCTCGGCGGCCGGGAAATGGCGGCGGATCGCGTCGTGATGTTCCGGCCGCACATAGTCGGACCGGCTGCCGCCGATGAACAGCGCCGGCCCCTCGTACCGCGCGGTCCCGAAATCGGGGAAACCGATCAGCCCTTCCATGTTCGCGCCAATGGAGTCGAGGTTGATCCGCCACGAGAAGACGCCGTTCTCCAGCACCAGGTTCTGCATCAGGAAGGAGCGCAGCGGCGCCTCCGGCACGGCGTCGGCGAGCTGGGCCTCCACCTCCGGCCGGCGGGTGGCTCCCTCCAGCCTCGCCGCCTTCATCGCCGCGACGTAGGGAGCGTGGGTGTGGGTGTAGGCGACCGGTGCTATGTCGGCGACCACCAGCCGCGCCACCCGGTCGGGATGGGCCAGCGCCAGCGCCATGGCGGTCTTGCCGCCCATCGAATGGCCGACCACCGTGGCGCGGGCGAAGCCGCGGTCGTCGAGGAAGCGCCGCACGTCTTCAGCCATGTCCCGGTAATCCATGCCGTCGGCCCAGGGGGCGCCGCCGTGGTTGCGCAGGTCGAGCGCATAGACGCGGCGCGATTCGCCGAAGCGCCGGGCGAGGGTCTGCCAGTTGCGGGCCGAGCCGAACAGGCCGTGCAGGATCAGCATCGGCGTCCCGCCGTTGGCTTCGCCGGCTTCCAGGTAGGTCAGGGGGAGGGCTTGCTGCGCCATGGCGGTCTTCCAACGAAGGGTTCTGGACGAATGCGGGCGGCGATCCTATGACGATCACCGCCGCGCCGCCATCATGCGGCGGTCCATTTTCTGCAAACCGGCCCTGTCCCGGCGGCATCCGCCGCCCCCGTCACCGGCATCCGCCGCAACCAGTGGTTCCGCCATCGTGTTTCGCCATATCCTTTCCGTCGGTGGCCTGACGCTCGCCAGCCGGGTGCTCGGCTTCCTGCGCGACGTGCTGACCGCAGCACTGCTGGGCGCCGGTCCGGTGGCCGACGCCTTCTTCGTCGCCTTCCGCCTGCCCAACCATTTCCGAGCGCTGTTCGCCGAGGGCGCCTTCAACTCCGCCTTCGTGCCGCTGTTCTCGGCCAAGCTGGTCCAGGACGGCGCCGCCGCCGCCCGACGCTTCGCCGACGAGGTGATGACGCTGCTGGCGATCGTGCAGGTGGTGCTGCTGCTGGCGGTGCTGGCCTTCATGCCGCAGTTCATGACGGTCTTCGCCCCCGGTTTCGCCGACGAGCCCGAGAAGTTCCGGCTGGCGGTGCTGTTCACCAGCATCACCTTCCCCTACCTGCTGCTGATCTCGCTGGTGTCGCTCTATGGCGGGGTGCTGAACAGCATGAGCCGCTTCGGCGCGGCGGCGGCGGCCCCCATCCTGATGAATCTCTGCCTGATCGCGGCGCTGGTGCTGGCGACGCCGCTGATGCCGAGCGCCGGGCATGCGCTGTCCTGGGGCGTCCTCGCCTCCGGCGTCGCGCAATATGTCTATCTGGCGTGGGACGCCCGCCGCGCTGGCATGGCCCTGCGGCCGGTCCGCCCGCGCCTGTCGGCCGACGTGAAGCGTTTCCTGGCGGTGCTGGGGCCGGCGGCGCTCGGCTCCGGCCTGACCCAGATCAGCCTGTTCGCCGACACCCTGATCGCGTCCGCCCTGCCGACCGGTGCCGTGTCCTACCTCTATTACGCCGACCGTCTCAACCAGTTGCCGCTCGGGGTGATCGGCATCGCCGTCGGCACGGTCCTGCTGCCCGAGATGTCCCGGCGGATCAAGGGCGGGGACGAAGCCGGGGCGGTCGACAGCCAGAACCGCGCCATCGAACTGTCGCTGGTGCTGACGCTGCCGGCGGCGGTCGCCTTCCTGGTGGCCGGCACGCCGATCCTGTCGGTGCTGTTCCAGCGCGGCGCCTTCGGACCTTCCGACGCCGCCGCCTCGGCCCTGACGCTCCAGGCCTATGCGCTTGGACTGCCGGCCTTCGTGGTGATCCGCAGCCTGGTCAACGGCTTCTATGCCCGCCACGACACCGCGACGCCGGTGCGGGTGGCGCTGGCGGCGGTCGGCATCAACGTGGCGCTGAAGCTGGCGCTGATGGGGCCGCTGGCCCAGGTCGGGCTGGCGGTCGCCACCTCGGTGGGCGCCTGGGTCAACGCCGGGCTGCTGGCTTGGCTGCTGCATCGCCGCGGCCTCTTCCGCGCCGATGCCCGGCTGACCCGTAACCTGCCGCGCATGGCGCTGGCCGCCGCCGCCATGGCCGCGGCGCTGTGGCTGGCCGGCGAGCGCCTGTCGCCCTGGCTGGGCGCGGCCGGCATCGTGGAGCGGCTGGGCGGCCTTGTGGTGCTGGCGGCCGTCGGGCTCGGCGTCTACGCGGCGGCGGCGGCCCTGCTCGGGCTGGTGCGCCGGAGCGACCTCGCCCGCCTGCGCCGCCGCCGCGCCAAGGCGTGACTCAGCCGCCGTTCTGCAGCGGCCGGGCCGGGTCGGCGCTCCACTCCGACATCGAGCCGTCGTAGAGCCGCACCCCGGGCACGCCGGCGATCTCGCTCAGCGCGAACCACGACACCGAGGCGAGGTGGCCGGTGTTGCAGAAGGTGATCGGCTGGTCCTTCAGCGGCAGCCCGGCCTTGTCCGCCAGGTCGCGGATCGCCTCGGCCGAGGCGAAGCGGTGGTCGGGCGCCGAATAGAGGGTGGCGATGTCGAGGTTGACGGCACCGGGGATGGTGCCGGCGGCGCGGGCCTGCGGGCTCTTCGCCTTGCCGGCGAACTGCTCGGCGGAGCGGGCGTCGTGCAGCGGGGCGCTGCCGGACGCCACCACCGCCTCGACCTCCGGCAGCGTGGCGCGCAGGTCGCTGCGCGGGGTGGCCTTGAAGGCCACCGGCTTGCGGTCCGACGGCAGCGGCTTCACCGGGCCGGCGGCGGCGGTCCAGGCGGCGAACCCGCCATCCAGCACCGAGACCGCGTCATGGCCGAGCATCCGGAAGGTCCAGTAGACGCGGGTGGCATTGCCCATGTCCGACGCGTTGGCCCCGGCCGCCACCAGGACCACATGGTCGCCGTTGCCGATGCCGAGACCGCCGATCAAAGTCTCAAGCGCCGGGCTGTCAGGCAGCATGCCGGCGCCGGCGCCGACCGTGGCGCGCCAGCCGGCCGTTGCATAGTCGGAATGGACCGATCCCGGAATAAAGCCGCCGGCGGCAGGGGTTCGCAGGTCGAGCACGACCAGGGTCGCGCCGCCCAGGCGGTGCTTCAGCCAGTCGGCGCTCACGAGGGGGGAAAGGGTGGTTTCGGTCATGGCGTGAACCCGGTTCCGGTTGGTCGGCGCCTTTGCCGGGCAGTGGTCATTGCCGAACCGCAATGAGCCGTCCCGCCGGCCTGCATACAGGCGGACCGTCAGTGTGGGCGAACCGTGACGGCGGGGAAAGCCCAATCTTGTCGCAAGTCCGGCCCGACCGTGCCGTTGCCCGACCTCCCGGAAGGGGTGTATTGTCAGCCGCCCATGTGGGGTTGCCGTGCGGGATCGCCGTACGGGACGGGCGCCGCTGCCGGCGGATTGACCTGCGCCGGTGCCGGCGCGTGACGTTGCGCCGTTTCCGGCGCGGAAGCCAGGAGAGCCATGGCCAACATCGACGACCTGCTGGGCGCGCCCGATCCCAACGAAGGCGACGCCGCCGCCTATGCCATCGGCGACGCGCCGGTGGAGATCAAGGTCGTCATCGGCACGGCGATGCTGCGGGTCCGCGACCTGCTGAAGCTGGGCCGTGGTGCCGTGGTGGAACTCGACCGCCACCTGAAGGATCCGACCGACGTCTATGTCGAGGGCGTCCTGGTCGCCCGCGGCGAAGTGGCGATCATCGACGACAAGATCGGCGTCACCCTGACCGACTTCATCAAATCCAGCCGCGAGTGGAAGCGCTGACCGCCCAAGTGGCGTGAGCACGGCGGTCGCAGCCGCCTTGCGGCGACGTGTCGCGGGCCGGCGCCGTCCTCCGGCCGGTCCGGCCCTGCTGGCAGCTTGACGGGCGGCCGCGGCTTCTGGTCTCGTTGAGCGCGGTCGTGGGGTGCGCCGTCGCGGGCGGTGCCGTTCCATGGTTCCGGTCCGGAGTGCGAAGCCATGCGCAGCCCAGAGAACCCGCCGGCCCCGTCCGCCTGCCTGCCGCGCCTGTTCCCCAACCCGCGCGCCGACCGTGAGGCGCCCTACGGCGCGCCGGAGCGCGCGATCCTCAGCCGCGCCGCCTTCGAGGAGGCGATGGCCGAGATCGGCGCCTGGCCGGGTTATGTGCCGACGCCGCTGCGCTCGCTGGGCGGACTGGCGCGGGAGGCCGGGATCGACCGGCTCTGGTACAAGGACGAGGGCACCCGCTTCGCGCTCGGCAGCTTCAAGGCGCTGGGCGGCGCCTATGCGGTGCTGCGCCTGCTGACCCGCGAGGTGACCGCGCGGGTCCCCGGCGTCCCGGTGACGGCGCTCGACCTGGTGGTCGGCCGCTACGCCAGGGTCACCCGCACGCTGACCGTCACCACGGCGACCGACGGCAACCACGGCCGTTCCGTCGCCTGGGGCGCGCAGGTCTTCGGCTGCAATTGCGTCGTGTATGTCCCGGCTGCCTGCTCCGCCGGCCGCCGCGCGGCCATCGAGGCGTACGGTGCCAAGCTGGTGGTGGTCGACGGCCTCTACGACGACGCGGTCCGCCGCGCCGCCCGCGATGCCGCGGCGGCCGGCTGGTTCGTCGTCTCCGACACCTCCTACACCGGTTACATGGACGTGCCCCGCGACGTCATGCAGGGCTACACCGTGATGGTGGAGGAGGCGATTTCCCAGCTCCCGGCCAGCGAACGGCCGACCCACGTCTTCGTCCAGGGCGGCGTCGGCGCACTGCCCGCCGCGGTCTGCGGCCACCTGTGGGAGAGCTGGGGCCGGCAGCGCCCACGGTTCGTGGTGGTGGAGCCGCAAGCTGCCGACTGCCTCTACCAGAGTGCGGTCGCCGGCCGGCCGATGCGGTCGGCGGGACGCCTCGACACGCTGATGGCGGGGCTGGCCTGCGGCGAGGTCTCGCTGCTCGCCTGGGCGATCCTGGAGCGCGGGGCCGACGATTTCCTGACCATCCCGGACGAGGGGGCGGTCGCCGCGATGCGCAAGCTGGCCGAGGGCCGCCATGGCGGCCGTCCGGTCGTCGCCGGGGAATCGGGGGTGGCCGGGCTCGCCGGTCTGCTCTGCGCCGCGGCGCACGAGGAGACCAGGCGGGCGCTGGGCCTCATGCCGGACGCGCGGGTGCTGGTGTTCGGCACCGAGGGGGCGACCGACCCCGAGGTCTATGAACGGCTCGTCGGCCGGCCGCCGGAGCAGGTGGCCGCCTGACGGGCCGCTCCGGCCGCCGCGGTCGCGGTCAGTACAGCAGGTCGGTGACGATGTTGGCGCCGTCGGCGGTCAGGCGGTCGGCGGTCTCGCGGTAGTCGAGGGCGCCGGAAAAGCCCCCTGCCGCCGTCACCTGCCGGATCCAGGTCGGGGAGGCGCCGAGGGACACCAGCCGCTGCACCATCGCCTGGGTCGACCGCAGGGTCATCCTCCCGCTTTCGGCCATGCGCGGGGCGTGGACCATGAACTCGGCGGTCGGGGCGGCATAGCGCGGATAGCCGGCCAGGTAGAGGCCGACGCACATGCTCTCGCAGGATTCGCCGGCGCGCACCCGGGTGGCCACCGGACGGCCGGCCTGGCGTTCGGCCAGCAGGGCGTCGATCATGCGGTAACCGGCCGTGGTGAAGCCGCCGGGGCTGGACAGCTCCACCACCAGCGGCCGGCTGGCCGGCAGGGCCTTCAGGGTGTCGAGGAAGCGGCGCTCGGTTCCCGGCGTGATGATGCCGTCCAGGCGCAGCACGGTGGCGTCGCCCTGGTCGTTGCGGGACATCGCGGCGTCGGGAAACTCGGCGGACGCGGCGGGAACGGGGGTCACGGCGGCCGGTTTGACGGAAACCGGCTCGGTGGCGGCAAGGCCCTGGCTCGCTCCGGTGAAGGCGACCGTGCCCGCCGACAGCATCGCCGCCGCACCGACCCCGAACCCGACTTTCCGCACCAGCGCCCGAACCGACATCAGGACCCTCCCGCTTGCTGCACACCAGCCTGCGGGTCAAATCTTGCCTGATGGTTAACGGCCTGCACAGGGTCCGCCGTGCAATGGGAGTAGGCGGGCGGGTGCCGCCCGGGGGACGGCGGGTGGGACGCCGGGCGGTGGGGCGGCGCGATAAAGCGTGCGCGCGGGCGCAAAGGGCGTTAGAAGAGACTGGATTCCAAGGATATGGCCGGGCCGCCCGTCGGGGCCGCCGCCGGCCGGTCCGGTGCCGAGAACGTCGAAGAGCGGAACGATGTCGTACATCCAGGGTGAAACGGGCGATTGGGAAGTCGTGATCGGGCTTGAGGTCCATGCCCAGGTGATTTCGAACGCGAAGCTGTTCTCCGGCTCCGCCACCGAATTCGGGGCCGCGCCGAACAGCCAGGTCAGCTTCGTCGACGCCGCGTTCCCCGGCATGCTGCCCGTCATCAACGAACATTGCATCGAGCAGGCGGTGCGCACCGGCCTGGGCCTGAAGGCCGAGATCAACCTGAACTCGGTGTTCGACCGCAAGAACTACTTCTACGCCGACCTGCCGCAGGGCTATCAGATCAGCCAGTTCCTGCAGCCGATCGTCGGCAAGGGCGAGATCGTGCTCGACCTGCCGGACGGTACCAGCCGCACCGTCGGCGTCACGCGCCTGCACCTGGAGCAGGATGCCGGCAAGTCGCTGCACGACCAGCACCCGTCCAAGACCTACATCGACCTGAACCGGTCGGGCGTGGCGCTGATGGAGATCGTGTCGGAACCCGACATGCGCAGCTCGGAGGAGGCGGGCGCCTATGTGCGCAAGCTGCGCTCGATCCTGCGCTACCTCGGCACCTGCGACGGCAACATGGAGGAAGGCTCCATGCGCTGCGACGTCAACGTGTCGGTGCGCAAGCCGGGCGAGGCCTTCGGCACCCGCTGCGAGATCAAGAACGTCAACTCGATCCGCTTCGTCATGCAGGCCATCGAGTACGAGGCGCGCCGCCAGATCGAGATCATCGAGGAGGGCGGCAAGATCGACCAGGAGACCCGGCTGTGGGACACGACCAAGTTCGTGACCCGCTCCATGCGCTCCAAGGAAGAGGCGCACGACTACCGCTACTTCCCCGACCCCGACCTGCTGCCGCTGGAGCTGGACGCCGCCTGGGTCGAGGACATCAAGAGCACGCTGCCGGAACTGCCGGACGACAAGAAGGCCCGCTTCATCGACGACTACAAGCTGTCGGTCTACGACGCCGGCGTGCTGGTCTCGGAAAAGGCCAAGGCCGATTACTTCGAGGCGGTGGCCAGGGGCCGCGATCCCAAGCTGGCCTCCAACTGGGTCACCGGCGAGCTGTTCGGCTACCTGAACAAGGCGGGCAAGGAGATCGAGGAAAGCCCGGTGTCGGCGGAGAATCTCGGCGGCCTGATCGACCTGATCGCCGACAACACCATCTCCGGCCGCATCGCCAAGGAGGTGTTCGAGGCGATGTTCGAGACCGGCGCCAAGGCTGCCGACATCGTCGAGCAGAAGGGGCTGCGCCAGGTCACCGACACCGGCGCCATCGAGGCGTCGATCGACGCGGTGCTGGCCGCCAACGGCGACAAGGTGGCGGAGTTCCGCAGCGGCAAGGACAAGCTGTTCGGCTTCTTCGTCGGCCAGGTGATGAAGGCGACGCAGGGCAAGGCCAACCCGGCGATGGTGAACGAGATCCTGACCGCCAAGCTGAAGGGGTAAGCCCGCGCCGGGCCACCCGAAAGAGAGCCCCTTCCCGGTGGGAAGGGGCTTTTTTTTGGGGCACCACCGGCCGGACGGCAAAGGTTCGGTTGAATTCTTCCGATTTCCGTCGCCACATTCCTTGAGCGGGGGAGGGGCCATGGCGGCTGAGCCGGTGATGGTGGCGCTGGCGGGGATATCCATCGGCGGAGCGCTGGGGGTCCTCCTGGCCCTGTGGGCCGGGCGCCGGGCCAGGCGTCCGGGGAGCCGTGCGCCGACCTCCTGTCCGGAGACGTCCCCTCCCGGCTCCTCCCGACCCGACTCCTCCCGCTGCGAGCCGCAGATCGGCGAGCGGCTGGAAATGGCGCTGGAGGCGACCGGGGCCGCGGTCTGGGATGCCGACCTGCTGGCCGGGGCCTGCTGGTGGTCCGACACCTTCCCGCGCATGCTGGGCTTTCGCGAACCGCCGACGATGCCGCCGGACTTCTGGGAACGGCGCCTCCACCCGGACGACCGCGACCGCGTGCTGGCGCACATCGCCTCGCATCTGGCGGGAGAGACGTCCAGCTACGCCTACGCCTACCGGCTGCGGCACGAGGACGGCGGCTGGGTATGGATCGCCGCGACCGGACGCGCCTTCCGCGACGAGACCGGGCGCGCCGTCCGCTACGCCGGCATCATGACCGACATCACCGAGGCCCGCCGGCAGGAGGCGCGCCTGCGCGCCAGCGAGGAGCGGCTGCTGAAGATCATGGAGGCGGCGCCCATCGCCGTGAACGTGACCACCCGCGACGGCCGCTGGCTGTTCTGCAACGCCCAGTCGGCCATCCTGATGGGCCGCGGGCGGGCGGAGCTGATGCGCACGCCTGTCACCGACCTCTATGCCGACCCGGCCGACCGCCGGGCGCTGATCGCCCGCTTCGACCGCGAGGGCGCCTTCCGCAATGCCGAGATCCGCTTCCGCCGGCCCGACGGCGGCATCGTCTGGGTGCTGTCGTCGTGGAACACCGTCGAGCTGGACGGCGAGGCGGCCCTGTTGACCTGGCTCTACGACATCACCGACCGCAAGCATGCCGAGTCCGCGATGGTGGAGGCGCGGGAGGCGGCGGAGCGGGCGCTGGCCGACCTGCGCGAGGCGCAGGAAAGCCTGATCCAGGCGGAGACCATGGCATCGCTCGGCCAACTGGTGGCCGGGGTGGCGCACGAGATCAACACGCCGATCGGCATCGGCCTGACCGCCGCCAGCCATATCGGCGAGCAGGCGCAGGTGTTGCGCGAGCGCTTCGTCGCCAACGCCCTGCGCCGGTCCGAGTTCCTGGAGTTCCTCGACGGCCTGAACGAGAGCAGCCGCCTGCTGATGGCGAACATCGACCGCGCCGCCTCGCTGGTGCAGAGTTTCAAGCAGGTCGCGGTCGACCAGTCGTCCGGCGACCGGCGGCTGTTCGAGCTGGGCGGCTACGTCCACGAGCTGCTGTTCTCGCTGCGCCCGCGGCTGAAGCGCTCCGGGTTGAAGGTGGTGGTCGAGTGCGGCGAGGAGCTGACGATGGACAGCTTTCCCGGCGCGCTCGGGCAGGTGATGACCAACCTGGTGATCAACGCCCTCGTCCATGCCTACGGCGACGGCGACCGCGCCGGCGAGGCCCAGCCCGGAACGATCCGGATCGCCGCCCGCGCCGACGGCGCCGACCGGGTGCGGATCGACTTCATCGACGACGGTGCCGGCATCGCCCCGGAAACCCTGCCCAAGGTCTTCGATCCCTTCTTCACCACCAAGCGCGGGCAGGGCGGTTCGGGCCTCGGCCTCCACATCGTCTTCAACACCGTCACCGGCCCGCTGGGCGGCACCATCGCGGTGCAGTCGCGGCTGGGGCAGGGCACCCGCTTCATCCTCCACCTCCCGCGCGAGGCCCCGGCGCTCCAGCCCGTGCCGGCGCAGGAGGCGGCGCTGACCTGAGCGGCAGGCCGCCCGCCTCCGTGCCAGCCGGTGACGGGGGCGCTCAGAGGTTCGGCAGCGTCTTCGGCATTCGTCCCGCCGCCTTGCCCTGCTTCAGGTCGCGCACGATCGAGGCGAAGCAGGATCTGACCTGGTCGCGGTCGTATTTCGCCTCGATGGGGCGGAGCGTGAAGAGGACGCTCGCCATCGACTGGTAGAACTGCATGTAGGACCAGTTCAGGCCGGCTCCCAGGACGGCGCCGGTGACGGGAACCGCCTGCAGCGCGACCTTCGGCACCACCGCGGCGGCATAGCGCACCGCCACGGTCGAAATGACGTCGGCCAGCTGCCCGGCGCCGATCCGGCCGGCGAGCGCGACGCCGCCGACCCGCGCCGCGAAGAAGGCGAGGTCCGCGTCGTCGTCATCGTCCAGCGGGCCGCCGTAGGCGAAGGCCTCCAGGCAGGTGGCCTGCACCCCGACATCCTCCAGGTCGGCCCCCTTGGAACGGGCGACGTCGGCGATCGACCGCAGGATGGTGACGGTGGTGAGCGGCAGCTCGACCAGCACGGCGGGAAGGCCGAAGAAGCCGCTGACCCCGCCGGACACGGCGGCCAGCGCCCCGTACCAGCGCTTGGAGGCCTCGCGCCCGGCGTCCTTGTCCATGCGGGACATCGCCACCTGCTGCGCGTATTCCAGCGCCTCGCGGACCTTGAGCATCACCTCGTTGCGGAAGCCGCCGGGAAGCGCCTCGAAGCCCTTTTCGATCGTGCTGCCCAGGGTGGACATCAGGCTCATCAGCGCGCCCTGGGCCGCCAGGTACTCGTTGGCCGCGCCGACGAGCGTCTCGTACTCCTCGGCGTCCAGCAGGGCGCAGGCATTGGTCTGGCGTGCGGTCAAGGTGCTCTCCGGCATCGGCGGTCTCCCGGCGTCAAGGGGCGTCTTTGCGGTCCCGCGGGCGGCCCGCGAGGCAGGAGATGGGAACGGCGGGCCTCCGTTGCACCGGGCGGATGGCGGATCGGCGCGCCGTCCGGCACGGCGGCGGCGGCGCCGTCCATGGGAAAAGCCGCGGCTCCGGGTGATCCCGGGTTGCGCATCCGATTGATCGCGCTATGGTTTACCGGTCAATCCCAGGTTTCCTTTCGGCTTTCTCCACCCCGGTAGCCCGCATGCCATCCAACACCCCCGCCCGCACCCCGGTCTGGCCCGGCAAGCCCTATCCGCTCGGCGCCACCTGGGACGGCTTCGGCGTCAACTTCGCGCTCTTCTCGGCCCATGCCGAGCGGGTGGAGCTGTGCCTGTTCGACAAGACCGGCCAGCGCGAGGTGGAGCGGGTCACCCTGCCGGAACACACTGACGAGGTCTGGCACGGCTACCTGCCCGACGCGCGGCCCGGCCTGCTCTACGGCTACCGCGTCCACGGCCCCTACGAGCCGGAGGAAGGCCACCGCTTCAACCCGAACAAGCTGCTGATCGACCCTTATGCGCGGGCGCTGTTCGGCGGCTTCAAATGGTCGGATGCCCATTACGGCTACCGGGTCGGCTCGACGCGGGAGGACCTGTCCTTCGACCGGCGCGACAATGCCCGCGGCATGCCGAAATGCCGGGTGGTCGACGGCGCCTTCACCTGGGGCCACGACCGCCGCCGCCAGGTTCCCTGGACCGACACGGTGGTGTACGAGACCCACGTCCGCGGCTTCACCATGCGCCACCCGGAGGTGCCGGCCCACCTGCGCGGCACCTTCGCCGGCCTCTCGACCCAGCGGGTGATCGAGTATCTGCGGGCGCTCGGCATCACCTCGGTGGAGTTCCTGCCGGTGCAGGCGGTGGCCGACGAACAGCATCTGGTCACCCGCGGCCTGACCAACTACTGGGGCTACAACACCATCGGCTTCTTCGCGCCGGAGCCGCGCTACATGAACACCGGCGTGCTGTCGGAGTTCAAGACGATGGTCGCCCGCCTGCACGAGGCGGGGATCGAGGTGATCCTGGACGTCGTCTACAACCACACGGCCGAGGGCAACCACCTGGGACCGACCCTGTCCTTCAAGGGCATCGACAATCTCAGCTACTACCGGCTGATGCCGGACACGCCGCGCTACTACATCAACGACACCGGCACTGGGAACACCCTGGATTTCAGCCACCCGCGGGTGGTGCAGATGGTGATGGATTCCTTGCGTTACTGGGTGACGGAGATGCATGTCGACGGCTTCCGCTTCGACCTCGCCACCGTGCTGGCGCGGGAGCCCTACGGCTACGACCCCGGCTCGGGCTTCCTCGACGCCGTGCGCCAGGACCCGGTACTGGCCGACGTGAAGCTGATCGCCGAGCCGTGGGACGTCGGCCCCGGCGGCTACCAGGTCGGCAACTTCCCGCCCGGCTGGGCGGAGTGGAACGACCGCTACCGCGACACGGTGCGCCGCTACTGGCGCGGCGACGACGGCATGCTGCCGGAACTGGCCGGGCGCATTGCCGGATCGGCCGACCTGTTCGAGAAGCGTGGACGCCGCCCCTGGGCCAGCGTGAACTTCATCACCGCCCATGACGGCTTCACCCTGCACGACCTCGTCACCTACAACGACAAGCACAACTGGGCGAACGGCGAGGAGAACCGCGACGGTCACTCCTCCAACTGTTCCTGGAACCACGGCGTGGAGGGCGAGACCGCCGATCCGGCGGTCGGCGAGCTGCGGGCACGGCAGAAGCGCAACCTGCTGGCGACGCTGATGCTGTCGCAGGGCACGCCGATGATGCTGGCCGGCGACGAGCTGGACCACAGCCAGCGGGGCAACAACAACGCCTATTGCCAGGACAACGACCTCACCTGGCTCGACTGGTCGAGGCGCGACGGCGCGACGGTGTCCTTCGTCCGCCGGCTGGTTGCCCTGCGCCGCGCCCACCCGGTGCTGCGCCGTGCCGGCTTCCTGCATGGGCGGGAGGTGGCGGCCAACGGGCTGAAGGACATCGTCTGGTACAACGCGCAGGGTCTGGAGAAGACCGCGGAGCACTGGCGCAACACCCAGGCGCGCTGCATCGTCCTGCTGTTGAACGGCCGCGCCGGCACCCATGTCGGGACGGACGGCCAGCCGCTCACCGACGGCGTGCTGCTGATCGTGCTGAACGCCCATGCCGACACCATGGCGGTGACGCTGCCCGACGTGCCGGGCGGGCGGGGCTGGCGCTGCATCCTCGACACCCGGGTCGACGACGGCGCCGGCGACGAGCGCATGCAGTTGGCCGGCCGCGCCATGATGGTCGACGGGCGCACCGTGCTGGTCTTCACGCTGATGGAGCAGGCCGGGATGTGAGCGGGGGAGGGGGCGCCCTGCGATCATTCGTCCACTGTCCATCCGTCCGGCCGAGATGCTACGGCGACGGGGACGGTCAAAGCGTGCTAGCCTGCGTCGCCGCGCTCTCGGGGGCGGCCGCAGCGGAGCTTCGGGTGGGACGATGCCGGATTACGATTTCTCGCAGATCGACGCCGCGATCATCGACAGCCAGCTCAACACCGGGCGCCTGTTCCGCGACGTGCTGATCCGCATGAACTTCCGCCGGGCCGAGGTCTTCGATTCCGTGCGCGCGGCGGCGGGTCTGCTGGTTGCCGGCATGCCCGACCTGCTGCTGGTCGACGCCGACGCCGAGGATTCCGAAGCCTTCCGCTTCATCCGCTCGCTGCGCAACGATTCGGGCGTGCCCAACCCCTTCGCCTGCGTGATCGTCACCACCTGGACTCCGACGCCGGCGTTGCTGGCGCGGGTGAGCAACGTCGGCGGCGACGACCTGCTGATGAAGCCGGTGTCGCCCAAGCAGATGCGCGAGCGGATCGTCAGCCTGATCGAGGCGCGCAAGGGCTTCGTCGTCACCGCCGACTACACCGGTCCCGACCGCCGCAAGGCACCGCGCGAAGGCGCGCAGATCCCGGTGCTGGACGCGCCCAACACGCTGCGGCTGAAGGCGACGGGCCAATGGACCCAGTCGGGCGCGCGCATGCTGCTGAACGAGGCGGTCGCGACCGTCGCCTGCTGGAAGCGGCTGCGCGCCAGCATCCAGATCGCCTTCCTGGCGGAGTTCGCCCTTCCCGGCCTGGCGCGGCCGGTCCCGGACCGGCTGGCCCTCGACCATCTCGCCCGCATCGCCGGCTTCGCCGACGATCTGCTGCGCCGCCTCGGCGAGGGGGACGGTGCCGCCGACGCCGGCGACCACGCGCCGGTGGAGGCGGTGGCCCATGCCGTCAAGGCGCTGGCCGAGACCATCGGCGCCACCGCCGAGGCTGCCGGTCCGGCCGCCAGCCCCGCTGGTGTCCCGGCCGCCGACCTGACCGTCGACCTCGCGCAGCTCCAGGCGCTGACCCGCGCGCTGATGCAGGCGGTCGATCCCGACCGGCCGCTGGACGCCATGGTGCGCGAGGTGGCGGCGGCCGTCTCCAGCTACCGCGGCCGGCTGGAGCAGATGGCCCTGGCCAAGGCCGCCGCGGCATCGTCCCAGCCGGCCTTGCCGGCCGAGGCGGCGGACGCGATGCCGCCGGTGCCCGATGCCCTGCACCAGTCGCAGGCCGGCCGGGCGGCAGGCGCGGTTCCGGCCGGCTGAATGCGGCTCCGTTGCCGGATGCGGTCCCGATGTCATAGGCCGCCGGTCTGCATTGACGCGGGCCGCCATCCGCACAATCCCTATGTGTCCGAATTACTCCCGGGGACTCTGAATGAGTGATCTCGACCGTCTGGCCGATCTGCTTGGACTCGAACCGGTCTACCATGACATCTGGGGCAACCGGCGGGAGACCTCGGCCGCCACCAAACGGGCGCTGGTCGCGGCCATGGGGCTGAACGCCGCCACCGATGCGGACGTCGCCGCCAGCCTTGCCGCGGTGGAGCGGCGGGGTTGGAGCCGTCCGCTGCCGCCGGTGCTGGTGGCCGGCGAAGGGCAGCGGATCGAGCTGGCGGCCGCGCTGCCGGACGGCCTGGGGGACGCCACCCTGCGCTGGACCCTGACCCCGGAAGGCGGCTCCGCCGAGGGCGGCACGGTCACCGTGCGCGACCTGACCGTGACGGGGCGGGCGACGATCGACGGCGCCGGCTACGAGCGCCGCGGGCTGGGCGGGCTGCTGCCGGTGTCGCTGCCCATCGGCTACCACCGGCTGGAGGTGGCCCTGGAGATGGCCCTGGAGATGGGTGGGGAGGCCGGCGCACCGGGGGCCGGCACCCTGGCCGGTGCCACCACGCTGATCGTGGCGCCCGAGCGCTGCGTGACGGTCGAGGAGGTGGTTCCGGCCGGCCGCACCTGGGGCATCGGCCTGCAGGTCTACTCGCTGCGCTCCGGCCGCGATTGGGGGATGGGCGATTTCGGCGACCTCGCCCGCTTCGCCGGCACCGCCGGCCGGCTGGGGGCCGGGCTGGTCGGGCTGAACCCGCTGCACGCGCTGTTCCCGGCCGACCCTCACCACATCGGCCCCTATTCGCCGTCGAGCCGTCAGTTCCTCAATATCCTCTACATCGACGTGGCCGCCGTGCCGGAACTGGACGGCGCCGACGACCTGCAGGCCCGCATCGCTGCGCCGGCCTTCCGGCAGGCGCTGGCCGACGCGCGGCAGGCCGAACTGATCGATTACTCGGCGGTGGCGGCGCTGAAGCTGCCGGTGCTGGAGGCGCTGCACGCGCGGTTCCACGCGCTGCCCGGCGACCACCCGCGCAAGGCCGCCTATGCCGCCTTCCGGCAGGAGATGGGGGCCGCGCTGGAGCGCCACGCCCTGTTCGACGCCCTGCACGAGCATTTCTTCCGCGCCGACCCGTCGCAATGGATGTGGCGGAGCTGGCCTGCGGCCTTCCAGGATCCGGAGAGCGCCGAGGTCGCCGCCTTCGCCGCCGAGCATGCCGCGCGCGTCGATTTCTTCGCCTGGGCGCAGTTCGAGGCCGACCGCCAGCTTGGCGAGGCGGCCGCCCGGGGGCGGGCGGCCGGGCTCGCGCTGGGCTTCTACCGCGACCTCGCCGTCGCCGCCCATCCCGGCGGCGGCTCCGCCTGGGCCGACCCCTCGATCCTGGTGCAGGGCGCCAATGTCGGCGCCCCGCCGGACCAGTTCAACCTGAACGGCCAGAACTGGGGCCTGGCGCCGCTGTCGCCGCTCGGCCTGCGCGAGGCGGGCTATCGCCCCTTCATCGAGATGCTGCGCGCCAACATGCGCCACGCCGGGGCGCTGCGCATCGACCATGTGATGGCGCTGCAGCATCTGTTCTGGATCCCCGAGGACGGCAGCGACGGCGCCTATGTCGAGTACCCGTTCCACGAGCTGCTGCGCATCGTGGCGCTGGAGAGCCGGCGCAACCGCTGCGTGGTGATCGGCGAGGATCTGGGCACCGTTCCGGAGGGCTTCCGCCCGGCGCTGGAACGGGCCGGCATCCTCAGCTACCGGGTACTCTATTTCGAGCGGACGCCTGACGGCGGCTTCAAGCGGCCCGGCGACTATCCGGCCGGTTCGATGGCGACGGTCAGCACCCACGACCTTGCCCCCTTCAAGGGTTTCTGGACCGGCCGCGACCTGGAGTGGCGCACGCGCCTCGGCCTCTATCCCGACGACGCCAGCCGCGACAAGGACCGCTGGGACCGCGGCGTCGACCGCTGGCGCCTGCTGCAGGCGCTGTCGCAGGAAGGGCTGCGCCCGGACTCCTACCCCAGCGACGACGGCGACCAGCCTTTCCGCACCGAACTGGCCGCCGCCGTCCACGCCTATCTGGCGCGCACGCCCTCGCGCATCGTCATGGTGCAGATCGAGGATGCGCTGTGCGAGGACGAGCAGCCCAACCTGCCCGGCACCGTCGACCAGCATCCGAACTGGCGCCGTCGACTGACCCGCGAGGTCGAGCAATTGGACGGCGACGCCGAGCTTGCCCAGGTGATCGCCCCCATGGCCGGCGGAACCGCCGCCTGATCCGGCAGCCCCGCTTCCGGCGGCAGCGCGGGGGCGGGGCTTGGGGGGCAGGGGGGTGCCGATGGGGATGGCGGGACGCCGGATCGGAAAATTTCACGCCGGGTGAAAAAACCCCCTGTACAGCCTGTCACCGCATTGGTATAAGCCCGCCCACACCACGGGGAACGGCAGTTTGGCCGCCCCGGTGACGGTCTGGGGGATCGTCTAGCGGTAGGACAGCGGACTCTGACTCCGCCAGCCTAGGTTCGAATCCTAGTCCCCCAACCAACTCTCACGACTTCCTTTTGTAAACAGCCGCGCGGTTTCGCCGCTCCTGCATGGCCCGCAGGTGGTGCCCATGGCTGTAGCCCAACGCTGCGGCACAAAACTGCTGCCTGAACCGCTCCGGGTTTCCTGGGCCATCTGTGTTGCGTCACGCCGCCAGAACGACGTCCTCAAGGGTTGGGTGACGCGGGTTTCGTCATGATGACCCCACTCTCTCGGATGATGGGGCCTTCGGGAAACCCGGGGCGGTGCGGTCTTCAGGAGCGGCCGAGCATGGACGACAGTTCGGCGGCCGCCGTCCTGACGGAGACGATGCAGCGTTCGAGAATGTCGTCGGGCAGGCGTGTTGCCGGTGCGCTGATGAGAATGGACGCGTCCGCGAGCCCATCCGGCCCCAGAATGGGAGCGCTGACGGAGATGAGGTCTCGCGTCACCTCGCCCCGGCTCACGCAATAGCCGTTGGAGCGGATCTCCTCAAGCTGCGCCTTCAGAACCGTTGCGTCCGTGCTGGTGTTGTCGGTCAGGGCCGGCAGTGGCCGCGACAGGATTTCGCTCCGAAGCAGCGGCGGCGCGAAGGCCAGCAGCAGCTTGCCCGATCCGGCGTGAAGGGGGCGGCGCCGATTGAGCGTCGTATGGACCCGCAATTCGCGCTGCGGCTCCCAGAACGCGACGCAAAGGCTTTGGTCCCCTTCCCGGATGCGAAGCTGTGCGGTCTCGTTGAACTCCCTTCCGAGGCGCTCCACGACGGGTTGGCCAAGCTGCACGAGATCTACCTGTTCCATCGCCGCCCGTCCGATCAGCGCGGCGGCGTAACCGAGCTTGTAGACACGGGTCTGGGGGGTGCAGGTCACGAGCCCCCGCATCTCCAGCGTGCGCAGCAGCCGCAGGACCCGCGCCTTGCTTTCCCCGCTGCGTCGCGCGACCTCCGACAAGCCCAGGCCCGGCTCCGACGCAATGATGAGCAGCAGGGCCGCCGCCTTGTCCACCGCGTCGACGAAATAGCGGCTCTCACTGGTCTTGCTCAATCGATCGGTCCCCGATTTGTCCGGCCGGGTTGCGGCCGAAGGCTTGTCTACCCCGCAGGCGCAAAAAGCGAAATCTCAAAGTTGGTTCACTAGGTGAACCAATGGATCGACTATATTGACACGTGCAAAAATGATCTTATGGTGATGTCCTGTCGCCCGTGGGGAGGCGAGGCATAGCCAGAGGACTTGCCATGATGACCTTGGATCGGCGGCAGATGCTGGCCGCAACGCTCGGGGCTTTCGCGACCATGCCGCTGATCGCGCGACATGGGTCTGCCCAGGACGCCGGAGCGCTTCGCGTGGGTCTCGGCGCACCCAACACCAGCATCGACCCGCATGCGGCCAACAACGTGCCGAACAACGCGGTCAATGCGCACATCTTCGAATCCCTCGTCGTCAACGATCCGGCCTCCAGGCCCGTGCCGGGACTGGCGGCGTCCTGGCGTCCGATCGACGACACGCGCTGGGAGTTCAAGCTCCACGACGGCATCACCTTCTCGGACGGCTCGCCCCTGACGCTGGAGGATATTCAGGTTTCCGTGCAGCGCGCGACCGACCTGCCGAGCCCGTCCTCCTTCCGCAACTACACGCGCACCATCAAGTCGGTCTCGTCGGGCGGGACGCCCAACACCATCATCATCGAGACCAATGCTCCCGACCCGATCCTGCCGAACTCGCTGACGCGCCTTCGCATCATCCGCGCGACGTTCAAGGACGCATCGTCCGCCGACTTCAACTCCGGCAAGGCGGCCATCGGCACCGGCCCGTATCTTCTCGACAGCTTCACCAACGGCAGCCAGACGCTTCTCAAGCGCAACGACGCCTATTGGGGCGCGAAGGCGCCCTGGGCCACCGTCACCCTGCGCGTCCTCACCGATGACGGCGCGCGGGTCGCCGGGCTGCTGGCCGGCGATCTCGACCTCATCGATGCCGTTCCCACCGAAGGCGAACGCCTGATCAAAGGCAATGACGCTCTACATCTCGTGACCGGCGTTTCCAGCCGTTTCGTCTTCATGGCGATGGACCAGGAGCGCGACGTCACGCCCTTCGCCACAGGCCATGACGGCCGCCCGCTGGAGAAGAACCCGTTCAAGGACGAGCGGGTCCGTCGGGCCATCGGCATGGCGATCAACCGCGGCGCCATCGTCGAGCGCATCATGGGCGGCAATGCGCTGGTCGCCACCCAATTCCTGCCGAAGGGCGGGTTCGGCACGTCGGACGCGATCGCGGGGGCGACCTACGATCCGGCCAAGGCCAAGGCGCTGCTGGCGGAGGCGGGCTATCCCAACGGCTTCAAGCTGACGCTGCACGGCCCGAACGACCGCTACGTGAACGACGCCAAGGTCATCCAGGCGGTGGCCCAGATGCTGGCGCGCATCGGCATCGCCTCGACCGTGGAGGTTCTGCCCTGGTCCGTCTATTCGGGCCGGGTGAGCGCTGCCGAATTCAGCTTCATGCTGGGGGCCTGGGGCGTCAACACCGGCGAGACGTCCAATCCTCTGGTCGCGCTCAGCCTGACCTACGACAAGAAGGCCGGCACCGGGGCGAGCAATTACGGCCGCTATTCCAATCCGCGCCTCGACGCGCTGGTCAAGGAGGCCACGAGCACGCTCGACGACGCCAAGCGGGCTTCGCTCCTCGGCCAGGCGAGCGAGATCGTCTTCAACGGGAATGCTCTGATCCCGCTTCATCACGAGGGGGTCAGTTGGGGCGCCAAGCGGTCGGTCGACTACACCGCGCGCGCCGACCAGTACACGATGGCGCTCGCGGCCACGCCGCGCGCCTGACGCCCGCCCGCCTTCTCCCTTCTCCGCACCTTCACCCCGCGGCGGCCTCCTCGCCGCGGGGCCTGCCGCGGCGCGGCCCGATGGCAAAGATCCAAGGACAAATCTCATGAAGAACGCGATGATCGTCGCCCCCCAGCCCGAAGCCGTCGAGGCCGGGGCGATGGTACTGGAGCGCGGCGGCAACGCCATCGACGCCGCGATCGCCTGCGCCTTCGTGCAAGGGGTCGTGGACCCCCAGATGTGCGGCATCGGCGGCTTCGGCTCGATGCAGGTCTACATGCCCTCGCGCGGCGTGCATGAGATCGTGGAGTTTTACGCCAAGGCCTCCCTGTCGGCGCGCGAGGACATGTGGACGTCGAAGCTCGTCGGCCAGTCGCGCGACGGCTTCGCCTATCTTCTCGACGGCAACATCAACGAGATCGGCTACCTCGCCGCCTGCACGCCGGGCAGCGTCAAGGGCTATGACCACGTCCTCGGCCGCTTCGGCACCATGGACTGGAGCGACGTCATCGCGCCGGCGCTCGACCAGGCCCGGCGGGGGTTCATGGTGCGGCCGCATGTTCACTGGTACTGGTCGCTGGACCAGAAGAGCTCGGGCCAGGTTAACACGGTCGACAAGCTGCGGTACAGCCGCACGGGCCGGGAGATCTATTTCCGGCCCGACGGCAGCCTGAAGCGGCCGGGCGACATCGTCACCAATCCCGATCTCGCCAACACGCTGGAACGCCTGATGCGCGGCGGCGCCGATCTCTTCTACACCGGCGAGATCGCCGAGGAGATCGCCGACGACATGGCGCGCAACGGCGGCCTGATCTCGCGCGAGGATCTGGCCGGCTACTCCCTGTCGTCCGCCGAGCCGCTGCGGGGGGACTACCGGGGATACCGGATCGCCACCAGCCCGCCGCCGGGAAGCGGCATGTCGATGCTTCAGCTCCTGAACATCCTGGAGAACTTCGACATCGCCGGCATGGGGCATGGCTCGACCGAGCATGTGCGCCATCTCGCCGAGGCGATGAAGCGCATGACGATCGACAAGGACCGCTACATGGGCGACCCCGCCTATGTCGAGGTGCCGGTCGAGCGCCTCACGTCCAAGGCCTACGCTCGCGACTTGGCCGACTCCATCCGGGCCGGCGAGCGGGCGAGCGTCACCCGCCTCGACAAGTCCTCGCGCGACACGACCCATGTCTCGGTGATCGACGCTCACGGCAATGCCGTGGCGCTGACCCATTCGCTCGGCAGTCCCTCGGGCGCGATCAGCGACGGCCTCGGCTTCATGTACAACGGGCTGATGAGCCGTTTCGACCCGCGTCCCGGCCGCGCCGGCTCCATAGCGCCCGGCAAGCGCCGGCCGAGTTCGGCCGCGCCCACGATCGTGTTCAAGGGTGAGGAGCCCTTCATCGTCATCGGAGCGCCGGGCGGCAGCTACATCGCCCCGGCCGTGGCGCAGGGCATCATGAACGTGATCGACTTCGACATGTCGATGCTGGAAGCCGTCAGCGCGCCGCGCGTCGTCGCCGTTTCCAACGTGATCGACGTGTCGAACCGCATCACCCGACGCGTCACCGACGCGTTGGCGGCCGACGGCTACGACGTGAAGCGGTCCTGGCAGAGCTATCCGTTCGCCGCCCTTCACGGCATCCGCATCGACGAGGGGCGCTGCACCGGCGGGGCGGACCCCCAGCGCGACGGCATGGCCCTGTCCGTTCCCGCGCCGGTGGCGTGATCGCAGACACAGGGCCGGCGCCCCCCGCCCGCATCTCCCCTGCCTCATTGTCCCCGTTGGGAGGCCTTCGATGATCCTGTGGCTCTTGAAACGGCTCCTTCAAGCCGTTCTGGTGATGGTCGCGATGTCGATCATCGTGTTCGTCGGCCTCAACGTGATCGGCAACCCGGTCGACATCCTCATCTCGCCCGACGCCGACCAGGCGGAGCGGCTGCGCGTGATCGCCGAACTCGGCCTCGACCAACCTCTGGTCTGGCAATATGTCGGGTTCCTCAAGGCGGCGCTGCACGGCGACCTCGGCAACAGCTACGTCTTCAACCAGCCGGCGCTTCAGGTCATCCTCCAGCGGATGCCCGCCACGCTGGAGCTTGCGGTGATCGCGGTCGGCTTCGCCGCGCTCGTCGGCCTGCCGCTCGGCCTCTATGCCGGCCTGCGCTCGGAATCCTGGCTCGCCAAGTTTCTGATGGCGGGCAGCATCCTCGGCTTCTCCTTGCCCACCTTCTGGATCGGCCTCATGCTGATCATGGTGTTCGCGGTGCAGCTCGGCTGGCTGCCGTCGGGCGGGCGAGGCGAAACGGCCTCGCTCTTCGGCCTGCAATGGTCGTTCCTGACGGCGGACGGCTGGCGTCACCTCCTGCTTCCCGCCCTCAACCTCTCGCTCTTCAAGATGGCGCTCATCATGCGCCTGACGCGGGCGGGCGTGCGCGAGGTCCTGCCGCAGGACTACATCCGCTACGCCCGGGCGCGCGGGCTCACCGAGCGGCGCGTCATCAGCCTGCATGTCCTCAAGAACATCATGATCCCGGTCGTCACCGTGATCGGCATCGAATTCGGCTCGGTGATCGCCTTCTCGGTGGTGACCGAGACGATCTTCGCCTGGCCCGGCATGGGCAAGCTCATCATCGACAGCATCAACGTCCTCGATCGGCCGATCATCGTCGCCTACCTCCTGCTGATCGTGGTCGTGTTCGTCTGGATCAATTTCGCGGTCGACGTGGTCTACACGCTCCTCGATCCGCGCGTTCGCCTCGGCGAGAAGGGAAGCGCCCGATGACCCAGGTTCCGGACCAGACGCCGATACCGGCCGCCGGCCCGGTGGGAGGCGCGACGCGCGGACCCTGGGCAAGGGTCGCCCGCGACTTCGCCCGCTCCCCTCTCGCCATGACGGCCCTTGTCGTGCTCGCCCTCGTGGTGCTGGCCGCCGTCTTCGCGCCGCTCCTGACGCCGCAGAACCCCTACGACCTCATGCAGCTCGACATCATGGACGGGATGCTGGAGCCGGGTTCCCCGTCGGCGGCCGGGGGCTACACCTATCTCCTGGGCACCGACGACCAGGGGCGCGACCTCTTCTCGGCCATCCTCTACGGCTTGCGCATCTCTCTCAGCGTCGGCGTCGTGGCGGCCCTGGTGGCGGCCCTCGTGGGAGCCTCGCTCGGACTCTTCGCCGCCTATGTCGGCGGGCGGACCGAGACGGCGATCATGCGCCTCGTCGATCTCCAGCTCTCCTTCCCCTCGATCCTCGTGGCGCTGATGATCCTCGCCTTCCTCGGCAAGGGCGTCCAGAACGTGGTGCTCGCGCTCATCATCGTGGAATGGGCCAGCTATGCGCGCACGGCCCGCGGCACCGCTCTGGTGGAGAGCCGGCGCGAATACATCCAGGCGGCGGACTGCCTCGGCGTTCCCATGAGCCGGATCATCTTCCGACACCTCCTGCCCAACTGCCTGCCGCCGCTGATCGTCATGGCCACGATCCAGGTGGCGCGCGCGATCTCGCTCGAAGCGACCCTGTCGTTCCTGGGCTTGGGCGTTCCCGTCACCGAGCCGAGCCTCGGGCTCCTGATCTCCAACGGCTACCAGTACCTTCTGTCCGGCCAGTACTGGCTGTCCTTCTATCCCGGCATCGCCCTCCTCGTGACCATCGTCGCGATCAACCTCGTGGGCGACCAGTTCCGCGACGTGTTCAATCCGAAAGGCCGTGGCTGATGGTTCAGGCGAAAGCGCAGCGCGAGTCCTCGCCCCTTCTTTCCGTGCGGAATCTCAGAACCTCCTTCCAGGTGGAAGGGCGTTGGACGCGCGTCCTCAACGACGTGTCCTTCGAGATCGGCAACAGGCAGACCCTGGCCGTGGTCGGCGAATCCGGCTCGGGCAAGAGCGTCACGGCCATGTCGATCATGCGCCTCCTGCCGCCGGCCACGAGCCGGATCGAGGGCGAGGTCCTGTTCCGCGGGCGCGACCTCCTCAAGCTGCCGTCCGAGGAGATGCGGCGCATCCGTGGCAGCGACATCGCCATGATCTTCCAGGAAACGAGCCTCAATCCGGTCTATACGATCGGCTTCCACATGGTGGAGACGCTGCGCCAGCACCGCAACCTCTCCGCCGCCGAGGCGCGGCGCGAGGCGGTGGCGCTTCTCGACAAGGTGCGCATCCCCTCCGCCGCCAGCCGCCTCGACGATTACGCCCATCAGTTCTCGGGCGGCATGCGCCAGCGCGTCATGATCGCCATCGCGCTCGCCTGCAATCCCAAGCTCCTGATCGCCGACGAGCCGACCACCGCGCTGGACGTGACGATTCAGGCGCAGATCCTTCAGACGCTGCGCGACCTCCAGGCCGAGGAGGACATGTCGATCCTCTTCATCACTCACGACATGGGCGTCGTCGCCGAAATGTCGGACCGCACGATCGTCATGTATCACGGCGATGCGGTGGAAGAGGGCGAGACCCGGCGGATTTTCGCGGCGCCCGGCGCACCCTACACCCGAAGCCTCCTGGCAGCCGTCCCGCGCCTTGGCGAAATGGCCGAAAGCCCCGGCCCGTCGCGCTTTCCCGTGATCGACCGTGCCACCGGCGCGGTTGTCACGCCCGCCGCGTCAGGCTCCGTGCCGGACGGAAGCGCCCCGATCGTTCTCCAGGTCGAGGATCTGGTCAAGCGCTTCGACATCCATGGTGGAACGTTCGGCGGGCTGACGGGCCGCGTTCACGCGGTCGAGAAGGTGTCCTTCGACATTCGAGAAGGTGAAACGCTGTCGCTGGTCGGCGAGTCGGGCTGCGGCAAGTCCACCACGGGCCGGACCATCATGGGTCTCACCTCCCCGACCGGCGGCTCGGTGCGCATGGAAGGGCGGGAGATCGGCTCGCTCGGCCGCCGGGAGCTGCGCATGACGCGGCGACGGATGCAGATGATTTTCCAGGACCCCATATCCAGCCTGAACGCCCGGATGACCGTCGGCGCGGCGATCGCCGAGCCCTTTCTCGTCCACAAGCTCGGCGGCAAGGCGCAGGCACGCGATAAGGTCGCCTATCTCTTGGAACGGGTCGGGCTCAGGCCCGACATGGCCAACCGTTACCCGCACGAGTTCTCCGGCGGACAGCGCCAGCGCATCAGCCTGGCCCGTGCTCTGATCCTCGATCCCAAGCTCATCATCGCCGATGAGTCCGTTTCCGCCCTCGACGTCTCGGTCAAGGCACAGGTCATCAACCTGATGCTGGACCTCCAGTCCCAGCTCAAGCTCTCCTACCTGTTCATCTCGCACGACATGGCCGTGGTGGAGCGCGTCAGCCACCGGGTTGCGGTGATGTATCTGGGCGAGATCGTGGAGATCGGTGCGCGTGCGGCGGTCTTCGGCAATCCGCAGCACCCCTACACGCGAAAGCTCCTGTCGGCCGTCCCGGTTGCCGACCCCGATCAACGCGGCCAACGCAGGGTCGAGGCCGGCGAGCTCAAAAGCCCCGTCCGGGCGGTCGATTTCGTCCCGCCGGGCCGCGAGTACCGGGAGGTTTCGGCGGGTCACTGGGTTCAGCTCGCTGACAACCGATCGTGGTGACCGGTCGGCCATGGGGAAACCGCGGGGCAACCGCTCGGCGTCTGGCTCCGTCGGTGCGCACGTCTTTCAAGGGCCGGCGTTGCCCGAACCGTGGCTCACCTGCCCGGGTGTCCCACGGGAAGCTCCAGATCCTCCCGTACCGCGCCGGCTCCCGTGCCCAGGCCGATACCGAGCCGCCCCGCTGCGCCGGAAATATGGTCGGACATGGCCTGTGCGGCGCGGCCGCCATCACGCATCCGCAAGGCTTCCAGGATCCGCTCGTGTTCATCCAGGGTCTCCCAGATGCG
This sequence comes from Azospirillum picis, assembly GCF_017876115.1. Lineage (GTDB taxonomy): Bacteria > Pseudomonadota > Alphaproteobacteria > Azospirillales > Azospirillaceae > Azospirillum > Azospirillum picis. The sequence continues at coordinate 26,070 of NZ_JAGINO010000011.1, forward strand.
GTCCTCCCGCGCGAAGGGCAGCCTCTGGATCTCGGCGACCACCGCATCGACGGTGCGGAACAGGTCCGTGAACATCCGGTTGCCGCACCCCTCGACGATCAGCCGGTGGAATGTGCTGTCCTCGACCCCTGCCTGGGCGAGGTCATGCGCCTCGAACGCCGCGCGCATCCGGACGAGCGTGCTGGCGAGCGCCCCCAGGCCGGCAGCCGGCAAGGAGGCGGCGGCCAACTGCGCGGCCTGGGGTTCCAGCGCCAGGCGCGCCTCATAGACCTCCCGTGGTGAATAGAGGTCGGCGAACCGCCAGGTGGCGACCGGGTCCGGCGGCTTGCCGTCGGTGAGAAAGACTCCGCGCCCGACCTCGATCCGGATCAGGCCCAGGGTTTCAAGCGCCGACAGCGCCTCGCGCAGCGATGCGCGGCTGATGCTCAGCCTTTCCGCAAGTTCGCGCTGGGGCGGAAGCTGGTCGCCCGGGCGCAGCCCCTGCTCGTCGATGATCTGGCGGATCCTCGCGACCGCCGCCTGCGGCACCAACAGCCGTCCACGCATCCTGCCGATCCCTGTCTGTCGTTGCTCATGCCGCGGGTACCCGACGCGACGCCTTGACAATAGCCCGGAAAGGCGGTGCAATCCAACTGGTCAGACCGGTACGACCCATCAGACCAAATAACAACATCACCGGTCGGCAGGGATTCGCGTCAGGCTTTCTTCCATTCATGCAGGGAGACGCAGGTACAGCCATGCGCAGACAGATTCTCAAGCTCGCCCTCCTGGCGGCGGTGACGGCCACCGTCTGGGGCGCCGCACCGGCCCGTGCCGCCGACCTTGCCGTCGGCGCCAACATCGGCAACGTCCCGTGGGAGTTCCAGGACGCCTCCGGCACGTTCGTCGGATTCGAGATCGATGTGGTCAACGAGGCGGCCAAGCGCCTCGGCAAGACGGTGGAGATCGTCAACATCCCCTTCAACGGCCTGTTCTCAGCCGTTCAGTCGGGGCGGATCGCCATGGCGATCTCGTCGATCACCATCACCGACAAGCGTCTGGAATCCGTATCCTTCGCCCAGCCCTATTATGACAGCGACCAGTCCCTGACCGTGCGGGCGAACACGCCGTACAAGTCCGTCGAGGACCTGAAGGGCAAGTCGCTGGGGGTCGATACCGGTTCCACCGGCGACATGTGGGCCACCCAGAACCAAGCCAAATACGGCTTCGGCGACATCCGCCGCTTCGAGGGGCTGCAGCCGGCCATGCTCGACCTCGGGGCCGGCCGCCTGGACGGCTACATCAGCGACATTCCGGCCCTGCTCTATTACACCAAGGACAAGCCGCAGTTCAAAGTCGCCCAGCGCATCCCGACCGGCGAACGCTATTCGGTGATGCTCGCCAAGGACAGTCCGCTGTTGCCGTCCGTCAACGAGCAGATCACCGCGATGAAGAAGGACGGCACGCTGGCCGCGCTGCACGAGAAGTGGTTCGGCGTGAAGCCCGAAGCCGACGGCAGCACCGTCAAGGTCCTCGACATTCCGAAGAAGTCCTGAGCGCGGTTCGTCTCCCCGCCAATGGACCTCCATGGCCGGGCACGCGGCGCCTGCGCCGCGCCTGCCCGGCCGTTGCCTCCCGGCTATCTCATCCCGGCCGCGTCCTTCCGGCCCGGACCCAGCCCATGCCTGGACATTCCCTCATGGATTTGATCGACACCTTCTTCAATGGAAGGGTGCTGTGGGAGTCGCTGCCGCTCCTGTTGATGGGGCTGGGGACGACGCTCACGCTGGGCATTCTCAGCATCGTGCTCGGCCTGGTCGGCGGCCTGGTCCTGGCCCTTCTGCGGCTTTACGGCCCGCCGGCCCTGAGCGGGCTGTGGGTGCTCTACATCGACCTGTTCCGCGCCATTCCCATCCTGGTGCTCCTGGTCATCGTCTATTACGCCTTGCCTTTCGTCGGGCTGCGGCTTTCCCCCTTCGCGTCGGCCACCACCGCCCTGTCGCTGGTCAGCGCGGCCTACAGCGCCGAGATCCTGCGGGCCGGCATCCAGGCGATCCCCCGCGGCCAGTTCGAGGCCAGCCAGGCGCTGGGCCTGTCCTATTGGAGCATGATGGGGGACATCGTCCTGCCCCAGGCCGTCCGCATCGTCATTCCGCCGATGACCAGCAACTGCATCAATGTGATGAAGGACACGGCACTCGCCTCCGTCGTCGCGATGCCGGACCTGCTGAAGCAGGCCACCCAGGCCCAGGCCCTGGCGGCGAACCCGACGCCGCTGATCGGTGCGGCCGCGATGTATGTGCTGCTGCTCCTGCCGATGGTCCGCGCCGTGGGGACGCTGGAAAAACACTTTGCCAGGGAGCGCCGCTGACATGCAGGGCAACGATATGCAGGCGGGGCAATCCGGGTCGGGCCGGCCCACGCCGTCCGCCCGGCCGATCATCTCCATCCGCGGCCTGCGCAAGATGTACGGCAGCTTCTGCGCCTTGTCCGGCATCGACCTCGACGTCGCGGAAGGCGAGGTCGTCGTGCTGCTCGGGCCGTCGGGCTCGGGGAAATCGACCCTGATCCGCTGCATCAACCTGCTGGAAACCTACGACGCCGGAACCGTCGTGGTGGACGAGGTCGCCGTCCGCCCCGGCCCCAACCTGGCGGCCGTGCGCAGCGAGGTCGGGATGGTGTTCCAGAGCTTCAACCTGTTTCCCCACATGACCGTGCTGCGCAACGTCGCGTTGGCGCCGATCCGGGTGCGCAAGCTGGCGCCGAAGGCCGCCGAGGACCGGGCGATGGAACTGCTGACCCGCGTCGGCATCGCCGAGCAGGCCGGCAAGTTTCCCGGCCAGTTGTCCGGCGGCCAGCAGCAGCGCGTCGCCATCGCCCGCGCGCTGGCGATGGAGCCCAGGATCCTGCTGTTCGACGAACCGACTTCGGCACTCGACCCGGAGATGGTCGGCGAGGTTCTCGACGTCATGCAGTCGCTGGCCCGCACCGGCGTCACCATGCTGGTCGTCACGCATGAGATGGGGTTTGCCCGGCGCGTGGCCGACCGCGTGATCTTCATGGAGCGCGGCCAGATCGTCGAGGAGGCGAAGCCGGACGCCTTCTTCTCCGCGCCCAGGGAGGAGCGTGCCCGCGCCTTCCTGCAAGCGGTCCTGAACCATTGAGCGCCCCCCGGATCATCCCGCCGGTGCCGCTGACCGCCGAAGCGTTCGCGCCTTTCGGCACGGTGCTCGCCGCCGGCGGGGGCCGCCCCTCCCCGGTCAATGACGGGCGGGGCGTCCGTTACGACGCCGAGCACGGGCTGGGCTTCGCCGGCGACCCGCTGCCGCCGGTGCTGGCGCTCTACCGTCTCACGCCGTCGCGCCTGCCCTTCGCCGTGACGGCGATGGAACAGCACCCGCTCAGCACCCAGACCTTCGTGCCGATGACCGGCGGACGCTTCCTGGTGGTGGCCGCCCGCGCCGGCGCGGGCGGCGCGCCGGACCCGGAGACCGCCTGCGCCTTCATCGCCGGCCCCGACCAGGCGATCACCTATGCCGGCGGGGTCTGGCACTGTCCGCTCGTGGCTCTCGACGAGACCGCCGACTTCGCCATGATGATGTGGCGCGCTCCCGATCCCGATTCCGACTGCCGTGTCGTCTCCCTGTCCGTGCCGCTGCTGGTCGCCGACCACGCCGCGGCGACCTGACCGAAGGAACTGAACCCGTGTCGAACGTGTCGTCCTCCCCGCTTGACCTGTCCTTTGTCCGCTCCCAGTTCCCGGCGCTCGCCGGCGACTGGACCTTCATGGACAATGCCGGCGGCTCCCAGACCCTGGCCCGCGTCGCCGACCGCATCCGGGACTATCTGCTGACCAGCAACGTCCAGCTCGGGGCCAGCTATGGCGTGTCGCGCCGGTCCGGCGCGCGGGTCGCGGACGCCCACGCCCAGGTCGCCGAGCTGATCGGTGCCGCCCGGCCGGACGAGGTGGTCATGGGGCCGAGCACGACGGCCCTGCTCTACACCCTGTCCGCGGCGATGGCCGGGGGCATCCAGCCCGGCGACGAGATCGTCGTCACCGACTGCGATCACGAGGCCAACATCGGCCCCTGGCGCAAGCTGGAGGAGAGGGGCGCCGTCATCCGGACCTGGGCCGTCCGCCCCGACAGCCTGGAGCTGTCGCTGGACGACCTGGACCGCCTGCTGAACGGGCGCACGCGGCTCGTCTGCGTCACCCATGCCTCGAACATCCTCGGCACCATCAACCCGGTGGCCGACATCGCCCGGCTGGTCCACCGGCACGGCGCCAGGCTGCTGGTGGACGCCGTCGCCTATGCCCCGCACCGTGCCGTGGACGTGGCGGGATGGGACGTCGACTATTACGTCTTCAGCTTCTACAAGGTCTATGGGCCGCATTTCGCCGTTCTCTACGGCAAGCACGAGCACCTGGCGGCGCTGCCCAGCCTGAACCACTACTTCATCGACCGCTCGGTGATCCCCTACAAGCTCCAGCCCGGCAACGTGAATTACGAACTGGCCGTCGGCTGCACCGGCATCGTCGACTACCTCGCGGAACTGGGGGAGCGCTGCGGTGCCGCCGGTTCGCGCCGGGCGAGGATCGAGGCCGCCTTCGACGCCATCGCCGCCCACGAGGAGGCGCTTGCCGAACGGCTGCTCTCCTACCTGCGCCGGCGCAAGGACGTGAGGATCGTCGGCCACTCCGCGGCCGACCGGGGCCTGCGGGTTCCGACCATCAGCTTCGTGGTCGACGGGCGGCGGTCCGACGAGGTGGTGAGCGCCGTCGACTCCGCGATGATCGGCATCCGCTTCGGCGATTTCTACGCCCGGCGCCTGATCGAGAAGCTGGGGCTGGCCGCGGTGAACGGCGTGATCCGCGTGTCGCTTGTTCACTACAACACGCTCGACGAAGTCGACCGTCTCGTAGAGGCGCTCGGCCGGGCCATGCCGCAGGGGCGGTGAGCGCAGCGGCGATCAGCCGATCACAACTGGAACGGGATAAGGCACATGGCTGAGTTCGATCTGGTGGTGCGCAACGGCACGGTGGTCACGGCCGCCGACGTCAGCCGCTGCGACATTGGCATCAAGGATGGCCGCATCGTGGCCCTGGCCGAACGGCTGGACGCCTCCGGCCCGGTGCTCGACGCCGCCGGCAAGCTCGTGATGCCGGGCGGCATCGACAGCCACGTCCACATCGCGCAGGACGGGGACGACGGCACCGTCATGGCCGACGATTTCCGCAGCGGAACCCTGTCGGCCGCCTTCGGCGGCAACACGACGGTCATCCCCTTCGCGCTGCAGCCCAAGGGCCGGTCGCTGCGCGCCGCGGTCCAGGCCTACCACGCGCGGGCGGAAGGCCAGTGCCTGACCGACTATTCCTTCCATCTCATCATCTCCGACCCCACCGAGCAGGTGCTGGGCCAGGAACTGCCCGCCCTGGTCCAGGACGGCTACACCTCGTTCAAGGTCTTCATGACCTATGACGACCTGAAGCTGAACGACCGCGAGCTTCTGGAGGTGTTCGACATGGCCCGGCGCGAGAAGGCGCTGGTGATGGTCCATGCCGAAGGCTACGACGCCATCAAGTTCCTGACGGAGCGGCTGGAGCGTGCCGGCCGCACCGACCCCTACTACCACGCCGAATCCCGGCCGATCCCGGTCGAGCGCGAGGCGACCCACCGCGCCATCTCCTTCGCCGAGATCGTGGACGTGCCGATCATGATCGTCCACGTCTCCTCCGCCGACGCGATCGAACAGATCCGCTGGGCGCAAAGCCGCGGCCTGAAGGTGTATGCCGAGACCTGCACCCAGTACCTGACACTCACGGCCGAGGACCTGAAGGGTTTGAACATGGAGGGGGCGAAATACGTCTGCAGCCCGCCGCCGCGGGACAGGGAAAGCCAGGAGGCCTGCTGGACCGGCCTTCAGTCCGGCCTCTTCTCCGTCTTCTCCTCCGACCATTGCCCGTTCCGCTTCGACAGCCCTGCCGGCAAGAAGAAGCAGGGTGAGCGGACGGCGTTCAAATGGGTCCCCAACGGCATCCCCGGCGTCGAGGTCCGCCTGCCGATCCTGTTCTCGGAAGGGGTGGGAAAGGGGCGGATATCCCTGCAGGAGTTCGTCGCCCTGACGGCCACCAACCATGCCCGCATGTACGGCCTCGCCCCGCGCAAGGGCAGCATCGCCATCGGGGCAGACGCGGACATCGTGCTGTGGGATCCCGACAGGACGGTGACGATCACCCAGGATCTGATGCATCACGGCGCCGACTACACGCCCTATGAGGGGATGGAGGTGACGGGCTGGCCGGAAACCGTCCTGCTGCGCGGAAAGGTCATCATCGACAAGGGCGTCCAGACCGGCAAGGCGGGCGACGGCCGCTTCCTGCACCGGTCGATCTCGCCCTTCGCGGCTCCGCGCGGTCGCCGTCCGACGCAGTACGACTGAGCGGGGGGCGCTGCCGTGCGTCGGCCCTGCGGCAGCGCCCTCCACCGGTCTTCGTTCACCGGTCTTGGACGGCCGATGGGCTCAGCTTGACCTGCATCAGAGCCGTCCCGGCCGCCGGGCGCTATCCATGCTGCGGCGGCGCTTGGCGCGGCTCCGCCGTGACGGCATCCTCCGCCCGTGGAACGTCGGGTGCCCACCGCAGATGGACGTGGATCGAGGTCGGCTTTGAGGATGGCCAGGAACGGATACGGACTGGGCGGCCGGATGGCCGGAGCGTTCCCCATGGTCCCGCGCTCCGCTCTCCGCGTGCTCATCGCGGCGGTCGTCCTGACCGTTTGCCACCCCGTCGGAGCCACATCGGCCTCGATGTCGCCGCCCCTGCCGCCGATCCGGGTCGCCGTGCTGGCCTATCGCGGCGGCGACCATGCGAACGCCGTTTGGGAGCCGACCATCCGCTATCTGGCCGGGCGCTTTCCCGACCGCGGCGCGGAGATGGTGCCGCTGGACCTGCCGGGCATGGAGGAGGCGGTACAGGGGCGTACCGTCGATTTCGTCCTGACCAACACCGGCAACTATGTCGAGCTCGAGGCGCGGCACGGCATCGCCCGCATCGCCACCCTCCAATCCTCCCGGACCGGAACCTCCGGCGCGTCGGTCGGCTCGGCGCTGATCGTCCGCGCCGACCGCGCCGATATCCGGGACCTCGCCGATCTCAAGGGGCGGACGGTCCTGGCCAGCGATCCCGACGCCTTCGGCGGCTTCCAGGTCGCCTGGGGCGAGATGGTCAAGGCCGGGATCGATCCCTATCGCGACCTGAAGGAGCTCCGCTTCTCCGGCTTTCCCCTGGATCGCATCGCCTTCGCGGTGCGCGATGGCGACAGCGACGTCGGCGTGCTGCGCGCCTGCCTGCTGGAGGAACTCGCCGCCGAAGGGCGGATCGATCCCGGCCGGTTCCGGGTTCTGGCGCCGAAGGCTCCTCCCGGCTTCGGCTGTTCCGTATCCACGGACCTCTATCCCGACTGGCCGCTCGCCCGGCTCGCCTCGACGCCGGAGACGCTGGCGAAGGCGGTTGCCGTCGCCCTGTTCCAGATGCCCGCGAACGACCCGGCGGCTGCGGCCGGCGGCTATGCCGGCTGGACGGTGCCGCTCGACTACCAGCCCGTCCACGCCCTCTTCCGCTCCCTGCGCATCGGGCCTTACCGTTACCTGCGCGAGCTGTCGCTGGTCGACATCGCCCGGGAGCATTGGCAGTGGCTCGCCGTCGCGGCCCTGGCGCTGCTGTGGTGGGCGATCCATTCGCTGCGGGTGGAGCACCTGATCAAGGTGCGCACCGCGGAGCTCCATGCCGCCAACCGCGGCCTCCGCCATGAGATGGCGGAGCGCCGGCGGGCGGAGGAGGTCGCCCGCGAGCGGCAGAAGGACATGGACCACATCGCCCGCCTGTCCATCCTCGGCGAAATGGCCAGCAACCTGGCTCATGAGCTCAACCAGCCGCTCGGCGCCATCTCCAACTACGCCCGCGGCTGTACCCGGCGCCTGGAGGCCGGAACCGGCGACCCGGCCCAACTGGCGGGGGCCACGCGGGCCATCGCGGAGCAGGCCGAGCGGGCCGGGCAGATCATCGCGCGCATCCGCAACTTCGTGCGCAAGCGCGCGCCGCAGCCGGAACCGATGGATGTCAACGACGGCGTCCATGCCGCCGTTGCCCTGTGCGAGGGGCAGGCGCGCACCGACAGCGCCGCCATCACCCTCAGTCTCGCCGGCGACCTGCCGCCCGTGCTTGCCGACCGCGTCCAGATCGAGCAGGTCATCCTGAACCTGGTCAAGAACGCGCTGGACGCGATGGCGGACACGAAGCCCGGCGGTGCGGGCGACGCCGTCCGCGTCGTGAGCATCCGCACCGGACGGGACCGGGAGGGGCGGGTCGAGGTCGCGGTGGCCGACCGCGGCCACGGGCTGGCGGCCGACGCCAAGGCGCGCCTGTTCGAGCCATTCTTCACCACCAAGCCGGGCGGCATGGGTCTGGGGCTGTCGATCTGCCGGACCATCGTGGAGGCCCATGGCGGCCACCTGTGGGCGAGCGACAATCCCGGTGGCGGCACCGTGATGCGGTTCGTGCTGCCCGCCACGACCGAGGAGCACCGCGATGACCGCTGATCCGAAACCCGCCGACATTGCCCGGACCGTCTATGTCGTCGATGACGACCCCGCGATGCGGCATTCGCTGGCATGGCTGATCGGCGCGCTCGGGGTTCCCGTCGAGTGCTTCGGGTCCGGCGAGGAGTTCCTGCATGCCGTCCGTCCCGAGCGGCCCGGCTGCCTCGTCACCGATGTCCGCATGCCGGGGATGAGCGGGCTGGAGCTGCAGGACACGCTCGCGCGCGCCGGCTCGATGCTGGCCGTCGTCGTCATCACCGGCCACGGCGACGTGCCGATGGCGGCCCGCGCCTTCCGCGGCGGGGCCGTCGATTTCATCGAGAAGCCGTTCAACGACCAGATCCTGCTCGATCGCGTCCACGAGGCGCTGGAGACGTCGACGCGCGCCTGGGCCGCGCATGCCCGCAAGGCCGGCCTCCGCTCGCTGCTGGCGCGCCTGACGCCCCGCGAGCGGCAGGTCGCCGATCTCGTGGTGGCGGGCAAGCTCAACAAGGTGATCGCCGCGGAGATCAACCTCAGTCCCAAGACGGTCGAGGTCCACCGCCACAACGTGATGGAAAAGCTCGAGGTCGGCTCGGTCGCCGACCTGACGCGGTTGCTCATCGAGGCGGAGTGAAGCCTCGCCCTGCGGGGCGATCCCCCCGCGGCCGCGACATGTCGTCACTGGGGAAGATCCTAGAAAGTCTAGGAAACCTCCCAGTGGGAGGGGCGGGAGCCCGCCGGATACCTTCACACCACGGCAACCGCCGACTGGCGGGCGCCAGCGAACAGGTGCGAAGGGGCCAGTCATGGATCAGTCACGGCGCAACTTCTGCCTCGGCGTCGGCGCCGCCACGGCGGGGGCGGCCACGCTCCCGCCCGTCCCGGCGGAGGCGGCCGCCACGCGGCAGGGCGGCGATCCGGCGCACCGCTGGGGCATGGTGGTTGACGTGCGCAAATGCGTCGGCTGCCAAGCCTGCACGGTGGCCTGCATCATGGAGAACGACGTCCCCGAAAACAGCTTCCGCACCATCGTCTCGACCTACGAGGTGACCGAGGAGGGGCGGAGCGGGACCTACATGCTGCCGCGGCTGTGCAACCACTGCGAGGACCCGCCCTGCATCCCGGTCTGCCCCACCGGCGCGACCTACCAGCGCCGGGACGGCATCGTGGTGGTCGACAACACGGTGTGCGTCGGCTGCGCCTATTGCGTCCAGGCCTGTCCCTACGATGCGCGCTTCATCAACCACGAAACCCAGACCGCCGACAAATGCACCTTCTGCGTCCACCGCGTCGAGGCGGGGCTGCTGCCCGCCTGCGTCGAGACCTGTGTCGGCGGTGCGCGCATCTTCGGCGACCTGAACGACCCCGGCAGCACGGTGTCGGCGCTGGTCCGCGACCAGGCGCCGAAGGTGCTGAAGCCCGAGCAGGGCACCCAGCCGCGCGTCTTCTACATCGGCCTCGATCCCAAGTTCCAGGGCAAGGTCGACGGCACCCCGACCCTGTGGCGCCCGAGCGCCGCCGCTGAACACGACGACGGGTACCGCGTCGATGAAGCGCATGCCGAACCGCGAGCCGCGAAGGAGCACGCATGATGGACACCAGCATCGTCGAGGTCATCAACGTGACCCGCGAGGTCGCGTGGCTCCCCTGGGCCGTGCAGTATTTCTTCCTGATCGGCCTGTCGGTCGGCGGCCTGCTGCTCAGCCTGCCGGGTTACGCCTTCGCCCGCGCGGGCTGGCGCAAGCTGGGCCGCGTCGCCCTGCTGGCGGCGCTGACCTGCGGGCTGGCGGCGCCGGTCGCCCTGCTGTCCGACCTGCACCAGCCCGGCCGCTTCTGGCATTTCTACGTGGTGTTCCGCCCGACCTCCTGGATGTGGTGGGGCTCCATCATCATCCCGCTCTATGTGACGGCGCTGCTGGTCTACGGCTGGGCCTGCCTGCGCGAGGAGCTGCACGAACAGGGCCGCGTCGACAGCCGCCTCGCCGCGCTCTATCGACTGGCCGCCCTGGGCGGTGGGCGCGACGACCGGCTGATCCGCACCGCCGGGCTCGTCGCCCTCGCCGCATCCCTGCTGGTCGCGCTCTATACCGGCAGCGAGGTCGCCGTCGTCAGGGCGCGCCCGCTTTGGCACACGCCGTTCCTGCCCGTCCAGTTCCTCGCCACCGCGCTGGCCGGCGCCGCCGGCCTGGTGCTCCTGCTGAACCGCTTCGCCGCGGACGGCGACCGTGACGTCGAGGTGCGGGCGAACCGCCTGCTGGCCGCCGCCCTGGGCGCGGTGATGCTGGTCGGCGCACTGTGGCTGGCGCTCGGCCTGTCCGGGCTGGAACCGACGCATGCCGAGGCGTTGCGCAGCGTCGCCGGGTCGGAGGCGTGGCGGGTCACCGCCGTCTGGGCGGTCGCCGCCACCGTGCTGCCCTTCGCCATCGCCGTTGCCAAGCCCGCCGGCACCGGCCTGCTGACCGGGCTGGTCGCCGTGCATGGCGCCTGGATGTTCCGCTGGACCGTCTTCATCGGCGGGCAGACCGTGCCGAAGACCGGCGCCGGCTTCTACGAGTATGCGCTTCCCGCCGGTCCGGACGGGGTGCTCGGCATCGTCGGCACCGCCGGGCTGTGGATGTTCCTGCTGCTCGCCGTCACCGCCGTCCTGCCGATCCCGCGCCGTGCCGCGCCCGGCATGCCCCATCCCATCGCCGCCGAATAGACCGCCCGCCGGACCACCGGAGACACCGCCATGTCGATCCCCCGTCGCCTCCTCCTGAAGACCACCGCCGCCGGCGGGGCGCTCGCCGCCTTCGCCGCCGGCTTCTCCGAAACCGGCCGCAAGCTCGTGAAGGGCGCCTGGGCCGGCGGGAAGCCGGAGAACGCGGTCTCCGGCAATGCGCCCAAGCCGGAGTTCCGCGTCGACCCGGCGAGCGGCGACATCGTGCCGACGCCGGGCCAGATCGTCGCCTACACCGGCTGCATCGGCTGCACCACCCTGTGCGGGGTCCGGGTGCGGGTGGACACCGAGCGGAACCGGGTGCTGCGCGTGGCGGGCAATCCCTACACGCCGATGTCGACCGATCCCTTCCTGCCCTACGGCACCCCGGTGAAGGAGAGCTTCAAGGCGCTGTCCCGCTTCCAGGAGAAGGGCCTGAACGGCCGCTCGACCGCATGCGGGCGCGGCAACGCGGTGCTGGAGAACGTCACGTCGCCCTTCCGCGTCACCACGCCGTTGAAGCGCGTCGGCCCGCGCGGCTCGGGCCGGTGGGAGCCGATCCCCTTCGACCGGCTGGTCCGCGAGGTGTGCGACGGCGGCGACCTGTTCGGCGAAGGGCCGGTGGAGGGGCTCGCGGCCCTGCGCGACCTCAAGACCCCGATCGACCCGGCCGCGCCGGAACTCGGCCCCAGGGTCAACCAGGTGGCCCTGGTCACCGGCGTGCCCGACGGGCGGGAGTCGCTGGCGCAGCGCTTCTTCCAGCAGGCTTACGGCAGCATCAATTATGTCGGCCACGGTTCCTACTGCGGCGGTGCCTACCGCGCCGGCTCGGGGGCGGTGTTCGGCGACACCAAGAAGCAGCCGCACGCCAAGCCGGACATCGCCAACGCCGAGTTCGTGGTCTTCATCGGCACCGCCCCCTCCAATGCCGGCAACCCGTTCAAGCGGCAGGCGACCCTGGTCGCCAAGGCGCGCACCGACGGCGCCCTGCGCTACGTCGTCGTCGACCCGGTGCTGACCAACGCCCGGGCCGCGGCGGCGGGGGAGCGCGCCGGCTGGATCCCGATCCGTCCCGGCACCGACGGCGCCTTCGCCATGGGCATCATCCGATGGATGTTCGAGAACGACCGCATCGACGCGAAATACCTGTCCCAGCCCAATGGCAAGGCGGCGGAGGCGGCAGGGGAGGCCGGCTGGTGCAACGCCACCCACTTGGTCGTCGTGCAGGCGGGCCACCCGCGCGAGGGGCGCCTGCTGCGCGCCTCCGACATGGGTTGGGTGACTCTGGACGACAAGGAGCGCTACGGCGACCGGGACGCCTTCGTCGTCCTCGATCCCGCCACCGGCGCCCCGGCCGCCCATGATGCGGCGGCGGCGGCCACCCTGTTCCATGACGGCGGCGTACCGACGCCGGCCGGCGACCTCGCCGTGAAGACCGGCCTGACGCTGCTGCGCGAGGAGGCGATGCGGCTGGACCTGGGGGCCTATGCGGACGCCTGCGGCGTGCCGGCAGACGTGATCGCCGGCTTGGCGCGCGAACTGACCAGCCACGGCAAGAAGGCGGCGGTGAACGCGCATGGCGGCATGATGTCGGGCAGTGGCTTCTACAACGCCTTCGCCGTCGTCACCATCAACACGCTGCTCGGCAACCTGAACTGGAAGGGCGGCACCATCGTCGGCGGCGGGCGCTTCCCGGAGGGCGGCGACGGGCCCCGCTACCGGCTCGCCGGCTTCCCCGGCCAGGTGAAGCCGGCGGGCATCCCGCTCGGCCGCAACGTGCCCTACGAGAAGACGGCGGAGTTCAAGGCGGCGAAGCAGGCCGGCAGGGCCTATCCGGCCAAGGCGCCCTGGTACCCGACCGCTCCCGGCCTCACCACGGAATGGATGTCCAGCGGCATCGCCGACGGCTACCCCTATCCGGTGAAGGCGCTGCTGCTGTGGAACGCCAACCCGGTCTACGGCATCCCCGGCGCCCACCGCTTCGCCCGGCACCTCGCCGACCCGAAAACGGTGCCCCTGGTCGTCGCCATCGACCCCTTCATCAACGAGAGCACGGCGCTCGCCGACTACATCGTGCCCGACACCGTGCTCTACGAGACCTGGGGCTGGACCTCCGCCTGGGGCGGGGTGCCGACCAAGATGACCACGGCGCGCTGGCCGGTGCTGGTGCCGCGCACCGACAAGCTGCCGGACGGCCAGCCTATCCAGCTGGAGCCGTTCCTGATCGCGCTGGCCGAGCGCCTCGGCCTGCCGGGTTTCGGCCCCGGCGCCATCGAGGATATGGACGGCAACCGGTATCCGCTGGAGACGGCGGAGGACTGGCACCTGCGCGCCGGCGCCAACGTCGCCTGGCTGGGCAAGCAGCCGGTGCCGGATGCCGGCGACGAGGACATCGCCTTCTCCGGCGTCGGCCGCCTGCTTCCCGCCCTGAAGGCGACGCTGAAGCCGGAGGAATGGCGCAAGGTCGCCTTCATCCTCGCCCGTGGCGGCCGCTACCAGAACCAGGCCGAAGGCTTCGAGGGCGACAGGGCGGCCCAGCGCTTCGCCAAACCGCTTCAGGTCTACAACGAGGCGGTCGGGACATCGAAGAGCAGCATCACCGGGCGGCGCTGGCCGGGGACGGCGTCCTGGATGCCCGCGGTCTTCGCCGACGGCACGCCCGTCGGCGACGTCCACAAGCCGGAGGACTGGCCGTTCCAGCTCGTCAGTTCGAAATCGGTGCTGGTCAGCGCCTACACCATCGGGGCGACCCGGCTGCGCCACCTGCATCCGGAAAATCCGGTCGGCGTGAATGCCGAGGATGCCGGGCGGCTGGGCATCGAAACCGGCGACCGCATCCGCATCGCGACCCCCGGCGGTGCGGAACTGGCGACCGCCATCGTCCGCCACGGCGTCATGCCGGGCGTCCTGGCGGTCGAACATGGGTTCGGCCACAAGGAATACGGTGCCCGCGCCCATGTGATCGGCGACCGCCGCCAGCCCGAGGTGCCGGGAATCGCCGCCGGCGTCAACCTGAACGACCTCGGCCTCGCCGACCCGACGCGGCCGGGTGCCTCGGTCTGGGTCGATCCGGTGGCCGGGACCGCGGTGCGCCAGGGCATCCCGGCAAAGATCGAGCGGGTCGGTTCGCCCACGTAAGCCGGCGGGCCTTCTTCTCCGACGCTGGCCCGCTCGCCTGCCGGCTGCAAGGCATGTGGCCCTGGTCGGAAAGCGCCGCTGCACTGGACAGGAGAAAGTGCAATAATCCTGATCTCGGTTTCGGTTATGAGAGTTATGAGAATAAACTCAATGCGTGTTGCATCGGCAGGCTGCCGCCGTGTGACGATCCGACTATGGCGGCCCATCCGCCGCGGCAACGGATAGTCCGTTTCGCCGAGTTCTCTTGCCGCGCATGACTTCGGCAGAGCCATGTCTCGGCCATCATCGTGGAAGTTCACGGCTGCCGGAGTGATCCGAAGGGTGGTTTATCGTTGACGGAAAGCCATTGCATGTCGTTCGTCATGACTTGTGCTTTCATATCCTCTGCTTTCGATAATGATGCATTTAGTTGGCAATATTATTTCCTTGAGCGCGACATGGAAGTTCTTGAGGAGTGTCCGCGGCGCGGATTGACAGAGTGGCGCGATTGGTTTCTGATGGCTTCATGGCTGCACCTGGACCCATGACGGCATCGATCGCCCCGGAGTTGGAACGCGCCGCCACCGGCGTCGCCGCCACGCTTCCGGCGCCTTGCTCTCCATCGGCCCACCCGCCGCAGTGACCGCCCCAGGGATCCCGTGACCGCAAATTCCAATCTGGCCTTCCTGAACGGTCCTGGCGAAATGGCCGCCCTGATCCGGGCGAAGAACTGGGCGGAAACGCCGTTCGGGCCGATCGAAGGCTGGTCCACGGCGTTGCGCTCGGCCGTGGGAATCTGCCTCGGCTCGCGCTTCCCCATCGTGCTCTATTGGGGACCGACACGGGCCCTGATCTACAACGATGCCTGGAGCCCGGTGCCGGGCAACAAGCACCCCTGGGCTCTCGGGCGGCCCGGCTGGGAGGTCTGGGCGGAGATCTGGGACATCATCGGCCCGATGTTCGACCATGTGATGACCACCGGGGAGGCGACCTGGTCCGACGACCAGCTCCTGCCGCTCAACCGCTACGGCTATGTCGAGGAGTGCTACTTCTACTACAGCTACAGCCCGGTGCGCGGGGAGGACGGTGCCGTCGAGGGCATCTTCACCGCCGTCACCGAAACCACCCAGCGCGTGCTGGCCGAGCGGCGCGAGCGCCTGCTGCGCGGGGTTTCGGAAGCGACGTCGCGGACCCGCTCCGCCTCCGA
Source organism: Azospirillum picis (assembly GCF_017876115.1). Taxonomy (GTDB): domain Bacteria; phylum Pseudomonadota; class Alphaproteobacteria; order Azospirillales; family Azospirillaceae; genus Azospirillum; species Azospirillum picis. The sequence continues at coordinate 41,651 of NZ_JAGINO010000011.1, forward strand.
GGCCTGCGAGGCGGCGCTCCGCTGCCTGGCAACCCTGCCGGAGGAATCGCCCTTCTCGCTGGCCTACCTGCGTGACCCGTCGAGCGGGACCCTGCATCTGGTCGCCCGCGAGGGGCTGCCGCCCGCCGAGGATCTGGCGCCCGACCGGGTAATGCACGAAGGCAACCCGTCGCCCTGGCCCTTTGAAAAGGCGCTGGCGTCGGGGGGAACGGTGACGGTGGAGGGGCTGGCGCTCCGCCATGCCGGCCGTCTGCCGGGGACGCCCTGGCCGGAGGAGGTGGAGCAGGCGCTCGTCGTGCCGATCCTCGGCGCCCGTGCCGATGCGCCGCACGGCTTCCTGGTCACCGGCATCAGCCCGCGCCGGCGGATCGACGCCGCCTACGTCACCCTGTTCGAGCGCGCCGCCGGCCACATCTCCGCCGCGATCATGAACGCCGCGGCCTATGAGGAGGAGCGCCGCCGCGCCGAGATGCTGGCGGAGCTCGACCGCGCCAAGACGGCCTTCTTTTCCAACGCCAGCCACGAGTTCCGCACGCCGCTGACCCTGATGCTCGGGCCGGTGGAGGACATGCTGCAGCGGGCCGCGGCGGAAGAAGGGGCGGAGGACGGGGCGACGGTCCAGGTCGAGCGCGGGGCGCTCGACCTTGTCTACCGCAACGGGCAGCGTCTGCTGCGTCTGGTCAATGCGCTGCTCGACGTAGCCCGCATCGAGGCAGGGCGCATGAAGGCCCGTTTCGAGCCGGTCGATCTGGCGGCCTTCACCGCCGACCTGGCCAGCAGCTTCCGATCCGCCATGGAGCGGGCTGGCCTGGATTACCGCATCGACTGCCCGCCGTTGCCGGAACCGGTCTGGATCGACCGCGACCTGTGGGAGAAGATCGTCCTCAACCTGGTGTCCAACGCCTTCAAATTTACCTTGAGCGGCGGCGTCACGGTGGCGGTCCGGCCCTCCGACGCGGGGGCCGTGCTGACGGTGACGGACACCGGCGTCGGCATCCCGGCCGAGGAACAGCACCGCGTGTTCGACCGCTTCCACCGCATCGAAGGCCAGCGTGGGCGGACCCATGAGGGTACCGGCATCGGCTTGGCCCTGGTGAAGGACCTCATCCAGTTGCATGGCGGTGCCGTCTCCCTCGAAAGCCGGGTGGGCCATGGCACCAGCCTGACCGTCACGCTTCCCTTCGGCGACGCGCATGTTCCCGCCGGGGACCGTAGCGCGGAGCCGCCGATGGCCTCCACGGCGACCCGTGCCGACGCGTTCGTCGCCGAGGCCCTGCAATGGCTGCCCCAGGAGCCGCGGAGCGACGCCCCGCCGCCGGCCTGCGGGGCCCCCGGCACTCCCGGCGGCCCCGTGCCCGAGCGGACCCGGACTGCGGCCGTCCTGCTGGCCGACGACAACACCGACATGCGGACCTATGTCGAGCGGCTGCTGACCGCCGCCGGCTACCGGGTCGAGGCGGTGGCCGACGGTGCTGCCGCGGTGGAGCGGGCGCGGGCGGCGCCTCCGGACCTCGTGCTGTCCGACGTGATGATGCCGCGCCTGGATGGCTTCGGCGTGATCGCCGCTCTGCGCGGGCACCCGGACACCAGGGACCTGCCGATCATCCTGCTGTCGGCGCGGGCCGGCGAGGAATCGGCGATCGAAGGGTTGCAGGCCGGGGCGGACGACTATCTGGTCAAACCCTTCAGTGCCCGCGAGCTGCTGGCCCGCGTCGAAGGGGCGCTGCGACTGTCGGACCTGCGCCGCGAAACGGCCGAGCGGCTTCGCCAGGCCAACGAGGCGCTGGAGCGCCGCGTCGAGGAGCGCACCCGCGAGCGCGACCGCTTCTGGCGGCTGTCGCGCGATCCGTTCGTCGTCGCCGACGCGGACGGACGCTGGGTCAGTGCGAGCCCGGCCTGGACGGATATCCTCGGCTGGACGGATGCGGAGCTGCTCGGCCGGACGTCGGAGTGGATGGAGCACCCCGACGATCGCGAAAAGACCCGTGCCGAGGTGCGCAAGCTGGCCGGCGGCGGCAACACGCTGCGCTTCGAGAACCGGTTCCGCTCGCGGGATGGCCAGTACCGCAGCTTTGCCTGGACGGCCACCCCGGCGGATGGCCTGATGTTCTGCGTGGCGCGCGACGTGACCGACGAACGGGCGCAGACCGAGATGCTCCGGAAGACCGAGGAGCAGCTCCGGCAATCGCAGAAGATGGAGGCGGTGGGCCAGCTTACCGGCGGCATGGCGCACGACTTCAACAACCTGCTCCAGGCCATGTCGAGCTGCCTTCAGCTCGTCGGCCGGCGCGCCGGCCATGTCGCGGGGGTGGAGCCCGTGCTCGACGCCGGACGCCAGGCGGTCGACCGCGGCGCCAGCCTGATCCGCCAGTTGATGGCCTTTTCCCGCCGCCAGAGCCTGCAGCCGGAGGCGTTCGATGCCCGCGACCGGCTGCTCGGGATGCGCCTGCTCCTCGACCGCGCGCTGCGCGCCGACATCCGGCTGGAGTTCAGGCTCCAGGCCGGACTGTGGCCGGTGATGGCCGATCCGGTCCAGTTCGACCTCGCGGTTCTGAACCTCGCGACCAATGCCCGCGACGCCGTCAGGGCGGACGGCGAGGTGGTGATCGGCGCGGCGAACGTCGAGCTTCGGGGAAGCCACGGGCTGACCGGGCGGTTCCTCCGGGTGTGGGTGCACGACACCGGCCACGGCATCCCGCCCGAGGCGGTTGGCCGCGTGTTCGAACCCTTCTACACCACCAAGGCGGTGGGGCAGGGGACCGGGCTCGGGCTGGCGCAGGTGTACGGTTTCTGCCGCCAGTCCGGCGGCACCGCGACGGTGGAGAGCGCGGTGGGGCAGGGCACCACCGTGTCCCTGCTGCTGCCCTGCGCCGACGCGGCGGCGGTGGCGAGTTCCCGCGCCGCCCGCCCGGCGTTGCCGTCAGGCGGCGGCGCCCATGTGCTGCTGGTCGAGGACGATCCGGTGGTGGCGCCGGTGGTGACCGCGGCGCTGGAGGATCTCGGCTACCGGGTGACACGTGCCGCCTCCGGCGAGGAGGCGCTGCGCCGGCTGGAGGAGGGGGCGGTCGACCTGCTGTTCAGCGACGTGGTCATGCCGGGGACCATCAACGGCATCTCCCTGGCGCGGGAGGCACGGCGGCGCTGGCCGTCGCTGGGCGTCCTTCTGACCACCGGCTACAGCGAGGATCTGGCGGCGGTGGACTCCCTGCGGGTGTTGTCCAAGCCCTATCCCATCGAGGATCTGGCGCGCGCCATCCAGGAGGAGCTGGACGAGGCGCGGCGCCGGTCCTGAGCCGGCCTGCGCCGGCAGGGGCGGGGAGCCAGCGCAATCGGCCGCATCGGGCAGCGGAAACGGCGGCTCAAACAGGGCGCTTGACGCCGCCGCCGATTTGGTCCAAAACCATCGCCCGCGCCGGACACCGGCGCGCTGCCCCGGCAAGCTGCGGTCCGCGAGACCGGCTTTCCCGGCGACGGTCTGGGGGATCGTCTAGCGGTAGGACAGCGGACTCTGACTCCGCCAGCCTAGGTTCGAATCCTAGTCCCCCAACCAACTCTCAAGACTTCCCTTTGGAAACAGCGTTCCGGCTTCACCGCCCCCGGCACTCGGCAGGGGTTGATGCCTCGCGACGCCGGACAGCTTTCCCTTGAAGCCTTCCGCCTTCCCCTTCCACCGCATGGCGGCGGCCTTCAAAGCCGGCCTTCGGCCAGCAGCTCGCGGGTACGCCTGAGCGTCGACAGGAGCGCGGCCTTGTAGCCCTGGTCGCTGTCGAACCGTGCCTGTTCGGCCCGCTCCTCCGGGCCGTCCGGTTCCGTGTCGCGCAGGCCGAGATGGCAGTAGAACCTGAGCCGGAGTTCGCCCGCCTCGTCCTCGAACAGCTCGTTGACGATCGCCCCCTCGCGCGGGCCGCTGGCCTGGAAGAAGGTGACCTTGCGCTGCGGTTCCAGCGTGATGATCTCGCGCAGGTCGATGCCGGCGATGGTGGCGTCACGCACGAAATGGGTTGCGCTCTCTTCCACGACGTCGCAGCGGGTGCAGAGACCGGCCGGCAGGAACGGGCGGGCGTCGCGGGCCTTCAGGACCAGGCCCCGCCAGACCTCGTCGCGGGTCAGCCTGGGCTCGCCGGCCGGGTTTACCGGCACGGTGGCGGTCGAGTGGATCATGGCGAAACTCCTCGCTGGATGTGTGCTCAGGCGGCGTTTGCTCAGGCGGCACATGGTCAGGCGGCGGCGATCGCGGCGGCGAAGCTGCGGTAGCTGTGCAGCGGGCGCCCCAGGATCCCGGTCAGGCGCGCGACGTCGCCGGGCTCGGGGATCATGCCGTCGCTGACATAGCGTTCGGCCATCAGGCGCATCTCGTACGCCGTCCACTTCGGCATGAAGGTCGCCATGGTCCGCTCGAACCCGCCGGGATCGTCGCCGCCATACACCACGTCGCGGCCCAGCAGGTCGGACCAGATCGCGGCCAGTTGCGGACCGGTCAGCGTGTCGGGGCCGACCAGGTTGATGGTCTCCACCGGCAGCCTGCCCGGCGCCCGGTCGCGGCGGACCAGCTCGATGGCCGCGACCTCGGCGATGTCCCGCGCATCGACCATGGCAACGCCCTTGCTGCCGATCGGCATCGGGTAGACGCCATGCTCCATGATCACGTCCTTGATCATCACCTCGTTGTCGATGAAGTAGGACGGACGCAGGATGGTGGCGCTGAACCCCATCTGGTCGAGCATGCGCTCCGCGCCGAACTTCACGGCGAAATGCGGAACGTTCACCGCGCGGTCGGCTTCGAACACCGACTGGTAGACCACGCGCTCGACACCGGCTTCGCGGGCGACGTTCAGCGTGATGATCGCCTGGGTGAATTCATCGCCGGTGACGGCGTTCAGCAGGAACAGGGTGCGGACGCCGCGGAAGGCATCGCGCAACGCATCGATGTCCAGCATGTCGCCACGGGCGACCTCCACGCCTGCGGGAAAGCCGGCTTTCGACGGGTCGCGGGTCAGAACGCGCACCGCCGCGCCGCGCTTGACGAGCTGGTCGACGACATGGCGGCCGACGCGGCCGGTGGCTCCGGTAACGAGGATTGTCATGGGATCGCTCCGTTTTTCGGGGTTCAGAAGACAACCCTGAAGTTAGCGATCCACAGCGATACCGATAGGCGCTATATTTGGACGGACTGTCTCAGTGGTGGAACGATTGGACCTGCTTGCCCTTGCCGACTTCAATCTGGTCGCCCGCCACGGCGGGTTCGGAAAGGCTGCGCGTGCTGCCGGGCGCCCGAAGGCGACCTTGTCGCGGCGCGTGGCGGAACTGGAGGCGAGCCTGGACCTGCGCCTGTTCGAGCGGGGCGCCCGGTCGCTCAAGCTCACGCAGGAAGGACACGCGTTGTTCGAGCGGACTGGCGCGCTGCTGACGGAACTCGACGAGACGGCCAGGGCGATCGCGTCGCGTGGGCACAGCCCGCGCGGCCGGCTGCGGATCAGCGCGCCGCTGCTGTTTTCCCAGACCGCCATGGGGAAGCTGGCGGCCGGGTTCGTGCTGAGATACCCGGATGTCCGGCTTGAGATCACGACGGAGGACCGGGCCGTCGACATGATCGAGGAAGCCTATGATCTGGTCATCCGGGTCAATCCGCAGCCCGATGCCGCCCTTGTCGGGCGCGCCTTCCTGCACGACCGTCTGGTCGTCGTCGCAAGTCCCGGACTGCCGCGCCCCGCAGGCGGCCAGGCTGTTCCCGCCATCACCCGCGGATCTGCGGATGGTGCCGGGGTCTGGGAGGTCAGGACGCCGGCGGGAAGGTCGAGCATCGCCGTCGAACCGGTTCTCGGCCTGTCGTCGTTCGTCATGGTGCGCGACGCCGTCCGCCTCGGGGTGGGGGCGGCCCGCCTGCCGCTGTCGCTGGCCAGCCCCGATCTGGTTGCCGGCAAGCTGGTGAGCTGGGGCGATGTGGAAGGCTTCGAGACGGCCCTGTGGGTGCTTTATCCGACACGGCGGCTGCTCAGCGCGCGCGTATCGGCCTTCCTCGACCATCTTCGGGAAGCCTTTCCGCAAGGGACGCCGGACGAACTGGCGGCCTATGTCGCGGGATGACCGGGCAGCTCGTCGGCCGGCGGGGAAGGGGCATGGTCAGCGCTCCCCGTCCGCCGGCAGGCCGACGGGATCGAAGCCGAAGCGTGCCAGCGTCGCCTGCCCCTCCGGCGACAAAATCGCCAGCATCAGCCCGACGGCGGCCGGCTTCCGGAGGCTGGTGATCGCCAGACCATATTCGGGACCGGTGGCGTAGGGCGGCGGCACCGGCACCACCTGCAGGTCGGGCGTGGCCTGCCGCCGCTGCTCGGCGCCGCTGCAATAGGCGATCATGACGGTGATGTCGTCGCGCGCGAAGGCCGAGGCGATCGGATCGGAGTCGGACGGATCGGCGGCGGTGCTGCCGCCGACGATCTTCTTCGCCTTGCCGTCGAGGGTGGCGAAGGCGCCGGGATGGTGCCGGTCGATGCGCCGGAACATCTCCCAGGTGTAGTCGCCGCCGGGATCGGCCTTGGGCGTCGAGGTGCCGATCCGCACCGACGGATCGAGCAGCCGTTGGGCGAAGGATGCCGCCTCCAGTCCGGCACCGGGCTTGGCGAAGGCGCACAGCCGGTTGCGGGTGAACATGACCACGGCGGAGGCACGCCCGTCCCGGCGCAGCGTCAGCGCGTGCTCCATGTCCGCCGAGGTGAAGAGGTCGACCGCTTCGCTGGCCTCGATGCGGTCACGCATCAGGCCGGACGGACCGAAGGCCGTGCGCACCGTGTTCCCCGTCGCCTTGCTGTAATCGGCGGCGATGGCGGTCATCGCGCCGCGCAGGCTGCCCGCGCCATAGAGGACGAGCTCCTCCGCACGGGCGGTCGAGATGGCGGCGGACATGCAGGCAACGGCGACGGCGGCCGGCAGCGTCAGGCCGGCAAGACGGCGGAGCGGAATCATGGATCATGAACCTCGGTCTATAGGGCGCCGATCGCCGCGATCGATCCGGCGAGGCTGGCGCCGTGCAGTGGAACAAGGGGTTTGCCGGTTTGGCGGCACGGCACTGGCCCCTTCGTCATGACTCGGCGCACCGGTCGGGCCGGCAGCCTGCCAGGGAGGAGCCGTGCGGGAAGAACCGCTTGGGAAGAACCCGGTGATGAACCATCGCGACGCCTGACCATTATATTTTTTCGAATATAACGTAGGAGAGCCGGCAGGAGGCGGGCAATCCTCCTGTCGGGGCCGGGCCACGAACGAAGGGGCTGCGGCGGCTTGCCCTCCACGCTCCTTCGGGCGGCATGTCCCGCCGGTCGAGAAAACCGGTGATAAGCCCACAGCTTCTATGGTTATATGGTATTGCTCGATAACGCTGCTCATGGGGTTCTGGCCATGCAGGTTCGTGCCCGGCTCTCCTTAGCTGCGGCCAATGGGCCGCCGGCCACCACAGCTGCGTTGTAACCCATGTCTTCGTAACGCTATGAAAATAAAGGAAAATATCTCGTCTTCCATTGACGGTTGAAGCGAGCGGCGACACTCTCCCGGCGGCACCTGTGTTCGGCGGCGGCGGGCAGGGGGCCGACACGCACTGACGATAGGGAAACCCCCTTGATGACCGAGACGACAGCGGCGCTTGAAGCGCTCCTCATGCAGCGGTCCCTGACCGATGCGCAGCTCGAAGCGGCGGCGGAAACCGCCGCGGACTTCCGCATTCTGCCCGACGCCACGGTGCTCAAGATCGGCGGGCAGAGCGTCATCGACCGTGGCCGTGCGGCCGTCTACCCGCTGGTCGACGAGATCGTCGCCGCGCGCGGGTCCCACAAGCTGCTGATCGGCACCGGCGCCGGCACCCGGGCCCGCCACCTCTATTCGATCGCCGCGGGGCTCAACCTGCCGGCCGGCGTGCTGGCGCAGCTCGGCGCCTCGGTGGCCGACCAGAACGCCGCGATGCTCGGGCAGCTCCTCGCCCGGCACGGCATCTCCGCCGTCGACGGTGCCGGCCTCTCCGCGGTCCCGCTCTATCTGGCCGAAGTGAGCGGCGTCGTCTTCAGCGGCATGCCGCCCTACAAGCTGTGGATCCGCCCGGCCGCCGAAAGCGTGATCCCGCCCTACCGGACCGACGCCGGCTGCTTTCTCGTCGCCGAACAGTTCGGCTGCAAGGCGATGATCTATGTGAAGGACGAGGACGGCCTCTACACCGCCAACCCGAAGACGTCGAAGGACGCAACCTTCATCCCGAAGATCTCGGTCGACGAGATGAAGGCGAAGGGGTTGCAGGATTCGATCCTCGAATTCCCGGTGCTCGACCTGCTCCAGCGGGCGTGCCACGTCCGCCAGGTGCAGATCGTGAACGGCCTCGTCCCCGGCAATCTCACCCGTGCGCTCGCCGGCGAGCATGTCGGCACCATCATCACCGCGCGCTGAAGGACCACGGCAATGTCTGACACCACCACCAGCATCAAGCATGTGGTCTCCCCGCTCGCGCGCCAGACCCTCCTCGACAGTGCGCTGACCCGTCCCGTCGCCGGCGTGCGCCCGATCCGCCTGCTGCCCTGGCTGCAGGTCGTCAAGATCGGCGGCCGGTCCATCATGGATCGCGGCGCGGATGCCATCCTTCCGGTCGTGGAGGAAATCCGCAGGTTGCTGCCCGAACACCGCCTGCTCATCCTGACTGGGGCCGGCATCCGCGCCCGCCACCTCTACGGCGTCGGCCTCGACCTCGGCCTGCCGGTCGGGTCGCTGGCTCCGCTCGCCGCGAGCGAGGCCGGCCAGAACGGCCACATCCTCGCCTCGCTGCTGGCGCCGGAGGGGGTTTCCTACGTCGACCATCCCACCATCGCGAACCAGCTCGCCATCCATCTGGCGGCGGCGCGCGCCGTCGTCGGCAGCGCCTTCCCGCCCTACCATCACCACGAGTTTCCGGGGTCGCGCATCCCGCCGCACCGGGCCGACGCCGGCGCCTTCCTGCTGGCCGACGCGCTTGGCGCCGCCGGGCTGACGATCGTCGAGGACGTGGACGGCATCTGCACCGCCGATCCCAACGGTCCCGACGGGAAGGCCGCGGAGCTGCTCCGCGAGGTGACCGCCGCCGAGCTCGCCCGCTTCGAGGGCACCCTGCCGGTCGACCGCTCGCTGCCCGGCATCATGGCGAACGCGCGCCATATCGAGCGCGTGCAGGTGGTGAACGGCCTCGTGTCCGGCCGGCTGACCGCCGCGCTGCGCGGCGAGCATGTCGGGACGATCATCCGCACCGGCGCCGGCCTGGACGGGACGGAGGCGTGACCCTGCCGGCCATGATCCTCCCGCCCGGCGGGATCCGCTGATCCGGCCCCCGGTGGAGGGAGGTGACGGCCCTCCACGGCGCCGCATCGCGCCCGGCCGGAGCGCCCGCCAGGGCGTTCGCCGGACCGATCCGGGGGAGCGCGGTAACTTCCGCACCCCCCGCAGGGAGTACCGGACCGCCATCGTCGGGATCTGTGCTGGAGTTGCTACCCCTTCCGAGTGGCTGGCTTCACTGCGCGCATTGGATGATGCTCCGACGCGGATGGGCAATCAGGGAGGGCGGGGCGTGGCATTCACAATCGCTTCTGGCGGTGCGGCCGGACTCCGCCGCCGCATACTTCGCCTTCCATCCGGCCTCACCCTCGTCCTCTGGCTCCTGGTCCTTCCGCTGGCGCTCGTGGCGCTCGGCGGCTGGCAGGAGCGGCGCGGCGCCGCGACGCTGGACGGCTACCGGCAGGCGAGGGAGGAGCTGCCCCGGACGCTCGCCCAGCTTCAGCGCATCGAAGCGGAAAACCCATCGGCCTTCGTCACCATCGAGGGATCGGACGGCCGCAGGTTTCCGGTGTCCATGGCCGTCGCCCGCCTGCGCAACGCCATCGGCACCCTGGACGAAGGCGTCGAGGTCTCGGCGATCCGCTACCCGTTGAGCTGGGGCACCATGGCCGGCGGCCTGCTGGCCTTCCTCGCCGGCCTGGGCGGCCTGGTGGCGGCGCGGATCGCCGCCCGCCGGGCACGGGGCTCGCGGGACGCCACCGTCCGCAGCTTCGACCGGTTGAGGCGGATCCTGCCCTTCACCCTGGCGGGCGTGCTCGTCGGCCTTTGCGTCTCCGGCATCGCGGCGGCGCTGTTCGAGGCGGCGAGCCTGTGGTTCTGGGACCATGTGTCCACCGCCAGCGCCAAGCTGTTCGGCCTGGGCGTGGTGCTCGCCGCCCTTGCCGCCTACAGCGCCGTGATGGCGGTGATCGCGATGCGCCGCGTCTTCGGGCTTTACACGCTCGAACCGCTCGATGTCTGGGCCGTGGCCGCGAACCGGGAGATGGCGCCCGGCCTCTGGCGCTTCGTCGAGGATCTGGCGGCCCGGCACGAGGCGCTGGTGCCGGACACCATCCTGGTCGGCCTGGCCGGCGGCTTTTTCGTCACCGAGGCGCCGGTCCGGTTGCCGGAGCACGAGCAGGTGCTGTCCGGCCGTACGCTCCATCTGCCGGCCCCCTACCTGCCGCTGATCGGAGAGACGGAGTTCGCTGCCATCATCGGGCACGAGCTGAGCCACTTCTCTGGCGAGGACACGGTCTACAGCCAGCGCTTCGCCCCGATCCATGCCGGGCTGTGGCGGACCCTGCGCGCGCTCGGCCGGAACACCGGCGCCGGCAGCTTCGTGCTTCATCCGGCCTTGCGGCTCGGCTTTCACGCCCTGGAAACCTTCGACCACTCGGTCGCCCAGATCAACCGCCTGCGCGAACTGGAGGCAGACCGCCGCAGCAGCATGGTCAGCGGCCGGGAGAGCATCCCCCTCGCCCTGCTGCGCACCACCGTCCTCGATCCCGTCATCGAGGACACGCTGGACGACGCCTTCTCCGACCCCGACGGCAGCCCTCCGGACCTGGTGGCGGAGGTGGTCCGGCGCGCGGAGGGCGGTCTTCCCGATCCCACCGGGCACCTTGAGACGTGCCAGCCGCATCCGACCGACCGCCATCCCCCGACGATCCTGAGGATCACCACCCTCGGCGTTCCGCTCGACGAGCGTATCCTGGCGCGCGCGACCCGCGGCCCCACGGCGGAAGACACCCTGCTGCCGCATCGGCTGTTCTCGGATTGGACAGGGCTTTGCCACGCGCTGACCCTGGCCTTCCTCGGGGAGGCCTGGCAGACACACCGGGAAACCCGCCAGGAGCTGGAAGCCGCGGCGGCGGCCATACCGGCGGAGCACACGGTGCTGTACGAGAACGGCAAGCCGATGATCTGGGCCATGGCGGTCATTGCGTCGCTGTTCGCCACCTTCGCGCTCTGCACCACCGTCTTCGCGCCGGTTTTCGGCCTCAACCAGGACCCGTCTAAAAAGACGATCATCGTGGTGGTGACCGCCGCCATGGCGGGTGCCGCGCTGCTCTATGCCGCCTGGATCCGCCACAGGACGAAGGCGCCGCTGATGACCCTGACCCCGGAAGGGCTGGTGTCGGCGCGGCTGCGGGAGGCGATCGCCTGGACCGACGTCGCGGGGATGCATGTGACGGCGTCCCAGCGGCTGGCACTGGTGCTTGCGCTGCACGAGGAGGCGCCGCTGCCAAACCGGATCGGCTTCTCCATCTACAACAAGGTGGACCGGCGCAAGCGCACGGTGGTGCTGGAGGCGCTGGGCATCCGCGGCATGAAGGCGGACGAGTTCCAGGCGCTGGTAGGCCGCTACCTGAATGCCGCCTATGCGCGCCGCCAGCTCGGCGACGACTGACCTCATGCCGGCGGCCGGGGCCGCAGCCGGCGAAGGTGATCCCGTCGGCGGCGTTTGCCGCGCCCGGCCCGCGCGAAGGGAGAAGCAACCATCTCAGCGGGATAGGGCGGCCGAAATGCAACAGTGTGTCGCCGTCTCCCGCGTGACCTGGGCAATTCGCCGGCGGAGGGGCCATCTCAGTCGCAGCGCATCCACGGGGAGGACGAGGGAATGGCCGATCGCCTGGACATCCTGATTGCCGAAGACGATCCGTGCATCGCCGAGATGCTGTCCGAGATCCTGGGCGACCTGGGGCATCACGTGGTGGGTGTCGTGGACACCGCCGAGGGGGTGGTCGGATTCGCCGGACGGCAGCTCTTCGATCTTGCGGTGGTCGATGTCTGGCTCGCCGACGGCTCCAACGGCCTTGATGCCGTGCGGCACCTCACCGGGCGGCTCGGCATCCCCGCGATCGTGTGCAGCGGCCACGCCGCCGCCCAGGATGCCTTCGCCGCCGGGGCCGCCGCCTTCCTGGAAAAGCCGTTCCGCATCGCCGACCTTGAGCACGCCCTGGACATGACGGCGGCCGGCGTTCCGGGCGGCGGCTCGGGTGGCGTTCCATCAGCCGGCATACCGTCTGCCGCGGCGCCGCCGAGGGCACCCGCCGCCCTGACCTGGTCGCCGGCCGGCCGGTAGATGCCTCCACGGTGCCGTCGCCGGGTTTCCCTTCAGGGGATCAGGCGGTCGGCCCGCAGCGTCTCGAAGAGGTCGAAGAACGCATCGTCGGACGGCTGGTAGCGGGTGAAGCCGAGCCGGCGGCTCTTGCCCATGTCGGTCACCACCTCGATCGGCCGCCCGAGGTCGGCGTCGGTGTGCCAGGGCGAGGCGAGGCGGCCGAGGTCGGGTTCGGCCAGACCCTCGCGTTCGGCGATGCGCCGCCACAGTGGTGCATCGTCCTTCATGACCTGTTCCAGCGGCTGGATCGTGCCGTCGAAGGGTGCCGGCTCCAGGCCGAACCATTCCGCGATGCGGCTCCACATCCAGTTCCAGCGGAAGACGTCGCCGTTCACCACGTTGAAGGCCTCGTTCGCCGCCCGGGGCGTGGTGGCCGCCCACAGCAGATGATGCGCGAGCTGGCGAGCGTCGGTGACGTCGGTCAGGCCGTTCCACTGCGCGGCGGAGCCCGGGAACCGGAAGGGCCTGCCCGTTTCCCGGCAGAGCACCGCATGGGTGGCGAGCGTCGTTCCCATGTTCATCGCATTGCCGACCGCCTTGCCGATCACCGTATGGGGCCGGTGGACGCTCCAGGAAAAGCCGTCGCGCTGCGCCGCGGCGAAGAGTTCGTCCTCCTGCGCATAGTAGAAGTTCGGCACGTCGAGGCGGCCCTGGCTCTCGCGGAAGGGCGTCAGCGGCAGCGTGCCCTTGCCGTAGGCTTCGAAGGGGCCGAGATAGTGCTTCAGGCCGGTCACCAGCGCCACATGGCGCACGCTTCCCGCCGGCCGGACCGCGTCGAGGAGGTTGCGTACCATCGCGGCGTTGACGCGGATGTTCTCCGCCTCGCTTTCCTGGCGCAGCCAGGTGGTGATGAACACCGTGTCCGGCCTCAGGCCCTTCAGCGCCCCCGCCGTGGCCGGCGCATCCTGGAGATCCGCGGCGACGGGCCGCACGCCGTCCTGCGCGACCGGGCGCCGCGCCAGGCCGTGCACCTCCCAGCCTTCGCCGGCCAGCAGGGCCGCGGTCGCGCTGCCGACGATGCCGCTCGCACCGACAACCAATGCCGATCCCGCCATTCCGTTCATCCTCGCTTTTTGCATGGGAGTGAGTGAAAAGGAGCGCACGGGCTGCGGGGCAATACCGCGAAAGGTATGATCCGATGGATCCCGCCCCGCCGCCCCAGCTTTGGGGACGGGTGCGGCGAGGCGCAGGGGCCGGATCGACGTGGCGTCGGGGGCGCCATGTCGATGGACGCGGCCGCACCACCGCCCTGCGGCTGCCCCGCCGCCCGGCGGCTGTAAGGATGGTCGGAAGATATCGTCCATCCGGCAAGGCACCGTTTCGCCGTCTGCACTGTTCAGGCAGCGACCGAAGCGGTGGCGACCGGGCCGCCGATGATTGAACCGTTCCGACGATCGAACTGGAAATGACTGGACTGGACTCCCCCGCGCCCGGCAAGCGGCGCCCGCTCACCACTCCCGACGGCCGATACATCGTGGTGCGCGGCCGATTGTGGCGCACCACCAACCCGGCGCTGCCCGACGAGATCCGCACCAGGCTGGTCGCGGCGCTGATGATGGCGCGCCGGGCGGTGGCGTCGGCACGCCGGGCCGCCGACCGCGACGCGGAGGCTGCCGCGCACATGGCCGTCGACGAGGCGAAGCACGCGCTTGGCGAGCGTGGGCCGGTCTGGTGGGACGACGGCACGCCGGACCTCAATCGGCACATGGTGCGGACCACGCCATACGCGGCTTGGTTCGAGGAGGTCGGCGGGACCGCAGGCCGATAGCCTGCCGGAAAGAAAACGGGCGCCGATGCGGCGCCCGAAGTGAGGAGGAGACGAGGCATGACCGCCCGTTCGTTCCGACTTTCCCAGCATCCGCGGTTGCCGTCAGCTTCGGTGCAACCCTATCCGGACAACCCCCATGCGGTTGGTCATGCGATCGCCGATGGACCTGCACCGGGCTCCGCGCGGCCGGCGCATCGGCGGGCGAGACATTCGCGGCCTCGGGACGGTTGTACCGGATACCCCGCAATCGATACTCGGGTGCCACCATGCGCATCGTCGCCGACTGTCACGAGCCTGCCGAGATCATCAATCTGCTCCGCTCCACCGGCACCGTGGACGGCAGCGCCGTGGAGGTCGAGGCCAAAGCCCTGGACGTCGGCGATTACCTGATCGGTCCCGGCGCCGCCGTCGAACGCAAGGCCGGCGGCGATTTCGTGGCGTCCCTGCTGGACGGCCGGTTCGCCGAGCAGGCGGCCAAGCTGCGGGCGAGCTACGACAAGGTCGTCTGGATCATCGAGGGCGACCCGTATGACGGCCATGTCCGGCTGGAATCCAAGGTGATCACCGGGGCGATCAGCCACCTCGCGATGGTCGAAGGGGCGACGGTGCTGCGCACGCAGACGCTGCAGGAAACGGTGGACCTGCTGTTCTCGATGGCGAAGCGCCTGCAGGACGGCCGCACCGACCTGTCCCTGAGGCCGGCCAAACCGGCGGACCCGCGGCTTCTCGCCGAATATATCGTCAGTGGCCTTCCCCGCGTCGGCCGGGGGAAGGCCCGCGCCCTGCTCGGCCATTTCGGCTCGGTACGCGCGGTGTTCGCGGCCGACGCGGCGGAAATCGCCGGCATCCGCGGTTTCGGCCGCAAGACCGCCGAAGCGATCCGTGCGGCCCTCGACGCGGCCTATCGGGAGTCCGCGTGATCCCCATCATCTCAGGAGGCATGATGACGAAAGACAGGAAGAGCAGTTCGGTCAAGGAAGACCAGCGCGCCATGCAGCCCGGCGTCGGCGGCAGCGACGGCTTCAAACCGGATGAGGGCGCCCTGGAGCCGTTGGGCGACGTGGCGGCCGAGGACGACCAGCGCGACCTGCTGCGGCCGGACATCGACCGCCCCAGGCCGGACGCCGGCGACGCGACGCTGTGACGGTGGGCCGCCGGCCGGACCATTCGTCCGGCCGCGTCGGCCTTTACGGCCTCTCGGCAGTGTGCCGTGCCTTCCGCAGCCAGCCGAAGGACAGGACCAGCCGCTCGCCGACTCCCTCGGTCACGCGGTGCGGATGCAGGTCGGGACGGAAATACTTGATGCGGGGCGTGTTGATGATCGCCTTGTCGCACAGGAACAGGCCGCCCACCGCCGGTTGCCGCAGGACGATGTTGACGCGGTGGTGTTCGAAGCCGTCCGGCGCCGGATCCACATGCTCGTCCAGCCCGGTGGTCGCCGGGTAGCGCAGCAGGTAGCAGTCGAAGCGCAGCCTGGCCGACCGCGCCAGCAGCATCTTGAAATAGTCCTTGCCACCATTCTCCTGGCGGCCGCGGTCCCACCGCATCCATGCCATCGCTTCGCTCCTGATTGTTGGCAGGCGACGTCCCTGTGAACGGCGCCCGGCGGTGAGGCATCGCCGATGGTCCGTTCCGGCGCGCCGGAGGCGTCGGAAGCGGCCAGACCGGCGGCTGGTCACCCCCCGGCCACCGGATGTCCGGGATCGGCCTGCCCGGTGCTGCAGGCGCGCCCGCCCGTTACCGGCGCCGCAGCCCCCACGGCCGCTTCGACGAAGGCGATCAGCGACCGCGCATAATCCTCCGGCGTGATGCCGCGGCGGCGGTGCTTGGCCCGCTTCACGTACCAGTCCTGCAGCATCGGCTTGATCAATGCCGCGGCCATGGCGACGTCGCCCGATGCTCCCGGCAGGGTGAACAGGCCGCGGCGCGCGCCGTCGGCCAACGTATCGGCGATCAGCGATTCGGTCTTCATCTCGCTGGCCACCGCCAGCTCCCGCCCATCCCTGGGGAAGGCCTTGGCCTCCATGTAGGCGAAGACGAACCAGGGATGCATCGTCTCGGTCAGGTAGAGGTGCGTTTCCAGCAGCCAGCGCAGGCGGCCGGCGGGATCCTCGGCCAGCGCGTCCGGGGGATGGGCCAGCACCTCGTCCACCGCGCCGACCACCTGGCCGAGGATCATCATCAGCAGCGTGTCCTTGCCGTCGAAATAGGCGTAGAGCGCCCCCATGCTCAGCCCCGACTGTTCGGCGAGGTCGCGCAGGCTCATGGAGTGGAAGCCCTTGCGGTTGGCCAGCGTCAGCGTCGTCTCGACGATGCGGGCAAGGTTGGCGATGGCCACCGCCGGCTTCTTCACCCGGATCGTCGCGGCATGCCGGTCGAGGATACGGGCGCACAGCGCCTCCATCGACAGGTCGAACCGCTTCTGGAAACCCTGCAATCCGTTCATCCGCCCCATCCCGTCCGCCGGCCTATAAGGTGATCGTCGCCGCGTTTTTTCAAGGCCGCGCTGAGGGCGGGACGGCGCCCGCGAAAGGATGGGCGGCGGCATAGGCGGCGATCCGGGCCGCCAGATGGTCGGCCAGGGCGTCCACCCGCAGCGGCCGGTGGCGGCCGGAGGCGAAGAGGAGCTGCAGCGGCGTATCCTCGCGGGTCCAGCCGGGCAGCACCCTGTGCAGGCGGCCGGCGGCGACGTCGGCGGCGACGTCCAGCCAGGATTTGTAGGCGATGCCGACGCCGGCCAGCGCCCAGTCCCGCAGCAGGGCGCCGTCGTCGGTGACACGGTCAGCCTCGACCGCGACCGTCCGTTCGCCGTCCGCCATGGCGAAGCGCCAGCGGTTCAGCGGCTCGCGCCCGCGCAGCAGCACCAGGCAGCGGTGGCGGCGCAGCTCCTCCGGCGAGGCCGGCGTGCCCCGTGCTTCCAGATAGGCGGGGGCCGCCACCAGCACGCGGCCCGATGGCGCCATCCGGCGGCGGATGAAGGCCGAATCCGCCAGCGCGCCGTAGCGCAGGGCGCAGTCCACGTCGTCGCGCAGCAGGTCGGCCAGATGGTCGCCCAGCAGCAGGGTGACGCGGATGGCCGGATGCTGCTCCTGGAACGCGTCGATCCACGGCCGCAGCACCGAGCGCCCGAAGTCGGAGGGGGCTGCAAGCCGCACCGGCCCGGCGAAGCGGCCACGGTCGCCGGCCAGGCGCTCCGCCGCGCCGTCGAGCTGGTCCAGCGCCTGCCGGCAGCTCGCCAGATAGGTGGCGCCGGCATCGGTCGGCCGCACGCTGCGGGTCGACCGTTCGAACAGGCGGGCGCCCAGCGCCTGCTCGATGCGTTTCAGCGCGGCGCTGGCCGTCGCCGGCAGCAGGCCGAGTTGCCGTGCGGCCGCCGACAGATTGCCGTGGTCCGCGATGGCGAGCAGCAGCCGCAGGTCGTCGAGCGCAATCATTGTCAAACCCGGTTTGGCAATATGTCAAAAACACGGCGAATTATCACGCCCCGGCCGGCGATGCACAATCGCTTTCAGGACACGCCCCATCGCGGCCCGGCCCCTGCCAGGCAGCCCGGCGCTCCCGACGTTCGACAAGGAGAGGATCATGCAGAGTTCCCAACGGGCCACCCGTCCCCCGACGCTCCAGGGTCGCCGGGTGCTGGTCATCGGCGGCGCCTCCGGCATCGGCCGGGCGGTGGCGGCGGCGGCGCTGGCCGACGGCGCGCGCGTTACCATCGCCGGCCATGGCGAGGAGCGCGTCCGGCAGGCGGCGGCCGATCTGGGGGTCGAGGGGCTGGTCGCCGACCTCGCCGACCGCAGCAGCCTGGACGCCCTGTTCGCCCATGCCGGACCGGTCGACCATCTGGTGATCACCGCCGGCCCGCAGATCGGCTCGCCACCCTTCTCCCGCCTCGACCTCGCGGCGGCGCGCCGGGCGGTCGAGGTCAAGCTGTGGGGGGCGATGGAGGCGGTGCAGGCGGCGCTGCCGCATCTCGCAGCCGACGGGTCGGTGACGCTGACCTCCGGCCTGCTGTCCCGCAAGGCGGCGGTCGGCTCGCTGGCAAAGACGGTGATGAACGCGGCGGTGGAGGCGCTGGGCAAGGCGCTGGCGAAGGAACTGGCGCCGCGGCGGGTCAACGTCGTCTCCCCCGGCGTGACGGCGACCGACAACTGGCGGGCGATCCCCGCCGCCGAGCGCGACGCCTTCTATGCCAAGGTCGGCGCCGGCCTGCCGGTCGGCCGGGTCGGGCGGGCGGAGGAGGTTGCCGCCGCCTACCTGTTCGCGATGGGCAACGGCTTCGTCACCGGCACGGTGATCGACGCCGACGGGGGAGGGCTGCTGTGAGCGGCGCGCTGTTCTCGCCCTATCGGCTGGGCACGCTGGAGCTGCCCAACCGCATCGTCATGGCGCCGATGACCCGTGCCCGCGCCGGCGAGGACGAGGTGCCGTCCGACCTCGCCGCGGCCTATTACGCCCAGCGCGCCGGCGCCGGCCTGATCGTGACCGAGGCGACGCAGGTCGGCCCCGGCGCCAAGGGCTATTCCCGCACCCCCGGCCTCTACACCCCCGGGCAGATTGCCGCCTGGGGGGCGGTCACCGGCGCCGTGCACGACCGCGGCGGGCGCATCGTGGCGCAGCTCTGGCACACCGGCCGGGTGTCGCACCCGATGTTCCACGGCGGCGAAAAGCCGCCCGCCCCGTCGGCCATCGCCCCGGCCGACACCGCGATCTGGGCGCTCGGCCCGGACGGGCAGGGCGGCATGGTCCCCTGCGTCGAGCCGCGCGAGATGGACCGGGCCGAGATCGCCGCCACCGTCGCGCAGTTCGCCCAAGCCGCCGCCAACGCGGTGGCCGCCGGCTTCGACGGCGTCGAGCTGCACGCCGCCAACGGGTACCTGATCGAGCAGTTCCTGCGCGACGGCAGCAACCGGCGCGGCGACGCCTATGGCGGCTCGGTCGACAACCGCCTGCGCTTCCTCACCGAGACGGTCGAGGCGGTGGCCGCCGCCATCGGGGCGGAGCGCACCGGGGTGCGCCTCTCGCCGCTGATCACCTTGAAGGGCATGTCCGACAGCGACCCGCGCAGGCTGTTCACCCGCGTGGTGGAGCGGCTGGATGCGCTGGGCGTCGCCCGCCTGCACATCGCCGAGGACGACTGGGACAACGGCACGCCGCTGCCCGCCGACTGGCGCCGCGACTGGCGGGCGCGCTTTAGCGGCGCCATCATCGTCGCCGGCCGCTACACCGCGGAGCGGGCGGCGGCGCTGCTGGACGCCGGGCTGGTCGACCTCGTCGCCTTCGGCCGTCCCTTCATCGCCAACCCCGACCTGCCGGAACGGCTGCGGCGCGGCCTGCCGCTGGCGGCCTTCGACCCCGGCAGCCTGTTCGGCGGCGGTGCCGCCGGCTACACCGACCATCCGGAGGCGGCGTGAGGCGGCGCCCTCACGCCGCACCCGTCACGCCGTGACCACCAGCCGGACGTGCCGCTTGCGTCCGGCCGACAGCACGGCGTCCGCCGTGACGACCGCCGCCTCGTCGGTGACCGGCACGCCGTCCAGCCGGGCGCCGCCCTCTCGGATCAGCCGGCGCGCCGCACCCTTCGAGGCCGACAGACCGGCGGCGACCAGGGCCTCGGCTACCGTCACCCCGGACCCCGGCCCGGCGGCACCGTCGCGGGCCAGCACCACCCGCGGCAGGCCGTCGCCGCCGGCGAGGGGAGCCCCGCCGGCCGCGGCGGCGCGCTCCGCCTCGGCGGCGCCATGGCACAGGCGGGTGGCCTCGGTCGCCAGCACGATCTTCGCCTCGTTGATCTCGGCGCCGCCCAGCCGCTCCAGCCGGGCAATCTCGCCGAGCGGCAGCTCGGTGAACAGGCGCAGGAAGCGGCCGACGTCGGCGTCCTCGGTGTTGCGCCAGAACTGCCAGAAGTCGAAGGGGCTGCGCGCGTCGGCGTTCAGCCACACCGCCCCGCCGGCCGTCTTGCCCATCTTGGTGCCAGAGGCGGTGGCCAGCAGCGGCGTGGTCAGGCCGAACAGCGCCGTCCCGTCGACGCGGCGTGCCAGCTCGATGCCGTTGACGATGTTGCCCCACTGGTCCGACCCGCCCATCTGCAGCACGCAGCCGTGGCGCCGCGACAGCTCCAGGAAATCATAAGCCTGGAGGATCATGTAGTTGAACTCCAGGAAGGTCAGCGGCTGCTCGCGCTCCATCCGCTGCCGGACGGAGTCGAAGCCCAGCATCCGGTTGACCGTGAAGTGGCGGCCGATGTCGCGCAGGAACGGCACATAGGCGAGCCCGTCCAGCCAGTCGGCGTTGTCGACCATCAGCGCGCCGGCCGGGCCGCTGCCGAAATCGAGGTACTGGGCGAAGACGCCGCGCAGCCCCGCGGCGTTGGCGGCGATCCGGTCGTCGTCCAGCATCGGCCGGCTGGTGTCGCGGAAGCTCGGGTCGCCGATCCGGGTGGTGCCGCCGCCGATCAGCACGATCGGGCGGTTGCCGGTGCGCTGCAGCCAGCGCAGCGCCATGATCGACAGCAGGTGCCCGACATGCAGGCTGCCCGCCGTGGCATCGAACCCGACATAGGCGGTCAGCGCACCGCCGGCGGCCGTGTTCCGGCAGGCGGCGGCGATCCCGGAGAGGTCGTCGGCCGGGTCGCTGCACTGGTGCAGGAAGCCGCGCTCGCGCAGGACATGGAGGAAATCGGCGGCGGAGGAGGGGATGGTGGTGGGCCGTGTGGCCATGGCGGACAGTCTCGACGGTTGCGCCGTGCCTTCCGGAGACTGTCCCTTGCTTTTCGAGAACCATGGCCGCCGGAGTGCGACGGCATGGTTTCGGGTATGACCGATCGACGCCGCGCTATGTGAGCGGCGGATAATACATCGGGGCGGAAAGGGCGATGCGGTCGGTCATGCCGGCAGTCCTACACCCCGCCGCCGCGAAGATCCAGCGCCCGATGGCGACGCTGCCATTGACAACAGTTTCAAGTGAAACTAAAAGCCGGAGTGGCGAACGCCGATCACCGGGGAGGGGAGCATCATGCTGGTCGAGAAGATCCACCACGTCGCCTACCGCTGCAAGGACGCCAAGGAGACCGTGCAGTTCTACAAGCAGGTCCTCGACATGGACCTGATCGGCGCCATCGCCGAGGACAAGGTCCCCTCGACCAAGGAGCCGGACCCCTACATGCACCTGTTCCTGGACGCCGGGAACGGCAACATCCTGGCCTTCTTCGAGCTGCCGAACTCACCGCCGATGGGCCGCGACCCCAACACGCCGGAATGGACGCAGCACATCGCCTTCCAGGTGAAGGACATGGACACGCTGCTCGCCATCAAGGAGCGGGCGGAGCAGGCCGGCCTGGCGGTGCTCGGCCCGACCGACCATGCCATCTTCAAGTCGATCTATTTCTTCGACCCCAGCGGCCACCGGCTGGAGGTCGCCGCCTGGACCGCCACCGGCGACATGATGCAGCGGATGAAGGACGTCGCCCACGACATGATCGAGGAGTGGAGCGTCACCAGGCAGCCGCCGCGCCACACCGCCTGGCTGCACAGCAGCGAGTTTGCCACCTGATACAGCCCCGCCGCCGTCAGGCCGCCATTACGCCGCCGCCAGCGGCGCCGGCTTGGCGGCGCGCAGGATCATGCCGAACAGGTCGCGCGGCTCGTCGGGATCGGCCAGCATGTCGAGATCCTGGTACAGACCGGTGCCGGCCAGTTTGTCGCGGACGTAGCGCAGCGCCGAGAAATCCTCGGTGGCGAAGCCGACGCTGTCGAACAGGGTGATCTGGCGGGCGTCGCGGCGGCCGGGGGCGGCCCCGGTCATCACCTGCCACAGCTCGGTCACCGGATGGTCGGCGGCGAGCTGCTGGATCTCGCCCTCGATCCGGGTCTGCGGCGTGTATTCCACGAAGATGTCGGAGCGCAGCAGGATGTCGCGGTGCAGCTCGGTCTTGCCGGGGCAGTCGCCGCCGACCGCGTTGATGTGGATGCCGGCCCCGACCATGTTGTCGGTCAGGATGGTGGCGTACTGCTTGTCGGCGGTCACCGTGGTGACGATCTGCGCCCCCTCCACCGCCTCCTCGGTCGAGCGGCAGGCGGTGATGTCGAAGCCGCGGCCGGCGAGGTTGCGCAGGCACTTCGCCGTCGCCGCCGGGTCGATGTCGTAGAGGCGCAGCCGCTTGATGCCCAGCAGCGCCTTGAAGGCCAGCGCCTGGAACTCCGCCTGGGCGCCGTTGCCGATGATCGCCATGCAGGCGGCGTCCTTCGGCGCCAGGTGCCTGGCGACGACGGCGGAGGTGGCGGCGGTGCGCAGCGCCGTCAGGATGGTCATCTCCGACATCAGCACCGGATAGCCGGTGGCGACGTCCGACAGCACGCCAAAGGCGGTGACGGTCTGCCGCCCCTCGCGGGTGTTCTTGGGATGGCCGTTGACGTACTTGAAGCCATAGGTGCGGCCGTCGCTGGTCGGCATCAGCTCGATCACGCCGTCGGCGCTGTGCGAGGCCACCCGCGGCGTCTTGTCGAAGCTTTCCCAGCGGCGGAAATCCTCCTCGACATAGCCGGCCAGCTCGGACAGGAAGCGCTCGACGCCGACCTGCAGCACCAGCTTCATCATGTGGTCGACGCTGACGAAGGGAACGAGGTTCAGGTTCGGGATCATGCGGTGAACTCCGGTCGGAAGCTGCGGGTGGGATAGTCGAGGACGCGGCGGCCGAGCAGGCTGGCCAGCAGGTCCACCATCAGGAGCGCGGTGCGCCCGCGCTCGTCCAGGAAGGGGTTCAGCTCCACCAGGTCGACGCTGCTCACCAGCCCGCTGTCGTGCAGCATCTCCATCACCAGATGCGCCTCGCGGAAGGTGGCGCCGCCGGGCACCGTGGTGCCGACGCCGGGGGCGATGCCGGGGTCGAGGAAATCGACGTCCAGGCTGACATGCAGCAGGCCGCGCGCGTCCGCCACCTTGCGCAGGAAGGCGCGCAGCAGCGGGGCGATGCCGTATTCGTCGATGGTCCGCATGTCGTGCACGGTGATGCCCGAGGTTTCCAGCGCCAGCCCTTCGGCCGGATCGACGCTGCGGATGCCCATCATGCAGACATTCTCCGGCCTGATCCGGACGGCGGCCTCGGGAAAATAGCCGTCGAAGCCGCCGCGTCCGGTGGCGTAGGCCATCGGCACGCCGTGCAGGTTGCCGCTTTCCGAGCTGTCCAGCGTGTGGAAGTCGGGATGGGCGTCCAGCCACAGCACGAACAGCTCGCGGCCCTCCTCGGCGGCCCGGCGGGCCAGTCCGGTCAGCGTCCCGGCGGCCAGGCTGTGGTCGCCGCCCATGAAGACCGGCAGGGCGTCCGGCCCGGCGCTCGCCGCGTAGGCGGCCTCCGCCAGCGCCGCGGTCCAGCCCGCCACCTCCGGCAGCAGCTTCAGCGCCGCGTTGCCGTGAACCGGCGGCCGCAGCGCCAGCGGCGCCACGTTGCCGAGGTCGCTCACGCCATGGCCGAGCGCGGCGATCGCGCCGGCGATGTCGGCGGTGCGGAAGGCGCTCGGCCCCATCTCGCAGCCGCGCCGCCCGGCGCCGTCCTGCACCGGCACCCCGATCAGGCGGCACTGCTTCGGCTTCATCATTCCGCGTCCCTCGCCCGCTTGTTCTGCCCTGCTATCCTGCTGGGGCTTATCCGTTGCCCGACCCGGCAATCAGATCATGGGACGGCGGCGGACTGGACAGGGTAAATTGACAAAAGCACTGCTTGTGCTTAGCAAATCGGCAGCTTTCCCTTTCCAGAACGGCAGGCGCCCGCCATGTTCACGCTCGACCCGCTGGATGAGAAGCTGATCACCCTGCTGCGCCACGACGGCCGCCGCAGCATCTCCGACCTCGCGCTGGAACTGGGGGTGTCGCGCGCCACGGTGCGCGGGCGGATGGAGCGGCTGGAGCGCGGCGGCGTCATCATCGGCTACACGGTGATCCTGCGCGCCGACACGGTGGAGGCGCCGGTCCGCGGCATCATGCTGATCGAGGTGGAGGGGCATTCGGCCGACCGCGTCGTGCGGGCGCTGAGCGGCTTCCCCGAGGTGCTGGAGATCCACACCACCAACGGCCGCTGGGACCTGATCGTCGAGCTGTCGGCGCCCAGCCTGCCGGACCTCGACGCCATCCTGCGCCGCATCCGCCTGATCCCCGGCATCACCGGCAGCGAGACCAACCTGCTGCTGAACACCCCGCGCAGCACGCGCGCGCGGCTGTAGGCCGCTTTTCCCCCTCCCTAACCCTCCCCCGCTCCGCGGGAGAGGGAACTCCGCCGTCCCTGCACTTACTCCCTCTCCCGCGAAGCGGGGGAGGGTCGGGGAGGGGGAAAAGCGCCGTCCTCAACCGCCCGCCCCCGCCCGCAACGCATCGATGAACGCGCGCAGCGCCGGCGCCATCTGGCGCTGCTGCGGGTAGCACAGGAACAGGCCGGGGAAGGGCGCCGACCACGGCTCCAGCAGCGCGCGCAGCCGCCCGGCCGCGATGTGCTCCGCCACCGTGTCCTCGACGGCGAAGCCGATCCCGACGCCCTGCAGCGCCGCCCGCAGCGCCATCCGCTTGTCGTCGACGATCAGCGGGCCGCCGACCGCCACCTCGAACCACGCCCCGTCCTCGAAGAACTCCCAGGCGTAGGGGGTCGGGCGGCCCGGCCAGCGCCAGCGGATGCAGCGGTGGTTCACCAAGTCGCGCGGATGCTCCGGCACGCCGTGCAGCGCCAGATACTCCGGCGCCGCCACCGCGAGCTGGCGCAGGTCGGGACCCAGCCGCACCGCCACCATGTCGCGCTCGATCACCTCGCCGATGCGGATCGCCGCATCATAGCCGCCGGCCACCAGGTCGATCACCGCGTCGTCCAGCGTGATGTCGACGATGATCTCCGGATAGTCGCGGGCGAAGGCCGGCAGCACCGGTTCGATGTATTTCTCGGCGGCCGAACGGAAGGCATGAATGCGCACGGTGCCGGCCGGCCGGCCGCGCTGCTGGCGCGCCTGGTCGATGGCGCCGCCGAGTTCCGAGACGGCCGGGCGCACGCGGCGGAACAGCGCCTCCCCGGCCTCGGTCAGGACGACGCTGCGCGTGGTGCGGTTAAACAGCCGCACGCCGAGCCGCTCCTCGAAGCCGCGCACCGTCTGGCTCAGCGCCGACGGCGACACGCCCAGCAGCTCGGCGGCGCGGCTGAAGCTCAGGCTGTCCGCGACCGCCAGGAAGGCGCGGAGCTGGTTGAAGTCGGTGCCGGACAGCAGGGGTTCCATCCCGCGAGCCTAGCGACTTTTAAGCCTACCTTACAAGGCCTGTCAGAATCGCCGCCATTCTGAACCCGGCCCGCCGGGCGTATCTCCTGGGGCGAAGGAGACAGCACATGAAGACATGGTTCATCACCGGCATCTCGCGCGGGCTCGGCCGGGCCCTGGCCGCCGCCGCCCTGGCGGAGGGCGACCACGTCGTCGGCACAATCCGTGGCGGAACCGTCCGCAACGGCACGCCCGACCTGCCGGCGGGTCCCGGCAGGCTGGAGGTCCTGACGGTCGACCTGACCGACGGCGCCGCCGCCGAGGCGGCGGTCGGCGAGGCCTTCGCCCGGCTGGGACGCATCGACGTCCTCGTCAACAACGCCGGCTACGGCCTGCTGGGGGCGATCGAGAACGCCAGCGACGCCGAGGCCGAGCGCCTGTTCAACGTCAACCTGTTCGCACCGTTCCGCATCATCAGGGCCGCCCTGCCATACCTGCGCGCCCAGGGCTCCGGCCACATCGTGAACGTCACCTCGATCGCCGGGCGGGCGCCGGGCAGCGGCTCCGGTGTCTACGCGGCGACCAAATATGCGCTGGAAGGGCTGTCGGCCAGCCTGGCGCAGGAGGTCGGCCCCCTCGGCATCAAGGTGACCGCGGTGGCGCCGGGCGCCTTCCGCACCGATTTCCTGTCCACCCATTCGATCCGCAAGAGCGGCAGCGCCGACGCCGCCTATGCCGACAGCGTCGGGCGGATGACCGCCGCCTTCGACGCGGCGGACGGCCGACAGCTCGGCGACCCCGACCGCGCCGCCCGGGCCATCCTGGCGATGCTGCGCTCGGACGACCCGCCGCTGCATCTCCTGCTCGGCTCCGACGCCCTGCAACGCGCCCGCGCCAAGCTCGCGGCCGTCACCGCGGAGATCGACGCCTGGGAGGAGCTGACGCGCAGCACCGACTTCCCACCGGCGGACTGACGGCGGGGCAGGGGGCGGGCAGGGGGAATCGCATCTGGCGACAATCGCCCTCTCCCGCCCCGGGAGAGGGAAGGGGCCCATGCAAAGCATGGGAAGGGTGAGGGGCAATCCAAGGCTCAAGAACCGCATGGTTTCTTGGGCCACCCCTCACCCTCCCCACTTCGTGGGTCCCCTCCCTCTCCCGGGGCGGGAGAGGGCGCCGTATGGCTCTCGCCCGCTCAGTCGGCGCCGCAGGCCGACTCCGCGACCCGCGGCCGGGTCGTCCGTCCCAGCCACACCAGCCCCAGCCCGGCGGCGGCCAGCAGGCCGCCCGCCACCGGCACCGCGGCATAGCCGAGCCCGAGGCTGACCACCCCGCCGCCGACCGCCGCGCCCAGCGCGTTGCCGAGGTTGAAGGCGCCGACATTGATCGAGGAGGCGAGGCCCGGCGCCTCGGCCGCCGCCTGCATCACCCGCATCTGCACCGGCGGCACGATGGCGAAGGTCGCCGCCCCCCAGGCGAGCAGCCCGACGGCGGCACCGATATGGCTGGTCAGCAGCAGCGGCAGCGCCAGCATGATCAGGGCCAGCGTCGCCAGGAACAGCGTCGTCGCGCCGTCGAGCGACCAGTCGGCCAGCCGGCCGCCCAGCCCGTTGCCGATGGTGAAGCCGACGCCGATCAGCACCAGCGCCAGGGTCACGAAGCCGTCCGAGGCGCCGGTCAGCTCGGCCAGCACCGGGGCGACATAGGTGTAGAGGGTGAACATGGCGCCGGCCCCCATCACCGTCGTCGCCATCGCCAGCAGCACCGCCGGCCGCACCAGCACGCCCAACTCGCGCCGCAGGTCGGGCATCCGCCCCGGCTCCCCCTTGGGCAGGGCGAGCCACAGCGCGGCGATCGCCACCAGCCCCAGCACCGCCGTCCCGGCGAAGGCCATCCGCCAGCCGACCTGCTGGCCGATCCAGGTCGCCGCCGGCACGCCGCCGATGTTGGCGATGGTCAGCCCCATGAACATGGTGGCGACGGCGCTCGCCTGCTTCTCCTTCGGCACCACGCTGGCGGCGACGACGGCGCCGAGGCCGAAGAAGGCGCCGTGGTTGAGGCTGGTCACCAGCCGCGCCAGCAGCAGCGTGTCATAGCCCGGCGCCAGCGCCGACAGCAGGTTGCCGACGGTGAAGATCCCCATCAGCAGCATCAGCGCCGCCCGCTTGCCGAAGCGGCTGAAGGCGAGCGTCATCACCGGCGCGCCGGCCATCACGCCGATCGCATAGGCGCTGACCAGCAGCCCGGCGGTGGGGATCGAGACGTCGACGCCCTCGGCGATCACCGGCAGCAGCCCCATCGGCGTGAACTCGGTGGTGCCGATGCCGAAGGCGCCGATGGCCAACGCCAGCAGCGGCCAGTTG
This sequence comes from Azospirillum picis, assembly GCF_017876115.1. Taxonomy (GTDB): domain Bacteria; phylum Pseudomonadota; class Alphaproteobacteria; order Azospirillales; family Azospirillaceae; genus Azospirillum; species Azospirillum picis. The sequence goes on from NZ_JAGINO010000011.1 coordinate 69,440, forward strand.
GCCCCCTGCCGGCCGCCGTCCCGATCGCTCTTGGAAAGGGTTGCGTTCATCGAACCTGCTCCTCACTTGTCCCAGGCCGGCGCCAGCCCGGCCGGGCTGACGATCCGGCCGTCCGGCCGGGCGAGTGCGCCGATTGCCGCCATGTCGGCGTCGTCCAGCGCGAAATCGAAGATCGCGATGTTTTCGGCGACCCGCTCCGGCCGCGCGGTCTTGGACAGCGCGACATGGCCCTGCTGGACCAGCCAGCGCAGCGCGACCTGTGCCGCGCTCTTGCCGTATTTGGCGCCGATCCGCTGCAGCGCCGGGTCCTTCGGCACCGCGCCGTCGGCCATGCCGTAATAGGCGGTGATCGCCACGCCGGCCGCCTTCGCCGCCGCCGCCATCGCCCGCTGGTCGAGATAGGGGTGGACCTCGATCTGGTTGGTGACGATCGGCGCCCGGCTCAGCGCCACCGACTCCCGGAGCTGCGCGATCGACTGGTTGCTGACGCCGATGTGGCGCGTCAGGCCGGCCGCCTGCACGGCGTTCAGCATTTCGATCTGCTCGGCGATGGCCACCGTGTCGCCCGGCCAGTGCAGCAGCAGCAGGTCGACATGGTCGACCTTCAGCCGGTCGAGGCTCTCCGCCACCGAAGCGGTGAAGCGGTCCGGGCTGTAGTTGTCGACCCACACCTTGGTGGTCAGGAACAGCTCGTCGCGGCGGGCGCCGGCCGCCTGGAGCGCGCGGCCGAGCGCCGCCTCGTTGCGGTAGATCTGCGCGGTGTCGAAATGCCGGAAACCGGCGTCGAGCGCCGCCGGCACCACGCGCTCGACCTCGGCGTCCGACATGCGGAAGACGCCGAAGCCCAGCGCCGGGATCGCGGCGCCATTGGCAGACACGAGGGGGGCGGAAATGGTGGGAATGGTCTGCATCTTGCCTCCTGGACCGATCGGCCTCGCGGCCCCTGGTCATCGTCGAAATCTTGACCGGGGAGATACGGCGCATCGGGGCGCTTGAAAACCGCCCCCGCCGCCACATCATCCGTGAACCGAATTCACAGGTCGGACAGCCGAATGGACAACCGTGCCGGCGAGATGCAGGTGTTCCTGCGGGTGGTGGAGGCGGGCAGCTTTTCCGAGGCGGCCCGGCTGCTCCAGATGACCCCTTCCACCGTCAGCAAGCTGATCGGCCGGATCGAGGGCCGGCTCGGCGTCCGCCTGCTCGAACGCTCGACCCGCCACCTCTCGCTGACCGCGGAGGGGCGGATCTATTACGAGAAGAGCCTGGCGCTGCTCGCCGAACTCGACGGCTTCGAGCGCGAGCTGTCGCACGGGGCGGCGAGCGCCGGCGGCACGGTGCGGGTCAACGCCTCGGTCGCCTTCGGCGTGCACGGGCTGGAACCGCTGCTGCCGGCCTTCTGGCAGGCGCATCCCAACATCCAGGTCGACCTGTCGCTGTCCGACGAGATCATCGACCTCTATCTGGAGCGCACCGACGTCGCCTTCCGCGTCGGCACCCTGCAGGACTCCAGCATGGTCGCCCGCCGGCTCGGCACCAACCGGCGGCGGATCGTCGCGTCGCCCGCCTACCTGGAGCGCCACGGCACCCCGGCCGGCGTCGACGACCTCGCCCATCACAACTGCCTCGGCTTCAACTTCCGCCGCGCCGTGCCGGTGTGGCCGCTGAAGGAGAACGGCCGCGTCGCCGACCGCGCCGTCAACGGCTCGCTGCTCGCCAACAACGGCGAGACGGTGCGACGGATGGCGCTGGCCGGCGTCGGCCTCGCCCGCCTCGGCAGCTATCACGCCCGCGCCGACCTCGCCGCCGGCCGCCTCGTCGAGGTGCTCGCCGACGCCGTCGACGGCGACGAGGAGCAGATCCACGCCCTTTATTTCGGCGGCCCCCGCCTGCCGCACCGCGTCCGCGCCTTCCTGGATTTCGTCTGCCCCCGCCTTCAGGACTTCCTCAATCCCCCTCCCGCCGCGGGAGAGGGCTAGGCTCCGGAGCGAACCGGGGCGCACGCCACCGCCCGCCTTTCCTATCCTCCACCAACCGCAGGCACCCACGATGCCCGACCCCGACACCCCGATGGTCACGCTCGGTCCCGCGCCGAAAATCATCACCTTCGACTGCTACGGCACCCTCGTGCAGTGGTACGAGGTGCTTCTGCGCGAGATCGGCGCGACGCTGGCGGCCCACGACGCGCCCGGCGCCAGCGCCCCGGCGATCCTCGACAGCTTCTCCGCCCAGGGGCGGCGCCTGACGGCGGAACGGCCGCACCGCCTCTACAAGGACATCCTGCGCACCGGCTTTGCCGCCGCCTTCGCCGAACACGGCCTGACCCCGACCGCCGACGAGATCGAACGCATCGCGTCATCACCGATGACGATGGGTCCGCACCCCGACGTTCCCGATGCCCTGCGGCGCCTGCGCGAGCGCTACAAGCTCGCGATCTTCACCAACTCCGACGACGACCTCATCGCGCCGACGGTGGCGCGCATCGGCGTGCCCTTTGATTACGTCATCACCGCCGAACAGGCGGGCGCTTACAAGCCGTCGCGGCAGCTTTTCGAGTACGCCCACCGCAAGATGGGCGTGACGCCGGACGAGACGGTGCATGTGGCGATGGGCATGTACTGGGACATGAAGGCCTGCCATGAGCTGGGCCTGCGTGGCATCTGGGTGAACCGGCGCGGCGAGACCGGCAACCCGGACTGGCTGCCCTATGCCGAAGTCCCGGACCTGACCGCCGCGGCCGCCCTGCTCCTGCCCTCCTGACGCCGCCCCCGCATGCCCCCATCCCCCCGCCCCCCATTACCCCCTTGCCTCCCGCCCGCGTCGGATTAGAGTCCCCAGCGGTCGCCCGCCGATCGCGCCGAGAGGTCCGGGCGAAACCCAATCGCGAAGAGAGCCGCCATGCTTCCTGTCGATGCCGTGCTGCGTACCGTGGATGCGTCCTTCGAGGAGTCGGTCGGCCGGCTCTGCGACCTGCTGCGCATCCCGTCGGTCAGCACCGACCCCGCCTATGCGGGCGATGTCCGCCGCGCCGCCCACTGGTGCGCCGACGCGCTGACGGCGCTGGGCTTCACGGTGACGATCAACGAGACGGCGGGCCACCCCATCCTGGTCGCCCATCACCCCGGCCCCGCGGGCGCCGAAACGCCCCACGTCCTCTATTACGGCCACTACGACGTCCAGCCGCCCGACCCGGTCGAGCTGTGGAACAGCCCGCCCTTCGAGCCGGTCGTCGTCGAGGCCGAGCGCGGCCGCCGCGTCGTCGCGCGCGGTGCCGCCGACGACAAGGGCCAGACCATGACCTTCATCGAGGCGTTCCGGGCCTGGCATGCCGTCCACGGCACCATCCCGATCCGCGCCACCGTCCTGCTGGAGGGCGAGGAGGAAACCGGCAGCCCGTCTCTGCCGAAGTTCCTGAAGGAGCATGCGTCCGACCTCCAGGCCGATTTCTGCCTCGTCACCGACACCAACGCCTGGGACGTCGACACCCCGGCAATCACCACGCGGCTGCGCGGCCTGCTCTATCTGGAGGCGACCGTCACCGGCCCGAGCCACGACCTGCATTCCGGCCTGTTCGGCGGTGCGGTGCCCAACCCGATCAACGTGCTGACCGGCATCCTCGGCCAGATCCACGATGCCGACGGCCGCGTCCGCTTCGACGGCTTCTATGACGGCGTGCGCGAGCTGCCGGCCGAACTGTCGGCGCAGATCCGCGGCCTGCCGCTGGACGAGGCCGGGTTCCTGGCGTCGGTCGGCCTGAAGCACGGCCATGGCGAGGCGGGCCGCACGCTGCTGGAGCGCATCTGGACGCGGCCGACCTGCGACATCAACGGCATCTGGGGCGGCTACACCGGCGAGGGCTCCAAGACGGTGATCCCGGCCAAGGCGTCGTGCAAGCTGAGCTGCCGCCTTGTTCCCGGACAGGACCCGCAGGCGATCGAGGCCGCGGTCCAGCGCTTCTTCGAGGAGCGCCTGCCGCCCGACTGCACCGTGAGCTTCCGCCGCTTCAGTTCCTCCCCCGGCATCGAGGTGCCGGTCGACACGCCGTGGATGCAGGCGGTGCGCGCCGGCCTGAAGGACGCGACCGAGCGGGACGGCGTGCTGATCGGCGGCGGCGGCTCGATCCCGATCGTCGGCTGGTTCCGCGAGCATCTGGGACTGGACACGATCCTGGTCGGCTTCGGGCTCGACGACGACCGCATCCATTCACCGAACGAGAAGTTCGAGCTGAAGTGCCTGCGCAACGGTATCCGCAGCCATGCGGCGATCCTGGGACGGCTGGCGGCAGGGCAGGTGGGCTGATCTGGCGGGGGAGGGGCTTGCACCTCAATCTGCAGATTTGCAAGGCAATCCGTCATTGAGACGGGCTGCCTTGCCGAGCAGACGTTGGTCATCAAGCCGCGAGGCAACACTCTGCGAGTGCCGTCTGCTTTGCGCAAAAAGCGAACACTGCACCTCCTGGAAATCTACTGAAATCGGGCGTTTTCTGGATGGTCTAGGCTGGGGCGATTATGTGGTCGACGCCCTTGTGGTATTCGGCCACAGTCATGCTGTCAGCATGTCGGCAGGCAATCTGCTTACAGCTTCTGCTCAAGGGGTGAAAGACGCAAAGGCAGGATCCTTGACCAACGTTAACGTCGTCGGATCACTCGGCTGCACGGCTCCGTAAGGAATCGCGAACGTGGATACCACGTTCGTGTTGGTCAGCGACGCCAGTGCCGATGACACGGCCTGATGGTTGACCGGCAGCCCGTGGCTCTGGCAGTGGTTGAGCATTTGAGCATGGGTTTCGACGTATGCTTTAGCGATCCGGCGAATAATAGACGCTTGTAACCCGCTCGGTGTGGGGGTGTTTGCAGCCATGTGATAGCCCCCAAGACCAGCCGCAGTAAGCCCAAGGCCGATACCATGCCGCGCGGACCAATCGTCATCGGGCATGAAGTCGCCTGTATTGGGATCAAGCCATAGCATCGCACTGGCGTAATTCATGGTCAGGGTCCAGGCCGCGTCCGCGATGATCCCGATGTCCGTGGCCCCACGCGTAGGGCTGAATTCGTACCACGACAACCCGTCGTGTCCGATCGCATACATCTTGGACAATAGCGGATTCCTGTCCACAAGTCCAATATAGTCGCTAACGCTAAATGGCCGGTTACTGGGATGGTTGTGGTAAAGCTCGCATGAGGCCGACTTCAGCAGTGCATCGGCGTTGCCTCCACCACAATACACTGCGTCGGGCTGCCCGGTTGTGGCAATCCAGATCGTGTGCGGCGCCGCGACACTATAGACCGCCAAGTGCTCGTTACCTGTAGCCATGAGCGAGCGAACTTGGTTTTCGGCCACCGTTGCCGCCGTGGAGCCAACGGGCACGGCGACTTTAATTTCTTTTAGGTTTGGGTGCGGCATACGCTGGTTCGCTTTATATGTTATTAGGGGGCAGGATAGAGCCACCGGGGCAGAGGCGGTGGCGCTCGGCGTCGATTTGGTGTCATCGGCCATCACCGCGTCCAGGGCCAAGGCGGCGATGCCGAGCAGTTTCTCCCGGTAGTCCGGGAAGGGCTGGCCGGCGCAGTCGATCAGGCACTCCGCGGCGTCGGCCAGCTCGCGGTAGTGTCGGGTCGACGGGCCAACGGATCGATCCTTCGGGCATTGTCAAAGTTGCATCTTATGCACTTCTGACTGCTAGGCCGTCGCCGGACAAGGCGCGAAGACGGTCGAAGCGTGCAGTAGCATCGCTAAAGGCGTGCTCGATCTCGGATCGCATCTCTTTTTCCCCGATCTTCATGCGCCGGAGGAATCGCGCCAGATAGCGGCACGAGTAGTCAGGCCAATCATGGAGAAATCCTACATGGCAGGCCAAGAGAACAGCCGTCATTTCAGCACGCATCTCCTCCCGACAGTATGGCTTTTGGTACTTGTGACGGAGATTAATGCCTATAATGACGGCGCCTGAAATAAGAGTCCCAAGCGATGCGCCGGCTAGACCATTATAACTCCAGCCAATTGGAGCCCCAGATATAAAGGGTATTAAGTCACGCGCGTAACCTGCTCTTATTTTATATCTGTTCCCTGCCCAATGGCCCAACTCATGACCAACTGTCATGTGCCACTCTGTGACGCGTTCGAATTCTGTCTTGCCAGCAGCTCGTTGCTTGTGCGGCAATCTAAGGGTCGTAAGCCTGAGCGCCGACTCACCCCTTATTTTAAAACAATGCCGCGTATGAGCAAGGATGGACTGATAGAATGGATGGATCCGAAAATCATCCAACCCGTTTTCCCCGTCGGGACATCTATCCGGATAGCCGTCGGGACCACCGACCAACTCCAACAGGCGGTTGTTAAATTCTGGAGTTATAATTAGGGAGGGGGGCATGGACGTAAACTCTTCTAGTTATTTGCATCAGTTCAATTTCTGCATTCTAGGAAGACCGGAATGCTGACATATCCCGGTGTCATGTTGGGAACGGGGCGTTTTTCTGGAAACGCCGGAGGGCGTTAGCTGCTGCTCCAGGGGTTGAACAGCGGAACGCCCATCGGTTCGAAATCACGCACATTGCGGGTCACGACGGTCAAGCGATGAACCAGCGCGGTGGCCGCGATCAGGCTGTCCCCCTGTGGCCGAGGATCAGGAACGTGGAGCGTCGCGCAACGCTGCGCCACATCCGCATCGACCGCCAGGATACGGCCCCTGAAGGCCGGCATCACCTGGGTGTCGATCCAGTTGCGCAGCACTGCCCCTTGCGCGGCATCCCTGCGGCCGATCTGCCCGGCACCCAGCTCGATCTCGAACAGGGTGATGGCGGAGATGAACAGGTCGGACGGCGGCACGCCGCCCGCCCAGGCGAGAAGGCCAAGGTTGGCCCGTGCCGGCCGCCGCAATTCAGAAATGGCATTGGTGTCGAGCAGGAACATCAGTCCAGCACCGCCGGCCGGGCAATGTCGCCGATCCGCGGCGGCTCGAAGTTGAAATCGGCCCCGGCCTCATCCTGGCGCAGCATCTCGACGATGGAGCCCCCCTGTTCGCCCGACAAGCGCCGATAGGTGTCGTAACGCAGAAGCACATAGGCCGGCTCGCCGCGATCGGTGACGATCACCGGGCCATCCTCGGCCGCTCGCTTCGCTTCGCTGGGATTCTGGTTGAACTCTCTGCTGGACATCATTCGGCCCATCCTATGCACTCCAGCCATTATGATGATGCTACAATACTACATCAAAGCGAGGGCTACCAAACGAACTGTAGACACAATCCTACAAAGTGGCGATTTCCGGATCTCGGCAGAAGGCGTTCAGTTAACCCCCAGCGCCTCATCAAGCAGAAGCTGCGGGCCGTCGGCAAAGGGGTTCACGATGGTGACTCCACCCAGCGTACGACCTGCCTGACCATCTTCCGAAAGGAGGAGACGGCACCCGTGACGCTTGGCCGTCGCCCAGATCATCGCATCCCAAAACGACCAACCATGATGGGTGACCGCATCCATTGCATCGGTGAGGCACGCGTCGTCGGCCACCACCACCGGCAATGTGTCGCGCCACTGCTGGACAATGTCTGTTGCTCGCGCTGGCGGGAGGCCCTGCTTAGCGCTGGTGAGGGTGCGGAAGAGTTCCGCCAGAGACTGGAGCGTCAGCACGCAATCCCGGCCGGGGAGACGGTGGATCAGGGCAACAGCCTGATGGTGCCGCTTACCGGCGGACCGGTCGACCGCATAGACCAATATGTTCGTGTCGAGCGTGAAGCGCATGGCGGTCACCGGTCATACAGAGCGTCACGGTCAAACCGCTCGCCCCCGAGGTCCACGCCGTCTTCCAGTGTCTGGAACAGACGGGTCCAGGCCAAGCCGCCATCGGCTTTGGCGGCAGACCGGTCATAGGGCGCCAACTGCGCCACGGGCTGTCCACGCTTGGTGATGATCACGGTGTGCCCACTGGTGGCCTGCCCGAGGATCTCGGAGAATTGCCGGTTGGCGTCGGCTGCGGATACGATGCGAGGCATCTCGGCATCCTTGTAGTGATCTTACTACAATACGAGCGCGGCTGTTTACCGTCAATGATAAAGTAGTGTATCCACTACTTTAAGGCGGCAGCTTCTGGATCAGTCGTTGCGAGTTATCGCCAGGCCCGGCCCAGCACCTGCGGAAGCTGATGTTGGATGCGACCGAGGGAGAGCAGCAGCACGGCCTCCCGCCGACTCCGGGAAGTCCTCCAACAAAGTTCCTGAAGGAGCATGCGTCCGACCTCCAGGCCGATTTCTGCCTCGTCACCGACACCAACGCCTGGGACGTCGACACCCCGGCGATCACCACGCGGCTGCGCGGCCTGCTCTATCTGGAGGCGACGGTCACCGGCCCGAGCCACGACCTGCATTCCGGCCTGTTCGGCGGTGCGGTGCCCAACCCGATCAACGTGCTGACCGGCATCCTCGGCCAGATCCACGATGCCGACGGCCGCGTCCGCTTCGACGGCTTCTATGACGGCGTGCGCGAGCTGCCGGCCGAGCTGTCCGCACAGATCCGCGGCCTGCCACTGGACGAGGCCGGGTTCCTGGCCTCGGTCGGCCTGAAGCATGGCCATGGCGAGGTGGGCCGGACGCTGCTGGAGCGGATCTGGACGCGGCCGACCTGCGACATCGACGGCATCTGGGGTGGCTACACCGGCGAAGGCTCCAAGACGGTGATCCCGGCCAAGGCGTCGTGCAAGCTGAGCTGCCGCCTTGTTCCCGGACAGGACCCGCAGGCGATCGAGGCCGCGGTCCAGCGCTTCTTCGAGGAGCGCCTGCCGCCCGACTGCACCGTGAGCTTCCGCCGCTTCAGCTCCTTCCCCGACATCGAGGTGCCGGTCGACACGCCGTGGATGCAGGCGGTGCGCGCCGGCCTGAAGGACGCGACCGACCGGGACGGCGTGCTGATCGGCGGCGGCGGCTCGATCCCGATCGTCGGCTGGTTCCGCGAACATCTGGGACTGGACATGATCCTGGTCGGCTTCGGGCTCGACGACGACCGCATCCATTCGCCGAATGAGAAGTTCGAGCTGAAGTGCCTGCGCAACGGCATCCGTAGCCATGCGGCGATCCTGGGACGGCTGGCGCCGGGGCAGAGGGGCTGATCTGGTTGGGGAGCTTTCATTTCCATCTGAAGATCTGCAAGGTAATCTCATAATTAAGGTAAGTTGCCTTGCAGCACATAAGCTAGTAGCTCCACTGCTCTCAAGCCGTGTAAGGGCGTGCAACTCACGGGCATTCTGCTCCGCCCCGCTGTGGACGGGGGATTGAATTATGGATTGAGGAGCTTGGAAATACCCCCCCCGTGAGTTGCCGCTTCCGGTCACCGGTATGATAGCTGACATAGAAGATATTTGTCCGCAGAAGCATTTTGATGAGAATGATGGCTACCCCAAGAAAACACTTGCCCTGTGATAGTCTAAGTAAGGAATTTGCTTGGGCGAAAAGGCAAGCGGTGGGGCTAAAGGCGTTCTTCTTAGCCCAAGCAGCATAAGTTCACTCTCTTTAATTTTTTCCGAAAAAATGACGGCGCCATCATTATCAAAGCTAATATACCCGCGGTCGAATAAAAGGTCGACATGAGGCGTCAGTAGAAGTCCGTTATTTCCATCGAGGCGTTCGAAAGAGCTTGAACATAACCTCCAAGGTTTTATGTGACTAGCGATAAGGAATGATGGTGTCTTTACGGTCGTTATACGGCACATTGTCTCAATGGATGCCACATTCCTTCGAAATAATCCCTGTCCTCTGCGGGCCAAAATAGATTGGCATCTCTCTGTTTCCGACAGTGTCTGATCAGTCTCCAAAAAATATTGCATCTTATTTTCTTGCCCCGCGATAAAATCTCCATAGAGGTTTGCAGCCGGAAAATCTATTTCCGATGCCTTGCCAAAGCCAGCGCTTAATAGAACAAACTCAAACGCAGCTTCGCTGATTTCCGCCAAATATGCCTTTTGAGTTCCGAGTCCTATTTTATTGAAAGGAGAGTATTTTTCTGGAAGCAGCGGCTGCAATCCTAAAATAATGCTGCCAATCGGAGTTGCTTTTTCAGCTCTGAACCAAGAAACTGGCAAGAGCCATCCCTCCTGACTCCAGTTCTCACCAGTTCCACGAAATTCTGCCGGCTTCATTGCGGTAAACGAAAAATCAGAGACCTGACCGACACTAATTATTCGTCCTTTAGCGTAGGATATAATTCGCTCCCCTGGAGCAGCAATTCTAAGGTTGTCATAGAATTGGCTGCGCCTGCCTCCGCGCTCCTTTTTAGGGGACCACAGATATCCTCCCTCAATTTCTTGTCGATAGGTTTTGCTATGGTTCACCCACCAATACCGCATAGTCAAAAACTCTATTTCCGAATAAGATTCAGGGGAAAATCCGTCTGCAAAGCGCGAGATAGGCTTTCTGAACCACGATAATAAATTATCGCGGGCGCTAAGCGTTCAACAATCTGCACATAATTTCGCGTTTCACATTCCCAGATAACTATATGCTGCCAGCCAGATTCAATAAGATGACTTTGTGTCTCTGCATCACGCATTTGATTGCTTTGGATTTTTGCTTTCCAGAATTCACTGTTGGTTGAAGGTAGCTTAGCCTTCCGACAGCCTTTGTGACCGTGCCAGAAGCAGCCATGTACAAAAACGGCTATTCGGGCGCGCGAAAAGCTAAGGTCCGGTCGGCCCAGGACACCTCTTGGAGCTATGCGGTACCTCAGACCACAGCTATGAGCGACCTTCCGGACGCGCATTTCCGGTACAGTTCCTACTGTGCGGACCGACGCCATTAGCGCCGAGCGCTTTTCTCGTGAAAGTATGTCCACCATACGCACCGCGTTCAGAGAGTTTGCCTCGACCGTCCGACATGCTATAACTCGGACGTATATATAGCAGGATTCAGAGCTTTATGGCCAAATTTTGGGTGAGAGCACGAGCTGTTGATATGCTTGGACGCCAGCAGATTGCTGGCATTCCGACAGCCTTGCATGAACTTTTCAAGAACGCTCACGATGCTTATGCCCGTCGTGTTGAGGTAGACTACTTTCGGGCTGACAGGCAGCTGATTCTGCGGGATGACGGCGATGGCATGAGTAGGCTCGACTTTGAGCAAAAATGGTTGACTCTAGGAACTGATAGTAAGGTTAACGCAAACCGAATTGATGAAGCCTCTCTGACGGTGGGGCCTCGTGGCCTTAAAATACGAAAAATACTTGGGGAAAAGGGGATTGGCCGGTTGGCTGTCGCCGCCATAGGACCGTTGGTTTTGGTGCTGACACGGTGCGATCCGAAGGCGTCTCAACTTGATGAGATTACTGTAGCCCTAGTTCACTGGGGTTTATTCGAGATTCCGGGTATAGACCTAGGTGAAATCGATATTCCCATCGTCTCTTTGCCTGGCGGTACCCTTCCTGGACGCGGTGTCATTGAGAGTTTGGTGGCGAAGGTAGCTGTTAGTATCAACAAACTTGTTCCAACTCAGTATCAGAGAGCTCTCACAGACGCGCTGCAGGCTATGAGCGAAGTGGATCCTGTCAGTATGGCGGATTGGCTCGCTGCTGCGGCTACTCGTGACGGCCGCTCTGATCTAAGCTTGCGACGAAATGGGCACGGTACTCATTTCGTAATTGTCCCGGTCGACCCGATTCTCAATGCTGACATTGACGTGACCGGCTATGCTGGGTCATCACCTTTTCAGCGATTGCTCCTGGGATTCGGCAATACATTGGCAGAAGACAACGTTGAGTTCTCTGCGGAATTTCGAGATCACCGTGAAGACGGAGTAGTTGAAGAGTTAATCGGTAAGAAGAGTTTTTTTAGTTTGGAGGAGTTCGAATCTGTAGATCATCATTTTGAAGGTCGATTCGATGAGTTTGGCAATTTCACCGGCACTATTCAGCTCTATAGAGGGGAAAAGCAGCACTACGCACTGAGCTGGCCCCAATCCGGGGGGCGTGAGACGGACTGTGGACCTTTCCGCCTGAGACTCGGCTATCTCATGGGGCTAGCTGATGAGAGCCGTTTACCACGGGACGAACATGGCGTGATGTTCGCAAAGCTGCAACGTTTTGGCGGGCTTTATATATATCGTGACGGCATTCGCGTGTTACCATACGGGAATTCTGACTATGACTTTCTAAACATTGAGCAAAGAAGAACGCTTAAGGCGACAGATTGGTTCTTTTCCTACCGGCGAATGCTTGGCTGGATTGATATCACACATGGCGAAAATAGTGCATTGGTTGAGAAGGCAGGGCGTGAGGGCTTTCGTGAAAACAAGGCTTACCGTCAGTTTCGTGACATTCTAGAAAACTTCTTTAAGCAACTCGCTATAGATTACTTCAGGCCCACATCAGATTTAGGTGAAGATTTTCGTCTGGAGCGCCAAAGGCGTGTTGAGGATGCAGATCGTCTTAAGCAGCGAGAAGCCTCAAGTCGTGAGAGGAAGAAAAAATTTGCTATTATATTAGGCAGGCAGCTCGACGCAATTGAGCGTGGCGAGCCTGCGGATAAAGTTAATAGATTGAAGTTAGAGTTTGATGAACGGTTGAGTTTTTTAGATTCTATCGAGCCTGATATTGCGGCTACTCGCTTACTTGATATTGAGGCTGAGTTTCTTGGTAAGCTGCAAGCACTCGAAAGCGGCATGGCTCTGGTGCGGCCACGCGGCATCGCGTTAGCTCGCTCTATGGAAGCTGCTTGGAAAGCTTATGATCAGGCAATGATCAATATTCGTGCCACGTTATTCGAGCCTGTACGGATCCATTTGGTTCAGACCGCTGCAAATTTCCGAACCGCTCGAGGGTTTGGGGTTGAACGACAAAAGCAGGCTAGGGCAACATTAGAACGAGAAAAGGCAGAGTCTTTAAGCGAAGTGAGGCGCCTGAGGCGCGAAGCAGAACAGGCTATGATGCGTGTTGAGCAGGCGGTGCGTGAAGTAATGCGTGATGAGGTTAATAAATTTCAGAGGTATACTGAGGAAATACTTATTGATCTTGGGAGAATGAATCTTGATCGACTTGATGACATTGAGGCTTACAGTCGGCAACGTGATCTGGAGCAAGCCATTGCTAACCGTCTTAACCAGGGACGAGTTTTACTCGAAGGCATGAGGGACCAGCTTACCGGTGTTGCCTCGGCGATTGTTGAGCGCAATGATCTGGAAGAAACCGCCGCCGCTCTTGAGCGTCGTGCTATCGAGTTGCAAGACCGCCTTGACCTGTATACTGATTTGGCTCAGGCGGGTTCGGCAATTGGCATTGTCGGCCATGAGTTTTCTAATGTTGCAGATGGCCTGCGGAATAGTGTCCGCCGTCTCAAACCATGGTCGGACGGCACTCCAGCATTAAAGGTTATCTATGACGATCTAGTATCTTATTTCGATGAGCTGGATAATTATCTTGGTCTTTTCGCCCCGTTGAGCCGACGCCGATATAGGAAAAAAGCATCTGTGAAAGGGGCCTTTATTGAAAAATACCTGTTGGAAGCACTGGCTTCAAGAATGCACGAATCTCACATAAACTTAGAGGTGACCGACAGTTTCCGTACAAAATCGTTAGAGGGATTTTTATCTACAATTCTGGGCGCCTCTCTGAACATAGTGGATAATGCTCTTTATTGGGCAACCTTGAGCAATGATGATGATAGGCGGATAATTTTGGATGCGGATGAAGTAGGGTGGCTATTCTCAAACAATGGACCAGGAATTCCTTTAAGAATGGCTGAACGCATCTTTGATTTCGGTGTAAGCACAAAACCTGGTGGAAGAGGTATGGGGTTGGCTATATCCCGCGATGCCTTGCAAAAAATAGGATGTGATCTGGAGCTTCTAAATCCGGGGGCACAGAACCATCCGATCTTCCGTATTGCGCCTAACGCCAATATGACTGAGGAAAATGTAAAATGACCCGCACATTTAAGTCGTTACAGGAACTGCGCCGGGATGCAGTTGAAGCTTTTGTGCGTACCGCCATTTTGATTGATAACGAACCGCTAACCGAACAGAGTTCAGACATAGTTGAAGGATCCTCTCGGACAGCGCATTCAGCTGCCTATCGGTCTGGAGGATCAGCCAGATTGGAGACTCCTGCAGAGGGTGGTACCACCTATGTTGAAGCAAGACGCCCTATCACAACGTATCCTCATCAACTCAATGTGAAGCCTGTAACGAATGCTTTTGCCGGTCGTAGAATAACCTGCGGGTTTTATTTTCCTTCTGATAGTGACACAGATATTGTCGAAACTGCGTTTTCTGCTGCTAAACACGTTGATGTTACGATCTTAGATTGGCAGTTGCGTGTAGGCGATACCACACCTGCGAAGGAGTTGATTGTCCGACTGTTAAACGATGACCAAAATGCTGGCGGGCGACTGCGCCTTATAGTTGTATATACTGGCGAAAGGCCACTGAATGAACAGTGTGAAAATTTAAATAAGCATCTTATTGCTCACGGATTCAGCAAATTTAGAACTATAGATGATGAGCGCAGTCTGTGCGGCAATAATATCATGATCACATTTGCCAACAAACCTGCCAAGGGCCCGAAGGTTGAGCAAGTCGGTCCTGCCGCTCGCCCTATAGCTTGGGATGATCTTCCTCAGTTCGTATTAGATCAGTTTAGCATTCTAACACAGGGAATTCTTCAGGCTTTTTCTTTAAAGAGCATTGGCGCTGTTCGCGATGACACACACCACCTACTCTCGGTTTTTTCCGAAGATCTTGATGGGGCCTATCTTGCCCAGCGTGCTGGTATCGGCTCTCCAACTGATGCCGAAGAAATGATGGTGTGGTTACTTGCTTCGGAGTTTGTTACCTCTATTACTGATCGCGAGATAGGAAGAGAAGTTCTTGGGGCGGAGTCTTGCATACACGCAATTAAACCGCGAACAATTCCTGAGCAGGTAGTGGTTAAGGAATACAGTGAGGAGGACAGCTACAAGAATATTGTGCATAAGCCTAACGGAAAACCCAAATATATACAAGCTGACGGGGCATCACTTCAGCGTTTGACCCAAGTTGGATTGAACAGCGGCGTATTAAATCTAAAATCGGTTAACATAAAAAAGCTGAAAAGGCAATTTTTTGAAAATGATGTGGTGGCTGATTCGGCGTTGGTTAAGTTTGCGAGATTGACGTCATTCACTCGGGAGTCCGATGGAGTACGCAAATCCGGTAAAGATCCGATTATTTTGACCGGAGGCGTTATTGTGCGGAAAGAAACCAAGGGCGTGGATAACTCTATTACGGAAACATATCTCCTTTGTATGCAACCAGGGTGTGACGCGGTCCGATTGTCCAACCCGACGGCCTTTCCGTTCTGCAAAATGACAGTGAACAATAACTGCTTTGATCTTGTTGTTCATGTAAATGAAAATAACATTTTTCTTCTGGTTGATCGGCGTCCAAAAAATATGAGTCTTATTGAGTTTGAGGTTGACACAACTGCGATGGTCGTAAAAACGGAGATGAATGGTGGGAAGCGAGGATTTTGGACCAAGGAGCGCAAGGAGTTTTGGGAATTTGTAGCTGAGTTGCGCCCCTTGGAGGCGCAAAACTTTACCACCCAGCTTGTTGGGCAGTTTAATCGTGTAGCCTTAAATGGTTCCGAGTGGTTGCGATTGAGCGGTAAAAATGATGAGCGCTAACTTCTTGAAATCGAGGACAAGAGCTTTAACTGGCGGAGACTCGCTGAACAGGCCTATTGCTATTGATCTTTTCTGTGGCTCTGGAGCGGTCACCACGGCGATGAAGGAAGATGGATATCGTGTTGTCGCTGCAGTCGATATGAACCGAATCTGTGGCGTTACTTATAGAAAGAATCATCCAGAGGTTCTATTTAGGAAAAAAGACATTCGCTCTCTTCAGCCGTCGGAGCTTTTAGTTGCAATCCCTAAGGGTAAGAAGTTGAAGTTGATGGCTGTTTGTGCTCCCTGTCAACCTTTTAGCTCACAAAACCGTAGGCGAGGAGCCTCGGATACACGGGCCCCTTTGATTCTCGAATCTGTCCGTTTAGCAAGGGCACTGAAGCCGCAGCTCATCATTTATGAGAATGTGCCAGGAATTGTCGCCAGCGCCATATTTCAGCGGCTTAAACGCTCTCTTGCCTCGGCAGGATATATCTTAGGAAATCCACAGCGAGTTGATGCTGCAGATTTCGGTGTGCCTCAGCGGCGTGTCCGATGCATTGTGGCAGCTATACGTGCGCCAGGTAGAATTAAAGACTTTGTGGTACCGGCGCAAGGTGCTGAACGCGTAACTGTACGTGATGCTTTGGCAGATTTGCGACCTCTTTCGTCGGGAGAAAGAGATCCTCACGATCTTTTGCACACTAGTCGTGCCCACCATGAGATCACGCTCAGGCGATTGGCTGCTATCCCGCAGGACGGCGGCAGTCGTGACAGCTTGCCACCTGAGCTGCAGCTTGAATGTCATCGAAATCGAAATAAAGGGGATTTTTGTGATGTTTATGGGCGCATGCGGTGGGATAGTGTTGCTCCGACATTGACTACTGGATGCACCGATGTGACTAGGGGACGTTACGCACATCCTCGTGATGATCGTGCAATTACGTTACGTGAAGCCGCGCGCCTGCAAACTTTTCCAGACTGGTACCAATTTGCGGGCAATCGTTCGGAAATCGCTGAACAGATAGGTAATGCTGTTCCTGTAGAGATGTTTCGTCGTTTGGTAGCGATATTGAGGAAATCCTACCCAGAATTGTAGAATGCAGGATGGAAATCAGTATTTTGTTCGGTTGGCGCTGACAGAATATTAGTGAGAGTACTCTTCATGTGATGTTTATGAGGCGCTGCCAGTGAAGGCTGGTGCTATGTAGTCAGCGGCAAGTTACGGGAGATTCTGTGCTGCCCCCCTTCCCCCCGGCACCTCTCGGTCATGAAACTCCCAAAACTCCCGCACGAACCGGTCCACGATCACTGACTGCCCCTGTCCCGGCGGCCGGATCACCAGAAAGCTCGCATCGATAAAGGTCCCGAACGGCCGGGTGACCAGCCCGCGCCCCTCGAACTCGCGGGCCGCGGTCGGGTCGATGATGGCGATCCCGGCCCCCTCGCTCACCAGCGTCAGCGCCGTATGCGATAGACGGGTTTCCAGCGTCGCCCGCCGCGGCACGCCGGCCAGTGCCACCTCGACGCGGGACGCGAAGATGGTGCCGGGTTCCAGCGTGATCATCTTCTCCCCCGCAAGATCGGCGGGCTGGATCACCGGCCGGCCCGCCAGCGGGTGGCCGGCCGGGATCGCCACCACCGCGGCCAGCGGGCGGCTCTCGATCAGGAAGCCCGGCCGGTCGAGCGGCCCGTCGGCGAAGCCGACGTCGGCCTGACCCGCCGCCACCGCCTCGATCACCATTGAGGAGGGTAGGCCGTTCAGCGCCGCGTGCAGCGTATCCTTGTCGCGCAGGAAGCGGGCGAGGAAGCGCGGCAGGATGCCGTTGCTCAGCGCCGGCATCGCCGCGATGCGCAGGGTGCCGGCGGAATGGCGGCTGATCTCCTCCGCCACCATGGCAATGCGCCCCAGCCCGACGAAGGAGCGCGTCACCTCCTTCATCAGCGTGACCGCCTCCTGCGTCGGGATGATCTGGTTGCCGCGTCGCTCGAACAGGTGCAGGCGGGTGGCATGCTCGAAGTCACGGATCAGTCGGCTGACCGCCGGTTGGGTGATCGCCAGCAGCTCCGCCGCCGCGGTCACCCGGCCGGTCAGCATCACCGCGCGGAACGCCTCGACCTGCCGCAGGTTCACCGCCGCCTCCATAACATCTGCTTATTCTCGACCGGCGATTACGCATTTGACCTCATGGCTAGGCGATGGGGATGATGCGGTCAAGGAAAAGGGATGTATCGAAAAAGGACGAGGCGGCGCCCTTCGCGGCCAAGGGTCCGGGCGCCCGGCGCATCCGCGGAATCTCGGCCGGGCTGCGTCTGGCGACGCCCGGGCGCGTGCCGGTTTCCCGCCCGAACCAGGCGCCCGGCACGGCATCCGCACCGGCGTGCATCCGCAACGCGCACCGGCGCGCATTCGCAACGACAAAACCATAACGACGGAACAGAGGTGGGTTTCATGACGCTGAAAAGGATCATCGCGACGACGGTGCTGGCCGTCACCGCCTTCGCCTTCTCCCTGCCGGCGGCCGAGGCGGCCGATCGCACGGTGCGCATCGCCACCGAGGGCGCCTATGCCCCGTGGAACTTCGCCGCCCCCGACGGGTCGCTGCAGGGCTTCGAGATCGACCTGGCGAAGCTGCTGTGCGAGCGCATGGGCACCAAGTGCGAGATCGTCGCCCAGGATTGGGACGGCATCATCCCCGGCCTGCTGGCCGGCAAGTACGACGCCATCATGGCGGCGATGAGCGTGACGCCGAAGCGCCTGGAAGCGATCGGCTTCTCCAAGCCCTATGCCGCCGGCATCAACGGCTTCGCCGTGCTGGCCAACGGCCCGCTCGCCAACATGCCCGGCACCGGCGAGACCTATTCGCTCGACAGCCAGGAGGCCGAGGCCAAGGTCCGCATCGCCGAGATCGCCAAGCTGCTGAAGGGCAAG
Organism: Azospirillum picis; assembly: GCF_017876115.1. GTDB lineage: Bacteria > Pseudomonadota > Alphaproteobacteria > Azospirillales > Azospirillaceae > Azospirillum > Azospirillum picis. The sequence continues at coordinate 87,981 of NZ_JAGINO010000011.1, forward strand.
TCGACTGGCGTCCAGGGCTCCACCACCGCCTCGACCTTCATGGAGACCTATTTCAAGGACGGCGTCGACCTGAAGGAATACCGCTCCACCGAGGAGCACAACTTCGACCTGATGAACGGCCGGCTCGATTCCGTGCTCGCCAACGCCACGGTGCTGGCCGCGGCGCTGGAAAAGCCCGACATGAAGGGTGCTGTGATGTCCGGCCCGCTGTTCTCCGGCGGCGTCTTCGGCGTGATCGCCGCCGGCCTGCGCAAGGACGACAGCGAGTTGAAGGCCAAGCTCGACACCGCGGTCACCGCCGCCATCGCCGACGGCTCGGTGCGCGCGCTGTCGATGAAGTGGTTCAAGGTCGACGTCAGCCCGCGCCCGTAACGGCGCGGCGGCGGACGGAGCGGACGCGGTCATGACGAAGCCAGCGGCGACGGCGGATATGGCGACAGCGGGGGCGGCAGCGGCAGCGGCAGCGGCAGCAGCAGCAGCCGGCGACCGGCCCGCCCCCCTGCGCGGCGATTGGGACGTCGCCGTCGTCGGCGGCGGACTGGTCGGCGCGTCCATCGCGCTCGGCCTGTGCCGCAGCGGCCTGCGGCCGCTTGTGCTGGACGGCGAGGATCTCGACCTGCGGGCCTCACGGGCCAACTTCGCGCTGGTCTGGGTGCAGGGCAAGGGGGTCGGCGCGCCGCACTATGCCCTGTGGAGCAAGGCGTCGGCCGAGGGCTGGCCGCAACTGGCCGCCCTGCTGCGCGAGACGACCGGCATCGACGTCTCGCTCAACCAGCGCGGCGCCTTCAGCTTCGCCCTGTCGCAGGGCGAACTCGACCGCTACCGCGACGAGATGGAGCGGGTGGCGGCGGAGACCGCCGGGGCCGCCGCCCCTTACGAGGTGCTGAGCCACAACGAACTGCGCGACCGCCTGCCGGCGGTCGGGCCGGAGGTCGTCGGCGCCATCTATTCGCCCGCCGACGGGCATGTGAACTCCCTGCGCCTGCTGCGCGCCCTGCATGCGGCGCTGCCGGCGCTGGGTGCCGGCTACCGCGCCCATCACCGGGTCGAGCGGATCGAGCCGCTGCACGCCGGTTTCCGCCTGTTCGGCCCCTGGGGCGATCTGGTGGTGCCGCGGGTGGTGATCGCCGCCGGCACCGGCGCCGAGGCGCTGGCGCCGATGGTCGGACTGCGGGTGCCGCTGACCCGCAGCAAGGGCCAGGTGCTGGTGACCGAGAAGTGCGAGCCCTTCTTCGACTACGCCTCCGCCACCATCCGCCAGACCGACGAGGGCGGGGTGATGATCGGCGACAGCGAGGAGACGGGCACCGACTCCATCGCCGCGCGGGCCGACATCAGCGCCGTGCTGGCGCAGCGGGCGATCCGCGTCTTTCCCCGGCTGGCCGACGTCAACGTCGTGCGGAGCTGGGCCGGCTTCCGCGTCAAGACGCTGGACGGGCTGCCGGTCTACGAACAGTCGGCGCGCCATCCCGGCGCCTTCGCCGTCGCCTGCCATTCCGGCGTCACGCTGGCCGCCGCCCATGCCCTGACCGTGGCGCCGCAGATCGCCGCCGGGGCGCTGGCGCCCGACCTCGCCGTCTTCGCGTCCCGGAGGTTCGATGTTCCGCCGTCTGCATGAACCGGCCGAGCCGGTGCGCTTCACCTTCGACGGCCGGCCGCTCACCGCGGCGGCCGGCGACACGGTGGCGGCGGCCCTGCTCGCCGCCGGCGTGCGCGAGGTCCGCCGCAGCGTGGTCGGCGGCGAGCCGCGCGCCCCCTACTGCCTGATGGGCGTCTGCTTCGACTGCCTGGTCACCATCGACGGCGTGCAGAACCGCCAGAGCTGCCTGACCGAGGTTCGCGAGGGCATGGAGGTCCGCAGCCAGCAGGGCCGCCGCCGGCTGGAGGGCGCGGAATGACCGCCGCCGCCGCGTCGCGCGACATTGCCGGCCCGATCACTCACGCCGCCGATCTCGCCGACCGCTACGACGTGGTCGTCGTCGGCGCCGGGCCGGCCGGCCTGTCGGCGGCGGTCGAGGCGTCCGGCCGCCTCGCCGCCTCGGGCGGCAGCGTGCTGCTGCTCGACGAGAACCCGTCGCCCGGCGGCCAGATCTACCGTGCCGTCACCCGTCGCCCACGGCGGCCGGACGATTGCCTCGGCGCCGACTACTGGGCCGGCCTGCCGCTCGCCGACGCCTTCGCCGCCAGCCCCGCCGCCTACGCCCCCGGCGCCACCGTCTGGGGAGTGGAGCCCTGCGGGGCAGGGGAGGGCGGGGCAGGGAAAGGACATGAGCCCCCCCTCGTCGGCGTCAGCCTCGGCGGTGCCGCACGCCGCATCGCGGCCGGTGCCGTCATCCTGGCGAGCGGCGCCATGGAGCGGCCGATGCCGGTGCCGGGCTGGACGCTGCCCGGCGTGATGACGGCCGGCGCGGCGCAGATCGCCCTGAAGTCGGCCGATGCCGTGCCGGCCGGCCGCATCGTGCTCGCCGGCTGCGGGCCGCTGCTCTACCTGCTGGCCTGGCAGCTTCTGCGGGCGGGGGCGGAGATCGCCGCCATCCTCGACACCGCCGACCCCGGCCAGCGCCTCGCCGCTCTGCGCGCGCTGCCGGACTTCCTGCGCTCGCCCTACGTCGCCAAGGGGCTGTCGCTGCTGGCGCAGGTGCGCCGCCGCGTTCCCGTCCATGGCGGCATCGAGTCCCTGGCGATCGAGGGCGACGGCCGCGCCGAGCATGTCCTCTACCGCCAGCGCGGCCGCGCCGGCAACATCGCTGCCGCCAGCATCGACGCTGATTGCGTGCTGCTGCACCAGGGCGTCATCCCCTCGACCCACCTCGCCGCCGCCGCCGGCTGCCGCATCGAATGGAACGCCGTCCAGCGCGCCTTCCAGCCGGCGACCGACGATGTGGGGCGCAGCTCCGTGGCTGGCATCCTGGTCGCCGGCGACGGCGCCGGGATCGGCGGGGCGCCGCATGCCGCGGTGGCCGGGCGGATCGCCGCGCTGGCGGCACTGGCCGACCTCGGCCGCCTCGCGGACGCCGATTGCCGTCGCGCGCTGGAGTCGCTGCGGCGCGAGCGGGCGCGCTGGCGCCGCGGCCGCGCCTTCCTCGACCGGCTCTACCAGCCGGCGGCGGCCTTCCGGGCGCCGCGCGACCCCGCCACCATCGTCTGCCGCTGCGAGGAGGTGACGGCCGGCACCCTGCGCAAGACGGTGGCGCTCGGCGTGCCGGGGCCGAACCAGCTCAAGACCTTCCTGCGCTGCGGCATGGGGCCGTGCCAGGGCCGGCTCTGCGCCCAGACCGTCACCGAGATCATGGCCGAGGAGCGCGGCGTCGACCCGTCGGCGATCGGCACCTACCGCCTGCGCAGCCCGGTCAAGCCGCTGCGCCTGTCCGAACTCGCCGCCCTCCCGGTCCCGCCGGACGCGGTGAGCGCCGTCACCGGCGAGCCGCCGGCCAAGGGGCCGTCCGAGAGCCCGGCCGACGCCCGGTAACACACCAAACACCCTTTCCAATCCCACACCGAAGGACACCGCCATGGCGACCCGCCACCTGCGCACGCCCATCATGCACCGCGTCGTCGAGAAGAACGGCCTCGTCTTCGTCGGCGGCACCACCTGCGACGACGAGAGCCTCGACATGGCCGGCCAGACCCGCGAGATCCTGGCCAAGATCGACGGCTACCTCGCCCAGGCCGGCAGCGACAAGAGCAAGCTGCTCTCCGCCACCATCTTCGTCACCGACCTGTCGTTGAAGCCGCAGATGGACGCGGTGTGGAAGGAGTGGCTGGCGCCCGAGAGCCTGCCGACCCGCGCCACCGTCGGCGTCGCCGACCTCGGCGGCACCACCCTGATCGAGATCGTGGTGACCGCCCACACCTGAAAAACTGCCCCAGGGAAGATGGTCAGGGAGGAAGCCGGCGATGAAGATCGAGCGCGTCAGGATCACCAGTGTCGAGGGGGGCGGGCTGCGGCCCGTCCTGGTCGAGATCGTCGCCGACGGCGTCAGCGGCTTCGGCGAGGCCGGGGTCGCCTACGGCTACGGCGCGCCGGCGGTCGCCGGGATGCTGTCGGACATGGCGGCCGAGATCGTCGGCCGCGACGCCACCGCCATCCGGGCGATCTGGCAGGACCTCTACGACAACGCCTTCTGGACCAAGGGGGGCGGCGCCATCGCCTTCGCCGCCCTCAGCGCCATCGAACTGGCTCTGTGGGACCTGCGCGGGCAGGCACTCGGCCTGCCGGTGCACGCGCTGCTCGGCGGGCCGCTGCAGCGCTCGATCCCCGTCTACGCCAACGGCTGGAACCACGAGCACGACGACGTGGTCAAATGGGCCAAGGCGGCGGCGCGGCCGCTCGCCGACGGCTACCGCAGCCTGAAGGCCTATCCCTTCGCCCACGAGCTGCCCGACGGCACCTTCCGCCACGTCCCGGCCCGCGCCGTCGACGACGGCCGCTTCCGCCGCGCCGTGGAGCGGGTCAAGGCGCTGCGGGCCGAGGTCGGGCCGGAGGTGCCCCTGATGCTCGACCTGTCGGGCGGGGTCTGCGACGACCAGCTGCTGCGCTTCCTCGACGTCTGCGCCGGGCTCGACATCGCCTGGATCGAGGAGCCGCTCGACCCCTTCAACCTGTCCGGCCTGCCGCGCGTCGCCGGGCTGACCCGCATCCCGATCGCCGCCGGCGAGCGCGTCTACGGCCGCGCCGGCTTCCGCAACCTGCTCGACACCGGCGCGGTCTCGATCGTCATGCCGGACATCGCCAACTGCGGCGGCCTGCTGGAGGCCATCCAGATCGCCGGCTTGGCCGAGACCCACAACGCCCGGGTGGCGCCGCACAACTGCGCCTCCAGCCTGTGCACGGCGGCGTCGCTGGCGCTGGCCGGGCTGGTCCCCAACATCATGACGCTGGAACTCTACCCCTACTTCCTGGACTCAGCCAGTTGGGTCCATCTCGTCGAGAACCCGCCGGAGCGGGCGGTGCGCGACGGCCGGCTGGAGCTGTCCGACCTTCCGGGCCTCGGCGCCGTGATCGACCGCAAGGCGCTCGCCCGTTTCCCCACGCGCGAGGTCGCCTGACCGGACGCCGCCCGGCGCGTGCTACGCCGCCGCCCAGCGGTTGCGCCCGGCGCGCTTGGCGGCGTAGAGCGCGTCGTCGGCCGCTTGGATGCTGGCGTCGGCGCTCCAGCCCGCCCGGTGGGTGGCGACGCCCAGGCTGAGCGTCACCCTGACGACCCGCTCGCCATAGAGGACGGCATGCCGCTCGACCAGCTCGCGCAGCTTCTCGGCGACCGTCTCGGCTTGGCTCTGGTTGGCGCCGGCCAGCAGGATCAGGAACTCCTCGCCGCCCCAGCGGGCGCACAGGTCGTTCCCGCGCAGGTTCCGGCGCAGCAGGCTGGCCAGCTCCACCAGCACGAGGTCGCCGACCGCGTGGCCCAGCTCGTCGTTGACCGCCTTGAAATGGTCGATGTCCAGCATGATCAGCGCCAGCCCGCCTGCACCTCCGGCCCCGCCATCCCGGTGGGCGTCCTGTGCCAGCTCGGCTTCCAGCCGCTCGATCATGTGGCGTCGGTTGGGCAGGTCGGTCAGCGGGTCGGTCAGCGAGGCCGTGTGCAGCGCCAGCGTCATGCGGCGGGCGTCGGTCTGGATGTGGTCGCTGATCTTGGCGATCTTGGTGAGCTGCCGCATCAGCTTCAGGTGCTCGCCGGCGAGCGCCCGGAACTCGGCCATCAGCGGGTGGCCGGCATAGTCCGCGGTCTCCGACAGCCGGCGGATCCAGTCCTGGACCTTCTGCTCCTGCGCGATCATGCCCGCCGTCCCCCGCCCGGATCCACACCCGGATCCACGCCCAGTTCCACGCCCGATCACCCGCCTGATTCCCCGCTCGGTCCCCCGGGGCGGCGCGCAGTGCCCGTCCGGGGGCGCCCCCGGTCCACCTGCCGTCATGCCGGCACCTCGGCCGTTTCCGCCCCGGCCGCCTGGACCGCCTGCGCCGCCGTCGGCAGGCGGACGGTGAAGACGGATCCGCGCGCCGGCTCGCTCGCCACCGCGATGGTGCCGCCGTGCGAGTCGACGATACAGCGCGCCAGATGCAGCCCCAGCCCGGCCCCGGTGGTGCCGGCGGCGTTGGAGGCGCGGAAATACTTGTCGAACAGCCGGGCCGCGTCGGCGGCGTTGACGCCGATGCCGTCGTCGGCCACCTGCACCGTGGCCTGGCCGTCGGCGACCGCCAGCGTCAGGCGCACCGTGCCGCCGTTGGGCGAGTACTTGACCGCGTTCTCCAGCAGGTTGGAGAAGACGACGGCCAGCAGGTCGCGGTCGCCCGGCACCGGCACCGGCCGCTCGGCGCCGGCCAGCTCGATGCGGTGGACGGCGCTGCCGCTGCCGACCTCGCCGGCGACGCAGCGCAGCAGCGCCGACAGGTCGACCGCCGCCGACCGCCGGGCGGTGCCGGGGCCGAGCCGCTCGTCGGTCAGGCAGCGCCCGATCAGGTGCAGCATCCGCTGCACGGCGTTGCGGATCTTGACCACCCGCGGCACCGCCGACGCCGGCAGCTTGGGCTCCAGCTCCAGCATCTGCGAGGCGCTGTCGATGATCGCCAGCGGCGTGCGGAACTCGTGCCCGACCATCAGGACGAACTGGCGCTGCTCGCGCGCCATCTCCTTGGTCTCGGTCTGCAGCCGGTCGCTGATCTTGGCGATCTTGCGGAACTGGCGCAGCAGCTTGCCATGCTTCTCCGCCAGGCCAAGCAATTCGGGCAGCAGCGGGTTTCCGGCATTGGCCGGGTCGTCGGCCAGCCGCTGCACCCACTGACGAAGTTCCTGCTCCTGGGACCGCATCGGCATCTCGGGTGACTAGTGCGCCAGGATTTCGAAGGGAAGCGACACGTCCTCGGCGAACTCCTCGGCCATGTCGAGCGCCCGGTCGTTGTCGCTGTCGTAGTGCCAGCGCACCGACACCGTGTGGCCCTTCTGGTGGGCGCCGTCCAGCATCTCCAGCACGTCGATCATGCACTTGATGCTGCTGGTGTTGAGGTAGCTGAGGCCGATCTCCAGCACCACCGGCGGCGCCGGCTCCTTCAGGAACTCCTCCAGCCAGGTGAACACCGGGGCATAGAAGTCGAAGGAATTCTCCGGGTAGGATTCGCCCTCGATCCGCAGCACGCCGGCGGCGGCATCGAAATCGATCAGGGGCGAGCAGGAGGTTGCCTCGATCCGCAAACTGTCCATTATTCGTGTTCCGTCGGTCTTATCGCTGGACTTAAAGCTGTACTTCCAGGCTGAAGAAGAAATAGGTGTCGTCGACCTCGCGCAGCGAGTAGTCGAGCGGCCGGCTGGCCTTGCGCGCCATGTCGATCAGCCCCAGCCCGGCGCCGTTGGCCGCCGCGTCGCGCGGCTTGCGCGACTGTTCCTTGTAGGCTGCCTTCAGCCCCGCCTTGTCCAGCCCGCGCAGCTTCTCCAGCATCGCCTCCAGCCCCTCGGCGTCGTCGCGCTCCACCAGGTTGCCGGAGCTGACCACGTAATGGTCCTCGTCCTTGCCGATGACGACGATGCCGCTGTTGGCCGGGATCGGCCGGCCCTGCGCCTCGCGCGAGGCGGCGTAGTTGCGGACGTTCTGCGCCTGCTCCACATAGACCGAGAAGACGTCCATGATCGCCGACTTCTCGATCCGCTCGTTCTCCAGGTGGTTGCGGACCGCCTTGCCCAGCTCTTCGATGACGCTGTGGCTGAACGGCCCGCTGAAGCAGATCAGCAGCTTCTGCCGCGACAGAAGCTCTTGCAGGTTGAAGAGTTCGTTGCCTTTCATCGTGCCTTGGAAACCTGCCTTACGGGTGGGAAGAGGGAGTTGCGGCCGGCGCGAAGCCGACCAGCGTGATGTCGTCGCGTTGCGGCCGGTCGCCCTGGTGGTCGGCCAGCGCCTGCACGAAGGCGGCACGGCGCTCCGCCATCGGCAGCCCGCGATGCTCCAGCAGCAGGGCGTTGAAGCGGCGGTTGCCGAAACCGAAGCCGCGCGGCCCGCCGGCCTGGTCGAGGAAGCCGTCGGTGGTCAGGTAGAAGCTGCGGCCGGCCGCCAGCTCGACCCGGTGGGTGGCGAAGCGGTGGTCGCCGTCGGAGCGGCGGTAGCCCAGGCTCTGCGCGTCGCCCTTCACCTCGCTCACCGCGCCCTCTCCGGCCTCGTCGACGATGTGCAGGCCGATGCGCCCGCCGGCGAACAGCAGGTCGCCCCGGTCCGGCCGCACCAGACACAGCCCGATGTCCAGCCCGTTGTCGAAGCGCGGATTGTCGCGCCCGCGCGCCAGCGCGGCGCGCACCATGCGGTTCAGGCTGCCGAGGATCGCCGCCGGGTCGCTGTCGGGGATCTCCGACAGCACGTGGTCCAGCACCGCCGACACCATCATGGTCATGAAGGCGCCCGGCACGCCGTGGCCCGAGCAGTCGGCGACGCCGACCAGGAAGCGCCCGCCCTCCAGCTCGCGGAAGATGTGGAAGTCGCCGCCGACCACGTCGCGCGGCCGCCACAGCACACAGACGCCGTCCAGCCGCCGCGCCATCGCCCGCTCGTCGGGCAGGATCGCCGACTGCAGCAGGCTGGCGTACTGGATGCTGTCCATCACCTGCCGGTTGACCACGGCGAGCTGCTCGCTGGAGCGGTGCAGCTCGTCGGTCCGCTCGGCGACGCGCTGCTCCAGCCGCTCGGTGTAGTCGTGGACCGTCTCGGCCATGTGGTTGAAGGCGACGGTGAGCTGGCCGATCTCGTCGGCGCGGCGGTTGCGCAGCCGGACGCGGTAGTCGCCGGCGGCGATCGCCCCGGCCGAGCGGGTCAGCCGCGCCAGAGGCGCCAGCACCAGCCGGTTCAGCAGGACGCTGATCATGCCGATGACCGCCAGCAGCGAGAAGAACACCAGCCCCGCCATCGGCGCCAGCGCCGTCAGGGTGGCGCTGTCGGCCTCCTCCAGCGAATAGCTCAGGCGCAGCATGCCGACCACCGTGCGCTCGCCGTTGCGGTCGACGATGCTGACCGGCCGCTCCACCGTGGTCAGCTCGGCCCGGCCGGCCGGGCGCTCCAGCGCCGCCATCGGCTCGCTGTGGGGGGCGCGGCCGCCGGTGGCGGCCCACACCTTGACGCTGCGCACCGCCGGGTCCTCGGCCAGCAGGCTGCCGAACATCGCCTCGACCGCGCGGGTGTCGTACTCCCACACCGCCGGCCCCAGCGAGGCCGCCTGCAGCGTGCCGATCAGCGCCGCCCGGTGGGCCAGCGCCTCGCGCTGCTGCCGTCCGACCAGCACCGAGGAGACGCCCATGGCGATCATGCCGACCAGCAGCGTGCAGCCGACGATCATCAGGATGACGCGGGTCAGCAGCGAGGAGCCGCCGGCGCGGCCGGCCTCGTCGTCCGTGCCGCGGGGGCCGGAGCCGCGAAGCGTATAGGAGTCGGCGTCTTCCCATCCCGTGACGCTCATCCACATCCTCCTCAGCCGGCCGTTCCCGGCATGCCCGTTCATGGACTCCGCGGCACGGCCCGCAAGGGGCCGCCCGTCCGGACGCGCGATCTGCAAAAACCCGTCAATAAAACCACTCCCGCGTGCAGCATACGGACAGTCGTGACGCCCTTGGGCGGACCATATCCGTATGGCGGGCAGGTCCACATATAGCACGTTCGTTTTAAACGATGTGAAAGAACATGCGGCAGTGATTATCACGATTGTCATGTGTGCGTGTAAGGTGCGGCAAGCGGCGACCGGCTGAAACGAAACACGCCGGTCTGTGACAAAAAGAAACAGAACCGCCTCGCGACTCCTGTGCAAAGCCTTTGGTGCACCAGCTTTCACTGGACGGCGTCGCCGCGGTCCGTGCTACCCTCCCGGCCTGCCGCGACCGGTGCGCGAGGCGGCGCGGGTCAACACGGAGGGCAGGGGATGGCGGGACGGGTCTGGCGTTCGTTCGGGTTCATGGCCGCCGGGACCGCCGGGGCCGCCAGGGCCGCCAGGGCCATCGCGGTCGCCGTGGCCGCCTTGCCGGGCCTCGCCGCGCCGGCTTCGGCCCGGCCGGTGACGGTGCTGGCGCCGGAGCTGCCGCCGATGATGGCCGCCGACGGCACGGGGCGCGAGGCGTCGATCATCGCCGAGACGCTGGCCGCCTGCGGCCATCAGGCCCAGTTCAAGGTGGTGCCCTTCGGCCGCCACTGGATCGACTTCCGCGGCGGTGCGGCGGTCGACGCCGTCACCACGGTGCCGGACGGCATGGAGATGCCGGGCTCGCGCTCCGTCGCCTACATCCGCTACCAGAACGGCGCCTCGGTGCTGAAGAGCAGCGGGCTGACGGTGCGCACGCTCGCCGACCTGGCGGGCAAGCGCGTGGTCACCTTCGCCGGCGCCCCCGACGTGCTGCCCGGCCTGCGCGACGCCATCCCCAGCTTCGGCGATTTCCGCGAGCGCGCCGACCAGATGGTGCATTCCAACCTGCTGTTCGCCGGCCGGGTCGACGCCGTGCTGGCCGACGGGCTGATCTTCGCCGAATACAACCGCCAGCTCCAGGAGAAGGCGAAGGCGGCCGGCGGGCTGCCCTTCGATCCGGGCCAGCCGGTGCAGTTCACCGCCATCTTCCCGCCGACGCCCTATCACCTGATGTTCCGCGACGACGCGCTGCGCGCCGACTTCGACCGCTGCTTCGCCGGGTTGAAGACGGCCGGCCGGATCGACGCCATCGACCGCGCCGCGATCGCCCGCTACGCCGACACCGTCGGCGACCGCTACCTGCACGACAGGTAGGCCCCAACGCGCGGAACCGGTTTGGGTTGGCTCACCCCGCCGAGGCGTCTAATATATCCTCATACGTTTGTGTATCGAAGGACCTTGCCGACCGTGGCCCGCATCATTGTGGTCGAAGACGAAGCCGATCTGCGCGACGACCTTGTCGAATATCTCGACCGTTGCGGGTTCGAGGTCAGGGGCGCCTCGCGGGGGTCGGAACTGGACCATCTGCTCGACGACGGCCCCGCCGACGTCATCGTCCTCGACGTCAACCTGCCGGACGAGGATGGCTTCTCCATCGCCCGGCGCGTGCGCGCCGTGTCCGGCGCCGCCATCATCATGCTGACCGCGCGGTCGGGGCTGATCGACCGGGTGATCGGGCTGGAGCTCGGCGCCGACATCTACATGGTCAAGCCGGTCGACTTCCGCGAGGTCGAGGCCCAGGTCAAGGCGCTGATGCGGCGCATGCAGAACGGTGCGGCGCCGGCCGCGGTGCCGGCGGCGCCCGATCCCGGCCCGGCCGGCGAGCCGCGCAAGGCCTGGATGTTCGACGACGTCGAATGGCGCATCCGTCCGCCGGACGGCGACGCCGTGGCGCTGACCGCCACCGAATACAAGTTCCTGGCCCTGCTGATCGCCGCTCCCGGCGAGCCGGTGAGCCGGCAGGACATCTCGGTCGCCCTGACCGGCCGCGACTGGGACCCCTACAGCCGCTCCATCGATTCGCTGGTCCGCCGCCTGCGCATCAAGGTCGAGGAGCGCAGCGGCTGCCCGCTGCCGATCCAGGCGGTGCACGGCGTCGGCTACGCCTTCGTCGGCCCGGTGGTCGGCAGCACCGTCGAGGACGGCGCCGGCTGACGCGAGGGCGCCGCACCCCTGGTCTGCGCACGTGGTCTGCGCACTCGACTCCCGGCCGGCCTTCGGCGATGGTAGCGCCCGCGAAGGAAGGGACGAGAGACGCCATGACCGACACCGCCGCCACCGACAGCAGCGCAGCCTCCACCGCGGCCGCCCCGGCCGGCGACCGCAGCGGCCTGTACCTGGTCGACGGGTCCGGCTTCATCTTCCGCGCCTTCCACGCCCTGCCGATGCTGACGCGTCCCGACGGCACGCCGGTCAACGCGGTGCTGGGCTTCTCCAACATGCTGCTGAAGCTGCTGGCCGACGTGAAGGCCGAGGCGGTCGCCGTCGTCTTCGACAGCAAGCGCCTGAACTTCCGCAACGAGTTCTACCCCGACTACAAGGCCCACCGCCCGGAGCCGCCGGAGGAGCTGAAGCCGCAGTTCGCCCTGATCCGCGAGGCGACCGAGGCCTTCTGCCTGCCCTGCCTGGAACTGGAGGGCTTCGAGGCCGACGACCTGATCGCCACCTACGCCCGGCTGGCCGAGGCCGCCGGCCGGCCGGTCACCATCGTCTCGTCGGACAAGGACCTGATGCAGCTCGTCCGCCCCGGCGTCGGCATGTACGACCCGATGAAGAACAAGGCGATCGGCCCCGACGAGGTGTTCGAGAAGTTCGGCGTGCCGCCGGAGAAGGTGGTCGACGTCCAGGCGTTGGCCGGCGACAGCGTCGACAACGTCCCCGGCGTGCCCGGCATCGGCGTCAAGACCGCCGCACAGCTCATCACCGAGTATGGCGACCTGGAATCCCTGCTGGCCAACGCCGGGCAGATCAAGCAGCCGGCCCGCCGCCAGAAGCTGATCGACTTCGCCGACCAGGCGCGCGTCTCCCGCCGCCTCGTGCTGCTCGACGACCAGGTGCCGCCGCCCCGGCCGCTGGAGGAACTGCGCGTCCGCGAGCCCGACCACCAGAAGCTGATCGACTTCCTGCGCGCCCAGGGCTTCCGCAGCATCGTCTCGCGCGTCGAGATGGAGATGCAGAAGGACGGCCGCATCGCCGACGGCGCCTCCGCCGGCCTGTCCCATGCCGTGCCCGCCGCCGGCACGCCGGCCCGCTCTCCGGCCGCCGGTTCCACCGCCACTGCCGCCACTGCCGCCACCGCCGCCGCCACCGAAGCCCCGGCTGAGTCCCGCCCGGCCCGCAAGACCGTGCTCACCGTGCCGGAGGTGCGCTACGAGCTGGTGCAGGACGCCGACGCCCTGCGCCGCTGGGTCGAGCGTGCCCGCGAGACCGGCGTGCTGGCGGTCGACACCGAGACCGACAGCCTGACCCCGGCCACCGCCACCCTGGTCGGCGTGTCGCTGTCGACCGAGCCCGGCATCGCCTGCTACATCCCGCTCGCCCATGTCGCCGCCGCTGCCGCCGCCGGCCAGCTCGACTTCGACGCCCCGCCGCCGCCCGAGCAGATCCCGGTGGCGGACGCGATGGCGATGCTGAAGGACGTGCTGGAGGACCCGTCGGTCCTGAAGATCGGCCACAATTTCAAGTTCGACCACCAGCTCTTCGCCCGCCAGGGCATCAAAGTGGCGCCGGTCGACGACAGCATGCTGATCTCCTACGTGCTGGAAGGCGGCTCGCACGGCCACGGCATGGATGAACTGGCCGAACTTCACCTCGCCTACACGCCGATCCCCTTCAAGGAGGTCTGCGGCACCGGCAAGAACCAGATCACCTTCGACCGCGTGCCGCTGGACAAGGCGCTGGCCTACGCCGCCGAGGACGCCGACATCACGCTGCGCCTGTGGACGCTGCTGAAGCCGCGGCTGGTCGACGACCGCATGGTCACCGTCTACGAGACGCTGGACCGCCCGCTGGTCCCGGTGGTCGCCGACATGGAGCGCGAGGGCGTCCACATCGACAAGGCGGCGCTGGCGCGCCTGTCGCAGGACCTGTCCGTCCGCCTGGCGGAGATCGAGAAGGAGGTCCACGCGCTGGCCGGCCAGACCTTCAACATCGGCTCGCCCAAGCAGTTGGGCGAGGTGCTGTTCGACGTGATGAAGCTCGGCACCGGCAAGAAGGGCAAGACCGGCGCCTATTCCACCGACAGCAGCGTGCTGGAGGACCTGGCGGAGCAGGGCCACACCATCGCCCAGCGCGTGCTGGACTGGCGCCAGCTCGCCAAGCTGAAGAGCACTTACACCGACGCGCTGCAGGAGAAGATCTCGCCGGTCACCGGCCGCGTCCACACCGCCTTCGCCCTGGCGGCGACCAACACCGGCCGGCTGTCGTCCACCGACCCCAACCTGCAGAACATCCCGGTGCGCACCGAGGAGGGCAAGAAGATCCGCCGCGCCTTCGTGGCGTCGGCCGGCCACAAGCTGCTGAGCGTCGACTATTCGCAGATCGAGCTGCGGCTGGTGGCGGAGATGGCCGACATCAAGGCGCTGAAGGACGCCTTCCGCGACGGGCTGGACATTCACGCCGCCACCGCCGCCCAGGTGTTCGGAATCCCGCTCGACCAGATGACCCCGGACATCCGCCGCAAGGCCAAGGCGATCAATTTCGGCATCATCTACGGCATCTCCGGCTTCGGCCTGGGCCGCCAGCTCGGCATTGCCCCCGGCGAGGCCAACACCTTCATCAAGGCCTATCTGGAGCGCTTCCACGAGCTGAAGACCTGGATGGAGGCGACCAAGGCCTTTGCCCGCCAGAACGGCTACGTGGTGACCCTGTTCGGCCGCCGCTGCTTCATGCCCGGCATCCAGGACAAGAACGCCGCCCGCCGCTCCTTCGCCGAGCGCCAGGCCATCAACGCCCCGATCCAGGGCACCGCCGCCGACATCATGAAGCGCGCCATGAACCGCATGCCGGCCGCCCTGGCCGCGGCCGGCAGCAATGCGCGGATGCTGCTGCAGGTGCATGACGAACTGCTGTTCGAGGTGCCGGAGGCCGAGGCGGAAGAGGCGGCGCGGATCGTTCGCGGGGTGATGGAGGGCGCGGCGCATCTCGGCGTGCCGCTGGTGGCCGAGGCCGGGATCGGGAACAATTGGGAAGAGGCGCATTGAGGCGCTTCGCGGGGGGAGCGGCTTTCTCCGGGGGCCGCTTCCTCTGGCGCCTCCTCTGGCGCCTCCTCTGGCGCCTCCTCTGGCGCCTCCTCGTGTGGGCACGTCTGCCCAGAAGCGGGTTGTCTTTTCCACCCGCTAGAGCCTCTCGCTTGAAATCCGAATCGAGGGTTGCGCCAGACCGTCTGTCGTGATTCACCGTATATGGAGGTGGATCATGGGTCGTAGCTACTCGTCGGACCTTCGGGTTCGGATTTACGGAGAGATCGAACAAGGCGGTTCGCGTCGGGCGGCTGCGCAGCGGTTCGGTGTGAGCGCGAGCACGAGCATACGGCTCGCCCAGCGGATGGCGGCGACGGGTTCGCTGGCCCCGGCCCGGCAGGGGCGTCCGCCCGGTGGCGGCAAGCTGGCGCCACATGCCGATTTCCTGATCGGCTGGGTGGAGAAGCAAGGCGACATCACCATGCTCGAACTGGCGGCCAAGCTGAACGCTGAACGCGGGGTCACGGCCCACCCGGCTTCGCTGTCGCGTTTCCTGCTCACCCGTGGCTACAGCGTCAAAAAAAACGCTGCTGGCGAGCGAGGCCGGTCGCGCTGACGTCGCAGAGGACCGCCGGACATGGCGCAGCCACCGTCAGCCCCGGATGCGTGAAGAGCCGGACCGGTTGGTGTTCCTCGACGAGACGGCCACCACCACGAAGATGACCCGGCTGCGTGGGCGGGCAAAGCGCGGCCAGCGGTTCAAAGCCAGGGTGCCCTTCGGCCATTGGGGCACCCAGACCTTCATAGCCGCCCTGCGCCATGACGGGCTGACCGCTCCTTGGATCATCAAGGGCGCGATGAACCGCGCTCTCTTCGAGACCTATGTCGAAACCCAGCTCGCCCCGACCCTGCGACCGGGCGACGTCGTCATTCTCGACAACCTGGCCTGCCATAAGAGCGAAAAGGCCAAGGCCACTCTCAAGGAGCGCGGCGCTTGGTTTCTCTTCCTGCCGCCCTACAGTCCCGACCTTAATCCCATCGAGATGGCTTTCGCAAAGCTCAAGGCTCACCTCCGCCGCATCGGAGCCCGCACCATCGAAGAGTTGTGGAATGCCGTCGGCTCCATCTGCGACCTCTACACTCCCGAGGAATGCTCGAACTACCTCAAGCACGCTGGATACGCGTCAGATTAAACGCCCGAAGCTCTAATGAACCGAAGCAGACGGGTGCCTGTCCTCTTCGCGCCGGAAACCACAAGTCCGCGATCGGCGGTTCGCCTACCAGGGCAGGGATTGCCCGTTCCAGTCGAGATAGAGGTTTTGCCCACTTCCCCTGTGGGCGGCCAGAACCTGCGCCATGCCCTCCACGCTCTCTTGAACGGATATCTCGGCTTCGATGGCGCCGTCGAGCGTACCCATGGCGGTTGCGGCCCATCCCGGATGGATCGAGAGCACGGTCAGCCGAGGGTTATCGGCATGGATGGTGCGGGCCAGCATGTTGAGCGCGACCTTGCTAGCGCGGTACAGGTCAAGCTTCAGTCCCGGCTCGGTGTTCAGCGCGATGCTGCCGCGATGGGACGACATCACCGCAAGCGTGCCGTCGGGGGCAAGGCGGTCCAGCAGGCGGTGCGCCAGACGGATCGGACCGAAGCAATTGGTCAGCATGATCTCGGCAAATTCGGAGTCCGTCGCCTCGGTGACCGAGTTGTGCAGGGGGCCGTAGATGCCTGCCACAAGGAAGATGACGTCGAACATTCCGTCGAGGTCGCTGCGCAGGGGCTCGATCTGGTCGGCACGGGTCACGTCCACATGGGCAACGCGCGCCACCGCTTGGAGAGCATTGGTATCGGTACCAGGACGCGCCGTCCCGGTGACGTCCCAGCCTTGCGCATGCAGTGTTTCGGCAAGTCCCAGCCCAAGGCCGCGTTCGGCCCCGATGATGAGGATGGAGGGCATGATTTGTCCTTTCAAAGAGCGGTAAAACCGCCATCCACGGTGACCAGCGAACCGGTCATGAAGGCAGACGCGGGAGAGGCGAGGAAAGCGATCACTTCGGCGATTTCCTGCGGCTGTCCGACGCGGCCCAGGGGGTGGGCCGGACCATAGCTCGCCAGGGTGGCGCGGCTGTCCGGCACGATGTCCTCCAGGATGTCCGTCTCGACGACGCCTGGGGCGACAGCGTTGGCGCGGACGTTCCGATCCCCATATTCGACCGCGATGACCTTCGTGAGTTGTGCAATCGCACCCTTGCTGGCTGCGTAGGCCGCCGTATCTTTCATCGCGACCTGCGCCACGATGGATGCGACGTTGACGATTGCTCCGCCGTTACCAGCGATCATCGCCCGTACTGCTTCGCGCGCATGGAGGAACGTACCCCGCGCGTTGACCGACATGACGCTGTCCCAATCTTCGATGGTCATGTCGATCAGCGGGCGGTTCATCGTCCGACCGGCATTGTTGACGAGGATGTCAAGGCCACCGAACCGTTCGAGGGCCAAGGCGACGCTGCGGCGGGCGGTCTCCTCCAAGGCGATGTCGCCCGTCAGCGTCACGATGCCGTCGGAGGAAAGCTCGTGGACTGTCTCGCTGATGTCTGTGGCCACGACGAGCGCCCCACGGGCGCGCAACGTCATGGCGGTCGCCCGGCCGATCCCCCGGGCGGCACCCGTGACCAAGGCGATCCGGTTTTCAAGAGCTTGCTTCATGGATGTCTCCTTCGCCGCTGAAGGTAGGCCATGGTGCGAGCCGCGATAATCCCGAGAGTATTTACAACATTGCGTAGCTTTGCTTCATAATCGTCGCATGAAGCCCGCAGATTTTGCCCGCATCCGCGCCTTCCTGGCGGTCGCCGAAACCCTCAGTTTTTCGCGCGCTGCCGAAGAACTCGGTATGACGTCCTCGGCCATCAGCCAGACGGTGAAGGCGCTGGAAGCCCATCTCGGGCAGCAGCTTTTCCAACGGACCACCCGCACGGTCACCCTGACCGACGCAGGGCTCCTCTTGCGGGAGCGGATGCGGCCGGCGCTTGACGAGATCGACCGCGCGCTGATCCAAAGCCGCGATGCGGCGGGTCGTCCGTCGGGGATCGTGCGCATCGTCTCGTTCCGTTCGGCAGGAGAGAAGTTCATCCTGCCGATCCTTCAGGACCTGCGACGCGATCTGCCCGAGGTGACGCTGGACATCACTTTGGATGATGGCTTGGATGACCCCGTCGCGGGCGGCTTCGATCTCGCCTTGCGGATAGGAGAGGTCATTGCGCGGGACATGATCGCCCTGCCCCTTGGCGGAGAGCTGCGTCAGATCGCCGTCGCGGCGCCCGATTATCTTTCCCGTCACGGGACGCCGGACCATCCGCGCGCGCTGTTGTCGCATGACTGCATCTGCTGGCGCTGGCCTGGTCAGCAGCATCCCTTTCCCTGGGAGTTCTTCGACAACGGCCGGTGGTTCTCCATTACGCCTTCCGGTGGGCTGATCGTCAACGACAAGCCGATGGCCCTGCAGATGGCACTGGCCGGGCTTGGAATCGCCTTCTGCATCGAAGAGACGGTCCGAAGCCATATCCAGACCGGCCGGCTGGTATCCCTGCTGGAGCAGTGGAGCGCCCCATTCCCAGGCTTCTACATTTGCTATCCGCGTCAACGCCAGATGCCCGCGGCGACCCGCGCCGTCATCGAGCGCATACGGGCAGGGACGTGACGGGAAGCAAGAGTGTTGCGTGATCGCTCACCAGATCACAGGATCTCGACGGCCGTTTGTGCCGCAAGGCAGTTGTCCGATTCACTCTTGAGGCGTGTTTGGCAATCGGAGACCCTGCCAAGGCCCCTGCCAAGGACCCTGTCAGCAGATCCTGGTGGCGGGCATGGAAGAGACGCGGTGCCATCCCGGCATCGCTTCGATGCACGGACATGGTCTGTTCAAGGAGCAGGAAATTAAACGCATTCAGCCATTTGCGAGGCGGCCGATTGAAAGATGAGGCGAAGAGGACCGCGTCAGCCAGCGAAGCCGGTGAGGCTGCGGTCATTTCCGAATCCCCAGGCAAGTCTTCCGCGACGCGGCTCTATGCGATTCTTGCCCGGAATGCGCGCACCGGAGTGATCTTCCGGCGTGGGCCGTCCCGGCACGTCCAGTTGATCCGCTGGGATTTGCGTGACGACACGTTCGAGCATGGCCAGTGGTTCAAGGGCCGCATTTATGAACGGCGGTGCGACCTCTCCCCCTCGGGCAGGCTGCTGGTCTACTTCGCGGCGACCTACCGCCCTCCTTACGGAAGCTGGACGGCCTTGTCCGTGCCCCCTTGCTTCACCGCGCTGACGCTATGGCCGAAGGGTGACGGCTGGGGCGGCGGCGGCATGTTCGAGGACGAGAAGACGCTGCTTCTCAACCATAGGATGGTCAGCCATCCGAACGGGTTCGAACTGGCCGAAGGTTTCCGGCTGGCTGCGGGCATGCAGGTGAAGCCGCTGGGAGAGAGGTCCGGTGGTGGCGAGGACAATCCGGTCAACTGGTGCATACGCAGCCGAGATGGCTGGCGCATGGTCGCCGAGGGCAAGGGTCGGAAGGGCGGGAGACGGGCGGGTGCCTTCTACACATTTGAAGCGCCGCAGATTGTCGAGAAAGAGGGGGTGGGCGGACGGCGGCTGCAGGAACTGCTTCATGCCATCGGGCGCCGGAAGGGTGCCTGGTACGACCTCACCCATCGCGTGCTCGATCGTGACGGACGGGTGCTGGTTGACCTCCCTGGAAGTGACTGGGCCGATTGGGATGGCGGCGATCTTGTTTTCGCCCGCGACGGCTGCCTGTACCGGTTGCCTGAAAGCCACCTGCCTGAGAGCCACCTGAAGAACTGCGAGAAACCGGAGGCCGAGGCTTCCCGTCTGCTTCACGATTTCAGAAACGCCCGGTTCACCTCCATCCGGCCAACGGAGAAGCCATCATGACGGATGATGATTTCGATGCGGACGCTGGCCCGGATCATTCATCGGCATTTTGGCACGGTTGCCCGAAGCCGGCGGACGGGACCCCTTGGCCTTGTCAGGATTGCGGCGCCCGGTTTGGCGGGTAATCAGGAACCACCCCTCGACCGATGCGTTGGGCGCGCCTTCTGGCAAAGGGAGGTAGGCTCGCCCCGCCGACCAACAAAGGGGCCGGATAGCAGCACTGGACACCACCGCTGGACATTCTGCCACTGGTGGAGAGCTCTGAACGATCCGGGGAGCGCCGCAGTCATCTCCCCCTCTCAAGAACAACAAAAGTCCAGTGGATGTCTGACCGCCCCAGCATATCGTTTCGCTTTGCAACATGGACCTCGCTCAGCCCGTGCAAACCCGCAAGCTCAATTGTTTCAGCCGCCGAGACTTCGAACATCCTCCGTCCTTGAGGAACCGGACCATGGCGCAGTGACATGCTGATTCGGCCATGCGGATTGAGGAGTCCCGCCAACGATCTCATTGCTGTTCGCCGTTCCTCGCTGTCCAGGTGCATCCATACAGCCGTCAAAAGGATCAGGTCGAAGCGCTCCTTTCGATGATGAAGCTGCGCGAGATCAGGAAGATGGTCGTCGATCCATTCAATGGGTTTATCACCATGAAGGCGCATTCCTTCCCGTCGCAGCGCATCGGTCGGCTCCACGGCAACGACCCTGTGGCCGATCACGGTGAGCGCTGCGGCGTCGCGACCCGACCCAGCCCCGACGTCGAGGATCCGCGCCGGTGGGGAGGGAAAGAGATGCATCACCTCATGGTGAACATCGCCAAACGTGATGCTCTCATACTGTTCGGCCAGGGCCGGCGCATCGTTGCCGTACCCTTGGGTTCCTTCGATCATCAGTTCCTCTCCAGTCCCGCCGGGTGGTTATCGGATCGCCGGGCATGAGCATGTCCACCAGCAAGCACCACGGCTTCCGATTTCCGGCCACAGTCGTCAACGAGGCTGTGTGCCTGTATCCGGTGTTGTCAAGCCGCGTCCCTCAGCGCCTCAGGGCGATCGCATGTAGCTCCCTCTCCCAGGGCGGGAGAGGGCGATTATTGCCATAGGCGATAGCCGTCCTCGGCGCCTCACCCCAGCAGCCCCACCACTTCCACCCCGCGTTCCGCGCACAGGCTCTCCAGCATCCCGATGGTCGCCGTGCTCAGCGGAATCCCCTCCGCCAGACGCGCTGCCCGCGTCCGCCGCTCCGGCTCGCCCGGCAACAGCACCCCTTCCGTGCCTGCCGCCGCCGGGGTGTCCCGCACATAGGCCACGATGTCGTCCACGCCGTCCGCCCACTGCGCGTTGCCGCCGCGCGCCGGGTCGAAGACGATGGCGAACATGTTGTTCATCACCCGCGCCGCCTCCTGGTGCGGTGGCGTGCCGGGCATGGCCGCAGCCAGCGCGCCGGCCAGCACGTCGCACATCAGCGCGAGGCCGAACCCCTTGTGGCCGCCCAGCGGCAGCAGGGCGCCGGTCGGCTCTTCGAACATCACCGCCGGGTCGCGTGTTGGATTTCCCTGTGCGTCGAGCACCAGGCCGGGCGCCATCTCCTGGCCCTTGGCCATCGCCACCCGGCACTTGCCGACCGCGACGGCGCTGGTGGCGAAATCCAGCACGAGGGCAGGGGTGGCCTGCGTCGCCGGAACGGCGATGCAGATCGGGTTGGTGCCCAGCCGTGCCCGCAGCCCGTCATGCGGCGCCACCATCGGCCGGCTCGCGACATTGACGAAGGCGATGCAGACCAGCCCGGCGGCGGAGCACTGCTCGCCATAGGATCCCACCCGGCCGATATGGTGGGTGTCGCGCAACGACAGCGCCGCCAAGCCGTCGCGGCGCGCCCGCGCGATGGCGATGTCCATCGCCTCCCGCGCGATCGCCTGCCCATAGCCGTTGCCGCCGCCCACCGCCAGGAAGGGGCCGGACTCGCCGATCACCGCCGCGTGCTGGTTGGGCCGCAGGAAGCCGCCGGCGATGGCGCCCATATACAGCCCCAGCATGCCGACGCCGTGGCTGTCATGCCCGCGCAGGTTTGCCTCCACCAGATGATCGGCGACGATCCGCGCCTCGTCGGCATCGCTGCCGGCGGCCCGCAGCAGGCGCCGCACCGCCTCGGCCAGATGCTCCGCCGTTACCTTGCGGATGCCGGGGCCGGCGCTGCCGGCGGCGGGAGTGCTGGCGCTGTCGCTCATCTCGTCCTCTCCAATCCCGCGGCCCGTCCCGGACCGAACCGGTGATCCAATCCGTTCCCCCGAGCCGGGGGCACCTGCGTTCGCACCGCGATCCTGCGGGCGGCTGCTATTTGGACGCGAGTTTCGCAATCGAAACAAGGGGGAGATGACGCAAGGCCGCCGCCTTGTGCCTGCTCCCCGCACAGGGTCGTCCCATCATCCGGCCGCCTCGGAGGAAGAGGCCGATATCCTGCAGGAAAGCCGCGCGTCCTGTTCGCTTGACCCACAGCAACAGCCTCATCCGATGGCCGCCTGCCGTGCAGGCAGCGCTGCCCCGGCCGGCGAGCGGCACTACAGCAGCGTCCAACAGCGCGGCGGGCAGGCGATTGTGCTTGAAGGAATGCCATTATGGTTGATGGAGATTAATTTTCCTGTCGATATTTGAGTCATCAATACAGATTGACGCCAATAAGTTGCCGAAGCCATCATGTTTTGGTCGCAAACAAACCAGGGGGCAGGTCATGTCGGTTGATCCGGAAACTGTCGTGAAGGTCGCTGAAGTTGGTACCGATGCCGCCGAAGGCGCCGAGGATGGCGCGGAACTCGGCGCCGAGATCGGCACCCTGATCGATCCGCTGGGCGGCGAAGCCGTCGGTGCCGTGGTCGGCGGCGCCCTCGGCGGCGCAGCGAATGCCCTCAAGGACTTGGTGTAACGGCCTCCTAGACGCGACAAGGGCCGCCCCGCGGGACGGCCCTTCCGGCGCATGGCGCATCATGGCGCTTTGGGGACGCTTGGGCGTGATCCGCCCAGGCGTCTCTTTGCGTTCCGGGCGGGAAAGCCGATGTCCCGCACGATGTCCCGCACCGCGACCGGCTCCACATGCAGGCTCCATCGCCCAGCCCGCTCGCCGGCCGTGCGGCCGGTCGGAGCCCCGGCCCGAGGCATGGGACCGCCGGCATCATGCCTTCGCCCCCGGCCCGGTTCTCAGCAGCAGCCGGCCTTGCCCGCGCCGTAGCGGGCGCCCATCCGGTTGTCGAGGAACTCGCTGTAGCTCATCACCGGCTTGTCCGGGTGCCGGTCCTGCATGTGGGCGACATAGGTGTCGTAATCGGGCACCCCGACCATCAGCTTTGCGGTCTGCTCGAACAAGCCGCGGAACCGGCTGAGGTTGCTTCTCATGCTGCTCATGTTGCCCATGCGGCGGCCTCCCGGACGAGTGGCATCGGTGTGGCCCCGGCGCGGCACGGGGCCATGGTCGTGGTCAATCCCCGGCCCCGGCGGTGACGCCGCTCGCCGGGATCTCGCGTGCCGTCGGCCGGTCGCTGCGCAGCGCCAGCAGGCAGGAGCGGATGCCGAAGAACAGCACCGCCAGCACCACCAGCACGAACAGCGACGCCAGCGCCGCGTCGAGGTAGTCGTTGAAGATCACCTGGCGCATCTGCTCCATCGACGTCGCCGGCGCCAGCAGCTTGCCTTCCGCGGCGGCGGCGCTGAACCGTTCGGCATGGGCGAGGAATCCGACCGTCGGGTTGGCGTGGAACACCTTCTGGACGCCGGCCGTCAGGGTGCAGATCAGCAGCCACACCGCTGGCACCATGGTCACCCAGGCGTAGCGCTCGCGCTTCATCTTGAACAGCACCACCGTGGCCAGGATCAGCGCGATGCCCGCCAGCATCTGGTTGGAGATGCCGAACAGCGGCCAGAAGGTGTTGATGCCGCCCAGCGGATCGACCACGCCCTGGTACAGGATGTAGCCCCAGGCGGCGACGCACAGCGCGGTGGCGATCAGGTTGCCGGCCCACGACGCCGTCTGCTGCAGTGGCTTGAAGAAGACGCCCAGCAGGTCCTGCAGCATGAAGCGGCCGGCGCGGGTGCCCGCATCGACGGCGGTCAGGATGAACAGCGCCTCGAACAGGATGGCGAAATGGTACCAGAACGCCATCATCGCCTTGCCGCCGAACAGCTCGGAGAAGATGTGCGCCATGCCGACCGCCAGCGTCGGGGCGCCGCCGGCCCGCGACAGGATGCTCACCTCGCCGACGTCTGTCGCCATCTGGTGGATCATCTCGGGCGTGATGACGAAGCCCCAGTTGTTGATCACCTGGGCGGCGGCCTCGGCCGTGGTGCCCAGCACCGCCGGCGGGCTGTTCATCGCGAAATAGACGCCGGGCTCGATACAGGAGGCGGCGACCAGCGCCATGATGGCGACGAAGGATTCGGTCAGCATGCCGCCATAGCCGATGAAGCGGGCCTGGACCTCGTTCTCCACCATCTTCGGCGTGGTGCCCGACGAGATCAGGGCATGGAATCCCGACACCGCGCCGCAGGCGATGGTGATGAACAGGAACGGGAACAGGCTGCCCGACCACACCGGCCCTGTGCCGTCGATGAAGCGGGTGACGCTCGGCATCTTCAGCGGCGGCGCCACCAGCAGGATGCACAGCGCCAGCACCACGATGGTGCCGACCTTCAGGAAGGTCGAGAGATAGTCGCGCGGCGCCAGCAGCAGCCACACCGGCAGCACCGATGCGACGAAGCCGTAGCCGATCAGGATCCAGGTGATCTGGATGCCGGTCAGGGTGAACAGCGGCGCCAGCGTCTCGCTCTGGGCGACCTGGCCGCCCATCAGGATCGAGCCGATCAGCAGGACGAACCCGATGACCGAGATCTCGCCGATCCGCCCGGGGCGGATGAAGCGCATGTAGACGCCCATGAACAGCGCGATCGGGACGGTGGCGGCGACCGTGAAGAAGCCCCACGGGCTGTTGGTGAGCGCCTTCACCACCACCAGCGCCAGCACCGCCAGGATGATCACCATGATCATGAAGGTGCCGAACAGCGCGATCACGCCGGGGATCTCCCCCAGCTCCGACTTGATCAACTCGCCCAGCGACCGGCCGTCGCGGCGCATCGAGATGAACAGGACCATGAAATCCTGCACCGCCCCGGCGATCACGACGCCGGCCAGGATCCACAGCATGCCCGGCAGGTAGCCCATCTGGGCCGCCAGCACCGGGCCGACCAGCGGGCCGGCGCCGGCGATGGCGGCGAAATGGTGCCCGAACAGCACGTACTGGTTGGTCGGCACATAGTCCAGCCCGTCATTGTGGCGGGCGGCCGGCGTCGGCCGGTTCGGGTCCAGCCGCATGACGCGGTTGGCGATGAACAGGCTGTAGTAGCGGTAAGAGATCAGGTAGGTGCAGACGGCGGCCACGACCACCCACAGGGCGTTGATGGTCTCGCCTCTGGCCAGCGCCACCGTGCCGAGCGAAACCGCTCCCAGCACGGCGACGATCAGCCATGGAACATGGTTGACGATGCGCGACATGCGTACTCCTCCCAAACGATGCCGTATCGCCGGGTGAGCGCCATCGTCCTGATCGAAGTAACGAAACGGAAGCGGGACCCCGGCAGATCAGCGGGGCAAATCATCGCTCCAAGCGGCCGTCGCGGAAAGCGGAAATCAAACCATTGCAACCAAATGCAGCAGAATGCCGCCGTCCTATGAGGAAGGGCAGCCATCCGTCAGAGCAACATACGCATGCTAACCTTGATCTTCACCGTGACTTGCCGGCGACCCCGCGACTGCCCCCGCCCCAACCCTTCTCCCACCTATCCTCCCCCGCCTAGCGGGGAGGATAGGTGGGGACAATGTCGTGTGCATCAGGTCGTGCAACAGGCGGAGGAGGAGCGGGGAGGAGGCAGGCGTGCCGACGCCGGCGCCGCGGTTACCGTCCGGGAGAGCTGGACGGTCCCGCCCTTCACGCGCTGAACCCGCCATCCACCGCCAGCGACGCGCCGGTGACGAAGCGCCCTTCCTCGCTGGCCAGATAGGCGACCATCCCGGCGATGTTCTCCGGGGCGCCATAGCGCGGGATTGCCAGCATGGTGCGCGCCGCATCCGCCTTGTCGCCGACCGCCGGGTTCATGTCGGTGTCGGTCGGGCCGGGATGCACGACGTTGACGGTGATGCCGCGCTGCCCGAGGTCGCGCGCCATGCCCTTGGTCAGCCCGACCAGCGCCGCCTTGCTGGCGGCATAGAGCGCCAGGCCGGGTCCCGGCACCCGCAAGGCGAGGCCGCTGCCCAGCGAGATGATCCGCCCGCCTTCGCCCAGATGCGCGGCGGCGGCCTGCGAGGCGGCGAAGACCGCCCGCACGTTGACCGCCATCGTCTGCTCGTACTCCTCCAGCGTCAGCTCGGTGAAGGGCTTGGCGAGGAAGACGCCGGCATTGTTGACGAGGATGTCGAGGCGGCCCAGCGCCTCCACCGTCCGCTCCACCGCCGCGCGCACCGCGGCGGGATCGCCGTTGTCCGCCGCGATGGCGATGGCGCGCCGTCCCTCGCCGCCGTGGCGGCGGCCCTCCTGGCGGCCCTCCTGGCGACTGTCCTGGCGAATCGCCTCCGCCACCGCCTCCGCCCGCTCCGGGTTCGCGACGTAGGTCAGGGCGACGTCGGCGCCCTCGGCCGCCAGCCGCCGCGCGATGGCGGCGCCGATCCCGCGGCTGCCGCCGGTCACCAACGCCACCTTGCCGTCCAGTCGGGACATGACCGCATTCCTTTCTGTGTCATTCGATACAAAAAGGCTGATCGACTTGAATCCGCCGGTCAAGTCATTTATTTGTCGATCGGTACAGAAAAGGAGCCGCCATGCCCAGCCGGGGCCGTCCCCGTTCGTTCGACCGCGATGCCGCCCTGCGCCAGGCGATGGAACTGTTCTGGGCCAAGGGCTATGCCGGGACCTCGCTGGCCGACCTGACCGCGGCGATGGGCATCAACTCGCCCAGCCTCTATGCCGCCTTCGGCTGCAAGGAGCGGCTGTTCCGCGAGGCGGTCGAGCTCTACCGCGAGACCGAGGGGCTGGGGGCGTGGAAGGCACTCGACGCCTGTCCCACCGCGCGGGACGCGGTCGACTGGATCCTCACGCAGACGGCGGAGTTCGCGGCGCGACCGGGCAAGCCGACCGGCTGCCTCGTCGTGCTGGGCGCCGTCCCCAGCGGCGGGGTGGTCAGTGATGCAGGGGAAGGGCCGGATGACCCGGTCAGCCGCGACCTGTGCGACCGCCGGCGCGATAACCTGGAGGCGCTGGCCCGTCGCCTGGACCGTGGGGTGGCCGACGGCGACCTGCCGCCGGGCGTCGATTCCCGCGCGGTCGCCACCTTTTACCTGACCGTTCAGCAAGGTATGTCCCTGCAGGCCCGCGACGGCGCCACCCACGACACCCTGCTGGGTGTCGCGCGCTCCGCGATGGCCGCATGGCCGGCCTTGACCGGGCAGAAGTGACCGCCCTTCCCGGAGCGGGAGAGGGCTGGCAGACGGCCACACCCTGATCCCGTTATCCTGGCATTTATCCGCCACGGCTTCCGCTGGCATCGGGATAGGACTATAAACTTAGTGATGCATCATGCCCGGAGGTTTTGCCGATGCCGGCCGCCACACCCACTGCCGCCCCACAGGTGAACCCATCGGTGAAACAGTGGAACAGCCGCCGGAAAATGTTCCATGCTGTTTCAAATGCTCCATTCGCCGCCCGCACCGGTGCCCGCCTCGCCGGCCATGCGACATCGGGACACCCACCGGCGGGACGGCCTTCTCCATGATCGCGCTTTCAAAACGACGCCGGTTCGGTCAGAAACAGTCGCGGATTGCGGCCGCTTGGAAAGGTCGCAACGGAAAGTGACAGGTTCGGAGAAATATCATGCGTTCCAGCAGCAAGCGCCTGTGCGCGCTCCCCATCGTCAGCGTGGTCGCGCTGCTCGCCGGACTCGGCGCGGCGCAGGCGGATATCGTCATCGGCCTCGGCACGGCGACCACCGGCCCGGTGGCCGCGCTGGGCGAGCAGTCGGTCTATGGCGCCAAGCAGGCGGTGGCGGACATCAACGCCAAGGGCGGCGTGCTGGGGCAGAAGCTGGTGCTGAAGGTCGGCGACGACGCCTGCGACCCGCGCCAGGCGGTGGCGGTCGCCAACCAGTTCGTGCGTGAGGGGGTGGCGGCGGTGGTCGGGCATCTCTGCTCCGGCGCCTCGATCCCGGCGGCCGAGGTCTACCAGGAGGAGGGCGTGGTGATGGTCAGCCCGACCGCCACCAACCCGCTGCTCACCTCCAAGGGCTTCCCGACCATCTTCCGCGTCTGCGGCCGCGACGACCAGCAGGGCGTGGTTGCCGGCGACTATCTGGCCAAGACCTTCAAGGGCAAGAACATCGCCGTTCTCGACGACAAGCAGGCCTATGGCAAGGGGCTGGCCGACGTCGTCGCCAAAACGCTGGAGAAGGCGGGCGTCAAGGTCGCCTACCGCGGCTCGGTGACCGCCGGCGAGCGCGACTTCTCGGCGCTGGTGACCAGCCTGAAGGACAAGGCGATCGACGCCGTCTATTACGGCGGCTACCACCCCGAACTGGGGCTGATGGTGCGCCAGGCCCAGGAACAGGGGCTGAAGCCGCAGTTCATCGCCGGCGACGGCCTGAACAACCAGGAATACTGGTCGATCACCGGCCCGGCTGGCGAGGGCACGCTCTACACCGACAGCCCGTCGGCCGCCAGCGATCCCAAGGCGCAGGAGCTGATCGCCTCCTTCAGGAAGGCCGGCCTGCCCGAGCCGGGCAACTTCGCCTTCTACAGCTATGCCGCCGTCCAGGTGATCGCCGAAGGGCTGCAGAAGTCGGGGTCCGTCGACGGGCCGAAGCTGGCCAAGACGCTGCATTCGGGTTCCTACGACACGGTGGTCGGCCCCATCGAGTTCGACAAGAAGGGCGACGTCACCAAGCCGGCCTATGTCATGTATGTCTGGCATGACGGAAATCCGGTGATGCAGCAGGCGGCCAAGTGAAGGCCGGCCCGGCGGCGGTCCCGGCCCCGGCCCCGGCGGCGATGGCGGCCTGCCGCGTCGTTGCCGCCGCCGGGCCGCGCGCCTATCCTGCTCCTGCCGTTTCCAACGACCGCGCGAGGAAGGACAGCCGATGTACATCGCGATGAACCGCTTCAAGGTCCGCCACGGCGCCGAGGCCGAGTTCGAGGAGATCTGGCTGAACCGCGAGGTCCATCTGCACGGCGTGCCGGGCTTCGTCGAGTTCCACATGCTGCGTGGGCCGGATCGTGACGACCACCGGCTCTACTCCTCCCACACCGTCTGGGAGTCTGAGGCCGCCTTCCTCGGCTGGACGCGGTCGGAGGCCTTCCGCAACGCCCATGGCAACGCCGGCTCGCGCAAGCCGCTCTATGTCGGCCATCCGGAGTTCGAGGGCTTCGAGGTCATCCAGACCGTCGCGCGCAACCCGCAGGGATGAAGGGGAGGGGAGCCATGCTGGAACTGGTCATCGAGCAGCGCCGCAAGAGCCTCGGCGGCTTCGAGGTCGGGCGGGTGCTGCCCTACGTGCAGCGCCGGATGGTCGGCCCCTTCGTCTTCTTCGACCATATGGGGCCGGTCGACCTCCGGCCCGGGCTGCCGCGCGACGTCGACGTCCGCCCCCACCCCCACATCGGCCTGTCGACCGTCACCTACCTGTTCGAGGGCGAAATCATGCACCGCGACAGCGTCGGGTCGGAGCAGGCGATCCGTCCGGGCGAGGTGAACTGGATGACCGCCGGCCGCGGCATCACCCACTCCGAACGCTTCGAGCGGGCGCGGCTGCAGGGCGACCGGATGCACGGCATCCAGGCCTGGGTGGCGCTGCCCACGGCCGACGAGGAGACCGACCCCGCCTTCGCCCATTACGGCACCGGCGACCTGCCGCTTTTCGAGGACGGTCCGGCCGGCGCTGCCGTCCGCGGCCGGCTGGTGGCGGGGGAGGCGTTCGGCGCCAGGGCCGGCGTGAAGACCCATTCGCCGCTGTTCTACATCCACTGGGATCTCGGGGCCGGCGCCCGCGCCGAGCTGCCGGCCGACGGCTGGGAGCGCGCGGCCTATGTCGTAACCGGCTCGGTCGAGGTCGAGGGCCGGACCCTGGAGGCCGGCCGGATGGCGGTCTTCACGCCCGGTGAGCCTGCGGTCGTGACCGCGCTGGAGCCCAGCATCGTCATGGCGGTCGGCGGCGAGCCGCTCGGCCAGCGCTTCATCGACTGGAACTTCGTCTCCTCGTCCAAGGAGCGCATCGAGCAGGCCAAGGCCGACTGGCGGGCCGGCCGGATGAAGCTGCCGGACCTCGACGACGGCGAGTTCATCCCGCTGCCCGAAGCCCCGCCGCCGCGCCCGGCCAACCCCATGTCGTAAAACCCCACGCCTCAGGCGCAGCCGCGGGCGCGGGCCACCTTCGAGGCGGTCGGCCGGCCGATCGCCTCGCTGATGAAGGCGCCGGCGGCGACCAGCCGGTCGAGGTCGACCCCGGTCTCGATGCCGAGGCCGTTCAGCATGTACAGCACGTCCTCGCTGGCGACGTTGCCGCTGGCCCCCTTGGCATAGGGGCAGCCGCCGAGCCCGGCGACCGAGCTGTCGACCACCGCCACGCCCATCTGCAGCGCCGCCAGGATGTTGGCCAGCGCCTGCCCGTAGGTGTCGTGGAAATGGACGGCGATCTTGTCGACCGGCACCCGCTCCGCCACTGCGGCGATCATCAACTGCGCCTTGGTCGGCGTGCCGGTGCCGATGGTATCGCCGAGCGAGATCTCGTAGCAGCCCATGGCGTAGAGCCGCTCCGCCACGTCAGCGACCGCCTGCGGCGCGATCTCCCCCTCATAGGGGCAGCCGAGCACGCAGGAGACGTAGCCGCGCACCGGCACCCCCGCCGCCTTGGCCTGCTCCATGACGGGGGCGAAGCGGTCCAGGCTCTCGGCGATCGAGCAGTTGATGTTCTTCCGGCTGAAGCTTTCGGAAGCGGCGCCGAACACCGCCACCTCGTCGGCCTTGGCCGCCAGCGCGCCCTCCAGACCCTTCAGGTTGGGAGTGAGGGCGGCATAGCGCACGCCGGGCTTGCGGGCGATGCCGGCCAGCACCTCGGCGCTGTCGCCCATCTGCGGCACCCATTTGGGCGAGACGAAGCTGGCTGCCTCGACCACGGTGAGCCCGGCGTCGGACAGGCGGTTCACCAGCTCCACCTTCACCGCGGTCGGCACCATCGACTTTTCGTTCTGGAGGCCGTCGCGCGGACCGACCTCCACCATGCGGACGAATTTCGGCAGTTGCATCATCAGGACTCCGCGATGTCGAGAACCAGCAGGTCGACGCCTTCGGACACCTGGTCCCCGGCGGCGAAGTTCACCGCGCTGACGGTGCCGGCGGCCGGGGCCTTGATGGTGTGCTCCATCTTCATGGCCTCCAGAAGCATCAGCGGCGCGCCGGCCTCGACGCTCTGGCCCGGCTCGACCAGCACGCGGACCACGGTGCCCGGCATCGGCGCGGTCAGGCGGCCGGAGCCGCCCTCCTGCTCCGCCGCGCGGGCGCTGGGGTCGTCCAGCGTCAGGCGCGACACGGCGCCGTCGATCAGGACGGTGAGGTCCAGCCCCTGCTGCACCACGGTGGCGCGGGTGCGCATGCCGTCCAGCGTCGCGGTCAGCAACCCGTCGGCGAGGCTGACCCCGATCACCGGCATCGGCTTGCCGCCATCCACCGCGACTTCATAGCCGTCGGCCCGGAAATGCAGAGTCACCTCGCGGGCGGTGTCGCCGTCCATCAGGCGCAGGTCGTAATGGTTCTCCTCGTTCAGCCGCCAGCCATTGGCGAGCAGCCAGGGCGAATGGCGGTCGGAGCGGGCACGCAGGGCGGCTTGGGCCTCCTCCCGGCGCGTCAGCAGCACCGACAGGGCGGCGGCGGCCAGCGCCCTGTCGGCCACCGGGGCCGGCGGCGGCAGCAGGTCGGCACGGTGGCGCTCGATGAAGCCGGTATCGATCTCCACCGCCTTGAAGGCCGGATGGCCGGCGATCGCGCCGAGGAAGGCGACGTTGGTGGTGACGCCGACCACCTCGTATTCGGCCAGCGCCACGCGCAGGCGGCGCAGCGCAGAATCGCGGTCCTCGTCCCAGACGATCAGCTTGGCGATCATCGGGTCGTAGAACATAGTAACGGAATCGCCTTCGCGGACGCCGGTATCGACGCGGACATGGTCGTTCTCGGCCGGCGGGCGCAGGCGGACCAGCCTGCCGATGGCGGGCAGGAAATCGCGCTGCGGATCCTCGGCGTAGAGCCGCGCCTCGAAAGCATGGCCCCGACGGGTCAACTGCTCCTGGCGCAGCGGCAACTCCGCTCCGGAGGCAACCCGAAGCTGCCACTCGACGAGGTCGAGGCCGGTGATCTTCTCGGTCACCGGATGCTCGACCTGCAAACGGGTGTTCATCTCGATGAAGTAGAAGCCGCCATCCTCATAGAGGAACTCGACGGTGCCGGCGCCGACATAGTTCACTGCCTTGGCGGCGGCCACCGCGGCCTCGCCCATGCGGCGGCGGAGATCGTCGGGCAGGTTGGGGGCCGGCGCCTCCTCGATCACCTTCTGGTGGCGACGCTGCACCGAACAGTCGCGCTCGAACAGATAGACGCCGTTGCCGTGGGTGTCGCAGAAGACCTGGATTTCGACATGGCGTGGCCGGCCGAGATATTTCTCCAGCAGCAGACTGTCCTCGCCGAAGGCGGCCTTGGCCTCGCGCTGGGCGCCGGCCACCGCGTCGGCCAGCTCGTTGGCGGCGCGCACCACGCGCATGCCCTTGCCGCCGCCGCCGGCCGACGCCTTGACCAGCACCGGATAGCCGATGCGTTCGGCCTCCCCCGACAGGGTGGCGAAGTCCTGGTCGGTGCCGTGATAGCCCGGCACCAGCGGCACGTCGGCGTTCGCCATCAGCCGCTTGGATTCCGCCTTGGAGCCCATGACGCGGATCGCCTCGATCGGCGGACCGATGAAGACGACACCGGCCGCAGCACATGCCGCCGCGAAGCCGGCATTCTCCGACAGGAAGCCATAGCCGGGATGGATGGCTTGGGCCCCCGTGCGCTTCGCCACGTCGAGGATGACGTCGCCGCGCAGATAGCTTTCGCCGACCGGGGCCGGGCCGATGCAGACGGCCTCGTCGGCCATCTGTACATGCATCGCCTTGGCGTCGGCCTCCGAATGGACGGCGACGGTCTTGATGCCCAGACGGCGGGCGGTGCGGATGACCCGGCAGGCGATTTCGCCGCGGTTGGCGATCAGGATCTTGTCGAACATGTGGATCAGCTCCGCCAGGACGGGGTGCGTTTGTCGAGGAAGGCGCCGACGCCCTCCTTGCCTTCGGCGCTGGCGCGCTGGCGGGCGATGCGCTCCGCCGTGTCGCGCACCACGTCGTCGGTCAGCGGCCGACGGGCGACGGCGCGGATCAGCTCCTTGGCGGCGCTGACCGCCGTCGGGGCGCTGTCCATCAGGCTCCTGACCGTCTTCGCCACCGTCTCCTCCAGCCCGTCGGCGGTCGTCAGCTCATGCAGCAGGCCGATGCGGTGGGCCTCCGCTGCGCTGAAGCGCTCGCCGGTCAGGAAATAGCGGCGGCAGGCGCGCTCGCCGATGGCGGCGATGACATAGGGGCTGATCGCGGCGGGGATGATGCCCAGCCGCACCTCCGACAGGGCGAAGGTCGCGGTCTCGACACCGATGGCGATGTCGCAGGCCGACACGAGGCCCACGCCGCCGCCGAAGGCCGGACCCTGCACCACGGCGATCGTGGGCTTCGGGCATTCGTCCAGCGTGCGCAGCATGGTGGCGAGGCCCATGGCGTCGGCCAGATTCTCCTCGTGGGAGTAGCCGGCCATCTTCTTCATCCAGGACAGGTCCGCCCCGGCCGAGAAGCTCCTGCCCACCCCGCGCAGCAGGACGACGCGCACCGCCGGATCCTCGCCCACCCGGCTGAAGGCCGCGGTGAGGTCGGCGATGACCTGCTCGTTGAAGGCGTTGTGGACGTCGCCGCGGTTCATGGTGACGGTGGCGATGCCGGTGTCGGCGATGTCGATCAAGATGTCGCTCATGGCCGCCCCCTCACATCCGGAAGACGCCGAAGGGCGTCTTCGGCACCGGCGCGTTCAGCGAGGCCGACAGGCCGAGGCCCAGCACCATCCGGGTGTCGGCCGGGTCGATGATGCCGTCGTCCCACAGCCGGGCGCTGGCGTAATAGGCGTGGCTCTCGCGCTCGAACTGGGCGCGGATCGGCGCCTTCAGCGCCTCGTCGTCCTCGGCCGACCAGGGCTTGCCCTGGGCTTCCATGGCGTCCCGCTTGACCTGGGCCAGCACGCCGGCCGCCTGCTCGCCGCCCATGACCGAGATGCGGGCGTTCGGCCACATCCACAGGAAGCGCGGGGAGTAGGCGCGGCCGCACATGCCGTAATTGCCGGCGCCGTAGCTGCCGCCGATGATGACGGTGAATTTCGGCACCTTGGCACAGGCGACCGCGGTGACCAGCTTGGCGCCGTCCTTGGCGATGCCGCCGGCCTCGTATTTGCGCCCCACCATGAAGCCGGTGATGTTCTGCAGGAACACAAGCGGGATGCGGCGCTGGCAGCACAGCTCGACGAAATGGGCGCCCTTCAGCGCGGATTCGCTGAACAGGATGCCGTTGTTGGCGATGATGCCGACGGGATAGCCGAAGATGTGGGCGAAGCCCGTAACCAGCGTCGTGCCGTAGAGCGGCTTGAACTCGTCGAAGCGCGAGCCGTCGACCACCCGCGCGATCACCTCGCGCACGTCGAAGGGCTTGCGGGCGTCGCTGGGGATGACGCCGTAGAGCTCGCGCGGATCGAAGGCGGGTTCCTCCGGCTCGCGCAGGTCGAGGTCGATGTGCTTGGCGCGGTTCAGGTTCGACACCACGCGGCGGGCCATCGCCAGGGCATGGGCGTCGTTCATCGCGTAATGGTCGGTGACGCCGGAGGTGCGGGAATGGACGTCGGCGCCGCCGAGATCCTCGGCCGACACCACCTCGCCGGTCGCCGCCTTCACCAGCGGCGGGCCGCCGAGGAAGATGGTGCCCTGGTTGCGGACGATGATCGCCTCGTCCGACATCGCCGGGACATAAGCGCCGCCGGCGGTGCAGCTTCCCATCACCACGGCGATCTGCGGGATGCCCTCGGCCGACATGTTGGCCTGGTTGTAGAAGATGCGGCCGAAATGGTCGCGGTCGGGGAAGACCTCATCCTGGTTCGGCAAGTTGGCGCCGCCGCTGTCGACCAGATAGATGCAGGGCAGGTTGTTCTGCTGGGCGATCTCCTGCGCGCGCAGGTGCTTCTTGACCGTCAGCGGGTAGTAGGTGCCGCCCTTCACCGTCGCGTCGTTGGCGACGATCATGCATTCCTGCCCGGCGACGCTGCCGATGCCGGCGATGATGCCGGCCGACGGGATGTCGTCGGCATAGACGCCGTCGGCGGCCAACTGCGACAGCTCAAGGAAGGGCGAGCCGACGTCGAGAAGCTGGC
Source organism: Azospirillum picis (assembly GCF_017876115.1). Lineage (GTDB taxonomy): Bacteria > Pseudomonadota > Alphaproteobacteria > Azospirillales > Azospirillaceae > Azospirillum > Azospirillum picis. The sequence continues at coordinate 123,067 of NZ_JAGINO010000011.1, forward strand.
GGATGCGTTCGCGCGGCAGCAGCTTGCCGCGGGCGAGGTGCTTTTCGCGTGCCTTGGCCCCGCCACCCTGCTGGATGGCGGCAACCTTCCGGCGCAGATCGTCGACCAGCGCCTGCATGGCGTCGGCGTTGGCCTGGAACTCGGCGGAGCGCGCGTTCAGGGCGCTCTTCAGGACGGTCATGCCGTCTTCCTCCCGGTTTGGCGGTCTTGATTGTTGGACTTGGGGGTTATTGGACAAGGGCGCGGCTGATGACCAGCCGCTGGATGTCGCTGGTGCCCTCGTAGATCTGGCAGACCCGGACGTCGCGGTAGATGCGTTCGACCGGGAAATCGTTGAGGTAGCCGTATCCGCCATGGATCTGGATGGCGTCGGAGCAGACCTTCTCCGCGATCTCCGAGGCGAACAGCTTCGCCATCGCGGCTTCCTTCATGCAGGGCACCCCGGCATCGCGCAGGCTCGCGGCATGCAGCACCATCTGGCGCGCCGCCTCCACCCGGGTCGCCATGTCGGCGAGGCGGAAGGCGATGGCCTGATGCTGGATGATCGGCACGCCCATGCTCTGGCGTTCCTGGGCGTAGCGGATGGCGTGGTCGAGCGCCGCGCGCGCCATGCCGACCGACTGTGAGGCGATGCCGATGCGCCCGCCCTCCAGGTTCGCCAGCGCCACCTTGTAGCCGGCGCCTTCGGCCCCGAGCATCAGGTCGGCGGGAACCCGACAGTCCTCGAAGACGATCTGGCAGGTGTCGGAGCAGTGCTGGCCCAGCTTCTCCTCGGTCCGCGCCACCTGATAGCCGGGGGTATCGGTCGGCACGATGAAGGCGCTGAGCCCCTTCTTGCCGGCGGCCGGGTCGGTCACCGCAAAGACGATGGCGACGTCGGCCTGCGAGCCCGAGGTGATGAACTGCTTGGTGCCGTTCAACACCCAGTGATCGCCGTCGCGCCGGGCGCGGGTCTTGATCGCGGAGGCGTCGGACCCGGCCTGCGGCTCGGTCAGGCAGAAGGCGCCCAGCCTCTCGCCGCGCGCCATCGGCTTGAGGAAGCGGTCCTTCTGGGTGTCGCTGCCGAACTTCAGGATCGGCATGCAGCCGACCGAGTTGTGCACGCTCATGATGGTGGAGACGGCCCCATCGCCGGCGGCGACCTCCTCTATGGCGAGCGCGTAGGCGACATGGTCGGTGGCGGCGCCGCCGAACTCCTCCGGCACCAGCATGCCCATCAGGCCGAGTTCGCCCATCTCGGCAAGCTCGGCCTTGGGGAAGGCGCCCGTCCGGTCGCGCTCGGCGGCGGTCGGGGCGAGCCGGTCCTGCGCGAAGGCGCGGGCCATGTCGCGGACCATGGTCTGTTCTTCGGTCAGGTGCATCGGGCGTTTCCTCGGGCGATGGGTTTTTGTTGGTGGCGTGCTGTGCCCCCTCCCCATCCCTCCCCCGCCTTCGGCGGGAGAGGGGGTAGGACGCTTGTCGACGTGGTTTATGTGCCAAAGCGGCGGCAGTCCCCTCTCCCGCGAAGCGGGGGAGGGTTAGGGAGGGGGCAGTTGCCTGCCCTTACACCCGCTCCACCGCGATCGCCGTCGCCTCGCCGCCACCAATGCACAGGCTGGCCACGCCGCGCTTCAGGTCGTACTTCTCCAGCGCTGCCAGCAGCGTCACGATGATCCGCGCACCCGAGGCGCCGATGGGGTGGCCGAGCGCGCAGGCGCCGCCATGGACGTTCACCTTGTCGTGCGGCAGGTCGAGATCGCGCATCGCCGCCATGGTCACCACGGCGAACGCCTCGTTGATCTCGAACAGGTCGACGTCGCGGGCCGACCAGCCCACCTTCTCGAACAGCTTCCGCAATGCGCCCACCGGGGCGGTGGTGAACAGCGCCGGCTGCTGGGCGTGGTTGGAGTGGCCCTTGATCTCGGCGATCACGCGCAGGCCGCGGCGATCCGCCTCGCTGCGGGTGGTGACGATCAGCGCCGCACCGCCGTCGGAGATCGACGAGGCATTGGCGGCCGTCACCGTGCCGTCCTTGGCGAAGGCGGGCTTCAGCGTCGGGATCTTCTTGGGATCGCCCTTGCCCGGCTGCTCGTCGGTGTCGACCAGCGTGTCGCCCTTGCGGCCCTTGACCAGCACCGGCGCGATCTCCGCCTTGAAGGAGCCGTCCTCCACCGCCTTGCGGGCACGGTTCAGGCTCTCGATGGCGTAATTGTCCTGGGCCTCGCGGGTGAAGCTGTAGCTGCTGGCGCATTCCTCGGCGAAGGTGCCCATCAGGCGGCCCTTCTCGTAGGCATCCTCCAGACCATCGAAGAACATGTGGTCCAGCACCTTGCCGTGACCCATGCGGTAGCCGGCGCGGGCGCGGTCCAGCAGGTAGGGGGCGTTCGACATGCTCTCCATGCCGCCGGCCACCACCACCTTGGCCGAGCCGGCCTTGATGACGTCATGGGCGAACATCACCGCCCGCATGCCCGAGCCGCAGACCTTGGAGATGGTGGTGCAGCCCACCCCCTTCGGCAGCCCGGCGCCCAGCGCCGCCTGGCGCGCCGGGGCCTGGCCCAGCCCGGCCGACAGCACGTTGCCCATGAACACCTCGTCCACCGTGTCCGCGGCGAGGCCCGAGCGCTCCAGCACCGCCTGGATGGCGACGGCACCCAGTTGCGGGCCGGTCAGGCCCATGAGGTCGCCCTGGAAGCCGCCCATCGGCGTGCGGACGGCGGCGGCGATGACGATGCTGTCGGTCATGGTGGTCGGTCCCTCTTCCTCGATGCCCTATTCTTTGCCGAAACGCCTTATGCCGTTTCCTTGAACAGCTCGCGCCCGATCAGCATGCGACGGATTTCGCTGGTGCCGGCGCCGATCTCGTAGAGCTTGGCGTCGCGCAGCAGGCGGCCGGTCGGGTATTCATTGATGTAGCCGTTGCCCCCCAGGGTTTGAATGGCCTCCAATGCCATCCAGGTCGCCTTTTCGGCGGAATAGAGGATGGCGGCCGCTGCGTCCTTGCGGGTGGTCTCGCCGCGGTCGCAGGCCTTGGCGACGGTGTACACATAGGCCTTGGCGGCGTTCATGATGGTGTACATGTCGGCCAGCTTGCCCTGCATCAACTGGAACTCGCCGATCGGCTGGCCGAACTGCTTGCGGTCGTGCAGGTAGGGGATCACCACGTCCATGCAGGCCTGCATGATGCCGAGCGGGCCGCCGGACAGCACCGCGCGCTCATAGTCCAGCCCCGACATCAGGACGTTCACGCCGCGGCCGACGCCGCCCAGGACGTTCTCCTCCGGCACCTCGCAGTCCTCGAACACCAGCTCGCCGGTGTTGGAGCCGCGCATGCCGAGCTTGTCCAGCTTCTGCGCCACCGAGAAACCCTTGAAGCCCTTCTCCACCAGGAAGGCGGTGATGCCGCGCGGGCCGGCGTTGATGTCGGTCTTGGCGTAGATCACCAGCGTGTCGGCGTCGGGACCGTTGGTGATCCACATCTTGGTGCCGTTCAGGACATAACGGTCGCCCTTCTTCTCCGCCCGCAGCTTCATCGACACCACGTCGGACCCGGCGTTCGGCTCCGACATCGCCAGGGCACCGATATGTTCGCCGGAGATCAGCTTGGGCAGGTAGCGGCGCTTCTGCTCGTCGGTGCCGTTCTTGCGGATCTGGTTGACGCAGAGGTTGGAGTGGGCGCCGTAGCTCAATCCGACCGAGGCCGACGCGCGGGAGACCTCCTCCATCGCCACGACATGCTCCAGATAGCCCATGCCGGCGCCGCCATACTCCTCCTCCGCGGTCACGCCGAGGATGCCGAGATCGCCCATCTTGCGCCACAGGTCGTTCGGGAACTCGTTGGAGCGGTCGATCTCGGCGGCACGGGGGGCGATCTCCGCGGCGGCGAAGTTGCGTACCGAATCGCGCAGCATGTCGGCCGCTTCGCCGAGGTCGAAATTCAGCGTCGGATACTGATTGGACAGCATGGGCGTATCGCTCCCCTGGGAAATCATCCGTTCTTGAACCATACGTTACCGTATGGCGACGGCGGTGGCAAGGGCAACATTGGGCGCTTTGGAAATCTACTCTTATTCAAGGGATTAGCCTTTGTTTGCCGTTGCGAGCGGCGCAAGCGCCTCTGCCGCATCGTGGAACAAGCCGAAAAAGCCAGTTGCTTCAATGCTGCCATGCATACTGGATCCAGTATTCCAAGGCCTCCGCCCCTTTCCATTCGCTGCGCTGCGGCGTTAGATCCGGTTCATGACGTTCGATGGGAGATGAGCAGATGATCCGCGTACCGCGCCCCAGCCTCGACGGTTTCACCATTGCTCTGGTGGCGACGGTGGGCTTGGCGACCGTGCTGCCGGTACGGGGAGGGGCTGCCGAAGCCGTCCATTGGCTTGCGGAGGCGGCCATCGCCCTGCTGTTCTTCCTGCACGGAGCCCGTCTGCCGCGGGAGGAGGTGGTGGCCGGCCTCGGCCATTGGCGACTGCACCTGCTGATCTTCTCGTTGACCTTTGCCGCCTTTCCCTTGATCGGCTGGCTCGTGGTGGAGACGCTGCCGGAGAGCCTGTTGCCGCCGGCGCTTTCCATCGGCGTGCAGTTCCTCTGCCTGCTTCCGTCGACGGTCCAGTCTTCGATCGCCTTCACCTCGATGGCACGGGGCAACGTTGCGGCGGCGGTGTGCAGTTCCACCCTGTCGAACATCGCCGGCATCCTGATGACGCCGCTGCTGGTGGCGCTCTTCCTCAAGGTGCAGGGCGGTGCCCTGTCGCTCGATTCACTGCAGACGATTGCCGCGCAACTGCTGTTGCCCTTCGTCCTTGGGCAGCTCCTGCGCCGCTGGGTCGGCGCATGGGCGGCGCGGCACAAGACGATGCTGAAGTTTACCGACCGCAGTTCGATCCTGCTGGTCGTCTATATCGCCTTCAGCGAGGCGGTGGTGAACGGCCTGTGGCATCAGGTGCCGCCGACCGCCTTGGCGATGGTTGTGCTGGTCGACTGCGTGATCCTCGCAGTCTTCCTGGGCGGCACCATGCTGTTGAGCCGCCGCCTCGGCTTCTCGCGTGCCGACGAGACCGTCATCGTCTTCTGTGGTTCGAAGAAGTCGCTGGTGAGCGGCGTGCCGATGGCCGGGGTCCTGTTCGCTCCGGCCACGGCGGGCCTTGTTCTGTTGCCGGTGATGGTCTTCCACCAAATCCAGTTGATGGTCGGTGCGGTGCTGGCACGCCGTTACGCCGACGACGTGGCGGCCCGCGACGCCCTGCCGGCGGCTTCGTGATCCGCCCGCCGTCCCGGCTCCGGCGAAACAAGCTTCGCGCTGGAAGGCGGCTTGCCGACCCTGCTATGGTTTCGACCTCAGGCTTCCGACGCTTTCCCAGCCAGCGGAAGCCTTCGCCGAAGACCGTTCGGAGCGTGGGATGGACCGCAGCCTCGATTCGACCGACATCAAGATCCTGCGCGAGTTGCAGGAGGACGGCCGGCTGAGCAATGTCGAGCTGTCGCGGCGCATCAATCTCAGCCCGGCCGCCTGCCTTGAGCGGGTGAAGCGGCTGCAGAGCGACGGCATCATCGAGAGGTATGTCGCCCTGCTCGACCCGCACCGCCTGGAAGCGGGGATGCTCGTCTTCGTCGAGGTGGTGCTGGACCGCACGACGCCGGACAATTTCGACGACTTCAAGGCCACCGTCCTGCGCATGCCGCAGATCATGGAATGCCATATGGTCGCCGGCGGCTTCGACTACCTGGTCAAGGCCCGCGTGCGCGACATGAACGAATACCGGCTGTTCCTGGGAGAACTCCTGTCCACCGCGCGTGGCGTCCGCGAAACCCACACCTATGCGGTCATGGAGGAGGTCAAGAGCGTCACCGCCATCCCCCTGGACGGTTTGGCCGGGGGTTTGTCGCGCGGCTAGCCGCGTGGGCTGCATTGCGCTTCGGCGTGACGTGCCGTCTCCGTCCTCTCCCGTCCACCCGGCCGGTGCAAGCACGGCCGACAGGGCGGGAGATGGGGTCAGCCCTTTGCCGCCCGCCCGTCGCCCGCCTTCGTCTCGGCCGCCTGTTCCTGAGGTACCAGCACGCTGGCGCAGATCCGGCGCACCGCATCCGCGCGGTCGGCGGCGGCGGCCGGTGCGAGCAGGCCCTGGCCGAACGCGAACGCGTAGAAGAGGTAGGCGCGGGCAAAGGCTTGGTCCGGCGGCAGGCCAAGTGCCGCGAACAGACCGGCGACGCTGTGCAGTCGCTCGCGGTCGACTTCCGCGATGATGCTCTCGGCTTCCGGCGCGCGGCGAGCCCAGTCGCGGACCGCCAGCTCGATCGCCATGCCGCGCGGTTTGCTGCCGCCATAGAGGGCAAGCATGTCCCGGAGCTGCTGCGCCGGTTCGCGCGCATCCAGCCGCGTCTGCTCCTTGATCGCGGCGATGCGTCCCTGTTTCCAGCTTTCGAGCAGTGCGCTCATCAGCTCGGTCCGGTCGCGGAAGTGCCAGTAGAAACTGCCCTTGGTGACCTTCAGCGCCTTGGCCAGAAGCTCCACCCGCACCTTGTCGACACCGCCCTCGGCCAGTGCCGCAAAGGCGGCGGCCAGCCACGACTCGCGGTTCTTCGTCTTGGATTCCATTCCCGTCCTTCGTGCTCCCCCTGGGCCCGGCGGCCGGGCCTCGGGGCTCCAGGCGATCTATACCCGAAAACGGCCGCTGCTGCCTATTCGCCCTGCTGCATCTGGATCGCATCCGATGCCCGGCCGCGGTAGTGGATGTTGCCATCCTCATCCAGGAAGGCCCGGTCGCCGGTCAGATAATAGCGGCGGCCGTGGCGAAAACGCCGGGCGGTCCGGTCGGGGCTATTGGCGTAGGATTCGAACCAGAACAGGGGCGAGTGGTCGACGTCGATCGCGATCTCCCCTTGCCCGCCCACCGGAGCTTCGCGTCCGTCGGGATCAAGGACGACGACACGAAAGCCCGGCATCGGCCGGCCGAGCGATCCGCTGGGCGGCTGGACGGCGTCGGGGCTGTCCGCGCCATCGGGGTCGTACCGGTTCACGATGAAGATTCCGGTCTCGCGCTGGCCATACTGGTCGAGCAGCGGCACCCGGACGGTGCGGTTGGCCCAGGCGATCAGGTCGGCAGGCAGCGGCTCGCCCACCACGGACAGGATGCGCAGGGCGAACTGGTGCGACACGCCGGGGTCGGCGCCGTGCCAGGCGCGTATCTGCGACGGTGCCGCGGTCAGGTTGGTGACGCCGAACTTGGTCAGCATGCGATACCCCTGCCGCACGTCGTAGGGACCGTCGCAGAAGATGGTGGTGCGCCCCAGCAGCAGCGGCCCGACCAGTCCGTAATAGGCGCCGTAGGCCCAGCCGGGATCCGCCATGTTCCAGTAGATGTCGTCATCGCGCAGGTCCAGGCCGATGCGCATGTACTGCTCGATTCCGGAGAGCGCCTTGACCGGCAGGGAAACGCCGAGCGGCGTCGGCTCGGACTCCGAGGTGTAGATCAGGGCGAAGGCGTCGCACTCCCGGTAGCGCGCGACCTCCGCCAGCGGTGCTGCATCGTGCAGTGACGACCAGAACGGCACCGCATCCGGCCCGAAGGCCTCGTCGCCCTCCACGGTCACCACCGGCCGCGTGTTGTCCCGCGGCACCTTGCGGCGCAGGAAGCCGTTGGTGACGATCGCCCGGGCCTCGCTGTCGGCCAGCCGGTACGCGACCGCCGCGGTCGTATAGGTCGTGAAGAGCGGCATGTAGACACCGCCCAGCCGCCAGATCGCCAGCGCGGTGATCAGCAGTTCAGGTCCCTTCGGCAGCAGCACCGCCACACGGTCGCCCCGCCTGACCCCCAGCCCCGCCAATACGGTGGCGAAACGCGCCGAATCCCGTGCAAGCCGGGCGAAGCTCAGTTCCGTCGTCTGCCCGGCGACGCTTTCGTGCAGCAGTGCCGCACGGGCGCCGTCGGCGGCGCGGACATGACGGTCGCACAACAGGTGCGCCAGCGGGATCGAAATGCCACGATATTCCGGCCGCAGGAATGCCGACGGACGCGCTGCCGGAGCAGGCGGCTGTGGTTCGGGGAAGGGCGATCCGGCGACCGGGAGGCCCGAACCCGTTTCCGGCGGCTGGGACGTGGCAGGGGAGGGAGGGTCGATGCCGCGGCGCCACTGCGCCAGCTCGCCCAATGGCACGAGGCCGGAGCCAAGATGGTACCGCTTGCTGCGCATGTCCTGATCCACCAGCGCCTCGCGGGCCAGCGCCATCAGGAGCCGGTGTGCCGTCGCTTTCGACAGGCCGACCGCGGCCATCAGGTCGGCCAGCCGCGCTCCGTCCGGCTCGGCCGCGGCGACGGCGCGCAGCAGGGCTATGGCGCGCTCCAGGCTCTGGGTGCCGCCGGCGGCAGGCGGGGTTGCGGGATCGGGCTGTCTGATCATGGGTCCATCATATGGACCATTGGTGTGGCCTTGCCTAGAAAAAACATGCAATGACGGAATGTCAGTGTTGATAACAGACCGGGTCACGGTATATAGTGGCCTCGTTGCTCAATGATTGGTCCACATTATGGACCCTGCTGGCCAACAAAGAGCCGGACCACGGCCCCGAGAAGCGGTTAGAAACAGCAACGGAGGAGGACATGTCCGGCGCGCCCGTCGCACCACACCCCGGCTCTGCCCAAAAGTCGCCGACCACCCCGGCGGAGACCATTTTCGAGGCTCGGGGCGTCAATCTGCGCTTCGGGGGCGTCCATGCGCTGACCGACGTCAGCTTCGGCATCCGCAAGGGCGAGCTGTTCTCGATCATCGGCCCGAACGGTGCGGGCAAGACCTCGATGGTCAACTGCATCTCCGGACGGTACCGGCCGACCGACGGCAAGGTCTTCTTCAAGGGCAGGGATGTCACCGGCACGACGCCGAACCATCGCGCGGCGCTCGGCATCGGCCGCACCTTCCAGAACCTGGCGCTGTTCGGGCACATGTCGGTGCTGGACAACATCATGGTCGGCCGCCACCACCTGCTGAAGAACAACTTCCTGACCGGGCCGCTCTATTGGCTGACCGGCGCCAGGAAGGAGGAACTGGCCCATCGGCGCGAGGTCGAGGAGATCATCGACTTCCTTGAAATCCAGCATGTGCGCAAGGCGACCGCCGGCACCCTGTCCTATGGCCTGCGCAAGCGGGTGGAACTCGCCCGCGCCATCGCGCTGAAGCCGGACCTGATCCTGCTGGACGAGCCGATGGCCGGCATGAACCTGGAAGAGAAGGAGGACATGGCCCGCTACATCGTCGATCTGAACGAGGAGTTCGGCATGACCGTGGTCATGATCGAGCACGACATGGGCGTGGTCATGGACATCTCGCACCGGGTGATGGTGCTGGAATTCGGCAAGAAGATCGCCGAGGGCAAGCCGGAGGAGGTCCTGGCCGACCCCCGCGTCCGGCGCGCCTATCTGGGTGAGGACGACGTCGAGGACGATGTGCCGTCGGCATCCTCTCCGCCGGCCCGCAAGGAGGTCGCGTGATGGCCGCCCATACTCTTCCCGACCTCTCCGTCTTCGATACCCTGCCGAAGCTGGTGGCGCTGCATGCCCGCGAACACGGCGGCGACATCGCCATGCGCGAGAAGGACTTCGGCATCTGGCGCAGCTATAGCTGGGCCGACGTGCACGCCCGCGTCCGCGCCTTCGCGCTCGGCCTGACCAAGCTCGGCGTCGTGCCAGGCGAGGTGGTCGGGCTGCTCGGCGACAACCGTCCGGACTGGGTGATGGGCGAGGTCGCGACCCATGCGGTGCGCGGCTACAGCCTGGGCATCTACCGCGACGCGCTCGACGAGGAGGTCGCCTACCTCATCACCTATGCCGACGTGAAGGTGGTGTTCGCCGAGGACGAGGAGCAGGTCGACAAGCTCCTCAATCTCGCCGACCGGCTGCCGACGCTGCAGCACATCATCTATTCCGACCCGCGCGGCATGCGCAAATACCACGACCCCCGGCTGATGCCGGTCACCGAACTCGTCGGCATGGGCGAGGAGCTGCTGGCGCAGCAGCCGGACCTCTACGACCGCATGGTCGCCGCGACGAAGGGCGAGGAGGTGGCGATCCTCTGCACCACCTCCGGCACCACGTCGAACCCGAAGATGGCGATGCTGCCGGCCGGCCGCCTGATCCGCCATGTCGCCAGCTACCTGTCGGCCGATCCCAAGGGGCCGGAGGACGAGTATGTCTCGGTCCTGCCGCTCTCCTGGATCATGGAGCAGGTCTATGCCGTCGGCATGGGGATCGTGTCGCGGATGCGCGTGAACTTCGTCGAGGAAGCCGAGACGATGATGCACGACTTCCGCGAGATCGGGCCGAGCTTCGTCCTGTTCGCGCCGCGCCTGTGGGAGGCGATCGCCGCCGACGTGCGCGCCCGCATGATGGACGCCTCGCCCTTCAAGCAGAAGATGTTCGAACTCGGCATGAAGCTGGGGCTGGAGGCGCTGGCCAAGGGGCAGCGCTCGGCGATGGCCGACCGGATCCTGTTCAAGGCGCTGCGCGACCGGCTGGGCTTCACCAACCTGAAATCGGCGGCGACCGGCGGTGCCGCGCTCGGCCCCGACACCTTCAAGTTCTTCCAGGCGCTGGGCGTCCCGCTGCGCCAGATCTACGGCCAGACCGAGACGATGGGCGCCTACACCGTCCACCGCGGCACCGACGTCGATTTCGACACGGTGGGCGTGCCGTTCGACAGCGGCATCGAGGTGAAGGTGATCGACCCCGACCACAACGGCGTCGGCGAGATCGTCACCCGCCATCCCAACATGTTCGCCGGCTATTACCGCAACGAGAAGGCGACCGTCGCCGACATGCGCGACGGCTGGATGCACACCGGCGATGCCGGCTTCTTCGACAAGAAGGGCCATCTGGTCATCATCGACCGCATCAAGGACATCGCCACCACCGCGCACGGTGACCGTTTCAGCCCGCAATACATCGAGAACAAGCTGAAGTTCAGCCCCTATGTGGCCGAGGCGGTGATCCTGGGCGACCGGCGCGACTATCTGTCGGCGATCGTCTGCATCCGCTTCTCGATCGTCTCGAAATGGGCGGAGAAGAACCGCATCGCCTTCACGACATATTCCGACCTGTCCTCGAAGCCGGAGGTCTACGAGCTGCTGCGCAGCGAGGTGGAGAGGGTCAACCAGACCCTGCCGGAATACCAGCGCATCTCCAAGTTCCTGCTGCTCTACAAGGAACTGGACGCCGATGACGGCGAGCTGACCCGCACCCGCAAGGTGCGCCGCGGTGTCGTCGCCGAGAAGTACGGCACCATCATCGACAGCATCTATGCCGGCCAGCCGGAGATCGACGTCGATACGACGATCGCCTTCCAGGACGGCACCAAGCAGCGCATCCGCACGACGCTGACCGTCATCGACCTCGCGCCCGGCGCCGCCAAGGCGCCGCCGCAGCCGGTCGCGGCCTGAGGAGCGTGCGATGCACACCGCCAATCGCGCCCTCTCCCGTCCCGGGAGAGGGAGGGGACCCGTGCGGAGCACGGGGAGGGTGAGGGGGCCGGCAAGAAACGCTCGCCCTGATCCTTGGATGACCCCTCACCCGACCGCTTCGCGGTCCCCCTCTCCCGGGGCGGGAGAGGGACAGAACGAGGCCACGCCATGACCCTTCTCTTCCAGCTTCTCGTCAACGGCCTGATCGTCGGCGCGCTGTACGGCGTGGTCGCCATGTCCTTCGTGCTGATCTACAAGGCCAGCCGCATCGTCAACTTCGCGCAGGGCGAATTCCTGCTGATCGGCGCCTGGACCTGCTGGTGGCTGCTGACAAGCTGGCAGCTTCCCTTCTGGATCGGCTTCCCGATCACCCTGGTCTTCATGCTGGCCTTCGGCGTCATCCTGCAGGTCGTCGTGCTCCGGCCGATGATCGGCGAGCCGATCATCTCGGTCATCATGGTGACCATCGGCCTGTCGATCGTCTTCCAGGCGGCGATGAAGTGGATGTTCGGCGTCTTCGCCAAGCCCTTCCCGCAGATCTTCGCCCACGCCACCATGAACGTCTTCGGGCTCCAGGTGCAGACGGTCTACGTCGTCTCGCTGGCGATCTCGCTGCTGATCATGGCGGGCTTCGGCTGGTTCTTCAAATATTCGCGCCTCGGCCTTGCGATGCGCGCGACCGCCTTCGACCAGCAGGTGGCGCAGTCGCTCGGCATCTCGGTCCGCCAGATGTTCGCGATGAGCTGGGCGATCTCCGCCATGGTGTCGGCGGTGGCGGGCGTCACGGTCGGCGTCGTCAACGGCGTGTCGTCGGCGCTGTCCTTCTTCGGCATCAAGGTCTTCCCGGCGGTGATCCTCGGCGGGCTGGACAGCGTCATCGGCGCCGTCGTCGGCGGCCTGATCGTCGGCGTGCTGGAGAATGTGGCGCACTACCTGGACAGCCAATGGCTGAACTGGGGCAACATGTACGAGATCGCGCCCTTCTACGTCCTGATCGCCATCCTGATGATCAAGCCCTACGGCCTGTTCGGCACCAAAGACATCGAGCGCGTGTGAGGCCAAAGACATGGCGAACGTCAGCATCATCCCGAGCGGCGACTTCAAGACGTCGTACGCCGCCGACACCACGATCTTCCCGACGAAGACCAGCCGCAACTTCGCGATCCTCGGCGTCGTCCTGCTGCTGGCCTGCCCGGCCTTCCTCGACCGCTACTGGCTCAGCCTGCTGATCCAGATCGGCTATCTCGGCATCGCGGCGCTTGGGCTGAACATCCTGGTCGGCTTCACCGGCCAGATCTCCATCGGGCATTCGGCCTTCTTCGGCTTCGGCGCCTTCGCGTCAGCCTGGCTCAACAACAGCCTGGGCGTTCCGGTGGCGCTGGCAATCCCGCTGGCGGGCGTGGTCACCACCGGCGTCGGGCTGATCTTCGGCGTGCCGGCGGCACGGCTGAAGGGGCTGTACCTCGCCATCGCGACGCTGGCGGCGCAGTACATCCTGCAGGACTTCTTCGGGCGGGCCGACTGGTTCACCGGCGGCAGCGCCGGCACCATCGCCGAGCCGCTGACGATCTTCGGCTTCGCCTTCGACACCGACGAGCGCTACTTCTACGTCGTGCTGGTGGCGATGGTGGTGATGTACATCCTCGGCACAAACCTGATGCGGACCCGCGATGGCCGCGCCCTGGTGGCGGTGCGCGACCATTATCTCTCCGCCGAGATCATGGGCATCAACCTCACCAAGTACCGCACGATGTCCTTCGGGATCTCGGCCTTCTATGCCGGCATCGGCGGTGCGCTCTACGCCCACTACCTGCAGTTCGTCTCGGTCGAGAACTTCACCATCCTCTTCTCGATCCAGTTCCTCGGCATGATCATCATCGGCGGCCTGGGGTCGATCATGGGCACGCTGATGGGCACGGCCTTCATGGTGCTGCTGCCGGAGGTGATGCAGGCGGCCACCAAGCTGGTCAGCGGCACCGCCGTCGACACCGCGCTGAACCTGCGGGAGAACATCGCCTTCCTGCGCGAGATGTCGATCGGCCTCGTCATCATCCTGTTCCTGGTGTTCGAGCCCGACGGCCTCGCCCACCGCTGGAAGCAGATCAAGGCCTATTGGAAGCTCTATCCCTTCTCGCACTGACGTGCCGCCGCTCTCGACCGTCCTTCCCGCCTGCGCCGGCAGGACGCAAAAACCCTGCGCCGGCAGGACGCAAAAACAAGGCACCAGACTCGGTTCATCCGGCATCCGCAACGAACAGAATCGAATAGGGAGTAAACGCAAGATGACGATCCAAACCGGCTCGCTCCAAGCAGGCTCGCTGAAGACCGCGCTGTTCGCCTCCGCCGCCATCCTGATGGCGACCGCCGCCGCAGCCCAGGCGGCCGACATCCCGATCGGCCACCTCGCCGACCAGTCCGGCGGCACTTCGGACGTCGGCGTTCCCTATGCGCAGGGCGTGTCCGACGCGCTGGCCTACATCAACGCCCATGGCGGCATCAACGGCACCAAGATGGCCGTGGACTCGGTCGATTACGGCTATCAGGCGCCGCGCGCCATCAGCCAGTACAAGAAATGGTCGTCGGGCAGCGACAAGATCGTAGCATTGCAGGGCTGGGGCACCGCCGACACCGAGGCGCTGACCGGCTTCGTCAGCAAGGACGAGATCCCGGCCTATTCCGGTTCCTACTCGGGCCACCTGACCGACCCGACGGGCAAGGGGCCGCACGGCTCCAAGCCGGCGCCCTACAACTTCTTCTACGGTCCGTCCTATTCCGATGCGCTGCGCGGCATGCTGACCTGGGCGGCCGAGGACTGGAAGAAGAAGGGCGGGCAGGGCAAGCCGAAATACGTCCACATGGGCGCCAACCATCCCTTCCCCAACGCGCCGAAGGAAGCCGGCGAGCAGATCGCCAAGGAACTGGGCTTCGAGGTGCTGCCGCCGGTGCAGTTCGCCCTGACGCCGGGCGACTACAGCGCCCAGTGCCTGACCCTGAAGGAGGCCGGCGCCAACTACGCCTATCTCGGCAACACCGCCGGCTCCGGCATCTCGGTGCTGAAGGCCTGCCAGACGGTCGGCGCCAAGGTCCAGTTCATGGGCAACGTCTGGGGCATGGACGAGAACGCCGCCAAGGCGGCCGGCTCCGCCGCCGACGGGGTCGTCTTCCCGATGCGCACCGCCGTGACCTGGACCGGCGATGCGCCCGGCATGAAGCTGATGAAGGACATCTCCAAGATCTCCGACCCGTCCGGCAATGCCTATCGCCCGGTCCACTACATGGCCGGCGTCTGCACCGCCTATTACATGAAGGAGGCGCTGGAGTGGGCCGGCAAGAACGGCGGCCTGAGCGGCCCGAACATCCGCAAGGCGATGTACCAGAAGAAGGACTGGGTTCCGGCCGGGCTTGAGGGCGTGTGCATCCCCTCGACCTGGACCGAGACCGATCACCGCGGCATGACGGCGGTCAACATCTACCGCGCGTCGGTCAAGGGCGACACCGAGGCCAGCGTCGACGAGCTCGTCAAGTCCGGCGCGATCAAGCTGGAGAAGGTCGCCACCGAGGACGTGCCGCGCAAGCCGGAATGGCTGGGCTGGTAAGCCTCCAAGCAACGGCGTCCCGGCGGCCCGTCCGCCGGGCGCCCCCCGTCCTTCCAACGATCAGGTGCCGCATGCCGAACGCCGCCACGGCCGCCACCCATCACGCGGCCTCCGATGCCCCCGTCGCGCCGCCGGTGGCCGCCGCCAAGCGGACCATGCTGTCCGTCAACAACATCGAGGTCGTCTACAACGACGTGATCCTCGTGCTCCGCGGCCTGAGCCTGGAAGTGCCGGAAGGCGAGATCGTTGCCTTGCTGGGCGCCAACGGCGCCGGCAAGTCGACGACGCTGAAGGCGATCTCCGGCCTGCTCAAGACCGAGGACGGCGAAGTCACGCGCGGCGACATCACCTTCGCCGGCGAGCGGATCAACGGCATCGATCCCGACAAGATCGTCCGCAAGGGCATCTTCCAGGTGATGGAGGGCCGGCGCATCATCGCCGACATGACCAGCCTGGAGAACCTGCGTCTCGGCGCCTACACCCGCCGCGACGGCGGCGTGAAGGACGACCTGGACATGGTCTACGGCTATTTCCCCCGGCTGAAGGAGCGCACCGGGCTTGCCGGCTACCTGTCCGGAGGCGAGCAGCAGATGCTGGCGATCGGCCGCGCCCTGATGGCGAGACCGAAGCTGATCCTGATGGACGAGCCGAGCATGGGCCTGTCGCCGCTGATGGTGAAGGAGGTGTTCAGCATCATCCAGCAGATCAACAAGGATCTCGGCGTGACCATCCTGCTGGTCGAGCAGAACGCCCGCATGGCGCTCCAGGCTGCGGCGCGCGGCTACATCATGGAGAACGGCAAGGTCGTGCTCGACGGCACGGCCGAGGAACTGCGCAACAACGAGGACGTGAAGGAATTCTACCTCGGCGGCGGCAACGAAGAGCGCAAGAGCTTCAAGAACCTCAAGAGCTTCAAGCGGCGCAAGCGCTGGATTTGAGGCTGCTGCCGGTCCCTTCTCCCTGACCCCTGCCTTTCGCCGGGGAGAGAATTGCCGCAGCGCGCCCGCAAGGCTCCGCCCCCCTCTCCCGCGGAGCGGGGGAGGGATGGGGGCGACGCGGGCGGCGATGGACGGCGCGCATCCGGGCGACCCCTGAACGGACGAACGACCATGACCGACTTCTACGACGACCTCGAGACCCGTTCCTCCGACCGGCGCGAGGCGGAGCTGTTCGCGGCGTTGCCTGCCCATCTCAGCCATGCCAAGGCAGCCGCCCCCTATTTCGGCCGGCTGCTGGCCGAGGTCGATCCGGCGGCGATCCATGACCGGATGGCGCTGGCCTCCCTGCCGGTGACGCGCAAGTCGGACCTGATTGCCCTGCAGCGGGCGGATCCGCCCTTCGGCGGGCTGGCGGCGGTGGAGGTGGGACGCTTGGCCCGCGTCTTCGCTTCGCCGGGGCCGATCCATGACCCGGAGCCGCACGGCAGCGATCCATGGCGAAGCGCCCGGGCGCTCCATGCCGCCGGCTTCCGGGCCGACGACCTCGCGCAGAACTGCTTTGCCTATCACCTGACGCCGGCGGGCTCGATGTTCGAGACGGGGGCGCATGCCATCGGCTGCGCCGTCATCCCCGCCGGCACGGGCAACACCGAGATGCAGGCGCAGGTGATCGCCGGCCTGCGGCCCCGCGGCTACATCGGCACGCCCGATTTCCTGAAGGTCATCCTGGAGAAGGGCGACGCGCTTGGGCTCGACGTCTCGTCGGTCCGCATCGCCTGCGTCTCGGGCGGGCCTTATCTGCCCGATGCCCGCGCCTTCTACGAAGCGCGCGGCGTGGAGGTCACCCAGTGCTACGGCACCGCGGATCTCGGCATCGTCGCCTACGAGACGGCGGCACGGTCGGGGTTGGTGGTGAACGAGGGATACATCGTCGAGATCGTACGGCCCGGCACCGGCGACACGGTGCCCGACGGCGAGGTGGGGGAGGTGGTGGTGACCGTCTTCAACCCGGCCTATCCGCTGATCCGCTTCGCCACCGGCGACCTGTCGGCGGTGCTGGCCGGACCCAGCCCCTGCGGGCGCACCAACATGAGGCTGAAGGGGTGGATGGGCCGCGCCGACCAGACCACGAAGGTCAAGGGCATGTTCGTCCATCCCAGCCAAGTCGCCGAGGTCCTGCGCCGCCATCCCCAGCTTTCCCGTGCCCGGCTGGTGGTCGGTCGCCGGGATGCCGGCGACACGATGACCTTGCGGTGCGAAGCGGAGGAAACCGGCGAGGCGCTGGCCTCGTCGATCCGCGACACCCTGGCGGCGGTCACCAAGCTGAACGGTTCCGTCGAGTTCGCCGCACCCGGAACCCTTCCAAACGACGGCAAGGTGATCGACGACCAGCGGGGGTGAGTCGCGTCACCCCCGCTTCTGCCGTCGGCGACGCCTGTTTCTCAGCACTCCGCGTCGGCGGCCGGCATCAGGTCATATTGCGGTTTGAAGCCGGGCTGGGCACGCATGCGGGCGGCCCATGCCCGGATCTCCGGATAGTCGGCGGCATCGATGCCCGATTCATCCAGGAGATCGATCCAGGGAAAGGCGAAGATGTCGGCGATGGTCAGCCGGTCGCCCTCGATGAAGGTGCGGCCGACCAGATCCTGGTTGAACTGGACCAGCCCGCTCTTCGCCGCGGCGTCGATCCAGGGCAGGGCGTTGGCGTCGCCGTTGAACTTGCGGACGGCGCGTGCGCGCTGCACCGGCAGCAGGACGTCCGCCAGCCAGCTCAGCCACTCGGCAATGCGCAGCTTCTCGACGTCGTCCCGGCCTCCGAACTTGCCGGTCTGCTCTGCCAGGTAGGTCAGGATGACCGCGGATTCCGATACCGATCGATCCCCGTGGACCAGCGTCGGCACCCGGCCGAAGCGGTTGATGGCGAGGTAGTCGGGGGCCTTCTGCTGGCCGCTGCGCAGGTCGACGTGGCGATACTGGAACGGCGTGCCGGCCAGTGCGAAGAACAGGGCGATGCGGGTCGCCGGCTGCGAGTTCAGGTTGCCGTAGAGGATGAAGGGGGCGGTCACGGTGGCTCTGTCTCCCTGATGTGCGGGGCCGCCGGCCTCGGCAGGCTCCGCTTCGCGGCGAGGATGGCGCCATCAACGGCTGCAGGCCAGTGGAAAAGCAGTTTTGGCGGTTTTGAGTAAAGTCTTCGACAGATGGTGTAATAGTCCAAAAAGGTAACGCGGGTTCCGGAGCGGCCAACTTGACCGGGCTATACGGAAGCGGTAGACACTGGACTGCACGTTGATGTTGCAGCCGCTTTGCCGCCGTTTTTGCGGCGGGCCGCGGCGCAAGGCCCGCACAAGCCCTGGAAGATGAAATGGTGGAAACGCCCGAGAAGACGCGGACGATCCTCGTGGTCGAGGATAATGTGCTGATGCGTAAACTGTTCGTCCGCTGTCTGGAGGAGGGTGGCTTCACCGTCGTCGAGGTTTCCGATCCCGCCGCGGTGATCGGGGTGATGCGCGAGACGGCGCCCGACCTCGTGGTGATGGACATCGTCATGCCCGGCATCTCCGGCCTGGACCTGATCAAGCAGATCCGCGGCGACGACAGCTTGGCGTCGACGCCGGTGATCGCCGTCACCAATCTCGCCACCCCGGCGGACAAGCGCCGCTTGGCGGAGGCCGGCTTCAGCGGCCATGTGTCAAAGCCGATCAAGCCCAGGGAATTCCAATCCGCCGTCGCCGGTTTCCTGACGACGGCCTGAGCACGCGCCGCCCTCGGCCATCCGCGCCGGCAAGACAGATCTTGCCCCGGGCCGGGATGGCCGGGCAGCCGGCCGCGTGCGTATCCAGTCATCAAACACGAAAAAGCAGAAGGAGCGGAGGTCATGGCGCGCTATCTGGTCACCGGCGGTTGCGGCTTCATCGGTTCCCACCTGATCGAACGGCTGCTTGCGGCGGGGCATGAGGTGCGGGTGTTGGACGACCTCTCCACCGGAAAGCGTGAGAACCTGCCGGCCGGCGTGCCGGTGAGCGTCGGCAGCGTCGCCGATGCCGCGGCCGTGGAGACGGCGATGGCGGGCGTCGACGGCTGTTTCCACCTGGCGGCGGTCGCCTCGGTCGATCGCTCGCGCGAGGCATGGCTCGAAACCCACCAGACGAACCTGTCCGGCACCATCGCGGTGTTCGACGCCGCGCGGCGCGCCAACCCGCGCGGGCCGGTGCCGGTGGTCTACGCCTCGTCCGCCGCGGTCTACGGTGACAATCCGGAGATGCCGCTGACGGAGGATGCGGCGACGCGCCCGCTGTCCGCCTACGGCGCGGACAAGCTCGGCTGCGAACTGCATGCCAGGGTCGCCGACGGCGTTCACGGCGTGCCGACGACCGGCTTCCGCTTCTTCAACGTCTATGGGCCGCGCCAGGATCCGAAATCGCCCTATTCCGGCGTCATCTCCATCTTCGCCGGCCGGATCGCGAAGGGGGAATCCATCACCATCAATGGGGATGGCGAGCAGGTTCGCGATTTTATCTTCGTTAAGGATCTCGTGCGTTATCTGAGCGCGGCGATGGACACCCCGCGGCCGGGAGCCCCGGTCTTCAACATCTGCACCGGCCGTCCGACTTCGGTCAATCGGCTGGCGGAGGTGCTGGCGGAACTGTCCGGCCGCAAGCTCGACCGCCGGTATGGCCCGGCGCGCGCCGGCGACATCCGGGTTTCGATCGGCGATCCGGCCCGTCTGGTCGCCGCCTTCGGGATGACTTGCGACACGCCGCTGGAGGACGGGCTGCGGGAGACGCTGGCCTGGCTGGGATAGGAGAGCCCGGGCACGTCGCCCCGGCCTAGCGAAGGGGTGCGGGTGGCGTGAGCGGTGGTGCGATCGGTCGGCGGTCCTTTGCCGGTGGGGTTCTTTCGGGTGCGGCGCTGTTGGCACTGCCCGGGAACGGCCTGCGAGCCGAGACCGCCGGCCAGGCTTCCGCTTCACCGGTCAACTGGGCGGTCTATTACGCGGCGTCCGCCCCTGCCGCCGATTTCCAGCCCTACCGGCTGCTCGTCCTGGACAGCCGCACCCACCCGCCGCTGCGTCCGCTCGCCGACCGCGGCAAGACGCTGCTCGGCTATATCAGCGTCGGCGAGGTGGAGACGCACCGGCCGTGGTTCGGCCGGGTGAAGGGCTGGGGCATCCTGGACCAGGAAAACCCCAACTGGCCGGGCAGCTTCTATGTCGACGTCCGCGACCCCCGTTGGGTCAGGCTGGTGGTCGAGGAACTGGTGCCGGCCCTGCTGCGCGAGGGCTTCCACGGCGTCTTCCTCGATACGCTCGACAACCCGCCGCACCTGGAGCGGACGGACGCCAAGCGCTGGCGGGGAATGACCGATGCCGCCGCCAGGCTGGTGCGGGCGATCCGCACCAATTGGCCGGACATCGGCATCATGCAGAACCGCGGCTATGAAATCCTGCCGCGCACCGCGGCGGTCATCGACCATGCGCTGGGCGAGAGCGTCTATTCCGGCTGGGATTTCGCCGCCAAGCGCCCCCACCGCCAGAGCGACGGGGACTACCGGTTCCAGGTGGAGGCGCTGCAGGCGGCGAAGGCGGCTAATCCGCGCCTCGGCCTCTACACGCTCGACTACTGGGATCCGGCCGACAAGGCGGGTGTGCGGGCGATCTACGACCTGCAGCGGGCCAACGGCTTCTCCCCCTACGTCTCGGTGGTCGAACTCGACCGGCTCGTGCCGGAGCCGCCCCGGTGATGCCCGTTCCCCTCCCCTCCATCCGGCTTGCCCGCATTGCCTGCGCAGCGGCGGTCGCCGCCGGGCTGCTTGCGCCCGGTGCGGCGGCGCAGGCGCAGGGCAGGGACGCGGGTGGCAGGGCGGCTGCCGTCCCTGCCCCGGCCGCTGCTTCCGCCCCCGCCGCCCCTGCTGCGGTGAAGGCCGTTCCGCGCACGGTGCTGGCGCTGGTCGACCTGCGCGAGGAGCAGACGATCCGGCTGAGCCGCATCCACACGTCCGCCGAACTGCCGCTCAACCATCTCGGGCTGTCGGTGGTCTACTGGAACGTCGCCGACGGCCTGCCCGACCTGTCCCGCTATCCGGACCTGCGCGGCGTCGTCACCTGGTTCGCCGGCGAACCGTTCGCCGATGTCGGGGCCTATGTCGGCTGGGTCGCCCGCGCCATGGACAGCGGCGTCCGCGTCGCCGTCCTGGGGCAGCCGGGGATCCGCCTGGAAACCGGCGGCAGGCCGGTGCCGTTGACCTTGGTGAACCGCTTCTTCGCCCGCTTCGGCCTGCGCGACGACGACGGCTACTCCGACCTGACCTACAAGTCGAAGCCGGCGGCAGCGGATGCGATGATCGGCTTCGAGCGGCCGCTGACCGGGGCGCTGCCCGGCTATCCACTGTTCCGCAAGATCGACGAGCGCTTCGCCTCGCATCTGGTGATGCGCCGTGGCGACGATCCGGCGACCGACAGCCATCTGGTGGTGACCGGCCCGACCGGCGGGCTGGTGACCGACGGCTATGGGCGCTACTACGACGCCGAATACAACCGGCGCCAATGGATCCTCGATCCCTTCGCCTTCTTCAGGGAAGCGTTCACCACCGACGACCTTCCCAAGCCTGACGTCACCACCTTGTCCGGGCGACGGCTCTATTTCAGCCAGATCGACGGCGACGGCTGGCGCAACGTGACGGAGGTCGCGCCCTATTCCGCCAAGCGGGTGCTGTCCGCCGACATGGTGCGGATCGCCGCCATCGAGCCGTTCCCGGACCTGCCGGTGAGCGTCGCGCCGATCGTCGGCGACCTCGACCCGACCTGGAGCGGCACGCCGGACTCGCTGGCCGCGGCGAAGGCGCTGTTCGCCCTGCCGCAGGTGGAGCCGTCCAGCCACACCTGGACGCATCCGTTCCAGTGGGCTTTCTTCAAGGACTACAACCGCGCGAAGGAGGCTCCTTTCCTTGAGCGCGACGGCACCCCTCGCGCGGCCAAGGGCGAGGACCATGCCGCGGAGACGGCGGGCGAGGTGTCGGACATCGGACGCTACGCCTTGCCGCGCGCCTATCTGCAGCAGCCCTTCGACCTGGACCAGGAGATCGGCGGGGCGCTCGCCTATTTCACGCGGCTGGCGCCGGCCGGGAAACGGGCGGTGCTGGTGCAGTGGTCGGGTGACACCTCGCCGTTCGAGGACGCCCTGGCCGCGGTGCGCAAGGCCGGCGGCGTCAACATCAACGGCGGGGACGCCCGCTTCGACGCCGATTTCCCGTCGGTCATCGGCCTGCCGCCCATCGGCCTGCCGGTCGGTGCCGAGCGCCAGATCTATGCCGCCGGAAGCAACGAGAACACTTACACCGACCTCTGGACCAACCGCTTCTACGGCTACCAGAACCTGGTGCACACCATTCGCAATGCCGGCAGTCCGCTGCGGCTGAAGCCGGTGAACATCTACTACCACATGTACAGCGGCCAGAAGGCGGCCAGCCTGAGCGCGCTGGTCAAGAACCTGACCGCTGCCCGCGCCATGGAGCTGGCGCCGGTCGCGGCATCTACCTATGCCCGGATCGCCGAGGGATTCTACGGCACGCGGTTCGAGCCGCTGGGGACCGCGGGAGAGCGGCGCTGGCGCGTGCGCGGCCGTGGGGCGCTGAACACCCTGCGTTTCGACCATGCCGCCTTCACGGCCGTCGATTTCGCCCGGTCCGCCGGGGTGCTGGGGCAGCGCCACACCCAGGGAAGCCTCTATGTCGCGCTGGATCCGGCCGTGGCGGAGCCCGTGGTGGCGCTTGCCGCCACCGAGCGCGGGGATATCGATCCCCCGGCGCCGGTGCCTTACCTGATCGACGGGCGGTGGGCCTTTTCCGGGCTGTCGCTGGACGGGGGCGGCTTCAGCGTCACCGCGGACGGCTACGGCGACGGCGCCATGGTCTGGCACGTCCCGCAGCCCGGCCGTTATGCCGTCACCGTCGAGCGCGATGGCGAGGCGGTGTGGTCCGGCACCGCCACGGCCGATGCCGACGGGCGCCTGGCGCTGACGGTTCCGGTCGCCGGCATTCCGTCCGGGGCCGTCCGGCCGCTGCGGCTGCGGCTGCGGCCCGCCGACGGCGCGGCCGGTTAGGGCGGCGCCGATGCGTGCGAACATCCTGGTCGTTCTGCTGGTGCTGCTGCTGGGCGTCGGCGCCAGCCTGCTGCTGATCCCCCGCAGCGGCGAACTGGCCCTCCAGAAGTTCCGTGACCGCGATTACGAGAGCGCGAGGGCGGCCTACGAGGAGCGCTACGCCGCGGGCGACCGCAGCGCCGAGACGGTGATGCCGCTGACCCGCCTCACCCTGACCCAGGGCGACGTCGACCGTGCCATCGAACTGACCGAGGCCTTCGTCGCCGCCCCCACCCTCAACGGGCCGTCCGCGGTCGAAGCGCGGGAGCTTCTGGACCGCCTCTACCAGGACGCCCAGCGGCCCGGCGACCGCCTGGAGAACCTGAAGGCGCTGGCCGACCTGCGGCACAGCGCCGAGGCCTACCGCGACCTGGCTTATGCCGCCGGCTTCCGCGATCGGATGGACCTGAAGGCCGAGGCGCTGGCCCGCTACTGCGCGCTGAAGCCGGACGACGTCGACGCCCAGCAGGAGCTGGCGGCCCTGCTGGCCGCACGCGGCGACCATGCCGGGGCGGTGGACTGGCTCATGCGCGCCGACGACCGCGCCACCGGCCACATCGAGGCCAACAGCCGCGAATTGCTGATGAGCCTGCTGATCGACCTCGACCGCGAGGAGGAGGCGTTCGGCCGCGCCCGGCGCTGGCTGGGCGAGAATCCCACCGTCGCGGACATGATCGGCCTGGCGAGCCAGCTCGCGGCGGCGGCCCGTCCCGATCTGGCGCTTCGCCTGATCGAGCCGCAGGTGATCGGGCGCCGGCCGGTGCTGGCGCTGGAGTTGACCTACATCGACCTGCTGACCGCCACCGGCCGCAAGGAGGAGGCGCGAGGCAGGCTGTCGGCGCTGTCCGATCCGGTCGACGATTCCCAGTTCGGGCGCCTGCTGGGCCTGGAGATGAACGCCGGCATGCCTGGGCCGGCGTTGGCGGCGGCCAAGGCCCGCGACCTCCGGCTGGTGCCCGACTGGGTGCTCGCCGGTCTGGCGGAGAAGGCCCTGCGCGACGGCGACCGCCCCTTCCTCGACCGCATCGAGCATGACCTGGGAGCCGAGATCCTGGCCGACCAGCCGGTGCTGGCGGCGAACATCGCGCTCGGCCGTGGCGACCGCGAGGCGGCGGCGCGGTGGGCGATGCGCGGGCTGGCCGGCAACATGCCGGCGCTGTCCGACCGGCTGGCGGCCATCCGGGTGCTCGATCGCGCCGGCCGTCGTGTCGAAGCCGCCGCGGCCTTCGACCGGCTGGGTTTCGCCGGCCTGTCGACCGGCGAGCTGCCTGGCGACCAGTTGGAGGAGGTGGCGGCACTGTTCGTCGATCTCGACCGTGCTCCGGCCGGCCTCGCCTGGTTCACCGCGCGTCGGCAGGCGGCGCCGTCGCCGGCCGCCGACCAGGGCTGGGCGCGGCTGGCGGCCAAGGCCGGCAATCCGTCGGCGGTCGTGGAATGGCTCGCGGCCCACCCGGATCTGCCCGTCGCTCTGCTGCGGGACATCGCCGGCAGCGCCGCCGAGCGCGGGCCGCAGGGCGCACCGCTGGCTCTCGCCGCCGCCGAACGCGCCTTCGCGCGCGATCCCACCCCCCGCAGCCGCCTGGCCCTGGCGAACGCCCTGATCGCCGGCAGGCGCCCGGCCGAGGCGCTGCCGTTGTTGCAGCCCCTGCTTGCCGGCGGGGGAGCCGATGTCGACGCCAGCTATATCACGGCGCTGGACGGTGCCGGCCGGTCGGCGGAGCTGACGCGCTACCTGTCGGCGAAACTCGCCGCCGGCGGGCTGTCGGACGAGGAGGAGCGGAACATCGCCTTCCTCCTGATCGATCACAAATCCTACCGGGCGGCCTTGCCGCTGCTGCGCAGGCAGGCCGAGCGGGAAGAGGCCGGACGGAAGGGGGGCGGGCGCGAGGGCGGTGCGTGGCTGTCCGCCTACGCCGATGCCGCCGCCAAGGCCGGGGCGCTGGGCGAACTCGCCGACCTGCTGCAGGCGCGGTCGGCCGCCGGTCCGCTGGGCGACGCCGAGGAGTCGCTCTACCGCGACACGCTGGCCAGGCTCGGCCGCAAGACGGATCTGCGGCGCTACCTGCTGGCGCGGGCCGGCGACGGGCGCCTGCCGGTGGATCGGCGGCGCGAACTGGCTTCGGCGCTGCTGGCGCTCGACGACAAGGCGGGGGCGGAACAGGTGCTGCAGCGTCTTGCCGCCGACCAGGGGCCGCAGAGCGACGACTTCGGGCAGCTCGCCTATCTCTGGGGGCCGCGTCCGCCGGCAGCCGGGCTGGACTGGCTGGAGGCGCGTGCCAAGGCGGCCGGCACCCCGGCCGAGCAGGCGGCGTGGTACGACCGGCTGGCCGAGCTGGGCGGCGCCTCGCGCGTGTCGGCGAAGCTGGGGCAGGGTGGCCCGCCGGCCGAGGCGCCGCTCAAGGCCCCCTACATCGAAGCGTTGGCGGCAGCCGGCAAGGGCCGCGAACTGGCCGAGGCGGTCCGCGACGCCTTGCCCGGGGAAACGGCGCCCGAGCGGCTGCGCCGCTACGCCCGGCTGGCCGAGCAGACCGGCCAGCGCAAGGCGGCCGCCCAGGCCTGGACCGCGCTGCTTGCCCGCAAGCCCGCCGACGGCGACGCCCTGCGCCAGCTCGGCATGCTCGCCTACGACGAGAACCGGCTTCCCGACGCCGAGCGGCTGCTGCGCGGCTACGTCGCGCGCGGTCCAGACGATTACGAGGCCTATTACTTCCTGGGCGAAGCCCTGACCGCACTCAAGCGGCCGACGGCGGCAACGCCGTTCTACCGCACGGCGCTGGCGCAGCTCCGCGCGCTGCGCGGGCGTGCCGACTCCACTGTCCAGACGGAGGCCAACCTGCTCAACCGTCTCGGCAAGGTCGACGATGCCGTAACGCTGTTCGAAGCCCTGCGCAAGCGCCGGCCGACCGACCGGCAGCTCAAGGCGGACTATGCATCGATGCTGATCGAAAACGGACGACTGCCGGAGGCGCGCCGTGTTCTGGCCCTTCCATAGGCGGTTCCCCGTGTCCATTCTCCCGTTCCGCCGCGACGGCGTCCTGGCGCGCCATCCCTTCGCCGGCCAGATGCTGGCGATGGTGCTGCTCATGGCCGCGGCCCTGCCGGTCCAGCTCCACGCCCAGGTGGCGGGGGGCTCCCGGCCGGCGGCGGCCCGCCTGGAGGAGGTCCGGCTGGAGAAGCCCCGGCTGGAAGCGGTGCGCGAGGACCGCTCGGCCCGCTTCGCCCTGCGCTGGTCCGCGGCGGTCACGACGGAGGCCGAGCATAACGGGCGCGAGCTGGTCCTGCGCTTCAGCCGGCCGCTGGGTGACGTGGCGCTCGACACCGTGCCCGAGCGGCTTCAGTCCTGGGTGGACAACATCCTCTACGGCTACGACAGCGTCGCGCTGGTGCTGGCGTCCGATGTCGAGGCGACGGTCCTGCCGGAACCCGGTGGCGTCACCGTCGCGCTGGCCCGGAAGCCTGCGGCCCGCCCCGCGCCGCAGGCCGTCGCGGCCGACCGTGCGGCGGAGCGGAGGATCGGCTATTTCCGCGCGCTGGCGATGATGGAGGAGGGCGAAGCCCGCCCCGCGCGCAAGCTGCTGCGCGGCCTGCTCGCACAGAATCCGGACGATGCCCAGTCGACGGCGCTGCTGGCCCAGGCGGAGGAAAGGCTGGGTCGCTGGCGCGAGGCCCTGCTGGCCTACGACGGCGCGTTGAAGCTCACCCCCGACGAGCCGTCGCTGGTCGAGGGCAAGGCGCGGGTGCTGCACGAGAACGCCGACCGTCTGCGCCTGGATGTCGACTGGCAGCGGGTCCGCAATGCCGAGACGCAGCGCATCACGCGGGCCGGCGGCGTGCAGGAGATCGGCGGATCGACCCGCTTCACCTGGTCTTTCGAGCGGCGCGACGTCGACATCGGCGCCGCGCGTCGCGCCGACGGCCGGCTGGAGGCCTTCCATGACGCGCGATCCCGCCTCGACGTCGGGCTGGTCCATGACTGGCCGGAGCTGCAGCGTTCCAGCCTGACCTTCTACGCCGCACCCCGCACCCTGGGCGCAGGCTATACCCATGCCTGGCGCAGCGAGGAGGCGGAGACCCGCGCCGGCTTCGCCCTTAAAGAGCCGAACTTCGCCTTCCTCGAAGGGATCATCGGCGCCGGCCGGCGCGACCGTCTGTTCGTTCAGCATGAGGAGCGGCTGTCGAGCCGCTGGGCGCTGGCGCTGGGGGCCGGCTGGAACCGTTACGGCCTGGCCGGCTCCGCCGACCTGGCGCGCAGCGCGACGGTCGAGGGATCGCTGCGCTACACGCTGAACACCGAGGGGCCGCTCACCAGCGTCGCCTATGTGCTCGATGCCGAATATGTGGGGCGCCGCAAGGAGCGGCTGGACGCGCTGGGCCAGATCTATGTCCCGTTGCCGGCGGCGACGCGCGAGGTCCATGCGGTCCAGCTCAACATCGAGGACCACATCACCGACTATGTGCGCTACGCGGCGCAGGTCGGCTACGCCTACGACCGGCGCGGGCAGAGCGGTCCGCAGGGGGCGGTTTCTCTGGCCTGGGAGCCGGCGGAAAATCTCGAGGTCGGGCTGCGGGCGAGCCACGCCCGGTCCACCGCCCGCGGCAGCGCCAGCGCGGTGGACAGCGTCGGCGGCTTTCTGGTCTGGCGCTATTGACGGTGTGTCAAGGACTGTACGGGTATGAAGAAGGGAATGGCGATGGGTGACGCGATGCGGATGAGGGAAGAGGGAATGGGGCGGCTGGAGCCGGGGGCGCGGGATCCGGGGCGGGCGGCGGGCGGCCGGTCGCCGATGGCACGGCGATCGGCCCTGCGCACCGGCTGCGCGTTGCTCGCCGCCGGGGTGCTGCTGGCCGGCTGCAGCGTCGGCCGGATCAACAGCCGCGACTTCTCCTCGCCGGGCGGCGGCCTGCCGGCGGGCGCCACCATCGCAGTCCTGCCCTTCGAGAACCTGACCAACCATCCCAACGCCGGCCAGATCGCCGCCGACCTTGTTTCCACCGAGCTGTACGGCCAAGCCGGCATCCGCGCCGTCGACACCGGCCGCGTGCGTGCCAGGCTGGCCGCCGCGAAGCCGGCGACCGGTCCCGCGGCGGACGCCTCGGCCGATGCCGGATCTCCGGCGGAGGGCGCTCCGGTCGACGCCCAGGCGGCCGGGCGGCTGCTGGGGGTGGACGCGGTGCTGGCCGGCAGCGTGTCCGAATACGGCTATCAGCACGGCCTGCGCGAGGAGCCGGTGGTCGGGTTGAACGCCCGGCTGGTCCGCAGCTCCGACGGGGTCGTGCTGTGGACATCCAGCCAGTCGGAGGCCGGACGCGGCTGGTTCAGCCGCGACAGCGTCAACAACGTCGCCCAGCGCGTGGTGACCCGCATGATCGAGAGTCTGCGGCCGGTGATCGCCGGTACGCCCTGATCCGGAACAGGCAGGACCGCCAGTGCCACCGATGGACCGCAGCCCGAACGAGCCCTCCACGATGATGACGGAACCGATGCCTGCGGAACGGCCTTCCGCACCCGCCGGGGCCCCGCGCCGCTGGTTCGGCCTGCGCCCGGTGGCGCTGGTCGAGCTGGTGCTGTTCTTCGGCGTGGCGCTGGGGCTCGACCTGTATCTCGGGGCCGGAACGCGGTTCGAGGGAGTGCAGCCGCATCCCTTCTGGATCCCGGTGCTGTTGCTGGCGATCCAGTACGGGACCAACGAGGGCGTGCTGGCGGCGCTGGTCGCGACGGCCGCGCTGCGGCTCGGCAACGTCCCGGATGCCGGCATCAACCAGGATCTCTACGACCATCTCTTCACCCTGACGCGCGAACCGATCCTGTGGCTGGTGTCCGCGGTGATGATCGGCGAGCTGCGCATGCGCCAACTGCGCGAGCGGGCGGATCTGCGCGCCGGCCTGGAGGCCGCGCGGCGGGAGGCGGAGGCGATCGCCCGGTCCTACCGCTCGCTGAAGTCGGTGAAGGAGACCCTGGAAACACGGGTGGCCGGCCAGTTGCGTACCGTCCTGACCCTCTACCAGGCGGCCAAGGCGATCGACCGGCTGGACGAGGGCGAGGTGATGCTGGGGGTCGCCGATCTCGTCCGTTCGGTCATGAAGCCGGAGAAATTCTCGCTGTTCCTGTTGAACAACGATGTGCTGGAATCGGTGGCCAACGACGGCTGGGACGAGGAGCGCGACGCCTACGCCCGCTGGTTCGACAATGGTAGCGCCATTTTCCAGACGGTGATCGGCCGCCAGCGCCTGCTCTGCGTCAACCGTCCGGAGGACGAGCGCATCCTGGGCGGCGAGGGCATGCTGGCCGGTCCGCTGATCAGTGGCGACACCGGCGAGGTCGTCGGCATGCTGAAGATCGAAAGCCTCGGCTTCACCGACCTCAGCGTCAACACGGTGGAGAATTTCCGCATCCTGTGCGACTGGATTGGCACCGCCATGGCCAAGGCTCGCCGCTACCGCCTCGCCAGCGAACAGCGGGTCTTCACCGACGACGCGCTCTATTCGTCCGGCTTCATCGGCCGCCAGGCCGAGTTCCTGGCCCTGCTCGGCCGCCGCCTGGGATTCGAGACGACCACGATCACCATTCGGCCGGGCGGGCTGAGCCGCCTGTCGGTCGGCCAGCGGGCCGAACTGGCTGCCGCCATCGGACAGGCCGTGCGCACCAGCCTGCGCGACACCGACCTCGCCTGCGACTTCGGCCAGCAGGGCAGCTCCTTCGGCGTGGTGCTGGCCGGTACGCCGATCGAGGGGGCGAGGCTCGTCGAGTCGAAACTGGAGCGTGCGGTCCGCAAGGCGTTGCCGGCGGCGCTCGTCGACATCCCGATCAGCTTCGCGACCAGGCGTGTCGAGGTGCCGGCGGACGGGCGGGGGGCAGCGTGAACACCGGCGGCGCTTCCCTCTCCTGGCCGCCGGCCGCCGACAAGCCGGCCGCCGGCACCGGCGATCTCCTGGCCTGCGGCCTGCTCGCCGGGCTGCTCGATGCGGGCGTGGTGGCGGTCGGCCTGTCGGCGGTCCCGTTCGCCGCACCGCTGGCGCTGGGACTGCACATGGCGCTGTGCGCCCTCCTGGCGCTGTGGCTGCGCCGGCGGCGTGACCGCGACCTCGACCTGCGGCTTTCCGGGCTCCTGCTGGTGACCATGGTTCCGCTCGGGCCGCTGGGTGCCGCCTGCACCTTGATGACCGCCGGGTTGCATGCCCTGTTCTCGCGCTATGCCACCGGTTTCCAGGACTGGTACCTGTCGCTGTTCCCGGACGACGAGATGGAGCCGGCACAGGAACTGTACGAGCTGATCGTCTCGGGGCGGGAAACCGCGCATCTGGCCGCCGCCCAATCCTTCACAGACGTGATGTCCGTCGGCACGCCGCCGCAGAAGCAGGCGGTCATCGCGCTGGTCGCACGGCATTTCCGCCCGGCCTTCACGCCGGCGCTGAAGGCGGGTCTGGCGGACGCCGACCCGTCGGTGCGTGTCCAGGCGGCGACGGCCACCGCGCGGGTGGAGCATGAGTTCAACGAGCGCTGGCTTTCGCTCGACGCCGCCGCGCAGTCTGGCCACGACGACCCGGAGGCGCTGGCGGCACTGGCCCGGCATCTCGACGACTACGCCTTCTGCGGCCTGCTCGATACCAACCGCGAGGCGGAAATCCGCGAGAAGGCGCTGGACGGTTACCGCCGTGCGCTCGACCTGTCGCCGGACGAGGACGGTCTGCGCCTCGATCTCGGCCGGCTGCTGCTTCGCTGCGGCCTCCCGTCCGAGGCGGCCGAGCGGCTGGAGCCGCTGGTCGACAGCACCGGCGACGCCAGGGTGCTGTTCTGGTACGCGGAAAGCCTGTTCCGGCTCGGCCGCTTCGCCGAGCTGCGCGCGCTGCAGTCCCGCCGGCCCGAGCTGCTGGGCGACGAGACGGCGTTGCCCGACACGCTGCGTGACGTCTTCGCCCTGTGGCGCCAGGGGGAAGAAGGGCGGACCGGAGGCGGCGAGGGCTGTGGCGATGGGAATGATGGCGGCAGGCGGGAGATCGTCGCATGAGTACCCGCCACCTGCCGGAGGCGCCCGGGGCGCCACGGGCCGACGTCTGCCTGCTGATGGAGGGATCCTATCCCTACGTCGCGGGCGGCGTCTCCACCTGGACGCATGACCTGATCAGGTCTCACGCCGACCTGACCTTCCATGTGGTTGCGCTGGTCGCCGACCGCAGCACCCGCAAGCTCGCCTACGAGCTTCCCGACAACGTCACCGGCCTGACCCATGTCTATCTGCAGGACCCGCCCGCCGGGCCGCTCTGGCAGCCCGGTGCCGGCCGGCTGACCGCGGCCCTGGAGGGGCCGCTCGCCCGCCTGCAGCAGGGCGGCGGCCTGCCCGAGGTTGCCGAGGTGCTGCGCCTGCTGGCGGCAAGGCGCGGCCGGATCGGCAAGCGGACGCTGCTGAACTCGGAGGACGCCTTCCGCATGGTGGTGCGGATGTGCCGGTCGGCCCTGTCCGACGCCTCCTTCCTCGAATATTTCTGGGGCAGCCGGGCCCTGATGAGCGGCCTGTTCGCCACCCTGCTGGTGCCGATGCCGCAGGCCAGGGTCTATCACGCCGTCTCCACCGGCTATGCCGGGCTGTTCGCGGCCCGCGCCCGGCTGGAGACTGGCAGGCCGGCCCTGCTGACGGAGCACGGCATCTATACCAACGAGCGGCGCATCGAGATCCTGATGGCCGAATGGCTGTTCGAAGGGGCCGACACCTCGCTGGCCCTCGAGCGCAAGAAGCGCGACCTGCGCGATCTCTGGCTGGACACCTTCGCCAGCTATTCCAAGGCCTGTTACGATGCCTGCGACCGCATCATCACCCTTTATGGCGGAAACCAGGAGTTCCAGCGCCGCCAGGGCGCCGATCCGGCCAAGCTGACGGTCGTGCCCAACGGCATCGACTATGCCGGCTACTCGAAGGTCGTGCGCGACCCGGCGCCGCGGCCGCCGACCATCGCGCTGATCGGCCGCGTCGTGCCGATCAAGGACGTCAAGACCTACATCCGCGCCGCCGCCATCCTGCGCGAGGACATCCCCGACCTGAAGGCGATGATCCTCGGGCCGCTGGAGGAGGATCCCGGCTATGTCGAGGAATGCCGGACCATCGTGAAGCACCTGGGGCTGGAGCAGACGGTGATCTTCGCCGGCCGCGTCAAGCTGACCGACTGGCTCGGCCGGGTCGACGCGATCGCGCTGACCAGCGTCAGCGAGGCGCAGCCCCTGGTGATCCTGGAGGCGGGCGCCTCCGGCGTTCCGACGGTGGCGACCGACGTCGGCTCCTGTTCGGAGCTGCTGATGGGGCGGCCGGACGAGGAGCCGCCGCTGGGGGCGGGCGGGGCGGTGACGCCGCTCGCCAGCCCGCTCGACACCGCACGGGAACTGCGCGCCCTGCTGCTGGACCGCCCCTGGCGCGACCGCTGTTCGCGTGCGATCGCCGAGCGGGTCGCCCGCCATTACGACAAGGTCGCCATCGACCGGATCTATCGCGCCATCTATGACGAGCACATCGCCATGCCCGACCGGCCAACCCTGCCCGATGCCGCCGTCCTGAGAGAGGGATCCTGACATGGCCGGCATCGGTTTCGCCCTGCGCCGCCTCGCCCGGCGCGACGACCTGCTGGGGATCCTGCAGGGCTACGCCCATTCGGCCTTCATCACCTCGGGGCCGTGGATGTTCACCATCCTGGCGCTGGCCGGGATCAACCTGATCGGCCGCGACCTCGTGGGGATGGAGCAGCTCACGCTGTTCCGGGTGGTGGTGATCTACAATTTCGGCTTCTCGGTGGTGTTCACCGGGCCTCTGGTCCTCGTCGCCACCCGCTATCTCGCGGACGCCATCTACGCCAAGGAGGTAGAGGCCGCACCCGGCATGCTGCTGGCGACGCTGGGGCTCGCCTACGCCATCGCCGCCGTCACCGCGGGTCCCTTCTACACGCTGTTCAGCGGCCTGCCGCTGCCGGTGATGCTGGGCGGACTGGTCAACTTCTTCCTGGTGTGCGGCATCTGGGTGGTGTCGATCTTCCTGTCGGCGTTGAAGGACTATCTGGCGGTCACGGTGGCCTTCGGCGCCGGCATGGCGCTCGGCATGGCCGCCACGGTGGCGCTCGGCGGCCCCTATGGCGCCGCCGGCATGGTGTGGGGGTTCTCGCTGGGACTGGCGGCGATCCAGTTCGGGCTGATCGCCCGCGTCTTCGCCGAATATCCCTACCGCGTCGCCCGGCTGTTCGATTTCCTGTCCTACTTCCGGCGCTACTGGGATCTGGCTCTGATCGGGCTGTGCGCCAACGTCGCGGTGTGGAGCGACAAATGGATCATGTGGTTCGTGCCGGAACGCGAGGTGGTGTCCGGCGCGATGGTGATCTACACCGCCTATGACAGCGCGATGTTCGTTGCCTACCTGACCACGCTGCCGGCGCTGACCCTGTTCACGGTCAACATCGAAACCCGCTTCTTCGAGCATTACCAGGGCTTCTACCGCGACATCCAGAAGCACGCGACCTACGACCAGATCGCGCGCAACCACCGGTCCATCATCTCCGCGCTTCTCGACAGCAGCCGCAACCTGCTGATCCTGCAGGGCGCGGTCTGTGCGGTCGGCATCTTCCTCGCGCCGGCGATCATCGGCGCCGTCGGGCTGCAGTACCAGCAGGTCGGCATGTTCCGCTTCGGCGTGCTCGGCGCCTTCTTCCAGGTGCTGTTCCTGTTCTGCACCGTCATCCTGGCCTATTTCGACCTCCGGGCGAGGAACCTGACGGTGCAACTCGTCTATCTCGCCGCCAATGCCGGCTTCACCCTGCTGTTCAGCCGGCTGGGCTTCCCCTGGTACGGCTACGGCTATTTCCTGGCGTCGCTGGTCGCCTTCGCCGTGGCCTACCTGATGGTGGCCGACGCCGTGCGGCGCCTGCCGTATTTCGCCTTCATCGCCAACAACCCGTCGATCCGCTGAGGGAAGGGAGCGAGGAATGGCGCGTGCGGCGACCGTCCTGATCCTGGCCGGGCTCCTGGCCTTGCCGGCCGTCGCCGGTGCGCAGGAGGTGCTGCGCACCGAGCGGACCGACCCCCGCCACCTCCGCCCGCCCTTCGGCGCCGGGGAACAGCCGCCCCTGCCCAGCCCGCGCACGCTCCATACCGAAAGCCGGGCGGTCTACCGACTGCCCGACGGCATCAAGGGCTTGGCGGTCCTCGACCGGACCCTGTCGCACCTGTGCAACCGCGGTGCGTTCCTCCAGAAGATCGACGGCTTCTATTGGGCGGCTGCCCCCGACCGCCGCTATGGCGTCGCCTTTTCCGGTGGCGCTAACCTCGTCGATCCACAGAACAAGCGCCAGCCCGGCAAGGTCTATTTCTTCCGTGACCAGGACAGCCGCTGCAGCGTCTGGGTCGGCGATCAGGCCAAGCTGATGCCGAACTATATCGGCGGCTGAGGCTCGCGCTTAGAGTCTGCCTGGTGCTTCTTGAAGCACCAGGCAGACTCCAAGCTTTTGGTTTTCCGTGTGAGTCACGTTTCAAGCGATATACCGCTTGAAACGATCACACTTTAGCTGCTGCCGCGCTGGGCCAGCGTCAGATCGACGACCTGGGTCAGGCTATCCGGCGTCTCGCTGCGCATCCGCTGCAGGATCAGTTGCCCGGCACGGCGGCCGAGGTCGCGGCTGTCGATCCCGACGGTGGTCAGGCCGGGCGGCAACTCGTCGGCGATGTCTTGGTGGCCGAAGCCGAGGATGGCGATGTCGTCCGGCAGGCGCATGCCGCGCCGGCGGGCTTCGAGCAGGGCGCCGGTCGCCAGCAGGTCGTTGGCGCAGAACACCGCCTGGACCGAGGCGTCGCGGGACAGCAGGTCGCCGAGGGCGCGGCGGCCGTCGACCATGCTGCTGACGCCGTCGACCGACAGTTCGGCGACGATGTCGAGCCCGGCCTCATGGGCGCCCTCGCGGAACCCGCTGAGGCGGAGGGCGCCGCGCCCGCTGCGCCGGCCGATGAAGGCGACGCGGCGATAGCCGCGCCCGGCGAAATGCTCGGCGGCCAGACGGCCGCCGTCGATGTTCGAGAAGCCGACCAGCATGTCGATCGGGTCGCGCGGGTAGGCCCAGGTCTCCATGATCGGAATGCCCAGCGCCCGCAGCGCCCGCCGGTTCTCCTCGATCTCGATGACGCCGGTGAACATGACCGCAGCCGGGCGCATCTCGCGCAGTGACTGGATCATCGTCGTTTCCTTGGCGTAGGAGTAGGAGGTCTGCCCGATCATCAACTGGTAGCCCTGCGGCTCCAGGACCTCGCCGCAGCCCTGCACGGCGAGGCAGAACTGCTGGCTCTGGATGTTGGAGACGAAGGCGGCGACGATGTTCGACTGGCCGGACCTCAATGCCCTGGCATGGGGGTTGGTGGCGTAGCCGGTGCGCTCGACGATCTCCAGGATCTTGCGCCGCTTGGCCTCGGCCACCTTCTCCGGCTGGCGCAGGGCGCGCGACACGGTGATCGGCGAGACGCCGGCGAGCCGGGCGATCTCGACGATCCGCGGCGGAGCCGTCCCTTCACGGACTGCGCCGTCCTCGGCGGGAAGCTCAGGCTCCGCCTTGGCGACGCGGACGACGTCGTCGATGGTCGGCGGACGCTTCTCCGCGCCGGTGTCAGTCATGCCGTCCGCCTCCCGTCCGTCCCCTGCCGTCACGCCGCGCGCGCCAGGATGCCCGCCTCCTCCACCGGACGCGCCACCTGGATCAGGCAGTCGCCGGCCTCGCTGTCGCTGTGCAGGCGCCGCGAAATGACGATGCCAGCCTCCTGGAAGCGGAGCTCCTCCTCCGGCAGGTCGAGCCGGGTCAGGTCGTGGAACCAGCCGGCGAGGTCGCCGGCCGCGACGCGCGCGCCGACATCGACGGCCGGCTCGAACCAGCCCCGCCGCAGCGCGTAGATCGCCTGCCGGTGGCTGTCAAGCTGCAGCAGTTGCATCGGCCCGGAAGCCGGTGCTGTGTCCGCGAGAACCGGCGCGTCGGTCAAACCGACGGCGATCAGCAGGTTGTCGATCGCGCGCGCGGTGTAGGCCATGGTTTCCGGCGTCACCGTCCCGCCGCCGCCGAACTCGCCGCTGATGCCGATGGTGCCGGCCCGTGCGGCGGCGGCCATCGAGGTGGGGGCGGCCGCGCCGTTTTCCGCGACGAAGCCGTAGGGCATGCCCAGCGCCCGCATCAGCTCCAGGGCGCGGCCGAGCCGGTCCGGCGTCCCCTGGCGCTCGATCAGGGCGCAGGGCAGGTGGGCCATCGAGGTGCCGCCGGAATGGAGGTCGAACACCACGTCGTGGCGCGGGAACAGCTCGTGCTCCAGGAAATGCGCCAACCGGAAGGTCGGGGTGCCGGCGGGATCGCCGGGAAAGGCGCGGTTGAGGTTGCCCTCGTCCAGCGGCGACCGCCGCCGCGCCGCCATCACCGCCGGCGCGTTGACGGCCGGCAGGATCGTCACCTCGCCGCGGATGCGCGCGGGATCGAGACGGCGGAACAGCCGGCCCAGCAGCAGTTCGCCTTCATATTCGTCGCCGTGGTTGCCCGCCATCAGCAGCACGCGCGGACCCGCCCCGTTGCGCACGCGGCAGACCGGGACCTTCACCTGGTAGTAGGGCGAGCGATCCACCGAAAAAGGGATGCTGAGGAAATCCAGCGACTTGCCGTCTGCGGCGAAATCGAGCGCGTGGAAGAGGCCAGTGTGCATTCCAAAAACCTTCTAGCGGAGGGGCGCCCGGGCAGCGGCTGCCCCGGCGCCTCCTCCGATCCGCCGGAAAAGCCCGGTTACAGAGCGGCGAGCGCCGTCATCTCAACGCGCAGGTTCGGGTCGGCCAGCCGCGCTTCGGTGCAGGCGCGGGCCGGCGGATTGGCCGGATCGATCCAGGCGTCATAGACCTCGTTCATGGCGTCGAAGTCGGTGATGTGCGGCAGGAAGACGTTGACGGCGACCAGCTTGGACTTGTCGGTGCCGGCTTCCTTCAGCAGGGCGTCGATCTTCGCCAGCACGTCGCGGGTCTGCTCCTGGATGGAGCCGGTCCGGTTGTCGGCGACCTGGCCGGCGATGTGGACCATGCCCTGGCAGACGACGGCCTGGCTCATGCGCGGACCGGTCTGGAACCTCTTGATCATCGAAAAGACCTTTCTCGGAGACTGAACGTTGACTTACATCTGCGGAAGCGTCTGCTTTTCCTTGAACCACTTCATCTGAAGGGCACCCAGCTTGCCGTTCAGGCGGTTGTAGAACAGGAAGGTGTTGACCCAGTCGCGCAGGTCCTGCTCGCCGTGGCGGAGGACCACATGGGCCGGCGACTGGCGGATCAGGAACTTCAGCTCGACGTCCTTGCCCGGGTTGTCCTCGGAGACCTTCAGCGCGATGGCGCTGTTCTCGGCGAAGGTCTCGACCTGCCCGGCCAGATAGGCGGCGATGGCACCGGGGGTGTCCTCGAAGCGCACCAGCTTGGCTCCGGGGGCGTTGTCGGTCAGCCAGATGTCGAGCGTCGAGCCCTTGGCGACGCCGATGCTGTGGCCCTTCAGTTCGGCCGGGTCGGTGGCGGTGGCCATCGACTTCGGCCCGTAGACGCCGAGGTTGACCGCGGCATAGGGCTGGCTGAAGGTCACCTGCTGGGCGCGCTCCGGCGTCGCGCCGGCGGCGGCGACCAGCACGTCGACCTTGTTGGCGAGCAGGCTGGGAATGCGGTTGGCGCCGGTCACCTGGACCAGATCCAGCTTCACGCCCATGTCGGCGGCCATCAGCTTGGCCAGGTCGATGTCGAGGCCGGCGGCCTCGCCCTTGGCATCCTTGAAGCCCCAGGGGGCGGCGTCCATCAGCACGCCGACGCGCAGCTTGCCGGCCGACAGCACGTCCTGCAGGGCGTCCGCCTTGGCGGGCACGGCGGTTGACAGGGCGGCGGGCAGGGCGACGGCGGCGCAGACCGCGGCGGCGGCGGCGAGGGTCCGGAAGAATCTCACGACATTGCTCCTCTGTTCTGGTCGTTGTCCGGCCTTTGCCCGGCTCGATGCAGGGGGCCGGTGCGGTGTCAGCGCGCTGAGGCGATGAAGCTCTGCAATTCGGGGGTGCGCGGGTTGGCGAAGAGCTCGGCCGGCGGCCCCTCCTCCCAGACGCGGCCCTGGTGCATGAAGACGATCTTGGAGGCGACGTTGCGGGCGAAGCCCATCTCGTGCGTGACCAGGACCATGGTCATGCCCTGGCGCGCCATGTCCTCCATCACCTTCAGCACCTCGCCCACCAGTTCGGGATCCAGCGCCGAGGTCACCTCGTCGAACAGCATCAGGTGCGGACGCATGGCGAGGCAGCGGGCGATGGCGACGCGCTGCTGCTGCCCGCCGGAGAGCTGGGCCGGATAGGCGTCGATCTTGTCGGCCAGCCCGACGCGGGCCAGCACGTCCAGCGCCAGCGCCCGGCCTTCCGACTTGGCGATCCGCTTGTTGAGGACCGGCGCAAGCGTGATGTTGCGCTCCACCGTCATGTGCGGGAACAGGTTGAAGGCCTGGAAGACGATGCCGACGCGCTGGCGGAAGTCGCGCAGGTTCGGCATGTCGGTGCGCACCGACTGGCCTTCCACCGTGATCTCGCCGCCGTCGATGCGCTCCAGCGCGTTGATGCAGCGGAGCAGGGTCGATTTGCCGGACCCCGACTTGCCGATGATGGTGACGATCTCGCCTTCCTTGATGTCGAGCGACACCCCCTTGAGCACCTGGGTCGACCCATAGCTCTTGGTAACGTTTCGGATGTCAACGAGCGCCATTGAGACGGACCTCCAGGGAACGGGCCCACAGGGTGAGCGGCAGGCAGGCGGCGAAGTAGATCGCCGCGACGATCGAGTAGACCAGCAGGGGCTGGAAGGTGGCGGCGCTGACAAGCTGGCCGGCGCGGGCGAGTTCGACGAAGCCGACGATGGAGGCCAGCGACGTGCCCTTGATCAGTTGGACGAGGAAGCCGACGGTCGGCGGCAGCGCCATGCGGAAGGCCTGGGGTGCTATGACGTAGCGGAATTGGTGCCAGGTCGACAGGCCGAGGCAGGCGGCGGCCTCCCACTGCTCGTGCTTCACCGCCTCGATGCCGCCGCGCCAGATCTCGCCGAGGAAGGAGGCGGTGTAGACGGTCATGGCGATGCCGACGGCGACCAGCGGCGGCATCTCGACGCCCAGGAAGACCGGCATGCCGAAATAGAAGAACATCAGCAGGCCGAGCAGGGGCACCCCCTGGACGAGCTGGAGGAAGGCGGTGGCGGTCCAGCGCAGCGCGCGGCTGGCGCTGGTCCGCATCAGGGCGAGCAGCAGGGCCAGCGGCGCGCCGAAGCCGAGCGCGATGACGACGAGGACGGCCGTCCATTGCAGGGCGCTGAGCAGCGACAGGAAATCGCCGAGGGAGAAGGAACGCATGGCCGGTGTCTCCGTCAGCGCCGAACCGGCCAGCGGAAGGCGAGGTGCCCCACCGCGGCGAACAGCAGTTTGAAGGTCATCACCAGGGCGAAGTAGATGCCGCAGATCACGGCATAGACCTCGAAACTGCGGTAGGTGCGCGTCTCGATGAAGCCGCCGGTGTGGAACAGCTCCTCCGCCGAGATCTGCGAGGCGAGCGAGGTGCCGAGCAGCAGCAGGACGAACTGGCTGGTGAAGGCGGGATAGACGCTGCGCAGGGCCGGCGGCAGCACGACATGGCGGAACACCTGCCAGCGCGTGAGGCCCAGGCACTGGCCGGCCTCGACCTGGCTGCCCGGAATGGCGTCGAGGCCGGCGCGGACGATCTCGGTGCAGTAGGCGCCGAAATAGAGGCCGAGCGCGATCGCCGCCGCCTCGAAGGCCCCCATCCGCAGGCCGAAGCCCGGCAGCACGAAGAAGACGACGAAGAGCTGGATCAGCGACGGCGTGTTGCGGATCAGCTCGACATAGCCGCGGATCGCCCAGCGCACCGGGCGGGGTCCGCTGCGCACCGCCGCAGCACCGGCGACGCCGATGACGGTGCCGATCGCCGCCGCCGCCAGGGTCAGCAGCAGCGTGTGCAGCGTGCCGTCGATCAACTGGTCCTGGTAGCGCCAGAGCTGCTGGAAGTTCAATGTCTGCATGGGGTGCCGGGGCGCCTTGGATCAGCCGAAGAAGGTGCGGTAGGCGGTACGGACCCGACCCTCGGCATCGAGGCCGAACAGCACCCGCCAGCGGTCGATGCAGGTGCAGGGATGGGAGATGCCAAACTCGATGATGTCGCCGACGGCCAGTTCCTGACCCGCCGCAACGGCGACGAAGGCGTGCTGGTCGTTCAGCCGGGTCACCCGCAGGCCGTCGGCGGGAAGGGCGCCGTCACGGTGGACCCGCAGGGGCCGCGGCAAATCCTGGTCGAAGGAGGCGTCGCGCATGCCGAAGCCGCAGATCGCCAGACCCGGCTCCGGCCGGGTCAGCACCTCCGCCCACAGGCGCAGGGCCGGACGGAAATCGGCCGCCGTCGCCCCGCCGCAGGCGAAGCCACGGCGGGCATCGAGCGCGCCCAGCGCGCGTTCGTAGACGCCGTGGTCGTGGAAGAAGATGGCGCCGCTGCGCAGCACCAGCGTGGCGTTGCCGTCTGCCTCGGCGACCGGCGCCAGACCGGCGACCACCATGTCGAAGAAAGCGGAGCCGCCGGCGGTGAGCAGCAGCGGCCGCTCCGGCACCAGTGAGCGCACCAACGCGAAGGCTTCCGCCGTGCGATCCATCAGGGCGGCGATGTTGGCGGCGGTTTCGGCCGGGTCGGAGGTGGCAGCGGCCCCTTCGTAGGTGGCGACGCCGTCGAGGACCAGCAGCCCGCGCTGCGCGACGACCGCAGCGATGATCGCCTCCACCGCCGCCCGGTCGCGGGCGCCGCCGCGGCCGGTGCCGACCTCGACAAGGACGGGCAGCGGCCGTCCGCCGGCACGCCTGGCCGCGGCGGCGAGCGTCTCGACCGCGGCCGGGGAGTCGGCGAAGGCGTGCAGGTGGGCGACGGGGTGGGCGGCAAGCAGGGCGCCCAGCCGTTCGCCGCTGGCCCGGCCGCCGATCTCGTTCGCCAGGATCAGCCGGGTCACGCCGGCGCGCAGCAGGACCGACGCCTGTTGCAGGTTGGCGACGGTGGCGCCCCAGGCACCGGCCTCCACCAGGCCGGTGGCGATCTGCGGCGCCATCGGGGTCTTGGCATGCGGGGCCAGCGCCACGCCATGGCGGCGGGCATAGGCGAAGATCAGGTCGCGGTTGGCGGCGAAGGCATCCTCGTCCAGCGTCAGCACCGGCAGCGCCATGTCGCCGGCGGCCGGCCGCCAGCCCATGGCGGCGACGTCGCGCAGGCGCAGCGGCGCGGTTCCCGGCGGCACCCCACGAATGCTGTCGTC
Organism: Azospirillum picis; assembly: GCF_017876115.1. Lineage (GTDB taxonomy): Bacteria > Pseudomonadota > Alphaproteobacteria > Azospirillales > Azospirillaceae > Azospirillum > Azospirillum picis. The sequence goes on from NZ_JAGINO010000011.1 coordinate 164,500, forward strand.
CAAACCGCTGTCCAGCAGCGCATCGATAAAGGTGCTCATGGCGGAGATCCTGATCAGCCGAACCGGTGGGAAGAGGCGGTGATTGCCCGATGACAACGTTACCATACCCTGATATTCCGGCAATGACAACGTTGTCATTGCCGGAATATCGGGATTCGGCGGCGCAGGCCGTCGGCTCGCTTCCCCCGCTGGGCCGCCACATGCGTCAGCAGGATCGCGGCAGGGCTGGGAGCGGGGCGGGGAGCAGCATGGGAAACCCCGTGCCGGCGGGCGACCTCCCCTTCGCATCCGGGATCGCCGGCCCCATATAGGGGTGGTCATCGGCCAGACGCGAACAACCGACCTTGCGCATTCCCCCTCTCAACAGCCTGTATGACACGGGCAGCAGGCTTCTCCTGGAATCCACGGTGCGCGTCGGCGTCACCGGCCTGCGGCGGGCCGGCAAGACCGTCTTCGTCACCACGCTGGTCGACAACCTGCTGAAGGCCGGGCGGCTGCCCTTCCTCGACGTCGTCTCGTCGGGGCGCTTCCAGGCGGCGCGCCTGCAACCGCAGCCCGACCCGGACGTGCCGCGCTTCGACGTCGAGGGCCATCTCGCCGCACTGACCGGTCCCGACCCCCATTGGCCGGAACCGACGCGCGGCATCGGCCAGTTGCGGGTGGCGTTGCGCTATCGGCCGGAATCGGCGCTGAAGCGGGCGCTGCAGCCGGTGGCGACGCTGAACCTCGACATCGTCGACTATCCCGGCGAGTGGCTGCTCGACCTCCCGCTGCTGCGCCAGAGCTTCGCGGAATGGAGCGCCCTGACGCTGGAGTTGGCGGCGCGTCCGCCGCGTGACGAACTGTCCGCCTCCTGGCGCGGCTGGCTGGCCGGCATCGAGCCGGCGGCTGCTGCCGAGGAGGAGGTGGCGCGCCGCGGTGCGGCGCTCTACACCGACTATCTCCACGCCTGCCGCCGCGCCGACACCCTGCTCAGCCTGATCCAGCCCGGCCGCTTCGTCGAGCCGGGCGACATGAAGGACGCACCGCTGCTGACCTTCTGCCCGCTTCCTGGCGGCCCGCGCGGCCGCGGCAGCCTGTGGGCGCTGATGGACGACCGCTTCGAGGCGTACAAGACCAACGTGGTCCGACGCTTCTTCGCCGAGCATTTTGCCCGTCTCGATCGGCAGATCGTGCTGATCGACGTGCTCGGCGCGCTGAATGCCGGCCCGGCCGGCATGGCCGACATGAAGCGGGCGCTGGAACTGAGCCTGGAGCCCTTCCGCCACGGCGCGTCGGGCTGGTTCGACTGGCTGTTCGGCACCAAGATCGACCGGGTGCTGTTCGCGGCGACCAAGGCCGACCATATCGCCGCCCACCAGCATGCGCAGCTCCGCGCATTGCTCGACCGGCTGGTGGCGGACGCCCGCAACGCCATCCGTTTCGAGGGCGCCCAGGTGGACACCATGGCGATCGCCGCGCTGAAATGCACGGAGAGCGTGGTCACCGAACATGACGGCCGCCAGCTCCGCTGCGTGCGCGGCGTGCCGGTCGGGCGCGACCGCCCGACCGTCCTGTTCCCCGGCGAGATCCCCGAGGATGCCGAGGCCTTTCCCCCCGGCCGGGAGCGGCCCTACAACTTCATGGCGTTCCGGCCGCCCGACGACCTGGCGCGCGATCCGCGCGGCCTGCCGCACATCCGCGTCGACCAAGCCTTGCAGTTCCTGCTTGGGGACCACCTGCAATGACCGCGGACACCGGCGACAAGTCCGCGGGTTGGGTTCCGCCGATGGAGATCGATCCCGGGCGTGCCGCGCCGCTCGCATCGGGAGAGGAGGCGGCACTGCTGTCCGGTGCCGGCGATCCCGCCGTCGATCTGCTGCCGGTGGCGGTCGCCGTGCCGCGCCCGCGCCGCCGTCTCGGCCTTTGGCTGGCCGGCGCGGTCGCGGCGCTGGTGGTGGTGGCGCTGGGCTTCGACACCGCGGACCTGCTGATGCGGGCTTTCGCCACCAGCGTCGCACTGGGCGTGCTGGTTGGGGTTCTGGCGGCCGTCGCGGTGGTGGCCGCCGCCGCGATGCTGATCGGTGAGCTGCTGTCGCTGCGCCGGCTGCGCCGGATCGAGGAGCTGCGGGCGGAGGCCGGGCGGCTGGAGCTGGAAGTCTCCGGCGGCCGTGCCGACCGCTTCGCCGGCTCGCTGGTGTCGCTGTACGCCGACCGGCCGGAACTCGCCCCGGCGCTGGCCCGCGTCCGCGACCATGTCACCGACGCCCATGACGAGCACGAGGTGGTGCGGCTGCTCGACCGCGAGGTGCTGGCCCCGCTCGACCGTGCCGCCTACCAGCGGGTGATGCGCGCCTCGCGCGACACCGCCATCGCCACCGCGCTGAGCCCTGCGGCCCTTCTGGACTTCGCGGTGGTGCTGTGGCGCAACCTGAAGCTGGTGCGGGAGATCGCCGCCCTCTACGGCGCCCGGCCGGGCTATGTCGGCTCGCTCCGGCTCCTGCGCCGGATGCTCGCCAACATCGCCGTGGCCGGGGTGACCGAAAGCGCCCATCACGTGGCGGTGGAGGCGCTGGGCGGTTCGCTCGCCGCCGCGATCTCCACCCGGATGGGGCAGGGGATGATCAACGGCCTGCTGACCGCGCGGGTCGGGCTGACCGCCATGCACCTGTGCCGCCCCATCGCCTTCGGGCCGGACAACCGCCCCAGCCTGAACCGCATCCGCAAGGAGCTGCTGACGCTTCCCAAGCAGGTGCTGTGAGGCCGCTCACGCGTCGGCCAGTTCGCCCTCCGGCAGCCCGTGCACGCTGCCGATGGCATGCAGGGAGCTTTGCAGGGTCAGGCGGTCGAGCTGCTCCACCCGCAGGCTGCCGAAGATCTTGATGCGGCTTTCCAGTTCGACGTAGGTGCGGCGGAAGGCCATGCGGACGCGGTCCTCCGGGCCGGTGGCGGCGGCGGGATCCTCCACCCCCCAATGCGCGGTCAGCGGCCGGCCGTTCCAGGCCGGGCACAGCTCGCCCGCCGCCTGGTCGCAGACGGTGAAGACGAAGTCGAGCGCCGGCGCCTGCGGCCCGGCGAACTCGTCCCAGCTCTTGGAGCGCAGGGAGTCGGTCGGCAGGTTGAAGGCGCGCAGCGTCGCCAGCGTGTGCGGGTTGATGGTTCCGGCCGGGTGGCTGCCGGCCGAATAGGCGGTGAAGCGGCCGGCGCCCCACCGGCGCATCAGGCATTCCGCCATGATGCTGCGGGCGGAATTGTGGGTGCAGAGGAACAGGACGGTGTAGGTCTTCTCGGAACCCGACTGCGTGGTCATGGCCCACCCCCAGATTGTTGCCCGTCGGCGGGAGGCCGGCGGAAACGGGACGGCGTCATCCTGGCGCCTGTCCCGCTTCCGTTTCAAATCAAGCTTTTGTTGCGGGCGGAAGACGGGCCGGAGACGGGTTCCGCTCCGGCCCGCGGTCGTTCCGTCCGTCAGGCGAGGTCGAAGACCAGCACCTCGGCGCCGATGCCGCGGTCGAGCGTCAACGCCTCCTCGTTGCTGACCGCGGCGCCGTCGCCGGCCTTCAGAAGCTGGCCGTTGAGGGTGACGTGGCCGCGGGCGACCTGGACCCAGGCATGCCGGCCCGGACGCAACGGCAGGGTGACGCTTTCATCATCGTCCAGCAGCGTCGCATAGAGGTCGACGTCCTGGTGGATGGTGACGCTGCCGTCCCGCCCGTCCTGCGAGCCGACCAGCCGCAGCTTGCCGCGCTTCTCCGCCGCCGGGAAATCCGCCTGCTCGTAGCCGGGCGCCAGCCCGTTCGCCTGCGGCAGGATCCAGATCTGCAGGAAGTGGACCGGGTTCTTGCCGGAGGCGTTGTACTCGCTGTGGCGGATGCCGCGGCCGGCGCTCATGCGCTGCACCTCGCCGGGGCGGATGACCGAGCCGGTGCCGATCGAGTCCTTGTGCTCCAGCCCGCCCTCCAGCACGTAGGAGATGATCTCCATGTTGGCGTGGCCGTGGGTGGGGAAGCCGCCGCCGGGCGCCACGCGATCCTCGTTGATGACGCGCAGCGCCCGAAAGCCCATGTGCGCGGGATCCATGTAGTGGCCGAAGGAGAAGGTGTGATGGCTGTTCAGCCAGCCCATATCGGCGACCCCGCGCTCGTCGCGATGGCGAATGGTGATCATGGTCGAACCCTCCGTGCCCTTGGGGCGTGTCGTTGTCTGGAGGGGAATTTGGCATGGCGGCGCCCTGGGAACAATCCGCCGGCTATGCACAGGATTGTTCCTCGACAGGAGACAATAGCCTTACTTGATCCCGGCCCTCATGAAGCTCTGGACGAACTGGCGCTGGAACAGCAGGAAGGCGATCAGCAGCGGGGCGGCGGTCATCAGCGTCGCCGCGGTGATCACCGACCAGTCGACCCCCTGGTCGGTGGAGGAGAAGACGGCCAGCCCGACGGTGAGCGGCCGGGTTGTGACCGAGTTGGTGACGATCAGCGGCCACAGGAAGTTGTTCCAGTGGTAGCTGATCGAGACCAGGCCATAGGCGACGTAGACCGGCCGGGCGAGCGGCACATAGACGCGCCAGAGGATGCCCAGCGTTCCCGCCCCTTCGACCCGCGCGGCGTCGTCGAGTTCGCGCGGCACCGTCTTGAAGGTCTGGCGCAGCAGGAAGATGCCGAAGGCCGACGCCATGTAGGGCAGGGCCATGGCGGCGACGCTGTCGATCAGGCCGAACGCGTGCATGGTCCGGTAATTCTCCACCACCAGCGCGTCGGGCATGATCATCAGTTGCACCAGGACCAGCAGGAAGGCGACGTTGCGGCCCCGGAACTCAAAGCGGGCGAAGGCATAGGCCGCCAGCGTGCACAGGACGAGCTGCCCGGCGAGGATCGAGGTCACCAGCAGGAAGCTGTTCAGCAGGTAGCGCGGGAAGGGGGCGGCCGCCCAGGCCTGGACGAAATTCTCCAGCGTCAGCGGTGCCGCCAGGTCGAAGCGGACGGCGAAGGCCGCCGGATGGAAGGCCGTCCACACCGCGAACAGCAGCGGCAGCACCCACAGCAGGCCGAGCAGCCACGCGCCGGTATTTTCCAGCAGGGCGACAAGCCGGTCGGGGAAGGAGCCGTTCATCGGTAATGCACCTTGCGGTCGAGATAGACGAACTGCCCGATGGCCAGCACCACCAGGATGACCACCAGCACGGTGGTCAGCGCCGCCGCGTAGCCGGTGTCCCAATAGCGGAAACCGACCTCGTAGATGTGGTAGAGCAGCAGGGCGGTGGCGTTGTCCGGGCCGCCGCGCGTCATCACCACCACGAGGTCGACGGTGCGGAAGGCGTTGATCACCGCATTGACCAGCACGAACAGGGTGGTCGGCATCAGCAGGGGGAGGGTGACGCGGCGGAAGATGCACCAGCGCCCGGCCCCTTCGAGCATCGCCGCCTCACGCAGCGACGGCGGCATCGCCTGCAGGGCCGCGAGGTAGAAGATCATGAAGAAGCCGGCCTCCTTCCACACCGTCACCACCATCAGGGCGGGCAGCGCGGTGGCGGGGCTGCCGAGCCAGTTGGTGTCCGGCAGCCCGAACAGGCCGAGGACCTGATCGATCAGGCCGTAGCCGGGCGTGTAGAAGAACAGCCAGATGTTGGCCACCGCAATCATCGGCAGCATGGTCGGCGTGAAATAGGCCATGCGCAGCGCCGTGCGTCCACGGATCCTGCCGTTCACCCACAGGGCCATCAGCAGGGCGATGGCGACCGACAGCGGCACGGTGCCGAGCGCGAAGAGAACGTTGTTCCACAGGCTCTGCCAGAACACCGGGTCGTCGACCATGGCGGCATACTGGTCGAGCCCGACGAAGCGGGCCGGCCGGGCTCCCTTGGGCGTCGAATGCAGGGAACTCCACAGCGCCGCCACCGCCGGGAAATAGGTGAAGGCGGCGAGCAGCGCCACTGCCGGAAGCAGCAGCAACCAGCCATGGACATGGGGAGCGAGCTGGGAACCGAGGCGGCGATCAGGCATGGGGCTTCGGGGGTGTGGGAGAGGGGAGGGGTGCGGGCGGGGCCTTGCCCCCACCCCGGCCCTCCCCCGCTGGGCGGGGGAGGGAGCAGGTGCCTGTCGGAACAAGCGGCGGCAGTCCCTCCCCCGCCCAGCGGGGGAGGTCAGGAGGGGGTAAAACCAGCGCCCCAGCCCCCCCGCGGAACGAGCCGCCGGAGGCGCCATTCCGCCGGTTACCGGTAGGCCTTCAGGATGCGGTCGGCCTCCTTCTGGGCGTCCTCCATCGCCTGCTTGGCCGGCTTGCCGCCGGTCAGCGCCGCCTGCAGGCCGTCGTTCAGCGCCTTGGTGACGCGCTGGTTCTCATGGGTGGACAACTCGGCGGTGGCCTGTGGAAGCTGGTCGCGGGCAACGGCGGCGGCGGGGAAGTCGGCGACGTAGGCCTTCATCGCCGACGTCTCCCAGGCATCGGGACGGACGGCGACATAACCGGTGTCGATGCCCCACTGGGCGGCGCGCTCCGGCGTGGTCATCCACTTGACGAAGCGGAAGGCGGCGTCCTGCTGTTCCGGCGAGGCCGACTTGAAGACGTAGAAGTTACCGCCGCCGGTCGGGCTGCCGCCGCGCTTCTTCTCCGGCAGCATGGCGACGCCGAAGGGGAAGGCGGCGTTCTTGCGGACGTTGGTCAGGTTGCCGGTGGTGGTCCACATCATCGCCACCTTGCGCTCGAAGAAGTCCTTCGGCGTGGTGCCCCACTCGACGATTCCCGGCGGATGGACCTTCTGCTTGCTGGCGAGGTCGATCCAGTACTGCAGCGCCTCGACCACCTCGGGCTTGTCGTAATAGGTCTCGGTGCCGGCCTCGTTCATCAGCTTGGCGCCGTTCTCGGTGGTCAGCGCCTGGAACAGCCAGTAGGGGAAGCCGGAGGACGGGATCTGCACGCCCCACTGGGTGACGTTGCCGCCGGCGTCGCGCTTGGTCAGCTTGGCCGCCATCTGCGCCATCTCGTCCCAACTCCTGGGCGGCTTCTCCGGATCGAGGCTGGCCTCCTTGAAGGCATCCTTGTTCCAGTACATGACGATGGTCGACCGCTGGAAGGGAATGCCCCAGGTCTTGCCGCCGGTCTGGCTGTTCTCCATGAAGGCGGGATAGAAGGCCGACAGGAAGGCCTTGTCCTCCGGCGTCTTCGCCATCCCGTCGAAGGGAACGATGGCGTCCTCGTCGATCAGCGTGAACATGTCGGTCGACAGGATCACCGCCACCTGCGGGGCGTTGCCGCCCTTCATCGCCGTCAGCACCTTGGTGATGGTGTCCTGGTAGCTGCCGGAATAGACCGGCTCGATGTCGACGTCCGGGTTCTCCTTCTCGAACCCGGCGACATAGTCGTCGATGAGCTTGGTGATCGGACCGCCGACGGCGACCGGATAATAGAAGCTGATCTTGGTCGCCGCCGCAGCCGGCAGCGCCGTCAGCGCCATCGCGGCGGCGAACAGGGTCGTCCGCAATCCTCGCCGAACCGTCATTGCTCGCTCCTGTGTTTGGTTTTTCGTCTGGTGTGGTCTGGTCGCGGAGTGTCAGGACGCCGCCGCCGGATGCCGGTATCGGCCGTCCAGCACATCGTCCGGCAGACGGTGACCCGCGGTCGCGTCGAAGGCGTGGAGATCCTCGGGAGCCCAGCCGAGGCGGACCGGCGTGCCGACCGGCAGCCCGGCGCGGCCCGGAAGCCGCACCGCCATCGCCTGCTCTTCGCGCTCGCCGAAGCGGCAGAGCACGACCGTGTCGGCGCCGTGATAATCGGTGTCGGCCACGCGGGCTTCGAGGCCCGGCCCCACGTCTGGTCTCGGCCCCGGTTCCGATGTTGTCAGTTGCACCGCCTCGGGCCGCAGGCCGAGCACGATGTCCGGCACCTCCGGCAGGCGGAACAGGTTCATCGGCGGGGTCCCGACGAAGCGGGCGACGAAGCTGGAGGCCGGGCGGGCATAAAGGGTTTCCGGCGGCCCGGCCTGCTCGATGCGGCCGGCGTTCATCAGCACGACCTGGTCGGCCATGCTCATGGCCTCGGTCTGGTCGTGGGTGACATAGACCGTGGTGATGCCCAGCCGCTGCTGCAGCGACCGGATCTCCCGCCGCATCTCGTGGCGGAGCTGCGCGTCGAGGTTGGACAAGGGTTCGTCCATCAGGCAGACCGGCGCCTTGGCGACGATGGCGCGGCCGAGCGCCACGCGCTGCTGCTGTCCGCCGGAGAGCTGCGACGGCCGGCGGTCGAGCAGCCTGCCCAGCCCCAGCAGATCGGCGGCCCAGGCCAGCCGTTCCTGCCGCTCCGCCGAGGGCACCTTGCGCACCTTAAGCCCGAACAGGATGTTCTCGGCCACCGACAGGTGCGGGAACAGGGCGTAGGACTGGAACACCATGGCGATGTGCCGGCGGGCCGGCGGCAGGTCGGTGACATCCTCGCCGCCGATGTGGATGCGCCCGTCACTCAAGGTGTCAAGCCCGGCGATCAGCCGCAGGGTCGTCGACTTCCCGCAGCCCGACGGTCCCAGCAGCACCAGCATCTGCCCGGCGTCGGCGGTCAGGCTGACGGAATCGACCGCTGGCGAGGCGCCCCATCGCTTGGTGACGCGGTCGAGCTCGATGCTGTGGGTACGGGACATGGGACGTGCGGACCGGTCGGAGGTGTGGCGGAAGACGCGGGTGGACGGCGGGTCGAAGGCGTGCAGATCGAGGGCGTGCAGATCGAAGGCGTGCAGACTGCCGCAGGCTCCTGACAGATCGGTGACGGCATCGTTGTCGTTTTGTGTCAGCGGCTCGCACCCTCGGCATGCGCGGCCGGCTGCAGGCTGATCCGTTCGCTGGGCTCGGCGAGCGCGATGCGCAGCTCCGCGGCGCAGGCGGCGGCCAACCGTTCCCGCTCGCCCTGCCACATATGGTAGAGGCGCCTCGCCCGGATGTCCAACCGTTCGGGGAAGTCGGCGAGTTGGCTGTAGGCGGCGTGGAACGGTTGGGAAGGCTCCGGCTCCACCGTCAGGCATTCGTGGAAGAGCAGCTCGGCGCCCTCGAACAGCGCCTGCGAGTCCCCGGTGGCGCGACCATCGCCGGAACAGGCGAAAGCCCTGCCGCCGGCGTCCAGCCGCAGCGCCTCGCGCTAGCCGCTGTCATAGCTGTAGTCGCCCTGGGCGGTGGCGGCCAGTGCGACGCCCTCGCCGGTCAGCGCCTCGCGGAAGGCGGTGCTGCGTTCCTGCTCGAAGAAAGCGGTCGGGCGCCCAGCGCCATCAGGCTGCGGATCGCCGCCGGCGACACGCTTCCCGCCGTGACCACCACGGCGTCGACCTGATAGTCGAGCGCCGCCACCGCCGGCCCCTCCAGCGCGGTCTTCGGATCGCCGCGGACCAGCAGGGGCTGCTTGCCGAGCGCCGCGAGGCCGCGGGTCAGCGTCTCGAACAGGTAAGGCTGGAACGGCCCGTCCAGGTCGCCCATCACCACGCCGACCAGGTTGGTCCGCCGCGTCGTCAGGCTGCGGGCGATGGCATTCGGCCGGTAGGACAGCCGCTGCGCCGCGTCGAGGACGCGGGCGCGCATCTCCGGCGAGACGCTGGCGCCGTCGGTGAAGCAGCGCGAGACCGCCGACTGCGACACGCCGGCCAGCCGGGCCACGTCGACTGCGGTCGCCCGCCTGCGGTCCTTCATCCGTGATCCCCCGACAACCGGCCGGCCACCGCACCGGCGGTGCCAGACCGGTTGCTTTTTACGGAGTCGGTGGCGAGGACGCCATCGCCCAGTGCGGCTCACCGTGCCAACGGCACCCGGACCGCGAACACTGTGCCACGCCCCTCCGTCGACCGCACCGTCACCGGATGGCCCAGCAGCCGGGCCAGCCGTTCGACGATGGCGAGGCCGAGGCCGATGCCTTCGCTGCGGTCGCGGTCGGCACGGTCGAGCTGGACGAACTCCTCGAAGATGCGGCGGCGATCCGCCTCGGGAATGCCCCGTCCGGTATCGTACACCTCGATCGACACGCTGTCGCCGCGCGTGCGGCAGCCGACCAGCACGCCGCCGGTGTCGGTGTAGCGGATCGCATTGGCGATCAGGTTGCGGATGATGCGCTCCAGCATGGCCGGATCGCTGCGCACCACGACGCCGGTGGGAACGGTGCGCAGCCGCAGGCCCTTGGCTTCGGCGAGCCCGGCGAACTCGGCCTCCAACTGGTCGAGCAGAGGCGAAAGAGGGACGTCCGCCGGCTTGGGCGTGACCACTCCCGACTCCAGCTTGGAGATGTCCAGGATCGCGTTCAACAGGTCGCGCATCGACCGCTGCGCCGCCTTGAGATCGGTCAGCAGGGCTGCCGCCTTGCCGTTCTGCGGCTGGCGCTCCAGCATGCCCGTGAACATGCCGATGGCCTGGAGGGGCTGCTGCAGGTCGTGGCTGGCATGGGCGAGGAAACGGGATTTGGCGAGGTGCGCCTGCTCGGCCGCGGTCTTGGCGGCGTGGAGTTCGGCGGTGCGGTCGCGCACCTGCTGTTCCAGGGTGGCGTTGGCCTGCTCGATCGTCTCGGCCATCCGCAGGATTTCGGTGAACTGGCGGCGCACCTGACGGGTCATCGGCCGGAAGATCACCAGCGCTTCGATCCCCAGCATCAGCAGGGTCGCCATCAGCGCCGCAAGCCCCAGCCGGTGCAGCATGTGGAAGCCGGCTTCGCCCTCTTCCTGGTAGAGGGCGACCATCTGCTCGAGCCGGTCGAGCAGGGGGCCGAGGGCCTGGGCCGCGACGCGGTCGGCGTCGGCCGGATCGGGGGAGCGGCCCGCCGCCGCCGCGGCGATCACCCGCCGCAAGGCGGCGACATGCGCGTTCACCACCGGATCGAGCGGGTCGGGGCCGCTGAAGAACAGCCCTTGCGGCGGCGGCCCCAGCGGCGGGCCATCCGTCCCGCTCCGGCCGCGCAGCAGATGGTGTGCATGCTCGAAGGCGTCGGTCGCCTCGGCCAACTGGCGGGACAGGTCGACGCGTGCCTCCGGATCCGCCGCATGCTTGATCTGCTCGACCAACAATGCCGTCCGCTGCGACAGCATGCGCTGCCGGCCCGAGACGTTGACGACTTCCAGCATGCGTTCATGCTGGCCGATCACCCGCTCCGTCATCACGAAGCCGGCCAGCGTTCCGAGCGCGATCAGGATCAGGGCCAGCGCATAGCGCGCCGTCATCCATCGGGTGTTGGTGGTTGCCGGGATCATCCGCCTCTTCGTCCCCATGGCCGATCCGGCCATCATGGGACGGCATCCGGTGTCGCGGCAACGCCCGAGGTTGGGCGCGCGGCGTTATGGAGCGTCGGCGAAGCCGCAGGCATCCAGCGCCGCCCGCATGTGCGCCGGCACCGGTGCCACCGCGCCCACCGGATCGCGCTTTGGATAGAGCGGCAGCGAGATGGCGCGGGAATGCAGATGCAGCGGCTTGCCGTCCGGCCCGCCATATTGCGGGTCGCCGACCAGCGGGCAGCCGATGGAGGCGCAGTGGACACGGATCTGGTGGGTGCGGCCGGTGTGCGGCGTCAGCTCCAGCCAGGTCAGCCCGTCCGCCTGGCCGCGCACCACATAGTCGGTCACCGCCGCCTGACCGTCGGGCGAGCCGACGATGCGCCAGCCGCCGGTCTTGTTGGAAACCTTGGCCAGCGGTAGCTCGATCCGCCCGCTTTCCTGCGGCGGCGCGCCGGCGACCACCGCCCAGTAGGTCTTGTCGACCTTGCCGTTCTGGAACAGGATGCCGATCTTGCGCAGCGCCTTGGCGTGCCGGCCGAGGATCAGGCAGCCCGACGTGTCGCGGTCCAGCCGGTGGGCGAGCGCCGGCGGCTTGGGAAAACCGAAGCGCAGCGCATCGAAATGGCGCTCCAGGTTCGGCCCGCCGGCAGGTCCGGCATGCACCGGCAGCCCCGCCGGCTTGTCGAGGATCAGCATCAGCCCGTCGCGGTACAGGATGCGGTCTTGGATTTGGGCAGGTGTCACGGGCAACTCATCCCCAGGCACGGGAAATCAGGAGTTCGATGGCGGCGATGATGCGGTCGCTGTCGTCGGCGAGGCAGCAGACCTTTTCGCCGAGATGCTCGGCCGGAACGGACGCCAGTTGGAGCGGGTTCAGGATGACGGTACGGCCTTCGATGGAGAAGTGCGGAGTCAGGGAAGGCTCGGTGGCCCGCAGCGTGTCGGCTGGCAGCAGCGGCACGATGACCCTTCGGCTCGACGCGTCGAAACGCTGAGACTGTACGATCACCAGATAAGAAATGCCGGAGCGTGCAGCGGTCCGGTTCCGGTGAACATCGAGCTGGGCCATCAGAGGTGGTCGAGGTGATCGTCGGCAAAGGATCCATGTTTGGCGTCGAATTCGTTCAACGCCTCGATCGTCGCGTCCAACCGGCGCTCCCGGTCGGCCCTCGCGATCTCGCCGGCCAGCAGCCTTTCCACCCGTTCGGACAGATCGCCGGTCAGCGCCTCGGCACGGCGCAGCAGATCCTCGTCGATCGTCAAGGTGACTTCGCGCTTTGCCGGCTGGCGGTCATAGACGCCGTCCATGGCGACCCTCCTGTATCCGGCGCCATGATAGGCGTGATCGCCGACGCCCGGCAAGCCGCCCCTCAAGCCCGCGGCCGGCCCCCAGCGACGGTCCTCTTGCGACGTCGTCCCGTCAGGCAAGGCGCGCGGCACCCGCCGGCACCGCGCCCCCTTTTCCCTCGCCGGTCTCCGTCGGACCGCCGCGATCAGGCCAGCTTCAACTCCTTGAAGAAGTCGTTGCCCTTGTCGTCGACGATGATGAAGGCCGGGAAGTCCTCGACCTCGATGCGCCAGATGGCCTCCATGCCGAGTTCGGGATACTCGACCACCTCGACCTTCTTGATGCAGTCCTGCGCCAGCCGCGCCGCCGCGCCGCCGATCGAGCCGAGGTAGAAGCCGCCATGCTGCTTGCAGGCCGCCGTCACCTCCGGGCTGCGGTTGCCCTTGGCCAGCATGACCATCGAGCCGCCAGCCGCCTGGAACTGGTCGACGAAGCTGTCCATGCGGCCGGCCGTCGTCGGCCCGAAGGAGCCGGAGGCATAGCCCTCCGGCGTCTTGGCCGGGCCGGCATAGTAGATCGGGTGGTTCTTGAAATAGTCGGGCAGCGGCTCGCCGGCGTCCAGGCGGGCGCGCAGCTTGGCATGGGCCAGGTCGCGGGCGACGATCAGCGGGCCGGTCAGCGACAGGCGGGTGCGGATCGGGTACTGGGACAGCGTGGCGCGGATCTGGTCCATCGGCTGGGTGAGGTCGATCCTTACGACCTCGTCCGACAGTTGCTCGCCGCCGATCTCCGGCAGGTACTGGGCCGGATCGGTCTCCAACTGCTCCAGGAAGATGCCGTCCCTGGTGATCTTGCCCACCGCCTGGCGGTCGGCCGAGCAGGAGACGCCGATGCCGATCGGCATCGAGGCGCCGTGGCGCGGCAGGCGGATGACGCGGACGTCGTGGCAGAAATACTTGCCGCCGAACTGGGCGCCGATGCCCATGTTCTGCGTCAGCTTGTGGACCTCGGCCTCCATCGCCAGATCGCGGAAGGCGTGCGCGTCCTCGCCGCCCTCGGTCGGCAGGTCGTCGAGGTAGCGGGCCGACGCCAGCTTCACCGTCTTCAGGTTCTGCTCCGCCGACAGGCCGCCGATGACGATGGCGAGGTGGTAGGGCGGGCAGGCGGCGGTGCCGAGATAGCGGATCTTGTCTTCGAGGAACTTCAGCAGCCGGTCGGGCGCCAGCACCGACGGGGTGGCCTGGTGCAGGAAGGTCTTGTTGGCCGACCCGCCGCCCTTGGCCATGAACAGGAACTTGTAGTAGTCCTCGCCCTCGGCATAGATGTCGATCTGCGCCGGCAGGTTGTTGCGGGTGTTCTTCTCCTCATACATGGAGATCGGCGCCAGCTGGCTGTAGCGCAGGTTGCGCTTCAGGTAGGCGTCGCGCGCCCCCTCCGACAGGGCGGTCTCGTCGCCGCCCTTGGTCCAGACGCGACGGCCCTTCTTGCCCATGATGATGGCGGTGCCGGTGTCCTGGCACATCGGCAGGGTGCCGGCGGCGGCGATGTTGGCGTTCTTCAGCAGGTCGAGCGCCACGAAGCGGTCGTTGCCCGACGCCTCCGGATCATCGAGGATCTTGGCGAGCTGGGCGAGATGGCCCGGACGCAGCAGGTGGTTGATGTCGGAGAAGGCCGCCTCGGCCAGCAGACGCAGGCCTTCCGGCTCGACCTTCAGGATCTGCTCGCCGTCGAACTCGATGACGGAGACGTGATCCGAGGTCAGCTTCCGGTAGGTGGTGTCGTCCTTGGCGAGCGGAAACAGGCCGGCTCCGCGGGCTGAGGCGATGTCGTCGGGCATTGGGGGCGTTCCTTCGTGACGATCCAACTGCGTCCGCCCGTCTTCGCGCAAGGGAAGGGGGGAAGCACTCGGCCCCCCTTATACACCGCGGCCGGGCGGAGACAAACGGTGGCGCGGCCGCGGCGCCATGGCCGTTCGTCGGGGGAGGGGACGGGACCCGGACCCGCCCCCCGTGCCGTCACGCCGCCGCCTTGACCCGTCCCTCGGCGGAGGCATGGCCCTGAGCGGCCGGCTCGGCCGGGGCGCCGGCCCATTCGCCGTGGGCGGGGATGGACTCGCCCTTCATCACCAGGGTCAGCGGGCCGAGGCGGGCGAAATCGCCGACATGGGTGTCATACAGCACCGTGGCTCCCGCCCCGACGGTGACGCCGGTGCCGACGGATACCCGCCCGACCTTCATCACGCGGTCCTCGTACAGGTGGGTCTGCAGGGCCGACAGCGAGTTGATGGCGCAATGGTCGCCGACCGACACGCAATCGAACTCGGTGATGTCGGTGGTGTCCATGTAGACGCCCTGGCCGAACTTGGTGCCGAACAGGCGCAGCATCCAGGGCAGCATCGGCGTGCCGCGCAGATGGTCGAGCAGCACCTTGCCGGCGAGGCCCCAGTAGAGCACGGCCACCGCCTCGGTCCGCATCGCCCACCACGACCACATCGGCTTCATGGTGGGGGCGTAGCGTCCCATCAGCAGCCACTTCACCAGCGCGACGACCAGCACCATGATGGTGGGGATGGCGACGCTGACGGCCATGAACTGCCAGGCGAAGGCCCACCAGCGGCCGTCGAGGATCGCCGGCGCGAAGAACTCCACCGCGTAGGTGCCGAAGGTGATGAACAGCATCGACGGCATCGACAGGCTGAAGGCCTCGAACACCGCGCGGCCGAGACGGCGGGCGCGCGACGGCTCGTAGGTCCAGTTGGCGCCGACATTGTCGAACTTCTGGCGGACCGGCAGCTTGATCGGCGGGCTGCCGAACCAGGTGTCGCCCGGCTGCATCTCGGCGTTCGCCGGCGGCTTGGACTTGATGCCGATCAGCGTGCCGGTCGGGATCACCGTGCCCGGCGGCACCACGGCGTCGTTGCCGACGAACACGCGCGCCTCGGTCTTCACCGGCTTCAGGTCCATCCAGCCGCGGCGGATGTCCTCGTCGCCCAGCACCACCTCGTCGGCGATGAAGCATTTCTCGCCGATGTCGACCAGGTCGTAGCGGCCGGCGAGGTTGCTGGAGATCTCGGCGTCCCGCCCGATCTTGGCCCCCATCAGCCGGTACCAGGCCCGCATGTAGACGGTGGCGTAGAGCGAGCTGAGCGTGTCCAGCATCACTTCGGTCGCCAGCGCCACGATCCACTTGCGCACGTAGAACCAGCTATGGACCGAATAGGAGCCGGCATCGACCTTCGGCAGGACCACCCAGCGCATGGCCGCGATCAGCAGGACGGTGACGGCCACCAGGAACATGGCGGTCGGCCAGGCGATGGCCGGCACATAATAGAGGTAATAGACCTTGAACACCCCGCCCATCCAGGCGTCGAGCCGGTCGAACAGGTAGAAGGCGGGGAAGATCGGGATCAGCGCCACCGGCGGCAGCCCGACCAGCGCGACCAGGTAGACCAGCGCCTGGGCGGCGCGGCGGACGATGCCGGCCTCCGGCGCGTCGGGCAGGGCGGCGCGGTCGACGGTGCCGACCTTGCGGGCGGGGGAGCCGTCCCAGATCTCGTAGGTGCCGGTCCGGGTGCCCGCGGGCAGCGCCGTCAGGTCGGCCAGCTCGGTGCCGGCGGCGACCACCGCGTCATGCCCAATCACGCAGGAGGTGCCGACATAGGCGTCGTCGCCGATCTCGATGGTGCCGATCACCAGCTCGTTGCCGACGACCTCGGCATTGGCCAGCTTGACCTTGCCGCCGGTCGAGGCGCCCCGGCCGATCGTCACCAGGTCGATGGCGCCGGATTCGAACTCGCCGATCATCGCCTCGGCGCCGACCTTGGTGCCGAGCGCGCGCAGCAGCCACCGCATCACCGGCGACCCCTGGAACCATTTCAGGTGCAGCAGGCCGATGAAGCGCTGGGCCAGCCACCAGCGATAATAATAGACGCCCCACAGCGGATAGCGGCCGGGCTTGGTGCGGCCGATGATCAGCCATTTCGCCGCGATGGCGACGGCGACGGTCGCCGCATTGATGACGATGTAGACGCCGAGCAGAGTGGTGATCTCGGTCAGGAGCGTCGCGTCCTCGCCCGACAGCAGCATGTAGCTGACGAAGACGCCGAGCCATTGCATCGTCATCAGCGCCAGGATCACCGGCAGCGCGGCCGCCTGCGCCAGGCCGCACAGGAATCGGCGGTGCAGCGGCGGCGGCTCGAAGGACAGGTCGGCCGGCGCGGCGCTGCCGCCGGCGGGCGACTTGGCGTCCAGGCGCGCGGCCATGGCGCGCAGGCTGCGGGCGGCGTAGACGTCCTGGAGGGTCAGGGACGCGAAGCCGGCGGTCTCGCGCACCGCCGAGACGAAGCGCGCGGCCAGCAGCGAATGGCCGCCGAGGTCGAGGAAGAAGTCCGCGTCGAACGGGATCGACTGGCCGGGGAAGACGCGGCGCGCCGCCTCCAGCAAGGTGGCTTCGGCCGGGGTCTGGGGTTCGTCCTGCTCGGCGGGGCCGGCATCCTCGCTCAGCGCCATCGCCTGCAGGGTCTTGCGGTCGGCCTTGCCGGAGGTCAGCCGCGGCAGCGCCTCCACCTGCTCGTAGTGGGACGGCACCATGTAGGCCGGAAGCTGCGCGCGCAGGGCATCGCGCAGCGCCGCCCTGTCCAGCGCGGCACCGGGCCGGGCCACCAGGAAGGCGACGAGCCGGTCGAGGCCGTAATCGTTGCGCAGCACCACGGTGGCCTGGGCGACGTCCGGCAGGTCGGTCAGCTTCGCCTCGATCTCGCCCAGCTCCAGGCGGAAGCCGCGGATCTTCACCTGGTCGTCGATGCGGCCATGGAAGCGCAGGTTGCCGTCGGCATCCAGGCTCACCGCATCGCCGGAGCGGTAGAGCACCGGGTCGGCGGCATCCCGGCGGAAGGGGTTGGCGATGAACTTCTCCGCCGTCAGTTCCGGCCGGCCGAGATAGCCTTTCGCGATGCCGGGACCGCCGATCAGCAGTTCGCCCTGGGTGCCGGGGGGAACCGGCGCCAGCGCCTCGTCCACCACATAGCAGGTGTAGTTCGGGATCGGCCGGCCGATGGTGACGGGTGTATCGGGCAGCACCTCGGCCACCGTGGCGACCACGGTCGCCTCGGTCGGGCCGTAGCTGTTGAACAGGCGGCGGCCGGGGCGGCACCAGCGCGCGGCCACCGCCGGCGGGCAGGCCTCGCCGCCGAGGATGACGACGCGCAGCGACGGCACGTCCTTCGGCAGCATCGCCAGCAGCGTCGGCACGGTGTCGAGGACGGTGACGCCGGCGTCGTTCAGCACGTCGGCCAGCCGGTCGGCCTCGTCCAGCACCTGGCGGCTGGCGACCCACAGGGTGGCGCCGGCCAGATAGGGGACGAAGATCTCCTCCAGCGACAGGTCGAAAGCCACCGAGGCGCCCTGGAAGGCCACGTCGTTGGCGGTGATGCCGTAGACGCTGTTGGCCGCCCGCAGGTAATGGCAGATGTTGCGGTGGTTGATGACGATGCCCTTGGGCTTGCCGGTCGAGCCCGAGGTGTAGATCGCATAGGCCGGGTGGTCCGGCGTCACGCCGTCGGCGCGCAGGTCGAGCGGCCGGTCATCGTCGGACAGCACGTCGCCGATGCGCAGCGTTTCCACGCCAGCACCGGCGGCGGCCAGCGTCGCCGCCTTCGATCCCGTCACCAGGTCGACCAGGATCGCCGGTGCGGCGCAGTCGGACAGGCTGACCGCGACGCGTTCGGCGGGAGCGTCGGCATCGAAGGGCAGGTAGGCCGCGCCGGACTTCAGGATCCCCAGCAGCGCCACATGCAGGTCGAGCGAGCGCGCCATCCACAGCCCGACAAAACTGCCGGGGCCGATGCCGCGTGCCCGCAGGCCCCGCGCGACGCGGTTGGCGCGTGCCTCCAGGTCGGCATAGCTGATGCGCCGCCCCTCATAGACGATGGCGGTGCGGTCCGGATGGGCCGTGGCCGTCGTCTGCGGGATGTCGCACAGCAGCTCGTCGCGCAGCAGCGACGGATCGACCGGCCCGCTGAGCGCCGGCGCGGCCGCGGCGGCGCTCCAGTCCTCCACGATGGTCGAGTTGCGGGCGGGGGAGACATCGATCGGGCCGTCGGCCCGCACGTGCATCAGGGTCACGCTCTATCAGCCTTCCAAAGGGAACTCAGCGCGGTGGCGCCAATCGGACCCGAACGTCACTCGGTCCCGGCGGTCGGCTGAAAGCGGCGGTGTGCCGCTCGCATGTTGTGGATGCTTATGGTTAACGAAAGATTGCTTCCGGCCCGCGCCAGCCGCGTACCAGTGGAGAATGACAAGTCTTGGCCCGTCCAAACGCTGCAAGAGCAAGATATGTACCGACCAAAAGAAAGGAGTAGACCTGCCGTCTCCGGTTACATGCGGATACATGAGGGAGCGGATGCCGCTTACATGAGCCGATCCCGACGGGCGGTCAAGAGGGGGCCGTCCCCACGCGGTCCGAACGGTTCGCGCATGTGTCGGCGTCAACACAAGCAAACGCGCCTTATCATTCGTGGCCTGCATGGCTGACGCGCTCTCCAGCCCTCCTGGCCGAAGATATTCATGATGGACGTCATGTCTGAGCTTATTCATTATAGCCATAATTTAAATGATGCGCGCCGATGGTTCTTCCCGCTGGTCCGCGGGACCGGCGCGGGATCCCACTGGAGAGGGGCCATGAGCATTTCCACGGACATGAGCGGGCGCGTGGCGCTGGTCACCGGCGGGACGTCGGGCATCGGGCGGGCCGCGGCGCTGGCCTTCGCCGGTGCCGGCGCGACGGTGATCGTCACCGGGCGGCGCGAGGCGGAAGGGCGGGAAACGGTCGAACTGGCCGAACGCGCCGGCGGGCGCGCCCGGTTCGTCGGCGCCGACGTCGCCGACGGCGCACAGGTGGCGGCGCTCTTCGAGCGGATCGAGCGGGAGCATGGGCGCCTCGACGCCGCCTTCAACAATGCCGGCGTCCATGCCATGGCGCCCATCGCAGAGATGGGCGAAGCCGATTTCGACCGTATCCTTACGGTCAACGTGAAGGGCGTCTGGCACTGCCTGAGGTATGAACTGGCGATCATGCGGCGCCAGAATGGCGGCGCCATCGTCAACACCGGTTCGGTGCTGGGCCAGATCGGCATGGCCGGCAACGCGGCCTATTCCGCCAGCAAGGCGGCGGTCGAGGGGCTTACGCGCACCGCGGCGATCGAGGCGGCGAAGTCGGGCGTGCGGGTCAACGCGGTCTGTCCGGCGATCATCCAGACGCCGATGAGCCAGGGCTCGTTCGGCGGGGCCGACGGGGTCGAGGCGGCGTTGGGGCCGCTCCACCCCGTCGGCCGCGTCGGCCGTCCCGAGGAGGTCGCCGCCGCCGTGCTGTGGCTCTGCTCCGATGCCGCCGCCTTCGTCACCGGCCAGTCGATCAACATCGACGGCGGCGTCACGGCGCAATGATCCGCCTTCCGACCGGAGCCCCGTTCATGCTGTCCACTCCTCTCGCCGCCGTCCTGGCGCGGCGGAACATCCATTACGGCTGGGCCGTCGTCGCCGTCACCTTCCTGTCGATGCTGGTTTCCGCCGGCGCCGTCGGGGCTCCGGGCGTCCTGCTGCTGCCCCTGCAGCGCGAGTTCGGCTGGGACACCGCCGACATCTCCGCCGCCATGGCGATCCGCCTGCTGCTGTTCGGCCTGATGGGCCCCTTCGCCGCGGCGATGATCAACCGGTTCGGCGTCCGCCGGATGGTGCTGTCCTCGCTGGTGCTGGTCGGTACGGGGCTTCTGTCCTCGCTGGCCATGTCCCAGGTCTGGCAGCTCATCCTGCTGTGGGGTTTCGTCGTCGGCTTCGGCACCGGCCTGACCGCCATGGTGCTGGGCGCCACCATCGCCACCCGCTGGTTCGCCGCCAGGCGCGGTCTGGTGATCGGGCTGCTGACCGCCAGTTCCGCCACCGGCCAGCTCGTCTTCATGCCGCTGCTGTCGGTGCTGACCGAGGCCTATGGCTGGCGGAGCGCCATCGCCCTGCTGTGCGCGATGATCGGGGTGGCGGCCGTGGCGATGCTGGCATTGATGCGCGACCATCCGGCCGAACTCGGCCTGACCGCCTTCGGCGAGGCGGAGGGTGCGGCGGCACCGAGGGCGGCCGGCGCCATCCTGCCGGCGGCCTTCGGTGCCTTGCGCGACGCGTCGGCGACGCGCAGCTTCTGGGTGCTGTTCGCCACCTTCTTCATCTGCGGGGCCAGCACCAACGGCCTGATCCAGACCCACCTGATCCCGCTCTGCGTCGACTTCGCGGTGCCGGAGGTCCAGGCCGCCGGGCTGCTGGCGCTGATGGGGATCTTCGACTTCATCGGCACCGTCGGATCGGGCTGGCTGTCGGACCGGTTCGACAATCGCTGGCTGCTGTTCTGGTATTACGGGCTGCGCGGGCTGTCGCTGATCTACCTGCCCTATTCGGACTTCACCCTCTACGGATTGTCGCTCTTCGCCGTCTTCTACGGGCTCGACTGGATCGCCACCGTCCCGCCGACGGTGCGGCTGATCGCCGACCGCTTCGGGCGCGAGCGCGCCAACCTCGTCTTCGGTTGGGTCTTCGCCGGTCACCAGATCGGCGCCGCCACCGCGGCCTTCGGCGCGGGGCTGTCGCGGACGGTCCTGCAGAGCTACCTGCCGGCCTTCTTTACGGCCGGCATCCTGTGCCTGATCGCGGCGCTCCTGGTGCCGACGCTCGGGCGGTGGAGGGCAGGGGAGGCGGTTGCGCGGGGATGACCCGCCGAACCGCCGCTCGCACCGAAAGCCGGACCTCGAAAACCGGCCCCTGGAAGCCGGACCCTTAAACCCGCCTGCTAGTCGGCCAGATGCTCCAGCGGCAGGGACGTGCGGTAGCGCACCTGCTTCAACGCGAAGCTCGACCGGATGTTGGCGACGCCGGGAATGCGGGTCAGGTGGTCCTTCAGGAAGCGTTCATAGCTGGCGAGGTCCGGCACCATCACCCGCAGAAGGTAATCGGCGTCGCCTGTCATCAGGTAGCATTCCAGCACCTCGGGCCGCGTCATCACCGCGCTTTCGAAGGCGTCGATCCGCTCCTCGATCTGCCGTTCCAGGCTGACGCTGACGAAGATGTTGAGCTGCAGATCGACCGAAGCCGGATCGACGAGCGCCACATAGCGGCTGATGACGCCGGCCTCCTCCAGCGCCTTCACCCGCCGCAGACAGGGGGAGGGCGACAGCCCGACCCGCTCGGCAAGCTCGTTGTTGTGCAGGCGCCCATCCTCCTGCAGGGCGGACAGGATCTTGCGGTCGATACGATCGAGATTGAATCTTGGCATTCGATGCCGCCTGCTCTCCGGAATTGGAATTTCATGCTAAATCGCCGGGGCAGCGCGCGCCACTTCGCAAGCACCTGCCCGGTCGCAAATGATAGGCTCATTCAACCATAGTCGATCCGGGAGCCCTGACATGACCGAGACCTTGCCGTCCTCCGCCGATCTCGCCTGCCTTGGGGAACTGGAGCGCAAGGTACTCTGGCTCGCCTCCTGGACCATCCACAACGCCAACCATGTCCGCCCCAATCATGACGGGCTGAAGATCGGCGGGCACCAGGCCTCCAGCGCCTCGCTGGCGACGATCATGACCGCGCTGTACTTCCAGGCGCTGCGCCCGGAGGACCGGGTGGCGGTGAAACCCCACGCCAGCCCGGTCTTCCATGCCATCCAGTATCTGCTGGGCAACCAGACGCGGGAGAAGCTGGAGAATTTCCGCGGCTACAAAGGCGCCCAGTCCTATCCTTCCCGCACCAAGGATGTCGACGACGTCGATTTCTCCACCGGCTCGGTCGGGCTCGGGGTGGCGCAGACGCTGTTCGCTTCCCTGGTGCAGGATTACCTGAAGGCCAAGGGCTGGGCGCCCGGCCTGCCGGAAGGGCGCATGGTTTCGCTGGTCGGCGATGCCGAGATGGACGAGGGCAACATCTTCGAAGCCCTCCAGGAGGGCTGGAAGCACGGCCTTCGCAACACCTGGTGGATCGTCGACTACAACCGCCAGAGCCTGGACGCGGTCATCCGCGAAGGCCTGTGGGAGCGGCTGGAGAACATCTTCCGCGCCTTCGGCTGGGACGTTGTGATCCTGAAATACGGCACCCTGATGCAGGAAGCCTTCCGCGAGCCGGGCGGCGAGCGCCTCCGCCACTGGATCGACCATTGCCCCAACCAGCTCTATTCGGCCCTGACCTACCAGGGCGGGGCGGCATGGCGCCGGCGGCTGATGGACGACCTCGGCGATCAGGGCGACGTCACCCGCCTGATCGAACGGCGCAACGACGAGGAGCTTGCCCGCCTGATGGGCAACCTCGGCGGCCACGACCTGCCATCACTGCTCCAGGCCTTCGCCGAGGCGCGGACGCATGACCGGCCGGTCTGCTTCATCGCCTACACGGTCAAGGGCTTCGGGCTGCCGCTGGCCGGCCACAAGGACAACCATTCCGGCCTTCTGACGGCCCAGCAGATGGAGGGCTTCCGGACCGCCAACAACGTGCGCCCCGGCCATGAATGGGATCGCTTCGAGGGGCTCGGCCTGCCGCAGGAGGCGCTGGAGGCGTTCCTGTCGCGCGTGCCCTTCGCGCAGAAGGGCCGCCGCCGTCACGGGGCGCCGGCGGTGACGGTGCCGGCGGCGCTGGTGGTGCCGTCGCAGAAGGCCCTTTCCACCCAGACGGCCTTCGGCCTGATCCTCAACGAGGTCGGACGCGAACGCTCGCCGTTGGCCGAGCGCATCGTCACCACGGCGCCCGACGTCACCGTCTCGACCAATCTCGGCGCATGGGTGAACCGGCGCGGGCTGTTCGCCAAGAGCGAACTGGCCGACCTGTTCAAGAAGGAGCGCATCCCCTCGACCTACAGTTGGGACTTCTCGCCCAAGGGCCAGCACCTGGAACTGGGCATCGCCGAGTCCAACCTCTTCATCCTGTTGTCGGCGCTCGGTCTGTCGCACAGCCTGTTCGGGGAGCGGCTGCTGCCGATCGGCACCGTCTACGATCCCTTCATCATGCGCGGCGCCGACCAGATGAACTATGCCTGCTACCAGGATGCGCGTTTCATGCTGGTGGCGACGCCGTCGGGCATCACGCTGGCGCCGGAGGGTGGGGCGCACCAGTCGATCGCCACGCCGCTGGTCGGCATGGCCCAGGACGGGCTGGCCTATTTCGAGCCGGCCTTTGCCGACGAGTTGGCGGTGGTGATGCGCTGGGCCTTCGACTACATGCAGCGGGACGGCGAGGGCGCTCCCGACGAGCGCAACTGGCTGCGCGACGAGACCGGCGGCTCGGTCTATCTCCGCCTGTCCTCGCGCAGCATCGAGCAGCCGACCCGGACGATGGACGAGGCGCTGGAGCGGGACATCGTCGACGGTGCCTACTGGATGCGGCGCCCGGGACCGAACGCCCAGGTGGTTGTCGCCTACACCGGGGCCGTCGCTCCGGAGGCCATCGCCGCCGTCGGCATGCTGGGCGAGGACCGGCGGGACGTCGGCCTGCTGGCGGTGACCTCCGCGGACCGCCTGAACGCCGGCTGGAGCGCGGCGCAGCGGGCGCGCGAGCGCGGCCTGTCCCATGCCCGCGGACACATCGAGCGGCTGCTGGAGGGAGTGCCCTCCCATTGCGCGCTGATCACCGTGGTGGACGGCCACCCGACCACCTTGGGGTGGCTCGGGTCGGTCGCCGGCCACCGCACGCGCGCCCTCGGCGTGGAGCATTTCGGTCAGACCGGCACCATCGCCGACCTCTACCGCCACCACGGGATCGATGCCCATGGCATCGTCGCGGCGGCCGAGGCGGCGTCCCCCGGCCGGCCGGTGCGCCATCTGCGGGCGATCGGCTGAAGCCGGGCAGCCGCGGGAGGCGGTGCCTTACCGCGCCCGTTCCGCCCGCTTCTCGAGCGCGGCGCGGTAACGGTCGCGGGTGTAGGCCACCAGGTCGCCGAGTGCCGCCGTCGCGCCCGCGGCATCATGCCTTTCCAGCGCCTGCAGGAGCCGGGAATGGAAGCCGACGATCGCCTCGCGCTCCCGGACGCGGTAGATGATCATGTTGCTGACCGGCTGCAGCGCCTCGACCACGGCATGCATCAGGTAGGAAAGCAGGGCGTTGCCGGCCGCATCCACCACTGCGCGGTGAAAGCGGACGTCCGACGCGCAGAACTCCTCGTCGGTCAGGGCGGCGTCACGCTGGCGCTCCAGCTCGGTCCGCAGGGTGGCGAGCGGGCCGGCCAAGGCCTCGTCATTCAACGCAGCCGCCAGGCGGCAGCAGACGCCTTCCAGTTCCAGCCTTGCGGTGGCCATCTCGTCCAGTTGGATGTCGCCGACCGCCACCATCAGGGTGGTGGCGTTGGCAAGGGCACGCGCCGCGTCCTCGGGGGTGGGGCTGGCGACGAAGTTGCCGCCGGTCGGGCCGCGGCGCGACCGGATCAGGTGCTGGGCGGCCAACCGCTTCAAGGCTTCGCGCACGGTCGGGCGCGAAACCTTGAAATGCTGGGCCAG
The DNA here is from genome assembly GCF_017876115.1 of Azospirillum picis. GTDB lineage: Bacteria > Pseudomonadota > Alphaproteobacteria > Azospirillales > Azospirillaceae > Azospirillum > Azospirillum picis. The sequence goes on from NZ_JAGINO010000011.1 coordinate 189,499, forward strand.
TTCCTCCTCGGTCGGCAGCCGCTCGTCCACCTTCAACCGGCCGTCCATGATGGCGGCGCGCAGGCTGTCGGCGATCTGCTTGGCTGCGCTGGCGGTGACGACGCTCTCAAACTCGACGGGCATGACCGCTCGCTTCTGGTTTCCCTCAACCTTATGGTCAGAAGGTCAGACAATTCAACGATGGCAGCACAGATCATCCAGTGCCTGCCGGAAGCCGTCCGCAGGCCCGGACGAAAAAATGCGATGGGGTGAAAAAAGTGCTTGCGCGGTCCGGGGGGTGCCGCATATAAAGCGCCTCCCGACGCGAACGACGCCGGCGCCGCCGAAACGGCAGCGACCGGTACGCGAAACGGGAAGCCCGACAAACCGGCGCTCAGCACCCGAACCCCAGATGGTTCGGGCCGACAGCCGGTTCCGCGTCGGGCGGGTTCTTTGACAAGTTTATACCGTGTTGTGAGAAG
>NZ_JAGINO010000012.1 GCF_017876115.1 Azospirillum picis
ACCGGTGCATCGGCAACCGCTGCTTCCGGAGCGACGGTGACGGTCAGCGCTTCGGTGTGGCTGGCCTGGGTGCCGTTCACCGAGGAGGTGGCGGTCACCGACAGGTTCAGCGTACCGGAGAAGTCGGCCGGCGGCGTGATGGTCAGGCCGGAGAGCTGGGCGGCGGAGAGCGTCCAGGTACCGTCACCGTTGTCGGTACCAGCAGACAGCGTCGCACCGGCAGGCACGCCGCTGATCACCACGCTGAGCGTCTCGCCAGCGGCCGGATTGCTCAGGCTGCTGGAGAGGGTCAGAGCGATGGCTTGGTCTTCAAGACCGGCAGCATCAACCACGGTCAGCGCCGGAGCGTCGGCTTCCGGAGCGACGGTGACAGTCAGCGCCTCGGTGTGGCTGGCCTGAGTGCCGTTCACCGAGGAGGTGGCGGTCACCGACAGGTTCAGCGTGCCGGAGAAGTCAGCCGGCGGCGTGATGGTCAGGCCGGAGAGCTGGGCGGCGGAGAGCGTCCAGGTGCCGTCGCCGTTGTCCGTGCCGGCCGAGAGGACTGCACCGGCAGGCACGCCGCTGATCACCACGCTGAGCGTCTCGCCGGCCGCAGGGCTGGTTATCTGGGCGTTGATGGCCAAGGCGATGGCGTGGCCTTCGCTGCCGGTTGCGCTGCCGAGGCTCAATGTCGGGGCGTCAGCCGTTGCGGCGATCGAAACGGCCAGAGAGCCCGATGACGTTGCCTGATGGCCGGTGGTGTCCGTGGTGACGGCCGTGACGGCCAGGTTGATAGTGCCGTTGTAGTCCTGCGGCGGCAAAAGCGTCAGACCCGGCAGATCGGACGGGGAGAGGGTCCAGCGTCCGTTGCCAAGATCGACACCGGCCGACAACGAGGCTCCGGCCGGGAGGCCTTCGACCGTCAGGATGGTTGTCGATCCGTTGGTTGCCGCCGGTAGCGTGATCGTCAGAGCCAAGGGCGTATCCTCGGCACCGACGCCGGCACTGACGTCCAGAACCGATGGCGTCGATGACGGGGTCGTGCCGCTGGAGCCGCCGTTCGAACCTCCAGTGGAACCGGTGTTCGAGGATCCGCTTCCCGTCGATCCGCTGCCGGTGGAGGAGCCCCCGCTGGACGGATCACTCCCGGAAGAGCCGCTGCTCGACCCGTTCCCCGTCGATCCACTACCCGCCGAACCGGTGGCTGAACCGCTGCCTGTTGATCCTCCGTCCGTCGGAGTGGTGCTGGTCGGGGCGGGCGTCGGTGCTCCTGTCGTGCCGCCGACCGTGTTTCCCGGTGCCGTGCCGTCGTTGGTCGAAGACGGAACCGAGGGCGTGGAGGTCGGCGTGGAAGGCGAGGTGGAGGTCGGCGGCGCTCCGATGACCGTACTCGTATCCTGGCCCGTGCCCGTCGAGATGGAGGTGGAGGGCGTGCCCTGGCTCGTCGGGTCGCCGGTTGTCGGTGTACCGGTGGAGGGCGTGGAAACCCCTCCTTCGGTAGCCGTGGTGGTTCCGGTTCCAGTTCCGGTGCCCCCACCGGTGGCGCTGTTGCCCTGGTTGGCCGCTTCCGCCATGAGCGTCGACATAACGTCAGGCTCGGCCTCGGTCCGCGCGGTGACGGTCGAAGCGCGTGCATCCGCGTTGCCCGCGGCGACGGCAGATTGCGTGGCCGGTGGGGTGGCCGGCTCCGGCACGGCAGGAACCGCTCCGGCTCCAGGCAGGGCCGCAGCAGTGGGAATCGCCGCCAGCGGCTCCTGTGCGAAGGTCGCACCAGGCGCTCCATCCGCCAACACGATGCCGCTGGACCCGTCCGAAATCGGCTGGCCCACCTCCCCGGCGGCTTCCGATCCACCGCCCGGTGCCGCCGCGGCCGCAAATGCCCAGGGCCGTGCCCCGCCTGCGATGGAGCCCCCCGACTCCGCCATCCCGCCGCCCGCCGCAGTGCCCGTCATCCGCTCGACCTCGCTGGCTGCAGTCGGCATGCCTGTGGCCGAGGGATCGGTCGTCACCACCGTCGGATCGCTCCGGCTGCCGCTGTGCAGGTTGGTCAGGGCATCGGGAATGTCGCGGCGAGGCTCGGTTGGAAGGATGTTGGGGCGCTCCAGCGCTCCCAGGCGTTGGGGGGCGAGTGCCTCGGCCGCGGTGCTTTCGGCCGCCGCGCGCGCACCGTCCGTCCGGGGCGTGCCCGCGGTCTGTGTGGCGGAGGAGGAGGCCTTGTCGGTGTTGGTCTCAGCCATGGCGGTTCCTGTAGGGCGGAAGGGCGGAAGGGCAGGGCGGTGCGATGGGAGGGGTAGGCCGGTGGCGGATCGGAGCTGGGCCGAAGCCAGGCCGTATCCGGGGGCCGGCGGGCAGGGCGCCGTCGGATCAGCGCTCGCGCAGGGCGCCGTCCAGCGTGGTGTAGATGGGCTTCAGCAGGTATTGCAGGACGGTCTTCTCACCGGTGCTGATGTCGGCCTCGACCGTCATGCCCGGCAGGATCAGGTGGTTGCGCGCGCCATCACCCACATGGTTGGCCGCAAGCGTGACCCGCCCCTGATAATAGGGGTTCTTGTCCTTGTCGAAGAAGGTGGTCGGCGAAACCGACTTCAGCGTCCCGTCCAGCCGCCCGTACCGGGCATAGTCGAAAGCGGCGACCTTCACCTTGACCGGCAGGCCGGGGCTGACGAAGCCGATGTCGCGGGGGGAAATCCGCACGTCGGCGACCAGCTCGTCGTCGATCGGCACGATCTTGGCGACCATGCCGCCGGGCACGATCACGCCACCTTCGTTCTTGACCGGCAGTTCCTGGACGATGCCACGGACCGGTGCGGTCGAAACCAGCCGGTCGACCCGGTCGCTCTGCGCGACCAGTTGCTTGTCCAGTTCCGCCAGTTCGGCGGTCACGGAGCCCTGCTTGTCCAGGGCTTCCTGCCGCAGGCGGCCATCCAGCTCACGGATGCGGGCCTCGGTTTCGGCGATCCCGTCCTTGGTGCTGGCGATGACGCCGTCCAACCGGTGCAGCTCGGCACGGGCCGCCGCCAGTTCGCGCTGGGCCTCGACCACCATCAGCTTGGAGTTGAAGCCCTTGCTGGTCAGGTCGTTGCGCATGTCGACCTTCCATTCCAGCAGGGGCACGTTGCCGGCAACCTGGGTCCGCTGGCTCTTGGCTGCGGCGAGTTGGGAGCGCTGTTCGGCGATCTGCCCGTTCAGCACGCGGCGCTGGTTTTCGCGGGCGTCGAACTGCGCCGACAGCACGCTGGCCTGATCGGCGATCAGTGCCGGATAGTTGCCGAAGGGCTTGAAGTCGGCGGAGCGGTTGCCGGCGAAGGCGGCGAGGCGCTCGGCCTGGATCGACAGGGCGGCGCGGCGGGCGAGGAGCTGGTCGTGGCCCGACTGGGTGCTGACGCTGTTGAAGCGGATCAGCGGCTGCCCGGCCTCGACGACCTGCCCCTCGCGTATCAGGATCTCCTGGACGATGCCGCCCTCCAGGTGCTGCACCGTCTGCACGGCGCTGACCGGCACGATCTCGCCGAAGGTGACCGCCATCTCCTGCACCGGTGTCACCGCGCTCCAGGCGACGGCACCGACGACGAGGCAGCCGACGATCAGGGCCGTCGCCTGCATCAGCGGGCTGACACCGGGATCGCCGGCCAGTTCCTCGGTCGCGAAGTCCGCTGCGGAGATGCCGCCGCCGAACAGGGTGCGCAGGCTGCGGCGGCCGACGGACGCGCCGGTGATCATGTCGGTCATCAGATCATCCCCTTCGGAATGCGGTCGCGGACCTTTTCCGCCGGACCGAAATAGCGGGAGGTGCCGTTCTCGATGATGAGCACCTTGTCGGCCATGGCCAGATGGCTGCGGCGGTGGGTGACGAAGAACACGGTGGAGTGGCCGCGAAAGGCATGCACCGTCGAGGTGAAGGCGAACTCGCCCTCGAAGTCGACGCTGGCCGCCGGTTCGTCGAGCAGGACGATCGGGGCGTCGCGCAGGTAGGTACGGGCCAGCGACAGCCGGGCCAGCAGACCGGCCGGAAGGGCGGCATCGCGCGTGTCGAACCGGGTTTCGAGGCCCTCTGGCAGGTCGTCGACCGCGTCGAGGACGCCGGCACGATCCAGGGCGGCCCGCAAATCGGCATCGCTGGCGCCCGGGGCGACCAGGCGCAGGTTTTCCGCCAGCGTGCCGTCGAAGAACTGCGGCACCTGCGGCACGAAGGCGATCGACCGGCGCAGCGCCATCGGATCGAACTGGCGGATATCGCGTCCGTCGATGCGCACCGAACCGCCCTGCGGGCTGTAGAGGCCGGAAACGAGCTTCAGCAGCGTGGATTTGCCGCCGCCGTTGCGGCCGACGATGGCGACCACCTCGCCCGGAGCCACGTCGAAGCCGAGGTTCGCGAGCACGGGCTCGGCCTCTCTGCCGTAGCGGAAGGTGACGTGGGAGAAGGTGACTTGACCACGGATGTCGGCGGCCCGCTCGGCACGCACCGACTCGCTGCGTTCGGGCGGCGTCGCCATGAGCGTCTCGACCTGCCTCAGCGAGGCGCGGAGCTGGCCGAGCCGGGTGCTGGCCATGAAGGCGCTCTGCACCGGCGACAAAGTGCGCCACACCAGCATCATCGTGCCGATCAGCCCGCCGGTGCTCAGCGAACCGGCCAGAACCTGGTCGATGCCGAACCCGAGCGTCGCAAGGCCGGTGAGGGTGGTCAGCGTCTGACTGAAGGTGGCGATCAGGGTCGTGGTCTGGGCGCTGCGGAAATTGGCTTCCGCCATCCGGCCGGCGACCGCGTCGTAGCGGTTGCTCCATATCTTCGCGGCGCCGAGCGCCCGGATCGCCGGCATCCGCTCGACGATCTCCAGCAGCAGCTCCTGGCGACGGGCACCCGCACCGGCGGCAGCGGCGACGTGCGTGCGCGTCATCGCGTTCCCGAGCCATGCCGCGGCGACATAGAGCCCGATGGCGCACAGCGGCACCAGCACAAGCCAGCCGGACAGGATGCCGATGGCGACCAGGAAGATGACGGCGAAGGGCAGGTCGAGGCAGGCCTGCGCCAGCGGTCCGGTCAGCAGGTCGCGGACACGGTCCAGGTCCTTGACGCGGGCGACCTGGGCGGCAACGGCCACACGCTCCGTCAGCGGGCTCGGCAGGTGCAGCAGGCGGGCCAGCACGGCGTTGCCGACGACATAGCCGAGGCGGGCGCCGCCATGGGCCATGATTCGGCTGCGCAGGCGGCGCATGGCCAACTCGATCAGCAGGGCGCCCGCGGCACCGATGCCCAGCGCCACCAGCAGGTGGATCGACCCGGCGGCGACGACCTTGTCGTAGATCGTCATGACGAAGAGAGGGCTGGACAGCGACAGCAGGTTGGCGGCCAGGGTCAGCGCCAGGGCGGCGCCGATCAACGGGCCGGCGGCGGCAAGGCGGCTGCGGATCCAGGATCGGCGTTCGCCGGCAGGCGCCGGGACCACGCCATCCGGCTCCGCGGCGGCGGCGACGACGAGGGTGCCTGCCGCCAGCGCATCGCCTACCGGCTCCGCCGGCCCCTCGGGCCGCTGCAGGCGCAACCCGTCCTCCGATGACTCCAGGAGGCCGGCTTCGCCGGTGCCGGCATGGCTCGGGACATAAAGGACCGCGCCACCGCGGTAGCCGGCTTCCGCCAGGATGCGGCGCAGTTCGCCGCCCGGGAAGCGTCGGCCCTGGTGGATGGTGCTGCCGAAGCCGAGGCGCGCGGCGACGTCGCGCAGATCGGTCACCGCATCGCTGCCGGACCCCCAGGGCAGTGCCCCGGTGATGTCCTGGGGGCTGCCGACCCAGCCCAACCGGCGCAGCAGGAGGAGCAGCGCAGCGGTGAGATCGGGACCATGTCGGAAGGGCGTGTCGAGCGCGGTCGGGAGGGAGAGCGCCGGGACAGGCGGCATGATCCGCCCGGTCACGTCTGGGTCGAGGATTTGGGTCATGCGGCAAGCTCCGGCGTGCGGTCGAGATGGCCGTCCGACAGGCGGAAGATCGAGGTGGCGTGCTTCAGCATCAGGGGGCGGTGGCTGACGAACAGCGTGGCGCAACTGGTGCGCAGGTCGGCAAGCAGCGCCAGCAGGACGCGGTCACCCTCGTCGTCGGCGGCGGCGTTGGCATCGTCGAACAGGATCAGCCTGGGCTTCTGCACCAGGGCACGGGCTATGGCGATGCGCTGGGCGAGGCCGCGCGGCATCGGCTCGGTCGCTCCGTCGCCCACGATGGTGGCGAAGCCGTGCGGCATGGCGTTGATCGCGGTGACGATGCCGACCTGTTCCGCCGCAGCCATCGCCGCCGGCAGCACGTCGGGCTGGAACATCGTGATGTTGTCGATCACCGTGCCGCGGAACAGGGTTTCCCGGTGCGACAGCAGGGCGATGCTGCGTCGCAGGGTGGCGGGGTCGTAGACATCCAGCGGGAGGCCGTCGAGCAGCACCCTGCCGGTCGCGGGACGGTAGAGGCCGGCGGCCAGCGCCAGCAGCGTCGACTTGCCGCCTCCGGTCGGCCCGACGAGGGCGACGGCTTCGCCCTGGCTCACCCTCAGGTCGACGTCGCGCAGCACCGGGCGCCCGGAGAAGGCGAAGCCAACCGAGTCGAAATGCAGGTCCGGCCGGGCGGTGGCGGCGTCGAGAATGCCGGTGGCGGGTGGCTCCTTGGGCAGGGCGAAGAGGTCGTCCAGCTTCTTCGAAGCGACCTTCATCGGCTGGCGGCGCGACCACAGGGCCATCAGCCCCTGCGCCGGTGCCAGGGTGCGGCCGACCAGGAGCGTGCAGGCCGATAGGCCGCCGACGGTCAACACGCCGTCCAGGACCAGCAGGCTGCCGAAAGCCACCGTGGCGAGGCTGCTGAGCTGCGCGACGAACTGTCCGGCCTCGGTCAGGTGCTGCGCATGCAGCTCCGCGGTAGCGTGGGCCGCCAGTCGGCGCGCCTGCAGGGCCTCGTAGCGGCGCAGCAACGGCAGCTCCAGCGCCATCGCCTTGACCGACTGGATGCCGGAAAAGATGCTGATGATGAAGCCCGACCGTTCGTCTTCCGCGCGTGCGACCTCCGCCTGTGCCGACTGCGCCGACCGACCGACCGCGACCGCCAACAGCGCCATCGTCAGCAGGCCGCAGCAGGCCACCGCGACCAGCACCCCGCCGAAGAAGGCGATCAGGGCCAGCGAGGCGACAGCGAACGGGATGTCGTAGAGCGCCAGCAGGGTCTGGCCGGAGGCGTGATCCCGCAAGGTCGCGATGGCGCCCAGGCGCTCCAGATGGGTGCCGGTCGATTGCGACTGGAAGGTCTTGAGGTCGGTGGCGAACAGGTGGGCCACCGCCCGGCGGTTCATCACACGCTCGAACCGGGTGGCGACCCGGCCCATGATGTGGGAGCGGGCGATGCGGAGTATAGCCTCCGCAAGGACGGCGAGCGTCACCCCCACCACCATCACCACCGCCGTCTGCTCCGAGTGGTTCGGGATGATGCGGTCGTAGACCTGCAGCACCGCCACCGGCATGCCGAGCGCGGCCAGGTTCACGACGGCGGACATGACGATCACTTGGGCATGGAGCGAGGCCTCATGGCCTCGGGCGGCCGGCGCGGTGTCCTTTGCGGTCATCGGGAGGACTATCCTCTTCAAGCGGAGGGAAGTGACGGAGCCATGGCCTTCACGGCAAGCCTCGGGCGGTCGAGCCGGGGGGACGGGCCCCGGCACGGTGTGGGAACGCAGGATGATGTGGCGGTCAGGTCGAAATTACCGGGCTTGCGCCGGCAGGAGTGGGAGCGACGATCGATTGGAAGCCAATGTGATTTGGTGTCCAATCAATACCTCTTTCGGGAGGTCCGCGTCGTTGCTGGCAGGGGATAGTGGCGCGGGTAAAACGGATAGGGGGTGGATAGTCATACGTTACCCCGCACCCCGCTCCACACCCTGGTCAGGCGGGTCAGGACCGCTGGAGTTCGCGCCGGATGACCTTGCGCAGTTCGTGCAGCGACACCGGCTTCCCGAGCAGCGTGGCTCCCACCTCGCGTGCCGCTGCCATGGCGGAGGGGGAGAGGTCGGCGCTGATGATCACCGCCGGAAGATCGAGGCCGTATTGAGCCCGTACCGCGGAGATGGCGGCGTTGCCGCTCTCGCCGTCGCTCAGCCGCTGGTCGACGATGACCAGGGTTGGTCTCCTGCCGCCGAGCGAGCGAACCGCCTCCTGGTGGGAGGCGGCCTCGACCACTTCGAAGCCCCATTCCACCAGCACGGTGCACATGGCCGTCCGGACATAGAGCTCGTCCACGATCACCAGCAGAGGGTTGAGCGGTCCGGCCGGATCGGGGAGGGGACCCGGGGAGAATTCTATGCCTTGCTTCCTGGCGGCCGGGGATTGCGGTGCGACCTCCATGACTCCCACCGAGAAACGGGAGCCGCGACCCGGGCGGGAAGAAACCTCGATCGGATGCTCGAGCGCGACGGCGAGGCGGCGGACGATGGCCAGCCCCAGCCCGGTGCCGCGTTTGCGGTCGCGGTTGGGATTCTCGATCTGGAAAAACTCCTCGAAGATCGACTCGAGATGTTCTTCCGCAATGCCGTGCCCGGTATCGACGACATCGATCCTGATCAGTTGGCCGCGGCGGCGGCACCCGACGAGCACCCCGCCCTTGTCGGTGAATTTCAGCGCATTCTCGACGAGATGCCGCAGGATGCGAGTCATCAGCAGGACGTCGGTGCGGATGGTGACGTCGCAGTCCAGGACGCGCAGCGAGAGGCCACGGGCTGCCGCCTGTTCCTCGAACTCCGTCTTGATGTCTTGGAGGATCGAGGCCAGCTCGACCGACGTCAGGTCCGTGCGGACGAAGCTCGCATCGATCTTCGAGATGTCGAGGATGCCGCTCAGGAGAACGTTCAGGGAATCGGCCGTCTGCTGCAGGGACTCGACAATCGGAGCAGCCGGGTGCCCCCGCAGCTTCATCTTCAGGAGCTCGACGAACAGGAGCATCGACTGCGCCGGCTGCCGCAGGTCGTGGCTGGCTGCGGCAAGGAAAGCGGTCTTCGTGCGTCCTGCCCGCGCCGCCTCGCGCCGGGCGGATTCCGCCTCGCTCCAGGCCTTGCGGAGCTGCTGTTCGGTGCCGCGCTGCTGCTCCGCCAGCTCCCGCAGGAGGCGTTCGGAATCGAGCAGGGCCGAACGCGCCGTTGCCAGCTCGTCGACGGCGAAGAGCTCATGCCGGGCCGTGGCGCTCCTGTCGGGTGAGCCGGCGAAGGCCGCGAGCGCCCGCGCTTCGATGACCAGCCGCCGCATCGGCGGCAGCGCCAATCCCAGTGACGCCGCGAGTGCCGCCAGCATCCAGGCGAAGGCGATGAGGTAAGAATTGCGCAGTATCGGATCGAGTCCCGCGGCCGGCGCCATGCAATAGATCCGCCATTCCGGCATCGACAAGATCTTGGATGCCGCGACGCCCTGGCCGATGCCGGGGAAATCGCCGATCCTGATATCGTCCTCGCCGCCGGCGGCGGCGTCTATCCGCTGGTTGGCTGCGGCGGCGTCGTCGGACCGCGCAATGACGGCGCCGCGACGGTCGGTGACCGCGATGACCCATCCCTCCGGCAGATCCTGCGCTCGCAGCAGGGCCGATAACTTCCAGACTGGAATGGTGGCGGACAGCGAGCCGGCCAGTTGGCCGTTCGCCAGGAGCGGCATCGCCACCGCGAGGATGCGCTCATCCTGAACCAAGCCGACGAAGGGCTCGGAAACCAGGGGGCGGGGATTGTTGCGAAGGTCTTCGTACAGGGAAAGCGAGCGGTTGAAGGGCAAGGCGCGTTGGTCGGAAACCAACGTGTGCATCAGCACCTTCCCGAACGGGTCCGCCATCACGATCGCCGACGCCAGCCTCTGCCCTTTGATCAGAAGTCCGGCGACATGGCGGAACGCGTCCTGATTGTCGAGTGAAAATGTTTGGTCCACCCGCAAATAATCCAGTAGCGACAGAGTATCGTCGACCTCCTGCGCAATTGTGGTCGTGGCCGCGCTCGCGGCGCCGCGCAACTGCTCTTCGAAATTTCTTCTCTTTTCTACAATCAATGAGTTGCAAAGATATATGGCAAGAGCGAGAAACGGCAGGACCGATCCAAGGAATGCCAGAGTTAGTCTGGACCGTATTCTCATTTCTACGTAACATCCTTGCAGAATATCGGATTGTTTCTCGGCTCACGCCGTTCGCAGTCAGGCAGGCATCACTGGAGAAGACCCTGGACCGTTAAAATTTCCTTCATATATGCCTCCTTGATACTCCTAGGCAGACGCATGCTGATGTAATGCTCAGCAATCATTAAACGCTTGCAAAGCTTTTATCCACCGTCAGAATCTCATATCACTGAGGAAGATAAGTTACGAACTTGAAACATGGAACCGTCGGCAGCAGTGGTGAAGATTGGGGCGATCGCAGCGAGTATGCAGCCCCGCTGCTGCTTGCGTGTACAGGGAGGGAGCATCATCGTCGCATGCCATAGTATGCAAGCATGGCTGCTCCCCATCCGGGCTCTTCTTCGGGGTGCTGCATTTGGCTGGAGTGTCCTATGTTTGTTCTTGTATGATGGTGTGGCGTTATCCTGCATGAGGACGAAAGGTTGGCTGGTGGATGAGAGCGGCCGATGATTGATCGCGATCCATATGTTGCCTACAACATCCGCATCTATGGGTCAGGACCAGAAACCATAATCTTCGCGCATGGATTGGGACTTGACCAAAGATGCTGGGATGAAATTAAAAGAAATTTCGTGGATCGCTACCGAGTTGTCGTCTATGACTTGGTCGGATTCACCAAGGAATCCGTCGAACATTTTGACCATCACAAATATCGGTCGATGACGCGGTATGTTGAAGACCTTCTTCTGGTCATAAAGCACACAAATTCAAAGAGCTGTTATTATGTCGGTCATTCCGTCAGCGGCATGATCGGCCTCCTGGCATCCATGGGTCATCCGGGATTGTTCAAGAAGATCGTGACCATCGGTCTGTCACCCAGTTACGTGAACAGCGACGATTACAATGGTGGATTCGACAAGGAAGACATCGACCAACTGATCGACAACATTTCTTCCAACTATGTGGAATGGGCCAAGGAATTTTCCAAGGTGGTGGTGGCGAAGCCGGCAGGCCACCCCGCGGTGCTGAAGTTTGCCGACGGGCTGATCGGGATGCGGCCCGATATCGCCTTATCGCTGGCGTTGATGATCTTTTCGTCCGATTTCCGCGACGTGCTCGGAAAGGTGACCGTACCGTGCCACTTGATCCAGACGGTGGGCGATCCCGCCGTTCCCGTCAGCGTCGGCCGGTACGTCCAGTCCCGGATACCGGGGAGTTCGTTGGAGATCATCGATGCGGAGGGGCATATTCCGCAGTTCACCCACGCAGAGGTTCTTTCCGACGCCATCCTGCGGGCGCTGGAAGAGTAGGAGAGGGCGCCGCGCACAAGCGCGGCACCAGAGCCGGCAGTTCGAATGGGCTCTCGCGATCATGCGCCGCCGCCGGGCTCCTGGCGCAGGGAATCCGATGCCGGGCCAAGCCGCTGCGGCGGTCAGGGGCGTTCAGATGACCATGCCGGCGAGGGTCGGCGACTGGTCGAGCGCGGTGGCCACCGTGTCCAGCACGCGCCGGCAGTCCGCGCGCGTGACCGGCGCACCCAGGCACAGCCGCAGGGCTTCCGGAGGGGTCCCTGCCGTGGCGAAGGTGTCGCTGACCACCGCGGCGATGCCATGGGCCCGCAGATGAGTGGCGAACTCGCCCCTGGTCCAATCCGGCGGCAGTTTGAGCCACAGATGGAAACTGTTGGGATGGGTGGCCATCGCCGAGGCCGGCAACACCTCTCCCGCCATGCGCTGGCGGGCAATCGCCTCGGATCGGATCGCCGTCACCAGGGCGTCGGCGGTGCCGTCCTCGATCCAGCGCGCAGCCACCTTGGCAGCCACCGGCGACGTGCCGAGCACCGTCGCACGTTGCGCGGCCGCGACCCGCATGGCCTGCCGTCCATCGGGGGCGGCGACATAGGCGACGCGCAGGCCAGGGGCGACGCATTTCGCCAAGCCCGAGACATAGAAGGTGAGATCGGGCGCAAACGCGGCAATGGGGGGAGGGGCGTCGGGCGGCAGGACGCCATAGATGTCGTCCTCGATGATCGCTATTCCGCGGTCGCGTGCAATATCGGCGATGGCGCGCCGCCGCTCCGCCGGAAGCGTGGCGGTCGTAGGGTTATGCAGGGTCGGCGTGCAGTACAGCACCTTCGGGGCATGGGCGTCGATGGCGGCGCGCAGCGCGTCCGGGTCCAGTCCCTGCGCGTCCATGGCCACGCCCGCCACCCGAAGCCCGAGTTGCCGGGCGATCGCCCTGAAACCCGGGTAGGTCAGCGCCTCCGTGCAGACGGCATCGCCAGGCTCGGTGAGCATGCAGAGCAAGGCCAGCAAAGCGCTCTGGGTGCCCGGACAGGTGATCACGCGCCCGCTGCCGTCCCCCGCCTCGGCCTCCAGGCCGGGAAGCCGCCTCGCCAGCCAAAGGGCGCCGGCGGTCAGGTCCTCGTCTCCGGAGCCGATTTCGGGATAGCGCAGGACCGTCAGCGGGTCGACCCGCATCATCGCGTCCACCAGCCCCTGCCGCGCCCGCGACATCAGGTCGGGATCATTCGGCAGCGGGGGCTGGTTCATGGTCATGTCGACCAGCGTGGCCGGCCTCCCCGCCCGTGCCGGTACGTCGTCGCCCGGTCTGCCGCCTGCGTTCCCGGCCCTGTCGCGGGAGCGGACGAAGGTGCCCTGGCCGACGCGGGCATCCAGCAACCCCCGCTGGCGCGCTTCCGTGTAGGCGCGGCTGACCGTCGTCAGATCCAGCCCAAGCCGATCGGCCAGCGTGCGCTGCGGCGGCAGCCGTTGTCCGTCGGTTAGCCGGCCGCTGTGGATGTCGTCGGCGATGGCATCGGCGATCGCAAGGTAAACCGGCTTGTTCCGGTTCGACAGATCGGGCTGCCAGACAGCGTCGTCGGATTGCATGGAAGAGTCGACCATTCCTTTACCGATGCCGCCGGCGCGGTTCCGGTATCATATGCACACGGCACAGTGTTCGTCGCAAGTCGCCAGCGGCAGGCCGGAAGCGGCTTGCGACGAGTCACGCTGCGAGGAGCCGATCGTCCTGCCGGTCCCCGCCTGCGCCGTCATGCAAAAGCTAGGCGACGCGGACAGGGCTGGGATCGTCTGGCTGGACGGCAGCAGACCAGGGGTCAGTGGTCAGCGGGCGAGGGCGCCAGGAAGACGGTGGCCTGGTTGACCGGCGAACCGGAGGTGTCCGGTGCCATGGTCAGGGTGAGTGGTGTCGAGGGCTCGGACAGCGCGTCCCGCGGAATGCGGACCTGGATGCGATAGGTTTCCACAGCGTCGGCACGGGCCGACAGCAAGACCTCCGTCGCCTCCCCGTCCTGACCGGCCACGGCGATGCGGGCTCCGGCAGGCCCGGCAAGCGTCAGGCGGTAGGTCCGTTCGGCCAGCGTCATGTTGGAGATCTTGATGGTGTAGGCGTTCTGGACCCGCCCATCGCTGAGCGTCACGAACAACGGCGCGCGGTCGCGCAGGATGGAGATGTCCGAGTTCGGCCTCAGGGCGAGCCCAATCGCCATGGCCCCGCCCACCACAACCAGCATCAGGCCGTAGACGATGGTCCGCGGCCGGAGCAGGCGGTAGCGCGGCGCCGGAGTGCCCGTCGCCTTCGCCGCCTGCGCGGTCAGGGTATCGAAGCGGATCAGGTCGCCGGGACGGCCGATCCGCGCCATCACGTCGTTGCAGGCATCCACGCACAGGCCGCAGCTAATGCATTCCATCTGGATGCCGTTGCGGATGTCGATGCCGGTCGGGCAGACCTGGACGCATTGGCCGCAGTCGATGCAGTCGCCCAACCCCTGGTCGCGGCGGGTGTCCCAGCTCTCGCTCTTGCGCAGCGGTGCACGGCCTTCGCCGCGCCATTCCTGATAGGTGACCACCACGCTGTCCTCGTCGAGCATCGCAGCCTGGATGCGCGGCCAGGGGCAGACGTAGAAGCACATCTGCTCCCGCATGAAGCCGGCCATCAGGTAGGTGGAGACGGCGACGAACAGCACGGAACCGGTGGCGAGGGCGGATGCCCGGAAGCCCAGCAGGTCGGCGGCGAGCGTGGGCGCATCGGTCAGGTAGGTGATGCCGACGAAGCCGGTGAGCAGGGAAATCCCCAGCCAGAAGGCATGCTTGACGGCCTTCTTCGCCACCCATCCCGCCGTCCATGGCCGCTGGTCGAGCCGGATGCGGGCGCCCCGGTCGCCCTCGACCTTCCGTTCGACCCACACGAACAGATCGGTCCACACCGTCTGTGGGCAACTGAAGCCGCACCAGACCCGCCCGCCCAGGGCGGTCGCCAGGAAGAGGCCGATGGCGGCAAGGATCATGACGCCGGTCATGTAATAAATCTGCTGCGGCCACAGCTCCACCGCGAAGATGTAGAAGCGCTGGCTGCCGAGATCGAACAGCACGGCCTGATCCGGCACGCCCTGGCCCCGATCCCACCTCAACCAGGGCAGCAGCGCGAACAGCGCCAGCAGGGCCCAGCCCAGCCCGGTTTTCAGGTGACGGTAACGGCCGCGGACCGATTTCGGATGGATCTTGCGATGGCTCGCATAGGCCGCCGCCGGTTCAGGGGCCGCTTGCGGGGATGGTGGGCGGGCGAGCTGATCCGGACGGCGGGTAATATGGGGCACATCGCTTTGCATCGGGGCACCTGCTGCATTGATCGACTGTCCACCGGTCGAGGACCGGCGGCATGGCATGATCGGGGACGGTTGGGCACATTGCCGCGGCGGCGTCACTCGCCAGCACCGGACAGCCGGCCCCGCCGCTTTTACCGGCCGGAGGATGCCTACAATAAGCCCGACCACGCAAGCGCATTGTATGGATATAGCGCGAGCAATCCCCGTCTGCGACCGCGTGCCGCACTTGGTTCCAGCTAAATCTGTTCGTGGACGAGGACCGTGTCAGCCTGCAAGCAGGCCGATTCTTTATCCAAGCCGATTGATCGAAATGTTGGTCCGGGAAAGCGCTTCAATACCTACAATAATTTCATAGACAATATGATTGAATGGATTCCGCCTCCGGTTGCCGACCCGTTGCATCGACCGCCGGTTCCCGCTGCGGACATGGAAGCGGGAACCCGCGGCCGGTCCATCGGGTTGGCATTCCGTCGAAACGCATTGCTGGAGTCGGTTCCATGGAGTTGGCCGGGAAGGTTGCACTGATCACCGGAGCGGGGTCGGGCATTGGCAAGGCGACCGCCATCCTTATGGCCCAGGCCGGGGCGAGTGTCGGCGTCCTGAGCCATACGGAAGAGGAAATCCGCAAGACCGCGGACGAGATCGCCGCCGCGGGTGGCGAAGCATTGCCGCTGACCGCGGATGTCGGGGACGATGCGGCGATGCGAGCTGCGGTCGAGCAGGTGGTGAAGCGGTACGGCCGCCTCGACATCGTCTTCGCCAATGCCGGCATCAACGGGGTGTGGGCTCCCATCGACGACCTGAAGCCGGACGAGTGGGACCGCACCATCAACACCAACCTGCGCGGGACCTACCTGACCCTGCACCATGCCGTGCCCCATCTCAAGGCGGCGGGCGGCGGGGCGGTGATCGTGACGGCATCGATCAACGGGACCAGGGTGTTCAGCAACACCGGCGCGACCGCCTACTCCTGCACGAAAGCCGCACAGGTGGCGATGGTGAAGATGCTGGCCCTCGAGTTGGCGGCGCATCGGATCCGGGTCAATGCCATCTGCCCCGGCATCATCGATACGGACATCCCCGACAACACGCAGTCCCGGAATCTTGACGGGCTCAGGGTTCCGATCGAGTATCCCGAAGGCAAGGTGCCACTGACCGACGGGAAATCGGGCACCAGTGCCGACGTTGCCGAACTTGCCCTGTTCCTGGCCTCCAACCGGTCGAAGCACATCACCGGAACGCCGGTGTGGATCGACGGGGCGGAATCCCTGATGGTCGGCTGACGGCACGAACCAGGTCTGCAGGCACGATGGCGGAAAGGAAGACCATGGACGCCAAGGTACGAAACAACACCGCGCACAGCCGCTACGAGTTGACCGTCGACGATGCGACGGCGGTGGCCGTCTATGAGATCCGGGACGGGGCGATCGCCTTCACGCATACGGAGGTGCCCCGCAGCCTGTCAGGACAGGGAGTCGGATCGGCATTGGCCCGCGGCGCGCTCGACGATGCGCGTGCCGCGGGCAAGAAGGTCGTTCCGCTCTGCTCCTTCATTGCCGCCTACATCGAGCGTCATCCCGAGTATAAGGACCTTACCTGACGGACGGCGGCGAACCGGTGGACTGCAGATGGGTATGCCCTTCGACCTCCAGCGGTTCGTGACCGCACAGGAGCCGGTGTACGAGACGGCCCTCGCCGAGCTGCGGGCGGGACGGAAGCGAAGCCACTGGATGTGGTTCGTCTTTCCGCAGTTGCGCGGCCTGGGGCGTTCGGCCACCGCCACCCTCTACGGCATCGGCTCGATCGCGGAGGCGGAGGCCTACCTGCGGCATCCGGTGCTTGGAAGCAGGCTTGAACAGGCCACCTGCGCCGTGCTCGGCCTCCGGCAGGGCTCCCCCCACGCGATCTTCGGCTCCCCCGACGACATGAAGTTCCACTCGTCGATGACCCTGTTCGCGCTGGCTGCCGGCGACGGGGCTTCTCCTTACCGTGACGCGCTTGCCCGTTGGTGGGGCGGACGCATGGACGACGCGACGCTGGCGCTGCTCCGCCAAGGTGCTCGGAGCTGAACCTCAGAACCGGGATGCCTCGGCGGCGGGACAGGCAAGGAGATCGGGGCGGAACGCTCCCGCCGTCACCCACCCCTCGAAAGCCTGGGGAGCCAGCGGGCGCGAGAACAGGTAGCCCTGGCCGAAGTCGCAGCCGTGCTGGCGCAGCCAGTCGAAGACTTCCCGGGTTTCCACGCCTTCGGCAACGACCTGGTAGCCGAGCTCGTGGGCCATCTCGATCGTCGAACGCACCATGATCTGGTCGCTGCGCTCGCTGGCGAGCGAGCGGATGAAGCGCTGGTCGATCTTCACCGCAGTCGCGGGAATGTCCTTCAGGTAGGACAGCGCGCTCTGCCCGGTGCCGAAGTCATCGATCTCGACTTCGATGCCCAGGCTGCCAAGCTTGCCCAACTGACGATCGACCTCGGCGCGATCGGTCATCAGCGCACTCTCCGTGACCTCGAAATCGATCCAGTCAGCCTGTACGCCATGGCGCCGCAGCATGGCCTCGACCCGCTCGGCGAAGTCGCTGGCGGCAAGGTCCAGCATCGAGATGTTGATGGACACCGGCAGGTCGATGCCGCGATGGCGCCACTGCGCCACCTGGACCAGCACCGTGTCGATCACCCATTCCGTCAAGGACCGCACCAGAGCGGTGCGCTCCGCCAGGGGAACGAACTCCCCCGGCGAGATCGGCCCGAGTTCAGGATGGGTCCAGCGCAGAAGCGCCTCCGCACCGACGCAGGCATGCGTCCGCAGGTCCACCTTGGGCTGGAACACGACGTGGAGTTGCCCGCCGCTGTTGGCGCCGATGGCGTCGGTCAGGCTGCGGAGCAGGCTGAAGGCCCGAAGAGAGGCCCGGTCGCGGGCTGCGTCATAGGCGCACCAGGGCTTCTGCTCTTCCAGGGACTGGTACGCCGCGCTGGTGGCGGCCCGCAGCAATTCGACGCTCCCGGTTCCATCCCCGGGGTTGTCGACGATGCCGATGCCGCCCGATGTTCCGATCGGAACGCCGTCATAGTGAAACGGATGCCTGATCCCGACACCCAGCCGGTCGAGCATCCCGGCAGGCTCCGCCGCCCTGGTCAGGATGCAGGCGAAGCGGGCGGGTGACAGGTGATAGAGCTTGGTGTTGGCAGGCAGGCAATCGGCTATCCGGCGTGCTGCATCGATCTCGAACGCATCGGCACACACCTGACCCAGCACCCGCGTCAGTTCGGCGTATTGATGGGAAGCGGCGGCATCGACCACCACGATGGTCACGGGAGGTGCCGAATCCGCGGTCCGCTCCCTGCCGGCGCGATCACCGAGCAGGGCATCGAGATCGGCAAGGAACCGGAAGCGGTTGGACAGCGACGTGACGGGATGCAGGTAACCGACCGCACGGCGGGCCTCGATATGCGCCATGACCATGGCCGACAGGTCGCGTAGCGCCTCCTCCTCCTCGGGAGACAGTGGCGGACGCGGCTCGTTGTCGATCACGCAGATGGTGCCAAGCGCCATTCCATCGGCCGTGCGCAGCGGCGCGCCAGCGTAGAAGCGGATGTGAGGATCGCCGGTTACCAGAGGATTGGTGGCGAAGCGCGGATCGACCCGCGCGTCTCCGACCACGAACAGCGCGTCGGACTCCAGGGCGTGATGGCAGAAGGCATGCTCACGCGGCGTCTCCTGCACAGCCAACCCGATCCGCGACTTGAACCACTGGCGGTCATGGTCGATCAGCGAAATCAGCGCGATCGGCACCTTCAGCAGCTTGGCGGCGAGCCGGGTGATCCGATCGAACGCCGCCTCCGCCGGAGTGTCGAGCAATTCGTACCGCTGCAGGGCGGCAAGGCGGTCTCGTTCGCCAGGCGGAATCGGCGGGAACGGCTGCAAAGGCGTGGTCACGGACATTGATCCTTGCACGGACAGGGGCAGGTTCGGCAGCGACGTGCTGCGCGGCGCATGGGGTCCCGCCCGTGGCCGGCCGGGTCGGAGATCAGCGCTGCCGGCTTTCGATTGCCGCGAGTGCCGTGACGGTAAGCTGAGCCAGCACCATGCGATCGACCATGCTGAAGCTGCGGGGCGTGCTGTCGATCACGCAAACCGATCCAAGCGCCCGCCGGTCGCGGTTGATGATCGGCGCACCCGCATAGAAGCGGATGTAGGGAGGCCCCGACACCAGCGGGTTCTCCTTGAACCGGGCGTCGCTCACGGCATCCTCGACCACCATGGGCAGGCTGTGCTGGATGGTGAAATGGCAGAAGGCGATATCGCGCGGCGTCTCCTGAACCGCCAGCCCGCGCCGGGCCTTGAACCATTGCCGGTCGGCGTCCAGCAACGACACGAGTGCGATCGGCACACGGAAATGGTCGCAGGCCCAGGACACGAGATTCTCGAAGGCCGGCTCCTGCGCCGTATCGAGCAACCCCAGGCCTCGCAGGGCATCGAGACGGGCGGCTTCATCATTGATCGGGTCCCGCCCCCAGGCCGGGGGAGCGGATGGATCGCCTCCGTCCAAGCTCGCGCCGATTTCGGTGATCTCCTTCAATATGGGCACAGGCACAACTCCGCGAACTCATGCGAAAAGGGCAGGGTGGGTGCCGCCTCAAACCTGACATGCCGGGACCGGAAGGTTTGGGAACGACGTATCGGACCGCAGCGGCCTCGACAATATACCCTCCAAACATGAAAAATAGGTTGCGTGAGCAAGAGTGCCGTTCCCCGGTATTGGATGGCTCCGTCGCACTTTCTACGCAATGGATACGGATTGGATCTATCGGATCGGCGAGATTTTGCTCTTGTGAGCAGGATATGTCAGGAGCAGGTGAATTCTACAGCAAAAGATGCGTGAGATATACTGGTCTATCCATCGCCTTTTCAAGTAATGCGGATGGTTCGGTGAACGAACCGGCTTGCCGGCAGAGCGCCCCCGGCATTTGCCTTGACACCTGCGATCGATGGATTTCTTGGCGAGGTTGCGGGCGCCAGGAGCAGGCCGCAATTGCACGTCGTGGATAGGATGACGGTTGTGCTGACGAACACATCGCGCGCTACCCGCACGCCACATATGCGACGTCGCATTAAAAATGACTCTAATTTCCATAACGGCACTTACGCGCTTTTCTGATGTAAGCGCAAAGCTAAAATGTCAGTCCAGTGCAACATAGAACTGTCAGTCTCCGGTCAGGTTCGCGACGGCTGGGAGGCTGGCGATGGGCCGGATCACGATAGTGAACGGGACTTGCAGCGTGTTGAGGTTCTCGGCGAGGTGCTGAGCGGTCGCCGCGGGATCGGATCGGCGGCTTGGTGATGACGGGCGGGAGCGGGCGCTGGAACTTGTCCGCAGCCGCTGTGGCGATTTCGGCCCGCCCCTGTCGGCGGAACTGCTGCGGGACAAGCATGAGCTGGCGGTTTCGCGCGAGACGTTGCGCCAGTGGATGGCGGCGGCGGGCCTTTGGCTGTCGCGCCGGCAGTTCCACCCTCCCCCGCTGCGGCGCGAACGGTTCGGCGAGTTGATCCAGATCGACGGCAGCGAGCACCGCTGGCTCAAGGATCGCGCCAAACCTCTTAAAACTGCCAGAATCATATCGATACCAACGGATATCTACTCCGCGGATCACGCCCGTAGCTGAGTGAGGAAGAAGGCCACGCGATCCTGCAGCCCGTCGGACTGGGCCAACAACGCTTCGGTGGCGCAGCCCACCTCTGCCGTCGCCCTGCCTGCTGCATCCGCCGCTATCGTCACCTGCCCAATCGTCTGCGACACTGCTCGCGTTCCATCGGCTGCCTGTAGCACGTGCCGCGTGATGCTGGCCGTCGCTGTCGACTGCTCCTCCACCGCCGCTGCGATTGATGCCGAGATCACATTCACCTCCTTTATGATCTCGGCGATCGTCTGAATTGCCTCGGCCGCCCGCACTGTCTCGCCTTGGATCGCCTTGATCTGGCTGGCGATCTCCTCCGTCGCCCGCGCCGTCTGGCTGGCCAGGCTCTTTACCTCGCTCGCCACCACTGCGAAGCCTTTGCCAGCTTCGCCGGCCCGGCTCGCCTCGATCGTCGCGTTCAACGCAAGCAGGTTGGTCTGACGGGCGATCGCCTGGATCATGTCGACCACCGTACCGACCTTGCCCGCCGCCTCGCGCAGGCCCGCCACTCCCTCGTTGGTCTGCTGCGCCATCGCGGCCGCACGGCCGGTTACGCCGGATGATTGCAGCACCTGCAGGCTAATCTCCCGGATCGACATCGACAGCTCCTCTGCCGCGGCCGCTACCGCCTGTACGTTGGCGCTGGCTTGGCCTGCCGCCCGGTCAGCGGAGCCAGACTGCTCGCTGACCTGACCGGCCGCACCGGCGAGCTTCAGGGCGGCGCCGCTCATCCGTCCGACCTCGCCGGCCACCAGTTCGACCACGCTGCCGACATCGGCGGCGAAGCGGTCGGCCATCTCCGACAACGCGCCGCGCTTGTCGGCCTCGGCCCTGCGGCCAGCCTCCTGCTTCTCCTCCTCTAAGCGGCGCACCGCCAGGGCGTGCTCGCGGAACAGGCGGACCGCCTGGGTTATCCGACCGATCTCGTCGCGCCGGGGTGCAGTATCGATCGCGACCTCTAGCCGCCCGGCCTCCAGCGCCTGCATAGCTTTGATCAGGCGCCCCAAGGGTCCGGTGATCTGCATGCGGACCAGCAGCAGAGCGGCTGCGGTGGCCAGGATCAGGCCGGCAACCGATACCAGCAGCAACGTCAGCAGGGTGGCGTCGTAGTCGGATTGGGAGGCGGCGGCCTTAGCTGTCAGGTTCTCCTGCCGGCCGATCACCACGCCACGCAACGCCTCGTCAACCCGGGCGAAAGCGGTGGAGGCGTCCGTCAGCAGCTTATAGGCGTCGCGGCTTTGGTAGGTCATCAGGGCGTCGCGCACCTTGTCGATCAGGGCAATGTAGCCGCCGAGCTCGGCCTCGATCACCTGATAGCTTGCGGCGTCCACGGCGGCGAAGAAGCTACTGTTGTCCTGGAGCTGCTGTGCGAGCACGTGCAGGCTGGCTTCCGCCTCCCGGTTCAGGCGCTTGATCTCTTCAGGCTCCTCGGAGGCGTAGTAGGCCAGGATGGTGCGGTGGGTGCGGCTCATCGCCTCTGCCATCTGCATGGTGAGGAACAGACCGCGGGCGTCGGTGCCGACGATCGACTGGGTGCGCTGGTTCAAGGTCTCCAGCGCGTTGATTGCGCGTACTGTGATGCCCACGCTGAACAACGCCAGAAGGCCCAGCGACAGCAGAATCTTCGCCGATAGGCTGATGTTCGTGAGCCAGCGCATCGCACGCTCCATTGTTGCGGATTGATATCTCAAAGTACAGACGGCGGCGCCAGGAGGCATTATCAAGACAAACAAACGGGGGAAATGCGAAGCTTCCACCCAAATAAAATAACAATTTAAGGATACTCGAAAACCAATGCTATTTTAAAAATGGCATGCCCCATCGAGTTTTTTTCACTTTTCGATTGTACCTTGCGGAGATCATTGATCAGGCATTATTTGATCACAATTACCGGCTCCATTGTCGATGTCAAATCATATCGCGAAGGGTTTTTATGTGAAAATGTTATGAGCCAGCGCCCACCGGACACAGGCTACAGAAGGAGCGAAACGGATGATCAATCTACGGCAGATCGAGGCTTTCCGGGCTATCATGCTAACTGGCGGCATCACCTCAGCGGCGGAGTTGATGAACGTCTCTCAGCCGGCAGTGAGCCGTCTGATTAGCGACCTGCAGCATGCCTTGAAGCTAAAACTGTTCGAACGGCGCGGTCCGCGGGTCACCCCGACCAGCGAGGCGATGTCCCTGTTCCGGGTCGTCGACCGGTCCTTCGTCGGGCTCGACCTGATCGAACAGACCGCCCGCGATCTCACCGCCCGGCGCACCGGCACGCTGCGCATTGCCTCCATGCCGGCATTGGGTGCCGGCTTCCTTCCCCGCTATCTGGCCAGCTTCCTGGCGGAAAGGCCGCTGGTCGACATCAATTTGCGCGGTAGTACCTCGCCCACCATCTTGGAATGGGTGGCGACGGGGCAATGCGAACTCGGCTTCGCCAACGCCACCACCAATCACATCGCCGTGACCGTCAAGAGGATCCCGGGCGGCCTGCCGTCCGTCGCGATCCTTCCGCCCGACCACCCGCTAACCGCCAAGCAGGTGCTGGTTCCCGGCGATTTCGCTGGGGAGCGTTTCATTTCCAACACGACGGGGACGCTGTTCCGCCACCGCGTCGATGCTGTCTTCGCGGCTCATGAGGTGTCCCGGATCATGTATGCGGAGGTGCAACTGACCATGACCAACTGTGCCATGGTCGCCGCTGGCTATGGGGTCTCGATCGTCGATCCCTTTTCCGCTTACGAGTATGCCCATCACGGTCTGGTCGTTCGACCCTTTGCGCCGCGCGTTGATTTCGACGTCACCATCTTACATTCCGCCCAGAACCCGTTATCGATGATCGCGGAAGAGTTTCTGGCTGGATTCCTGGAGCAAACCAAGCGCTTCCGCGCCGAGATCGGCGACCCGGACGAGACGGCGAAGCGGTTGGGAATCTTCGATTATAATATCGGTGGATAATGATGTGCCGGAATTCGATTTGACCCTTATGTGATGGTGCTGCCAACCTTTGCCGGCGTCAGACAAGACGAGGGACGTTGTCCACAAGAAGGCGCATCGACCAACGGACAGGGATGATCAGGAGATTCGGCAATGAAATCAGTGGCTCACAGCCTCTTGGTGACAACAGCCCTGTGGTGCAGCGCGGCGGCGGCCCAGGATAGAACGATCTATGTCGCGGCCTATGGCGCGTCCTTTGAGCATACAATGCGCAAGGAGGTTATCCCGCCGTTCGAGAAGGCAACCGGCGTCAAGGTCGAGTATGTCGCCGGCAACTCTGCCGATACGCTGGCTAAACTCCAGGCACAAAAGGGCAACCAGCAGATCGACGTCGCTTTCCTTGACGACGGGCCGATGTATCAGGCGGTGGCACTGGGATTCTGCGCCGACCTGCAAAAGGCGCCAGTCTACGATCAACTCTACGATCTGGCGCAGATACCGTCGGGCAAAGCGGTGAATTTCGGCCTGACTGGCACCGGCCTTACCTACAACAAGGCGTGGTTCGCGGAGAACAACATTCCGGCCCCAAGCTCTTGGAAGGACATCGAAAATCCGGTATTCCGCAAGAAGCTGGTGATGACGCCGATCAAGGGCACCTACGGCATGCATGCTCTCGTCATGACAGCGCGGTTGAACGGCGGTGGGGAAAAGAACATCGACCCTGGATTCAGGGTCTTCAAGGAAAAGATCAACCCGAACGTATTGGCTTACGAACCCTCTCACGGCAAGATCAGCGAGATGTTCCAGAGCAATCAGGCGGTGATCGCTGTCTGGGGCTCGGGACGCGCCAAGGCGCTGACCGACACCGGCTTCCCGGCTGGCTTCGTATATCCCAAGGAGGGCGGAGTGGCGCTCGGATCCGCCGCCTGCCCGATCGCAGGCAGCCGGCACGCCAAGGAGGCGCAAGCCTTCATCCAATACGTGCTAAGTCCGGATGCGCAGAAAGCGCTGGCGATCGGTGCCGGCTTCGGTCCGGTTAACAAAACGGTCAAGCTGGATGAGAAAGAGCGGGTGGGCCTGCCCTACGGCTCCGACGAGATCGACAAGCTGGTGGTGATGGATTGGGCCACCATCAACGAAAACCGCGAAGCCTGGAACAAGCGCTGGTCTCGCGAGATCGAGCGCTGATGGTTGGAATCCCCCCTTTCCCACGCCAGGAAGGGATCCCGGCCGTCGACTCATAAACCTGTGCACCAGATCCAAGTGACGACGCCTTGGAACTGTTTGACTTGGCCAAAGAAACATTCGATAAAGCTCCGCTGCCGGTAGACCAAAATCGAAAAGGCGAAGGTTATTTCGCGTTTTGACTTGGGTCGGATGTTGGCGAAAGCTTTCCAGGCAGTGGCTTTCGTCTGTAGCGCGTTGCTATCGTAGCCCGTCTCCGCCAATAGGATATCTCCTTTGCCACCCCCTCGGCCGAGGCGTTCACTTCGGTGCAGCCTGCGACCTGACCGCCTGTCAAACGGAGGGCGATGGGACCCTTGGGCGTCGACGAGCGGGTAGATCTTGCTGGTCAGCCCGTCGCGCGAGCGTCTCAAGCGGCCATTGTCCAGATCCCCATTGTTGCCGTGGTGGCGGGTTGATGCACGCGCGCATCGGTGGGTCGATTATGACAATGTCCCCTGAGCCAGGGGAACCGCGTCGAGAAGCCGATCCCATACCCGGCTCGGCCGGCGAAAAAAGCAGTTGTAGCAGGTCGTTGAAGGAACATGACGCTCCGGGATTTCCGCCCATGGTGCGCCTGTTCGGAAACGCCAGACAATGCCGTTGAGCACCCGACGGTCATCCACACGCGGCACCTCATGGGGCTTTTTGGGCAAGAGCGGCGACGGGATCGACCATTCGCAGCCGGCCAATTCGTAGCGACTGAGCGTCGTGTCAGTCTCCCTCTTTTGAAAGCCTTGAATCATGCCGCCGCTCAAACCCCAAGCCTTGAATGAGTTTACAGCCTAGGTCCGGAGAAGTGAGTATGCCGTATCTGATTCTCGACCAGTTAACGAAACGGTTCGCTAGCTGGACCGCCGTGGACGCCCTGTCTCTGACGGTGGAAAAGGGGGAGTTGATCTCACTGCTGGGGCCGTCCGGCTGCGGCAAGACGACGACCCTGCAGATGATCGCCGGGTTCCTCGACCCGACTGTCGGTCGCATCGTCCTCGACGGCCAGGATCTGCTGGCGAGGAAGCCGAACAAGCGCGGCCTGGGCGTCGTGTTCCAGAGCTATGCCCTGTTCCCGCACATGACCGTCGCCGAGAACGTCGCCTTCGGGCTTGAGATGCGCGGCACCAACCGGGCTGATCGCGACCGCATGGTCGCCGACGCGTTGCGTCTGGTCGGGCTGGAACAGCATGGCGACCGCCATCCCCGCCGCATGTCCGGTGGCCAGCAGCAGCGCGTGGCGTTGGCCCGCGCCCTGGTGATCCGGCCGAACCTGTTGCTGCTCGACGAGCCGCTGTCGAACCTCGACGCCAAGATGCGCGAGGAGATGCAGATCGAGCTGCGCCGCATCCAGCGTGTGATCGGCACCACCATGATCCTGGTCACCCACGACCAGTCGGAGGCGATGGCGCTGTCCGACCGCGTGGTGGTGATGAACAAGGGCCGCATCCAGCAGGTCGCCTCCCCGCAGGACGCCTACGACCGCCCGGCCAACGCCTTCGTCGCCAACTTCCTCGGCCGCACCAACCTGCTGCCGGGAACCGTGTACGGCGCCAGCATTGCCGTTGCCGACACCCATTGGCCGGTCAGCGGGGAGGTTCCGCCGGGACCGGGGGCGCTGGCCGTCCGCCCGGAGAAGATCGGTTTCGTCGATGTTGGCGGCCTAAGCGGTACCGTGATGGCTCGCGTCTTCCAGGGCACCCAGTGGCTGTTCGAGGTGGAAACCGCTGCGGGCCGCCTGATGGTGATCCGTCAGCATGACGGCAGCATACTGCCGAAAGAGTCCGAACGGGTAATGGTCGGCTGGCGGCCGGAGGACATGGCGGTGATGCCCGCGCGGGAGGCGGCATGAAGGGCAAGATGACCGTGACTTCCCCGGCCCACGTCGCCTCGAACAAAACCACCGTCGTCGGCGCGGAACAGGCCAAAGGCGGGACCAGGGGGGCGAAGCCGTCCCCGGCATCCCCGCCGATCCGTCCCAGCCGGCAATGGTCGTGGATCCCCTACCTCCTCAGCCTCCCCGGCATCGCGGTCTGCGCGGCGTTCCTGCTGGTGCCGCTGGCGGCAACGGCACTTCTGTCGCTCAACAGCTTCAGCTTCTACGGCGGCATCGCCGACGTATGGAAGCTGGACAACTACATAGACACGCTGACCGACAGCTATTTCCATGAGATTTTCCTGCGCACTTTCCGCATCGCGGCCCTGGTCACTCTGTCCTGCGCCGCGCTGGGCACCCCGCAGGCTTACATCCTGCGCCGCATGGGAGCGCCCTGGCGCAGCCTGTGCCTGCTGATCGTGCTGGGGCCGCTGCTGATCTCGGTGGTGTCGCGCACGCTGGGTTGGGCGCTGCTGCTGGGGCCGACCGGGCTGGTGAATCAGGGGTTGCTGGCGCTGGGTTTGGTGTCGCAGCCGGTGGAATTCATGTACACGGAAACCGGCGTCGTCATCGCGCTGGTCCATGTCCTGGTGCCTTTCATGGTGCTATCGGTCTGGGCCTCGCTCCAACGCCTCGACCCGCAGGTCGAGAATGCCGCGCTGTCGCTCGGCGCCAGTCCAACCACCGTCCTGCGCCGCATCGTGTTCCCCCAAATCATGCCAGGCATCCTGTCGGGTTCGATCATCGTTTTCGCGCTGGCGGCCAGCGCTTTCGCCACCCCGGCCATCATCGGGGGGCGGCGGCTGAAGGTAGCGGCGACGCTGACTTACGACGAATTCCTCAACACACTGAACTGGCCGCTGGGAGCTGCGGTGGCGATGCTTCTGTTGGTCGCCAACATCGTGATTATCGTCGGCTGCAACCGTTTGGTCGAACGGCGCTACAAGCAGGTGTTTGAATGAACCGCAACGGTCCCCTGGCGCTGATCTTCACCGCGCTGTTCCTCATGTTCCTGCTTGCGCCGCTGCTGGTAGTCTGCGCAGTCGCTTTCACGTCGCAGGGCTATCTGTCGCTGCCGACCGAAGGACTGTCGCTGCGCTGGTTCCGCGCCATCGGCGACAACCCGGAATTCGTCCGCGCCTTCAAGGACAGCTTGCTGCTGGGCACGGTGTCGTCGACCTTCGCGGTCCTGGTGGCGGTACCAGCGGCCCTTGCCATCGCACGCCACCGGTTCTTCGGGCGCGAGGCGATGCAGGCGCTGTTCCTGTCGCCGCTGATGGTGCCGCACATCGTGCTCGGCATCGCCTTCCTGCGCTTCTTCACCATGATCGGCTTGGGCGGCACCTTCGCCGGGCTGGTGCTGAGCCATGTCATCATCATCCTGCCCTTCGCGCTGCGGCTGATCCTGGCGGCATCGACCGGCATGGACCGGGCGGTGGAGAATGCCGCCGCCTCTCTCGGCGCCTCGTCCTGGACCTGCTTCCGCCGGGTGACGCTGCCGCTGATCCTGCCCGGCGTCGCCAGCGGCTGGGTGCTTGCCTTCATCAACAGCTTCGACGAGGTGACGATGACCGTCTTCATCGCATCACCGGAGACCACCACCCTGCCCGTCCGCCTGTTCCTCTACATCCAGGACAACATCGATCCGCTGGTCGCCGCGGTGTCGACGGTACTGATCTTCCTGACGGTGGCCGCCATGCTGGTGCTCGACCGCCTCTATGGCCTGGAACGGCTTCTGGTCGGGCGCGGAAGAGAGTAGGCCGCGCTGGCGGTTCGGCCAGGGCGCGCATCGATAAGGATTGATTGCCAGGCAGGCAGGTTTTCCGGCGCCACCCCACGGGCGAATGCGACCAACCGAGCCTTGCCTTCCGACAGACGTGGACTGGAGTAGTAGATGGACAACCAAGGTATGACCGTGATCGGAGGCGGCCTCGTCGGAGCGGCCATCGCCTACGGAGCGGTGCGGGCAGGCGTGAAGGTCCGCGTCCTCGATCAAGGGGACAACGCCTTCCGCGCCTCGCGGGGGAATTTCGGACTGGTCTGGCTGTCCAGCAAGGGCGGCAAGCTACCCCGCTATGCTCGCTGGACCCGCGACGCCATCAAGCTGTGGCCCGCTCTGCATAAGGAACTACTGGAACTCACCGGCGTCGATAGCGGCCTGCAGCAACCGGGTGGTTTCTGGCTGGGCTTCAGCGAGGCCGAGATCACCGCGCGCGCCTCGCTGCTGGAGAAGATCGACCGCGAGGCGGGAGATATTCCCTATAAGATGATGGAGCCCCGCGAGTTGCGGGAATACCTGCCCGGCATCGGACCGGCGGTGGTTGGTGGCAGCTTCGGTCCGCTCGACGGCCATGCCAACCCGCTGATGTTGCTCCATGCGCTGCATGCCGGGCTGAGGGAGAGGGGGGCGGACGTCATCTCCGGGGTTAGCGTCGGGGAAATCCGCCACGATTCTGACAAAGGCCGGTTTGAGATCGTCGCCACCGACGGGCAGAGCTGGAAGAGCGGACGGCTGGTGCTGGCCGCCGGGCTGGGGAACGCCAAGCTGGCACCGCAGGTCGGACTGCAGACCCCGATCACCACCACGCGGGGGCAGGTGCTGATTACCGAACGGTTGAAGCCGTTCCTGAAATATCCGACCAACAAAGCGCGACAGACGGCCGAGGGCAGCGTCCAGATCGGCTCCACCACCGAGGATGTCGGGCTGGACGACGGCACCACCACCGAGAAGATCGAGTGGCTGGCCCGCCGTGCGGTAGCCACCTTTCCAGCGCTGGCGCAGGCGCGGCTGGTGCGGGCCTGGGGAGCGCTGCGGCCGCTGACGCCAGACGGCTACCCTGTCTATCAGGCCTCGACCTCCTGCCCTGGCGCCTTCATCGCGATCTGCCACAGCGGCGTTACCCTGGCCTCCGCCCACAGCATGGTGATCGGACCTTGGATGGGCGGACTGACCGCCGCCCCGCCCGACTTCGATGTATTCCTGAGCGATCGCTTCGCCGACCCGAACAAGAGCTTCTCTCATGACCACTGAGGCACTGTTTTCAATTCCCCATACGGCGGTCGTGAAGACCGTCACGATCATAATCGACGGGAAATCCCTGACGGTGCCGGACGGCATCAGCGTGGCGGCGGCCCTGCTGGCAGGCGGGGTGCGCGATTTCCGCTCTACCGTGGTGGGTAAGGCGCCGCGGGCGCCCTACTGCATGATGGGCGTCTGCTTCGAGTGCCTGATCGAGATCGACGGCGTGCCGGCCCGGCAGAGCTGCCTCGTCCCGGTGCGCGACGGTATGCGGATCCGCCGACAGGACGGCGCGGCCGATCTCGTGACTGCCAACCTCGGAGACGTGGCATGAGTGAAGTCGTAGCGGATTTCGTGGTAATCGGCGCCGGCCCCGCCGGCATGGCGGCAGCGTGCGAGGCCAGATCGCACGGGCTGTCCGTCGTGCTACTGGACGAGCAGGCAGCCATCGGCGGACAGATCTACCGCGGCGTGGAGACCGCCCCCTCCGACCGGCTGGAGGTGCTGGGAAAGGATTATGCGGTTGGCCGCGACTTGACATCGGCGTTTTGCAGCAGCGGGGCTCGGCACGTCGGCGGCGCCACCGTCTGGAACGTGTCGACCGACGGCACCGTCGATTACGTGACCAATGGGTCGTCGGGCAAAGCGGTGGGCAAATATGTCCTGATCGCCAGCGGCGCCATGGAGCGGCCTTTCCCGATCCGCGGCTGGACGCTGCCTGGCGTCATGGGAGCGGGGGCGGCGCAAATCCTGCTTAAGGGGGCGGGAGCGCTGCCGAGCGGTCCGGTTGTCCTGGCCGGCTGCGGCCCGCTGCTCTATTTGCTCGCTTGGCAATATCTGCGGGCCGGGGCGTCGATCCGTGCGCTGGTCGATACGACCGACCGGTCTGCGCATCTGCACGCCGCCCGCTATGTCACAGGCGCCCTGCTAGGATGGCGCGACCTCGCCAAGGGGATCAAGCTGCTGGCAGCCCTGCGGCGTCACCGCGTGCCGGTCTATTCCGGCTGCACCGACTTGGCGGTCGAGGGCGAGTCGCGGGTCGAGGGGCTGTCGTTCCGCCATGGCGGCAAGCTGGTCCAGGTTCCGGCGTCACTGCTGCTGCTGCACCAAGGTGTCGTTCCCAATACGCAAATCAGTTGGTCGACCGGTTCCGCCCACCGTTGGAATGCGGAGCAGCTTTGCTGGCAGCCGGTTACCGACGTCTGGGGCCGGTTGGGCGAGACGTCCCTTTATGTCGCTGGCGACAGCCGCGCCATTGTCGGCGCACAGGCTTCAGCCGTGCAGGGCCGGCTGGCAGCGCTGGCCATCGCTGCCCGATTGGGTGCGGTGACCGACCTCGACCGCCGGGCCGCCCCCTTGCAGCGGGACTTCCGGCGCCACACCTCCATCCGCCCCTTCCTCGATTCCCTTTACCGGCCGCGGGACGAGAACCGCATCCCGCAGGATGGCGGCGTGCTGGTCTGCCGCTGCGAGGAGGTGACCGCCGCCCAAATCCGCCGCTACGTCGAGTTGGGCTGTCAGGGTCCCAACCAGACCAAGGCGTTTGGCCGCTGCGGGATGGGTCCGTGCCAAGGCCGGTTCTGCGGCCTGACGGTCACCGAACTGATCGCCGGGACCCGCGGCGTGCCGCCCGACGAGGTCGGCTATTACCGCATCCGGCCACCGATCAAGCCGGTCACGCTGGGCGAACTGACCCGGTAGATCGGTCCAGCTCCTGCCATTCTTCACTTAGCCGGACAGAACCCCATGCGCAACATCGTCTACATTCAGCCGAAGGAAAGAACCGTGAGCGATATCGTCCGTATTGAGACTGACAAGCGCCGCAGCCGTGCCGTCATTTACAACGGGATGGTCTTCATCGGCGGCCAGACCGCCGACGACCGCAGTCAGGACATCCGCGGCCAGACGCAACAGACCCTGGCCAAGATTGAGAAATTCCTCGCCCAAGCCGACACCGACAAGAGCCGCCTGTTGACCGCGCAAATCTGGATCAAGAACCTTGCCCGCGATTTCGATGCGATGAACGAGGTGTGGAACGCGTGGACCGCACCGAACGCGGCCCCGACCCGAGCCACCGCGCAGTGCGAGATGGGAGCTCCCGACGTGCTGGTGGAAATCATCGTCACGGCGGCAATAGCGCCTCCGACAGCCTGACCGGAGACAGGGCGTTTCAAAACCACTCCTCTCTCAGTGAGAAGAGCGCGATAGGTGTTAGGTATTCAAACCCGTTGAAAGCGGATGTTTCAGGACAATCGCCGAAGCGACCATTGAAATCTGTCTGGTGCTTATTGAAGCGCCAGACAGATTTTAGGTGTTTGGTCCCGGCGTTTAATGGTGCATCCCAACTGCAGGAATGGAAGGATGCACTATGGGCTAGGTCGAGCCCATGAACCGAACCCTCAAGGACACCACGGTCAAGCGCTTCTACCATGAAAGCCACGACCAGCTCCGGCAACATCTCACCGGCTTCGTGGCTGCTTACAACTTCGCACGCAGGCTCAAGACCCTGAAGGGGCTGACACCATACGAGTTCGTCTGCAGAGCTTGGCAGAAAGAACCCTCCAGCTTTACCCAAAACCCGCACCATCAAATACCGGGACTGAACACCTAGGGTCTGTCTGCTTGTGTCTGAATCGGGGTAGGGGCTCCCCAGGCAACGGGTTGGCTGAGTAGGAGGTCAACCATCATGGCACGTTCGTTCGAAGCCTATGGCGACGCATCGGAACCCTGCTGGAGCACTTCCACCCATGCAAGTGCGCCCGCATACATTGGACATGCGGGGTGCGCTTCTCCTTAAAATCAGACAGACTCTGAGCCTCCATGCCCGGTGCTGCGCGCCTCAAATCTGTGTTCGAGCAGCCCATATCGGGAATCGCCGCTTGACTCCTTACCGACCGGTCGGTAAGGTTGTGGTCACGGAGGTGGAAGGATGGTTCGCAAGAACGTTGCCATCAAATCGGTACCGCGCAGCGGCGATCCCGGCCGTGCGGACAACGTCCGCCAGATCATCTTCGAACGCGCCATAGAGCTGTTCGATGCCAAGGGTTTCCGCGGCACGTCCATGAACGACATCGCAGAAGCCTGCGGCGTCAGCAAGCCGGCGATCTATCACTACTTCCGCAGCAAGTCGCATCTGCTCGAGATGCTTTACGACAGCATAACCGCGGACTTCTTCCTGTCGATGGAGAAGCTCGCCCACTCGACCGAAGGCGCACGGGCAAGGCTGCGCCGTCTCGTCAGGCTCCAGACGCTTCACAACATCGAGAACCAGCGGTTCCTGACGATCTTCTGGCGCGAACGCCATGAGTTCGACGAACTGTCGCGCAAGGCCCTGGCCGCGCGCGAACGCGAGTTCGAAGCCTGGGTCACGCGCATCATCGAAGAAGGCAAGGCGTCGGGCGAGTTCCGCGACGTCGACGCCAGGACCGCCATGTTCGGCGTCCTCGGCCTTCTTTCCACGGTCCATCGCTGGGCCGCCTACGCGGGTCGCAACGCGGAAGACGTTGCGACCGACGTCGCCGACCTGCTGCTGGTCGGCATCATAAAAGAAAATGCGCCGAACGTGCGCTTCGAGGGAGAAGAGACGTGCAACTTCCAGAACTGCTCAAGGGGAAACGGATCCTAGTCACTGGCGCGGCCAGCGGGATAGGCGCCGGCGTCGCAAGAATCTGCGCCGGTGCCGGCGCCCGGGTGGCGATCTGCGACATCAACGGCGACGCCGCCAACGCACTGGCCGACGCGCTGTCTTCCGATGGCCCGTCCCACACCGCCCGGGTCTGCGACGTCTCGTCTGCGGCCTCGGTCGACGGCGCCTTCGCATCGACGGCCGAGGAATTCGGCGGGCTGGATGCGGTCGTCAACTGCGCCGGCATCTGGCACCCGACCAAGGACGGCCCCATCGCCCGCGTCGAGGATGAGCTCTGGGACCGGATGATCGCGGTCAATCTCACCGGTACCTTCTATGTCTGCCGCGCCGCCGTCCGGCTGATGGAAAGCCAGGGCGCCGGCAGCATCGTCACCATCGCCTCCGTGGCCGCCATCACCGGCTGGGAGAAGCTGAACGCCTATTCCGCCTCCAAGGGCGGCGTGCTGTCCTTCAGCCGGGCGCTGGCCGTGGAATGCGGCCCCAAGAACATCCGGGTCAACTGCATCTGCCCCGGCGTCATCGAAACGCCGATGACCGAGAAGGTGCTGGCCTATTCGAAACCCACGGTGCTGCCGATCGGCCGCATCGGCAGGCCGGACGACATCGCCAACACCGCCGCCTTCCTCTGCTCCGATTTCGCCAGCTTCACGACCGCCTCCACGGTCGTCGTCGACGGAGGGTTCAGTGCAGCATGACGGCGCGCAACCCGAAACCACCGGACTTCCCTACCTGCTGTCCGACATCGTCGCCGACAATGCCCGATGGGCCCCGGACCGCCCGGCACTGATCTTCAACGACCGGACCCTGACCTGGGCGGCCTTCGCCGATGCCGTCGCCACCCTTCAGCACGGGCTGGCGGAACAGGGGGTAACGCGCGGAAGCCGCGTCGCCGTGCTGGACCGGAACTCCGGCGACTATGTCCTGCTCGGCTACGCCCTGGCAGGAATGGGAGCGGTGCTGGTGCCGGTCAACATGTGGCTGCGCCCGGCGGAAATCTCCTACATCCTCAACAACTGCCAGCCGCTGCTGCTGGTCGTCGGCAGCGAATTCCTCGCCGCCGCCGCGCAGGCGATCGATCCCCTGCCGGAAAAACCGCGGCTGGTCCTGCGCGGCACCGCCA
This sequence comes from Azospirillum picis, assembly GCF_017876115.1. Classification (GTDB taxonomy): domain Bacteria; phylum Pseudomonadota; class Alphaproteobacteria; order Azospirillales; family Azospirillaceae; genus Azospirillum; species Azospirillum picis. The sequence goes on from NZ_JAGINO010000012.1 coordinate 34,188, forward strand.
CGGACGGCCAGCCGGGGAGCGCGCCCGGTGGCATCTCCTGGCATGACCTGCTCGACGGGCCGTGGCGCAAGCAGGTGTCGCGGGCGAAGAGCTGGGACGATCCTCACCTGGTGCTCTACACCTCCGGCACCACCGGGCGGCCGAAGGGCGCCATCATTTCGCACCGCAGATCCGTCCTCGATGCGCTGAACGCGTTGCCGGTCTTCGGTATCAGGCGGTTCGAACGCTTCTTCTGCTACATGCCGCTGTTCCATACCGGCGCCTGGGATTACCTGAAGCTCTATTTCATGCAGCGCGGTGCCGCCGTGATCGCCGAACGGTTCGAGGCGGAGAGCGCAGTCGCACAGATCGAGCGGCACCGCTGCAACGGCATGTTCGGGGTTCCCCTGGTGCTGCGTCAGATGGTCGAGAGCCGGGCATGGGAGCGCGCCGACCTCTCGTCGATGCGGCTGATCGCCTACGCCAACTACGATCCCTCCACGCTGATCCTGCGGATCGTCGAGGCCTTCCGCGAGCGGGGGGCCGTCGATCTCGGCATCGCCAACGCCTACGGGCTGACGGAAGGCGGCCCCTACATCTGCATCAACCGGCCCGAAGACGCGCTGAAACGGCCGTTGTCGATCGGCGTCCCGGTTCCCGGCCTGCAGGTGGCGCTGCTCGACGAGCGGATGGCGGAGGTGCCTCAGGGTGAACTGGGCGAGATCTGCGTGCGCGGCCCGGCGCTGATGAGCGGCTACCTGAACCGGCCGGAAGCGACGGCCGACGCCTTCGCCGGCGGCTGGCTCCACACCGGCGACCTGGGGCGCGTCGACGAGGACGGTTTCGTCTATCTGGTGGACCGCAAGAAGGACATGATCCGCTCCGCCGGCGAGAACGTCTTCGCCAAGGAGGTCGAACTGGTGCTGATCGGCCATCCCGACGTGCGGGAATGCGCGGTCTTCGGCATGCCCGACGACGATTACGGCGAACGCGTCGTCGCCGCGGTGGTCAGGAACGACGCCAGCGACGTTTCCGCCGAAACGCTCATCGCCCATGTCCGCCAGACCATCGCCGGGTTCAAGGCGCCCCGGCAGGTGATCTTCCTGGACGATCTGCCGAAGACGCCGGCGGGGAAGATCAAGAAGCACGAGATCAAGAAGAGCCTGGCCCAGCCGGCCACCTGAGGAAAATCAGGATAGCGCCTCGAGCACTCGCCTCAAGCAATGTCATGGGGAGGAACCGCAATGGAAAAATTGCGTTCAGGTCGCGCGACATGCCTGATCCTGGGCCTGATCCTGGGTTTGGGCACCCTGCCTGCAGGTGCCGGCCGCGCGTCGGCGGCCGACGAAATCGTCATCGGCGAAATCCATCCGATCACCGGCCCCGCCACCTTCTACGGGCTGCCGGAAAGCCGCGGCATCCAGCTTGCCGCGGACCGGATCAACAAGGCCGGCGGCGTCACGCTCGGCGGCAAGTCCTACCAGATCCGCATCGCGACCGAGGACGACCAGGCCAGCCCGACCACGGGGGTCGCCGCATTGCGCAAGCTGGTATCGGCCGATGTCCGCTTCATCATCGGTCCGCTGGCCAGCGGCGTCGCCCCGGCCCTGAAGCCGATCATCGAGCGCAACGACAAGCTGACCCAACTGATCGACGGCACGATTGCCGACGACATGACGAACGGCAAGAACATCTTCCGCAACCAGGCCACGGCGAGCGGGTACAACGTCGCGGTCGTGAAGCTGTTCTCCGCCAGGAAATACAAGTCGGTCGCCATGATGACCGACAGGTTCCATGCCGGTTTCATGAACTCGCAGAAGACCCTGGCGGCAGACCTGAAGGGCCTCGGCGTGACCACCGCCAGCGAGGATTTCTACAAGCTCGGCGATACCGACTTCTCGGCGACCCTGACCAACCTGCGCGGCCGGAACGTCGACGTGCTGCTGATCCGCGGCTACCCGGCGGAGGGTGCGCTCATCACCAAGCAGGCCCGGCAGCTCGGCTTTTCCGGGCAGGTGGTCTGGGAAATGGTCTCGCCGCCCTCGACCGTCCTGAAGAACATCCCGGCAGCGGAGATGGAGGGCGTGTTCAACTGCATCCCGCTGACCACCGAGGACTACGTCAAGCTCGGAGACGAGAAGGCGAAGGCGCTCGACCAAGCCTATCGCGGGCGCTTCAACGAGGGGCCGGGGGAATTGACGGCGTTGAGCTATGACGCCGTGTACATCTTCAAGGCCGCCTTCGAGAAGGCCGGTTCGCTGGACAATGCCGCCGTCAACAAGGCGATGGCGGCCCTCAAGGTTGCCGACATCCCCGAACTCGTGACCCGCTATACGCCGCAACCCGACGGGCGGCTGTTCGCATCGGACGGCCAAGTCGACCTGCGCGGCGAGGTCAGCGTCTGGCGCGGCGAAGGCTGGGAGCCAGCCTCGCTCAAGGATTGAGGATCGGCGGTCGTTGCCGGCGCCCTTCCCCGGGCACCTCCCGGGGATCGCCGTCGCGACGCGACCGCCCGCGTTCCGCGACCTTCAAAAATTCAAACCGTTCGGAGGCGAGCCAAGATGCTTGAGCTCCTGCCACAGCAACTGGCCAACGGGCTGGCCCTCGGCAGCACCTACGCCCTCGTGGCGATGGGGCTGACGCTGATCTTCGGGGTGCTTCTCATCCCCAACTTCGCGCACGGCGAATTCTACATGCTGGGCGCCTTCATCACCTACGCGCTGGTGGCGTCGGGACTGAACTTCTGGCTTGCCATGGCGGCCGCCGTGGTCCTGGTGACGGGGATCGGCTGGATCGTCGATCGGGTCGTCTTCCAGCCGATCGGCTCGGCCCCCGGACACAGTGCGGCCCAGGGTTCGGGCCTGAGCATGATGATCTCCGCGCTGGCCGGATCGATCATCCTGCAGCAGGTCGCCACGATCATTTGGGGGACCGAGGCGCGGACGATCCCCGCGCCCATGACCGGCGTGATCCAGACCCCGTATTTCACCATCACCGCCCTTCAGCTCACCGTCATCGGGACGCTGACCGCCGCCTGGATCGCGGTGTGGCTGGTGCTGCACCGGTCTCGCCTGGGTCTGGCGATCCGGGCGACGTCGCAGAACCGGGATGCCGCCCTGCTGATGGGCATCAGCATGACGCAGGTCCGGCTCGCCACCTTCGGCATCGGCGCCGCCCTGGGGGCCGTCGCCGGCGCCCTGCTCGGGGCCACCTTCCCCATCTACCCGTCGATGGGAGTGACGCCGGTCCTGAAGGCGTTCGTCGTCCTGGTCATCGGCGGCATCGGCAGCCTGCCGGGGGCGATCGCCGGAGGGCTCGTGCTCGGGATGGTCGAAGTGATGGTCGCCGGCTACGGCGCCAGCCAGTTCCAGGACATCGGCACCTTCGTGATCCTGGTCGCGGTCCTGCTGATCAGGCCGCAGGGGCTCTTCGGACGCGCGCAGGTGGAACGATGATGGACCCCCTCGCCTCCTCCCGCCATGGCTTCATCCGCACGGTCGCCGCCGCCTCCGCCATGCTCGTCGCGGCCTGCGCCGTATCGCTCCAACTCAACGACTATTATCTCTACGTCGTCACCATCGGCGCCATCTTCGCCGTGCTCGCCGTTTCCTTCGACGTGCTGCTCGGCTACACGGGCTACCTGTCGCTGGCGCATGGGGCGCTCTACGGGCTCGGGGCCTACATCTGTGCCGTGCTGACGGCGCGGCATGGACTGCCCTTCTGGGCGGCCCTGCCCGTGGCAGGCCTGGCCACCGGAGCGGCCGGCGCCTTGGTCGCCCTGCTCTCGTTCCGGACGCGGGGCCTCTACTTCGCGGTACTGACCCTCGGCATCGGGCTCGTCGGGCACCAGCTCTTCCTGGTCTTCGACCAGGTCACCGGCGGTGTCGGCGGCTTCGTCGGCATCCCGGGGCCGGAACAGCCGGCATGGCTGCCGGTGTCGCCGGTGGCCTATGCCGCGCTGCTGGCGCTCGCGCTGTTGTGGGTGACCTTCGTCGCCGCCTCGCTGTTCGTCCGCTCCAAGCTCGGCGCGGCCTGCCTGGCGGTCCGCGAGGACATCACGCTGGCGCGGGCGCTCGGCATCCGCGTCGCGGCGGCGCGCCTGTCGGCCTTCGCCTTCAGCGCGACCTTCGCAGGTCTGGCGGGGGCGCTGTTCGCCGCCATCTCCAGCTTCATCGCCCCGGAGAGCTTCACCGTGCTCGGCACCGGCTTCCAACTGGTGGCGCTGGTGGTGGTCGGCGGCATGGGGACGCTGTGGGGACCCGTCGTCGGCGCCATTCTGCTGACGGCCCTGCCCGAGGCGCTGCGCGTCGCGTCGACCTACAGCCTGCTGGCCTATGGTGTGCTGCTGCTGGTCTGCGTGATCTTCGCACCGAAGGGCATCGCCAGCCTGATCTCGGCGGCGGTCCGGCGGTTCCGCGGAAAGTCCAAGCCGGCGCCCGACCCCGCGCGCCTCCGCCGGGAGGCCACGCCATGAGCCTGCTTCGCATCAACGGCGTGGAAGCACGCTTCGGCGGCGTCGTCGCCCTGGCGGGCGTCACCCTCGACATCCCGGAAGGCGTCATCTTCGGCCTGATCGGCCCGAACGGCGCCGGGAAGACGACGCTGATCAACGTCGTCTCGGGCTTGGTCAAGCCGACCGCCGGCTCGATCACCTTCGGGGCGGAAGCCGGCGGCCCCTGGCCGATCGCAAGCGCGGTGTCGCGCGGCATCGTCCGCACCTTCCAGCAGACGAGGGCGTTCCTCGGCCTGACGGTACGGGAGAACCTGCGCATCGCCGCCGTTTCCTCCCCGGATCCGGCCTGCATCGAGGAGCTGGTCGACGCCTGCGGGCTGGCTCCGGTCCTCGACCGCGTCGCCGGGGACTTGCCCTATGCGACGCTCCGCCATCTGGGCATCGCGCTGGCCCTGGCCCTGAAGCCCAGGCTGCTGCTGCTGGACGAACCGGCGGTCGGCTTGGCCGAGGAGGAGGTCGAGCGGCTCGGCGCCCTGGTGCGGCGCTGGCACGCCGGGGGCATCACCGTCCTGCTGGTCGAGCACAACGTCCGCTTCCTGATGGAGATGTCGGACCGTGTCGCCGTTCTCGACCGCGGCGCCGTGCTCTTCGTCGGAACGCCGGCCGAATGCCAGGACCGGCAGGAAGTCATCGACGTCTATCTGGGCAGGAGGCAGGCCGATGCTGCGGATTGACGGACTGAGCGCCGGATATGGCCGCCTGGAGGTTCTCCACGCCGTCAGCTTCACGGTTGAGCGCGACCTGCCGACGGTCATGCTCGGGGCGAACGGCGCGGGCAAGACGACGCTCTGCCGCGTGATCTCCGGCCTGATCCCGGCACGGGCCGGCGGCATCGTCCTCGACGGCGCCGACATAACGAGGCTCAGCCCGGCGGAACGGGTCCGGGCCGGCATCGCCCTGGTGCCGGAAGGCCGGCAGGTCTTTCCCGACATGACGGTGCGGGAGAATCTCAGGCTCGGCGCCTATGTTCACGGGGAACCCGGCCGCACCGGCTTCGACGCGGTGTTCGCCATGTTCCCCATCCTGGCCCAACGCCAGAACCAGCGCGCCGGGCTGCTGTCCGGCGGCGAGCAGCAGATGCTGGCGCTGGCGCGGGCGCTGATGTCGCGCCCCCGCCTGCTGCTCCTGGACGAGCCGAGCCAGGGCCTCGCCCCCAAGGCGGTCGCGCTGATCGCCGAAACCGTCAACCGGATCGCGGCCACGGGCGTCGGCGTCCTGCTGGTCGAACAAAATCTCATCCTCGCCCAGGCCATAGCCCGCCACGCGGTGGTGCTGGAGACAGGGACCTGCGTCGCCGACGGCCCCGCCGGCGACCTTTTGGCCGGCGGGGCCGTCGCGGACAGCTATCTCGGAAAAACACGGAGGCACCGACATGTCGTTTGAGAACCGTTTCGTCAAAGTGGAAGTCGATCGCGGGCTTGCCGTCGTCACGCTCGACCGGCCGTCGGCAAACGCCGTCAGCCTGGAGGTCTATGACGAGCTCCGCCGCACCTTCCATCGCCTGCACGAGGATTCGTCGATGCGCGTGGCGGTCTTCACCGGTGCCGGCAAGGTCTTTTGCGGCGGCAACGACGTCAACGACTTCGTCGACCTCGATTTCGACCAGGCGACCGAATATCTGGCCCATGTCCGCCTGACCTTCAACGCCATGTACGACTGCGGCATCCCGATCATCGGCTCGATCAACGGCGCCGCGGTCGGCACCGGCATCGTGCTGTCGACGCTGTGCGACGTCAGGATCGCATCGGAGCGCGCGGTGTTCGCCTTGCCGGAGATCGACGTCGGCGTGCTCGGCGGCTCGCGCCACGTCATGCGGCTGGCCGGACAGGGCATGACGCGGCTGATGATGTACACCGGACGCCGCATCAAGGCCCAGGAGGCGCTGCGCGCCAATCTCGTCGACCAGGTGGTCAGCCCCGACGAGCTCATGCCGACCGCGATGCGGCTGGCCGAGGAAATCGCCGAGAAGAGCCCGCCGGCAATCCGGCTCGCCAAGCAGGGGCTGAACAGGACCGAGATGATGAACCTCAAGGAAGGGTACGAATTCGAATGCACCCTGACCGCCGCCGTCCGCCGCACGCCGGAGGCCAAGGAGGGCGCGCTGGCGTTCCTTGAGAAGCGGCGCCCAGCCTATGCCGACCGGGGGTGACGCGATGTTCAGGGTCGAACGCGACGCGGACATCGCCATTGTCCGGCTCGACAATCCACCGGTGAACGCCGTCCGCTTCGATCGCTGGCGGGACCTGCCGCCGCTGATCGAGGGGCTGGAACGCGACGGCATCGCGGCCATGGTGTTCACCGGGCTTCCGCACCGGCATTTCTGCGGCGGCAACGACTTCCGGGAGTTCGCCTCCCTGACGCCGGACCAGACCCTGGCGGGGACGGCCGCCGTGCGCGATGCGTTGCGGGCCGTCCACGACAGCCCGGTGCTCGCCATCGCCGCCCTTCACGGGGCGGCGGTCGGCAGCGGGTTCATGCTGGCCTGCGCCTGCGACCTGCGCCTGGCCACGGCGGATGCCAAGCTTGGACTGCCCGAGGTCAAGGTCGACGCCTTCGGCGGCTACCGCATCGTGCGCGAGGTGCTTGCCAAGGGCGAGGCCCGCATGCTTGCGCTCACCGGCAATTCGATGAGCGGGACGCGCGCCCACCAGATCGGCCTCGTCCAGGAACTGGGACCCGGTCCGGAGGGCGTGTTGGATCGGGCGGTCGAGGTCGCCCATGAACTGGCGGGCACGCTGAAAGGAAAGATGCGCGCCGGGATCAAGGCCACCCTCAACCGCGAGGACGAGCTGGATCTCTGGACCGCCTACGACCTGGAGCGCGACTTCGCCTCGGCCGTCATGGGACAGGCAATGAGCGAGGCGGCGGCTCCGGGCGGCTGACGGAACCTGGCGAAGGGTCCGGCGCCGAATGCCGAACCCTCCGCCGCCCGCCTGCGAACGCACCGGGCCGATGCAAGCCTGCGGCGGCCGCGGTCAAGCCCCCTGCCGGTTCTCGGGTTTGCGCGGATGACCGCTCACCAGGGCGTGGGCGGCTCGACCGGCGTCCTCGAACCAACTTGCATCGCGATGCACCAGCGACGCGGAAAAGGCGCCGTCGAGCAGGAGCAGGATCTGACGCGCGAGGGCTTGCGGGGTCTCGAAGCCGGCCTGGTCCATTTCGCCCGCAAGCCATGAGGCGAAGGCGCTCTTGTGACGCGCGCCGATCCTCACCGCCGGGTGGCCCGGCATGGCGGCGAGTTCTGCGGTCGTCCGCAGGAAACCGCAGCCCTTCCATTTCGGATGGCGCGCGCTCCGGGCAAGACCGGCAAAGATGGCCGAGACCTTCTCCGCCGCCCCGCCCTCCGCGGCGGCGAACCAGCCTGCCATCAGCTTCAGGTTGGGCTGGTCGCGCGCCTCCAGGTAGGCCGCGACGAGTTCGTCCTTACTCTCGAAGTGATAGTAGAGCGTGCGCTTGGTGATGCCGGCCTTCTCGGCGACCGCATCGACGCTGACGCGCCCGATCCCCTCCGAATAGAAGAGCTTGGAGGCGGCCATGTCGGAGTGTGTCCTGAAGGAGATCGACGGAGCGGTCGCGACGCTGACCCTCAACCGCCCGGAGAAGCTGAACGCCCTCAATTACGAAACCATCGACGCCCTGCTCCTCCGCCTCGACGAGATCGAGAGCGATCACCGGGTGCGCGGGGTGATCCTCACCGGAGCCGGGCGCGCCTTCTCCGCCGGCGGCGACATTCCCGAATTCTCGCAGTCCGTGGCGGAAAGCCCGGAAACGGCGCTCCGCGACTTCGTGGCGCGCGGCCAGCGGCTCACCGCCCGCATCGAGGCATTCCGCAAGCCCATCGTGGCCGCGGTCAACGGCCTCGCCTACGGCGGCGGCTGCGAGGTGACGGAAGCCGCTCCACTCGCCATCGCCAGCGACCGTGCGGTCTTCGCCAAGCCCGAGATCCGCCTCGGAATGCCCCCTACGTTCGGCGGCACCCAGCGCCTGCCGCGGTTGGCCGGACGCAAGCGGGCCATGCAGTTGCTGCTCACCGGCGAGGCCTTCCCGGCCGTCCGGGCACTGGAACTGGGCCTCGTCAATGCGATCGCTCCCCACGAGGATCTGCTGCCGGCGGCGCGGACCTTGCTGGACCGCATTTTCGTCCATTCGCCGCTCGCGATCGCCACCATCCTCACGGCGGTGACGCGCGGCATCAATTTGCCCATCGCCGAAGGACTGCTGGTGGAAGCGGAGCAATTTGCCCGCATAGCGCCGACCGCCGACCTGCGCGAAGGTCTCGACGCGTGGGTGTCCAGGCGCGATCCCCACTACCCCGGCCTCTGGTCCGCCACGCCGGAACGCCGAGCCTGACCGTCTATGCCGTGTGGTCCGATCGTCCATTCCCATGCTTGTAGGTTGCACCTCGTGCCGTGTCGTATGGTTGAGGTCGCCACGAAGCCGGGAGCGGTGTCATGACCGAGAGCAACCTTTCAGCCATCTACCATGGATACATTTCCTGCCTGAACGCCCGGGATTGGCCAAACCTGGGCAAATTTGTCGATGAGGGCGTTCACTACAACGGCAGCCGCATAGGGTTGGCCGGATATTGTGAGATGCTCGAAGCGGATTGCCGCGCCATCCCCGACCTTGCATTCAACATCGATCTGCTGGTTTGCGAACCGCCCCGCATCGCGAGCCGCCTGGCGTTCGACTGCACGCCGACGGGCATGCTGTTCGGCATGCCCGTCAACGGCAGGAGGGTCCGGTTTGCCGAGAATGTCTTCTACGAGTTCTTCGGCGATCGCATCAAGACCGTCTGGTCGATCATCGACAAGTCCGCCGTGGCATCTCAGATCTGAGGTCCCGGCGAACGTCCCCACACGGCCCCGGACGCCGTTCGGGCCGCGGTGGTAACGGATGTCCTCGGGATGGCGCAGCCGGCATCGCCGCCGGCTGCCATTCAGGTGGCATCGGGAAGGCGGGCGATGACCTTGATTTCGAAATCGAAGCCCGCCAGCCAATTCACCCCGACGGCGGTCCAGTTCGGATAGGGCGGACCGCCGATGACCTTGTCGCGCACGGCCATGATGGTCTCGAACTGGTTGGCCGGATCGGTGTGGAAGGTGGTGACGTCGATCACGTCGTCGAGGGTGCAGCCGGCGGCCTTGAGCACGGTCACCAGGTTTTCAAACGCCAACTGAACCTGCCGCTCGAAGACGGGCTCCGGGGATCCGTCGGCACGGCTGCCGACCTGACCCGAGACGAACAGCAGGTCGCCAGAGCGAATTGCCGCCGAATAACGGTGCTTTTCATAAAGTGCATGCCGGCTTTCCGGCACGATGGCCTCGCGTTTCGCCATTACCCTCTCCTTCGTTGCGAAATTGCGGCTGGTCGGTGACGGAGCCATCCGACGCCGTCGATTGCTGTCGTCGGCGCCATGGCGCGCCGCCCGCTTTCAGCTTCACAGTTCGGGCGCGTATTGATATACGCCTCGTATGTGGAGTGAAGCACGCATACGCATCGTATGTCAACTCACATGCGATGCGTATGTTCGAAGGAAGGAGTGGCGATGATGGCTGGCAAGCGGCGCTCGGAGATGATGGAGGAAACCCGCGCCAAGCTGATCGCGTCCGCGCGCAGGGCCTTTGCCGAAAAGGGCTATGCGGCCGCCTCGATGGACGAATTGACGGCCGAGGCCGGGCTGACGCGTGGAGCGCTCTATCACAATTTCGGTGACAAGCGAGGGCTGCTGCAGGCGGTGGTCGAGCAGATCGACGCGGAGATGGCGTCCCGGGCGCGCATGATCGGCAATCAGGCCGAGAATGATTGGGAAGGGCTGCTGGCGGAGGGCATCGCCTACATCGAGATGGCGTTGGAGCCCGAGGTTCAACGCATCGTTCTTCTCGACGGGCCGGCGTTCCTGGGCGATCCGTCGCGGTGGCCCAGCCAGAACAGTTGCCTGCAGACGACCCAGCAAAAGGTGGGGGACTTGATCGCACAAGGCGTCGTCAGGCCCGTCGATGGCGAGGCGGCCGCCCGGCTTCTCAACGGGGCGGCGCTGAACGCCGCGCTATGGGTGGCGGCCAGCGACCATCCGCAGGACGTCCTTGCCAAGGCGGTCGAGGCGTTTCGTGCCTTGGCCGGAGGGCTGCTGGCGCCGCCGGCTTGATGCCCGCATCCGCCATGGAATGGAGGCGCCTCTCGGCCTGGGAGGCCGGAAGCCTACGATAAAGTAAACAGGCCCGGAAGCCGGACCGAAGCCCTCTGGAGGCTCCTCTTCGCCTCAGGCGACCCTGTAGATTACTGTTCCCTCATGATCGACGGCCTTCGGCCGGAACCCTAATACCTAGGGATAGCTTTGGTTGGCCGGCAAATGCGGTAGGTTTTCGCTGCCTGCGCGAACCGACCGGGCATGCCCGCCCTGTGCGTCCGCAGCCGGCCATCCGGTGTCCAAGACCATCGGGTCCGAGGTGCGACCATCGGATCCGGAGGCCTCTTCCGATGCCAGACTTGAAGAGGATCATGACGATGCCCTCCCCTGCCTCCACTCCCGCGATCCGGCCGACCCTGGGCGTATCCCGCCGCACCATGCTTGCCGGGACGGCGGGCGCCATGGTGGCGGTTGCGGCATCCGGTGCAGCCGCCGCGGAACGCACGGCCAACGGCGCTGGATCACCGGCCCACAAACGCGAAGGGAAAAGAGACATGACGACCAAGACCGACGATGGATTCGTGAAGACCAAGGACGGCGTGTCGATCTACTACAAGGACTGGGGACCGAAGGATGCCCGGACCATCATGTTCCATCACGGCTGGCCGCTCTCGGCCGACGACTGGGATGCACAGATGCTGTTCTTCCTCGACCACGGTTTCCGGGTCGTCGCCCATGACCGCCGGGGACACGGCCGTTCCACCTCCACCGCCACCGGCAACGAGATGGACACCTATGCCGACGACGTCCTTGCCGTGGTCACCACGCTCGGCCTGAAGGACGTTATGCATGTCGGCCATTCCACCGGCGGCGGCGAGGTCGCCCGCTATCTCGGCCGCCACGGGACGTCGAGGGCCTCCAAGGCGGCGCTGCTTGGTGCCGTTCCGCCGATCATGGTCAAGACGGCCGCCAATCCCGGCGGGCTGCCGATCGAGGTGTTCGACGGCTTCCGCACGCAGGTCGCCACGAACCGCGCCCAGTTCTACAAGGACGTCCCGGCCGGCCCCTTCTACGGCTTCAACCATGACGGCGCCAAGGTATCCCAGGGCATCATCGACAATTGGTGGCGCCAGGGCATGATGGGCGGCTCGAAGGCGCAGTACGACTGCATCAAGGCGTTCTCGGAAACCGACTTCACCGACGACCTGAAGAAGATCGCCGTTCCGGTGCTGGTCATGCACGGCGACGACGACCAGATCGTGCCGATCGCCGATTCCGCGCTGCTCTCCTCCAAGCTGCTGCCCAACGCGACGCTGAAAGTCTACAAGGGCTTCCCGCACGGCATGGCGACCACCCATTCCGACGTCATCAACGCCGACCTGCTTGCGTTCTTCAATAGCTGACGCTGCGTTCCGAGGGGCTCCGGCCGGCGGCCGGAGCCCCTCGGGCTTCAACTCGCCGCTATTCCGCATGGCCTTCAGGAAGCCGCCGGACCGGCGGCAGCATGAAGGACGTGGCGCTTCCTCTGCGTGATCAGCCGTGACCAGCCACGGCGGTGAGGGAAGCGGCGAGGGAGTCGAGAAGGATATAGCCGTCGACGGGCTTGCCGAGGACCGCGCGCGCGCCGGCCGCCAGCGCCCGCGACCGGGTCGCTTCGTCGGCGTAGGACGTCATGAAGACGATGGGCGGGTGGCCGCCCGCCAGATTCAGGCAGTCCAGCAGGTCGAGGCCGGACAGGCCGGGCATCTGGACGTCCAGGACGATGCAGGCGATCCCGCCCAGATCGGCATGGGCGAGGAAATCCTCGGCCGAAGCGAAAGGCAGGCAACGGAAACCGGCGGACTGCAGCAGGTCGTCGAGCGCTTCGCGGATCGCCTGGTCGTCGTCGACGATAGCGATGAGCGGCGCCGGAGGCGCCCTTGTGACGGGGATGTGGGACACGGTGGCGTTGCCTCGACCGGATGATGGCGCCCGACCATGGCGCCGGACTGATCCTATCGGGAACCGCGCGAAAGGAACTACCACACCAACGTCTAGCCGGACATCCAGCCTGGACGCCGCCCTATTCCGGTCCCTCCGCCAGAAGTTCGGCCTTGCGCACGAGGTCGGCGAGCGTCCTCACCTGCATCTTCCGCATCACCTTGCCGCGATGAAGCTTGACCGTGACCTCGCTGATCCCGAGGTCCCCGGCGATCTGCTTGTTCATCCGTCCCCTCACCACCTCGACCATCACCTCGCGTTCGCGCGGCGTGAGCGTGGCGGCAAGGGTCTCGGCGCCGGCAGCCGTGGCGCGGTCGCGCCGATGCGCACGGTCGCGGTCGAGCGCGGTCGCCACGGCATCGAGCATATCCTGCTCGCGGAAGGGTTTGACCAGGAAATCCATGGCACCCGCCTTCATGGCGCGGACCGTCATCGGGACGTCGGCATAGCCCGTCATGAAGACCACGGGCAGCGTGATGCCAAGGGCGGCAAGGCGATCCTGGAACTCCAGCCCGCCCAGTCCGGGTAGGCGGACGTCGAGCACCAGGCAGCCCGGGCGGTCGGGCAGGTCGGCGACCGTCAATTCGGCGGCGGAACCGAAACCGCGGCTTTCGATTCCCACGCTCCGCAGGAGGTCGATCAACGCTTCGCGCATGCCCTCGTCATCATCGACGACGAGCACCAGCGGGTCGTCGGCCTTCCCGGCCATGGCGGATGCCGGTGTCGGGCATTCGGCTGTCGCGGCGGATATCGGCATGACGGTCAGTCCCCCTTTGCTGCGGCTGGCAATGTGAATTCGAAAATCGCCCCACCACCTGCGGCACCGCCGGCCTCGTCCAGGTTCCTTGCGGTCAACGCTCCCCCGAAGGATTCGATGGTCGACCGGCAGATGGCAAGCCCCATTCCCATGCCGTCGGGCTTGGTGGTGAAGAAGGGATCGAAGAGCCGGCCACGATCCTGGTCGTCGATGCCCGTCCCGCGATCGCCGACAGCCACCCGCACCTTGCCCGGTCCGGGCCTGTCGATGGTGACGGTCAGCTCGCGCGCCGCGGGCGCCGTGGCGGCCATGGCGTGCATCCCGTTGGTGAACAGGTTGATCAGCACCTGCTGCAGCCCGACGCGGTACGCCTTCACCGGGGGCAGGTCGGCAGCGAAGTCGGTGATCAGGGTGGCCGACGAGGCCGACAGCTCGCGCTCCAGCAACAGGATCACCTCCTCCACGAGCTGCGGCAGCTCTATCAGTTCGTCCCGCGCGGCCTCCTTCACCAGCACGCTCCGTGTCCGCTGCACGATCTCGCCGGCGCGCTTGCCGTCGCGGACCATGCGCTCGACAGTCTTCTCGGCGGCTTCGAGATCGGGCGGGTCGCGGCGCAGCCAGCGCAGGCACGTCTGGGCATTGAGGACGATGGCGCCCAGCGGCTGGTTCAGCTCGTGGGCGATGGAGGCCGACAGGGCGCCCATGGTGGCGGCCCGAGCGGCCCGGGCCAGTTCGGCCTGCGCCGCCAGCAGCGCCTCCTGCGTGCGCTCCCGCTGGGTGATGTCGACGACGCCGACCACCACCTGATCGAAGCCGAGGCCGTCGTCGGGGAAACTGATGCCCAGCAGCACGGCCAGCGGACGGCCGTCGAGGCCCGTCAGCTCAGCCCGACCCTCGAAGCGGTCCCGACCCTCGAACAGGGCATGCAGCACCTGGAGCAGGGCCGTGTCGCCGACCGGCAGGAAACGGTCGACCGGCCCCAGCACCTCGGTCCGGTCGGAGGCGCCCAGCAGTTCCACCGTCGCCTCGTTCACGTTGGTGGTGACGATATGCGCCGCCATCGCGCGGGCGAGGCCGGGGTTTGCCTGGGCATGGGCAAGGAAATCCGTCACGCCCCCCGCCCGCAACTCGTCCAGCGCCTGCTTGACGCCGGTGTAATCCTGCTCCCACAGGGAAACGCGCGCCTGCTCGAACATCGTGCGGTAGCGCTTCTCGCTGCGGGAAAGGGCGCCATAGGCGCTCACCAGCAACGCGCGGGCCTCGTGGTCGCGGCGCAGCAGCACGCTGGTGATGGCGATCGCCGCCAGCGAAACACCGCACCGCAGGATCGAGGACAGATCCATGCCGGTCCAGTGCGACGCAAGGAAGGACAGCACGGCCAGGAGGGCGCACCCCCCACCCGCCAGAAGGATCCCGGCCCGCGGCAGCGCGTTGGCCGCGAGCAGCAGGACCAGCACGTAGAGGACGGCGATGGCGCTTTCGATGTCGGTGAAGGTGTCGACGACGAAGACCAGCAGGGCGAGCGGCAGCGCCAGCAGCCCGAGCCGACGCTCGCTCTTCCGCCGGGCCGCCTGCGCCTGGCCAAAGCCTGCCACCATTCCCACGCTCCGAACTCTGCAAGATGCTCCACTTTACGGACATGCTATGCGTCGGCCCGGAGCGGTTCTTGAACAATCCGACGCCCGATTGAAAGATCGGATGCTCCGCTAAGCCAGACATACCTTGGTTTGATTGAGGAACGCACGGCCTCCTTGCTACCCTCGGCGCTGTTGATCCCGGCGGCGTCAAGCCCGCCCCCAAATCCGCCCGATTCCGCCCGCGACCAGCCAATCCATCCGGCATCAGGAGCCCAGCCCATGGCCGCCTCGACCGACGCCATCATCATAGGAGCCGGTCAAGCCGGTCCCGCCCTCGCGCAGCGCCTGACCGCCGCCGGCATGACCGTCACGATCGTGGAGCGCAAGCTGTTCGGCGGCACCTGCGTCAACACCGGCTGCACGCCGACCAAGACGCTGGTCGCCAGTGCCCGCGTCGCCCACATGGCCCGGCGCGCCGCCGAATACGGCGTGGTGCTGGACGGTCCCGTCGGCATCGACATGGCGCGTGTGAAGGAGCGCAAGGACGCCGTGTCCGGCCGGTCGCGCGGCAACATCGAACGCTGGCTGCGCGGCATGCCCGGCTGCCGCGTGATCCAGGGACACGCCCGCTTCGAATCCCCCGACAGCGTACGGGTCGGCGACGAATTGCTGACCGCCAAGCGGATTTTCCTCAATGTCGGCGGCCGCGCCGCCGTCCCCGACCTGCCGGGCCTCGCCGATGTGGAGGTGATGACCAGCGGTGGCATCCTGGAGTTGGACCATGTCCCGCGCCACCTCGTGGTGGTGGGCGGCAGCTACATCGGGCTGGAGTTCGCCCAGATGTACCGCCGCTTCGGCGCCGAAGTCACCATCGTCGAGAAAGGCGCGCGCCTGATCCCCCGGGAAGACCCCGACGTCTCGGACGGCGTGCGGGAGATCCTGGAGAAGGAGGGGATCGCCCTTCGCCTGTCGGCCGAATGCATCCGCTTTGCCCGCCATCCCGACGGCATCGCCGTGGGTGTCGACTGCACCTCGGGCGCGCCGCAACTGGTCGGCAGCCATGTGCTGCTGGCGGTCGGGCGCCGGCCCAACACCGACGACCTCGGGCTGGAGCGGGCCGGCGTCTCCACCGATGCCCGCGGCTACATCGCAGTCGACGATCGCCTGCGCACGAGCACGCCCGGCATCTGGGCGATGGGCGATTGCAACGGCCGCGGCGCCTTCACCCATACCGCCTACAACGATTTCGAGATCATCGCCGCCAATCTGCTCGACGATGAACCGCGCAGCGTCGACGACCGCATCCCGGCCTATGCGCTCTACACCGACCCGCCGCTCGCCCGCGTCGGCATGACCGACGACGCGGTGCGCCGCTCCGGCAGACGGTCTCTCGTCGGCATGCGCCCGATGACCCGCGTCGGCCGGGCGGTGGAAAAGGGCGAGGCCCAGGGCTTCATGAAGATCGTCGTCGATGCCGACAGCCAGGAGATCCTGGGTGCCGCGATCCTCGGCCCGGACGGCGACGAGGCGATCCACAGCGTGCTGGACATGATGTACGCCAAGGCGCCCTACACCACGCTGCAGCGCGCCGTCCACATCCACCCGACGGTGGCCGAGCTGATCCCGACCCTGCTGTGGGAACTGAAGCCGCTGGCGTGAGGCGGGGGAGGAGTGCTGGCAATCCCCTCCCCCGACCGCGTGGCGACACCGCGCCGCCGACTGCCCGCGGGGCGTCAGCGCAGAAGGTTGGTGCGGGCGAGGTCGATCAGTTCGTCGCCCCGGCCGTTCATCACGGCCTGCAGGGCCCACAGGCCGAAGCCCTTGACCTGGGATGCCTCGATGGTCGGCGGCAGCGCCAGTTCCTGGGCCGCCGTGACCACGTCCAGCAGGGCCGGCCCGGGATGGTCGAGAACCTCGCGGATCGCGGCGTCGAGTTCGCCCGGATCCTCGACGCGGACCGCATGGACGCCGGCGGCCCGCGCCATGGCGGCGAAGTCGGGGTTCTGAAGATCTGTGCCGGTTTCCAGGAACCCCGCCCCCTTCATCTCCAGCGCGACGAACCCGAGACTGCCGTTGTTGTAGATCACCACCTTGACCGGGAGCTTCTGCTGGTTGAGGGTCAGGAAGTCCCCCATCAGCATCGAGAAGCCGCCGTCGCCGGACAGGCTGATGATCTGCCGACCGGGAAACGCCGCCTGGGCGCCGATCGCCTGCGGCATCGCGTTGGCCATCGACCCGTGCGACAGCGAGCCGATCATCCGGCGCCGGCCGTTCATCTTGAGATAGCGTGCCGCCCATACCGTCGGCGTGCCGACGTCGAAGGTGAACACGGCGTCGTCCGTTGCGTGCTCGCTGAGCAGCCGGGTGAGGTATTGCGGATGGATCGGCTTGTGCCCCGGCTTGCCGGTGGCGAGATCGTCGAGCCCCTCGCGCGCCGCGCGGTAGTTGACGAGGCTGCCGGCGAGATGGCTGTCGTCGGTTTTCGCGGTCAGCCGAGGCAACAGCGCCTGGATGGTCGCGTTCACGTCGCCGACCAGCGCAAGGTCGAGCGGCGTGCGATGCCCGAGATTCTCGGCGCGCAGGTCGACCTGCGCGATCTTGGCGCCGGTCGGATAGAACTGCCGATACGGGAAGTCCGTGCCGAGCATCAGCAGCGTGTCGCACTCCTTCATCGCCCGGTAGCCCGAGGAGAAGCCCAGCATGCCGGTGAGCCCGACGTCGAAGGGGTTGTCCCACTCGACATGCTCCTTGCCGCCGAGCGCATGGACGATGGGCGCCTTCAGCGTCTCCGCAAGCTTGATCAGCGGGTCATGCGCGCCCTGGCAGCCGCGGCCGCAGAACAGCGTGATGCGGCTCCCGCCGTTGAGGAGGTCGGCGAGCGCATCGAGTTCGTCGGGGGCGGGAGCCGTGACCGGCTGGCGGATCGCCAGCGCGGCCGGGGCGGAGAAGGGCGCCTCGAAATCCTCCAGCGCGATGTCTCCCGGAATGACGATGACGGAAACGCTCCGCCGTCCGATGGCGCTGCGGATCGCCGCCTCCAGGACCCCCGGAAGCTGCGAGGGATGCGAGACCAGTTCGCAGAAGTCGCTGCAGCCGCGGAAGAGTTCCTCCGGCTTCGTCTCCTGGAAATAGTTGCGGCCGATCTCGGCCGACGGGATCTGCGCGGCGATGGCCAGCACCGGCACGCGAGTCCGGTGGCAATCATAGAGACCGTTGATGAGATGGAGGTTGCCCGGTCCGCAGGAACCGGCGCAGACGGCCAGCCCGCCGGTCAGGGCGGCCTCCGCGCCCGCGGCGAAGGCAGCGACCTCCTCGTGGCGGACGTGCACCCAGTCGATGCTGCGCTTGCGGCGGAGCGAGTCCGTCAGCCCGTTCAGACTGTCGCCGACGACGCCGTAGATGCGGCGCACGCCGGTCGCTTGGAGAATGTCCGTGATCAGGTCGGCGACCTTCTGCGTCATGATCGGATGCTCCCGGAATTGGCCTGCTGGCGTGGCAAGGCCCAAGGTCAGACGAAGTCGAGCTTGAGGGTTCCGGCGGTGCTAGCGCGGATGGCGCGGCAGGCGGCTGCGTCCTGCTTGAGATCGATTCCGTAGGTTGGAATCATCGTTTTCAATCCTTCCAGCCATCCGTCCGGCGTCAGCCGGTCGGCGAAACACCTCTCCAGCACCTCGATGGCGATGAAGGCGGCCGTCGAGGCACCCGGCGAGGCACCCAACAGCGCAACGAAGGATTTGTCGGCACTCGCCACCAGCTCGGTGCCGAATTCGAGGACGCCGGCGTGCTGCTGGTCCGGCTTGATGATCTGGACGCGCTGGCCGGCGACGGCCTGCTGCCAATCCTCGCGCTGTGCACGGGGGAAGAATGCCTGGAGTGCGGCGAACTGGTGCTCGGCCGTCTGAAGCACCTGGCCGATCAGGTATTCGCTGAGCTGCCAGTTGTCGCGGGCGACCGCCAGCATGGGAAGGATGTTCCCCGGCTCGATCGAGCGGAAGAGGTCGGAATAGGAGCCGTGTTTCAGAAACTTGCTGGAGAACCCGGCGTAGGGGCCGAACAGCAGCGAACGCTTGCCCCCGACGATGCGGGTGTCGAGATGGGGGACCGACATCGGCGGCGAGCCGTGCGCGGCCTTGCCGTAGACCTTGGCGTGATGCCGTGCGCTGACCGTATCCACGTCGCAGCGCAGCCAGATGCCGCTGACCGGGAACCCGCCGTAGCCGTGCCCTTCCGGGATGCCGGACTTTTGCAGGATGGCGAGCGCGCCACCGCCGGCCCCGGCGAAGACGAAGCGTGCGGAGATGGCCTTGCGTTCGCCGGTCGCGACCTCCTCGACGGTCACGAGCCAGCGGCCGCCCCCGTCGCGCGCCAGATCGACCACACGGTGCTTGTAGTGGACCGCGAAGCCGGCCTGCGCGCGGAGCTGCGCCACCAGCAGATGGGTGAGCGCACCGTAGTCGACATCCGCCCCGCTCACGATCCGCGTCGCCGCGACCGTCTGGCCGGCGTCGCGCCCCTCCATGACCAGAGGCGCCCAGTCGGCGATCCGCCGATGGTCGTCACTGAACTCCATGCCATGGTAGCAGTGATGAGCGGCCATCTCACGGTAGCGCCGCCGCAGGAAGTCGACATTCTCGTCGCCCCAGACGAAGCTCATGTGCGGGCAGGGATGAAGGAAGGCCCGCGGATCCGGAATCGCCCCCTTGGCGACGAGATGTGACCAGAGCTGGCGCGAGAGGTCGAACTCCGTGTTGACTTCCAGTGCCTTCGCGATGTCGATCGTGCCGTCGGCACGCTGCGGCGTGTAGTTCAGCTCGCAGTTGGCCGCATGGCCGGTGCCGGCGTTGTTCCATGCCTGCGAGCTTTCCTGGCCGCAGTCGTGCAGCGTCTCGAGCATCACGACGTCCAGCGACGGTTCGAGCTCCTTGAGGATCGTGCCGAGCGTCGCGCTCATGATGCCGGCGCCGATCAGCACTACGTCGGCGGATTTCGAGACATCCGCGGTCATGCGCGCAGCTCCTTTGCCGGCACGAAGGGCAGCGCAGCGCCGTCGCGGTAGACGACATAGGCGCGGCGCCAGGGCTCGTTGCCGATCAGGCGCCATGTGTGCCCGGTGCCGCTGTTGTCCTGTGCGAGCAGAATGTCGCCGGGCCTGATCGTGAAGGTCGCGCCGGACTTCATCTCGAACTCGAGCGTGCCCGACAGGGTGATCACGAAGCGCGGCACCGGGTCCTGGTGCCAGCCATAGGAGCCACCGGACCGCGTCTCCTGGAAAGAGATCTCGGCGGCCGGAACGGCCTTGCCGACGGCGTCGCCGCGCATGCCCTCCGCAAGGTCGATCCAGCCCTCCTCGAACAGCGAGTTTCCGTCCTCGCCGGTCCACATGCGAACGCAGCGTATCATCGTGAGGCTCCCTTGGAAGCGGTGGATGGAGCGACGCCGCCGGGACGCGGCGCGGCAAGCGCAAGGCAGAGGCCGATGGCGATGGACGCCGTCACCACCACGGCCGTCACGGCGAGACCGATCGTTTCCCCGACCAGTGCCGACGGCGCCGCACCGCCGCTGGCCATGATCGACAGGCCGCCGATCCCGGCGCGGAACGCGTAGGAACCGGGGATCATCGCCACGACGCCTGGAAAGGCGAAGGTGACGGCGGGGGCATGCAGCCTGCCCGCCAGCTTGCGGGCAACCAGGGCAGCAGCGAAAGCCCCAAGAAGGCTGGCGGCACCGAGCGCGAGGCCGAGATGCTCGGCCACCGTCCTCAAGCCGTGGCCGGCCATGCCGCAGATCACGCAGATCCAGGCGGCGCGGGCCGGCACATTGAACAGCAGCGCATAGCCGCCTCCCGCCAGACCGGCGAACAGGACGTCCTCGGCCGAAGGAAGCAGGGGTAAGGTGCCGCCGACCGGCAGCGTGTCGCCCGCGAGGCCGGCGGCGCGGAACAGGCCGACCGTGATCGCCAATACGGTGACGGCGCCCAGCATGAGACGCCCGATGCCGGTCCCGACATGTTTTCCCAACAGGTCGCGCACGCCGTTGAGGAGCGGGACGCCGGGCACCAGGATCATGCCGGCCACGACGAGGCACAATGTCGGTGGAATGTCCGGAAATGCCTTCATGGCGAGCGCGCCCACGAGGCCGCCCGCGAATGCGGCAAGGCCCGCCGCCGCGACCGGGTTCACGGTGGCCGCCGCCAGAAGCTGTCGCACGAGCTGCGTGGCGACGCCGACGAGGCAGGACACGCCGACGACCGCCCAGAGAGCCCCGAAGAGGCGCGCCAGCGAGGCGGCGGTGACGCCCATGGCGACGGCCACCAGCCAGGGCGGAAAGCGGTTGCCGCCGTGCTCCACGCGATCGAGGGACCGGTCGATCCCGGAGAGGTCGGAGGATAGCGGAATGTCACCGTTCCGGATCCCGTCCAGTGCCGCCAGCGCACCCATGTTCACGGTGATGGCGGTGATGGCCGGGCCGAGGCGCGTGTGGAACCCCTCGCCATCCTCGATCGTCAGGAGCAGCCCTTCCAGCCCGACGAGCAGATGCACCCGATGGCCGAGCCGCGCCGCGAACGCTGTAACGGCGTCCTGCACATGGGCCGTGTCGGCCCCGTTGACCAGCATGAGCCGGCCGAGCCGCAGGGTGACATGCGCCACGTCATGCGCCGGGGCGGCCTGGGGGACCATCAGGCACCCGCGAGGCCATGGCCGACCATCTCGATCGGCTTGACGATCCTGTCGAACGTCGCCTCATCGACCTTCCCGGAGGCCAGCGCCGCCTGCCTGAGGGTCAGATTGCCGGCGATCGCCGTCTCGGCGATGTGCGCCGCGTTCTGGTAGCCGATGACCGGCGACAGCGCGGTGACCAGCATGACGCTGCCTTCGACATACTGCTCGATCCGGTCGCGGTTGAGAGCGGTGCCTTCCACCGAGAAGATGCGGAACTTCTCACAGCCGTCGGCGAGGATGCGGGCCGAATGCAGGAAATTGCTGATGATGACCGGGCGCATCGCATTCAGCTCGAAATTGCCCTGGCTTCCCGCGAAGGCAACGGCGCTGTCGTTGCCCATCACCTGGATGCAGATCATCACCATCGCCTCGCACTGGGTCGGGTTGACCTTGCCGGGCATGATGGACGACCCCGGCTCGTTGCTCGGCAGCAGCAGCTCGCCGAAACCGCAGCGCGGCCCGGAGGCGAGCCAGCGCATGTCGTTGGCGATCTTCATCAGCGCCACCGCGAGATCGCGCAGCGCGCCATGGGCACGAACCATGGTGTCGAGCGACCCCTGGGCCGTGAACTTGTTCGGTGCCGTGACGAAGGGCCTGCCGGTCAGTTCCGCGATCTTCGCCGCGACATCCGCCGCAAAACCCTTTGGGGCGTTGAGGCCGGTTCCAACCGCGGTGCCGCCGACCGCAAGCTGGTAGAGGCCGGACCGGCTGGCCTCGATCGCCGCGAGCGCGTCGCGAATCTGGCCTGCCCAGCCGTGCCATTCCTGGCCGACGGTGAGTGGAACCGCATCCTCCAGGTGGGTGCGGCCGATCTTGACCACGTCCATCCAGTCGTCCGCCTTGCATTCGATGGTTTCGACGAGCGCCGTGACCTGCGGAATGACTTGGTCGTCGATCGCCGCCACGGCGGCGATGTGCATGGCGGTCGGAAAGGTATCGTTCGAGGACTGGCCCATATTGACGTCATCGTTCGGGCCGACCGGCATCTGCGAGCCGGGTACGCCGCCGAGGAGCTGGATCGCCCGGTTGGAGATGACCTCGTTGACGTTCATGTTGCTCTGCGTGCCGGAGCCGGTCTGCCAGACGAAGAGGGGGAAGTGCCCGTCCAATTCGCCGTCGATGGTCTCGTCGGCTGCCCGCAGGATCGCGTCCGCCTTCCAGGCCGGCAAGCGTCCTGCCGCCTGGTTCACCAGCGCGCACGCCTTCTTCACATAGCCATACGCATGATAGACGGCTTTCGGCATGCGGTCGCTGCCGATCGAGAAATGCTCGAGCGAACGCTGTGTCTGTGCGCCCCAATACCGGTCGGCAGGCACATCGACGGTGCCCATGCTGTCGAATTCCCGTCGCATGCCTTTGTCAGGGAGGCCAATCGGCAGATCCAGCAAATTTGGAGTAGTCGCCTCGTGCGGCATCGCTGTCGGCTCCTTGTTTCCAAAGAGAAGCGGTACATTGCGGTCATGCCCATGCTCAGCGGCATCAAAAGAACGTTGCACTGCATCGGTCTTATCGGATTCAATCTGACACTCGATGACGCACCCATCAACTATACCTACAGATGGCTAGCGTTCCTTCGAGCAGACGCATACAAGCCACCGCACATATTCAGCTCCTCTTGCTCGCGAACGCCGGCCGCCAGCCGTCCCCGCACTCCCGCCGGCTGCGGTTCGACCGGCAGGACGATTCAGTCCTGAGGGCTGGCGCGGCCTGGGGCATGTGCGCTCCGGCCACCGGACGGCGGCTGCGCCATCGTTCCGCTGACCATCGGGACGGCGCCCACACCGATCCGCCCGCCACATGCGAGGGGCAGGGTAGCAGCGCTTTTCCGGCCCTGATGCCAAAGATGAAGAGAATGGGGGCGCAAATTCATACCATGACAACTCAACCCGACAACCAGGAGTCATCCGCAGGAATTATTTTGAACTGCCTCACAATAGCGGCGCCAGGTTGAAAAAAGGGTCTGGCGGCAAAAATATTCGCATCCGATTACAAAGCTGAAACCAGATCACTCAATTGCTT
Source organism: Azospirillum picis (assembly GCF_017876115.1). GTDB lineage: Bacteria > Pseudomonadota > Alphaproteobacteria > Azospirillales > Azospirillaceae > Azospirillum > Azospirillum picis. Next base: position 57,862 of record NZ_JAGINO010000012.1, read on the forward strand.
CATCGACAGATGCCGATAACCTTGAGCACAATTCGCCGCGATGGATTTTCACTCCCTATGACATCGCGCCGGAAAAGGTTTTCTCATGGTGATCCGTGTTTTCAGGAGTGAGATGAAGTTTATCATGCCCTACCCCGACATTCAGGATTTATGCATTTCGGCTGCCCGCTACAACAGGGATGCCGACGTGACAGGCTTCATGATCGAATGCGGCGGCGTCTTCCTCCAGGCCGTGGAAGGTCGGGAGGAGGCGGTTGATACAGTCCTGCACAGAACGCGGCGCGACAGCCGGCACCACCACATCGACCATCTGCTCTCCATCGATGGAGCGGCGCGACGGCAGTTCGGTGCCTGGGCCATGAACCTGATGTTCCTGGATGACGCGCGTCTCTGGCGACGGGCGGTCGGTCCCCTGAAGGAGTATGACGACTTCCTTCTCCGCTCGCGGGACCCCGTGTTTTCGCTGGGCCTGCTGTCGCTCGCCTACCGGTTCGCGTGCTCCGCGATGGAGGTTGATCCTGCTGCGGTCGGGCTGAAACGCGGACGCGTGCCGAGTGCCGCTCAAATGCTGAAAAGCTGAGGACAAGCAGCGCAGGCGCAGGCTTGGCCTGGATGGGCGTGATTTCACCCAAGACACACTTGACCCAGGTCAACCATACTTTCGGACCAAAGCCTTAGCGTGATCCTCATTGCAACAGCAGACTGATCGAGCCTCAAGGAGGCTGCAATGAACGTCACCGTGATTTTCCAGCAGCCTGAAGACCCCTATATGCTCGGACGCATCTCGATGCCCGACTACAGCAGTGCTGCCTGCTACATCATGCAGCATCTGCCGACCTCCGCCCGATCCAGCGCCATCATTGAAGATCAGGCTGGGCACCGCTCCACGCAGCCTCATATCCAGATGCATTACGAACTCCTGGCGGCCCGGCACGCCAGACGGGCCGGGCATTGAGAGTGCCAGCCGATCCCACCCGGGAGGTGCCGGACGCACGGCTGGCCGGCCATGTGTCCGGGGGTGGCTTCATGGTCATGATCCGAGCCCTCCCCTGCTTCAGCGGGCGGCCAATCTGGTTCGGCCGGTCGTCCGGGGTCTTGATCGCCTTGCCGACCCGGCGATGACGGCGCGCGAGACCACTCCAGCGAATCAAATAGACACCACGTTCTAAAATAACTATTCTAATTGGCATGGTCAGAACCGCACGCTTCACCGAGCACGACTTCATCGATGCCACGATCGCGCTCGTCGCCGAGGGCGGTCCCGCTGCCGCCACCATGCAGGCGATCGCCCGGCGGGTGGGTGCGCCCACGGGCTCGATCTATCACCGGTTCGACTCCCGCGCCGCCGTCCTCGGCATGGCCTGGAATACGGCCTACGCATCCCTTGTCAGGACCCTGGCCCCGCTGCTTCGCGACGGCCGCCCCCGCGAGGCGGCGCTGGCCATCCTGCCATGGTCCCGGGAGGACGGGTACCGTGCCCGCTTCCTGCTCCTGAACGAGCCGGTCTCCCTGTTCGAGGACAGCCCGCCCCCGGCACCGCTGAGGCAGGCGCTCGAGCAGCTGGAAGGCGAGCTGGACGCCGCCTTTCAGGCTTGCGTCGCGGCGTGCGGGGACGGAACGGCCTGCGACGAACAACTGGCACGGGCCAAGTTCCTGATCTTCGACGCGCCGATCGCCATTCTCCGGCCCTACCTCTCGCGGGGCGCTCCGCCGCCGTCCTTTGCGGAGCGGATGATCGCCGAACTCCATTGCGGGATGCCGATCGCCGGCATGCGGGGCGGCGGACGGTTGCCGCCGAACGCCGATGCACGTCTCCCCTGATACAGGACCGCTGATGACCGAACTCCCCGCCCCCAGAAGCATCAAGCTCCACGCACCGGAGGATTTCGCCGGAATGCGCGCGGCAGGCCGCCTCGCCGCGGCGACTCTGGACATGATCACTCCCCATGTCAGGGCGGGCATCACCACGGCGGAGCTTGACCGCCTCTGCCACGACCACATCGTCGGGCATGGGGCCACGCCGGCGTCGCTGGGTTACCGTGGCTATGCCCATGCGACCTGCATCTCGGTCAACCATGTCGTCTGCCACGGCATCCCCGGCGACCGGAGGCTGGTGGACGGCGACATCCTCAACATCGATCTGGCGGTGATCGTCGACGGCTGGCACGGCGACAGCAGCCGCATGTATGGAGTGGGCAAGCTCGGCCTGCGCGCGAGGCGCCTCATCGACGTGACCTATGAGGCCATGATGCGCGGCATCGAGGCCATCCGGCCCGGTGCGACCGTCGGCGACATCGGCTTCGCCATGCAGCGCTGGGTGGAGGCGGAACGCTTCACCGTCGTCCGCGACTTCTGTGGCCACGGCCTGGGCCGCATCTACCACGATGCACCGGACGTGCTGAATTACGGCCGGCCCGGCGAGGGCCAGGAGCTGTTGCCGGGAATGTTCCTGACGGTCGAGCCGATGGTCAACGCCGGGCGTCCCGACGTCAAGATTCTCGGCGACGGATGGACCGCCGTCAGCCGGGACCGGAGCCTCTCGGCGCAGTTCGAACACAGCGTCGGCGTGACCGAGACCGGCTACGAGATCTTCACCCTGTCGCCTGCGCACTTCACCAAGCCCCCCTACCCGCCCGTCGGATGAAGAGAATCGGGGAAACCGGACAGGATCGCCGCATGCTCGTCATCTTCGGAGGGCTGCCGGGCACCGGCAAGAGCACCATCGCCAGACAGGTGGCGGACAAAATTGGCGCGTCTTACCTGCGGATCGATTCCATCGAGCAGGCCATCCGGTCGTCCGGCGCTCTGCCGCCGGGAAGCGACGTCGGACCGGCGGGATACATGGCGGCCCAGCGGATCGCCGCCGACAACCTGCGTCTTGGCCGCAGCGTCGTGGTGGACTCGGTCAATCCGCTGACGATCACGCGTGACGCCTACCGCGATGTCGCCGTGAGGTCGGATGCACCGTTCATCGAGATCGAACTCGTCTGTTCCGACCCTGCCCTGCACCGCCACCGGTTGGAAAGCCGCGCGTGCGACATCGAGGGACTGGTGCCGCCGACCTGGGATCAGGTCGTCACCCGCCCCTACGACCCCTGGCACCGGCCATGCCTGCAACTCGACACCGCACGTCTGCCGGCCGGCCGATGCGTGGAGTTGATCCTGCAGGCTGTTTCGGCCCACGGCCTTCGCCGACCCGCTCCCGCGGCATCGGATGCCTGAGCGGGCGCTAGAGTGTGATCGGTTCAAGCGGTATCGCTTGAAACGTGAATCACACGGAAAACCAAAAGCTTAGAGTCTGTCCGATCCTTCAATAAGCATCGGACAGACTCTAAGGCTTCGCCGGATCGAGCAGCACCCAGAGCTGTGCGATCCTTCCGCCGACGATCTCGGCGGCGTCGGTGCCGGTGACCATGGCAGGCCCGCCGGCTGGGCCGGCCTGCCATCGCAACGTCGCCAATCCATGATGCCCGACGACGTCGCCGTCGGGTCTGAAGCGGAAATCGGGTCCGAACCGGTCAAGAAGTCCGCCGGCGATTTCCGAGATCGCGGCACGGCCTCTCACGATGTCCGCCGGTTCGTACAGGATCGGCTCCGCCACGAAGAGGTCGGCGATGGCGGACGCACGTCTCGCCGGATCGGGCTCGTTGAAGACGCGCTCAAGGTTCGAACGCAGGAGATGGCCGTAGTCGGGCTCGTCAGCCGCCTGTGCGGCGCTGATGGGTTCAGGCATGGGTTTCTTCCTTCTTCCGGGGTGACCGCACCGCGCGGTCAGCCGACCTTCACCAGGTTGAGGGCGGGAAGCGGGCCGCCCGGGAACTGCACCAGACGGCTGCCGACGGCGAGGGAACCGAGATCGATCCCGTAGAACCCGAGCCTGTCGATCAGCGCACCGACCTGTGCCTTCGCCCCGGCATCGTCGCCGGAGTAGAACAGCACGCGCCGGCCGCCGTCGCTGGCCGGGTCGCCGGCAACGAGATGCGGCTGAAGGTGGTTGAACGCCTTCACCACCCTTGCACCGGTCACCAGCCCGGCGAACACCTCCGACGACGACCGCGCCCCGAGCTGCACGGGCTTGAACAGCGGCGCTTCGATCGGGTTGTTGGCGTCCAGGACGATCCGCCCCGCCCAGTCGGGCAGCCCGGCGAGTGCGCCCGGCAGCTTGGACCAGGTGACCGCGACGAGCACGATGTCCTGCGCTGCGGCCTCCTCCCTCGTACCCGGCCTGATGCCGGGGCCAAGATCGGCCGCGAGCGCCGCCAGCGTTTCCGGGCCGCGGCTGTTGGCGATGACGGCCGGGATGTTCCGTGCGGCAAGCGCCGTCGCGAAGGCCCGGCCGATCTGGCCGGCACCGATGATGCCGATGGTGGTCATGGAACGGACTCCTGCTTGCAGAAGGGTGTCGGATCAGGCGGTCTGGCCGCCGTCGACGGTCAGCGTGGCGCCGGTGACGTAGCCGCCATCCGGACCCACCAGGAATGCGACGGCACCGGCGATGTCGTCGGGTTGGCCATATCGCCCGAGCGAGGTCAGCGCACGCAGGACATCCGACCCGGCCCCGGTCTCCGGGTTCATGTCGGTGTTGATCGCACCCGGCTGGATCACGTTGACGGTGATGTTGCGGGGACCGAGATCGCGGGACCAGCCGCGGGTATAGGCCGCGACCGCGGCCTTGGTCGCGATGTAGTCGGCCACGCCGGAAAAAGCGATGCGGTCGGCGCCAGTCGTCCCGATGGAGACGATCCGTCCACCGTCGGCGAGCAGCGGCGCCGCCGTGCGCACCGCCGCCGCGACGCCCTTGATGTTGATATCGATCTGCCGGTCGAACGCGGCCATGTCCGCCGCGGGATCCCCGACAAGCCCGGTCACGAAGACCCCTGCCGAGTTGACCAGAATGTCCAGCCGCCCGAACGCCTCGTGAGCCTGCCTCACCAGCCCCTCGACCTCGGCCGTCACCGCCTGGTCGGCGCGGATGGCGAGCGCACGGCGGCCGAGCCCCTGGATGAATGCCGCCACCGCATCGGCCTGATCCTTTGCGTGCGAGTAGCTGAACGCGACGTCCGCCCCGTCCCGGGCGAGACGCTTGACGATGGCCGCGCCGATCCCACGCGAGCCACCGGTTACCAGGGCGACCTTGCCGGCCAGGGGAAGAGGACTGTTCATCGGGGACACTCCATTGGGTTTCGACAGGAGGAGTGTCGCCGTTTCGGCTTCCGCCGATTAGCCGGTAATGGCTTGGTTCATTCTCAAGCATTCGTTTAAGGTCTGAGCATGGAAACGCTTGCCAACCTGGAATCCTTCGTCCGCAGCGCCGAGATGGGCAGCTTCTCCGCCGCCGCCCGTCGGCTCGCCCTGACACCGGCCGCGGTCAGCCGCAACGTCGCCATGCTGGAACGCAACATCGGCGTGCGGCTGTTCCACCGCTCCACCCGCAAGCTCACGCTGACCGAGGCCGGCGAGCGGTTCCTGCTGTCGATCGGCGGCAATCTCGATGCCCTGCAGGCGGCGATCGCCGAGGTTGCGACGGCTGCGGAGGAACCGGCGGGCGTGCTGAAGGTGAGCATGCCGCCGACCCTCGGCATGGCCCATATCCTGCCGCTGCTGCCCGGCTTCCTTGCACGCTATCCGCGCGTCAGGCCGGAATGGCATTTTGAGAACCGCAAGGTCGACCTGATCGCCGAAGGCTACGATGCCGCCATCGGCGGCGGCTTCGACCTCGCGCCGGGCGTGGTGGCACGCCCGCTGGCGCCCGCGCACATCATCGCGGTGGCATCGCCTTCATACATGGCCGGCCGCACCCAGCCCTCCGATCCCTCCGGCCTCGCGTCCTTCGCCGGGATCCTCATGCGCTCGTCGGGCACCGGCCGGGTGCGCCAGTGGATGATGCGCGACGCGGCAGGCACCGAAATGCCGGTGCCGCTGCGGGAGTGCATCGTCGTCAACGACCCCGCTGCCATGCGGGAGGCGGCGCTGCTCGGGCTCGGTGTCGCCATGCTGGCCGTCCCGGACGCGCTGCCGCAGCTTGAAAGGGGCGATCTGCTGCGCCTTCTGCCGAACTGGTATGCCGATGCGGGGGCGATTTCCCTATACTATGCGAACCGCGCCCTGCTGCCCGCCAAGACCCGCGCCTTCGTGAACACCATGATCGAGGCGTTCCGCCACGACCGTCTCGCCGAGCGCTTCGCCGGAAGCCTGGGTCAGTTGGTGAGCAGCCGCTCTGCTGACCGCTGACGACGCACGCCCCTCATCCAACATCAATCATATTCCCTCATGATTGAAATCAAAACTATGCGTTTCTGTTGTTGATCGCAGCCAGCTATTCCTGGTGCAGGAACATCGGCGGGACCGGCAGGGTCGAGAGGGCCACCGCCCCAACGAACTCGGTGCCCCAGGAGTGCGGATGCAGAGCCGGCGCACTCCACCCACGAGGATCAGGTCGGCTGCACAGAGAAGGAGAAGCATCGTGAAGGCAATCGGATACCATAATCCCGGCACCATCGACCGGGAGGATGCCCTGGTCGACCTGCAGGTCGCGGCGCCGACCCCGGGGCCGCGCGACCTCGTCGTCCGCGTTCACGCCATCTCGGTCAATCCGGTGGACGTCAAGGTGCGCGCCAGCGCCCGGCCGGCGGACGGCGAGCCCAAGATCCTGGGCTGGGACGCCGCCGGCGTGGTCGAGGCGGTGGGCAGCGACGTTTCGCTGTTCAGGGTCGGCGACGAGGTGTTCTACGCCGGCGACATCACGCGCCCCGGCACCAACGCCGAGCTGCACGCCGTCGACGAGCGGATCGTCGGTCACAAGCCGAAGTCGCTGAACTGGGCGCAGGCGGCGGCGCTGCCGCTGACATCCATCACCGCCTGGGAGCTGCTGTTCGACCGTCTGCGCGTTCCCTACGGCCGCAAGGCGGGCACCGGATCGCTGCTGGTCATCAACGGCGCCGGCGGCGTCGGCTCCATCCTGATCCAGTTGGCGCGGCGCCTGACCGGCCTGACCGTCATCGCCACCGCCTCGCGTCCCGAGACCACGGCATGGGTGACCGAAATGGGCGCCCATCACGTGATCGACCATCACAAGCCGCTGGACGAGGAGCTGGCACGGATCGGCATTCCGGAGGTCGAATATGTCGCCGGCCTGACCGCCACCGACAGGCAGTTGCCGCACTTCCCCAAGATCGTGGCGCCCCAGGGGCACATCGCCCTGATCGACGACCCGAAGAGCTTCGACATCGTGCCGCTGAAGCGCAAGGCGATCAGCGTTTCCTGGGAACTCATGTTCACCCGGCCGATGTTCAAGACCGCCGACATGATCGAACAGCACAAGCTGCTGGAGGAGATCGCCCACCTCGTCGACGCCGGCGTCTTGAAGACCACCCTGACCGAGACCCTGTCGCCGATCAACGCCGCCAACCTGAAGGCCGTCCACACCACCGTCGAGAGCGGCCGGGCGATCGGCAAGACGGTGATCGCCGGCTTCTGACCCGCGAACCCGGCCCCCGGCGTCGAAGCACTGGAGACGATCGTGCCCGGCGGGCGTATCCTCTCCGGCGGGTCGACGCCCTGCCGACCGGAGCCGGAGAGCCGGACCGCGCCGACAGGACCCGTTCCGCTGCAACAATCGAGAGGAAACATCACGATGACCGTTCCGCCTGCCGACCAGGTCCAGCTCGTCGCCTATCTGGTCGCCAAGCCCGGACAGGAACAGGCCCTGGCCGACGCCATCACCGCCATCGTACCGGCCGTCCTGCAGGAGCCGGGCTGCCTCGCCTACAACGCCCATGTCAGCCGGGAGGCTCCCGGCACCATCGTGATGTACGAGGTCTGGCAGGACAAGGCCGCCCTCGACGCGCACGCCGCGGCGGCGAACTTCAAGGGACTGGCCGCCCAGTTCGATACGCTTCTGAACGAGCCGCTGCGGATCGACACCCTGCGTCGCATCGCCTGACGGACGGCCCCTCTGCCTTGGGGGAGAGGGGCCGCCACGGCTCACAACCGGCGGCCCTGCCGCCGGACCGCCCATGTCGCCGGTCTATGCCGCCGGCCGATGCCACAGGACCGCATCGCGCACCGCCGCCAGGGCCGGCGACGGATCGCCCCTGCGCCAAGCCATGCCGAAGGACAGCAGGGCGGCGGCCTCCGGCAGCGGGCGGAAGGCGACCCCGGGCATCGCGAATCGCGCCAGCCAGCGCGGGACCAGGGCGATGCCGATTCCCTGCCCCACGAGCTGCAGCATCGTCAGTTTCTCCGTCACCTCCTGCACCGGTTGCGGCCGGCAGCCCCGCGCAGCGAACTGGCGCATGGTCAGGTCGTGCAGCAGGGGGCGGCTGTGCCTGGGGTAGCCGATCAGCGGCTGCCCGGCCAGCCAGCTCCAGGACGGCAGGGAACCGGCTTCCGCCGCCAACCCCTCGGGCACCGCCGCGACGAAGGGTTCGTCGAACAGCCGGGTGCAGGCGAGACCGTCATCGGACACCGGCGGACGGAGGAAGGCGAGGTCGATGCGGTGGCGCACCAGATCGGCCTCCTGCTCGGACGAGCTGCCCTCGGTCAGGGTGATGCGAAGCTCCGGGGTTTCGGCGTGCAGCCGGGCGAGGACCGGCGGCAGCACCGCCACCAGCGCCTGGTCGATGCCGCCGATGCGCAGGCTGCCGCCGGCACCGGCCGCGGCCCGCGTCACCCGGAGCACCTGCTCCGCCTGTTCCAGCAGGCGGCGCCCCTCGGCCAGGAAGGCGATGCCGGCCGCGGTCAGGCTGACCTGCCGCGTGGTGCGGAACAGCAGGGCGCAGCCCATTTCCTCCTCCAGCAGCCGCACCTGATGCGACAGCGCCGCCTGGGCCATGGCGAGCCGTTCAGCGGCGCGGCGGAAATGCAGCTCCTCGGCGACGGCGACGAAACAGCGGACCTGACGAAGTTCCAAGCGAGACCCATCCGGTTGGGGGACTGACAGCCGCCGCCATTCTAAGCAGGATTCTCCGGATCGGGCCACCGGCCCGGCCCATTGCACCGGTTCGATTGTTCAATGGAACGATGTCGCCCCGGTGCCGCGTTCCGGACGAGGATGGGTCGTTTCACCGGCTTGAAAGGTCCGCCCGCCATGATGTTCGACGGTTTCGAGGATTTGGAGTTGCCAACCGACGGCGCGCGGATCCGGTTGCGGCGTGGCGGCAACGGCCCGCCCCTGCTGCTGCTGCACGGCTATCCCCAGACCGGCGCCATGTGGCACAAGGTGGCGGAGCGGCTGCGCGACCGCTTCACCCTGCTGGTGCCCGACCTGCGCGGCTATGGCCGTTCCTCCAAACCGGCCAGCGCGCCCGATCACGCCCCCTATTCCAAGCGCGCGATGGCGGCCGACATGGTCCAGGTGATGGGCGTGCTGGGCCACGAGACTTTCCTCATCGCCGCCCACGACCGCGGCGCCCGCGTCGCCCATCGCCTGATGCTCGACCATCCGGCCCGCGCACCGGGTGCCGTGCTGCTGGACATCGCGCCAACGCGGGAGATGTATGCCGGCACGACCGACGCCTTCGCCCGCGCCTACTGGCACTGGTTCTTCCTGTGCCTGCCCGAGCCTTTTCCCGAGCGGATGATCGCCGGCGATCCGGAATTCTACTGGCGGAAGAAATGCGGGTCCGGCAGCGCCGGGCTGTCGCCCTTCACCCCCGAGGCGCTGGCCGAGTATCTTGCCGCCTGGACGCCGGAGACCATCCACGCCTCCTGCGAGGACTACCGCGCCGCCGCCGGCATCGACCTGCGCCATGACGACGAGGACGGCGGCCGCAAGGTCGAGGCGCCGTTGCGCATCCTGTGGGGCGAGTACGGCGTGATCGGCCGCTGCTTCGATCCACTGGGCGAATGGCGCAAGCGCGCCGCCGACGTCTCCGGCCGTGCCCTGCCCGGCTGCCATTACCTGGCGGAGGAACTGCCCGACCTCGTGGCCGATGAGATCGCGGCGTTCTTCGCCGGCGCCCGACCAGGATGACGGTCCGCCGGTCAGGCGGCCGGCACCACCCACGGCCGCGCGCCCGCGTCGGCACGGTCGAAGGCGTCGATGGCGTCCTGATGGCGCAGCGTCAGCGCCACGTCGTCCAGGCCGGCGATCAGGCACTCCTTCTTGAACGGGTCGATGGCGAAGGACAGCGGCCGTCCGTCGGGGCCGGTCAGGGTCTGCGCCGGCAGGTCGACGGTGACGGCGGCGCCCGGCGCCTCCTGAAGCTGGCGGCGCAGCGCCGCCACCGTCTCCTCCGGCAGGGTGACGGTGAGCAAGCCGTTCTTGGCGGCGTTGGCGGCGAAGATGTCGCCGAAGCTGGGGGCGACGACGCAGCGGAAGCCGCCATCCACCAGCGCATAGACCGCCCCCTCGCGCGACGATCCGCAGCCGAAGTTGCGGTCCGTCACCAGCACCCGGGCGCCGGCATAGGCCGGATCGTCCAGCGGGAAGCCGGGCTTGCGCTCGTCGCGGAACAGGAAGTTGCCGTAGCCGGCACTGCGCGGCTTCTTCAGGAAGCGTGCGGGCAGCAACTGGTCGGTGTCGATGTTGGCGATGTCGAGCGGCACCGCCGGCGCGGTCAGCGTGACGAAGGCGTCCATCTTCAGGAAGCTCCCAGCTTGCGGACATCCAGCGCCCGGACATCCAGCGTCCGGACATCGGTGAGGCGCCCCGTCGCGGCGGCGGCGGCGGCCATCGCCGGGCTCATCAGGTGCGTGCGCGCGTTCGGCCCCTGGCGGCCGGGGAAGTTGCGGTTGGTGGTGGAGGCACAGCGCTCCCCCGCCGGAACGAGGTCGCCGTTGATGCCGACGCACATGGAGCAGCCGGGCTCGCCCCACTCCAGCCCGGCGTCGGTGAAGACGCGGTCGAGCCCCTCCGCCTCCGCCTGCCGCCGGACCGGGACCGACCCCGGAACCACCAGCCCCGGCACCACGGCGCGCCGGCCGCGCAGCACCGCCGCGGCGGCGCGCAGATCCTCCAGCCGCGCGTTGGTGCAGGAACCGATGAAGACGCGGTCGATCGCCACCTCCTCCAGCTTCATCCCCGGAGCGAGACCCATGTAGTCGAGCATCTTGCGCATCTGGCCCGCGCGGACCGGATCGGCCTCCGCCCCCGGATCGGGCACCGCCGCCGTCACCGGCACCGCCGTTTCCGGGCTGGTACCCCAGGTCACCGCCGGTGCGAGGTCGGCGGCATCCAGCCGCACCTCGTGGTCGAAGGTCGCCTCCGCATCGCTTGCCAGGGTCCGCCAATGGGCGACGGCACGGTCGAACAGCGCCCCCTTCGGCGCATACCGCCGCCCTTCGATCCAGGCGAAGGTGGTGTCGTCGGGAGCGATCATGCCGGCCCGCGCCCCGGCCTCGATCGACATGTTGCAGACGGTCAGGCGCCCTTCCATCGAGAGGGCGCGGATGGCGCTGCCGGCATACTCGACGACATGGCCGGCGGCCCCGTCGGCGCCGATGGCGGCGATCACCGCCAGGATCAGGTCCTTGGCGGTCACATGCGGTCCCGGCGTCCCGTCCACGGTGATGCGCATGGTCTTCGGCCGGCGCTGCCACAGGGTCTGGGTCGCCAGCACATGCGAAACCTCGGTGGCGCCGATGCCGAAGGCCAGCGCCCCGAAGGCGCCGTGGGTGGAGGTGTGGCTGTCGCCGCAGACGATGGTCAGCCCGGGCAGCGTCAGCCCCTGTTCCGGCGCCAAGACATGGACGATGCCCTGCGCCGGGTCGTGCAGGCCGAAATGGCGCAGGCCGTGGCGGCCGGCGTTCGCCTCCAGCATCGTCACCATGTTGGCGATCTCGGGATCGGCGATCGGCCTGGCCCGGCTGTGCGAGGGCACGTAATGGTCGGCGACGGCGAAGGTCAGTTCCGGCCGGCGCACCTTGCGGCCGGCATGGTCGATCATGCCGAAGGCGTGGAAGGAGCCCTCATGCAGGAAGTGCCGGTCGATGGCGAGCAGGGCCTGGCCGTCGGGACGGGTCGCGACGACATGGGCGTCCCAGACCTTCTCGAACAGGCTGCGTGGCTGTGCGGTCATTGGCTGCGCTCCTCCTTCATGACGCCCGCGGCGGCCGTCCCGGCGATGCGGCCCAGCGCCACCGCGGTCAGCAGGCCATTGCCGGACAGGTAGCCTGACGCCTTGGCGCCGGACACGCCGCAGGCTGCCCCGCCGGCGGCATAGAGGTTGGGCAGCGGCGCGCCTCGGGCATCCAGAACGCGGGCCGCATCGTCGACGACCAGCCCGCCCTGGGTATGGAACAGGGCGCCGGTGACGCGGACCGCCCGGTAGGGCGGGGCCAGCAGCGCCGAGCCGGCGAAGTCTCGGCCGAAGCCGTCCGTTCCGCCCGCCGCCTTCAGCCGGTCGACCTCCGCCAGCGTAGCGGACAGAATTCCCGGATCGATCTTCATCAGACCGGCCAGTTCGACGGGGCTGTCGGCGGTCAGGACCGCCCCCATCGCCTCGGCCTGCCGGAAATCCTCGAACTGGCGGGCGATGCCGGCGATGCGCTCGTCGAAGACCGTCCAGGCGATGCCGTCCGGCTGGCGCAGCACGACCGCGGCCTGCTCCGAATAGCCCTGCGCCTCGTTGGAGAAGCGCCGGCCCTCGGCATTCACCTGCACGCCGCCCTCGGTGATCGTCGCCCAGGTGACGAGGATGCCGGCGGGATGCGCGACCGAGCCGTGCCCCTGGTGGCCCGACAGGTGACGGGTCGCCGCCCCCAGCGCCTCTCCCCACAGCAGCGCGTCGCCCTGGTTGCCGGGGTGGCCGAAATAGAGCGCCTCGGCCAGTTCCGGCACATGATGCCGCACCAGCGCCCTGTTGCCGCCATAGCCGTTGCAGGCGAGGACGAGCGCACCGCAGCCGACCCGCTCCAGGCTGCCGTCGGGCCGGGTGATCTCCACGCCGCGGACGAGCGGTCCATCGGCGTAGAGCGCGGTGACGTGCGCCTCGCACAGCACGTCGATGCCGGCAGCCTCGACGGCCCCGCGCAGCCGGTCGATCAGTTCCGCCCCCGACCGGCTGGGCAGGCCGTGCATGCGCCGGGCGCTGTGGCCGGGGTAGCTGAAATTGTCCACCACCGAGAAGGGCAGGCCATAGCGGTCGGCCAGCCATTCCAGCGCCGGCCCGACCGCCTGTGCGACGCGGGCGACCGCCGCCGGGTCGGGCTCGCCCTTCGCCTTGGCGATGACGTCGGCGGCAAAGCGCTGCGGACTGTCCTCGATGCCTGCGGCGCGCTGCCAGCGGGTGCCCGGTGCCGGGATCAGCCCGGCCGACAGGGCGGTGGAGCCCTGGGGAAGCGCATCGCGCTCCAGCACCAGCACGCCGGCACCGCGCTCATGGGCGGCGAGTGCTGCGACCATGCCGGCCGCCCCGCCGCCGATCACCACCACGGGAACGGTGAACTCGAACTCCACGCCACCGGCGGGCAGGATGCGGCTCATGGGTTTGCCACCTCCTCCATCATCGTGGCGATGTCCGCCACGCGGCAGACCGGACGCAGCGCGGCGATGGAAACGTCATGGACCTGCGGCGTGAAGGCGGCGGTGCCGTCCTCCAGCACGATTGTCTCGAAGTCGCGGACATGGGCCTCGCGGACGGTGGAGGCGACGCCGCCGTTGGTGACGATGCCGCAGACCAGCAGCCGCTCCACCCCGCATTTCGCCAGGACCCACTCCAGCCGCGACATGTAGAAGGCGGAATAGGCGATCTTTTCCACCTCGACGTCCACGGGCTGGAGCGCGTCCACCGAGCGGTGCCCCCAGCTTCCGGGCTTGAAGTCGCCCTTGGCGAGGAAGGGGCGCAGCGCCTTCAGGTGAGGGGAGATCATCGGCTCGCCGCCGCGTCCCGGCACCAGGGTGAAGTTGGTGGAGATCACCCAGCCGCCGCGCGACCGCAGCAGGTCGGCCAGCGGCTTTACCCGCTCCGGCAGCGCCAGGATTTCCGGCGCCGTCTGGCCGGCCCGGCCATAGGCGCCGTCGGGATGCAGGAAGTCGTTCTGCAGGTCGCAGACCAGCAGCGCCGTCCGCTCGACCGGAATGGCGGAAGGGCTCATGCGGCGCTCCTTTCGACGATGACGTTGCCGAACCCGTCGACGCGGGCACGCAGGTCGGGATCGATGACGGTGGTGGCGTCCGGCTGCTCCAGGATCGCCGGCCCCTGGATCACCGCACCGGTCGGCAGGTCCAGGCGGTTGTAGATCGCGGTATCGTGCCAGGCCCCGTCGAACCAGACCGGCCGCCGGCCGGCATAGGCGCCTTCGACGGTCGCACCGGCCTCCGGTGCCAGGGCCGCGAGGTCGAAATGCGGACGCCGGCCGATGGCGGCGGTGCGCAGGTTGACGATCTTGGCGCCGACGCCCGGCAGCAGCCTGCTGAAGGAAGCCTGGTAGGCCCGCTCGAAGGCGGCACGGATGGTGGCCTCGGCGATCCCCGTCGTGCCGTGTTCCACCGACACCGGCAACGGCACGGCGACCGTGTGGGTCTGGCCGATGTAGTGCATGTCGAGTTCGAAGACGAGGTCGATGCGCTCGACGCTGAGCCCGGCCGCCTCCACCACCGCGCGGGCCGCACCCGCCTCCTCCACCATGCGGCGGTCGAGCGCATCCGCGTCGATGCCCGCCAACGGCAGGTTGACCGTCTGCACCTGGTCGTGGCGGATGTCGGCGATGACGCAGCCGAGTGCGGAGGTCACGCCGGGGAAGCGCGGCACCAGCGCCGCCTTCAGCCCGACCTCCTTGATGAGCGCTCCGACATGCAGCGCCCCGCCGCCCCCGAACGGCACGGCGGCGAACTTGGCCGGGTCATGGCCGCGCTCGATGGAGACGAGGCGGATGGCGCCGGCCATCTTGCTGTTGGCGATGCGCACCACCGCCTCGGCCGCCGCCATGACGTCGAGGCCCAGCGGCTCGGCCACATGGGTGGCGACGGCGGTCCGCGCGGCATCGACGTCCAGCCGGGCGAGCTTGCCGCCGATCGGCCTTTCGGCATTGATGCGGCCGAGCAGCACGTTGGCGTCGGTCAGCGTCGGGCGGGTGTTGCCCTGGCCGTAGCAGACCGGCCCCGGCCGCGAGCCGGCGCTTTCCGGCCCGACCTGCAGCATGCCGCCGGGATCGACCCCGGCGATGGAACCGCCGCCGGCGCCGATGGTGGTGATCTCGATCATCGGCGTGCGGACGACCAGGCCGAAGTCGATGGTGGTCTGAGCGGCCAGCATGGTCTGCCCCTCGACCACCAGCGACACGTCGAAGCTGGTGCCGCCGAGGTCGCCGGTGATGACGTTGGGGAAGCCCGCCGCCTTGGAGATCGCCGCCGCGGCGATGACGCCTGCCGCCGGACCGGAGAGCGCGGTGCGCACCGGCAGCCGGCGTGCGGTGTCGGTGGACATCACGCCGCCGTTGGACTGCACGATGTGGAAGCGTCCGCCGAACCCCTCCCCCGCCAGCGCGTTGTCGAGCTTGGCGAGATAGCTGCCGACCACCGGCTGGAGATAGGCGTTCAGCGCGGTGGTGGAGGTGCGCTCGAACTCGCGGATTTCCGGCAGGATGCGGGACGAGCATTCGAGGTTGGCGTTCGGCCAGACCCCGCGCGCCGCCTCCAGCGCCGCCAGCTCGTTGGCCGGATTGGCGTAGGCGTTGATGAAGACAATGGCGAGCGCCTCGGCGCCCTGCGCGGCCAGCCGGCGGGCGCAAGCGCGGACCTCCTCCGGATCAATCCCGGTGCGGATGGTGCCATCGGCGAGCGTGCGCTCCGCCACCTCCAGCCGCATGTCGCGGTCGACGACGGGGACGAAATCGCCCCACAGGCCCCAGGTGTGGCGGCGGTCGCGGCGGCGCATCTCCAGCACGTCGCGGAAGCCGGCGGTGGTGATCAGGCCGACCTTGGCGCCCTTGCGTTCCAGCAGCGCGTTGGTGCCGACGGTGGTGCCGTGGACGATGGACCCTAGATCGGCGACCGACCCGAAGCTCTGCAATCCGGCCAGGAAGCCGACCGCCTCGTCACCGCGGTTGGAGGGCACCTTGGCGGTGCGGAAGCTGCCACGCGCCTCGTCGTAATGGAACAGGTCGGTGAAGGTGCCGCCGACATCGACGCCGACGATGGCGCCCTTCGCAGCGCCCTTGGAAATACCGTTGCTCATGGTCTTGATCCCGGACTCGTCAGGCGGCGGAGGTTTCGCGCAAGGCTGCGGTGGCGGAGACGTCGAGCGTGCCGTCGTCGCGCAGCGCCACGCCATAGACGCTGCGTGCCGCATCGCGGCCCAGGTAGCCGAGCCGCACGTCGCGGGCCACATCCTCCGCATGGCGCCGCCTCGGGTCGCCCCAGCCGCCGCCGCCCGGCGTCTCCAGCCGCACGCGCTGGCCATCGCGGATCTTCACGTCGGTGACCTTGGAGGCGAGCGGCGGCGACCTCTCGCCCTCGTCGCTCTGCCAGGTGAAACGGTTCAACGCCGCGGGCGTGCCGCCGGCCACGCCGAAGGGCGCGAAGACGCCGCGCTCGCCCAGCAGGAAGACATCGGCGTCGGTCAGCGCCTCGATCTCATAGACGGCGCCGAGCCCGCCCCGATGCAGGCCGGCACCGGCGGAGTCCGGCCGCAGAGCCCATTGGGTGAACATCACAGGATAGGCGGCTTCCAGGATTTCCACCGGCGGAATGGTGGCGGTGGAGATCGGGTTGTTGGCGTGGTTCAGCCCGTCCGTCTCGGGATTGCCGCCCAGGCCCCCGCCGAAGAAGGAGAACATCACCCAGCGCGAGCCGTCCTTGCGATGGCCGGCCAGCGACAGCGCGTTGATGGTGCCGAAGGGGGCGGCGGTGGCGCGCGCCGGGTCGGCCAGCGCCAGCGCGCCGAACACCACGCCGATGACGCGGAGAATGGTCTCGGTATAACCGCCGACCGGCTTGGGCGGCTTCACCGCCAGCAGCGTGCTTTCCGGGATGACGAAGGTGATCGGGTTGAGGCAGCCGGCATTGGCCGGCACGTCGGTGAAGACATGCTTCAGCGCGACGTAGCAGCAGGCGACCGCGGTGGAATAGGCGATGTTCAGCGGCCCGGCGCAGGGAGCTGAGGACCGCGAAAAGTCGAGCGTCATCCGGTCGCCGGCGATGGTCAGGTCCAGCGCAATGCGCAGCCGGTCGGCCGTGATGCCGTCGTTGTCGAGATAATCCTCGAAGCTGTAGGTGCCGTCCGGCAGCTTGGACACGGCGCTGCGCATCAGCGCATCGGCGCGCGCGGTGAAGGCGTCGAAGGCGGCGTAAACCGTCCCGTCGCCATGCTCGTCGAGCAGATCGCTCAGCCGGCGCACGCCCAGATCCAGCGCGTTCAACTGGCCGTTCAGGTCGCCGTAGTTGGAGACCGGCACGCGGGAGTTGGCGGCGAGGATCGCCAGCAGGTCGTGGTCCATCACGCCGGCCCTGACCAGCTTCACCGGCGGGATGCGCACCCCCTCCTGGAAGCTGTCGGTCGCCCGCGCGTTGAAGTTGCCCGGCACGTTGCCACCGATGTCGAGCCAGTGGCCGACCGACGCCATCCAGCAGAAGAGGCGCCCGTCGCGGAAGATCGGCCGCACCAGCCGGAAATCGTTCAGGTGGGTGCCGCCGTCATAGGGATCGTTGAACAGGAAGATGTCGTCCGGATGGAGGTCGCCCTCCTGCGCCACCTTGTCGATCACCGCCTTGACCGCGAAGGCCATGGCCCCGACGAAGATCGGCAGGCCGTTGGTGCCCTGCACCAGCGTGGCGCCGGTCTCGGCATGGTAGAGGCCATGGCAGGCGTCGCGGGCCTCGGCGATGATCGGGTTGAAGGCGGAGCGGTAGAGCGTCGCGTCCATCTCGTCCGCGATCTGCTCCAGCCGCCCCTTGAGCACGGCGAGCGTGACCGGGTCGATGGGTGTGGAAGCCGTCATGGTCATACCGCGTCCTCCTGCTTGGTCCGCTTGACCGGCGCGAAATCCTTGTAGGTTTCGCCGAGCGCCAGCATCTCCGGCGTGCCGATCAGCTCGTTCAGCGCGTTGAAATCGAACATGCGGTCGCGGAAGGGCTGGGTTGTGCCATGCTCGGCCAGCGAGGCGTAATAGTCCTGCGCCTGCCGGGCGAGCGCCCGGACGATGCCGCCGGGAAAGATCACCAGCCGGTAGCCCAGCACGCCCAGGTCGGCGGCCGAGCTGATCGGCGTCTGCCCGCCCTCCACCATGTTGGCCAGCAGCGGACGGACGCCGCCAAGCTGGTCGGCGATCGCGGCGAGCTGCTCGCGGCTCTTCGGCGCCTCGACGAACAGCACGTCGGCGCCGGCCTCGACATACAGGCGCGCACGGTCGAGCGCCGCCGGCACGCCCTCCACCGCCACCGCGTCGGTGCGGGCGACGATCAGGGTGCCCTCGCTGCTGCGGGCGTCGACCGCCGCCTTGATCTTGCCGGCCATCTCGCCCGCCGGGATCACCGCCTTGTCGGTCAGGTGGCCGCAGCGCTTGGGAAAGCTCTGGTCCTCGAGTTGCAGCGCGGTGGCGCCGGCCCGCTCGAACATCCGCACCGTGCGCTGGACGTTCAGCGCATTGCCGTAGCCGGTGTCGGCGTCGACCACCAGCGGCGTCGGCACCCGGTCGCGCACCAGCGCGATGGTGTCCGCCACCTCGCTGACCGACACCAGCCCGATGTCGGGCCGGCCGAGCCGGGTATAGGCGATGGCGGCGCCGGACAGGTAGAGCGCCTCGAACCCGGCCGCCGCGGCCAGCGAGGCGGTGAAGGCGTCATAGACGCCGGGCGCGAGCACGACGCGGTTCTCGGCGAGCCGCTGCTTGAAGCTGAGGTCGGGATGGGTCATCTCAGGCGTTCCCCCCGGCGGCGGCGGGCGCCGACAGCAACCGGGTCAGGGTTGAAAGATCGGCCGCGCGGTCGATGGCGTCGACACAGTCGGCGATGGCGTCGGCGTGGGCAGCACCCCAGACCGGCCCGGCGAGGTCGGCGAACTTGGCGCGCACCTCGTGCGGCCCGTAGGGGTCCTCGGTGTCGCCCTTGTTGGTGAGCGCCTCGGCGGCGAAGCGCCGCCCGTCCATCAGGGTCAGGCGGACGCGGGCGGGACGCAGTCCGGGCAGGCGGGCGGTCAGGTCCCGGTCCTCGCGCACCGTCACCCGGCGGGCGAGGGCACGGGTCGCCCCATCCTCCCGCGCGCCGTCCCGGAAGGCGTCGGGGGTGGTGGCGCCGTTGGCGAGGTAGGTCGCCAGCGCGAAAGGCAGCGAGAATTTCGCCGCCAGCATGTTCTTCGGCTCGGCCCCGTCGAGCTGGGCGGCCCAGACATAGGTGTCGACCTCGATGGCCGCCACGTCGCCCGGCGCGATCGGGCCGCCGGCCTGCGCCACGATGTCGCCCAACGCGTCGAGCGCGCCGTGGGTGTAGCGGCAGGCGGCGTGGCGCTTGAAGTAGTTGCGGGCGATCTCCCAGCGTCCGCCCAACTCCTCGACCATCAGGTCCGGCCGGAAGTCGCGGGCGATGACGCCGCCGAACACGCTGCCCACCCCGTCGGCCTCGCCTATGATGCCGCTGGCCGCCAGATCCCATGCGGTCAGGCCGAGCTGGTTCGACACGCCGGCATAGGCGTTGCGGACAGTCCCGCCCTCCAGCATCGTCCGGCGGCTGGTGGCGAGCCCCAGGGTCGAGGCGATGTTGAGCGTCTCTATCATCGCCGCCGCATCGGCCCGGTTCAGGTGCGCCACCGCCAGCGCCGCGCCGGCGGTGCCCCAGGTACCGTGCGGATGGGTGGTGACCAGCAGCTTGGCGGCGATGCCGATGCGCGACCCGATCTCGTAGCCGAGCGCCAGCGCCGTCAGCAGGTCGGCGCCGGAGGATTTCAGACCCGCTCCGGCCGCAAGGGCGGACGGCAGGACATGGATCGCCGGATGGCCGCGCGCATACTGGTTGCCCTCGTCCAACTCCAGCATGGTTCCGGCGACACCGTTGAGGAAGGCCGCCTGACCGGGGGCGAAGCCGCTCCCGCTGCCGATGGCCGGGCAGGTGCCGCCCCCACCCGTGCCGGCCATGCGGCCGGCCAGGGCGCGGCATTCCGGCTCCTGCATGCCGGCGGCGATGACGCCGATGCAGTCGAGCAGCACCAGCTTCGCCCGCTCCACCACCGGAGCCGGCAGGTCGGCGAAGGTCAGGCCGGCGGCGAAGGCGCCCCAGCGGTCGAGCCAGGACGGCCGGGCGGCGGCGAGCAGCTCGCTCGCCGGCTTCACGTCGAAGGACAGGCTTGTCATGTCACCGCTCCCGAGCAGACGGCCCCTAGAGGCCGAGATAGGTGCGTTTCAGTTCGGGGTCGCGCGCGATGTCGTCGGATGCTCCCGACAGCGCGAAGACGCCGTTTTCGAGGATGTAGGCCCGGCGGGCGACCTCCAGCGACTGGACGACGTTCTGCTCCACCAGCAGGATCGCCAGCCCTTCGCCGTTCAGCCTGCGGATCAGCCCGAACATCTCCTCCACCACCAGAGGCGAGAGGCCGAGCGAGGGTTCGTCGAGGATCAGCAGCAGCGGCTCCGCCATCATGCCGCGGCCGATCGCCAGCATCTGCTGCTCGCCGCCCGACAGGGTGCCGGCGAACTGCGCCTCGCGCTCCTTCAGGCGTGGGAAGGTGGCGAAGATGCGCTCCAGGTTCCGTGCCCGGTTCGGCTTGCCGCGGCGGTAGCTGCCCAGCTCCAGATTCTCGCGGATCGACAGGTTGGGGAAGATCTTGCGGCCTTCCGGTACCTGGATCAGCCCCTCCTCGACGATCTGCGCGGCCGACCGGCCGTCGATGCGGCGGCCGCCGAACCGGATCTCGCCGGTCCAGGCCGGCAGCACGCCCGACAGCACCTTGTTCAGCGTGGTCTTGCCGACGCCGTTGGACCCCAGCACGGTGACGATCTCGCCCGCATGCACCGCCATGTCGATGCCGCGCAGCACCTCAGTCGCGCCATAGCCGGTCTTCAGGCCGTGGATTTCCAGAAGCTGCTCAGCCATGGGTAGCCCCCTCCGCCTGCAGCCGGGCGGCGGCGCCGTGGCCGAGATAGGCCTCGATCACCCGGGCATCGGCGCAGACGACGGCGGGCGGCCCTTCGGCGATCATGCGGCCCTGTGCCAGCACATAGACGCGCTCGCACAGGTTCATCACCGCCTGCATGACGTGTTCGATCATCAGGATCGTCACCCCCTCGTCGCGGATGCCCCGGATCACCGGGATGATGTCGCGGATCTCCGACGGGTTCAGGCCGGCCAGCACCTCGTCCAGTAGCAGCAGCTTCGGCTCGGTGGCGAGCGCGCGGGCCAGTTCCAGCCGCTTGCGCCCGGCCACCGTCAGCCCGCCGGCCGGCCGGTCGAGTTCCGCGCCCAGCCCGACCCGGCGCGCCACCTCGCGTGCCTTTGCGGTGGCGTCGGCGCGCCTGGCGTGGCGCAGGTAGGCGCCGACGGCGATGTTCTCGCACACCGTGAGCCCGGCGAAGGGCTGGACGATCTGGAAGGTCCGCCCGATGCCGCGTTCGGCCCGGCGATGCGGCTCCTCCCGCGTGATGTCGGTGCCCTGGAACAGGATGCGCCCATCGCTCGGCTCGACGAAGCCGGAGATCATCGAGAACAGCGTGGTCTTGCCGGCGCCGTTCGGACCGATCAGCCCGACGATGCCGCCGGGTTCCAGCGCCAGGGAAGCGCCGTCCACCGCCATCAGCCCGCCGAACCGCTTGGAAACGCCGTCAACGGCCAGCATGGGACACCTCCTTGCCGCCCCGCGCCACCATCCCGCGGCCACGGCCGAGCAACCGCTCCAGCAGGCCCAGGATGCCGCCACGGGCGAAGGCGACGGCCAGCACCAGCACGCCGCCGAAGACGATCAGGTCGATGCCGGGGATGCGCCCGGCGAACTGCTTGGCCAGCTCTCCCAGCCCGTGGAGGGTCAGGGCTCCCACCACCGGGCCGAAGACGGTGCCGACGCCGCCGATGATCGGGGCGAGCAGAAGCTCGACCGAGATCCAGCTCCCGTAGGCGATGTTGGCGTCGATGTAGAGGAAATACTGGGCGTAGAGGCAGCCCGACAGCGCGGTCACCGCCCCGGACAGGGCGATCGCGCGCAGCTTGAGCTTCAGGGAGTCGACACCCAGCGCCTTGGCCGCGTCCTCGTTCTCGCGCACCGCGACGAGCTGCGCCCCGAAGCGCGAGCGCTGGATCCAGCGCGTCAGCAGCAGCACCGCGGCGACGAAGGCCAGCACCAGCCAGTAGAAGACGGCGCGGTCGTCGAACTGCAGGTTGGCCGGGCGCACATCCAGCTTGATCAGCAGGCCGGCGGCGCCCCCGGTGATCGGGGCGGCGTTGGCAAGGATGCGGAACACTTCGGCGAAAGCCAGCGTCACCAGCGCGAAGTATGAGCCGCGCAGGCCCGAGCGGAAGCTGAGGAAGCCAATCGCCCAGCCCACCGCCGCCCCGGCCGCCGTCGCCAGGACCAGCCCGGCCCAGGCGTTGATGCCCCAGCGGAGCTGCAGGATCGCCGTCACATAGGCGCCGGTGCCGAAGAAGGCGGCATGGCCGAAGCTGAACTGGCCGCCGAAGCCGCCCAGGATGTTCCAACCCTGGGCTCCCAGCGCCACGATCAGCATGAAGACCAGGAAGTTCAGCACCGGGCTCGCCGTCACCACCAGCGGCAGCAGGGCCGCCAGGATGGCCAGGACGGCGATCGGGATCAGGTCGCGCGCGGTCATGCCTTCGCTCCGAACAGGCCGGTCGGCCGCACCAGCAGCACGGCGATGAAGATCAGGAAGATGCCGATCTGCCCCAGGCTGTCGCCCAGGAACAGGCCGCACAGGCTCTCGACCACGCCGATGAACAGGCCGCCCAGCAGCGCGCCGGGGATCGACCCCATGCCGCCCAGCACGACCACGGTGAAGGCGACCAGGACGAAGGCGCCGCCGATGCGGGGATTGACGTAGAAGGTCGGCATCAGCAGCCCCGCCGCGACGGCAAGGCAGGCGCAGCCCAGGCCGAAGGTGACGGCGTAGATGTGCGGCACGTCGATGCCGACCAGGTTGGCCCCCAGCTTCTCCTTGGCGACGGCACGGATCGCCTTGCCGGTGTCGGTGCGGTTCAGCACCAGCCACAGCAGCCCGGTCACAACCACCGCCCCCCCCAGCCCGATCAGCCGCGGATAGCTCAGCAGCAGCGGCCCCAGCGCCACCACCTGGAAGGAATAGTCGGTGTCGAGCGTGCGGGTGTCCGACTGGAACAGCGCGAGCAGCACGTTCTCCAGCACGATCGACAGGCCGAGCGTCACCAGCAGGATGTTGCCGTCATCGCCATGGCTGGCCGGGCCGACGACGAAGCGCTGCAGGCCGTAGCCGAGCGCGAACATCAGCGGCACCAGCGGCAGGATGGCAAGATAGGGATCCATCCCGAGCCAGGCCCAGGCGATCCACACCGCGAACATCGCGCAGGTCAGCAGCGCGCCATGGGCGAAGTTGATGATGTGGAGCACGCCGTAGATCAGCGTCAGGCCAAGCGCGATCAGGGCATAGACCGCACCGGTCATCAGCCCGTTCAACGCCGCTTCCAGGATGATCTGAGGTGAGTACATGGCTGTCCGTGCGTGGAAAACGGAAGCGCCCGGCCACTCCGCCGCATCCCCCCTTCCCTGGCATGGGCGGGCAGGAGCTCGGCGGCGGGGAGCCGCTGGCGCGGGAACGGCCCCTAGACCGCCGGGAAGTTGGGCTTGGCCTCGGCGAAGGACTCCGGGAAGATCGCCTTGATGTCGCTGCCCTGGATCTGGGTGTTGATCGGGGCGGCGCCCTCGTTCTGGCCGTTGACGAACTTCGTCGGGCCATAGGGCATGATGTGGCCGGCGAAGGTGGAGGCGTTCAGCGCCTCGATGATCTTCTTGCGGTCGGTCGAGGCCGCACGCTCGATGGCGTCGGCCAGCAGCAGGACGTTGGAGTAGTTCAGCGAGACGTTGTAGGCGAAGGACTTGCCCTGCCCTTCCACCGCCTTGCGCAGGGCCAGCGCCTTTGGATTGCGGGGATCGTGCCAGTGATTGCAGTCGATGACGTTCTGGGCCGCCTGCGGGAATTCCTTGACGAAGCGGCCGTTCGACGCCGCCCCGCCCAGGATCGCATAGACGCCCTTCGGCTTGATGCGCTGCTGCTGCATGGTGCGGGCGAGCAGCACGAACTCGCCGTAGTAGTTGGAGGGGATGACGAGGTCCGGATTCAGCGAGCGGATGCGCAGCGCCACGTTGGACATGTCGCGCGCCGGCGTCGGATGGGCGATCGTCTCCAGGATCTCGAAGCCGCGCTTGGGCAGTTCGGTCTGCAGCAGCTTGGCGAGGCCGGAGCCGAACAGGCCGTCCTCATGCACCAGGACGACGGTCCTGGCCGGCTTGCCCGCCTGCTCGTTGATCGCGGTCAGGTTGTCGAGCGCCACCTGCGTGACCTTGCCGAAGCCCGGGCTGAAGCGGAAGGTGTTGGCGAGGCCGCGCGACATGATCTGGTCCGACACGCCGACATCCACCAGATAGGGGAGGTCGTAGCGTGCCGCCGCCTGCGAGGCGGCAAGGCAGATCGGGCTGGCGAAGCCGCCGACGATGGCCGAGACGCCGTCGGCCTGCATTCGCTCGACCTCCTGCGTGCCGGCTTCGGGCATCGAGCGGGCGTCGCCGAACACCATCTCGATCTTGGCGCCTCCCAGCGCCTTGATGCCGCCGGCGGCATTGATTTCGTTGATCGCCATCTCCGCGCCCAGCCGGCCGAGGTCGCCGTCATAGGCGAGCGCACCGGTCACCGGCTGGAGGATGCCGATCTTGACGGCCGCGGTCTGCGCCCGCAGCACCGTCGGAGCGGCCATGGGCACCGTCGCGAAGACGGCCGCAGCGGCGCCCGCCTTCAGAACCGTACGCCGGGAAATGCCGGAAAGGGCGGCGTCCTGAACCGAACGTCCCATCACGCTCAACTCCTCTGTTTGATTGCCCGCGGGACGCGGGTGGGCTTTTCGCCCGATTTGACCTTCTCGGGCTTGGCCTTCTCGGGCGCGCGCGGCCAGCCCAGCGCCGGGCTCCAGCGCCGCTCGCCGTCGCCGCCGGTGCGCACGAGGTCCATGTGGAAGCTGTAGCGGTCGGGCCGGTACAGCGCATGCAGATGCTCGACGCCGCGCCCGGACGGCTCGTAGACGATGCGGGTCAGCGTCAGCAGCGGGGAACCGATCTCCAGGTCGAGCGCCGCCGCCGCTTCCGGCCCGGCCAGCGTGGCGTTGATCGCCTGGGTCGCGCGTTCCGTCGTGACCCCCGACCGCTCGATCAATTCCAGCAGCGGCCGCGCCGCCAGTTCCGCCTCCGAATAGGTCAGGCCGAGCCATTCCGGCACATGGGTCGTCAGGTAGGAAAAGGGCTCCCCGTCGATCAGGCGCACGCGCACCGACCGCTGGACCCGCTCGCCCGGCTTCAGCCCAAGGCTTTCGGCGATCGCCTCGGACGGCGCCCCGTAGCCGAAGGACAGCAGCTTCACGTCGGTGCTGCGCCCCATGTCGATCAGGTGCGACAGCACGTTGGACAGGTCGGCGACGATCGGGCGGACGCTGCGCGTGTCGTGGACGAAGGTCCCGGAACCGGCCTTGCGCTGCACCAGACCTTCCTTCTCCAGAAGGTCGAGCGCCCGGCGCACGGTGACCCGCGACACCGCATGCTCCGCCGCGAGCGCCGGCTCGCCCGGCAGCCGCGCGCCCGCCGGCATGTCGCCGGCGACGATGCGGTCGCGCAGCAGCAGGTAGATCCTGCGCGCCTTCAGGGGTTCGACCGCCGACTTCACAGTGCCCCGCCTCCCCTCTCGCCGGAAATCGGTTCCTGTCCGTACACCAGACAGGAACCTGTATGATCGATAATACAGCTTTGGTCAACAGTGACGTTGGGGACGCGGACGGTCAGCAGCCGAAGCAGAGGGCGGAAATTCCGCAACCAATTCGCCCCCGTGCGGTTCTGTCGGTGACGCTCACCCACAGGTACACTCATGGACGGGGTTCAGAACATGGCATCATCCCAGCAAGACGACGGCCGGGGCGCCGGCCAGGGCCCGGCGCTCCGCGACCCGCGCTCCAAATACCCGCGCCCGCCCTACAAGGGCCAGTCACAGCCCTGGCCCGGCATTGCCGGCCAGATGGATCCCCGCCCCGACCATGGCGAGACCAGCTACCGTGGTTCCGGACGCCTGGCCGGGCGCAAGGCGCTGATCACCGGCGGCGATTCCGGCATGGGCCGCGCCGCGGCCATCGCCTATGCCCGCGAGGGCGCCGATGTCGCGATCAACTATTACCCGAGCGAGGAACCCGACGCCCGCGAGGTGGTCGAACTGATCGAGGCCGAGGGCCGCAAGGCCGTCGCCCTTCCCGGCGACCTGCGTGACGAGGCGTTCTGCCGCAAGCTGGTCGCCGACGCGATCGCCGGCCTCGGCGGCCTCGACATCGTGGTCTGCAACGCCGCCCGGCAGCAGGCGTGCGAGTCGATCCTCGACCTGAGCAGCGAGGAATTCGACGCGACGATGAAGACCAACATCTACGCGCCCTTCTGGATCATCAAGGCGGCGGTGCCGCACCTGCCGCCCGGCTCGTCGATCATCGGCACCACGTCGGAACAGGCCTACGACCCGACGCCGGAGCTTTACCACTATGCCCAGACCAAGGCGGCGACGATGAACTACGTCAAGTCGCTGGCCAAGCAGCTCGCCTCGCGCGGCATCCGCGTCAACGGCGTGGCGCCCGGTCCGATCTGGACGCCGCTTCAGGTCAGCGGCGGCGCCTCGCAGGAGAAGCTGAAGCAGTTCGGCAGCCAGACGCCACTCGGCCGGGCCGGCCAGCCAGCCGAACTCGCCGGCCTCTATGTCCAGCTCGCCGCCGACGACGGCAGCTTCGCCACCGGGCAGGTCTACGGCTCGGCCGGCGGCAGCGGCCAGCCCTGAGGGTCGCCGGGGACGGGCGCAGGGGCTTCGGCCCCCGCCTGCCCGCTCGCGACCGGGCCAGGCGTGATCTCGATCAAGGTGCCGTCTGTCCGGATGGGATAGACAGATCACCGCGACGCAGCCATCAGCCGTCCCGCGAAGGCCGCATGCACAAGGAGCCAGCGATGCCCGTGAAATCCCGGAAACTCATCCTGTCGGCCGCCGCCGGCGCCCTCCTCGCCGGTGGCGCATGGCTCGGCGCCCTCGCCGTCGCCAGCAGCCCGGCCGCCGCCGGCACCGTCGTCGAGGTGTGGAAGGCGGTGACCTGCGAATGCTGCGCCGGATGGGTGAAGCACATGACCGCGGCCGGCTTCACCGTGAAGGTTCACGAGGTCGAGGATGTCGGACCGGTCAAGGCGGCCAACGGCGTGCCCGACCAGCTCCAGTCCTGCCATACCGCCCTGGTCGACGGCTACGCGGTCGAAGGGCATGTCCCGGCCGCCGACGTGAAGCGCCTGCTGGCCGAGCGGCCGGCCGCCAAGGGCCTTTCGGTCCCCGGGATGCCCCAGGACGCGCCGGGCATGGACATGAAGACCGGCGAGCCCTATCAGACCGTCCTCTTCGGGGCGCCGGACGGCAAGCCGCGCGTCTTCGCCACGCACTGACGGCGGTCAGCCCGCCGCCTCCCGCCGGTCCGCGAGCCGGCCGCGCAGATGCTCGGCCACCTGGCGGGCACGGGCCGGCAGCGGCCATTCGGCGCGGTGGATCAGCCACAGCGTATCGACCACCGGCGCCCCGCACTCCACCACCCGGATCGCCTCGGCCCTGGCGAACGCCTGGCGGGCGTAGCGGGGGATCACCGTGAAGCCGAGGCCGCGCGCCACCGGCTCCAGGATCAGCCCGATCTGGTTGCTGAAGCCATGATAGGGCAGGCTGCGGACGCCGGGGTTGCGGGGAAAGCGCCGGCCGAGCAGGCGCGCCGCCATGGCCTGACCGTCGGGATGGTCGATGTAGCCGATCCGCTCCAGGTCGCTCCAGTCATGGACCTCCTCCCCGGCCGGAACCACCAGTTCCAGAGGCTCCTCGGTGAAGGGACCGGTGGCCAGACGGTGGTCGTCCGGCCGCGCGGTGGTGAGACCCAGCTCGAACCGGTTGCCGAGCACGGCCTCCAGCACCTCTCCATCGGGAGCGAAGCGGTGGCGGATGATCAGGCCGCGATGGGCCGCCTGGAAATCCAGCAGCAGCGGATAGAGCAGAAGCCCGACGCTGCCGGGGGTGATCAGCCCGACCTCGCCATGGTCGGTGTCGCAGCCGGCGATCCGCGTCTTCAGCCGTCGGTCGGCTCGCTCCAGTTCCCGCCCATAGTCCAGCAGCGCGGCACCCGCCGGAGTCAGCTCGACGCCCCGCGGATGGCGGATGAGCAGCGGCCCCAGCCGGTCCTCCAGATGGCGGACATGCTGGCTGACCGCCGCCTGCGTCAGCCCCAGCCGGCCCGCGGCGCGGGTGAAGCTGCCGACCTCCGCCAGCATGGTGAAGCTCTGCACCCATTGCGGATTCAGCATAAGGATCTTTTATCCGTCCAATAAGGGATGCTGCCTTCCACTTATAGCACACCGTTGCTACCTCTGTCAGGCTCCGCCCCATCCCCCGGCGAACGGCAGCCGGCGGCAGACGCCCTGCCGCACCGTCATCCAGGAAACGAGACGAGAAATACGATGTCCGCTTTGTTCACGCCCTTTACGCTGAAGGACGTCACGCTGCGCAACCGCATCGCGGTCCCGCCGATGTGCCAGTACAGCGCCGTCGACGGCGTCACCAACGACTGGCACCTCGCCCACTACAGCGGCCTCGCGCGCGGCGGTGCCGGGCTGGTGATCGTGGAGGCGACGGCGGTCTCGCCGGAAGGCCGCATCACCCCCGGCTGCACCGGCTTGTGGAACGACGCCCAGGCCGAGGGCATGGCGCGGATCGCCGCCGCCATCGCGGCGGCGGGCGCCGTGCCGGGCATCCAGATCGGCCATGCCGGCCGCAAGGCCAGCGCCAACCGTCCCTGGGAGGGTGACGACCATATTCCCGACGGCGATCCGCGCGGTTGGGACACGCTGTCGCCGTCGGCCGTCGCGTTCGGCGCCACCCTGCCGAAGGTCCCGAAGGCGATGACGCAGGATGACATCGCCCGCATCCGGGCCGATTTCGTCGCCGCCGCGGTGCGCGCCCGTGACGCCGGCTTCAAATGGCTGGAACTGCACTTCGCCCACGGCTATCTGGGCCAGAGCTTCTTCTCCGTGCATGCCAACACCCGCACCGACCAGTATGGCGGCGACCTTGCCGGCCGCAGCCGCTTCCTGCTGGAGACGCTGGCGGCGGTGCGCGCGGTGTGGCCGGAGCACCTGCCCCTGACCGCCCGCTTCGGCGTGATCGAATTCGACGGCCGCGACGAGGAGACGCTGGCCGAGTCCATCGAGCTCGCCCGGAACTTCCGTGCCGGCGGTCTCGACATGCTCAGCGTCAGCATCGGCTTCTCCACCCCCGCCGCCCATATCCCCTGGGGGCCGGCCTTCCTGGCGCCGATCGCCGGCCGGGTGCGCCGCGAGGCCGAGTTGCCGGTCTCGTCGGCCTGGGGCATCGACGCGCCGAAGATCGCCGACCGCGCGGTCGCCGACGGCCAGCTCGACCTCGTGATGGTCGGCCGCGCGCACCTCGCCGACCCGCATTACCCGTACCGCGCAGCGCTGGCACTGGGCGAGCCGCGCCCATCCTGGGTCCTGCCGGCGCCCTATGCCCACTGGCTGGAACGCTACCGCGGGTTCGAGGGCGATACCGCCGCCTGATCCGGCCTGGAGCCCGGATCACCGGGCTCTTCAGCCGCGGTCCGGGTGATGCGTCTCGATCCGAGTGGCTGGAAGCCCATACGCCTGGAAATTCGATCACCGCAGCCGAATACTCCCGGGAGTTGCCGGGCGGATGTGCCGGCTTCCGCGTTATCATCGTGGCGCATCACTGGAGGAATACGGCATGGATACAGCCACCTACCACACCATCCGGCATGCCGATGGGCAGCCTTTCTACGACGGGGAGCCGATTACGCTTGCCGATGCCCAGGTCATGATCAACGAGGCCATCGCGCGCGGCGACGTGGAAGTCGGCTCCTACCTGCACATTGATGCCGACGGCCTGATCATCGAGCGTGAGGCCGTGCTGTAGACAGGCGCCGCCGCCCAAGGCCGCCACTACCGGCGGCCGAAGCGCGTGACCGCATAGGGGGCCGCGTCGATGGCCGGCGCCCGTCCGGCCAGCATCGCGGCAACGAGGTCCGCGGTCGCCGCCGCCTGCGTCAGACCATAGTGCCCGTGCCCGAAGGCATGAATGATCCTCGGCTCCCGCACCGCCGGACCGATCACCGGCAGGCTGTCGGGGATGGAGGGGCGGAATCCCATCCAGCGGGTGCCCTCCCCCACGGCCAGACCGGGCAGGACACGCGCCAGACGTCCGAGCATCGCATCCACGCGCGCCCAGTTCGGCGGCGCATCGAGCCCGGCGAACTCGACGCTGCCGCCGATCCGGTCGCCGCTGTCGAGAGGCGTGGTGACGAAGCCGTGGCCCTCGTACATCACCGGCCGCGTCAATCCCAGCGTTCCCCGTGCGACGGTGATGTTGTAGCCGCGCTCGGTATCCAGCGGCACATGGTCGCCGACGGAGGCGGCAAGCCGCTTCGCCCAGGCGCCGCAGGCAATCACCGCGCGGTCGGCGGTGGCCAGCCCGCCGCCGGACAGCCGCAGGCCGATCCCCCCCTCGCCCGGCTCCAGCGCCGTCACCGTCGCGGTCGTCAGCCGCAGGCCGCGGCCACGCGCGGCGTCGGCCAGCGCCTCGGTCAGGGCACGGGGGTCGCCGACATGGGCGCCGGTCGGATAGAGGGCACCGCCTGCGAGCCCCCCTGTCCCAGTTGTTGCCCCCGTTGCCGCCCGCGATGCGAAGACCGGCTCCAAGGCCCGGACACCGGCGGCGTCGAGCCGCTCCACGGCGATGCCCAGCTCCGACTGCCGGCGCAGCAACCCGTCGGCGGCGGCGAAGGCGGATCGGTCGGTCCAGACCGACAGGATGCCGGTGCGGCGCAGGTGGTGCGACAGGCCGAGCCCGTCCAGCCGCCGCTCCCAGGCGGGAAGCGACAGCGCGTTCAGCGCGTGGATGGCGCGCGACCCGGCGGCGATGCGGTCCGGCCGGCTGGCGGCGACGAAGCGCAGCAGCCAGGGCGCCAGCCGCGGCAGGTGGCGTGGCGAGATGCTCAGCGGCCCCAGGGGATCCACCACCCAGCGCGGCATGTGCGCCCAGGCCTTGGGCGAGGCCAGGGGCAGTATGTCCATGTGGGCGATCCAGCCGGCATTGCCGGCCGATGCCCCGGCCGCCGGCCCCTCGCGGTCGTACAGGTCGACCTCATGGCCTTCGTCGAGAAGCGCATGGGCGAGCGCCACCCCGATGATCCCCGCCCCAACCACCGCGATCCGCATGGCTCCCGCATCCCTTTCACAGGCTCCGCCCGCCACGGCGCGCGGCAGACCGCCATCCTAGCCGACCCGCAATCATACACAATATACAATCTGCGGTGTGTCGGCGCGCGACCGGGTGGACGTTTTCCACCTTCCTCGCCGTTTTGCCGCAAGGCCGCGCCCTTTCCATTTGCATATTTTATACAATCTTCTCATCATGCGCCATCCTGACCGTCCCCCTGCCCGAAGCGAGGACCACGATGACCAAGCGCATCTCCTGGGAAGGCGTCTTCCCCGCCGTGACCACCCAGTTCCACGACGACCTGTCGCTCGATCTCGACGCCACCGCCCGGGTGATCGACGGTCTGGTCCGCGACGGCGTGTCGGGTCTGGTGGTCTGCGGAACGGTGGGCGAGAACACCTCGCTCACCCGCACGGAGAAGGTCGCGGTCATGGAGACCGCCAAGGCGGCCGCCGGCGGGCGGGTGCCGGTGATCTGCGGCATCGCGGAGTTCACCACCCCCTTCGCGGTCGAGACCGCGCGCGAGGCCGCCCGCGTCGGGGTGGACGGGATCATGCTGATGCCGGCGCTGGTCTATTCCTCCAAGCCGCACGAGACCGCGGCGCATTTCCGCACCGTCGCCAAGGCGACCGACCTGCCGGTGATGGTCTACAACAACCCGCCGGTCTACAAGAACGACGTGACGCCCGACATCCTGGCGATGCTGGCCGACTGCGACACCGTGGTCTGCTTCAAGGACAGCTCCGGCGACACCCGGCGCTTCATCGACACCCGCAACATGGTCGGCGACCGCTTCGTCCTGTTCGCCGGGCTCGACGACGTGATCGTCGAAAGCGTGGCGATGGGGGCGGCCGGCTGGGTGTCGGGCATGTCGAACGCCTTCCCGCGCGAGGGCGAGACGCTGTTCCGCCTTGCCAAGGCCGGGCGCTTCGCCGAGGCGATGCCGCTTTACGAGTGGTTCATGCCGCTGCTCCACCTCGACGCCCGCCCCGATCTGGTGCAGTGTATCAAGCTGTGCGAGCACATCATGGGTCGCGGCACCTGGCGGACCCGCCCGCCGCGGCTGGAACTGCTGCCCGGGGAACGCGCCGCGGTCGAGGCCCTGATGGCGAAGGCGATCGAGACCCGGCCGGCGCTGCCGGACGTCGGGCTGGCCGCCTGAGGCGCCCCGCGCCGATCCTCCCGCCAGCCCGTCCCCGCAATCCAGAGGTCGCCCGATGGCGCGTCACAGCTTCTTCTGCATCGACGGTCACACCTGCGGCAATCCCGTCCGCCTCGTCACCGGCGGGTCGATCCCGACCCTGGCGGGAGCGACGATGTTCGAGCGGCGCCAGCATTTCCTGGCCGAGCACGACTGGATCCGCAAGAGCCTGATGTTCGAGCCGCGCGGGCACGACATGATGTCCGGCTCGATCCTCTATCCGCCGACGCGACCCGACTGCGACGTCGCCATCCTGTTCATCGAGACCTCTGGCTGCCTACCGATGTGCGGCCACGGCACCATCGGCACCGTCACGATGATGCTGGAGCATGGGCTGGTCACCCCGCGGGAGCCGGGCCGCCTGCTGCTCGACACCCCGGCCGGCGTGGTCGAGGCGCGCTATGTCCAGAACGGCCCCTATGTGGACAGCGTCACGCTGACCAACGTCCCGTCCTTCCTGCTCGGCCGCGGCTACGAGGTCGAGGTGGAGGGGTTCGGCACGCTGTCGGTCGATGTCGCGTTCGGCGGCAACTTCTACGCCATCGTCGAGCCGCAGCCGGGCTACGAGGATCTCTCGGCCCTCCAGCCGTCGGACGTCCTGCGCCTCAGCCCGCGGCTGCGCACCGCCTTCAACGCCCGGCACCGCATCGTCCACCCCGCCAACCCGGCGCTCGACCGCCTGACCCAC
Organism: Azospirillum picis; assembly: GCF_017876115.1. GTDB lineage: Bacteria > Pseudomonadota > Alphaproteobacteria > Azospirillales > Azospirillaceae > Azospirillum > Azospirillum picis. The sequence continues at coordinate 91,152 of NZ_JAGINO010000012.1, forward strand.
GTGATGTGGACCGGCCGGCCGATGACGGCGGGCGGTACGGCGCGCAACGCGGTGTTCTACGGCGACAAGGCCATCGACCGCTCGCCCTGCGGCACCGGCACCTCGGCGCGGATGGCGCAGCTCCACGCCACCGGCCGGCTGGCGGCGGGGACGGACTTCATCCACGAGAGCATCATCGGCTCGACCTTCACCGGCCGCGTCGTGGGCGAGACCATGGTGGGCGACCTGCCGGCGATCATCCCGTCGATCGGCGGATGGGCGCGCACCACCGGCTTCAACACCATCTTCGTCGACGACCGCGACCCCTTCTGGCAGGGATTCCAGGTCGCCGAAGCCACCTGACCGCCCTCGCCAGCCGCGTCCAGGCCGCCTCCGGAGCCGGCCGGCCTACTGCCCCAGCGTCTGCAGCAGGCCGGCCCGCACCTCCTCGATGTGGCTGTGCAGGAAGCGGCAGGCTTCGAAGATGGCACCGCGCAGGCACAGCGCGATCAGATCCGCGTGCTCGCTCTCGGCACGCCGCATCGCCGCCTCGTTGTTGTTGAGCTGCATCCGGGTGTAGCGGTCGCTGGTCTGCAGCAGCGAGGTCACGATGGCGAGGCTGCGCGGCTGGCGCGCCTTCGCATAGAGTGCCAGATGGAACTCCGCGTTCAGCGCACCCCAGCGGCCGATGTCGTTGGCGGCGATCGCCTCGGCGAAGCGGGCCTGGAGGGCGTCGAGCTGCGCGAAAACCTCCGGGGTGAAGGATTGGGCCGACTGCGCCAGCATGCGCGGCTCCAGGATGCCGCGGAGGTCGAACACGTCGTTGATCTCGTCGAGCGACAGGTCCGACACGATGGCGCCCTTGTGCGGCACGATGCGGACGAGCCCCTCCGCCTCCAGCTGGAACAGCGCCTCCCGCACCGGAATGCGGCTGGTGCCGTACAGCTCCGCCAGCGCGTCCTGGCGAAGCTGCGTGCCGGCCGGGTGGCTGCCGTTCAGGATGCCCTGACGGACCTGTTCGGTGATCGCCGCCGACAGCGTGCGGTGTTTCAGGGCATCCTTCATGATGGCGGCATTTAACCGGAGACCGTGACCGGGCGCCAGTTCCATCGCCCGATGCCGTCGATTGTATAAAATCAGCCGGCCCGGTCCGCCGCCGCCTCCCCGTCCCCCCGGTCGTCGTCGGCGACCACAACGCCGGAATTCGGCTCCACCCAGGTGAGGTGATCGACGACGCCGCGCACGCCGGGGATCGACTCCGCCGCCACCCGCAGGGCGCGGCGCTGGCGGTCGTCGAAGACGACGCCGCGCAGGTCGACCACCCCGTCCTGCACGGTGACCACCAGGGTCGAGGCCGGTGTCCAGCGTTGCGTCTTCAGCTCGGCCAGCAGCCCGTCGCGGATCCGGGCGTCCGCTTCCGCCCCCGACAGGACGTCGGCGGCCTTGCGGGTGACGGTGCGCAGCAGGTCGGACCGGCTGACGATGCCGACCACCATGCCGTCGCGCAGCACCGGCAGCCGCTTGATCCGGCGGTCCATCAGCAGGGCCGCGACCTCTTTCAGAGGCGTCTCCTCCGTGACGCTCACCACTTGCCGGGTCATCACGTCGGCGACATGCCGCCCATGCACCAGGACATAGTCGTCGGCCAGCCGGCCGGCGCCGAGCACGAACTCCAGCCAGCGCGGGCGCTGCGGCCCGGCGGCCGGCTCGACGCGGCGCAGGAAGTCGCCCTCGGTGACGATGCCGGTCAGCCGGCCCTGCGCATCGACCACCGGCAGTCCGCTGATCCGGTGGGTGAGCATCAGATCCACGGCGCGGTCGACGGATTCCTCCGCGGCGATGGTGATCACCGGGCGGGTCATAACCTCAACTGCCTTCATGGCGCCATCCTCTTGTTTTCCTTCCCATAGCAGGTCCCCGGCAACCGACCGGCGCGTTTTGCGAAGGCCGGCCATGCCGAGGACGCGGTTCGCGCCACTCTTGCGACCGGCAGTGGCAGCCGCATATAGTAAGCAAGCTTATTATATGCTTGCAATGGACGACTCATCCCCGATGAACACCCCCTCCCAGGCCCCGCTCGGTTTCCTGCTGCATGATGCCGCCCGCCTGCTGCGCAAGCGGTTCGAGCAGCAGGCCCGCCATCTCGGCCTGACGCGGTCGCAATGGCAGGTCCTGGCCTACCTGTCGAGCAACGAGGGGATCCACCAGGGCGGCCTGGCGGAACTGCTGGACATCGAGCCGATCACGCTGGTGCGCCTGCTGGACAAGCTGGAAGCCATCGGCCTGATCGAGCGGCGCCCGCACCCGACCGACCGCCGGGTCCGCCTGCTCCACCTGACGGACAAGGCGCGCCCGCTCCTGGGGTCCGCCCGCAAGCTGGGGGACGCCACCCGTGCCGAAGCCCTGCAGGGGGTATCGGCTGCCGACCGCGAAACCCTGGTCCGCGTGCTCGGCCTCATCAAATGCAATCTGGTCGAGGCGTGCGAGCGCCCGGCCGCTTTCCATGACAGTCAACGGGACTCCGCTGAAAATGGCTGATGGACAGGTCTTGAAATCCACGGACGCGCCGGCTTCGAGCCGGGAGGCCGGGAACCAGTCGCCGAAGCGTCCCCGCCGCAGCCGGGTGCGGATGCTGCTGTTCGCCCTGCTGCCGGTCGCCCTGGTCGCCGGCGGCTACGAATACGTCACCGGCGGACAGGTGATGTCGACCGAGAACGCCTATGTGCAGGGCGACATGGTCGGCATCGCCACCGACGTGTCGGGCATCGTCAAGCAGATCGCGGTCCGCGAGAACCAGGCCGTCAAGGCCGGCGACGTCCTGTTCCGCCTGGACGACCTTCCCTTCCGGCTGGCCGTCGACCGGGCGGAGGCCCAGATCGGCATCGTCCGCAACGACCTGGCGGCGCTCCAGGCCAGCTACCGCGACATGCAGGCCCAGATCGCCCAGGCCCAGGCCGACATCGACTTCTACACCACCGACCTGGAGCGGCAGAAGCAGCTCGCCAACAGCAACTTCGCCTCGCGGGCGACCTACGACCAGTCGCGCCACAATGTCGAGACGGCACGGCAGAAGCAGGCGTCGCTCACCCAGCAGCTCGCCGCCATCGCCGCCAACCTCAACGGCCATCCCGACGGCCGGATCGAGGACCATCCGCGCTACCGCGACGCGGTGGCGGCGCGTGACGAGGTCGCGCGCCAGCTCTCCCACACCGTGGTGCGGGCACCGGCGGACGGCGTGGTGACCAAGGTGCCGTCGTTGCAGGTCGGGCAGTATCTGCCGGCGGCAACCGCGGCGTTCAGCCTGGTGGCCACCGACCATGTCTGGGTCGAGGCGTCGCCCAAGGAAACCGAACTGACCTATGTCCGTCCGGGCCAACCGGCGACCGTCACCGTCGACAGCTATCCCGGCGCCGAATGGACCGGGACGGTGGACAGCATCAGCCCGGCGTCGGGCGCCAGCTTCTCGCTGCTGCCGGCGCAGAACAGCTCGGGCAACTGGGTGAAGGTGGTGCAGCGCATCCCGATGCGCGTGCGCATCGACACGCCGGCCGGCAAGCCGCCGCTGCGCGTCGGCATGAGCGTGGTCGTCGACGTCGACACCGGCCACGCCCGCGGCCTGCCGGACTTCGTCACCTCGCTGTTCGGCGGCTCGAAGGCGCAGGCCCACGGGATGCAGGCCCATGAGCAGGCCCATGAGTAGCACGGCTGGGGCGGCGGCCGGCACGCCGCCGGTCGCCAACCGCGGCGCCATCACCGTCTGCGTGATCCTCGCCGTCATCATGCAGGCGCTGGACACGACCATCGCCAACGTCGCCCTGCCCTACATCCAGGGCAGCGTGGCCGCCAGCGCCGACCAGGTCAACTGGGTGCTGACCTCCTACATCGTGGCGGCGGCGATCATGACGCCGCCGTCGGGCTATCTGGCGCTGCGCTTCGGGCGCAAGCGCATCCTGAACATCTCCATCATCGGCTTCGTCGTCGCCTCGGTGCTCTGCGGCCTGTCGCAGTCGCTGGTGGAGATCGTGCTGTTCCGCCTGCTGCAGGGCTTCTTCGGCGCCGCCCTGGTGCCGCTGTCGCAGTCGATCCTGCTCGACATCTACACGCCGGAGGAACGCGGTTCCGCCATGGCGCTGTTCGGGGTGTCGGTGATGGTCGGGCCGGTGCTGGGGCCGGTGATCGGCGGCTGGCTCACCGACCATGCGAGCTGGCGCTGGGTCTTCTACATCAACGTCCCGATCGGCGTGCTCGCCTTCTTCGGCGTGTCGGCCTTCGTGACGGAAAGCCAAACCCAGGCGTCGGCGAAACTGGACTGGACCGGCTTCGGCCTGCTCAGCCTGTCGATCGCCGCGCTCCAGCTCTTCCTCGACCGCGGCGAGCAGCTCGACTGGTTCTCCTCCAAGGAGATCATGGTCGAGGCGCTGGTGGCGGCTTCCGCCTTCTACCTGTTCCTGGTCCACACCTTCACCGCCAGGGACGGCTTCGTCAAACCGGGCCTGTTCCTCGACCGCAACTTCTCGATGGGCATGCTGTTCATCTTCATCGTCGGCGTCACCTACCTGGCCTCGCTGGCGCTGATGACGCCCTACCTGCAGACGCTGATGGGCTATCCGGTGGTGACCGCCGGCATCGTGATGGGCCCGCGCGGCCTGGGCACCATGGTCTGCATGTTCATCGTCGGCAAGCTGGTCGGGCGGGTCGACACCCGCCTGCTGCTGCTGACCGGCCTGGCGATGACCGCCTGGGCGATGTACGAGATGACCGGCTGGACGCCCGACGTGTCGCAATGGACCATCATCGAGATCGGCTTCGTCCAGGGCGCCGGGCTGGGTTTCCTGTTCGTGCCGCTGACCACGGTGACCTTCTCCACCCTGGCGCCGGAGCGGCGCGGCGACGGCACCGGCCTCTACAACCTGTCGCGCAACATCGGGTCGGCGGTCGGCATCTCGATCGTCGCGGCGCTGCTGACGCGCAACACCCAGGTCAACCATGCCGAGATCGTCACCCATGTGACGCCCTTCAACCGGCTGTTCGACGCGCCGTCCGCCAGGGCGATCTTCGATCCGCTGACCGCCGTCGGCCGCGCCGCCCTGGACCAGGAGATCACCCGCCAGGCAACCATCATCTCCTATGTGAACGACTTCAAGCTGTTGATGATCCTGTCGCTTGCCGTCATGCCGCTGCTCCTTCTGCTGCGCAAGCCGCCCAAGCCGCCCGAGATGGACCACAGCGTCGCGATGGAGTGAGGCCGGGCGGACAGTGATCCGGCGGGGTCAGCGCGTGATCATCGGCGCCATCCAGGGCGAGGCCGCCAGGACCTCCGTGAAGTACCCGCGCCGGATCACCGTCCGCCCGGCCTTGTGGATGTCCGCGGGCAACGATCCCAGTTCGCCCTTGCGGGTCACCACATGGATGGAACGGCGGAAGCCGGGCGTCGGCAGCGGCAGGACGCGGATATGGCTCAGGTGCTGGCGGCTCTTCACCAGGGCCGTCGGCGGCAGCAGGCTCCACCCCATCTCCTCCGCCACCATGGCCATCACGGTGTCGGTGGCGTCGAAGGCGAAGCTGCGCGGCACCTCCATGCCCAGCCGGCGCAGGTGCTGGTCCACCAGCTTGCCGAGCGCGCTGTCCGTGGTGCTGCGGATCAGCGGAACGGTGCGCGACAGGGCGCGCAGCCCGGCCTCGTCGGTGACCTCGTCGGCGTTGCGCGGCAGCAGCAGCACGAACGGCTCGGTGAGCAGCCGCTGGCTTTCCACCTGATCGAGATCGTCGAAGGAGTCGTTGGTGAACAGGACGTCCAGCCGCCGGGCGAGGAACTGTTCCCGCAACTGGCCGCACAGGCCCGACGCGATGGTGAAGGACGGGACCCGGTCGCGCAGCCCCTGCAGCAGCCGCGGGATGAAGGGGGCCGCAAGCGTGTCGATGCAGCCGATGCGCAGCTCCGGCATGAAGGACGCGTCGGCTCCGCCGATGACCGCAGGCAACTGGCGGGCATCGATGAGGATCCGGTTGCTCCAGTGCCAGAGCCGCTGTCCGGCGGCGGTCAGCGCCAGCGGCCGGATGGTCCGGTCGAGAAGCTGTGCGGCAAAGGCGGTTTCGAGCTGCCGCACCACGTGGGAAACGGCCGACTGGGTCAATCCCAGGCGGGCCGCCGCCCTGGTCATGCTGCCCAGCTCGGCGACCGCGACAAACACTTCGAGAGAGGCCAGATCATAGTCTCGATGCTGCATTGGCTGTCGGCACGCTTCCGGGCAAGGGGCTGGGCTGCATACGCTAATATGAATGCTCCTCATCCCGATCATGAAAGTTTTTTCTTGAACCGACCGGTGCGGCCCGTTCCCGGCAGGCTCGCGGAGCGCAACCGGAACCGCAAGCCGCAGAGGGAACCCGACGCCATGCCGCCACTTTCGACCGCCGCGACCCCGCCACCCGCCCTGCGGCAAATCGGGGCCTGGATTGCCGGGCTGCGGCGCGCCGACATTCCCGAACCGGTCGCGACGGTCGTCTCCGGCTGCATCGCCGACACGCTGGGCGTGGCGCTCGCCGGCGCCAGGGCATCGGCCGGCCGGCTGGTGGCGGCCGATGCCCGCGACACCTACGCCGACGGGCCGGCGACCCTGCTGGCCGGCGGCCGGCTCTGCCCGGAAGGCGCGGCCTTCGCCAACGTGGCCGCCGCCCATGCTCTGGATTTCGACGACAACTGCTATGCCGGCTTCGTCCACGGCTCCGCGGTCGTCGTGCCGGCGGCCCTGGCGGCGGTGGAGGCCGCCGGTGGGTCGGGCAGCGACCTCCTCACCGCCGTGACCGCCGGGACCGAGGCCCAGTACGTGCTGGCCGACGCGGTCGGCAACGGCGTCTATCATGCCGGCTGGTGGACCACCGCGCTGTTCGGCGCGGTCGGCGCCGCGGCAGCGGCGGCCAAGGCGGGGGGGCTGACGGAAGCCGCGACGGCCGACGCGCTCGCCTTCGCCCTGTGCGGCACGGGCGGGCTGCGCGCCTGCTTCGGCACCGACGCGAAGCCGCTGCTCGCGGCCCAGGCCGCGGCCGGCGGGGTGCGCGCCACCCGTTTGGCCGCGCGCGGCCTGGAGGTGCCACATGGGGTGATCGAGGATCCGCGCGGCTTCGCCCGGCTGATGGCGGCCGGCGCCTTCGACGGGCAAGTGCCGGCGACGCTCGGGCGGTACTGGCGCCTGCTCGATCCGGGGATCGACACCAAGGCCTATCCGGTCTGCCTGTCCGCCCACGCCGCGCTTGACGCCGTGCGCGATCTGATGGCGGAGGAAAGGCTTTCGGAAGCCGACATCGCCACGGTGCGCTGCCGCGTCCCGCCGGTGGTCGCGGCGAACCTGACCTACGACCGGCCCGTGACACCAGCGGAGGCCCGCTTCAGCCTGCCCTTCGCCGTCGCCTGCGCCATGCGCTACGGCACGCTGGGGCTGGAGCATCTCGACGAAGCGGTGCTTGCGGACCCGAGCTTGGGGGCGGCGATGGGCCGTGTCGCCATGGCCGCCGATCCCGGCTGGAACGACGATCCCGAACGGGCACGCCGTGCGCCCGAAGGCGCCGAGGTGACCGTCGTGACCTTGCGGGGGGACTCCTTCACACGGTTCTGCGCCATGCCGCGCGGCAGTGCCGCCCGGCCGTTGGCGGCGGCCGAGCATGCCGCGAAGTTCCGGGCCTGCGCCGTCCTTGCCGCCGACAGGGTCCCCGGCCCCGCCGAGGCCGATCGCCTTTATGGAAGGTTGCGGTCGCTGGACCGCCTGCCGACCCTCGATGGCCTGCTGACCCCGTGATGGCCGGCCGAACATGCCGGCATCATGCCGTTTCCTTCATGATGTCGATAAAAAATCGTCATGATGCCCCCCGAGCCGGCCGGCGGCGGCCCGTTTTTCCGGCAAGCCCGTCACCGGCGGCCATGGGAAAATTTGCAAGCAACACCAAGCTTTTCGCCGGCCCAGTCTCGGCACCTGCAGCCGCTTTCGCAACGCTTGGCTGGATATTGGGCAATTTTCTGCACAATCCTCCGGCATTTCCGCACTCTTCCCACCGGTGGAAGCCCTATGACACCGTTGCTCCAAGCGCAAACGAAGGTCCGCCGCAAGGACCGGAAAACAAGAGGGGCTTTCATGATCATGCGACGTTTGGTGGCCCGGGCCGTTCTCTCGGCGATGCTGCTGACCGGTACCGCGCTGTCGGCGCAGGCGGCCGGCACGCTCAAGCTTTCGGTGGATTCCAACCTCAACACGCTGGACCCCGCCAAGATGAAGGGCGGGCAGGAGTATGTCGCCGCCTACCTGATCTTCAACGGCCTGACCGTCATCGGCCATGACATGAAGGTGAAGCCCGATCTGGCGGAACGCTGGGAGCACAGCGACGACCTGAAGAGCTGGACCTTCCACCTGCGCAAGGGCGTGAAGTTCCACAACGGCCGCGACCTTGACGCCGAGGACGTGGTCGCCAGCATCGCCCGCATCCAGGACAAGGCGACCGGGTCCACCGCCCGCGTGAACTTCGAGATCGTCGAGTCCATGAAGGCGCTGGACCCGCTGACCGTCCAGTTCCAGTTGAAGACGCCCTATGCCGGCTTCGCCGAGCTGTTCGGCGAGCGCCAGGCCCGCATCGTGCCGCGCGACGCGGTCGACAGCCTGGCCTCCAAGCCTGTCGGCACCGGTCCGTTCGAGTTCGTGTCCTTCGCGCCCGGCGACCGCGTCGTCCTGAAGCGCAATCCCAACTACTTCGAACCCGGCCTGCCCAAGCTGGACGAGGTGGTGATGCGCATCCTGCCCGAGGCGGCGGCCCAGGTGGCGGCGCTGACCACCGGCGAGCTCGACCTGGTGTGGAACCTGCCGCTGGAGGCCATCGACAAGGTCAAGGCCGACACCAAGCTGAAGGTCGACTCCGTTCCCACATCGACCTGGGACGGCGTCATCATGAACAACACGGTGAAGCCCTTCGACGACGCCCGCGTGCGCAAGGCGGTGGCGATGGCGCTCGACAAGCAGGCGATCACCCAGATCGCGCTGTTCGGCAACGGCACGCCGACCCACTCGCCGATCCCGCCCAGCCATCCCTACTACAACAAGGACCTGAAGATCGCCAAGGGCGACCCGGCGGGCGCGAAGAAGCTGCTGGCCGAGGCCGGCTATCCGAGCGGCTTCGAGGTGACGCTCTACACCCCGGCCGGCCGCGCCACCCGCGAGCGGCTGGGCCTGGCGGTGCGCGAACTGCTGAAGCCGGCGGGCATCACGGTCAACGTCCAGCGCGTGCCCTTCGACGTCTTCCTGAAGGACATCGAGGGCAAGGCCGGCTTCTACATCGACGGCTTCTTCAGCCGCCCGACCATCGATACGTCCTTCTATCCCTGGTACCACTCCAAGGGCTCGTGGAACACCGCGCTGTGGAGCTATTCCAACCCGAAGATGGACCAGTTGCTGGACGGCGCCCGCCAGGCGAAGAGCGAGGATGAGGCGCGGACGCTCTACGGCCAGGCCCAGGCTCTGGCGGTGGAGGACTCGCCGGGCGTCATCCCCTACGTCATCAACCACATCAACGGGCTGAGCGCCCGGGTGCACGGCTTCCATTCGCACCCGATGATGTTCCTCGACCTGCGCGACGTGTCGGTCGACTGAGTCCCCGCTCCTTCGGCGCCTGCCGCCCCTTTCCCCGCGCCGCGCCTCCGGCCGCCGCGGGTCGGAAAGGGACGGCGGGTGCCTGCGGGAACCGCAGCCTTTTCCAAGGATGCCGCCATGCTTGCCTACACGCTCACCCGCCTCCTCTATCTGGCGCTGGTCCTGGTCGTGATGTCCGTCCTGATCTTCCTGGTGACCCAGGCGATGCCGGGTGACGTCGCCTCGATGATCGCCGGGCAGTTCGCCTCGCCCGAGGTGGTTCAGGCCATCTCGGTCAAGCTCGGGCTCGACCAGCCGCTGATCGTCCAGTACGGGCGCTGGGCCGCCGGCATCCTGCATGGCGACCTCGGGCGCTCGCTGGTGCTGGAGCAGCCGATCGCCCCCATCCTGATGGAGGCGCTGGCCCGCTCGCTGGTGCTGGCCGTGGTGGCGCTCACGGTGGTCGCGGTGGCCGGAATCGGCCTCGGCGTTCTGGCGGCGGTGCGGCGGGGCAAGCTGACCGACCAGATGGTGTCGGGCATCTCCTATCTCGGCATCGCCGTTCCCGACTTCTTCTGGGCCATCGTGCTGGTGCTGGTGTTCGGCAGCTACATGAAGCTGCTGCCGACCGGCGGCTACACGCCGGTGGCCGAGGGCGTGCTGCCCTGGGCGGCGCATCTGGTGCTGCCGGTGGTGACGCTGGTTCTGATGCTGCTGGCGCGCATCGCCCGGCTGACGCGGTCCAGCATGATCGACGTGCTGCAGACCAACTACGTGAAGTTCGCCCGTGCCAAGGGCATGCCGGAATCGGTGGTGATCCTGCGCCATGCGCTGAAGAACGCGTTGCTGCCGACCATCACCGTGCTGGCCATCGACTTCGGCCTCATCCTCGGCGGCGTGGTGGTGATCGAGACGATCTTCTCCTATCCCGGCATGGGGCGGCTGCTGCTGTTCGCCATCCAGCGCCACGACCTGCCGTTGATCCAGGCGACGATCCTGGTGGTCTCCGCCGCCTACTGCCTCGCCAACCTCGTCGCCGACCTGCTCTACGCCTTCGTCAATCCCAAGATCCGCCACGGCATGAGGACCGCCTGAGATGACCGCCGCGTCCCCCGCCCCGCGGCGCCTGTCGTCGCGCCGGTCCGCCCTGCCCGTCTCCCTCGTCGTCGGGCTGGTCCTCCTGGCCCCGCTGCTGGTCGCCGCCTTTGCCGGCTCCTGGATCGCGCCCTATCCCTACGACGAGATGAACATCATGAGCCGGCTGCAGCCGCCGGGGCCGGAGTTCTGGTTCGGCACCGACGAGTTCGGCCGCGACGTCTTCAGCCGCACCCTGGTCGGCACCGGCAGCTCGCTGCTGATGGGTGTCGCCGCCACCGCGCTGAGCCTGATGGCCGGCGTGCCGCTGGGCCTGATCGCCGGCTACAAGGGCGGACGGGCCGGCGAGGCGATCATGCGGGCGATGGACGTGCTGATGTCCTTCCCGCCGATCCTGCTGGGCATCCTGGTGCTCGCCGTCACCCCGCCGGCGCAGTGGAAGGCGATCGTCGCCATCGGCATCGTCTATGTGCCGCAGGTGGTGCGGCTGGCCCGCGCCATCACGCTGGAGCTGATGCAGGAGGAGTTCATCACCGCCGCCCGCCTGCGCGGCGAGAGCGCCGCCTACATCCTGTTCCACGAAATCCTGCCCAACATCTGGCCGCCTCTGGCGGTGGAGGCCAGCCTCCGCGTGGTGTTCGCCATCCTGCTCGGCGCCTCGCTCAGCTTCATCGGCATGGGGGCGCAGCCGCCCTCCTCCGACTGGGGCCTGATGATCGCCGAGGCGCGCCCCTTCGTCGAACAGGCGCCTTGGATCGCGCTCTGCCCCGGCTTCGCCCTCGCCATCGCCGTGATCGGCATCAACCTGCTGGGCGACGGGCTGCGCGCCCTGCTCGACCCCCGCAACACGGGATCGCACTGAGATGACGACCGCTCCGCACACCCGCTCCGCCGTGCCGCCGGTGGCGGTCCCGGCGCCGGCCTCGCGCCCGGCCGCACCGCTGCTTGACGTGCGCGGCCTGACCATCAGCTACGGCACCGGACGCGGCACGCTGCGCGCCGTCAGCGACGTCGGCTTCTCGATCCTCCCCGGCGAGGTGATGGGGCTGGTCGGCGAATCCGGCTCGGGCAAGAGCACCGTCGCCATGGCCGTCCTCGACCTGCTGGGCGAGGGGGGGCGGGTGGAATCGGGCGAGATCCTGTTCCGTGGCACCGACCTGCGCCGGCTCGCCCCGGCCGAGCGGCGGGCGCTGCGCGGCGACAGCATCGCTGCGGTGTTCCAGGACCCCTTCACCTCGCTGAATCCGGCCCTGACCGTCGGCCGCCAGATCGCCGAGCCCCTGATCCGCCACAAGCGCCTCACCCCGCGCCAGGCGGCGGTCCGGGTGGAGGAACTGCTGGGCGAAGTCGGCATCCGCGATCCCCGACGGGTCGCCGCCGCCTACCCGCACGAGCTGTCGGGCGGCATGCAGCAGCGGGCGCTGATCGCCACCGCGCTGGGCTGCGAACCGGGGCTGCTGATCCTGGACGAGCCGACCACGGCGCTGGACGTGACGGTCGAGGCGCGGATCATCGACCTGCTGGCGAAGCTGTGCGACAGCCACCATCTGAGCGCGCTCTTCGTCTCGCACAACCTCGGCATCGTCAACCGCATCTGCCAGTCGGTCACCGTGCTCTATGGCGGCGTGGTGGTGGAGACCGGGCCGACCGGCCGCGTGCTGTCCCGCCCGGCCCACCCCTACACCAAGGGGCTGATCGCGGCATTGCCCCGCATCACCGCCGAGCGGCGGGCACGGCTCCCCTCCATCCCCGGCACCGTCGCCAAGCTGTCCGGCCCGCCCGCCGCCTGCGTCTTCGCCCCGCGCTGCCCCTTCGCCGAGGAGACCTGCCGCAGCCATCCGCAGGAGATGCGGGCGGAGGGGGACGGCACCGGCGTGCGCTGCTGGAAGGCCGACGCGCTGGCGACGACCTCCTGGCCGGACGAGGGCGGCACGGCGCCCCGGCGCGGAGCGCTGCCGGCACGGTCCGCCCCCCTGGTGGAGGTGGAGCATCTGCGCAAGATCTACGGCGCCAGCACGTCGATCCTGCCCTGGCTGCGCCGTGCCGGCACGGTCGCGGTGGACGACGTTTCCTTCACCATCGACCGCGGGGAAGTGCTGGGGGTGGTCGGCGAGAGCGGCAGCGGCAAGAGCACCATCGGCCGCGCCCTGCTGGCGCTGACCGAGCCCAGCGCCGGCACCGTGCTGTTCGACGGCGCCGACTTCCCGCAACAGGTGCGGCGCGGCGACCAGACGCTGCGCCGGCGCGCCCAGCTCGTCTTCCAGAACTCCGCCGCCTCGCTCAACCCGCGCAAGACGGTGGGACAGGCGATGGAGCGGCCTCTGGTCCTGGCCGGCCGCGGCGACGCCGAGGAGCGGCGGCGCACCGTCGCCGGCCTGCTGACCCGCGTCGGACTGCCCGCCGCCTATGCCGACCGCTATCCGCACGAACTCAGCGGCGGCGAACGCCAGCGCGTCAACATCGCCCGCGCGCTGGCCACCGATCCGGAATTCGTCGTCTGCGACGAGGCGGTGTCGGCGCTCGACGTCTCGGTCCAGGCCAACATCCTGAACCTGCTGGCCGGCCTGCGCGACGAGATGGGGCTGTCCTACCTCTTCATCACCCACGACATCGCCGTGGTGGCGCACATCGCCGACCGCGTGCTGGTGGTCTATGGCGGCACCATCTGCGAGGAGGGGCCGGTCGGCCGCGTTCTGCGCCCGCCCTACCACCCCTACACCGAGGCGCTGCTGTCCGCCGTCCCCCGTCTGGCGGAGGACGGATCGGAACCGCCGCGCATCCTGCTGGAGGACTCCGCCCTGCCGCCGGGCGGCCGCGGCGGCTGCGCCTTCGCCGGCCGCTGCCCGCGCAAGCTGGGAGCGGTCTGCGACGAGCAGGCCCCGCCGGTCCGCGAGACCGACCAGGGACACCGCATCGCCTGCCACATCCCGCTGGCGACCCTGGCCGAGCGCGCCCCGGTCTTTCCGAAACTGGCCGGCGGCGACGCCGCCGCCCGCTGACCGGCCCGGTCGGCCGCCCCGACCAGCCGGCACCGTTCAACCGCAACCGGCCCCCGCGAAGGGCCGGACGGCCCCGCCTGCCCCAACGATCCCTGAACCACAATCCCTGAACCACAATCAACGACAGGAACCGACCATGACCGTCCACACCCGCATCCGCCAGTTCAACACCAAGAAGACCTATCCGGAACAGTCGCTGGACAACGATCTCTGCCAGACCGTGGTCGCCCGCGGCACCATGGTGTTCGTGCGCGGTCAGATCGGCCAGAACCTCGACACCAGCGAGAGCGTGGCGGTCGGCGACGCCGCGGGCCAGACCGAGCAGGCGATGGCCAACATCAAGATGCTGCTGGCCGAGGCCGGGGCCGAGCTGGAGCACATCTGCAAGATCACCGTCTACATCACCGACCCGCGCTACCGCGAGCCGGTCTACCGCACCATTGGCAAGTGGCTGAAGGGCGTCTACCCGGTGTCGACCGGCTTGGTCATCAGCGCGCTCGCCCGTCCGGAATGGGTGGTCGAGGTCGACGCCATCGCCGTGATCCCCGACGCGAACTGATCCCCCACCAGCGCGAAGAACCGACCATCATGACCACGACCCTGACCAACCCGCCACGCCGCGAGCTGCAGAGCTTCCTCGACTTCCCGATCTGCACCGACCTCGACCAGCTTGACGGCCACATCGGCATCCTCGGCATCCCCTACGGCGATCCCTACTCGATCGACGAGGTGACCAACGACCAGTCGAACGCCCCGACCTGGGTGCGCCGCTACACCGAGCGCGCGCTGCGCAAGCTGGAGCGCTGGGACTTCGACATCGGCGGGCCGCTGCTGGGCGGCAAGGACATCAAGGTGGTGGACTGCGGCGACGTGCAGGCCGACCCGCGGGACCTCGACCTGCATTACCGCAACGCCGAGGCGGTGGTCCGCCGGATGCTGGCCAAGGGCATGCTGCCGATCGTCATCGGCGGCGACCACGGCATCCCGATCCCGGTGCTGCGCGCCTACGACGACCAGGGTCCGGTCACGCTGGTCCACATCGACGCGCACCTGGACTGGCGCGACGACGTCAACGGCGCCCGCAACGGCTATTCCAGCCCGATCCGCCGCGCCTCGGAGATGGAGCATATCGGCCAGATCTTCCAGATCGGCCTGCGCTCGGCCGGCAGCGCCCGGCCGGAAGAGGTCGAGGCGGCCATCGCCTACGGCGCCGTGCTGGTGCCCGACGTCGAGCTGCAGGAGGCCGGCATGAAGGCGGTGCTCGACCGCATCCCCGATGGCGGCCGCTACTACATCACCATCGATGCCGACGGCATGGACCCGACCATCATGCCGGCGGTCAACGGCCCGGCGCCGGGCGGCGTCACCTACCCGCAAATCCGCACGCTGATCCACGGCCTGGTGAAGAAGGGCCGCGTCGTCGGCATGGACATCGTGGAGATCACGCCGAAGAAGGACGTCAACGGCATCACCGCGATCACCGCCGGCCGCATCATCTGCAACCTGATCGGCAAGACCATCCAGGCCGGCTATTTCGACTGAGGATGGGCTTGGGCACGGGCATGGGCTTGGCGCGGAGCGGAGGGCGACCCGATGGGTGAAGCGAAACGGCTGGACGGGCTGTTCTGCGACCAGGTGCTGCTGGCTGGCGGCTGGGCATCGGGCGTGCTGCTCCGCTTCGATGGCCAGGGGCTGGTCACCGGGGTGGAGGCGGGGCTCCCCGCTCCGCCGCCGGGGGTGGAGCGTGCCGCGGGGCCGGTCGTCCCCGGCATGCCCAACCTGCACAGCCACGCCTTCCAGCGGGCGATGGCCGGCCTGACCGAGCGGGCCGGCCCGGCGGAGGACAGCTTCTGGACCTGGCGGGAGGTGATGTACGGCTTCGTCCGCCGCATCGACCCCGACACGCTCCAGGCCGTCGCCGCGATGGCCTATGCCGAGATGCTGGAACAGGGCTACACCGCGGTGGCGGAGTTCCACTACCTGCACCATGCGCCGGACGGCCGCCCCTACGCCGACCCCGCCGAGATGTCCAAACGCATCCTGGCGGCGGCGGAGGCGGCGGCGATCGGGGTGACCCACCTGCCGGTGCTCTACAACCATGGCGGCTTCGGCGGCCGGCCGGCCGGCGACGGGCAGCGGCGCTTCCTCAACGACCCCGACCGCCTGCTGGCGATCGCCGAGGCCTGCCGCGCCGTCCCCGGCGGGCACCGCGTCGGGCTGGCCCTCCACTCCCTGCGGGCGGTCACGGCGGCGGAGGCCGAGGCGGCGCTCGCCGGCCTCGCCGCCGCCGATCCGTCCGCCCCCGTCCACATCCACGTCGCCGAGCAGGTGGCGGAGGTCGACGCCTGCCTCGACTGGTCGGGGCGGCGACCGGTGGAGTGGCTGCTCGACCGCGGCTGGCCGGCGACGTCCTGGTGCCTGGTCCATGCCACCCACGTCACGCCGGACGAGGTGGCGGGGCTCGCCGCCTCCGGCGCGGTCGCCGGCCTCTGCCCGACGACCGAGGCCGACCTCGGCGACGGCCTGTTCCCGGCACGGGACTTCCTGGCGCAGGGCGGACGGTTCGGCGTCGGCTCCGACAGCCAGGTCGTCATCTCGGCGGCCGAGGAACTGCGGCTGCTGGAGTTCGGCCAGCGGCTGGCGGCACGGCGGCGCAACCTGCTGGCGCCGGGACCCGGTGCCTCGACCGGGGCGGCGCTCTACCGCGCGGCGGTGGCGGGCGGCCAGCAGGCGCTGGGATTGCCGGCACCGGCGCCCGGCATCACGGTCGGACAGCGTGCCGACCTCGTCGTCCTCGATGCCGACGACCCGCGCCTCTACGGCCGCTCCGGCGACGACCTGCTCGATTCCTATGTCTTCGCCGGCAATGGCCGGGCGGTGCGCGACGTGGTGGCCGCCGGCCGGCTGGTGGTGCGGGATGGACGGCATGTCGGGGCGGAGGCCATCCGCCGCGGCTGGCGCCATGCCGTGGACCGGCTGGCGGCCTGAAGAACTCTGAAGGGGAAGGACAAGGCCATGACGGCGACCATCGACATCCTGGAACGGCTGATCGCCTTCCGCACCGTCAGCCGCGACAGCAACCTGGAGCTGATCCGCTGGGCGCAGGAACGGCTGGAGGCGGCCGGCGCCGTCACCCGCCTGGTGCCGAGCGACGATGGCCGCAAGGCCAACCTGTTCGCCACCCTCGGTCCGCCGCAGGTGCCGGGCGTGCTGCTGTCGGGCCACAGCGACGTGGTGCCGGTGGAGGGGCAGGCCTGGACCTCCGATCCCTTCCGGCTGACCCGCCGTGACGGGCGCCTGTACGGCCGCGGCAGCGCCGACATGAAGGGGTTCATCGCCTCGGCCCTGGCCTTGGTCGAGCGCGCCGCCGGGCGGCCTTTGGCCCGCCCGCTTCACCTCGCGCTGTCCTACGACGAGGAGGTCGGCTGCCTCGGCGTGCGCCGGCTGATCGAGATGATGGCGGCCCTGCCGGTGCGCCCCCGCTTCTGCATCGTCGGCGAGCCGACGATGATGCAGGTGGTGACGGCCCACAAGGGCAAGACGGCGCTCAGCGTCGAATGCCATGGGGTGGAGTGCCACTCCAGCCTCGCCCCGCAGGGGCTGAACGCCATCCACATGGCCGCCGACCTGCTGACCGGCTTGCGCCGCATCCAGGACCGCGTGCGCCGCGACGGCGTCCGCGACGAGGGCTATGCCGTGCCCTGGACCACCGTCCACGCCGGCGTCATCCACGGCGGCGAAGCGCTCAACATCGTCCCCAACCGCTGCCGCCTGGACCTGGAAATCCGCCACCTGCCCCAGGACCCGGTGGAGCCGCTGCTGGAGGAGGTCCACGCCGAGGCCGAGGCGATCGTCGGCCGCCTGCGCCCCGACTTCCCGTCGGGCGCGATGACGATCTCCGAGCTGTCGAGCTACCCGGCGCTCGACACCGATACCGACGCCGAGGTGGTGGCCTTCGTCAAGGGCCTGACCGGCGGCAACAGCACCGGCAAGGTGTCCTTCGGCACCGAAGGCGGGCTGTTCCAGCGGAGCCTGTCGATGCCGACCGTGGTCTGCGGCCCCGGCAGCATCGGCGAGGCCCACAAGCCGGACGAGTTCGTCGCCGAGGACCAGCTCGCCGCCTGCGACCGCATGCTGGAATCCCTGCTGGAGACCCTGCGCTAAACGGCGGCAGCCCGCTCTCCCGCATCAGTGGGGAAAGGTCGGGGAACGTCGATCAGGCAACTGCCGGGGAGGGGTTGGCATGAAACCCGCCGTAGAACGCGCTGCGGCGGAGTGGGGCGGCAAGAGAACCTGAACGAACGCCCCGCATCCTGCGGCGTTCCGGACAAGCCCCGCCTACCGCCGGATCGCCACCGCCACCGCGCGGCTGACCGCGGCCGGGATGACCGAGCCGTGGGTCTCGCCGGGGAAGGACACGAAGGTCACCGCCGGGCCACGTGGGGCCAGTGCCCTCAGCCGCTCGGCCAGGTCACGGGCATTCTCCACCATCCGCGCCTTGCGCCGCCGCTCGTCGCGTGCCGGGTCGGCGGGTTCGCCGGGAGGTGCCGACAACTCGTTCTCGCCCACCGTCACCAGAAGGCTGCGGGTGGCCGCTTCAGGCGGCAGGGCCTCGGTGAAGCGGCGCTCGAAGGACAGCACTGCCCTGTCCTGCCACCAGACCGACGGGCTGGCGGCGACGTAGCGCTGGAACGCGCCGCAGCGCGAGAACAGCGCATACAGCACGAACAGGCCGCCGAAGGAATGGCCGAACAACGTCTGCCGGCTGCGGTCGATACGGAACCGCCGCTCCACCTCGGGCTTCACCTGGTCCTCGAGAAAGGCGAGGAACGCATCGGCTCCGCCGGTTCCGGGGGGCGCCCCCTCAGCCGGCGGCGTGTAATCCCGCGCGCGCCGGGTCTGCTCGAAGGCCCGTTCGGTGGGATAGCCGACGGCAACCACCACGGCGGGGGCGATCCCAACCGCGGCGCCGTGCCCGCCGACCACCCGCATCGCCTCCGTCGCCGTGCCGAAGACGCTGTTGCCGTCCAGCAGGTACAGCACGGGATAGCCGTCCGGCGGCGGTGGCGTCTCCGGCCAGGCGGCGAAGACGCTGTACGGCCGCGCCGGGTCGCCACCGGCCGTCATCTGCCATTGCACCGTGCGTGGCAGCGTCACCCCCGCCGTCTCCGCCGCGGCAGCCGGGCCGGTCAAGGACAGGTCGGCGACGGCGGCCGCAAGCGGCACGCCCAGCAGGGCACGGCGCGTCATCATCGATCGGCTCACCATTTGTAGCGCACCCCCGCCAGCACCAGCCGGCGGTCGCCGAAATAGCAGGCCGTGGCGCTGGAGCAGCTCGACACATACTCCTTGTCGAACAGGTTGCTGACGTTCAGTGTCAGCTCCGCCCCGGCCAGGGCCGGCTTCAGCGCCCCGAGGTCGTAGCGGACCGCCGCATCCGCCAGCGTGTAGCCGGGCACCTCGAAGCTGTTCACGTCGTTGCCGGCGGTCGGGCCGATATAGCGGACGCCGCCGCCCAGTTCCAGGCCGGCCAGCGGGCCGCTCTGGAACCGGTAATTGACCCAGCCGCTGACCATGTGGCGCGGCACCTGCGGCACGCGGTTGCCGGCGACCCCTGCGGTGTTGGACCTGGTCACCTCAGCGTCGATGAAGCTGTAGGCGCCGATCAGGTCGAGGCTGCTGGTCAGGCTCGCGCGCCCCTCCACCTCGATGCCGCGCGAGCGGATCTCGCCGGTCTGGACGCTGTAGAGGGTGTTGAGCGGATCGGCGGTGAGCACGTCGCGCTGGCGGATCGAGTAGCCGGCGACCTGGACGAAGCTGTTCATGCCCGGCGGCTGGTACTTGATGCCGGCCTCATACTGCTCGCCTTCCGTCGGCTTGAAGGCGTCGCCGCCGCGCGCCGGCGAATAGCTGCCGGAGTTCGGCAGGAAGCTGGTCGAATAGTTGACGTAGGGCGTGATGCCGTTGTCGAACAGGTAGAGCAGCCCGGCCCGCCAGGTGAAGGCGTCGTCCGACTGGCTGGTCCGGCTGTTGCCGGTCAGTTGCACCGTCTCGCTGTCGGCGCGGTCGTGGCGCAAGCCGACGGTCATGCGCCAGTTCTCATAGGCAAGCTGGTCCTGCGCATAGAAGCCGAGCTGCGTCTGGATCTGCCGGGTGGTCTGCACGCCGCGCGCGACGGGATAGCGATAGCCGTAGACCGGGTTGAAGATGTCCAGCGTCGGCACGGTCACGCCGGTGAACTGGCCAAGGTCGCGGCGGGCGAAGCCGCGCGACCAGTCGGCGCCGAACAGCAGCGTATGGTCGACCGGCCCGGTCATCACGGTGGCCTGCGCCTGATTGTCGACCGCCACCGTATTGGCCATGTCGTTGACGTCGCTGATCGACCGGTTCGCCGTCCGCTGGTTTGCCTGCAGCGACGAGAGCGAGATGGCCTTGAAGGACGAGTCGAGATGGTTGTAGCGGGCGTTCTGCCGCAGCGTCCAGACATCGCTCAGCCGGTGCTCGAACTGGTAGCCGATCGAGGCCGAGTTCCGCGAGTAATTGTCGTAGGCCGGATCGCCGGCATAGAAGCCGGAGCCGATCTTGCCGTTGCGGTTCGGCAGCACCGAGCCCAACGCCGGGGCGAAATTGTAGAAGCCGCCCTCCGGATCGCGCTGGTAGCTGGAGAGCACGGTCAGGCTGGTGTCGGACGACGGCTTCCAGGTGAAGGCCGGGGCAATGGCGATGCGATCGTCGTCGACGTCATCGTACTGCGTGCCCGATTTGCGCCCGATGCCGGTGAGGCGGTAGAGGAACTGCCCGTCCTCCGTCAGCGCGCCGCCGGTGTCGAACATGGTCTGGACCCGGCCGTTGCTGCCCGCCTCCACCCGGACTTCATGGCTGTCGGCGTCGGTCGGACGGCGGCTGACCAGATTGACGACGCCGCCGGACCCCGCCTGCCCGTACAGCACCGAAGCGGGGCCGCGCAGGATCTCGATGCGTTCGAGCAGCCAGGGATCGACGGTCGGGATGGCGTAGGAGATGCTGCGCTGCTGCCGCAGCCCGTCGAGGAAGTTGACGTAGGCGGCGCCGGCACCCTGCCCGCCGAAGCCGCGCACGAACACGCTGTCGTAGCGGGCGCTCGGCCGCACCTCGGCCAGGACGCCCGGCGTGTAGCGCAGGGTCTGCGACACCGTCTGCGACCCCTGATCGTCCATCTGGTCGCGCGTCACCACGCTGACCGACTGCGGCGATTCGATCAGCGGCGTGTCGGTCTTGGTGCCGGTGGTGGTCACGCCGGCGACATAGCCCTCGACCGGCTGCCAACTGCGCCAGGCCGTCGCCTGGACGGTCACCTCGGGAAGCAGGACGGTGCCGGCGGCATCGGCCGACTTCCCGGGCGCCGGCATCAGCGTCACGGTCACGGCGTCGGTGTAGCGCCAGCCCAGGCCGGTTCCCGCCAGCAACTGCGGCAGCGCCTGGTCAACCGACAGCCTGCCGCTGACGCCGGGCGAACGCAGGTTGGCGGTCATGTCGGAGCTGTAGAGTAGCTGGATGCCGGCACGGCTGGCGAAATCGGTCAGGGCCGAGGACAGCGGCTGCGGCCGGATATCGTACTGGCGCAGTTCCGTCACGGCGGCCGGCTGGGCCTGAGCGGCCGCGGTCCCGAGGGCCACGGCCGCCATGCTGGCCAACAGGAGCATGCGCAGCGGCAAGCGGGTGGCGCGGAGCCGCGGCGCATGCGGCTGGGTGCCCCGCTGTTGCTTGCCCTTCTGCCGTCGGAAAAGCCGCCGCGGGGACTCTGCGGCTGGATCCGCCGTGCGGATGTCGGTCGCCATTCTCGTCTCTTCGATCCTCGATCGATCCCGACGCCCGTTGCCAAGGCCAAGCCGGGATCCTCCTGATCAATGAGACCGCGCGTGCCGCCAAACCCCTGACGTCGGATTCGCCGGTATCCGCGATTTTTCTCCAAGGTGTCGCGAAGACCGCCGCTCAACCCTCGCGTCTTGTGACGATGGCGACGTACCCGGCGATCCGGCGGATGCGCACCGGCAGCACCTGCTCGATCGCCGACAGCGCCCGTTCGGGATCGCGGATGTCGAAAACCCCGGTGATCCGCCGCAGCCCCAGATCCTCGCCGAGCAGCAGGATCGGGCCGGAGCGGTAGCGGTTCAACTCGTCCACCACCTCCCGCAGGGTCCGGTCGTCGAAGACCACATGGCCGTCCCGCCATGCCGTCGCTCGTGCGACGCTCACCCCGGCCTCGCGGACGGGGCAGCGGTCCGGCTGATAGCGGGCGACCTCGCCGGCAGTCAGGCGCAGGCCGTCACCGGGACCGGCGGCACCATCCGGACACTGGACCTCGACCGTGCCCTCCTCCACCGAGACACGCGTCGCATTCTCCATCCGCCGTACGGCGAAGCGGGTGCCCACCACGCGGGTGACCGCCCCCATCGCCCTCACCTCGAACGGATGCTCGCGGTCGGGCGCCACCGTGAAGAAGGCTTCACCGCGCCGCAACGTCACCCGGCGGGTGGAGCCGCTGAAATCCACCGCGACGGCGCTGTCGGTGTTGAGCTGGATCTGCGACCCGTCGTCCAGCACCACGGTGCGGCGTTCGCCCACCGCCGTGCTGTGGTCGCTGCGCAGCCGGCCGAGCATCGTGGGACCGGCGAGGGCCGCCAGGGCCAGGCTGGCGGCGAGCAGCCCGACGGGCGCCAAGCGGCCGGCGGACCGCCGCCGCAGCGGCGTCGCGACGATCTTGTCCGTGGGCGGCCCGCGCAGCTCCTGCAAGGCGTCAAGTGATCCCCACAGGGCGCGTAGCCCGTCGAAGGCCGCACGGTGTTCCGGCCGGGCCGCCAGCCAGGCATCGGTGTCGCGCCGTTCCCCCTCCGTCACGGCGTCGGACTGCAGGCGCACGAGCCGGCGCGCGGCCTCCTCGGCAATGGCATCGGGGGCGGCATCGGGGCCGGCATCCGGTGCTGACATTTGATCGGAGGTCATTGCCTGTTCCTGACGCCTGCTGGCCAGATGCATGATGCGTGGGAAACCGCATCACCTCCGCTGTGCGCGGACGGCTCGACGGCTGACATGGCCATTGCGCCGTCCATGTCCAGCCGCCATGCTTTGCCCGATCCCCATGGCGACATGCTCAACCATGGTCGCCAAGCCTCTGCCGGCAATGCAGCAGTGCCTTGATGATGTGCTTTTCCACCATGTTGCGGGAAATTCCAAGGCGATTCGCAATCTCACCGTGGCTCAGCCCGTCGACCTTGTTGAGCAGGAACACCTCGCGGCAGCGGGGTGGCAGCGCGTCGACCACCTCCTGCAGGCCCCGCAACCGCTCGCGCGCTGCCGCGGCATCGTCGGGCCGTGCCGTCTCGCCGGCGCCGCCGGGATCGGGCAGGCAGTCGGGCAGGTCGACAGCGGTCCATCGGTCCTCGGAACGGCGGGCCCGGGCGAGGTCCGTCGCGACGTTCGCGGCGGTCGCGTAGAGGTAGGAGGTTTCATGTGCGATCGCCGCCGAGCCGGCGAAGCGCAACAGGCGCAGGTACACCTCCTGCGCCGCATCGGCCGCACGGTCCCGGCAGCCCAGGCGGTGGGCGAGGAAACGCAGTAGGCCGGAGTTGTGCTGCCGGAAGAGGCCATCGACCAGCAGGCGGCGCAAGTCGGAAGCCATGTCCGTCCCGAAGTGGCGTGTAACGCATCCCGTTGCCGCCGCTCCTAGCAAATATGAGAATGATTATCAATAGCGGGCGAAAAATCTTTGATTCCCGATGATGATCGTTCCGTGTCGACGGTCGTGTCCGGCCGTTGCGGTCGCGGTGCTTCCCTCTCGCCCCGGCATGGCTGCGCAAAAAAATCCGTCCGGCATGAAAGCCCGCTTGACGCCGATCCTATTTCCTATTTTCCTATAGGAAATAACGTTATTTGCACGTCCGTCACTTGTGTTTAATCGGCCGCAGCCGTCCCGGCCCCCGGGAGGCCGCCGCCTCCGACCAGACGAGGAGAGCGACATGCAGGGATTGGATGATCTGGACCGGATGTTGATCGCGTCGCTGTGCCCGTCGGGTGCCCTGATCCCTCCGCCGCTGCCTCCGGACGGGCCGCTGGCGGACCAAGCCGACGGGGTGACGGAAGCCTCCCTCCTGTCGCTCGGCCTCGGCGTCCTCGCCGCCATCCTCCTGGCCCTGCTGCCCGCGGTGGCCTGAGCCGCCGCCCCCTTCGAAGGACACCCACCGTGGCGGTTGACGACGACGCCTACTGGCACCCGGGACTGGAAACCCAAAGCCGGGCCGACTGGCGGCAATTGCAGCTCGATCTGCTGAAGGACCATCTGCGCCACGCCTACGACGGCTCGCCCTACTACCGCGCCGCCTTCGACGCGCACGGGGTGTCGCCGGAAAGCCTGCGCGGCCTCGACGATCTGCGGCGCTTCCCTTTCCTGGACAAGGCGACGATCCGCGACCGCCAGGTCGCGGCGCCGCCCTTCGGCGACTTGGTCGCCGTGCCGGAGCGGGAGATCGTCTACATCTCCGCCTCCAGCGGCTCGACCGGGGTGCCGACCGCCTCCCCCTTCACCGCAAAGGATTTCGAGGACTGGATCGACTACGAGGCGCGGCAGTTCTGGTCGAGCGGCCTGCGCCCATCCGACCGCTACGCCCATGCGCTGAACTTCTCGCTGTTCGTCGGCGGCCCCTGCGTGCTCGGCGCGCAGAAATTGGGTGCCCTCAGCATCCATGCCGGGACGCTGCCATCGGAACGGCTGCTGGCCGTTCTGGACCAGTTCAGGGCGACCGCGCTGTGGACCACCCCGTCCTACGCCTGGCATCTGGGCGAGACGGCGCAGCGCGAGGGCATCGACCCCGGCCGCGACCTTGCCGTCCGCCGCCTGTTCGTCGCCGGCGAGCCCGGCGGCTCCATCCCCGAGACGCGCGAGCGGATCGAGGCGCTGTGGGGGGCCGAGGTCTACGACTATTACGGCCTCTCCGACATCTTCGGCTCCTGCGCCGGCATGTGCGTGGAGAAGGACGGCCTGCACTGGGCGGAGGACCATATCCTGGTCGAGGTGCTGGATCCCGAAACCCGCGAGCCGGTGGCCGAGGGCGAACGCGGCGAGCTGGTGCTGACCACCCTGCGCAAGCGCGCCCGCCCGATCATCCGCTTCCGCACCGGCGACGTGGTGTCGGTGACGACGGAACCCTGCCGCTGCGGCCGCACGTCGCTGCGGCTGAAGGGGGTGCATGGCCGGCTCGACGACATGCTGATCGTCAAGGGCGTCAACCTGTTCCCGGGCGATGTCGAGGCGGTGGTGCGCCAGGATCCGGCACTGACCGGTGAATACCGGCTGGTGCTCGACCGGGTGGAGCGGCTGGACCGCCTGACCGTCGAGGTCGAGCACAGTCAGGGCTTCAACGGCGACCCGGAAGATCTCCGCGGACGCCTGCGCCGTCATCTGAAGGCCGCCACCGGCGTCGGTGCCGAGGTCGCCCTGCTGGCGCCCGGCACCCTGCCGCGCGCCGTCCACAAGGCAAAGCGCATCGACGACCGCCGCGCGCACCTGTGGTCGTGACCCAACCCATCGACGGAGACCGCTCCCATGCCGGACACCCATGTTGCCACGCCCGATCCCATGCTTGATCCGGTCGCCGACCCGGCTGACGAGCTTGCCCTTGCGCTGGCCGCCGACCGCCTGTTCCTGAGCGCCCGCACGCCGCAATCCTGGTCCGACCGCCCGGTGCCGGTGGAGACGCTGCACCGGCTCTACCGGCTGGTCCGGCAGGCGCCGACCGCCTTCAACGGCAGCCCGGCACGCTTCGTCTTCCTGTCCAGCCCGGAGGCCAAGGAACGGCTGCGCCCGGCGCTGAGCCGCGGCAACCACGCCAAGCTGAAGGCCGGGGCGATCGCCATCGTCGCCTACGACCGCCGCTTCTTCGAGCATCTGCCGTTCCTGAGCCCGCACTACGACCCGTCGCCGATGTTCGTCGACGAACCGTCCCTGGCCGAGACCACCGCCTTCCGCAACGGCACGCTGCAGGCCGGCTACCTGATCCTCGCCGCGCGCCTGCTCGGGCTGGACGCCGGGCCGATGTCCGGCTTCGACGCCGCCGCCGTGGACGCGGAGTTCTTCGCCGACGGCCGCCTGCGCACCAACCTGCTGGTGGCGCTGGGCCATGCCGACGGAACGCCGCCCCGGCCGCGGGCACCGCGCCTGGACGTGTCGCAGGCGGTGGCCGTCCTCTGATCCCCCTTTTTCCCATGCCCAGTCCTCCACGCCCATTCCTGCCCGCCGGAGCCGCCGTCATGCCGCCCTCGCCGACCGCCCTTTCCGCTACCCTCCCGCGCCGCACGCTGCTGCGCGCCGGCGCCCTGTCGCCGCTGGCCCTCGCGTCTCTCGCCAGCCTTCCCGTCGCCGCCGCGTCACCGGCTGCCGCCCCCGCCCCGGCCGCCCTCAAGCCGATCAAGCTGGCCTGGAACACCGGCGCCGTCTGCGGCGCGCCGATCGTCGTCGCCCAGAAGCAGGGCTTCTTTGCCAAGCACGGGCTGGACGTCGAATACGTCAACTTCGCCGGCTCGACCGAACAGCTTCTGGAGGCGATCGCGACCGGCAAGGCCGATGCCGGGCACGGCATGGCGCTGCGCTGGCTGAAGCCGCTGGAACAGGGCTTCGACGTCAAGATCGCCGCCGGCGTCCATGGCGGCTGCATGCGGCTGCTGGCCCCCAAGGCTGGCGGCGTCACCGACCTGGCCCAACTGCGCGGCAGAACCGTCGGGGTCAGCGACCTCGCCAGCCCGGCAAAGCACTTCTTCTCCATCCTGCTCGCCAGGCAGGGCATCGACCCCAACAAGGACGTGGAATGGCGCGTCTATCCCGGCGACCTGCTGGGGGTGGCGGTGGAAAAGGGTGAGGCACAGGCCATCGCCCATTGGGACCCGGTCGCCTACCAGTTCCTGAAGTCGGGCAACCTCGTCGAGATCGCCAGCAACCTGTCGGGCGACTACGCCAACCGGGTCTGCTGCGTGATCGGCGTGCGCAACAGCCTGCTGCGCGAGGACCGTCCCGCGGTGCAGGCGCTGGTCCGCGCCGTCTTAGAAGCCCAGGACTTCAGCGCCCGCAACCCGGCGGAAGCGGCCAGGGCCTACCAGGAATACGCCCCCAAGGCGAGCGTCGAGGATCTGACGGCGCAGCTCGCCAGCCACACGCACCACCATCACCCGCAGGGCGCCGACATCCGCCACGAGGTTGCGCAGTATGCCGAGGCGCTGAAGTCGGTGCAGGTGTTCAAGCCGACCACCGACAGCGCGAAGTTCGCCGATCGCGTCACCACCGACGTCCTGGGCTGACCAGCCGGCCCAACCGGAGGCACATCATGAGCGTGAACGACACGGCCGCCGCACTGCCGGCGGCCGATGGGGAAGCCTTGCCGTCGCGGGACCGCCTGCCACGGCAGGCGGTGCGCTTCGGCGCCGTGGCACTGCTGTGGCTGGCCGCGGCCGGCGTGACGGCGCTGTGGCCCGATGCCGACGAGTGGGAACGGACGGGCGAGTTCGCGAGCCTGCTGGCGGTAGCCGCCGGCATCCTGGCGGTGGCGGCGTCCTTGGCGGCTCCCCTGACCGCCGCCCCGGGCGGGACAGCCCGCCCCGCGCCGCGGAGCCGCCTGTCGCATGCCGCCGGGCGCCTGGCGGACTCCATGCCCTGGCTCGCCGTGCTGGCGCTGGCGCTGATCGGCTGGGAGGTCCTGACCGCCAAGCTGAACCTGCTGCCGCGCCCGTTCTTCGCCCCGCCGCAGGCGCTGCTGGAGGTCTATCTCGACGACTGGCCACGGCTGCTCGACTGCTTCGCCGCGTCCCTGACGCTGCTGGCCACCGGCTACGCGATCGGCTCGCTGCTGGGGATCGTCACCGGCGTCGCCATCGGCTGGTCGCGGGCGGTCGGCTACTGGGTCCATCCGGTGCTGCGGCTGATCGGGCCGCTGCCGGCCACCGCCTGGCTGCCCATCGCC
This sequence comes from Azospirillum picis, assembly GCF_017876115.1. Taxonomy (GTDB): domain Bacteria; phylum Pseudomonadota; class Alphaproteobacteria; order Azospirillales; family Azospirillaceae; genus Azospirillum; species Azospirillum picis. Next base: position 118,812 of record NZ_JAGINO010000012.1, read on the forward strand.
TTCTTCGCCTTTCCCACCAGTTGGAGCGCCAGCGTCTTCCTGATCGCGCTGGCCAGCGGCGTGCCGGTGACCATCCTGACCTGGTCGGGGGTGGCCGGGGTCAACAGCGCCTATTACGACATCGCCCGCACGCTGGGGGCCTCGCCGCGCTTCCTGGTGACGAAGGTCGCCGTGCCGGCGGCGATGCCGCACGTCTTCGTCGGGCTGTTCATGGGGCTCGGCGCCTCCTTCGCGGTACTGGTGGTGGCGGAGATGCTGGGGGTGAAGTCCGGCATCGGCTGGTACCTGCAATGGGCCCAGGGCTGGGCCGCCTACGCGAACATGTACGCCGCCCTGCTGGTGATGGCGCTGGTCTGCTCCGGTCTGGTGACCCTGCTGTTCCGCGTCCGCGACCGGCTGCTGGCATGGCAGAAGGGAATGCTGAAATGGTAGCGCTGGAAACCACCGTCACCGGGCCGGCCGGCACCGCGCCGCGGGCCGCCGGCATGGCGATCGACGTGCGTGCGGTCAGCCACCGGTTCGAGCTGCACGGCGCGCCGCTGCCGGTGCTCGACGGGGTGGAGCTGCGGGTTGAGCCCGGCGAGCTGGTGGCCCTGCTGGGGCCGTCCGGCTGCGGCAAGTCCACCCTGCTGCGCCTGATCGCCGGGCTGGAGCCGCCGAGCAGCGGCCGCATCCTCGCCGACGGCCGCCCGATCGGCGGCCCCGACCCGTCGCGCGTCGTGGTGTTCCAGGACCCGACGCTCTACCCCTGGCGGACCGTGCGCGACAACGTGGCCCTCGGGCTGGAGGCGAGGGGCCTGCTGCGCAGCCAGGGCCGGCGGGTCGAGGAGGCGCTGGCCCTGGTCGGCCTGACCGGCTTCGCCAAGGCCTATCCGCACCAACTGTCCGGCGGCATGGCGCAGCGGGCGGCGCTGGCCCGCGCACTGGTCAACGACCCCCGCCTGCTGGTGCTGGACGAACCGCTCGGCAAGCTCGACAGCCTCACCCGGCTCGCCATGCAGAGCGAACTGGTCGAGCTGTGGCGCAGCTCCGGCTTCACCGGCCTGCTGGTGACGCACGACATCGAGGAAGCGCTGTTCATGGCGACCCGCGTGATCGTGTTCAGCGAGCGGCCCGCCCGCATCAAGGCCGACCTGCCCGTCGACCGCCCCTATCCCCGTCACCGCGGCGACCCGGTTTTGACCGAGCTGCGCCACCGCATTCTGGAACTGCTCGGCTTGGCCGAGACTTGGTGAGGAAGCCGCGATGTCCGACAGTTCCTCTCCCAACCTGCCGCGGCTGCGCGGCTTCGTCGGCGACTTCACCCGGCTGGTGGAGCGGCTCGGCGGCGACGAGGCGGCGCTGCTGGACGCCGGCCGCTCGCTGCTGGAGGCGCTGGTCGCGGCGGACGACTGGCTGCCCGACGCCTTCGCCCTGCCGGATCCCATGCGTTACCGGCAGTATCTCCTGCATTGCGACCCCTTCGAGCGCTTCTCCGTCGTCAGCTTCGTCTGGGGACCGGGACAGCACACGCCGATCCACGACCACACGGTCTGGGGGCTGGTCGGCGTGCTGCGCGGCGCGGAGCGCTCGCAACGCTACGACCTGCAGCCGCAGGGCGGCCCGCCGCTGGCCGTCCATCCGGCGGAGATCCTGCCCGCCGGATCGGTGGAGGCGGTGTCGCCCAGGATCGGCGACGTCCACGCCATCGCCAACGCGCTGACCGACCGCCCGTCGATCAGCATCCACGTCTATGGCGGCAACATCGGCGCCATCCGCCGATCGGTGTTCGAACCGCTGACCGGCGAGCGCAAGCCCTTCATCTCCGGCTACGCCAACACCACCCTGCCCAACCTCTGGGACCGCTCGGCCGTCCCCGTCCACGCCGCCTGACGACACACGCCGCCTGACGACACACGCCGCCTGACGACACACGCCGCCTGCCGACACACAAGGACCACCGACCATGCCGATCGCCACCCGCCCCCCCGAGGACGTCCGTAAAGCTTGGATCGCCGGCGACGAGATCGCCCTGCTCGACGCGCGCGAGGAAGGGCCCTATTCGCTGGCCCACCCGCTGTTCGCGGTGTCGGTGCCCCTCAGCCGGGTGGAGCTGCTGGCCTACGACCTGCTGCCGCGCCGCGACGTGCCGATCACCGTCTATGACGACGGCGAGGGCTATGCCGAGCCGGCGGCCCGGCGGCTGCAGGCGCTCGGCTACACCGACGTGACCCTGCTGGCGGGCGGCCTGGCCGGCTGGACCGCCGCCGGCTTCGAGGTTTATCGCGACGTCAACGTCCCCAGCAAAGCATTCGGCGAATGGGTCGAGCACCATCGCCGGACGCCCTCGCTGCCGGCCGCGGAGGTGAAGGCGCTGATCGACGCCAAGGCCGATCTGGTCATCCTCGACGCCCGGCGCTTCGAGGAGTACCGCACCATGTCGATCCCCGGCGGCATCAGCGTGCCGGGGGCGGAACTGGTCAAGCGCGTCCACGACATCGCTCCGAATCCGCAGACGCTGGTGGTCGTCAATTGCGCCGGACGCACCCGGTCGATCATCGGCGCGCAGTCCCTGGTGAATGCCGGCATTCCCAACCGGGTGGCGGCGCTGCGCAACGGTACCATCGGCTGGACGCTGGCCGGGTTGGCGCTGGACAGCGGACGGGAGGACCGCTTCCCCGAGCCGTCGGTGGACGGCGACGCCCGGGGACGGCGCGCGGCGCGCGCGGTGGCGGACCGCGCCGGCGTCGGACGGATCGGCGCCGCCAGGTTGGCGGCTTTCCGCGACGACCCGCGGCGCACGCTCCACCTCTTCGACGTGCGCACGCCGGAGGAGTACGAGGCCGGCCATCTGCCGGGCTTCCGCCACGCCGCCGGCGGGCAGCTCGTGCAGGCGACGGACGAATTCGTCGCGGTGCGCGGCGCCCGCATCGTGCTGGCCGACGATCCGGCCGGCGGCGGCGGCCCGCGCGCCGACATGACCGCCTCCTGGCTGGCGCAGCTCGGTTGGGAGGTGCATGTGCTGGACGGCGACGTTGCGGCGCTGGGCAGCGAGCGCGGTCCGGACCACCGCCGGCTGCCACCCGTCCCCGATGCGCCGGCGGAGACGGTGACGCCCGGCGACCTGCTGGCCCTGCTGGAGAACGGCGAGGCGGCGGTGATCGACATCACCCGCAGCCCACGCTACCGCGCCGGTCATATCCCCGGCGCCTGGTTCTCCACCCGCGCCCGGCTGGCCGAAACCATCGCCCGGCTGCCAGCGGGGGTGCGGCCGGTGCTGACCTGCGGCGACGGGACGCTGACCCGGTACGCCGTCGCCGACTTCCCCGCCGGCCGGCGACCGCTGCTGCTGGAGGGAGGGACCAAGGGCTGGGTGGCGGCCGGGCTGCCGCTCAGCACCGATCTCAACCGGCTGGGGCCGGAGCCGGACGACGTCTACAAGCGCCCCTACGAGGGCACCGACAACAGCGCCGCCGCCATGCAGGGCTACATCGACTGGGAGCTCGAACTGGTCGACCAGCTCAAGCGCGACGGCGCCCACAATTTCCGCGTCATCTGATGCGCTCGACGGGAACCGACATGACCAAGCCCTCGCCCATCCTGCGCCGGACCCTTCTGGGCACGGCCCTGCTGCTCGCCGCCGGACTGGCCGGACTGACGCCGTCGCCCGCCAGGGCGGAGGCGACGGAGGTCCACTTCGCGCGCAACCTCGGCCTCGGCTACCTGCCGCTCTACGTCATGCAGGACAAGGGACTGGTGGAGAAGCAGGCGCGCGCCGCCGGGCTGGGCGAGGTGAAGGCCAGCTATACCCCGCTCGGCAACCCGACGACGATCACCGAGGCCATTCTGTCCGGCAACGCCGATTTCGGCGCGGCCGGCGTGCCGGCCTTCATCATCGCCTGGGACAAGACCCGCGGGAATGCGAACCTGCGCGGGCTGGCGGCGCTGAACGCCCAGCCCGCCTACCTCAACACCAACCGGCCCGAGGTGCAGGGACTGAAGGACTTCACCGCGAAGGACCGCATCGTCGTGCCGTCGGTCCGGGCCTCCTACCAGGCCATCGTGCTGCAGATCGCGTCGGAACAGGCCTTCGGCCCCGGGCAGCATGCCCGGCTTGACGCGCAGACCGTCTCGCTGGCCCACCCCGACGGCACCGCCGCCCTGCTGTCCGGCAGGACGGAGATCACCGCCCACTTCACCAGTCCGCCCTATCAGGACCAGCAGTTGCGCGACCCCAGGATCCACAAGGTGCTGAGCAGCTACGACGTGCTGGGCGGGCCGGCGTCCTTCAGCGCGCTGTGGACCTCCGCGGCTTTCCACGACGCGAACCCCAAGCTGGTCAAGGCGGTGCTGGCCGCACTGGAGGAATCGGTGGCGCTGATCAAGGCCGACCCGCAGGAGGCGGCGCGCGCCTACATCCGGGTCGAGAATTCCAGGCTCGGCGTGGAGGAAGTGGCGGCGATGATCGCGCATCCCGAGGTCTCCTACGACCTCGCGCCGCGCGGCATCGGCATCTTCACCGACTTCATGGCGCGGATCGGGTCGATCCGCAACCGGCCGGCCGACTGGCGCGACCTGTTCTTCGCCGACATCCACGACCGCGCCGGAAGCTGAGAACCCGCCATGCCCCACTCCCACTTCGCCATCCATCCGGTTTCCCCGACGCTCGGCGCCGAGATCAGCGGGATCGACCTGTCGCAGCCGCTGGACCCCGCCGCCGCCGCAGGGCTGGCCGGGGCGCTGGACCGGCATCTTGTGCTGGTCTTTCGCGGCCAGACCCTGTCGGATGCCGACCTCGTCCGGGTATCGGGCCATTTCGGCCCGCTCGACAAGGCCCCGGTCACCGAGCATGGCAGGCTGCACGCGCCCGGCTTCGAGGAGGTCTACGTCATCTCCAACGTCACCGAGAACGGCCGGCCGATCGGCGCCCTGGGTGCCGGGGAGTCGGTGTGGCACGCCGACATGACCTATCTGGAAACCCCACCCTACGCCAGCAGCCTCTATGCGCTGGAGGTGCCGGCGGAAGGCGGCGACACCGGCTTCCTCAGCATGTTCGCGGCCTATGACGCCTTGCCGGCGGCGCTGAAGCGGCGGGCCGAGGGGCTGTCAATCAAGCATGACAGCACCACCAACAGCGGCGGCTACCTGCGCCAGGGCTTCGCCCCGCCGGCCGACCTCGCCACCTCGCCCGGCACCGTGCATCCGCTGGTCATCACCCATCCCGCGACCGGGGCCAAGGCGCTGCTGCTCGGCCGCCGGCCCCATGCCTACATCCCCGGCCTGGCCGTCGCGGACAGCGAGGCGCTGCTGGACGAGATCTGGGCGGCGGCGATCCGGCCGGAGCTTGCCTGGCATCACCGCTGGAGGGTCGGCGACCTTGTCATGTGGGACAACCGCTGGACCATGCACCGGCGCGACCCCTTCCCCGACGACCAGCGCCGCCGCATGCACCGCACCCAGATCGCCGTTCCCGCCGACGCCTGGAACCGTTCCGCCGCCTAAGCAGGATTTGCGAGCCCACCCACAGGAGGGCGGGCTCGCAAATCCTGCAAAACCCGCTTGGGAGGACTGCCATGCCCACGTCCCCGACATCCCGTTTCGCACGCCTCCACCGCCGCCACACCCTTGCGCTGGGGCTCGGCGCCCTGGCCGCCGGGCTTTTGCCGCCCCTGCCGGCCAGGGCCGCCATCCCGGCGGGCACTGTGCTGAGGGTCGGTGACCAGAAGGGCGGCTCGCAGTCGGTGGTGGAGGCGGCCGGCATCCTGGCCGACCTGCCCTACCGCATCGAGTGGAGCCAGTTCCCGGCCGCGGCACCGCTGCTGGAGGCGCTCAACGCCGGGGCGATCGACACCGGCTATGCCGGCGATGCGCCGACCACCTTCGCGCTGGCCGCCGGAACCTCGGCCAGGATCATCGCCGCCGTCCGCTCCAACCCGCACAGCACGACGATCCTGGTGCCGGGTGCCTCCGCCATCCGGGAGGTCGCCGACCTGAAGGGGAAGACGATCGGCACCGGGCGCGGCTCGATCGGCCATTATCTGGTGCTGGCGGCGCTGAAGGCGAACGGGTTGACGCCGGGCGACGTCCGGATCGCCTTCCTGCTGCCGTCCGACGCCAAGTCGGCGCTGGCCGCGGGCTCGATCGACGCATGGTCGACCTGGGGCATCTATGTGTCGCAGGCGCTGCTGGTCGACGGCGCCCGCGCGGTCGCCACCGGCAACGGCCTGATGAGCGGGCTCTCCTACCAGAGCGCCACCCTCGACGCCATCGCCGGCAAGCGCGACGCCCTGGCCGATTTCGTCCACCGCACCGCCGCCGCCCGGCTGTGGGCGCTGCGGAACAGCGACGGCTATGCCGACATCTGGGCGAAGGCGGTCGGCGTCGACCCAGCCATCGCCCGCCACACCTTCGGCGTCGAGCAGGCGCGGCCGGTGGCCATCGACGGTTCGGTCATCGCCGACCAGCAGGCGACATCGGATCTCTGGCGGGAGTTCGGCATCATCCCGGCGCGCCTGGACGCCGGGGCGATCTTCGACCCCGGCTTCAACAGCGCGCTGCCGGCCTGACGGCGCCGGCCCGATCCGCCGGACGCGGAGGCGGCGATGCTGCCCACCAACCTCGACATCGACGTGCTGCGGGCGCTGGTGATCGCCATGGAGCATGGCGGCTTCGCCCGTGCCGCCGAGCGGCTCGGCCGCACCCAGTCGGCGATCAGCCTGCAGATGAAGAAGCTGGAGGAGCAGGTCGGCCAGCCGCTATTCCGCAAGGCCGGCCGCACCGTGGCGCTGACCGATGCCGGCGACCTGCTGCTGGGCTATGCCCACCGCATCGTCGCGCTGAACGACGAGGCCCTGGCCGCCGCGCGCGGCCGGGCGATGGACGGCGCGGTCCGGGTCGGCTTTCCGCAGGATCTGGCCGAACGCTGGCTTCCGGCCGTGCTCGGCTCCTTCCACCGCGCCCACCCGCGCATCCATGTCGAGGCGCAGGTCGGCCGGGGCCGCGAGTTGCGGGAAAAGGTCGCCCAAGGCGCGCTGGACCTTGCCCTGGCCTTCGGCGAGATCGGCGGCGCTACCGCCGGCACCGGCGCGGCGACGCTCGCCCATCTGCCGGTGGCCTGGGTGGCGCCGGTGGACTTCCGCGCCGATCCCGACACCCCCCTGCCGCTCGCCCTGCTCGACGCGCCCTGCATGTTCCGCCAGCACGGCATCGACCGCCTCGACCGCGACGGCCGCCCCTGGCGGATCACCTTCACCAGCCCCAGCCTGTCCGGCCTGTGGGCGGCGGTCGAAGCCGGGCTCGGCGTAACCCTGCGCACGCCGCTGGGGCTGCCCGACACGCTGGCGACCCTTGGCCCCGACTGCGGCCTGCCGATGCTGGGATCGGTGCCGCTGGAACTCCACCGCGCCCCGTCGGCGGCGAACCCGGCGGTCGACCGCCTCGACGACCTTCTGACCGCTGCCCTGCACACGCTGCTGCCCGGCATGCCCCCGAAAAAATAACAAATATTTTTCGTTACTTAAGTTTTACTCAACGGTCAGATTTGTGTTTTTTGCTTTTCCCTACTTTAATAATAGGGATAACGTTCTCCCCACGACACCGATGCCGGGCCGTCCCGGTCCGGCTCGGGACAGCACCAAGTCGGGAGACGCATGATGGCCGCCACCGCCGCGACGGCACGGGGACACCGTTTCGGGTCGACCGCCCATTTCCCGGGCCTGCGCCGCTACGTCGTGCCGCTGGGGCTGCTGGCGCTGTGGCAGGCCAGCGTCGGGCTCGGCTGGATTTCCACCCGCTCCATCCCGTCGCCCGGCCAGATCCTGGCCACCTTCTGGGAGCTCGCCGCCAGCGGCGAACTGGCGATGCACCTGCTGGTGTCGCTGGGCCGGGTCAGCGCCGGACTCGCCATCGGGGTGTCGGTCGGCACGCTCTGCGCGCTGACCGCCGGCCTGTCACGCCGGGGCGAGGATGCGCTCGACCCGCTGCTGCAGATGCTGCGCACGCTACCCCATCTGGCCCTGGTGCCGCTGTTCATCCTGTGGTTCGGCATCGGCGAGACGCCCAAGGTCGCCCTGGTGGCGCTCGGCACCGCCTTCCCGATCTACCTGAACCTGTTCGCCGGCATCCGCACCGTCGACGCCAAGGTGGTGGAGGCGGTCTCCACCCTCGGCCTGACCCGGTGGGAGCTGATCGCCCACGTCATCCTGCCCGGCGCGCTGCCGGCCTTCCTGACCGGCCTGCGCTACGCGCTCGGCGTCGCGTGGCTCAGCCTGGTGGTGGGGGAGCAGATCAATGCGTCCAGCGGCATCGGCTATCTGGCGATGACGGCGCGGGAGTTCCTGCGCACCGACGTCATCATCGTCGCCCTGATCGTCTACGCGGTGCTCGGCCTCGCCGCCGACCAGATCGTCCGCCTCATCGAACGCGCCGCGCTCGGCTGGCGTCCCGTTTTCGTCAAGGAGTGAGCCCATCATGAGCCACACCCCCCTGCGATCCCCCGCCCGCCGCCCGCAGCAGGATCCGATCGTCCGCGTGCGAGGTCTGGTGCGGAGCTTCGGCCACGGCAACGTGCTGGACAACCTGTCGCTCGACCTTCAGCCCGGCTCCTTCACCGCGCTGCTCGGACGGTCGGGCTGCGGCAAGTCGACCCTGCTGCGGACCCTGGCGAAGCTGGACCCGGCGCCCGACGGGACGGTGGAACTGCCGGACCGGCGCGCCGTCGTCTTCCAGGAACCGCGGCTGGTGCCGTGGAAGCGGGTGCTGCGCAACGTCACGCTGGGCCTGCGCCATGCCGACGCCGACGCCCGCGGCCTCGCCGCGCTGGACGAGGTCGGGCTGCTGCACCGCGCCAACGCTTGGCCGCTGACCCTGTCGGGCGGCGAAGCGCAGCGCGCCGCCCTGGCCCGCGCCCTGGTGCGGGATCCACGCCTGCTGCTGCTGGACGAACCCTTCGCCGCGCTCGACGCGCTGACCCGGCTGCGCATGCAGGGGCTGGTGGAAACGCTGTGGAGCGCCCATGCACCGGCGGTGCTGCTGGTGACCCACGACGTCGACGAGGCGCTGCTGCTGGCCGACCGCGCCCTGGTGATGGCCAGCGGCACCATCGCCGCCGACATCCCGATCCCGCTGGACCGCCCGCGCCGTCACGGCGATCCCGGCTTCATCGCCCTGCGCAGCCGCCTGCTGGCCGAACTCGGCGTCGACGAGGAGCATCTCGCCGGACGGGAGCCGCAGCGCGCCGCCACCGGCGCCAAGCCGGGCGGCTACGGCCTGCCCGCCAGCGCCGTCGCCGCCCCCAGCCGCTGAGCCTGCGGCCTCCCAGGATGGACCCGTCCCCCATGCCCGACGCCATCGACACCTCCATCGCCGGGCCGGCTGCCGGCCTCGCCCGGCGCCGCCTGCTGAGCGGTGCCGCCGGGGCCTGCGGCGCCCTGCTGCTCGGCGGGCTGCCGGCGCCATTGCGCGCCGCCTCCGGCCCCACCGCCGACACCGTGCTCCGCATCGCCGACTACAAGGCGCAGGATGGGTTGGCGCTGGCGTCCTCCGGCCAGCCGCCCACCCCCTACCGCTCGCAGTTCGCCGAGTTCGCCTCGGGAAACCTGATCGTCGAGGCGATCAACGCCGGCTCGATCGACGTCGGGTCGAGCAGCGAGATCCCGCCGGCCTTCGGCATCGCCGCCGGCGCCCGCTTTTCCATCGTCGCGGTGGTGAAGGACGACGTGAACTGGCAGGTGGTCCTGGTGCCGCCGGGCAGTCCGGTCCGGTCGGTGGCCGAGCTGAAGGGCAAGCGCGTCGGCTATGTCCGCGCCACCACCACGCACTATTACCTCGCCAGGATGCTCGGCGAGGCCGGGCTGCGCTTCACCGACATCGAGCCGGTGAGCCTGACCCCGTCGGAAGGGCAGGCGGCCTTCGAACAGGGCGCGCTCGATGCCTGGGCGATCTACGGCTACTCGGTGCCCTTCGCCATCAGGAAGGGTGCCAGGGTCCTCGTCACCTCCCAGGGCTACCTGTCGGGCAACTACCTGTATCTCGCCTCGCCCGACGCCCTGTCCGACCCTGGGAAGGCCGCCGCCATCGGCGACTATTTCCTGCGGCTGCGCCGCGCCTTCGCCTGGCGGGCCGGCAACCTGGAGCGCTGGGCGCAGGTCCACTCCGCCGCCATCGGCGTGCCGGTGGAGACCGACCTGGAAATCCTGCGCAAGAACTCGCGCCAGCGCGACCTGGCGCCGATCACCGACGCCGACGTCGCCTCGGCCCAGGCCGTCGCCGACACCTTCCAGCAGCTCGGCGTCCTGCCCAGGCACGTCGACGTCGCCCCGGCCTTCGACCGCCGCTTCACCGACATCCTGTCGCGTCCGCTGAGCTGATCCGCCGCGGCAGTCCGCTCTCTTCCCGCTCCCTCCCGCCGCCTCCTCACGTCAATGCACAAGAAGGGACCACCGCCATGACCGCCTCCTCGCATCCGCTGCGCTTCGTCGGCTTCGTCGGCAACCACAATTCCTCGGAGATCATCCAGCGCCAGGGGCCGGTGGTCGACCGCGACTATATCGAGACCGTCGCCAAGGCCCATGAGCTGGGCGGCTTCGATTCCGTGCTGCAGGCCTTTCATGCCGACGCTCCGGACAGCCTGCAGGTCAGCCAGCACATCACCAGCGTCACCGACCGTCTGGGCGTGCTGATCGCCCACCGTCCCGGCTTCCAGGCGCCGACCATCCTGGCGCGCCAACTGGCGACCCTCGACCAGCTTAGCCGCGGCCGCGTCGCCATCAACGTCATCACCGGCGCGGAGCGCAGCGAGCTCGCCCGCGACGGCAACACCGTCGACGACAAGGACGAGCGCTATGCCCGCACCTCGGAGTTCCTCGACATCGTCCGCGCCGAATGGACCAGCGAGACCCCCTTCGATTACGACGGCAGGTTCTACCGTGTGGAGAAGGCGTTCTCGCAGGTGAAGCCCTACAGCCCGGCGGGCATCCCGGTGTGGATCGCCGGCGCCTCGCCGGCTGCCGTCGAGGTGGCAGGGCGCCACGCCGACACGTTCGCGGTGTGGGGAGAGACGCACGACCAGGTGCGCGAGCTGCTGGGCCGCGTCCGCGCCGCCGTCGCCAAGGCCGGGCGCCCGCAGCCGGCCTTCAGCCTGTCGCTGCGCCCGATCCTCGCGGACACCGAGGACGAGGCCTGGGCCAAGGCCGAGGCCATCTACGAGAAGGCGAAGATCCTGCTCGACAGGACCGGCTTCCGCCGCGGCGACCTGCCGAACAACGAGGGCGCGCGCCGCCTTCTCGCCATCGCCGACAAGGGGCACCGCCACGACAAGCGGCTGTGGACGGCCATCGCCGGCCTGACCGGCGCCAAGGGCAACTCGACCTCGCTGGTCGGCACGCCAGACCAGGTGGCGGACGCGCTGCTGGATTATTACGACCTGGGGGTGACCACCTTCCTGATCCGCGGCTTCGACCCGCTGCCGGACGCCATCGCCTACGGCCGCGACCTGCTGCCGCGCGTCCGCCGGCTGGTGGCCGAGCGCCAGCGCGCCCAGGCCGTCGCGGCCGAGTGACCGCGCGGTGTGGGCGGACGCACGGCCGGCCGTGATCCTGAACCAGCTCGGCCCGGCCGTGCGCCGGCTGCCGCCCCCACCCTCACGGAGCCTTCTTCCACGGAGCCCTCTCGCGATGACCCTTGCCCAACCTTTCGCCGACCCCGTCGTCCAGCCGCGGCCCCGCAAATTCTGGCCGCCGGCCGATCCCGTCAGCCACGACAGCGTCGAGGCGGAGCGGTTGCACCGCAAGCAGCGGCTCGCCGCCACCTTCCGCCTGTTCGGCCGCTACGGCTTCGACCAGGGGCTGGCCGGCCATGTCACCGCCCGCGACCCGGAGCATCCCGACCGCTTCTGGATCAATCCGCTGGGCCAGCATTTCCGCAGCATCCGGGTGTCGGACCTGCATCTGGTCGACGGCGACGGCACCATCCTTGAAGGCGACCGCGCCATCAACCAGGCCGGCTTCACCATCCATTCCGCCATCCACCGCGCCCGCCCCGACGTGGTGGCGGCCGCCCACACCCATTCCACCTACGGCAAGGCGTGGTCGACGCTCGGCCGTCCGCTCGACCCGCTCAGCCAGGACGCCGCCGCCTTCCACGAGGACCAGGTGATCTTCGATCCCTATTCCGGCGTCGTGCTGACCGAGGGGGAAGGCAGGCGGCTGGTCGAGGCGCTGGGCGACCGCAAGCTGGCGATCCTGAAGAACCACGGCCTGCTGACCGTCGGCCCGACCGTCGAGGCCGCCGTCTGGTGGTACATCACCGCCGACAACGCCGCCCACACGCAGTTGCTGGCCGAGGCCGCCGGCACGCCGCAGCCGATCGACGACGCGACCGCCCGGCTGACCCGCTCGCAGGTCGGCACCCACCAGGGCGGCGCCTACAACTTCCACCCGCTGTGGGAATGGATCGTGGCCGCCGAGCCCGACCTGCTCGATTGACCCCTTCCCTCCCTGCCCCGTCGACGAGAGCCGCCGCACCATGACCGACCGCCCAGCCCAGCCCCTCACCCGCCGCGGCCTGATTGCCGCCGGCGCCGTCTCGCTCGCCGCGCCCTTCGTCCTGCGCCGCCGGGCGGTGGCGGCGGAACCGCTGCGCCTGTCCTGGAACGCCGGTGCGGTCTGTTTTTCCGCCGTGCCGCTGGCCTTCCAGCTCGACCTGTTCAAGAAGCACGGCCTGGAGGTGGAGCTGGTCAACTTCACCGGCTCCACCGACCAGCTTCTGGAAGCCATTGCCACCGGCAAGGCGGATGCCGGGGTCGGCATGGCGCTGCGTTGGCTGAAGCCGCTGGAACAGGGCTTCGACGTGAAGATCTCGGCCGGGCTGCACGGTGGCTGCATGCGGTTGATCGGGTCGAAGGCCGCAGGCGTGACGACCATGCTCGACCTGCCGGGCAAGACCATCGGCGTCAGCGACATGGCCAGCCCGTCGAAGAATTTCTTTTCCATCGTGCTGACCAAGTTCGGCATCGACCCGACCAGGGACGTCGAGTGGCGCCAGTACCCGGCCGACCTGCTGGGGCTGGCGGTGGAGAAGGGCGAGATCCAGGCGCTTGCCGACGGCGACCCGCTGGTCTGGCGCCACACCCGGGATCCGCAGCTTGTGGAGATCACCAACAATGTCTGCGGCGAGTTCGCCACCCGCACCTGCTGCCTCGTCGGTGTGCGCGGCAGCCTGCTGCGCGACAACCGTCCGGCGGCCGCCGCCCTGACCGCGGCGCTGGTCGAGGCCCAGCACGCCGGCTACGCCGATCCGCGCGCCGCCGCCGCCGCCTATGCCCCCTTCGCCCCGAAGTTCCCGGTGGAGGAGCTGGAGGCGATGCTGCGCAGCCATGCCCACAACGTCACCCCGGTCGGCGACGAGCTGCGCCGGCAACTGGCGCTCTATACCGACGAGTTGAAGAGCGTGTCGGTCATCAAGCGCTCGACCGACAGCGGGCGCTTCGCCGGCCGCATCACCGTCGACCTCGCCTGAACCGGTTCCCCCGATCCCTTCCACCGCAGCGGATCCGCCCGTCATGCCATTCGCAGATTCCACTCTTCCCGCCATCGCTTTCGCCGGCGCCGCCGCCGCCCCGGCGGTGGACGAGGCGCTGATCGCCGGATTGGCGGCGGACTTCGCGTTGCGCGCGGCCGAGCACGACGCCGCGGCCAGCTTCCCCTTCGAGAACTTCGAGCGGCTGCAGGCGGCGGGACTGCTTGCGCTCGTCGATCCGCGTGCCGCCGGCGGCAAGGGAGGCGGGCTGGGCGACGCCCTTGCCGTGGTCGGCGGGATCGCGCGGGGCGAGCCGTCGACGGCCCTGGTGCTGGTCCTGCAGTATGTGATCCACAACCAGCTCCAGCGCAGCCCGGCCTGGCCCGAGCGGCTGCGCGACCGCATCGCCGCAAGCGCCGCCTCCGACGGCGCGCTGATCAACCTGCTGCGGGTGGAGCCGGAACTCGGCACGCCTCACCGCGGCGGCCTGCCGGCCACCGTGGCGCGCAAGGTGCCGGGCGGCTGGCGGCTTTCCGGGACCAAGATCTACTCCACCGGCATCCCGGCGCTCGCCTGGCTCGGGGTCTGGGCGCGCAGCGAGGGCGACGAGCCGCTGGTCGGGACCTGGGTGGTCCCGCGCGGTGCCGGCTTGGCGGAACAGGGGATCGAGGTGCGCGAGACCTGGAACCACATCGGCATGCGGGCCAGCGGCAGCCATGAGGTGGTGTTCCACGACGTCTTCGTTCCCGACGGCCATGTGGGCGAGCTGCGCCCGCCCGCCGGCTGGGCGGCGCCCGACGCGGTCGGCACAGCCTGGATGTCCACCCTGTTCAGCGGCGTCTATGACGGCATCGCCCGCGCCGCGCGCGACTGGCTGGTCGGCTTCCTGCACGCCCGCAAGCCGACGGCGCTGGGGGCGGCGCTGGCGACCGTCCCGCGCCTGCAGGAGGCGCTTGGCGGCATCGAGGCGCTGCTGTTGACCAACCGCGTGCTGCTGCGCTCGCTGGCGGCGGCGGTCGACGGCCAGTCGCCGCCGCCGCCCAGCGAGAGCCTGCTGGTGAAGTACACCGTGACCAGCAACGCCATCGAGGCGGTGGCCCGGGCGCTGGAGGTGACCGGGAACCCCGGCCTCTCGCGCGACAACCCGCTGGAGCGCCACCACCGCGACGTCCTGTGCGCCCGCGTGCATGCCCCGCAGAACGACATGATCCTGACCGGTGCCGGCCGCGCCGCGCTGGCCCGCCGGACGGCGGACGGCGCCGGGTGAGGGCGGGCCTTCGCCACCGACGCCGACGCCGACGCCGACGCACAGGGGGGGACCTGTGGCGACCGTGTTGTGCAATGGACGGCGTTGGTGTGGATCAGGCCGCCCCCCGGATACCTACCCGGCTTTCACCGCACCTTCGGCAGCGGCGCGGCATAGCCGCCGGCCTTGCTGGTCCGCAGCCCCAGGGTCACCAGCCCCTCGATCAGCTTGACCGCGGCGGTGACGCCGTCGACCACAGGAACGCCGGTTTCCTCCGCCAGCATGCGGGCGAGGTCGGCCATGCCGGCACAGCCCAGCACGATGCTTTCCGCCCCATCCTCCTCCACCGCACGGCGGATGCCGGCGCGCACACGGTCGACGGCACCCGATGCCGGGTCCTCCAGCGCCAGCACCGGAACGCCGGCGGCGCGGATGGTGCAGCGTCCGGCCATGCCGTAGCGCCGGGCGAGCTGGTCGAGCGCCGGCACCGAACGGGCCAGCGTGGTGACCACCGAGAAGCGGCCTCCCAGCAGGCTCGCCGTCTGCATCGCCGCCTCGCAGATGCCGACGACCGGGCCGGTGGCGAGGCTCCGCGCCGCGTCCAGCCCGACGTCGTCGAAACAGGCGATCACCGTGCCCTGGACGCCGATTTCGCGTTCATGCCGCTCGATCGCCGACAGCAGGCCCGGAACGGCCAGCGCCTCGTCGTAATAGCCTTCGATGCTCTCCGGACCGCCCGGCGGGTTGACCGCGAGGATCTCGGTGCCGGGGGCGGCGACTCCCTTCGCCGCCGCGCCGATCCGCGCGGTCATGGAGGCGGTGCTGTTGGGGTTGACGACCAGGATTCGCATGATGGCGGGATACCTCAGTCCTTGGCGCCGCGGCGCCGGCGGTGGCTGCGCAGGGCGACCAGGCCCAGCAGGAACAGGCCGATCACGGTGAAGGAGAAGACCGTCGTCAGCGATCCCAGCGCATAGAGCACCGGCGTGGTGACGTTGGTGGTCATCCCGTAGATCTCAAGCGGCAGCGTGTTGAAGGAGCCGGCGGTCATCAGCGTCCGCGCGAACTCGTCGTAGGACAGCGTGAAGCCGAACAAACCGACGCCGACCAGGCTGGGCAGCAGGATCGGCAGCACGACATGGCGCACCGTCTGCCATGGCGTGGCGCCCAGGTCGCGCGCCGCCTCCTCGTAGGCCGGGTTGAAGCGGTTGAAGATGGCGAAGACGATCAGCAGGCCGAAGGGCAGCGTCCAGGTCAGGTGCGCGCCCAGCGCCGAGCTGTACCACGCGGGCTCAAGGCCGAGGATGTTGAACATCAGGCCGATGCCCAGGCTGACCAGGATCGACGGCACGATCAGGCTGGCGACCGCCAGGTAGAACAGGGCGCCGCTGCCGCGGAAGCGGCGGCGGAAGGCGAAGCCGGCCAGCAGCGACACCACCACCGTCAGCACCATCACCGCCAGCCCCAGCGCGATCGACCGGCGGAAGGACCCGCCGAAGTCGCCCACGGCCTGCTGTTCGAACAGGTTGCGGAACCAGTGCAGCGAGACGCCGTTCATCGGGAAGGTCAGGCCGCCGTCCGGGCCTTGGAAGGACAGGATCAGGATGGTGGCGGTCGGGCCGTAGAGGAACAGCACGAACAGGGCGAAGAAGGCGGCCAGCAGGTAGAAGGACAGGCCCCGGCGGGTCTCGCGCATGGCTCACAGCTCCTTGCGGATGTCGACGACGCGCAGCATCGCCGCGACCATGATCAGCACCACCGCCAGCAGGACGGTCGCGTTGGCGGCGGCCGCCGGGTATTGCAGGAGCGAGATCTCGTTGGCGATCATCAGCCCGATGGAGGCGCTCTGGCCGCCGCTCATCAGCCGCACCGTGATGAAGTCGCCCATCACCAGCGTGACGACGAAGATCGAGCCGATGGCGATGCCGGGCTTGGTCAGCGGCAGGATGACGTTCCACAGGATCTGGGCGCCGCTCGCCCCGCCGTCGCGCGCGGCCTCCACCAGCGACCGGTCGATGCGCATCATCGAATTGAAGATCGGCACCACCATGAACAGCGTGTAGAGGTGCACGAAGGCCAGCACGACGGCGAAGTCGGAGAACAGCAGGAACTCCAGCGGATGCTCGATGATCCCGGCGGAGATCAGCCCCGAATTCAGCAGGCCGTTGCGTCCGAGGAACGGGATCCAGGAGATCATCCGGATGATGTTGGAGGTCCAGAACGGAATGGTGCACAGCAGGAACAGCACCATCTGCCAGGTTGTCGAGCGGATGTGGAAGGCCAGGAAATAGGCGACGGTGAAGCCGATCCCCAGCGTCGCCGCCCAGGCCAGCGCCGCGTATTTCAAGGTGTTCAGGTAGGTCTTCCAGGTGACCGGCGAGGTCAGCAGCTCGACGTAGTTGGTCAGCACGAAGTCCGGGTAGATGCGCACGCTGTCATAGTCCCAGAAGCTGACCGCGACGATGGTCAGGATCGGGACCAGCAGGAACAGCAGCAGCGTAACGGTCAGCGGCGCCGCCTGGAGATAGGGAGCCACCCGCGGCAGCAGGCGGGAACGCTTCGCCCTGCGGGCGACGGCCGGAGCGGGCGATCGGGACGTTTCGGCGGTCACGGTCATCGGCAGGGCTCCCTGCGGTTGGTGGAGGCCGGTGCGGGCGCCCCCTCCCGTCTTACGGGCTCCCCCGCCCGCGCTTTCGGCGGCGGAGGGATCGGGAGGGGGTATCGGGCGACGACGTCAGGCCGCGATGAACTCGTTCCATTTGCGGACCATGTAGCGGTCCTCGTCCATCACCGCGTTCCAGCAGGCGACCCGCCCCATGCGCTCGGCGAAGGAGCCCCCGTCGCGCACGGCCCCGGCCTTTTCCATCACCTTGCCCTCGGGGCTGAGGATGTCGGCCTTGGCGGGCTTGCCCTCCATCCAGAAGCCCCACTCGTCCTCGGACATGTTCTGCTTGGCGGTTTCCGGCACCGCCGAATAGTAGCCCTGGCGGTTCAGGTAGGCGCCGACCCAGCCCGACAGGTACCAGTTGATGTATTCGTAGGCGACGTCCAGCTCCAGCCCGCTCAGGTGCTTGGCGATGCCGAGGCCGCCGCCCCAGGCGCGGTATCCCTCCTTCAGCGGCTGGTAGACGCAGGCGATGCCCTTGGCGCGGACGGCGGCGACGGCCGGCGACCACATGGACTGGATCACCACCTCGCCCGACGACATCAGGTTGACGCTCTCGTCGAAGCTCTTCCAGAAGGCGCGGAACTGGCCCGACTTCTTGGCCTCCGTCATGATCCGGAGGGTCTTGTCGATCTCCTCCTTGGTCATGTTGCCCTTGTCGCCGTACTTCACCTCGCCCATCGCCTCGCAGACCATGGCGGCGTCCATGATGCCGATGGACGGGATGTTCAGCAGCGACGCCTTGCCCTTGAAGGCCGGGTCCAGCAGGTCCTTCCAGCTCGCGACCGGCCGCCCGACCAGATCGGGGCGGATGCCCAGGGTGTCGGCGTTGTAGATGGTCGGGATCAGCGTCATCCACTGGGTCGGCGCCTTGGCGAACTTGGTGCTGTCCTTGCCCTCGACGAAGCCGACGGTGTGCGGGGCGGTACCCTGGGCGATGGCGCCGTCCGGCGTCAGCCGGCCGGTGACGAAGATCGGGACGATCTTGTCGAAGTTCTTGATCTTCGACACGTCCATCGGCTGCATGACGCCTGCCGGAAAGACCTTCTTGCCGATCCAGTATTCGATGTCGGCGATGTCGTAGGATTTGGGCTGCGTGACGGCGCGCTGGGTCACCGCATCGGAGTCGAGCGCCGTCATCTGCAGCGTGAATCCCAGGTCCTCCTTCACCTTGTCGGCGACCGCGTTCAGGTTCGACACGCCGGTGCCGAACTGGCGCAGCGTGACGTTCTTGATGTTCTGCGCCCAGATGGTCGGGAAGCCGGTGATGGCGCCGGAACCGGCGGCGGCGCCGGCCACCGCGGCGGTGCCCTTCAGCAGGGTGCGGCGGCTGATGCCGCCGATGGTCTTTGAACCGGAACGGGTGTCGGTCATCGGTGAGCCTCCAGTCTGTTCGTCGTTGTTTTTCGAGTTTCTTGGAAAGACATCCTGAACGCGGCGGTTCACGACGCCAGCGGATGGACGTCGGTGCGGTTCCAGCCGGCGCGCACGCGGTCGCCGATCGCCACCGGCGCATCGAAATAGCCGGCCTCGTCGAGCACGACGGCGAACTCCTCGGCTCCGGCGACGTCGAGGCCGAGATGGACGGTCGCACCGTGATACTCCAGCGAGCGCACGGTGCCCTCGACCTGGATGTCGGCGGGATGGGCACCGCCCAGCCGGATGCGGTCGGCGCGCACGGCGCAGCGCCCGGCATCGCCGATCACCCCCGCGTCGATGACGTTGTGGCCGCCGATGAAGCGGGCGACGAAGGCGGTGCGCGGCCGGTTGAACAGCTCGCGCGGCGGTCCGGCCTGTTCGATGCGTCCCTGGTTCATCACCACCGCCAGGTCGGCCAGGGCCATCGCCTCGGTCTGGCTGTGGGTGACGTGGATGAAGGTGATGCCGATGTCCCGGTGCAGCCGCTTCAACTCCTCGCGCATGCGCACGCGCAGGAAGGGGTCGAGCGCCGACAGCGGTTCGTCCAGCAGCAGCACGCCCGGCCGCGTGATCAGCGCGCGCGCCAGCGCGACGCGCTGCTGCTGCCCGCCGGAAAGCTGCGCCGGCAGGCGGCCGGCGTAGCGGCCCATGTCGACGAGGTCGAGCATCTCCGCCGCCCGCCGTCGCCGCTCCTCCTTCCCAACGCCCTTCATCTTCAGGCTGAAGGCGACGTTGTCGACGCAGTCGAGGTGCGGGAACAGCGCGTAGCTCTGGAACATCATCGCCGTGCCGCGCCTGGCCGGCGGCTCGCCGTTCACCACGCTGTCGCCGATCAGCAGGTCGCCGTCGCTGATGTCCTCATGCCCGGCGATCATGCGCAGCGTGGAGGTCTTGCCGCAGCCGCTGGGACCCAGCAGGCAGCAGTAGGATCCGGCGGCGATGCGCAGGTCGATGCCGTCCACCGCCACCGTCGATCCGTAGGTCTTGCGCAGCTTCACCAGTTCGACGGTCGATCCCGCGGTCATGGACGCCTCCGGAATTGTGCACAATGTGGCGACTGCTTGTGATCCGACGGAGCTTCTGCATGACCCGTGCCAGTAGCACGGTGGCGGTTTCCTGCCGCTTCGCCGCTTCGCCCACCGGCAATTGACGGAAAAACCGGCGCAATGGCGCCGCTTTGGGCAGGAAGCCGTCAAGGTGCCGACCGGCCTCGGCGAAGCGATTTCAATTCCCCGCCTGGCCTGCTTTGTGCACAATCCGCATGTCCGAATTCGTCGTTCCCACCCCTCTGCCCCAAGACATGACCACCGCCCCGACCAGCAAGCCGTCCCGCCGCCCCGCACACGGTCGCAGCAGCGCCGAAGCGCGGATCGTCCGCAGCATCGGCGAGGCCATCGCCGACCGCAGACTGCCGCCCGGCACCAAATTGACGGAGGAGAGCCTGGCCGAAGCCTTCGGCGTCAGCCGGGAACGGGTGCGCAAGGTTCTGCTTCTGCTGGCGCAGCGGCGGGTGGTGACGCTGGTGCCGAACCGCGGCGCCTTCGTTGCCAAACCGACGCCGAAGGAGGCGCGGGAAGTGTTCGAGGCACGCCGCGTCATCGAGCGTGCCATCATGGAGCGCCTGCAGTCTTTTCCGCTTCCACTGCCGCCGGAGATGCTGGACCGGCTGCGCGAGCATGGAGCGCTGGAGGACGAGGCGGAGCGCGCCGCCGACCGCAAGGCGATGATCCGCCTGTCCGGCCAGTTCCATCTTCTGCTGGCGGACTTCGCCGGCAATGCAACGCTGGCAGCGATCCTTGCCGACCTGATCGACCGCTCCGGCCTCGCCATCGCCGCATTCGAACGGCGCAGCGCCCATACCTGTTCCGCCGAGGACCACCGACGCCTGATCGCCGTCCTGGCCGGCACCGCGCCGGGCGAGGCGGCGGCGCTGATGACCCGGCATCTGGACAGCGTCGAGGCCCAGCTCGACCTCGACCCCAAGGCGGATTTGCCCATCGACGTGAGGGCGGTGTTCGCCGGGGAACCGGCCTGACCGCACTGTCGGCCCTGGTGGCGGACCGCTTCCCGACATGCCACGGGGCGCGGGCGGGTGCCCGGTGCCCCGTCCCGCGCCCCGTGGATTCAGCAGGCCATGCTCAGTTGCGGCTGCCCTCCGGCCGGGTATTGCCCTTGCCGTAGCCGGCCTCTCGGGCTTCCTTGCCCTTGGCCTTGTTGTCGGCAGTCTCCGCGCCGGCCTCGCGGGCGTGGGTGGCATGCGCGCCGGTGCCGGCCGACTGCTGGTCACCCTGGTTCGCCGGCTTGATGCCGTCGGGATTCCTGTTCTTCTTGCCGTCGCTCATGGAACGCCTCCTTGGGGCGAGGGAAAAGGGGTAAGGCGAATGGGAACTCCTTTTCAACCTCGTCCGCGCTTCAGGGTTCCAGTCCTTTCAGCCCCCGGCTCGCGCGTCCTTTCGCTGACGCCCTCCCTCCGCTCAAGCCTGGATGCCGGCGGGGGTGCGCAGCACTTCCTGGATTTCACCGGAAAGCTGGTCGGCCACCGGTCCGACGATGACCTGCACCGAATTGGCGGACGGCTTCACCACGCCGCGGGCGCCGAGCCGCTTCAGCTCCGCCTCGTCGACGCGGCCGGCGTCGGCGACGCTGAGCCGCAGACGGGTGGTGCAGGCCTCGACCGAGCGCAGGTTGCCGGCCCCGCCCAGGGCGGCGACATAGGCGGCGGCCCGGCTGTCGGCGGGGGATACCGATGGGGCGGCCGCCATCGCCGGCCGCAGTCCGGCCGCTGCGGGCTCGGCCTGGCCGGCCGGCAGGGTCATGTCGTCGCGGCCCAGCGTCTTCAGGTCGAAGCGGCGGATGGCGAAGCGGAACAGGCCGTAGTAGACGGCGAAATAGACCGCGCCCACCGGCAGCAGCAGGATCGGGTTGGTCGCCTTGCCGTAATTCAGCACATAGTCGAACAGGCCGGCGGAGAAACCGAATCCGAGCTTCACGTTCAGCGCATCCATCAGCACCATCGACAGGCCGGTCAGCAGCGCGTGGACGGCGAAGAGCACCGGGGCCAGGAACATGAAGGCGAACTCGACCGGCTCGGTGACCCCGGTCAGGAAGGCGGTCAGCGCCATCGACAGCAGCACGCCGCCGACCGCCGCCCGGTTCTGCGGCTTGGCGGTGTGGTACATCGCAAGACAGGCGGCGGGCAGGCCGAACATCATCACCGGGAAGAAGCCGGCCATGAAGGCGCCGGCCGTGGGATCGCCCTTGAAGAAGCGGTTCAGGTCGCCGGTCACGCCCTGATAGTCCCCCAGCAGGAACCAGGCGATGTTGTTGATGATGTGGTGCAGGCCGGTGATGATCAGCACCCGGTTCAGCACGCCGTAGAGGAAGAGCCCGAGCTTGCCCAGCCCCAGCACGCCGGTGGTCAGCGCGCTCAGCCCGGCATCGACCGCGGGCCAGCCATAGCCGAACAGCACCGCAATTCCGAGCGCCGCCAGCCCGGTCACGATCGGGACGAAGCGCCGCCCGCCGAAGAAGGCGAGATAGTCCGGCAGCTTGATGTCCTTGTACCGGTTGTAGAGCTGCCCGGCGATGATGCCGATCAGGATGCCGACCGGGATGCTGATGCGGCTCGACATCTTCGCGACCATGTCCGGGGCGACGCCGCTCAGCACCACCGCCCCTTTCACGGCGACGAAATAGCCGACGGCGCCGGCCAGCCCGGCGGCGCCGTGATTCTCGCGCGCGAAGCCGATGGCGATGCCGACGGCGAACAGGACGCCGAGATTTGAGAAGACCGCGTCGCCGGCAGCGGCGATGAAGGCGATGTTCAGCAGGTCGGGCTGGCCGATGCGCAGCAGCAGGCCGGCGATCGGCAGCACGGCGATCGGCAGCATCAGCGCCCGCCCGAGCCTCTGGACGCCCGAGAAACGGTCGGTGGACATTCGGACCTCTCCCCATGCAGCGGGCCGGGCCCCAGGGTCCCTGGCCTCCGTGTGGTCTGTCGCCGGGACGCCCCCGCAGCTCCGTGAAGGCGCGCCCCCGCGAGATTCCGCCCCCGTCAGAGGGAAGGTGGACGGTTCTGTGCGGCTCCGGCGCGTTCCATCGCGCGGCGCAGGCTGCCGCCGGTCTCCGCCAGGATGCGGTCGATCTCGGCGCTTTCCACGCCGCCGAGCCCGAGCACGGCGCGGCGGACGTCGCCGTAGCGCTCCAGCGCCGCCACCGCGGCCGGCTCGCCGACCCCGGCGATGCGCGCGACCATGGCGGCGCAGCGCCGGCGGAGCTTCGCATTCTCCGGCCGGACATTGATCATCATGTTGTCGTAGACCGAACCGAGCGCCGTCATGACGCCGGTCGAGAACAGGTTCAGCACCACCTTCTGCGCGGTCCCCGCCCCCAGCCGCGTAGAGCCGGCGATCACCTCCGGGCCGGTCAGGGTAAGGATCGGATGCTCCGCCGCCTCCAGCAGCGGCGCCCCGGCAACGCTCCCCACCGCGAGCGTCAGGGCGCCCCGTTCCCGCGCCGCCCGCAGCACGCCGACGGTGTAGGCGCTGGCGCCACTGGCCGACACGCCGACGACCACATCCTCCGGCCCGGCACCGGTCCGGACGAGATCGGCACGCCCCGCCGCCTCGTCATCCTCGGCGGCGCCGGCCAGCCCGCGGGACAGGTCGAGCCCGCCGGCGATCAGCAGGACCAGGCGGTCCGCCGGCCAGTCGAAGGTCGGTCCGAGATCGAGCGCATCGAGCGCCGCGACCATCCCGGACGAACCGGCGCCGGCATAGATCAGCCGGCCCGACCCGGTGGACAATCGGGCCGCCGCCGCTTCGGTCGCAGCGGCCAGGGCGGGCAGGACCGGCGCGCAGGCGGCGAGCGCCCGCGTCTGACCCTCCCACAATGCCGTCAACAGCTCCCCGGCCGGCCAGACGTCCAGCCGACGATACCGGTGCGCCGCCTCCTCCGTACCGCCCGCCATTTCCCGCTCCCGGCCAGTCGCCTGCTCGGATGATGCTGGTATTAGATTGGACTATGTACGAAGCTTACCAAAACGCTGCCGTCACGCAACCGCAAACTGGTTGTATGGCGTTTAAGGCCAAACGATCGGAGAGGATGTCGACCGAAGGCGGCGTGCAGCCGGACATCGGTCCTGTTGCCGGGTGGCCTTTCAATGGTATTATGTTTCTCCGGAACTGGAGGGGTTGCCGATGTCCACAGCCGCCGCGGCCCGTTTCGATCCGACCGCGCTGTCCGACGCCCTGCCGCTGCCGCTCTATCTCCAGTTGGCGCGGCACCTGCGCGGCCTGATCGTCGAGGGGCGACTGACCGACCAGGATGCCCTGCCGGGCGAACGCGAACTGGCGGAAGCCTTCGGCGTGTCGCGGGTCACCGTGCGCAAGGCCCTGCGCGAACTGATCGCGGAAGGGCTGCTGTACCAGCGCCAAGGCGCCGGCACCTTCGTCAACCGCAGCCCGCATGTGGAGCAGCGGCTGTCGACCCTGACCAGCTTCACCGAGGACATCGGTGCCCGCGGGCTCAAGCCGGCGTCGCATTGGCTCGGCCGGTCGGTCGCCGCGGCGACACCGGACGAGGCGATGGCGCTCGGGCTGCGGCCGGGCGCGGAAGTGGTGCGGCTGCACCGCCTGCGGCTGGCCGACGGGACGCCGCTGGCGATCGAACTGAGCGCCCTGCCCGCCGCCATCCTCCCGGATCCCGGCCTGGTCCAGGGGTCGCTCTACGAGACGCTGCGCCGCCTCGGCCATCCGCCCTTCCGCGCCCTGCAGAGGCTGTCAGCCATTCGCCTGCCGACGGACCAGGCCGCGTTGCTGGGGGTTCCCGACGGCGCCCCGGCTCTTTACATTGAGCGCCGCACCTTCCTGGAAAACGGAAGCCCACTGGAGTTCGTCCGTTCCCACTATCGCGGCGACTCCTATGACTTCGTGGTGGAGCTGTCGCTCGTCTGATACCCCTCCCCCATTCCCGCCGAGACATTCCTGCGAGAGCGCGCGATGAAGCCTGCCCTTGATGCCCCGTTCCGTGTCCAGGCGATCCTGTTCGACATGGACGGAACCCTGATCGACACCAAAGGTCCGGTCGAGCGCGCCTGGCGCGGCTGGGCCGCCCATCACGGCCTCGACCCCGACGCCATCCTGGCGGTCGCCCACGGCCGCCGCACCCTGGAGACGGTGCGCCGCTTCGCCCCTGCCGGCCTCGACATCGAGGAGGAGGTGCGGCTGCTCGAGCAGCGCTACACCAACGACACCGACGGCGTCTTCGCCGTGCGCGGCGCGCTGGACCTGCTGCAGGCGCTGCCGCGGCGGCGCTGGGCGGTGGTCACCTCGGCGCCGCACGCGATGGCCGAGCTGCGCCTCCGCCAAGCCGGCCTGCCGCTGCCCGACCTGCTGATCGGCGGCGACGAGGTCAGCCACGGCAAGCCGGACCCGGAAGGCTACCGCAAGGCCGCCCTGGCGCTGGGTTTCGACCCGCGCGACACCCTGGTGTTCGAGGACGCCCCGCCGGGCCTGGACGCCGGCCATGCCGCCGGGGCCGCCGTCATCGCGCTGACCACCACGCTGCGCCCGGACGAGTTGCCCGGTAACCTGTGCCTGCCCGACTTGACGGCCGTGCGGGTGCGGGTCGACGGGGACGGGCTGGAGGTGGTGGCGACCACGGAATGACGGGGCGTGCATCGACCGCATGAGCGCCGGCCGCTCCGCCGCCCGTCCATTCCCCGTCAGCTCCCGTCGGCCGCCCGCCATTCCCCATCCACCCAGGTGCCGCGCACCGTCAGGTCGGACCGCAGCAGCACGAGGTCGGCCCGCCAGCCGGGAGCGATGCGGCCGCGCTCGCCGGCCATGCCGAGGAACTCCGCCGGATAGAGCGAGGCCATGCGCAGGCACTCCTCCAGCGGCAGGCCGATCAGCCGGGCGGCGTTGCGCACCGCCGCCGCCATGTCGAGGTCGGCACCGGCCAGCGTGCCGTCGGCCAGCACCAGCCGGCCGTCGCGGCGATAGATGGTGCGGCCGTTCAGCTCGAAGCTGGCGGCGTCGGTGCCGGTCGGCGGCATGGCGTCGGTCACCAGCATCATCCGGCCGCGCGGCCGGGCGGCCAGGGCGGCGCGCATCATCATCGGATGGACATGGTGGCCGTCGGCGATCAGCCCGCACCAGGGGCGCCCGTCGGCCAGCGCCGCGCCGGCCGGTCCGGGCTGGCGGTTGGCGATGCCGGGCATGGCGTTGTAGAGGTGGGTGACCCCACGCACGCCGAGGTCGAAGGCCTCCGCCACCCGCTCGGCAGCGGCCATGGTGTGGCCGACCGACAGGATGATTCCGGCGGCCAGCAGCCGCGACATGGCGGCGTCCTCCACGCATTCCGGCGCCAGCGTCAGCAGCACCCGCCCTCCGGCCAGGCGCGCCGGCAGGCCGCAGAGGAACTCCAGATCCGCCGCGTCCGGTGCCCGGACGAAGCGCGGGTCGTGGGCACCGACCCGCTGCGGACTGATGAAAGGCCCTTCGAAATGGATGCCGAGCACGCCGCCGCCCGGTTGCGCCACCGCATTCACCGCCGCCTCGGCGGCGGCCCGGTGGCAGTCGGGGGTGTCGGTGATGATGGTCGGCAGCAGGCCGGTGGTGCCGAAGCGCCGATGCGCCGCCGCGATGGCAAGCGCCGCCTCGGCGGTCGGCCGCTCGTTGAACAGCACGCCGCCGCCGCCGTTCACCTGGACGTCCAGGAAGCCGGGCGCAAGCAGGTCGCCAGCCTCCAGCGCCACCGTCCGCTCCACCGCGGGCGGGATCCGTCCCGGAGCGACGATGTCGGCGATGCGGCCGTCCTCGACCAGCAGGCCGCGGCCGTCGAGGATGGTCTCGCCCGTGAAGATCCGGGCGCCTGTCAGGAGCTGTCGCATCAGACGGTCTTCGTCACTTTTGCAAGGTTCGGCGGGTTGTCGGGATCAAGGCCGCGCGCCAACGCCAGGTCATAGACCGCGCCGTAGAAGCTCTGCAAGGCGGCCAGCGGCGCCGCCTCCGGTGCCAATCCCGGCAGGGCCGGGAGCGCCACGGTCCCGTGCAGGCCCGTCTCGGTGGTGGCGACGGCAGCGCCGAGCCCGACGATGCGCTCCACCACGGCACGGGTGTGCGGCTCGGCCGCGTCGGCCTGGGTCAGGGCCAGGACCGGGAAACCGGGGCCGACCAGCGCCAGCGGGCCATGCACCACCTCGGCGGCGCTGAACGCCTCGGCATGCAGGCGGCAGGTC
The DNA here is from genome assembly GCF_017876115.1 of Azospirillum picis. Classification (GTDB taxonomy): domain Bacteria; phylum Pseudomonadota; class Alphaproteobacteria; order Azospirillales; family Azospirillaceae; genus Azospirillum; species Azospirillum picis. The sequence continues at coordinate 145,878 of NZ_JAGINO010000012.1, forward strand.
TCCTTGAACTTCAGCGCCATCTCCAGCGCCGCGCCGAAACCGACGCCGCGCCCCAGCACATAGAGGTTCGTCGCGCCGGCGAGCGGCATCAGCGCCGGCCGCCAGTCGAGCGCCGCCGCCCGTTCCAGCGTCTGCGGCAGGTCGGCCAGCGTCGCGGCCAAGCCGGCATCCTGCTGCCAGTGGACGACCAGTTGCAGGTAGGCGGCCAGCGAGGCGATGCAGGATTTGGTGGCGGCGACGCTGCGCTCCGGCCCGGCCGACAGCGGCAGGCAATGGTCGCAGAGCGCAGCAAGCGGTGTTTCCCCGGCATTGACGAAGCCGACCACCAGGGCGCCGCCGGCCTTTGCCGCCTCCACCAGGCGCAGCAGGTCCGGGCTGCGCCCCGACTGGGACACCGCGATGAACAGCGCCCCCTCCAGGTTCAAATGGCCGCCATAGACCGAGGCGACGGACGGGCCGATCGAGGCCACCGCCAAGCCAAGCCTTGTCTCGATCAGGTACTTGCCATAGGCGGAGGCATGGTCGGAACTGCCGCGGGCGCAGGTCACCACGAAGCGTGGGGGATGACGGCGAAGCCGCTCGCCCAGCGCCGCGAAATCGGCGCCGTTGCGCTGGATCTGCCGGGCCACCGCGGCGGGCGCCTCGGCCGCTTCCAACGCCATCAGGGGAACGGTCGGGTGCGGCTGCGGATCGGGCATGACACTGCTCGCGGAGTGGAGAGCGATAGATACCAATGTAAGACCTCCAGGCTCCGGACGCCAGCAAACAATGGTAAAACGTCGAAAGGCGCGGCCGTAACCGACCACGCCTTTCGATAACGCCAGTCTGATACCAGTCGGGAGAGGGTTCGCTACTCCGCGGCGCGCCGGCCGGTGTGGCGAAGCCGGTTGAGCGCTTCGGCCAGGGCGCCGGCGTCGTTGCCGACGATCAGGTCGAGGCCGTTCGCCCCGAGCCCCATCACCGCGCGCACACCGGCCCGCTTCAGTGCCGCACCGTCCGACTTGGCCGCATCGGCCAGCTCCACCCGCAGGCGGGTGGTGGCGAAGGCGGCGAGGTCCTTGATGTTGCCGGCCCCGCCGAGGGCTTGGGCGATGCCGGGGGCGGCACGATCGGATTGCCGGTCCGGAGAAGCCGCGGAGGACGCCGCGGACAGACCGGCGGACGCGCCTCCCGGCGTGGCCGCAGCGGCCGGAACGGGCGCGGCGGACGGCCCGTCGGCCTCCGCACCAGCGCTGCGGAGATACTCCTGCATCTCGGTCTTCAGATTCTCCGACAAGGTGCCGAACACGGCCTGCACGCTGTCGCGCACCCTGAGCACGCCCGAGGCGCCCATGCCGCGCAGCCGGCCCTCGTCGACGCGGGCGGGGTCCCGCACCACCACGCGCAGGCGGGTGATGCAGGCGTCCAGGTTCGCGATGTTGCCCCGCCCGCCGAAGGCCAGGACGAGGTCGCGCGCCCGCTCGCTGCCGCCGGTGGCGCCGGTGGCGCCCTCCGCCGTGTCCTCGCGGCCGGGGGTCTTGAGGTTCAGCGCCTGGATGGTGTAGCGGAACACCACATAGTAGATCGCCGCGTAGGCCGGTCCGAGGATCAGCACCAGCCACCACTTCTGCGAATAGGGGCTGAGCACGTTGAACAGGACGAAGTCGATGCCGCCCTGCGAAAAGGTGAATCCCATGTGCGCACCGAGCGAGTTCATGATGAACTGCGAGCTCGCCGCCAGCACGGCATGGATCAGGTAGAGCACCGGCGCCAGGAAGAGGAAGGAGAACTCGATCGGCTCGGTGATGCCGGTCAGGAAGGAGGTCAGCGCCGCGGAGATCATGATGCCGCCGACCCGCACCCGGTTCTCCGGCTTGGCGGCGTGCCACATGGCGATGGCGGCGGCCGGCAGGCCGAACATCTTGAACAGGAAGGCGCCGGACAGGATGCCGGCGGTCGGGTCGCCGGCGAAGTAGCGGTTGATGTCGCCGTGCACGACCTGGCCGGCCGCGGTCTGGAAGGACCCGATCTCGAAGAAGAAGGGCACGTTCCAGATATGGTGCAGGCCGAAGGGGATCAGCAGGCGTTCGACGAAGCCGTAGATGGTCGCCGCCAGGCGCGGGTCGCCGACCGCCGCCCAGCGCGAGAAGCTGTTGATGCCCTCCTGGACCGGCGGCCAGACAACCGACAGCAGGCCGCCCAGCACGATGGCGGCGAGTGCGGTGATGATCGGCACGAACCGCTTGCCGGCGAAGAAGCCGAGATAGGCCGGCAGCGCGATCTTGTAGAAGCGGTTGAACATGGCCGCGGCCAGGCCGCCGGCCAGGATGCCGCCGAACACCCCGGTCTCCATGGATTTGATGCCCATGATCGGCTTGGGCTCCAGGCCCCACACCCCGGCCATGACGCCGAGCGTCGCCAGCATCACGATGTAGCCGATGGTGGCGGCGATGGCCGACACGCCGTCATTCTCTGTGAAGCCCAGCGCCACCCCGATGGCGAAGATCAGCGGCAGGTTGCCGAAGATCACGTCGCCGGAGTTCTTCATCAGCATCGACAGCAGCGGCGGCATCCACTCGAAGTTGGCCGCGCCGATGCCCAGCAGCAGGCCGGCCACCGGCAGCACCGCCACCGGCAGCATCAGCGACTTGCCGATTTTCTGTAGGAACGCAAATGGGTCCAGTGCCATGGCGGATCTCCCGCAATTTGCCCGGCGGCGGTTCCGTCGCCGCCCTTGACGGGAATACAGCCCGACCCTGTCGCAGGTTGCAAGACATGGACGACAGATTTGGCCGGCGGGACTTGCGGCTTATCCCCAAAGCGCCACCGGGGGCGCGGATTGGCCGCAGGTCCCCGCCTTTTCCCGACAGGATCTTCGGTTAATCTATATCGCGAATTGCGCTTGAACCATGCGGCGTCTGCGCACATACGCTGCAATGCGGCAGCCATGAGACGATCGCGTCCGTTGGACGGCCGCGACGCCACCGGGCCCAAACCGCCAGGAATGAGGACCAGCAATCATGACCGCGATCACGCTTGCCGCACCGCTCTCCGGCTGGGCCATGCCCCTCCAGGAAGTGCCGGACCCCGCCTTCTCACAGGGGCTGGTCGGCGTCGGCATGGCCATCGACCCCACCGCGAACGAGCTGCGCAGCCCCTGCGACGGCGTCGTGCTGTCGGTCCATCGCGCCCGCCATGCCTGTACCGTCCGCGCCGCCAGTGGCGCCGAGGTGCTGCTGCATCTGGGGGTCGACACCGTCGGGCTCAAAGGTGAGGGCTTCACCGCCCATGTCCAGGACGGCCAGGCCGTGAAGGTCGGCGATCCGCTGATCAGCTTCGACATGGATCTGGTCGGCAGCCGCGCGCAGAGCCTCGTCAGCATGATGGTGGTGGTGAACGACGGCTTCACCGTCGACGGCCAGTCGGTCAATCGCGAGATCGCGGCCGGCGAGCCGGCGATGACCGTCAGCGGCGGCGGTGCGGCCGGCGCTCCCGCCGATGCCGCCGTCGTCCTCTCTTCGCCGGGGGCCGCCACGGCGGAGTCGGCGCAATGCACGGTTCCGCTCCGCATCGCCCACGGCCTACACGCACGCCCGGCCGCCGCGCTGGTCGCCGCGGCGAAGGCGCATTCCGGCCCCGTCGCCATCCAGTGCCGCGGCCGGAACGCCAATGCCAAGAGCGTGGTCGCGCTGATGGGGCTCGGCACCGTGCTGGGCGACGAGCTGACGGTCCGCGCCGAGGGACCCGGCGCCCGCGGCGTGGTCGAGTCCATCGTCGCGCTGATCGACTCCGGCCTCGGCGACCCGCTGGTGGAGGGCGCCGGGGCGCCGCCGGCCCATCCGGCGACGGCGGCGACGGCAGCACCTGTTGCCCCGACCGCGGCCGAGGAGGAGATCGGCCCCCCCTTCACCGCCGGCGAGGAGGTGCTTCTGAAGGGCACCATCGCCGTCCCCGGACAGGCGGTCGGCAGCGTCGTCCGCCGCTTCCGGCGCGTGGCGCGGGTCGAGGAGCAGGGCGCCGGCGCCGCGGTGGAGGAGCCGCGGCTGCGCCAGGCGCTCGACCGCATCGTCGCCGGCCTCACCGATTCCGCCCAGCGGATGCCGGAGCATGCCGCCATCTTCCAGGCGCACCGCGAGCTGCTGGACGACCCGGAACTGCTGGACGGAGCCCTCGCCGACATCGGCGCCGGCAAGAGCGCCGAGTGGGCTTGGCAGCGTGCCGCCCGACAGCAGGCCGACACGCTGGCCGCCCTGCCCGATCCGCGGATGGCCGAGCGGGCCGCCGACCTGCGCGACCTCGAACAGCAGGTGCTGGCCGCCCTGTCGGGCGAGGCGCCGAGCGTCGGGCTGGCCGGCCTTCCGGAGGGCAGCATCGTGCTGGCCGACGAAATCCTCCCCTCCGAGCTGGCCGGCGTCCCGGCCGGGCGGCTGGCCGGGATTGGCATGGCCCATGGCGGACCGACGTCGCACGCCGTCATCCTGGCGGCGGCGCTGGGCCTGCCGACCGTGGTCGCGCTCGGCCGGCAGGCCGAACGGGTTCCTGACGGCGCCCCGGTGGTGATCGACGGCAACCGCGGCGAACTCCATGTCTTCCCGCCCGACGCGGCGCTGTCCGCCACCCGCAACGCGGTCGCCGCCCGCGCCGCCCGCCGCGAGGAGAACCGCCGGACGGCGGGCGAGGTCTGCCGCATGGCCGACGGCACGCGGATCGAGGTGTTCGCCAACCTGGGGCGGGTCGGCGACGCCGCCCCCGCCGTGGCCGAGGGGGCGGAGGGCTGCGGCCTGCTGCGCACCGAATTCCTGTTCCTGGAGCGCCAGTCGGCGCCGACCGAGGAGGAGCAGTACCAGCAGTACCAGCAGATCGCCGACGCGATGGGCGGGCGGCCGGTGATCATCCGCACGCTCGACGTCGGCGGCGACAAGCCCCTGTCCTACCTGCCCCTGCCGAAGGAGGAGAACCCGGTGCTCGGCCTGCGCGGCGTCCGGGTGGGCTTGCGCGAGCCCGGGCTGCTGCGCACGCAGATCCGCGCCATCCTGCGGGTGAGGCCGGCCGGCGTCTGCCGCATCATGGTGCCGATGATCACCTCGCCGTCGGAGCTCCAGGCGGTGCGTGCCATGGTCGACGAGGAACGGGCGGCGCTCGGCCGGCCGGAACCGATCGAACTGGGCGCCATGATCGAGGTGCCGGCCGCCGCCCTGACCGCCGACCGCATCAGCGTGGCCGCCGACTTCCTGTCGATCGGCACCAACGACCTCACGCAGTATGTGCTGGCGATGGACCGCGGCAACCCGCATGTCGCGGCCCAGCTCGACGCCCTGCATCCGGGGGTCCTCCGGCTGATCCGCCAGACGGTGGCGGGGGCCGCCGGGCTCGGCCGGATGGTGGCGGTGTGCGGCGGCTCCGCCTCCGACCCGATGGCGGCCCCGCTGCTGATCGGTCTCGGCGTGACAGAGCTGTCGGCGACGCCGGCGGTGATCGCCGACCTGAAGGCGTTCATCCGCACCCTGCGCCTGGAGGACTGCCGCCGCGTCGCCGAGCAGGCCCTCGCCGCCGACAGCGCCGATGAGGTTCGCCGCCTGGCGGCGGAGGCCTGGCCGGCACGCTGACCCGGCCGTTCCGGAACGGAACGGCGAACGGCCCCCTCCCCGTCCCTGCGGGAAAGCCCCCTGCTGCGCGGATATAGCGTGTCGCGACATTCGCGCAGCAGGGGGCGTCAGCGGCGCTCGTCAGCGGCGCTCAGGCCCGGCCAGCATGGTTTCCTGGACCGCCATCACCCCGGCGCCGATGACGCCGGCGCTCTCGACCTGCGGCACATACTGGATGTCGAGGTGGCGGGTGGAAAGCGCCAGCGACCGCTGATAGACGCTCTGCCGGATGGAGGCCAGGAAGAGCGGCCCGACCTTGGCGACGCCGCCGCCGATGAAGATGTGCGACGGGTTGAAGAAGTTCACCACCGCCGCCAGCATGCGGCCGATCCAGCCGCCGGCCTGCTGGACGATGGCGTTGGCGGCGGCGTCGCCGGCCCGGCTGGCGTTGCCGAGATCCATCGGGCTCAGCACGCCGTTGCGGTCGAGCAGTTCCTTCAGCAGCGCGCTTTCTCCGGCGTGCGCCGCCGCCTCCGCCATGCGGGCGATGGCCGGGCCGGCCGCCATCGCCTCGACGCAGCCGGCATTGCCGCAATGGCAGAGCGGACCATGGGGATCGACGCAGATATGGCCGACGTCACCGGCCGACCCGTCGGTGCCGCGATAGACGGCGCCGTGGCAGATGATGCCGCAGCCGATGCCGGTGCCGATCTTGATGACCAGGAAGTTCCGTAGCTGGCCGCGCAGGCGCCAATGGGTGCCGAGCGCCATGATGTTCACGTCGTTGTCGACGAAGACCGGGGCCGCATACTCCTCCGCCAGGCAATCGCGGATCGAGAAGGTCTCCCACCCCGGCAGCAGCGGCGGGTTGACCAGCATGCCGCTGTCGAAGGCCACCGGACCGGGAACGCCGACCCCGATGCCGAGGACGCGCCCCGCCGCGATATCGTGGCGTTCCCGCATCTGCCGCAGCAAATTTCGCACGCGTGCGAACACCAGCGGGGCACCGGCATGGACGTCGGCGGCCTCCGACCGGTGGTCGATCAGCGTCATGTCGGGAGCGAGCAGCGCAACGTCGATGCTGGTGGCACCGATGTCGATCGCCGCCAGAACCCCCATCCCGTGGCTCAGCCGCAACAGCTCCGGCCGCCGGCCGCCGGTGGACGGCTGCACCCCGCCCTCCTCGATCAATTCGCGGCCGAGCAGGCTGGCGATCGCCATGTTGGCCTTGCTCTTGGAGAAGTCGACCGACGCCGCCAGGTCGCCGCGCGACAGCCCGCCCGTCCAGAACAGACGTTCCAGCAGGGCCCGCTCCCCGTCCGACAGGTGATGCCAGTCCACCATCTTGCTCCCGGTCCTCTCCCGGCCCCCATCACCCTTCCATAGCATGCCCGCCCACTTTTGCCAAATTATGTCCGAAGTTGAACATTGTCTGTTCAAAGGGAGGCTCCTATCATCGGGGTAACGAACGAAGCTGCGATGGCGAGAGACGGCGGCCAAGCTCCGGCATCTCCCGAGGCGACAGTCTTCGCAGTGGGAGAAACGTCATGGACGGTGTCCTTCGTCCGGTCGCGGTGCGATCGGTGCGGTGGGCGCTGCGGAATGCGGCGCCATGAGCCTGCACATCGCCTTCGACGGAATCGTCAAGGAATTCGGCGCCGTGCGCGTCCTGCACGGTGTTGGCTTCGACCTGCATCCCGGCCGCGTGTACGGGCTGCTGGGCGAGAACGGCGCCGGCAAGTCGACGCTGATGAAGATCCTGGCCGGCTACCACGCTCCCACCGCCGGCACCCTGCTGATCGACGGCCAGCCGGCCCGCTTCCGCAACTCGCGCGACGCCGAGACACGCGGCATCGTGCTGATCCACCAGGAACTGAACCTCGCCGACGACCTGACGGTGACCCAGAACATGTTCCTGGGGCACGAGTTGCGTCGCGGCTGGCTGCTCGACGAGCGCCGGATGCGGGAGCGCGCGGCCGAGGCGTTGCGCCAGGTCGGCTTCGAGGGCGATCCCGACACCAAGGTCCGCGACCTGATCGTCGCCGAGAAGCAGCTCGTCGAGATCGCCAAGGCACAGCTCCGCAACGCGCGGCTGCTGATCATGGACGAACCCACCGCCAGCCTGACCCCGTCGGAGTGCGAGCGGCTGTTCGGCCTGATCGGCCGGCTGCGGCGGGACGGCGTCACCATCGTCTACATCTCCCACAAGCTGGACGAGGTCGAGCGCATCACCGACGAGGTGATCGTGATGCGCGACGGCCGCTTCATCACGCGCGCCCCCACGGCCGGGACGCCGCGCGCCCGCATGGCGACGCTGATGGTCGGCCGCGACCTGACCGACATGTTCCCGGAAAAGCGCGACCCTCCGCCGGCCGGGCGCCCGCTGCTGGCGGTACGCGGCGTCACGGTCCCCGGCTGGGCCGAGGATGTCGGCTTCGACCTTCGCCCCGGCGAAATCCTGGGCTTCGCCGGCCTGGTCGGCGCCGGCCGCACCGAACTGTTCGAAGGCATCCTGGGCCTGCGCCCGCGCAGCGCCGGCACCATTGAGATCGACGGCCGCCCGGTCCGGCTGCGCAGCCCGCGCGAGGCCATGCGCAACGGCCTGACCTATCTGAGTGAGGACCGCAAGGGCAAGGGGTTGCACGTCCGCATGGGCCTGCGCGACAACCTGACCCTGATGACGCTGCGCCACCACGCGCAGCCCCTGCTGTCGCCCGCCTCCGAGGAGAAGGCGCTCGAGCATGCCGTCGCCGCCTTCGGCATCCGCGGCGACCCGCGGGGCGTCGCGGCCTCGCTGTCCGGCGGCAACCAGCAGAAGCTGGCCATCGCCAAGTTCCTGGAGCCCGACCCGCGCGTCTTCGTTCTTGACGAGCCGACCCGCGGCGTCGATGTCGGCGCCAAGCGGGACATCTATTTCCTGATCGCGCGGCTGGCCGCCGAAGGGCGGGGCGTCGTCGTGATCTCGTCCGAACTCATCGAACTGATCGGTCTCTGCCACCGGGTGATCGTGATGCGCGGCCGCAGGGTGACCGCGACCGTGCCAGCCGAACGGCTCAGCGAAGAGGAGTTGATTGCCCATGCCATCGGCACCCACACCCGTCCCTGACGCTCCCGTGCCGGAAGCGCGAAACGGCGGCGCCGCGCCGGCCAAGGGTGCCGGCCGTTCGGCGGCCGGCCGGTTCGACCCCCACCGCTTCGGGCCGGTGATCGGGCTGATCCTGCTGCTGGTCGTCGGCACGGCGCTGAACCCGGATTTCGCGACCTGGGACAACCTGATGAACGTGCTGACCCGCACCGCCTTCATCGGGATCATCTCGATCGGCATGTGCTTCGTCATCATCTCCGGCGGCATCGACCTGTCGGTCGGGTCGATGGCGGCGCTGATCGCCGGCGCCATGATCCTGGCGATGAACGCGCTGCAACCGCTGCTCGCCTCGCCGGTGGCGGTGGTGGGGCTGGGCATGCTGTTCGCGCTGCTGCTCGGCGGCGGCTTCGGCCTGGCGCACGGCCTGCTCATCACCCGCGGGCGGATCGAGCCCTTCATCGTGACGCTGGGCACGCTCGGCATCTTCCGCGCGGTGCTGACCTGGCTGGCCGACGGCGGCGCCATCACGCTGGACGGCGACCTGTCGGACGCCTACGGGCCGGTCTATTACGGCAGTCTGCTGGGCGTGCCGGTGCCGGTCTGGATCTTCCTGCTGGTGGCGCTGGCCGGCGCGCTGCTGTTGAACCGAACCGCCTTCGGCCGCTATGTCCAGGCCATCGGCTCCAACGAGCAGGTGGCGCGCTTCGCCGCGGTCGAGGTCGACCGCGTGAAGGTCCTGACCTACGGCCTGCTCGGCGTCTGCGTCGGCATCGCGACGTTGCTCTACGTCCCGCGGCTCGGCTCCGCCTCCCCCACCACCGGCATCCTGTGGGAGCTGGAGGCGATCGCCGCGGTGATCGTCGGCGGCACCTCCTTCAAGGGCGGCGAGGGGCGGGTCGCCGGCACGGTGGTCGGCGCGGTGCTGCTGTCGGTCATCAGCAACATCCTCAACCTGACCAGCATCATCAGCGTCTACCTCAACGCGGCGGTCCAGGGCTGCGTGATCATCGCCGTCGCCTTCCTGCAGCGCCGCCGCCCCTGAGCCGGCCTGCAAGGGCACAGTTCGAACAGCCTTCCCCATAAGAACATTCGGAGGAGAAACGTCATGTCGGAAGTTGCGCGTTTCAGCCGGCGCGTCCTGCTCGGCACCGGTCTGGCGGTGGCCATGGCCGCCGGTTTCGGCGGAGCCGTCCTGGCGGCCGACCCGGTGAAGCTGGGCGTCAGCATCCCGGCCGCCACCCACGGCTTCACCGGCGGCATCGTCTGGTGGGCGAACGAGGCGAAGAAGGAGCTGGAGAAGGCCCACCCGAACCTGAAGATCACCGTCAAGACCGCCAGCAACGCGCCGGAGCAGGCCAACCAGCTCCAGGATCTGGTGACGGTGACCAAGATCGACTCGCTGGTGATCTTCCCGTTCGAGTCCGCCGCCCTGACCCAGCCGGTGGTGCAGGCCAAGAAGAAGAACGTCTACGTCACGGTGGTCGACCGCGGCCTGACCGATCCCAACGCCCAGGACGCCTACATCGCCGGCGACAACACCGCCTTCGGCCGCATTCCCGCCGAATACATCGCCAAGAAGTACAACGGCAAGGCCAACGTCGTCGCCCTGCGCGGCATTCCGACCACGCTCGACAACGAGCGCTGGGACGCCTTCACCGCGGTGATGTCGAAGCATCCGGACATCAAGATCCTCGACGCCAAATACGCCAACTGGAACCGCGACGACGCCTTCAAGGTCACGCAGGACTTCCTGACCCGCTTCAAGGACATCGACGTCATCTGGGCGGCTGACGACGACATGGCCATCGGCGTGCTGAAGGCGATCGACCAGGCCAAGCGCACCGACGTCAAGGAGGTGTTCGGCGGCGCCGGCTCGAAGGTGATGGTGAAGACCATCCTCGACGGCTCCAACCCGCTGATCCAGGCCGACGTCTCCTACTCGCCGAAATTCATCTACGACGCCATCAAGCTGACCGCCGAGGCGCGGCTGAAGGGCGAGAAGCTGCCGGCGACCCACATCATCCCGTCGTCGCTGATCACCAAGGAGAACGCGAAGGAATTCTACTTCCCGGATTCGCCGTACTGAGTCCGGGCGCGTTAGGCCCCACCTCGGTTCTCCCCCGCTCCCGCGGGGGAGAACCGCCGCCGCATCACCGATCCGGCACCTCTCCCCGTCAGGGAGCCAAACCCATGAAGACCATCAAAGGCCCGGCGATCTTCCTCGCCCAGTTCGCCGGCGACGCAGCCCCCTTCGACAACCTCGACGGCATCGCCCGCTGGGCCGCCGAACTGGGCTTCAAGGGCGTGCAGATCCCGAGCTGGGACCGCCGCCTGTTCGACCTGGAGAAGGCGGCCTCCAGCAAGGCCTATTGCGACGAGGTGAAGGGCATCCTGGCCGATGCCGGCGTCGAGCTGACCGAGCTGTCGACCCACCTCCAGGGCCAGCTCGTGGCCGTGCACCCGGCCTACGACTCCCTGTTCGACGGCTTCGCCCCGCCGGAACTGCACGGGAAGCCGGCAGCGCGGCAAGCATGGGCGGTGGAGCAGTTGCATCTCGGCGCGAAGGCCTCGGCGAACCTGGGGCTGACGGCGCACGCCACCTTCTCCGGCGCGCTCGCCTGGCCCTACCTCTATCCCTGGCCGCAGCGCCCGCCCGGGCTGATCGAGACCGCCTTCGACGAACTGGCCAAGCGTTGGCGCCCGATCCTCGATGCCTTCGACGAGGCCGGCTGCGATCTCTGCTACGAGATCCACCCCGGCGAGGACCTGTTCGACGGCACCACCTTCTCGATGTTCCTCGACCGGGTCGGCGGACACAAGCGCTGCAACATCCTGTTCGACCCCAGCCACTTCGTCCTGCAGCAGCTCGACTATCTCGGCTACATCGACGTCTTCCACGACCGCATCCGCATGTTCCACGCCAAGGACGCAGAGTTCAACCCCAGCCCCCTCCAGGGCGTCTACTCCGGCTATGCGCCGTGGCAGGACCGGGCCGGACGCTTCCGCTCGCTGGGCGACGGGCAGGTCGATTTCCGCGGCATCTTCTCCAAGCTGACGCAGTACGGCTTCGACGGCTGGGCGGTGCTCGAATGGGAATGCTGCCTCAAGCATCCCGAGCAGGGAGCGGCCGAGGGTGCCCGCTTCATCGCCGACCACATCATCCGCGTCACCGACCGCGCCTTCGACGACTTCGCCGACGCCGGCACCGACGAGGCCGCCAACCGCCGCATTCTCGGGCTGGCGTAAGAAAGGGGCATCATGAGTCCGGATCATCCCTCCTCCCCCGGTCCCTCGTCGGGCCGGCGGCTGCGGCTCGGCATGGTCGGCGGCGGCCAGGGCGCCTTCATCGGCGCCGTCCACCGCATCGCCGCCCGGCTGGACGACCGCTACGAGCTGGTCGCCGGCGCGCTGTCCTCCGACCCGGAGCGGGCACGGGCCAGCGGGGCCGAGCTGTTCCTGGCGCCGGACCGCTGCTACGACGACTTCCGCGCCATGGCCGTAGCGGAGGCGGCGCGGCCGGACGGCATCGACGCGGTGGCGATCGTCACCCCCAACCACCTGCATTTCCCGGCGGCCAAGGCCTTCCTGGAGGCCGGCATCCACGTCATCTGCGACAAGCCGATGGTCAACACGGCCGCCGAGGCTGAGGAGCTGGCGGCACTGGTGCGCGAGCGCGGCCTCGTCTTCGTGCTGACGCACAATTACAGCGGCTACCCGATGATCCGGCAGGCACGCGCGATGGTCGAGGCCGGCATGCTGGGCCGGCTGCGGGTGGTCCAGGTCGAATACGCCCAGGACTGGCTGGCGACGGCGGTGGAGGAAAGCGGGCAGAAGCAGGCGGCGTGGCGCACCGATCCGGCGCGCAGCGGCATCGCCGGCTGCGTCGGCGATATCGGCACTCACGCCTTCCACCTCGCCGAGTTCGTCACCGGGCTGCGTTGCACGGCGCTCGCCGCCGATCTCGGCACCTTCGTGCCCGGCCGCCGGCTTGACGACAACGCCCACATCCTTCTGCGCTTCGGGTCGGGTGCCCGCGGCATGCTGTGGGCAAGCCAGGTCTGTCCCGGCACCACCAACGGCCTGCGGCTGCGGGTGTTCGGCGAGGCCGGCGGTCTGGACTGGCAGCAGGAGCAGCCCAACGAGCTGCGCTTCACCCCGCTGGGCGAGCCGCCGCGCACCCTCCTGCGCAACGGTCCCGGCAGCCTGCCGGCGGCGAGCGGCATCTCGCGCCTACCGGCAGGCCATCCGGAAGGCTATCTGGAGGGCTTCGCCCAGATCTACCGCGATGCCGCCGACCTGATCGACGCCCGGCTGGACGGCCGGCAGACGCCCGCAGTCCCGCTGCCGACGGTGGAGGACGGCCTGCGCGGCGTGCGCTTCATCCATGCCGCGGTGGAATCGAGCGGCCGCGACGCCGCCTGGGTGGATATGGCGGGACATTGAGCGAAGAGGCGGCCGCCCTTTTCCGGAATGACGGCGTGCCTCCGGGGGTTGAGACGGACGGCATGCACGCCCATCTGCATGCCTCGCCGGCCGGGCGGAGCCCCGGCCGGACAGCCCTTCCCGCCCCCATCCCGCGGTCGCCCATGCCCAAGACCTCACCAGATCGCCGTGATTCGGCGGCGCTTCCCGGCAAGCGCGACCGGCAGGCCGGCTACTATGCCGGCCCGCGCACCGACCATTTCGACGGCACCTCGTTCTTCAATCCCGACGGCGAGGGGCCGAAGGGCTTCCTCGACGTCCTGCGCTGGCAGTTCAGCAGCCGGCGCGAGCGCTGGCCCGATCGGGTGCCGAGCCCTTTCCCCCCAGACCGGCCGCCGCAACGGGTCGACGGCGGGCTGCGCGTCGCCTTCGTCGGCCATGCGAGCTTCCTGATCCAGGCGGGCGGGCTCAACATCCTGACCGATCCGGTGTGGTCCGAGCGCGCCAGCCCGTTCACCTGGGCCGGGCCGCGCCGCTACAACCCGCCCGGGATCGCCATCGACCATCTGCCGCCGATCGACGTGGTCCTGGTCAGCCACAATCACTACGACCACCTCGACCTCGCCACGCTTGCCGCGCTGTGGCGCCGCGACCGGCCGCGCTTCATCATGCCGCTCGGCAACGATGCGGTGGTCAACGGACGCTTTCCGGACATCGTGGTGGAAACCGCCGACTGGGGCGACGGCATCGCTCTCGGGCCTGAGGCCGTCGTGTCGATCGAGCCCGCCCACCATTGGTCGGCGCGGGGCACGCGCGACCGCAACCGCGCCCTATGGGGGGCCTTCGTGATCGCCGTCGGGGGCCGGACCCTCTATTTCGCCGGTGACACCGGGTTCGGCGGCGGCCGGCACTTCGCCCGCACCGCCGATCGCTTCGCCCCGATCGATCTCGCCCTGCTGCCGATCGGCGCCTATGCGCCGCGCTGGTTCATGAAGGGGCAGCACATGAATCCGGAGGACGCCGTGCAGGCGTTCACCCTGCTCGGCGCCGCCCAGGCGCTCGGCTACCACTGGGGAACCTTCCAGTTGACCGACGAGGGCGTCGAGCAGCCGGCGATCGATCTCACCGACGCCCTGGCCTCCCGCCAGATCGCCCCCGACCGCTTCCTGCCCATGCGCCCGGGCCAGGTCTGGTCGACGGGCCTTCGGGGCGATCGCTGAGCGGTCCGGCGTCGACCGCAATCCTGCGCCGTCCACACCCCCTGCTCCGTCGTGAGCAGCGCTATCGCCGGACCCGGCGCAGGGTGACCTCGAACAGGGCTCCGCGGTCCGAGGGCAGCAGGGCGATGCTGCCGCCATGGGCCTCGACCAGCCCCCGCGCGATGGTGAGGCCGAGGCCGGTGCCGCTGCGGTCGCGCGCGGTGGTGAAGAAAGGGACGAAGACGAGATCGGCATTCGCCGGCGAGATGCCCGGCCCGTCGTCCGCAACTTGCAGGATCGCGCGCTCGCCCTCGGCCTTCAGGGTGACGGTCACCCGGGCGGCCGCGCCGGCATGGTTCCGCGCGTTCTCGATCAGGTTCGCCAGGACGCTTTCCAAAGCCTCCCGCTCCATGGCGACCGGCAGCGACGCCGGCAGCGACGCGTCCGCGCCATGGCGGTCGGCCAGGCGGGCGGCGACCGGCACGGCGTCCGTGGCCGCGTCGTCCGTCACGGTCATCACGTCGGCACGGGCCAGCTCCAGCAGGCGGCGGACGAGGCGGGACAGGCGCTCGGCCTCGGCGTCCATGTTGGCGAGGAAGCGGTCGCGGTCCGCGGGGGGCATGCTGTCCAGGTGGTCGCGCAGCAGCTCGACGGTGCCGCGGATGGTGGTCAGCGGCGTCTTGAACTCGTGTGAGACGTGGGCGGCGAAGTCGCGGATATAGTCGGCGCGCTCCTCCAGCGTCCTCGCCATCCGGGCCAGCGCATCCGACAGTTCGGCGACCTCACGCACCACCGGGCGCGGCAGCGGGACCATCACGCCCCTTTCGCCGTCGGCGGTGCGCTTGGCCAGAGCGGTGACCGCGCGGAGCGGGCGGGCGATGGCGACCGTCCCCAGCCGCGCCAGGACCCCGACCGACAGGAGCAGCAGCAACGCCAGCCCGGCCAAGGGCCAGCGCTTGCCGTAGAGCGTGTCGGCAAGGCTGCGCGGCGTGCGCGACAGCACCACCACGCCGACGACGCGCCCGGCGTCGAGCACCGGCTGGGCGGTGAAGACCCGCACCGACCGGCTGCGGTCCGGAACGGTCTGGCTGTCCCGCCCGGCCCCATAGCCCATGCGGTCCTGGGCAGTACGGTCCTGGGCGGTGCGCTCCTGACCGGTGCGCTCATGCCCCATGCGCTCGCGCAGGACGCTGGCGGCCTCGCCGGCCAGGGCGCGGCGGACCTCCTCCTGCCGCGCCAGGGACAGGCCCATCTCCTCGCCGGTGCTGGCGACGACCACGCCCTGGTGATCGGTGACCCTCATGCCCGCCAGGGTGGTCCTCTGCGCTTCGCGCAGGATGGGGGCGAGCGTCGATCCGGCGATGGCGGCAGCGAACTCCGTCGCCATCGCCGGAACCGGATCGGGGGCGGGGGGCAGGACCGGATCCTCGGCCAGGTCGAGGCTGGCGAACCGCGGCGTCCAGGGCGGGTCGAAGCCCGGCGGGCGCGTCCAGGCCGGATCGACCGGCGGGCCGAGCGCCTCCGGCTTTCCGCCGGCCCGCCGCCAGGCGTCGCGGTAGAAGGCGGCGACCACGCCGGCCTGGGCGATCAGCTCCGATTCCGTCTGGCGGATCAGGGCGCTCTCGTAAAGGCGCAGGATCCACAGGCCGCTGAGCGGCAGCACCAGCGCCGCCACCGTCATCCCCAGCAACACGGCGCCGATCGACGGACGCCGTCCGAACGGCGGCCTCATCGGCAGTCCGACAGCTTGTAGCCCAGCCCATGCACGGTTTCGACCGGGGCGCCGCCCACCGCCTGGAACTTGGCGCGGACGCGGCGGATATGGCTGTCCACGGTGCGGTCGGCCACATAGCGTTCGGTGGCGTAGGCGCCGTCCATCAGGGCGTCGCGGCTGAACACCTTCCCCGGCCGGTCGGCAAGGGTGCGCAGGAGGCCGAACTCGGTGGCGGTCAGCACCACCTCCGTCTCGTCCCAGTAGGCGCGCACGCCCTCCGGATCCAGGCGCAGGCGGTTGTGGCGGAGGACCGGGTCCGGGGCCGCCGGCTCCGGCGGGACCGTCCGGCGCAGCACCGCCTTGATCCGCGCCGTCAGCTCGCGCGGCGAGAAGGGCTTGGTGACGTAGTCGTCGCCGCCCAGTTCGAGGCCGAGGATCCGGTCGATCTCGTCGTCGCGCGACGACAGGAAGATGATGGGAACCCGGCTGTCCCGGCGCAGCCGGCGGCAGACCTCGGTGCCGTCCATCTCGGGCATGCCGATGTCCAGCAGGATCAGGTCGGGGGACTCGTTTTGGGCCAGCGCCAGCCCTTGGACGCCGTCCCCCGCCTCGATCACGGCGAAGCCTTCCCGCGCCAGGGCGAAGCGGACGATGTCGCGGATATGGGGATCGTCGTCGATCAGCAGGATCTTGGTCATGGCACCGCAACCCTACCCGATAATCTGCACAAGTTCTGCACGGAGATTCCTTCCCGTCTGCACGGCGGCGTCATCGCCACGGCATGCCGGGCCGCCACGCTGTGGGCCTGTCCGCCATCCCGTCGTGGAGAGTCCGAATGACCGTGCCGCCCGCGCCACCACCCGCCCCTCCCGTCGCCCCGCCCGCTGCCTCCCCACCCGCAAGCCGGGGCCGCCGGTCCACCAAGCTGCTGCAGGTGGTCCTGCTTCTGGTGGCGACGCTGATCGCCGGCCTGCCGGTTTCCTTGATCATCGGCGAGCGCACCGAACGGCAGGCCGAAATGCAGGAGGAGCTGATGCGGAGCTGGAGTCCCGAGCAGACCGTGCAGACGCCGCTCCTGGCGGTTCCCTATCTCGCCGCCGACGGCAAGACCCGCGGCTACCTGAAGATCGCGCCGGCGACGCTGGCCACCCAGGCGACCCTGACGCCCGAGCGCAAGAAGCGTGGCCTGTTCTCCGCGACCGTCTATACCGCCTCCCTGGAGATGACCGGAACATTCGCCGCCCCGTCCGCGACCAGCCTTGAAAAGCTCGTCGGCCGCGGCGGCTCCATCGCCTGGGAGGACGGCATCGTCCTGCTTCAGGTGTCGGGCCTCGCCGGCATGACGGCGGAGGACCACATGGTCTGGAACGGCGAGTCCATTCCCTGGCGGGGCTGCCAGGAGGTGGTCGCCCGCACCGAAGACTGCTGGGGCGCCTCGCTCACCGCCCGTCCGACGATCAGGGCCGCACCCGCCGCGAACGCGGAGATGAAATTCCAGGCGACGGTGACGCTGCGCGGCACCGGGGCCTTCCGTCAGCTCCTCGACAGCAGGCAGGCCACGGCGGTCATCCGGGCGCCATGGCCGACGCCGAGCTTCGTCGGCACCGCGCTGCCGTCGGATCCGACCGTGACCGCCGACGCCTTCGAGGCGCGCTGGAACCTCTCCGACTATTCCAGGCCGCCGCTGCGGTCCGACGCCACGCTCATGGACTCGCTTGAACCCCAATATCTCGCCACTGCCGGCGTGGAGCTGCTGGAGGCGGTCCCCACCTACCGGATGATCAACCGGGCATCGAAATACGCGAGCCTGTTCGTCGTCCTGTCCTTCACGGTCTACGCGCTGTTCGAGCTTCTCGCCGGCGTGCGCATCCACATCGTGCAATATGGGCTGGTCGGGCTGTCGATGACGCTGTTCGCCCTTCTGCTGGTGTCCTTCGCCGAACCGCTCGGCTATGTCGCCGGCTACTGGATCAGCGCGGCGCTCGTCCTGGTCCAAGCGACGGCCTACACCTGGGCCGTCACCCGGCGCATCGGGCCGACCCTGGTCTTCGCGACAGCGCTGGCGAGCCTGTTCGGCTTCCTCCACCTGCTCCTCGGCCTGGAAAACTACTCGCTGCTGGTGGGCACGATCGCGCTGTTCCTGGTCCTGTCGGCCATCATGGCCGTCACCCAGCGCGTGGACTGGCAGGGAGAGGAAGCGTGAGAGCCGTCGCATGGTGTGGCCGCGCCCTGCGGGCGAGCGCCTGGTGGGGAGGCGGCCTGCTGCTCGCCCTCGCCGGCGCCAACATCCACGATCCCTACATGTTCCCCGCCAAGGGCTGGTCGCTGCCGCTGATCGTGGCGGCCGGATTGTGCGGCCTTCTGGTCCTGCGGCAGGCGGGCCTGGGGCGGGCAGGCCTGGGGCGGCGGCCGGTGCTGGCGCTGCTCTGGCTGGCGGTACCCCTCTGCACGATGGGCGCGGAGGCCGTGTTCCAGCTCCGCAAGGCGCAGGTCCTGTCGATGGGGGATCCGCTGGCGGTCGAGCTGGGGCGGCACTTCATCGTCGGCTACCGGCGGGTCGAGGAGGTCGAAACGCTGGCGGCCCGCGGGCTGATCGGCGGCGTGTTCGTATCCAGGCACAATCTGTCCGGCCGACAGGGCGACGGAGCCGCCGCGATGCTGCGCGCGGAGATCGCCCATCTGCAGGACATCCGGCGGCGGGCCGGCCTGCCGCCCCTGCTGGTGGCCGCCGATCAGGAGGGTGGCATCGTGTCCCGGCTGTCGCCCTGGCTTGCCCATCGGCCGGCCCCGTCGGCTTTGGCCGACCTGCCGCCCGCCGAGCGCCGGGCCGCGGCGCGCGCGCTCGGCCTTGCACACGGGCGGGATCTGGACTCGATCGGCGTGACCGTCAATTTCGCGCCGGTCCTCGACCTGCGCCGCGACCGTCCGCCCGATCCGCTGGACTTCCACAGCCTCATCGCGCAGCGGGCCATCTCCGACGATCCGGAGGTGGTGGCCGAGGTCGCCTCCGCCTACGCCGAGGGGATCGTCGACGCCGGCTTGCGGCCGACCGCCAAGCACTTCCCCGGCCTGGGCCGGGCGGAGCGCGACACCCACCATTTCCGCACCGCCATCGGCGAATCGCGCGAGGTGCTGGAAGCGACCGACTGGCACCCCTTCCGCCGCGTGCTGGCTGCCGAGCCGCAGACGCTTCTGATGCTCGGCCACGCCGTCGTCTCGGCCGTCGATCCCGATCGGCCGGCCTCCCATTCGCGGCGGCTGGTGGACGGGGTGATCCGCCGGGATTGGGGTTTCGGCGGCCTGATCGTCACCGACGACATGCTGATGACGCCGGTCTATCAGTATGGCCTGTGCCGGGCGGTCGTCGAGGCGCTCAACGCCGGCGTCGACCTTCTGCTGCTCGCGCTCGACGGCAGCCATTTCTACCGCGCCATGGCCTGTGCGGTGGAGGCGGGCAAACGCGGCGAGCTCGACCAGGGCATGCTGGCGGCAAGCCGCGAACGCCTGCTGGAGTCCGGGCAGCCTGGCCTGACCAGCCGGAACTCGCAGGAGCGGCCGGACATCCGCGCCGCGCTGGCGGCCGGTGTCGCGGATTCCCCGGCGACGCCGCGCGCGATCAGGTGACGGCATGCGGTGATGCTGCGCGGGGCCGTCCGCTACGCGGCGGGCTGCGCCCCGCCGGGCTCCTCCACCGCCCGGACCTCCACCCCTTTCACGCCCAGGGCCTCCAGGCGCGACAGGGCGCCGGCCATGTTGGTGGCGATGCCGTCCGCTTCGCTTTCGGCGCCCGCCCTTGCAGGGACCTCGGCCTCGGGATGGGCGCTCCACAGGCAGAGCAGGATCGGGATCCTGTGGCCGAAATGCAGCCGCAGCCGACGCACCAGCCGCCGGGCATGGTTGAGCGCCGCCGGGTTCAGCGAGGAGACGGCGATGGCGTCGATCCCCGCGGTGCCCAGGCTGGCGATCGTCCGGCTCGACGCCATTTCGCAGGGGATGGCATCGGCGTGCACGCCCCGCCCGGCCAGCACGTATGCCAGCAAATGGGCCGCCGCCTCGTCCAGGTTGTTGCGGGCGCCGACGCAGAGGACGCAGGGCGCCTTCCCGGCAAGGTCCCGGTGTTCGCCGAGCTCGTCCAGCAGCGCCTCCATCCCCTCCGCCACCGCCAGCCGGCCGTCCGGGTTCAGCGACCGCCGCTGGCGCTCCTGCTCGGCCAGCGACAGGGCGGGCAGAAGCAGGGTGTCGACCATTTCCACCGGCGTGCCCTGCTCAAGCCGCTCCTCCGCAACCTCGGTCGCCTCGGCGGGGTCGCGGGCGAGCAGCCGCTGATAGACCTTGGCCTCGTCCGGCAGGACCGGCCGGTCGCCGAGCATCACCTCCAGGAAATGGAGCTGCGGCACGTGACGGCCGAGCACCACCAGACAGACGGTCAGCGGCGTCGACAGCAACAGCCCCACCGGCCCCCACAGGGTGGTCCACACCACAGCGGCGACGATGATCGCCAGCGAGGACAGGCCGGTGGCCGAGCCGTAGAGCCATGGCTCGACCACGTTGTTGGAAAACAGCTCCACCGCGATGAACAGCGCGATGCACAGCAGCGGCAGAGTCCAGCCGGTATCGACGGCGAAGGACAGCAGGATCGGGAACGCCGATGCGATCACCGGCCCGAGGAACGGAATGAAGCGCAGCACCGTCGCCAGCAATCCCCACAGGAGCGGGTTGGGCACGCCGAGGAGCCAGAGCCCGATGCCGATCGGCAGGCCGTAGGTGACGTTGACCACCACCTGCATCAGCAGGTAGCGGCTGACCCGCTCGCCTGCGTCGTTCATCGCCTCCGTGGTGCGGCTGAGGTCGCCCGACCCGGCCAGGCGGATCATGCGGTCGCGCAGGTCCTCGCGCTGCAGAAGCATGAAGATGGCGAAGACCAGCACGAGGCCGGCGGTGGCCACCGGCGTCAGGGCCGGACCCAGCACCTCGCGCACGAGGTCGAACAAGCCGGTGCTGGACTGGTCGATGCGCACCGGCACCGGCTCGCGGGGGGGCGGTTCGCCCGAGGGTGCGGAGGCCGCGGCAGAGGGCGGCTGGTCGTTGCCGGTGACGCGCTCCAGCTCCTGCCTCAGGTCGTGGAACGCGTCGGTCGCCTGCTTGATCACGCCGCGGTCACCGGCGGACTGACTGGCCCGGCGCAGCGATTCCATCTTGGTGTGGATGTTGCGCTGGTAAGTCGGAAGGTTGTCCGCCAGATCGCCGAGCTGGTTGCCGACCACCGCGCCGAAGCCGATGATGGCCATGAACAGCAGCACGACGACCGCCAGCACCGACGGTATGCGCCCCAGCCGCCAGCGCTCCAGCCGGCGGACAATGGGACTGAGCACGAAGCTGAGCAGCACCGCCAGCGCCAGCGGCATCAGGATGTCGGCCGCCAGATACAGCGTGGCGACGATGAGGGTGATGATCAGCAGGATCGTCTGGGTCGGAACTGTCGGGGCGGCCGGCGCCACCGCGATGGGACGTGCCTGGAGCTGGCGGGCGGTGTCCTCGGCCATGGTCGGTCGGGCCTTCCTGTATGGAGAATGCCCAACATGAACACCGCCGTATGCCTCCCGTTCCGCAAGCTCGACCCTGGCCGCACCGTCACCCTTGTTCCTGCCGGTCAGCTCCGCGCGGCGGCGACGGCACGGGACGCGGTGACGGCCATGCGCAGGGCCCCGATCAGGTCGGCCCGGGCGACCGGCTTGTCGAGAATGCTCACCCCTTCAGGCAGGCCGCCGGCCGGTGTCTGCCTGTAGCCTGTCATCAGCACCATTGGCAGGCCGGGGCACCGCTTCCGGAACAGCGGCACCAGATCCAGGCCCGACGGTCCGCCGGCCAGCATGATGTCCGACAGCACGGCGTCGAAGGGTCCTGCCTGCTCGAAGCGCTCCAGCGCCGCGGCTCCGCTTGCGGCATGGACGACATTGCACCCGGCATCCGCCAGGATCGCCGTGACGCCGTCGGCCACCTCGGGATCGTCCTCCACCAGCAGCACCGCGATGCCCGCCACGCCGTCGGCGCCGCCGCCGGGCTCCACCGCGACCGTGCCCGTCCCCTGGTCCCCGGCGCCGTCCGGCTTGCCGGAGGCCCGCGGCAGATAGAGGGTCACCGTGGTGCCGGCCCCCACCCGGCTTTCGACGGACACCGCCCCGCCCGACTGCTTGGCGAAGCCGAGGACCTGGCTGAGCCCCAGGCCGGTGCCGCGATCGACAGGCTTGGTGGTGTAGAAGGGCTCGAAGATGCGGTCCAGATCCTCCGGCGCGATGCCGGTGCCGCTGTCGCACACGCCGATCGCCACATGCTCGCCGCTGAGCCCCGCGGGATCGCCGCGCCTGCCCGTGAGCACCACGTTCGCAGCCCCCACCGCCAGCCGGCCACCGCCGGGCATGGCGTCGCGGGCGTTCACGACGAGATTGACCAGCGCCACCTCCAGCGCGTCCGGGTCGGCGAAGACCGGCCAGAGGTCGTCAGGCACCGTCAGGCTGGTGGCGATGTCGGCCCTGGCCGAGCGTTCCAGCAGCGGCAGCAGGTCGGCGGCGCGCTCCTGCAGGCGGAAAAGACGGGGCGCCTGCGGGCTTCGGCGCGCGAAGGCCAGCAGTTGCCGCGTCAGGGCTGCCCCGCGCTGGACGGCGGTGATGATCGAGTCCGCATAGGCGGCCACGCGTTCGGGATCGCCGGCCCGGCGCTTGATGGCCTCCGCCCCGCTCTGGGCGATCATCAGCAGGTTGTTGAAGTCATGCGCCACGCCGCCGGTCATGCGGCCCAGCGCCTCCATCCTGCGGCCGCTCTCCTGCGCCGCCTCCACCCGCCGGCGGGCCTCGGCCTCCCGCACCAGCAAGACCAGGAAGCCGCCGGCCAAGGCCAGGCTGGCCAGCACGCCGATCGCCAGGATCCACTGCGCCGTGCGGAGCGGCGCATAATACTCGGCGATCGGCATCGTGACCTGCACCGACCAGTTCCAGCCCGGCAGCATGCGGAAACCGCCGGCCAGAAGCTCGCCATCGACGCTGGCGCCCTCGAACAGCCCTTCGCCGCCCCGCGCCCGCGCCGCCTGCACGTTGGCGCTGGCCGGCTGGGCGATCAGCGATGGATCGCCGAAGGTCCGCGCCGCAAGGCGGCCCTCGGAGTCCGCGACCGACCCGCGCCAGCCCTCCGGCACGTTGTCGCGCAGCAGCCGGTTGATGGTATCGGGCGAGACCACCGCGGAGAGGACGGAAACGACCGTACCGTCGCGCAGGACCGGCACGCGGATGGCGAAGGCCGCCCGGCCCTGGGGACCGCGGCGGATGCCGCCGACCGCCGGCGTCTTGCCGGCCACGGCGCGGGCATGGCTCTCCATGTCGATCACCGGTCCCGCCCGTCCGGCAATCGGCCTCGGCACGTCGACCAGCCGCTGCCCCTGCGGGTCGCTGACCGACAAAATCTGCCAGATCCCGACCTGCCGCCGTACCCGTTCCAGCAGATCGGCGACGGCCGCCGCATCCTGCGGCCGGTCGGACAGCGGCGCATCGAAGACCGGCGACTGCGCCAGCACCAGCAGCGTCTCGACCTGCTCCTCCAGCTCGCGCTCGATCGCGGTCGCCGCATGGCGAACCTGATCGAGGGCCGCCCGCTCCATGTCGGTCTGCTTCTGGTGCAGCCATGCCGCGCCCAGCAGCGCCGAGAGGAGAATCAGCGGCAGGAGCGCCGCCAGCGCCAGCAGGATCAGGGGTCGGCTTTGAGACATGATCCTGGTGGTCCTGGGGCAGACAGGCGCCGACTATAGCGCCGGCCGCAGGAAATGCCCACAGCGTCCGTCAGCCGGAAACCTGCTCCTCCCGCGGCACGGCGGCGCCACCCGCCCCGGCCGTTTCCCGCTCCCGGCGCAGGGCGGCGAGCCGGGCCTCCAGCTTCCGGATCTTCTTGTCGAGCTTGCGCAGGCGCTTTGCAGCGGTCTTCCCGGCGCCCGTGCCCGGCGGTGCCGTGGCGGCCACCCGGTCGCGGATGCGACGGTTGATCGCCGCCTTTTCGCTGTCCGGCAGCCGTTTCCAGCCCTTGGCCTCCGCCTTGCTGCGCAGGCAGCCGCGACAGGTGCCGGCGGCATCGAAGCGGCACAGGCCGGTACAGGGATTGCTGGTGTCGTTATCGCCCATGAAATGCCATTCGAACAGCGTACGAACGCCGGATGCCACGGCGCCGACGGCCCCGGCCAACGGACATGTTGCATCGCGACGGTCTGCGGACAATGGCGGGTCGAAGATTTGTCATGCCGCCCGGACGACGCGCCGTCATATGCCTGTCACGGAGCTGCGCTAGCCTGCGCCCGGATGCCGCAGCCGTGCCGGCTCGGTTGGGGGAAGCAGCAAGTGTACGATCCGTCCGCATCGACCATCGCCACAGCGGCCGACGGTTCCACCGCCACCCCGTCGCGGGGCACCCGCCCGCCCCTCATCCGGCAGTCGGTGGAGGCGGATGTGTCGGCGATGCTGGCCATCTACAGCCACCACATCCAGCGCGGCCTCGGCCCCTTCGACGTCGAACCGCTGCACCCGGAAGAGCTGAAGCGGCGCCGCAAGGCCATGCTGAAGCGCCGGTTGCCGCATCTGGTGGCGGAGGTCGACGGGCTTGTGGCGGGCTATGCCTACGCCGCCCCGTTCCGCAAGCGTCCAGCCTACCGCTACACGGTCGAACACTCGATCTACGTCCACAAGGACCACCTCGGCCACGGGATCGGCAGGCTGTTGCTGCCGGCGCTGATCGACGCCTGCACGCTGGCCGGCTGCCGCCAGATGATCGCCGTGGTCGACAGTGCCAACCTGCCGTCGCTGCGCCTGCATGAGGGCTGCGGGTTCGAGCGCGCGGGCATCCTGCGCGCGGTCGGCTTCAAGTTCGGGCGATGGACCGACAGCATCTTCCTGCAGCGGCCGCTGGGCGCCGCCGACCGCGAGCTTCCCGACGACCATCGGGGCGGCACCGTGCAGGCGGCCGAATAGCCGCCCGCCCCTCCGCCCTCCTCATTCGGCTGCAACACCCTGTCCACCGGAGCCCGTCGCATGGATTTCTTCCGCCGCTTCAACATCCTGGTCTGCGCCCCCGCCTTCGAGGTCGACGAACTGGAGGGAATGCGGCTGCAGCAGATCCTGTCGGAGGTGGAACGGATGGGATTCGAGGTGGTGCGCGCCCGCCGGGTGGAGGATGCCGAGCTCGCCATCCGCACCGACGCCGCCATCGGCTGCATGGTGGTCGATTGGGGCAAGCGCGGCGCCGACGGCAAGCAGGCGTCGCTGATCGCCTTCGCCCGCCAGCGCGGGCTGGAGATGCCGATCATCCTGCTGGTCCGCCGCCAACGGCTGGAGAACATCCCGGTCGACGTGCTCAACCAGGTCGACGGCTACGTCTTCCTGGCCGAGGAAACCCCCGAGTTCATCGCAAAGAACCTGGTCAGCCGGCTGAAGCAGTATGCCGACACGCTGAAGACCCCCTTCTTCGGCGCGCTGGTCGACTATGCCGAGGAAGGCAACCAGCTCTGGACCTGCCCCGGCCACAACGGCGGCATCTTCTACAGCCGCAGCCCGATCGGCCGCATCTTCGTGGAGCATCTGGGCGAAGCGGTGTTCCGCGACGACATCGACAATTCGGTGCTGGAAATGGGCGATCTTCTCGTCCATGAAGGCCCGGCGCTGCAGGCGCAGAAGGAAGCGGCGCGCATCTTCGGGGCGGAGCGCACCTATTTCGTGCTGAACGGCACCTCGGCCTCCAACAAGGTCGTGCTGTCGGCCCTGGTCGCGGAAGACGACCTCGTGCTGTTCGACCGCAACAACCACAAGGCCGCCCATCATGGCAGCCTGTTCCTGGGCGGCGGCATCCCGATCTTCCTGGAGACCGAACGCAACGCCCACGGCCTGATCGGCCCCATCGACCCGCGGGCGCTGGACGAGGAAACGATCCGCGAGCGCATCCGCCGCAACCCGCTGGTCAAGGACCCCGACGCCTGGAAGCGCGAGCGCCCCTTCCGGGCTGCGGTCATCCAGCAGTGCAGCTACGACGGCACCATCTACAATGCGCGGATGATGCTGGAGCGGATCGGCAAGCTCTGCGACTACATCCTCTTCGACGAGGCCTGGGCCGGCTTCCTGAAGTTCCACCCGCTGTTCAAGGACCACTTCGCGATGGGGCTGGAGGGGCTGGACGCGGGTCATCCCGGCATCATCGCCACACAGTCCACCCACAAGCAGCTCGCCAGCTTCTCGCAGGCGTCGCAGATCCATGTGAAGGACAGCCACATCAAGGGCCAGCGCCGGCGGGTCGAACACCGGCGCTTCAACGAGACCTTCCTGCTGCACGCCTCGACCTCGCCCTTCTATCCGCTGTTCGCGTCGCTGGATGTCGGCGCGCAGATGATGAAGGGACGGTCGGGCGAGGTGCTGTGGGACGACACCATCCGGCTTGGCATCGAGCTGCGCAAGAAGCTCCGCGCCATCCGCCGCGAATTCGACGAGCGCGAGAGCGATCCGGCGAAGCGCTGGTTCTTCGATCCCTTCGTCCCCGACCGCGTGGCCCGCAACGGGGTGGAGACCGCCTGGGAGGAGGTCCCGACCGACGAGCTGGCGACCGACGTCCGCCATTGGGAATTCGCCCCCGGCGCCGACTGGCACGGCTTCCAGCATGTGGGGCCAGGCTATGCGATGACCGATCCCAACAAGCTGACCCTGCTGACCCCCGGCTTCGACCGCAATGGCGGCGCCTACGGCGACCATGGCATTCCGGCACCGGTCGTCGCGACCTACCTGCGCGAGAACCGGATCGTGCCGGAGAAGAACGACCTGAACTCGCTGCTGTTCCTGCTGACGCCGGGCGTGGAATCGAGCAAGGCCGGAACGCTGCTGAGCGGGCTGGTGGCCTTCAAGCGGCTGCATGACGACAATGCGCTGCTGGACGACGTCATTCCGGAGTTCGTCGCCAAGCGCCGTGCCCGCTATGCCGGCCTGCGCCTGCGCGACCTGTGCGCGGAGATGCACGCCTTCTACCGCGAGAGGAACACCAGCGCACTGCAGCGCGCCATCTTCCGGCCGGAGCATCTGCCGGAAATGGCGATGCCGCCCCGCGAGGCGACGCGCCATCTGGTGCGCAACAGCGTCGACTATTTGCCGATCGACGAGATCGACGGCCGCATCGCCACGACCTTGTGGGTGGTCTATCCGCCCGGCATCGCCACCATCGTTCCGGGCGAGCGGCTGGACGCGCGTGCCCGGCCGATGATCGACTATCTGAAGGTGTTCCAGGAAAGCGCCAACCGCTTCCCCGGCTTCGACAATGAAATCCAGGGGCTCTACCGGGAGAGCGGCGCCGACGGCGTCATCCGCTACTTCACCTATGTGGTGGCGGAGGAGGACGGCCGGCGGCGGACGTCCTGACGACGGGGCGCTGACGACGGGGTGCATGACCGCCGCGCGCGCCGCCTCCCGTCGGCGGCACGCCCGCCCGCATCCCTATATCCGCGTGCTTGAACCGCCGAAACGCTGGATGCAATCGGCAAGGCTCTCTTGCGTCACCTCATGATAGAGGACCGGGCCGCTCGCCCGTCCGACATTGATTTCCCGCCGATCACCAAAATCATTGATCTCGGCGGTAAAACCACCGACCGCGACGACGACGACGCCCAGCAGCGACTTGACCACTTCACTTTCTCCGGGAATGCAGTTCCAAAGCCTAGTGGCTTGATGGTTAATAAGCTTTTAAGGCCAAGCTCCCGGCCCCGGCGGCGGCCGCCGCTGCGGACCTCCGAAAAGGGCGGTCCCTCCATGCCGGACAACCCAGTGGGAGGCCCTTGCCGGCTTGGCCTCCACGTTCGGCCCGCTCCACCCGGCGCCGTTCCATCCCCGATTTGTTCGGCGCCTCGATATGATTCGGCTAGCGCATGGGCCATGCACCAACAATTCAGCTTTCCCCGAACAACATGTTCATTTATAATTGTATACCATCTAACAATATCTCTTTATATGATGGGAGAGGGGCGGCGATGATCCAGGATAGCGATGGATGAACCTCTTCACTCCCCGGTTGAGAGTTCCGGAATGCAGCCACTTCAGCCCGTCATAAACGCTTTGGTGGCAGCACGCGATCCGGACAGCGCCGCGTGGCTCGCCTCCATCACCACCGCTCCCCCCCTTCCCGGTTCCCCCGCCTTCATGCGCGCCTTCGCGATGGCCGGCCGCCGGTTGCGCGGTGCGACGGCGCTGTCGGATGGGGAGCAGGCCGTCCTTCGGTTCCTCGGTATCGCGCGCCCCGACTGCTGGCCGCTCCAGCGGCTTCTCCGCGCCGGGATGCTTGCCGCGGCGGTCGATGCCAGCGGCGACGAGGCCGCGGCACGGCTGACCTCGGCCTTCCGGACCTCCGACAACGAGGAGCGGGCGACGATCCTCCAATCCCTGGTGCTGCTGCCTTCTCCGGATCGCTTCGCCCCGCTGGCTGCCGACGCCTGCCGGTCCAGCGTCCAGCCGGTGTTCGAGGCCATTGCCGCCGACAATGGCTTTCCGGCAAGCCACTTCACCGACCTCGCCTTCAACCAGATGGTCCTGAAGGCGGTGTTCACCGGCCTTGCGCTGGCAAGGGTGGTCGGGCTGGAGCTGCGGACGACCGCGGTGCTGCGCCGGATGGCCGCCGATTTCCGCAGCGAGCGCCGCGCCGCCGGTCGCCCGGTCCCGGCCGACCTCGACGCCCTTCTCGCCGACCCGCCCGATGCGCCCCCGTGTGCGCCTCCCGATTCTTCCCACCGATGACGGACCATACCCATGCGACTGTTTGATCCGCACATCCACATGACCTCGCGGACCACCGACGATTATGCCGCCATGCGCCGCGCCGGCATCGTCGCCGTGACCGAGCCGGCCTTCTGGCTGGGCCAGCCGCGCACCCACGCCGGCAGCTTCGAGGATTATTTCCTGTCGCTGATCGGCTGGGAACGGTTCCGGGCTAGCCAGTTCGGCATCCGCCATTTCTGCACCCTCGGGCTCAACCCGAAGGAGGCCAACACCCCCGAGATCGTCGACGCGGTGCTCGACCTCGTCGACCTCTATCTGGAAAAGGACGGCGTCGTCGCGGTTGGCGAGATCGGCTACGACGACATGACGCCGGCCGAGGACGACATCCTCGGCCGCCAGGTCGAGATGGCGCGGCGCCATGAGCTGCCGATCATGATCCACACCCCCCACCGGGACAAGAAGGCCGGCACCCGCCGCACCATCGACCTGCTGCGCGAAACCGGCATTCCGCCCCACATGGTCCTGATCGACCACAACAACGAAGAAACGCTGCCCGCCGTGCTCGACAGCGGCTGCTGGGCCGGCCACACGATCTATCCCGGCAGCAAGATGGACGAACCGCGCATGGTCGGGCTGGTCCAGCGGTTCGGCGCGGAGCGGATCATGGTGAACAGCTCCGCCGACTGGGGCATCAGCGATCCGCTGAAGGTCCCCAAGACCGCCGAGGCCATGCGGCAGGCCGGAATCGCCGACGAGACCATCGAGACCATCGTCTGGCGCAATCCGATCGCCTTCTATGCCCTGAGCGGGCGGCTCGATCCGGCGGAACTGGAAACGCCGCTGCCGGTCGATCAGCGCCTGCTGTTCGAAGGCAACACCGTGCTGCGCGGCCAGAAGCCGGCGGTGGACACGGTGCCGGCGGTCTGACGCATGGCATCGACGCGGCGGACCCTGGTTCTGAACGTGGTCGGCCTCACCGCCGACCTGCTGCCCCATGCCCCCGTCCTGTCGCGCCTGGCGGCGGGCAGGATGCGGCCGCTGATCCCGCCGCTGCCGGCGGTCACCTGCACCGTGCAGGCCAGCATGCTGACCGGCCGCACCCCCGCCGGCCATGGCTGCGTCGCCAACGGCTGGTACGACCGCGACCTGTCGGAAATCCTGTTCTGGAAGCAGAGCAACCGCCTGGTCGCCGGGGAAACCCTGTGGGAGGAGGCCAAGCGCCGCGACCCGTCCTTCATCGGCGCCAAGCTGTTCTGGTGGTACAACATGTATTCGGGCGCCGACGTCAGCGTGACGCCGCGCCCGATCTACACCGCCGACGGCCGCAAGCTGCCGGACATCTACACCCGGCCCGCCGGCCTCCGCGACGAGCTGGCCCGTGCGCTCGGGCCGTTTCCGCTGTTCCGCTTCTGGGGGCCGGCGGCCGATCTCACGTCGAGCCGTTGGATCGCCGACTGCGCGGCCGAGGTGGAGCGGCGCCTCCGCCCGTCGCTGTCGCTGGTCTACCTCCCGCATCTCGACTACGACCTGCAGCGCTTCGGCCCCGACGACCCGCGCATTCCGGCGCAGGTCGCCGCGGTGGATGCCCTTGCCGCACCGCTGATCGAAACGGCGGAACGCGAGGGAACGCGCATCATCGTGCTGTCGGAATACGGCATCACCCGGGTGAACGGGCCGATCGCCATCAACCGCGCCCTGCGCGAGGCCGGGCTGATCGCGGTGCGCGAGGAGCAGGGCGGCGAACTGCTGGATCCTGCCGCCTCGGACGCCTTCGCGGTCGCCGATCACCAGATCGCCCATGTCCATGTCGCCCGCCCGGAGCGAACCGACGAGGTCCGCGCTCTCGTCGCCGGGCTGGACGGGGTGGAGCGGGTTCTCGACCGCGACGACCAGCGCGCCGCCGGCATCGATCATCCGCGTTCCGGCACGCTGGTGGCGGTCAGCCGCGCCGACCGCTGGTTCAGTTATCCCTATTGGCTGGACGAGGACCGGGCGCCGGATTTCGCCCGCACCGTCGAGATCTTCCGCAAACCGGGCTACGACCCGGCGGAGCTGTTCCTGGATCCGGCGATCCGCTGGCCCAGGCTGGCGATCGGCTGGCGGCTGGCCCGGAAGGCATTGGGCTTCCGCACGCTGATGGACGTGATCCCGCTGGACGCCGGCTTGGTCCGGGGGTCGCATGGCCGACCGACGGACCGGTTGGAGGCCGGGCCGTTGCTGATCTCGTCGGAACCGGACCTGCTGCCTGCCGGTCCCATTCCGGCCGAAGCGGTGAAGGCACTGCTGCTGGCGCACCTGTTCGGGTAAAGGGAGGGGGCGCACCCCCTCCCTTCACCGTTCAGCGTTTCGGCGGAATGCTGCCCCAGGTGCCGGGTGCCGCCGCGGCGGATGCGGGTACCGGCGCCGCTCCCGGCGTGCTGCCGGGCGCAGCCCCCGATGCAGCCCCAGGCGCCGCCGCCACCGGATTTTCGGCCGGGCGGTTGAAAAGCTGGCAATCCGGGATCGGGCCGACGCACATCTTGCCGACGAGATCCCAGGTCTTCGCCGGATCGGGGCGGAGCTGCGCGAAGTTCGTGTAGTTCTGGGAGACGATCGGCGCGTTCGGCAGTTTCGTCTTCTCCGAGTAGGGCACGCCCGAAAAATAGAAGGACTGCGGATGGCGGTACGGCTCGGTCTCCGCCCCCGCCGAGGCGGCGGGCTTGCCGGCGGCCGGGCTGGTGCCGGGCGGGTAGCGGTAGGGCTCGTCGGTCAGACCGTCGCCCTCGGCGGTGGCCTTGGCGTTGAAGGCGTAGCCGAACAGGATCCCCTGGTTGGCGGTCTGGTCGGGACTGGCGCCGGTCTGCGCCGGGCCTCCGGCATTGCCGACCCAGATCGAGTAGCCCTGGACCTGATAGTTCAGCCGGGCGCTGTCGCCGCTGCTGTAGGGCAGGTGCTTGACGAAATCGCGGCGCGGCGCATGGTTCAGCGGCGAGAAGCTGCAGCAGGGCGGCATTCCCTGCGGCCGGTCCTGTTCGTAGGTCAGGAAGAAGGCACGGTCGCCGATCGACACGAAGGAACAGGTGTAGTGGTTGGAGCCCGGGAAGATCGGCAGGCAGCGCTTCTCGTAATGCTCCATCATCGCGCCTTCGCCCATCGGGCCGGCGAGCGTGCTGTCGTAATAGGTCGAGCCGTAGGAAACCTCGTAATCCTCGCCCTCCTTCAGCGCGGCCGGCGGCTTGCCATCATAAGGCGGCGGGTTCTCGGCGTAGTTCTTGAACACGCGGTACATCGTCCAGTTGGACGACCAGAAGGGCGGGAACAGCGGGTCGGTCGGCTCCCCGGCATTGCGCGGATAGACGCAGGCCTTCCACGGGCAGTTGCTGAAGCCCGGCGGGTTGTGGACGCCGAAGGTCGGATAGATGTTGCTCTGCGCCTGGGCACTGCCTGGCGCGGCGCCCAACAGGGCAAGGCCGAGCACCGCCGCGAGGCGGGCACCGGTCGAACGGAGGAGTCCGGTCATCTGGTGGGATCCTTGGATGCGGAAACGGCGGTCGCGGACGTCCGGATCACGGGACATACTGCCAGGTCGGCGCCGCGAACTTGCCGGAGCCGTCGGGCATCGGCGTGTTCATCAGCAGCTTGGCCTGGATCTTCAGGTCGAACATCAGCCCGATGGCCTCGTTGATCCGGTCCGGCTGGCCGTTGAAGCTCGCGTGCAGGGCCTTCAGCAGGTTGGAATAGTAGGTGTTGAACGCCTGCGACTGGATCGCCGCCGCCGAGCCGTCGGCATAATCCGACTGCTTGGGATCGTCGATGATGTTCGCCACGCCGTTCGGGTCGAAGGGGATCGCCGGGTCGGTGAAGTACCAGCCGTCGTCCTTCCTGGTGATGCTGCGCCCCTTGTAGATTTCATAATAGGTATAGTAGTGCGCCATCGTGGCGTCGTCGGGCTCCTCGGGCGAGGTCGGGGTGCCCTCTCCTTCGACGACGATGCGGTTGATCGCGTCCAGCGCGCTCGTCAGGTCCAGGATCGGCTTGATGTCGAACATGCCGTAGACCTGCCCGGCGGCGGTGCCGGAGAAGATGCTTTGGGTTTCGCACAGCGTGGTCAGGGCGCTGGCGATCGCCTCGTAGAACTCGCCGATGGTCTGGTAGTTGGCGGCGATGTCGGACGCGGCGACGAGCCGGCCGGCGTCCTGAATGTCGACGGGATCGGCCGGCTCCTCGATCACCATGAAGCAGGTCTTGACCTGGTCCTTCGAGAACCCCCGAAGATGCACGATGAATTCCGGCTGGCCCGGCTGCGTGCCGATGCCCTCCGGCAGGCCGCCGGGGTAGGTGGGCACGAAGGCGGGGTCGTCGATCGCCGGGCTGCCGCCGATGGCGACCAGGATGTTGCAGGCTTGGCAGAAATGCTCCATCTCCTGCATCGCCACGCCGATGATCATCCCGGCGATCTGGCCGTTCTTCGCATCGTCGAGCGAATAGGCGGCCTGCAGATAGACCGGCAGGGTGGCGTGCTCCAGCTCGATGGCCTTCTGCAGGGCGGCGCGCACGTTGTCGAGCGTCTCGAGCGGCATCGCCTTGACGAACAGAGACGGGCCGGGTTTGGCCAGGTCGAGCGCCTTGGTGCCGGCGGGCGGAACCGGACCGGCCACCGCCCAGGATTGGTTGGTCGTCATAGGGGGTCTCCATCGACCGAAGGGTGGGGAGGCTGGACCGTCACTTGGTCAGGCGGTTGGGATCGGGTGCGGCAGTGGACACCGCCGGCTCCCGCCGGGGTTTCGGCGGACGCGCCACCGGGGTGCCGCGCACCGGATTCTTCGCCCATTTCAGGATCGCCGCCCGCTTGGCCGGCGACAGGTCGCGGACCACCGGCATGTAGTTCGGATCCCCCTCCTCCAGCGACATGGCGTATTGCAGCGGGTAGAGGTGCTTGCACACGCTGTCGTAGTCGCCCATGTCGAGCACCGGCAGCATCACCGGGTAGAGGTTGGCGTACTGGACCAGGATCGGCTGGATGTCCGCTTCCCAGGTTGGCGCCTCGGGCACCGTGTAGCCGCTCCAGACCAGCACGCTGATGAAGTCGTAGGGATCCTGGTAGGTGGCGTCCGCCAGCGACGGACGCACGCCATAGACCTGTCCGTCGAGATTGTCCGCGGCTCGCGGCTCGCCCGGATCCTGGGCGGAGAGCACCAGGGTGGCGACGCCGTTCCCGTCCGTCGGAACCATGGTGGGAAAGGTCAGCGCGCTGGCCGGGGTGCCGGTCGGCGGATCGCCCTTGTCCGTCTGGGGATTGTCGAAGGCCAGCGACACGGCGGTGCCGGCCAGCGGCTTGCCGAACCGGGTCGCCCACAGGGAGACGGATACCTTGTCCCCCGGACTCATCCGGAAGACGAACTGGTCGGCCCGCACCACCTTGCCGTCGGCCGATTCCTGCCCGACGACGGCGCGCTTGCCCGACGAGTCGACGATGGTGACCGCGACCGGGCTGGAGGCGACGGCCGTCAACTGCTCGTCGGTCAGCGGGAAACCCTGGATGCCGGCGGTGGTCCTGTACCAGTCGTTGCACGGCTTCACCGTGCCCAGGGATTGGAAGTCGCCGGCACCGTCGAGGTAGCCGACATCCAGCGGCGTCGCCACCATCTCCCCCCGCCAGGTCTCGAAAGGCACGGAATTTCCGAGGTCGATGGTCAGCGTCTTGCGCGCGTCGTCCACCACCGCGGTGGCATAGTTGAGGGCGGCCTTCGGCAGCATCACGTTCTGCGTCGGCTGGAGATGGCGGCCCAGCGTGTAGAAGCGGGGCTCGTTCCGAGCGGCCAGCCCGATCGTGCCGGTCAGAAGCCCGGTGGTGAAGTCCGGCGGGTTGGGCAGATGACGCTCAATGCCTGGGCCGCATTTATAACCGGCGTTGTAGCCGACGACGTTGAATTTGATCGACAGCAGGCCGCTGTCGGCCGCCGCCTTGAGAGTGGACAGGAAGGGCGAACCGCCAACGTCGCCCCAGGTGAGCCCCGACAGCACCGACTGAAAGGAGGCGCCGAAAAACGCCGGTGTATGCGGCGTGTACTTGAAGGCGGGTCCCGCGTCCCAGCTTCGCCACCACAGATCGGTGAAGGAGGCGACGTCGTAATTGCCGCGCAGCAGCTCGCGGCCATCGGTGCCGGTCAGCCGGACCAATAGCCCCCAGATCGCCGACACCATCTGCTGTTCTGGATCGAGGTCGACCATCTTGGCCGGCGGCCGGTCGTCGGCGTCGGCGACAGCCATGCCGATCACGGAATCGCCGGCCGCGACGCTGCCGTCCGCGTTGATCGCATTGGTCACCACACAGTCGGTCAACCGCCACACGCCGGTGCCGTAGGGATTCCAGTAGCCGATATCCCAGTCGGCATAGTCGTCGGCCGTATAACGTCCCCCTTCCTTGTAGTGGGCGGGCTTATTGTTCACCGTCGACACATCAGCGATGAACTTTCCCGCAAAGACCAGCCGAGGCCCATTCAAATAGGACATGCACATACCCCCCTTCTCGACATGCGAGACACGCCAAGTTGATCCGGATCGTCACAGATATTTAAAGAAACAAACATGAAGCGCAGCGCGGCGGTTACAGACCGCGTCGCGCCATTTATTATCAGGGCCGGAACTTCAGATTTTCATCATGCCGCGTAATTGCTCCGGCCCGCTTTGTCTTCTTCCCCATTTCAGGAGCGTTTGCACAGAGATGTTGCGATCATAAAGAGGCATCGATACGATGACAATTCCAAAAACGCGCATTGGTGAAAAGTTTCTCTCCTATCGCGTCAATCTGCCGCCCCACTCACGGCCAAGGCACCGCCCATGCACAGCATGCTTCCCCCGGATGCGCCGGCACTGCTCCACCGTCAGCGCTTCACCGTCGCCTTCGACTATGCCGTCGCCTTTACCCGCCACGCCTTCGATCCGGCGAACGCGGTCCTCGCGGAGGTGATGACTGCCGATACGAACGGCGACGGGGGTGCCGCGCCACGTCCGCGCTGCGTCGCCTTCGTCGACCTGGGCGTGCTCGCAGGGAACCCGACGCTTCCCGCCGGGATCGCCCGGTATTTCGCCGCGCGGAACGACCTGCCGGCCCTGGTGGGGGAGCCGCGCATCCTTCCCGGCGGCGAGACCGTGAAGAACGACCCGGCCCTGATCGGCCAGATGCACGACGCCATCCTCGGCGGCGGCATCGACCGGCATTCCTACGTGCTGGCGGTCGGCGGCGGCGCCTTCCTCGATGCCGTCGGCCTGGCGGCCTCCACCGCCCACCGCGGCGTCCGGCTGGTCCGGATGCCGACGACGGTGCTGGCGCAGAACGATTCGGGTGTCGGGGTGAAGAGCGCGATCAACCGCAACGGCGCCAAGAACCAGATCGGCACTTTCGCCCCTCCCTGGGCGGTGGTGAATGATTCGGCCTTTCTCGACAGCCTGCCGGCCCGCGACCGCATCGCCGGCATGGCGGAGGCGGTGAAGGTCGCGCTGATCCGCGACGCCGCCTTCTTCGAGTGGCTGGAGCGGTCGGCCGATGCGCTCGCCCTGTTCGAGAGACCGGCGGTGGGCCATCTGATCCGGCGCTGCGCCGAGCTTCACATGCGCCAGATCGCCGAAGGCGGCGACCCGTTCGAGCAGGGCAGCGCCCGCCCGCTCGATTTCGGCCACTGGTCGGCGCACAAGCTGGAAACCGTCACCCGCAACCATCTGCGCCACGGCGAGGCGGTGGCGATCGGGATCGCGCTCGACACCCGCTATTCGGTGCTGGCCGGGCTGCTGCCGGACGGCGCCGACCTGCGCGTCGCGGTGCTGCTGGAACATCTCGGCTTCCGCCTCTGGCACCCGGCGCTGGCGCGCCGCGAAGCGGACGGGGGCCTTGCGGTGCTGGCAGGGCTGCAGGAGTTCCGCGAGCATCTCGGCGGACGGCTGACCATCACGCTGCTTGCCGGCATCGGCCGCGGGGTCGAGGTCAACGCCATGGATGCGGCCCTGGTCGAACAGGCCGTCGGCTGGCTTGCCGCGCGGGAGGCTGCCTGATGCGCTTGCCGGACGGGCTGGGGACGCTCGGCTATTGCCTGAACGTCCACCCGACGCAGAGCTTCCCCGAGGTGCGCGCCGCGCTGCTGGGTCCGGTCCGCGACGTCAGGCGCCGGCTGTGCCCGGATCGCCCCTTCGCCGTCGGGTTGCGCCTGTCGGCCGAGGCCGCCGCCCATCCCGGGGCGACTGGGGAACTGGCGGCGATCTTCCGTGACGAGGGGTTCCTGGCCTACACCATGAACGGCTTCCCCTATGGCCGCTTCCATGGCGTCCCGGTGAAGGACGCGGTGTACGAACCCGACTGGACCACGCCGGAGCGGCTGGCCTACACGCTCGACCTCGCCGGCATCATGGCCGGACTGGTCGCGCCCGGTGAAACCGCGACGATCAGCACCGTGCCGGGCGGCTTCGCCCCACGCCTGCACGGCCAGGAGGAGGCGGTGGCGGAGGGGCTGCTGCAGGCAGTCGCGGCACTCGTCCGGCTGGAGGCGCGGAGCGGGCGCCGCATCGCGCTCGCGCTGGAACCGGAACCCTTCTGCCTTCTGGAATCCAGCGCCGACGCCGTCGCCTTCTTCCGCGATCACCTCTTTACCGCGGCGGCGGCGGGGCGGCTCGCCGACCTCGCCGGCATCGGCATGTCCGGCGCGGCCGAGGCGTTGCCCCGGCATCTCGGCCTCTGCCTCGACGCCTGCCACATGGCGGTGCTGTACGAGGAACCGGAGGCGACGCTCGCCGCACTGTCCGACGCCGGGATTCCCGTGCACAAGCTGCAGATCAGCGCCGCGCTGCGGATCCCGCGCGTCGACGAGGCGGCGCGCCGGCGGGTCGCGGCCTTCCACGACGGCGTCTACCTGCACCAGACGGTGTCCCGTACCCCCGATGGCGGGATGCGCCGGACGCTCGATTTGCCGGGCGCGCTCGAACGGGACGAGGCGTCGGACGGCGAGGAGTGGCGCGTCCACGTCCATGTCCCGCTCTTCGCGGACCCGGCCCCGCCGCTCTCCTCGACCGCGGCGTCGCTGGAACGGTTGCTGGCGCTGCACCGCGCCCGCCCCTTCACCACGCATCTGGAGGTCGAGACCTACACATGGTCCGTACTGCCTGCTGAACTCCGCGGCACGGGCGGGCTGGACGTCACCGACGGCATCGAAAGGGAAATGCGATGGGTTTTGCAACGGCTGTGCTGATCCGGCCGCGCGCCGCGCTGGTGCTCGGCCGCGTTTCGAACCTGCCGACGGTGGTCAGCAACGCGCTGGCCGGCCTGGCGCTCGCCGGCACCACGCTGGCGCCCGCCCCCCTGTTGGACGCCATTCTGGCGCTGACGCTGTTCTATGTCGGCGGGATGTACCTCAACGACGCCTTCGACGCTGCCGTCGATGCACGCGGACGGCCGGGTCGCCCGATACCGCGTGGCGACGCCGCCCGTGGGGCGGTGTTCGTCGCCGGCTTCGCGCTGGTCGCGCTCGGCGTCGCGCTCGCGGCGCACAGCGGCCCGGTGGGGGCGGCGAGCGGCACTGCCCTCGCGGTGGCGATCCTGCTCTACGATGTCCTGCACAAGAAGACGGCGCTGGCGCCAGTGATCATGGGGGTCTGCCGCTTCCTAGCCTACGCCATGGCGGCGGGCATGGCGGGAGCTCCTCCGGGCACGGCGCTGCTGCTGGGCGCCGCCGGGCTGTTCTGCCACGTCGTCGGCCTGACCTGCGCCGCTCGCCAGGAAGCGTACGACCGGCTGGAGCGCGCATGGCCGCTCGCCATGCTGGCGGTGCCGTTGCTGGGCACCCTGGCCGCGAGCCTGCAGGCTGGCGGCGGCACCGTGGCCGGGCTGGCGCTTTGGATCGTGTTGCTGGCGGCCACGGCCGTCGCGCTGTTCCGCCTGTTCCGCCGCGCACCGGGCGACGTGCCGCGCGCCGTGGCGTTGCTGATCGCCGCCATCGCGCTGTACGACGCGATCCTGGTGGCGGTCGGCGGCGGCCCCGGCTGGGCGGTGGCGCTCGCCACCTTGTGCTTCCCCGCGACGCTCGCCCTGCAGCGGCTGGTGCCGGGAACCTGAGCGCCCGCGTCCCTGCGCGTTCCGCCATCCCGGAGCCCGTGCGGGGCCGGGGTGCCCCGGACCTCCCGGCCATGGGCAGGAAGGTCCGGGGGCGGCACGCTTCGGGGTCACCGCGACGGCGTCGACAGACAGGCGATCGTGTGGCGGGCGATCATCTGCTCCTCGTTGGTGGGAATGACGAAGACCGGGACGCGGCTGTCGGCGGCGGAGATGCGGGTGGCCTTGGCCCGGTTGGCCGCCGGGTCGAGGCGGACGCCCAGCCATTCAAGCCTCTCGGCGACACGGGACCGGACCTGCGCCGAGTTCTCGCCGACGCCGGCCGTGAACACCACCGCGTCCAGCCCGCCCATCGACGCCGCCAGTGCCGCCCCCTGCTTGGCGACGCCATGGCAGAATAGCTCGACCGCCTCGGCGGCCTCCGGCGCGTCCGACCCTTCGAGCTCGCGCATGTCGTTGGAAATCCCCGACACCCCCAGCATGCCCGACTTGTGGTAGAGCAGCGTCTCGATCTCGTCGACGCCGAGGCCCTTCTCGCGCATCAGGTAGATCAGCACGCCCGGATCGATCGAACCCGGCCGCGTGCCCATCGGCACGCCGTCGAGCGCGGTGAAGCCCATCGTGGTGTCGACGCTTCGCCCCGCCGCCATGGCGCACAGGCTCGCCCCGCTGCCGAGGTGGCAGACCAGAACCCGCGCATCGGCCAGTTCTGGCGCCACCCGGGGCAACTGGTGGGCGATGTACTCGTAGCTGAGGCCGTGGAAGCCATAGCGCCGCACTCCCTCCGCCGTCAGGGCGCGCGGAATGGCGAAGGTCTGCGACTGCCAGGGTTGGGTCTGGTGAAAGGCGGTGTCGAAGCAGGCGACCTGCGGCAGTTGCGGATAGCTCTCGGCCAGCGCCCGGATGGCGGCAATGTTGTGCGGTTCATGCAGCGGGGCCAGAGGGATCAGTTCCTCCAGTTGGTCGAGCACCGCGGGGGTGACCCGCACCGGCGCCGAGAAGCGGGTGCCGCCATGCACCACGCGGTGCCCGGCCGCCACCAGCACGGAACCGTTCAACTGCCCGCCGATCCAGTCCAGCAGGTAGCCGAGCAGGGCGGCACGATCGGATTGGCTCAGGGCAACCGAGGCGAGGGGATGCCGGTGCGCGTCCTTCGCTTCGAACCTGGCCTGCTGGGTGCCGATGCCCGATATCTGGCCGGTGAAGGCGACCTCCAGGTCCGCGGCATCGGAGCCCTGGAAGACGCAGAACTTCAGGCTCGACGAGCCCGCGTTGATGACGAGGTAGGCGTTGCGTTGGGACATGGAGCGGGTTCCTTGTTCCGCAAGGCCGGTCATTCGGCGGCCAGCGGCAGAGGCGGCATCCGCCGCGAGGCTGCGACGAGGGAGGCGACGGCACAGGAGGCCAGACGCGCCCGCACATTGTCGGCGCGGCTGGTCAGGATCACCGGCACCTTGGCGCCCAGCACGATGCCGGCGGCATCGGCGTTGGCGAGGAAGGAGAGCTGCTTGACCAGCATGTTGCCGGATTCCAGGTCCGGTGCCAGCAGGATGTCCGGCTGGCCGGCGACCGGCGAGACGATGTGCTTGGTACGGGCAGCCTCGGCGGAGATGGCGTTGTCGAAGGCCAGCGGGCCGTCGAGCACGCCGCCGGCGATCTGGCCGCGGTCGGCCATCTTGCACAGCGCCGCCGCCTCCAGCGTCGTGGCGATCTTCGGGTTGATCGTCTCGACCGCCGACAGGATGGCGACGTGCGGCACCTCGACGCCCAGCACCTTGGCGAGGTCGATGGCGTTCTGGACGATGTGGACCTTGTCCTCCAGCGTCGGGTAGATGTTGATCGCCGCG
>NZ_JAGINO010000013.1 GCF_017876115.1 Azospirillum picis
GAAGGCGCGTGCCGGCCAGCTTCCCAACTTCACCGGCATCGACAGCGCCTACGAGCCGCCTGAAGCTCCCGAGATCACGCTGAAGGGCGCCGAGCGGAGCCCCGATGAAATGGTCGCGGCCATGATCGAGGAGCTGCGAAACCGTGGCATAATCTGATCGCGATCTTCCGCGTCGTTTTGAAAGGTCCCGGCTCCGGCCGGGACTTTTTTTATCCGGTACGGATGAGGCTGGGAAACTCCATTTCACGCATTGAGCAGACAGTATCGTGTTTTTATCAGCTCTTCGACCGAGGCGGATTGTGTCCGCTGCAATGCTTGAAGGGGATGATCAGATCGCCGCTTTTTCTAAAGTCCCTCAATTTTCATACCATGCGGCTGATTTTTTCTTGATGATTACGCCATAATGAGGCCAGAGATATTTTTGTATTTATCATAAAACGCTTTATGGCAATAAATTAACTCACTTTTGTTATTAAAGCGCGCGATGATATTTGATGATTTAATCTAGTATTATTATTGAATATCGCAAAAAGGCGATAGTTGTTACATTTTGCCGTAATATCCGTTGTTTTCATGCGATTCCCGCAACCATTGCTACAAGCCTATAACAGACCTGCGGTTGACCAACTGCGTTCGCTGATCGTCCATAGCGTTTACTGTTGATAAACTTTCTCGGCTTAGAGACGTTCTGATGGGCTTGGTTTCATCCATACCCGCAAGTTTTTCTGTCAGAACCACTACTATCCGGGGCGCGGCGACGGCGATGCGACAGACACGGTCGGGAATGGGCAAGCGGCGGAACACCACCTCGACGGCCCCTGCCAGCGATTCCTCCTCCGATCGTCCAAAGCGCAGCCATAGCGCACCGGCCTCATTGGGATGGGCGCTGGAGCCCCGTTACATGTTCGACGGCGCCGCCGCCGTAACGGCAGCGCATACGGTAGCCGATGCGGCCGCCCACGCCGATTCGGGATCGCCTGCCGCCCCTGCGGCAGCCGATCCGTTGGCGGCGGCCCTGGCCAACTTCGCCGCCCTGCCGGCGACGCCCGGTCCCACCGAAGTGCGGGCGGTCGATCCCGCGCAGAACAACGGCCGCAAGGAGGTGGTGTTCGTCGACACCGCCACCCCGAACTACCGGCAGATCGCGGAAGGGGTGAAGGCGGGCATCGAGGTCGAGGTGATCGACGCCAGCCGCGACGGGCTGGCCCAGATCGCCCAATGGGCGGAAACCCACAAGGGCTACGACGCCATCCACGTCGTCGCCCATGGCGCCGAAGCCAGCCTGCGGCTGGGAAGCGCGGAGGTGACCGAGGGGACCCTGGCCACCGAGGCGGGGCGGGCGGAGGCGGCGATCATCGGCAGCGCCCTGACCGAGAACGGCGATCTGATGATCTACGGCTGCGGCGTCGCCAAGGGCACGGACGGCCAGCGTTTCGTCACCTCCCTGGCGGCCGCGACGGGAGCGGACGTCGCCGCGTCCGACAGTCGCGTCGGCAGCGCCCGCCTTGGTGGGAGCTGGGCTCTGGATGTGGACGCCGGCAGCATCGAGACGGCCGGCGCCCTGACCGATGCCGCCATGGCCGCTTACGACCATGTGCTGGCTCCGGCCCACGATGCCCCCGATGCCGATGTGCTGGCAGCGGCGATCGACGGCGTGTCGACGCCGCAAGAGCTGCGTGCCGCCGATCCGTCCCTGAGCGGCGGCACGCGGGACGTGGCGTTCATCGACACGGCGGTCGCCGACTACCAGTCGCTGGTCGACGGCATGCGGCCCGGGACCGAAATCCGGCTGATCGACAGCGACCAGAGCGGCTTTGCCCAGATCGCCGTCTGGGCGCAGACCCACAGCGGCTACGATTCCATCCATATCCTGTCCCATGGCAGCGAGGGGAGGTTGTTCCTCGGCACGGACATGATCAATGACAGCGGTCTGTCATCGCCCTTCCTTCAGGCGGAAATGGCCGCCATCGGCACGTCGCTGAACGCGGGCGGCGATCTTCTGCTCTATGGCTGCGACATCGCCAAGGGCGCGGGCGGCATCCGCTTCCTCCAGGACCTGTCGGCGGCCACCGGCGCCGATGTCGCCGCGTCGGCCGACCAGACCGGCGACCGCGGCCTGGGCGGGAACTGGACCCTGGAGGAGGCGGTCGGGCGGATCGACCCGTCGAGCGCAAGCCTGTTCGCCGAGGCCCCCGCCTACCGGGACCTGCTGGCGACCGCTCCCCTCAACGGCGTCACGACCTTCAACTTCACATCGACCGTCGGCCTTGCCGGCGGCAACGGCACATCGGTCGTCACGGCGACGAACGTCCTGAATTCCGGCTGGGACATCTCCGCCACCTTCACCGCGAACACATCGACCACCAACCTGCTCAGAGGCAGCAACAATGCCGGCATCGGCCAGGCGCCAAGCTATTCCGGCACCTTCCAGGCCGGTGCCGCGACCGTGGACAAAGTGTCGAGCGTGACCTTCACGGCCAACGACGGGTCGGCCTTCGACGCGAAGGAAATCTACATCGCAAGCACGGAAGCCGCCGTCACGGCGACCATCACGGGCTACAGGAACGGCAGCGCCGTCACGGGAGCGGTGGCAACCGTTTTCCTGCCGAGGGTATTGTATACTTCACATTCCTTCACCTTGGCGAACATGGATGGCAACG
The DNA here is from genome assembly GCF_017876115.1 of Azospirillum picis. Taxonomy (GTDB): domain Bacteria; phylum Pseudomonadota; class Alphaproteobacteria; order Azospirillales; family Azospirillaceae; genus Azospirillum; species Azospirillum picis. The sequence goes on from NZ_JAGINO010000013.1 coordinate 2,661, forward strand.
ACGCGTTCAACAATGTCGATAAGTTCGTCATCTCCTTCGATACTGCGCAGTCCCGCTTCTATTTCGACAACCTGAAGATCGGGCCGGCGAACACATCGGCCTCCAACAGCGCCCCGGTCCTCAGCGACACCTCGCCGGTTCTCACGGCGCAGAGCCAGAGCGACACCGCCAATCCCAGCGGCGCGGTCGGCACCCTGGTGTCGCAGTTGGTGAACGGCACCGGCATCGCGAATTACACCGACGCGGACTCCAACGCCCCCGGCATGGCGCTCACCGCCACCAACGCCTCCGGCGGCACATGGTATTACACCACCGACGGCGGCAGCACCTGGACCGCCGTGGGCAGCGTTTCCACCGGCAGCGCCCTGCTCCTGAAGGCCGACGCCAGCACGCGGCTCTATCTGAAGAGCAATGGAACCTACAGCGGCACGCTGAACGACGCCGTCACCTTCCGGGCCTGGGACGGCACCGCGGGCACCGTTGGCAGCAGGGCGGACACCAGCACCAACGGCGGCAGTACGGCCTTCTCGTCCGCCACCGACACCGCCAGCCTGACCGTCAACACCGTCAACCATGCGCCGGTGCTGGACGCCACCAAGTCGCCGGCGCTCACCCCGGAGAGCAAGACCGATCAGGCCATCCCGACCGGGGCGGTCGGCACCCTGGTGTCGCAGATCATTGGCACGACGGGCATCGCCAACTACGCCGATTCCGACGGCAACGCCGCCGGCATCGCGCTGACCGGCACCGACACCGCCACCGCCCCCGGCGGCTCCTGGTACTACACCACCGACGGCGGCGCCAACTGGTACAGCGTGGGGACGGTGTCCGACAGTTCGGCACTGCTCCTGAAGGCGGATGCCGGCACACGGCTGTATTTCGTCAACAACGGCACCTATACCGGCACGATGGCCAGCGCCCTCACCTTCCGGGCCTGGGACCAGACCTCCGGCACCGCCGGCAGCCGGCTGAGCGCCGCGGGCAACGGCGGCAACACGGCCTTTTCCGCCACATCGGACACCGCCAGCCTGGTCATCAATGCCACCAACACGGCCCCCACCTTCACCAGCGCCACCACGACGCTGACGGTGGATGCGGGCAGCAGCAACAACAGCTACGCCCCCCTGGTGACGGTCAGCGACACCGACAGCGGGCAGGTGGAAAGCTGGACCGTGCTGACCGGTCCCAGCCACGGCACGTTGGCACTGTCATCGGGCGCGGCCACCGCGGCTTCCGGCGGCACCAGCATCGCCGCGGCGTCGGGCCTGACCTACACCCCCGGCACCGGCTATGCCGGAACCGACAGCTTCACCATCCAGGTGTCGGACGGCACCAGCACCATCAGCAAAACCATCACCGTCACGGTGACGCCGGGGGCGCCGTCCACGCCCGACCTGGTGGCGGCAAGCGACGCCGGCTCCTCCAGCACCGACGACAGGACCAACGCCACGGTGCTGAAGTTTTCCGGCACCGGCGCCGCCTACGGCACCGGCGCCACCGACGGCAGCGACGTCATCGTCTTCATCTCCAGCAGCTCGACGCTGACCGGCAACGGGGCGGCGGCACTCGGCAGCAACCCGCACACCACCATCGGCGCCAATCTGTCGGGCGTGTGGGACGGCTCGTCCGGCACCGGCATCGACGTCTCCGGCCTGGGCAACGGCACCTATTACGTCTATGCCTACACCCGGTCGCTGATCGGCGGCGTCACCGGCAACCTCAGCGCGGCCCTGGCCGTCACCATCGACCGCACGGCGCCGACGCTGGCCGGCAGCAGCCCGGCGCTGGACGCCACCGCGGTGGCCACCGGCAGCAGCATCCAGGCGACCTTCTCCGAAGCCGTGCAGAAGGGAACCGGCACCCTCGTCCTCTACAACGTCACCACCGGCAGCACCGTCGAGACCTTCGACGTCGCCAACAGCGGCCGGATCACCGGCTGGGGGACGACGACCCTGACGGTCGCGCCGACCAGCGCGCTGGCGGGCGGCAACGTCTACAGCCTGCGCGTCGACTCCACCGCGGTGACGGACACCGCCGGCAACGCCTATGCCGGCATCAGCAACGACACCGTCATCAAGTTCACCACCGCCAACACCGCGCCCACCTTCAGCGATCCCGGCACCGCCACCCTGACGGTGAACAAGAACTCCGCCACCGCGGTGGATCTCGCCAGCTACCTTCAGGTGTCGGACACCGATCCCAACCAGACCCTGACCTGGACGGTCATCACCCCGCCGTCCAACAGCGGAACGCTGACCATCTCCGGCGCCACCCACGCCTCGGGCGGCACGGCGCTCTCGCCCGGCGGCACGATCACCTACAAGCCCGCCCCCGGCTTCTCGGGGACGGAGACCTTCACCATCCAGGTGTCGGACGGCATCAGCACGGCGACCCGCAGCGTCACCGTCACCGTCAACGCACCGCCGACGGCCACCGCGGCAGTCGGCTCGACCAGCTACACGGAGCAGGGGGCGGCCACAGCGGTGGACACGGCGTTCACCGTCACCGACGCCGAAGGCAAATGGACCAACGGCAGCGTCTCGGTCTCCATCACCGCGGGGGCGCACGGCGCCGACACGCTGGCCATCGCCACCAGCAATGGCGGCGGCATCTGGTATGACACCGGCACCAACGAGCTGAAGAACAACACCACGGTGATCGGCACGGGCACGGCCGCCTCGACCACCGGTTCGACGGTCCTGACCTTCACCCTGAACGCCAACGCCACCACCGCCGATGTGCAGGCGCTGGCCCGCGCCGTCACCTTTGCCAATGCCAGCACCGATCCCAGCCCCGGCAACCGCACCGTCACCTTCACCATCGCCGATGCCGGCGGCGCGACCTCTTCGGCCGTCGCCACGCGCACCGTCGCCTTCGCGCTGAAGAATGACGCTCCGACCCTGACGGCAACCGCCGCCACCACCCCCACCTTCAGCGAGGGCTCGGCCACCGGCGTCGCGCTGTTCACCGCCGCCACCGCCAGCACGGTGGAGGGCGGGCAGACCTTCTCGAGGCTGGTGCTGACGGTTTCGGGCCTTGCGGACGGGGCGAACGAGACGCTCGCCATCGACGGCAGCGACGTGGCCCTGACCAACGGCAACACCGTCACCACCGGCGGCAGTGCCAGCGTCGCGGTGTCGGTCGCCGGCACCACCGCCACCGTCACCATCACCAAGTCGGGCCTGTCGGCCGGCGACCTGCAGACCCTGATCACCGCGCTGGCGTACAAGAACACCGCCGGCACCGTCACTGCCGGAAACCGGACCGTCACCCTGACCTCGGTGCAGGACAGCGGCGGCACCGGGAACGGCGGCAGCGACACCGCCACCGTCAGCCTGGCCTCCACCATCGGCGTGACGGCTCCCAACCATGCGCCGACCGTCAGCGGCCTGACCGCCACCAGCCCGACCTTCACCGAAAAGGGAAACGCTGTCGCACTGTTCAGCGGCGCCTCCCTCACCAGCGGGACCGGCGACAGCGGACAGTCGATCAAGGCCGTGACCCTCACCGTCGGCACCCTGGCCGACGGAGCCAGCGAAATCCTGGTGGTGGACGGCACCAGCGTGGCGCTGACCAACGGCAACAGCGTCACCACCGGCACCAACGGCTACAGCGTGGGCGTGAGCATCACGGCCGGCGTCGCCACCGTCACCATCACCAAGACCGGCGACTATTCCGTCACGGCGGCGGCGGCGCTGATCAACGGCCTCGCCTACAAGAACACCAGCAACAACCCCGCCGACGGCGCCAGCCGGACGGTGACGCTGGTGTCGGTACAGGACAACGGCGGCACGGGCGGCAGCGGCAACGACACGCTGACGCTGTCCGGCGGCAACGCCGCCACCGTCACGCTGTCGGCGGTCAACGACGCCCCCATCCTGACGGTGCCCTCCACCATGAGCGTCATCGACAGCAACATCTATGTCGCCATCGGCGGAGTCTCGGCGACCGATGCCGACGTGGGTGGCAATACGGTTTCGGCGACCCTGTCGGCCAATGCGGGCGGCAACATCAAGCTGACGACGATGACCGGGATAACCGTCGCCAGCGGAGCCAACGATTCCTCGTCGATGACGATCTCCGGGACGCTGGCCGACGTCAACGCCGCCCTGGCCAGCCTGACCTTCAAGACCGGGCTTGGGAGCAACGGCGATGAAACCATCACCGTCACCGTCGACGATGGCGGCCATTCCGGCTCCGGCGGCAACCAGTCGTCCGGCGCCAAGCTCATCACGGTCACGCTGACCCAGAACGACATTCCGGTGGTGACGGTGCCGCCGGCCCAGACCTTCACCACGGCCGGCGCGCATGCCATCGCGGGCATTTCGGTGGGCGACAGCATAAACGACGGTCAATCGGCGATCATGTCCGCCACCGTCAGCGCGACCAAGGGCACGCTCCAGCTCACCACCAGCACGGGCCTGACCTTCACCTTCGGCACCAATGACGGCTCATCAGGCGCGCTGACCTTCACGGGCACGCTGGACGACATCAATGCCGCGCTCGCCACGCTCCATTACACCTACAGCGGCGCCGGCAGCGACACCGACACCATCACCGTTGCCTTCTCCGACACCTACCACAGCGGCGCCGACAACAAGACCGGCTCCAACAGCATCGCCATCACCCTCACCGCCAACAGCGCCGGCACGATCACCGTTCCGGGAAGCCGGAGCGTCACCACCAGCGGTGCCCAGGCGATTACCGGCATTTCGGTGGCGGACGGCGACGCCGGCACCATGGTCACCGCCACGATCGCCGCAAGCAAGGGAACGCTGGCCGTCACCGGCGCCACCAGCGGCAGCGGCAACGGCAACGGCTCGGTGACCATCACCGGCACCCTGGCGCAGGTCAACACCGCCCTCGCGACCCTGACCTACACCTATACCGGCTCGTCGGCCAGCACCGACACCGACACCATCACGGTGGATTTCAGCGACGGCGGCAACACCGCCAACCTGATCGGCGGCACCAAGTCGGCGACGCAGAAGACCATCGCCATCGGCATCACCGCGAACACCGCCCCCTCCTTCACCAGCGCCGTGACGACGCTCAGTGCGACCGACGGCGTCCCCCTCACCGTGGACGGCAGCATGGCGGTCGCCGATGCCGACCTGGGGTCGGGCATCGCCAAGGTGACGGTCAGCGCCGGCCACGGCACGCTGACCATGGGGTCCACCAACCTCGTGCTGGTCGGCGGCGCTCCCGGCAGCGGCAGCCTCAGCTACGCCGGAACGCTCAGCGACATCCAGGCCGCACTGCGGACGCTGGCCTATACCGCCGACCAGTACTATCACGGAACCGACACCATCGCCGTGACCCTCGACGACCAGCAGACCGCGCTGGTCGGCGGCAACAAGACGGCGACGGCGACCATCGCGGTGACCGTGACGCACACCGACCTCGCGCCGGTCGTCACGGTCCCGGGCGCCAAGACCGTGGACTATACCGAGGCCGTCAGCCTGGGTGCCGTGTCGGTGACCGATGCCGACGTCGGGTCCATCGTGATGACGGCGACGGTGTCGGACATCTCGGGCAAGCTGAAGATCGATGCCGCCGGCAGCGGCGTCACCATCACCGGCGGCGCCAACGACGATTCCTCGCTGACCTTCACCGGCACGCTCAGCCAGATCAACGCCGCGCTGGCCAGCCTGACCTACCAGGCGACCAACCTGGGGGCCGGAGGCAGCGACACGGTGACCATCACCGTGAACGATGGCAACACCACCTATGCCGGCGGGGCAAAGACTCATACCCAGACGATCGCCGTCACCGGCGGCGGAGGCTATGGAAGCCCGTCGTTGCTGGGGCCGAGCAACTGGACCGTGAACACCACCACCCAGCACAGCGTCAGCGAGGCCGGCTCGGCGGTTTCGCTCGGGGCCGACGGCTACGCCTCCACCGTCAGCGTCACGGTGTCCACCAACCATGGCGGCAAGCTGGCCATCGACACCACCGGGGTGACGGTCGCCGGCGGCGCCAACGACACCTCCTCGATCACCGTCACCGGCACCAAGGCCCAGGTGAACGCGGCCCTGGCCTCGCTGAAATACACCAGCGTGGCGTCGGCCGCCGGCAGCGAGACGATCACGGTCGCGGCCACCTACACCAACGCCCTCACCGGCCTGTCGACCACCGGCACCAAGGCCATCGCCGTCACCCTCGGCGAGAACGACGCCCCGACCGTGACGGCGCCGTCCTCCGCACCCAGCTATGCCGACACCCTCCAGCACGCCGTCGGCAGCTTCCAGATCACCGACCCCACCGCCGGCGGCACGGTGTCGGCGACGGTCAACGCCCTGCACGGCATCCTCACCCTCACCGCCTCGGGCTCGGCGACGATCCTGGCCAACGACACCGGCACCGTGACCGTCAGCGGCAGCCTGGCCGACGTCAACGCCACGCTCGGCAGCCTGAAATACGCCACCACCGCGACCGCCAGCGGGACCGACACCATCACGGTGACGGTCAACGACGGCGGGACCGGCTACATCGCCGGCGCGAAGACCGGCAGCAACAGCCTGACCATCACCCTGACCCAGAACGACACGCCCGTGCTGAGCGTGCCGGCGGGGACGCCCAGCTTCAGCGACACCAACAGCAACACCGTCTCCGACGGCTATCCGGCGGGGGACAGCTCCAACCACGTGATCTCGATCGCGGACGCCGGCGCGGCCACCTACAGCGTGACCGTGTCGAACCTGCACGGCAACCTGTCCTTCACCCAGCAGGGCGCGGCCAGCCTCACCGGCAACGGCACCACCCAGGTGGTGATCGGCGGCAGCCTGGCCGACGTCAACGCCACCCTGGCCACCCTGCGGTACCAGACGACGGTCGCGGCGACCGGTGTCGAGACCATCAACGTGTCGGTCAGCGACGGCGACACCACCGCCATCGGCGGCGCCAAGACCGCGCAGGGCTCCTTCCAGGTGGCGCTGGTCGGCAACGACACCCCGGTGGTCACCTCTCCCACCGAAAGCATCGTCGTCGGCGACAACCGGGTCCGCACGGTGAGCGGCTTCAGCTTCACCGACACCCGCAGCGGCGCCACGGTGACCGCCACGGTGTCCTCGGCCTTCGGCCTGCTGCACCTGACCGCCGCCACCGGCGCCACCGTGAGCAACAACGACACCGGCACGGTGACGATCAGCGGGTCGACATCGGCCGTCAACGCCACCCTGGCCAGCTTCACCTACCAATCGGCAACCAGCATCGTCGCCGACACCATCCAGTTGTCGGTCAACGACGGCAACGGCACCGCCATCGGCGGTGCCAAGACCGGCCTGGGACAGGTCGCCGTGGTGACCGCTCCCAACGACGCGCCGGTGATGGAGGCGCCGTCGAGCCCGACCTATTACCACACCGCGGGCAACCCGCTGCCGGCCTTCACCTTCACCGACAGCTATGCCGGCGACCAGTACACCGCCACCATCACGGTCGGCAGCGGATCGGTGCACCTGGCCGCCGCGGGCGGCGCCACGATCGCCGCCAACGACGCCGCGACGGTCATCGTCTCCGGCAGCTTCGCCGACGTCACCGCCACCCTGGCGGCGATGACCTACACCACCACGCGGACCACCAGCGGCACCGACACGCTGACCGTCAGCATCGACGACGGCAACGTCCTCGGCTTCGGCGGCAACCAGGTCACGACCCGGTCGGTCACCCTCAACCTGATCGAGAACGACACGCCGACCCTGAGCTCCGGCGGAAGCCGGACCTTCGACCATCATTCCGGCAATCCCGTCCCCGGCTTCGCGATCACCGACGGGCTGAACGACGGCAGCGTCACCGCCACCGTCGGCGCCCTGCACGGCAACCTGTCGGTCTCGGCGGCCGGCGGCGCCACCGTCAGCGCCAACGGCAGCGGCGCCGTCACCATCACCGGCTCCCGCGCGGCGGTCAACGCCACCCTGGAGACCCTGGCCTACGCCACCAGCCTGACCGCCAGCGGCACCGACACCATCACGCTGACCGTCCGCGACAACTCCCCGGCGCGGATCGGCGGCGAGAAGGGCGCCAGCACGTCGGTGGCCATCACCCTGATCGGCAACGACACCCCGGTGCTGAGCAGGCCGGCCGACCGGACCTTCGATCGCCAGTCCGGCAACCCCGTGCCCGGCTTCGCGATCACCGACGGGCTGAACGACGGCAGCGTCACCGCCACCGTCGGCGCCCTGCACGGCAGCCTGTCGGTCTCGGCGGCCGGCGGCGCCACCGTCAGCGCCAACGGCAGCGGCGCCGTCACCATCACCGGCTCCCGCGCGGCGGTCAACGCCACCCTGGAGACCCTGGCCTACACCACCAGCCTGACCGCCAGCGGCACCGACACCATCACGCTGACCGTCCGCGACGACTCCCCGGGCCGGGTCGGCGGCGAGAAGGGCGCCAGCGAGTCGATGGCCATCACCCTGATCGGCAACGACACCCCGGTGCTGAGCAGGCCGGCCGACCAGAGCTTCAGCACCGCCGGCGGCAATGCCATTCCCGGCTTCGCGATCACCGACGGGCTGAACGACGGCAGCGTCACCGCCACCGTCAGGAGCCAGCATGGCAGCCTGTCGGTCTCGGCGGCCGGCGGCGCCACCGTCAGCGCCAACGGCAGCGGTGCTGTCACCATCACCGGCTCCCAGGCGGCGGTCAACGCCACCCTTGCCAGCCTGACCTACGCCACCAGCCTGACCGCCAGCGGCACCGACACCATCACGCTGTCCGTCGACGACGGGGCGGCCAGCCGGGTGGGGGGCGCCAAGGCCGCGACCGTCTCGATGACCGTGGTCCTGACGGCGGATGACGCGGCTTCCCTTTCGGTCGGCGGCAGCGTGACGGCGACGACGGGCATCCCCACCCCGGTTTCCGGCATCGTCCTGGCGGACAGGACCGGAACCGAAATGGCGACGATCACGCTGTCGGCCGGCCACGGCATCCTGTCCATCGGAGGCCGATCGGGCGCAACCATCACCCTGACCGGCAGCATCGCCGACCTGAACGCGCTCCTGGCCGGACTGCGATACACCACCACGCTTGGAACCGGCGGGACGGACGCCATCGCCATCACCCTCCAGGTCGGCAGGGCCGATGGCGTCGGCGGCATCAAGACCACCCGTGGCAGCATCGCCGTCGCCGGCAACACGCCGGACCTGGTCACCCCGCCTGCCGTGGTGCAGACGGCCCCTCCGCCGATCACCGGCGTCGGGACCGTGGGCGGGGTGCTCGTCCTGGGCGGGGGAGTGACCGGCTGGCTTCCGGCGACCAGCGGCGGCATGAACCTGACGGGAAGCAGCGTCAGCGTCGGCGGTGTCGACACCGGGGCGCACACCAGCGACGGCATGCGCTCCATCAGCTTCGGCGGCCCGTCGGGCGGAATGCCGGGCGCCGCTTCGACCGGCGCCAACGGCGCGGGCAATCAGGTCCTGACGGTCAGCAACATGGGCGGTGCCTCCGGTGCCGTCGGCGGGACCGAGATGACCGCCAGTCCGGCCGGGAACCAGGTCCTGACCATCAGCAACATCGGCGGCAGCTCGACCCTTGGAATGGGGATGGGGCCTGGAGCGGACGGCAGGGGCGGCGACAGCGGCTTCGGAGGCTTCCAGGCATTGTCCGCCACCGACGGCTCCGGACGTCCGCAAGGCGCCGGGACCGGGAACACCCCGCGTGGCAACCGGGAGGCCCCCGACTCCTCACGGCAGGAGAAGCCCGGCAATGACCGCGATCCGGATGGCCGCGATCCGAGCGACCGCAATCCGGGGGACCGCGATCCGGATGGCCAGACCCCGCCGGCCGCCGGCCAGGGATCGGAGCCGCAGGCTGCCGCGCCGGCCGAATCGGCACAGCAGCCTGCCGCCGGCGATGGGACGGGAGGCGCCGATGGCGCCGCTCCGGCCGACCGGGGGGATCAGAGCTTTCTGCCGGAGCAGGGGAAGCACGACTTCATGCAGCAGCTCGCCTTCGCGACCGGCAAATTCGAGCGCGGGCGGGCGGACATAGAGCGCGAGTTCCTCGATTTCGCCGCCATCCCGCACAAGGCGGCGTGACGGCATGACCTCTGATCGCAAGAACACTTACAATAATCGCAGGCTCTTCATGATGACGCCCATTTCCCAAGCGATTGCCATGCCGCCTGCAGATGGTGGAAAGGCGCGCTCCTTCAAAATTCTGCTCCTGGCCGGGGCCTGTCTGGCACTGGGTGCCTGCGCGGTCACGCCGGAGCCGCTCAGCATGAGCGAGAGGAAGAGCCAGATCGTTCAGGACAAGGCATTGATGTTCAGTGCCATCGAGCCGGTCGACAAGCCGATCGGGCTCTACGACGCCATGGCCCGGGCCATCAAGTACAACCTCGACCGCCGGGTCGAGCTGTTGAACGAGGTGGTGACCAACAGCCAGCTCGACCTGGCCCATTACGACATGCTGCCCAAGCTGGCGGCCTCGGCCGGCTTCACCGGCCGCAGCAATGAACTGGCGTCGAGCAGCCTGTCCTACGAGCGCCGCGTCCAGTCGCTGGAACCCTCCATTTCGACGGAAAAGCAGACGGAAACGGCCCAGCTTCAGCTCAGTTGGAACGTGCTGGATTTCGGCGTCAGCTACATCCGCGCCAAGCAGATGGCCGACCGCAGCCTGATCGCCCAGGAGCAGCGGCGGAAGGTGGTGCAGAACATCATCCAGGATGTGCGCTACGCCTACTGGCGCGCGGTCATCGCCGAACGCCTGTTGTCGCGGCTGGAGGCCCTGACCAAGCGCACGGAAGCAGCCCTGGCCGACGCCCGGCGCTCGGAAAGCCGCCAGATCCGGGCACCGCTCGAGGATCTGCAGTATCAGCGGGCCCTGCTGGCCACGCTCGAGCGCCTGAAGGAGCTGCGGCGCGATCTGGTGGCCTCCAAGGTCCAGCTCGGGGCGCTGATGAACCTGCCGCCGGGCGCCGACTTCAGGCTGGCCATCCCCCAGGGGGCGCAGGACGCCGCCATTCCCAAGATCCCGGCCGCACCGGAGGAACTGCAGGACGTTGCCCTGCTGAACCGGCCGGAGCTGCTGCAGGCGTCCTACCAGTCGCGCATCAGCGCGGCGGAAACCAAGCGCATCTACCTGGAGATGCTGCCCGGCATCAACCTCGGGGTGGGTGGAAACTACGATTCGAACAAGTACGCCGTCCACAACGCCTGGGCGTCCTACGGGGTCAACGTCACCTGGAACCTGCTGACGCTGGCCTCGACCCCGGCCCGGCTGGATGTGGTGGAGGCGGACCAGAAGCTTCTGGAGATGAAGCGCGCCGCCCTCAGCATGGCCGTGCTCGCCCAGGTCGACGTGGGCGTGCTGCGCTATGAGCAGGCCATCGACGAATACAAGACCGCCCAGGAGCAGGCCGTCGTCGACAGCCGCATCTTCGACCAGCTCCGCGCCGCCGGCAGGGCCGAGCAGGTGGGCGAGCTGGCGGTGATCCAGGCGGAGGCGGAGGACGTGTTCGCGACCCTGCGCCGGGATGTCGCCTACGCCAGCCTGCAGAACGCCTATGGCGCCATCCTGGTGGCCGTGGGAGCGGACCCGATGCCGGACGCGGTCGCCGACCACCGGCTTCCCACCCTGGCCGCCGCCATCGGCTCCACCCAGACCGCCTGGCTCGACGGCTCGGCGCTGCGCAGGGTGTTGAGCTCGCTGAAGACGCCCCAGCAGCCCCAGTCCGCGGAGGCGGCGCCCGCGGCATCTCCGGTCGCCGCTGCCGCGCCCGCTTCCCCTACCCTCTCCCCTGCCCTCCCCCGGGCATCCACGGCCTCCGGCCCGTCGCAGCCCGTCGCCGGGACCATGGGTCCCCAGGCTTCCGCGAAGGGCGGATACCAGGTCTCGCTCGGCACCTATGCCAGCGAGGGGCTGGCGCGCGAAAGCTGGAACAGCATTCCCGGCCGGTCGCGCGCGCTCCTGTCCTCTCCCGACCCGGTCCTGGTGAGCACGGCCCGGCGCACCGACGGCAAGCCCTTCATGCTGCTGCGGACGGCGGCCTTCCCCACCTCGGTGGCGGCGGAGAGTTTCTGCGACATGGTCCGGCAGACCCACAAGGACTGCGCGATAACCGCGCTTACGGACAAGGGCTGATGATGCGCTTCGCGTTTGCTCATGCCATCACATCCGCGGCCAAATCCCTGGTGGCCCGGCCGGCAGGCCGGCTGGCGCTGGGGGTCGCTCTTTGCGCCCTCTCGTCCCAGGCCTTCGCGGCCGATCCGACGGGGGACGATGCGGTCCGCACCCTGATCAGGCCACGGACCCAGGCGGTGCTGTCCAGCGAGATCGCCGGCCGGATCCTCCGGCTGCCCCTGCACGAGGGAGACCGCTTCCGCAGCGGCGAGGTGCTGGTCGAATTCGACTGCAGTTGGGTGACGGCCGCCCAGAGCGCGGCGCAGGCCGGCCTGACCCACGCCCAGGCGCGGCTGTCCGGCCTGGAGGCCCTGGCGTCGATGCGGTCGGCCGGAAGCATGGACGTCGCCCTGGCCCGTGCCGAGGTCGAGCGTGCGCGGGCCGAGCTGAAGACCGCCTCCTTGTCGGTCAAGCATTGCGTCGTGAATGCGCCCTTCAACGGCCGGGTGATCGATCTGCGCGCCCGTGCCTTCGAAAGCGTGCCGGCCAACACCCCGCTGCTGAGCGTCCTCGACGACAGCGATCTGGAGGCGTCCCTGGTGGTGCCGTCCAGTTGGCTGACCTGGCTGAAGCCGGGCAACGCCTTCACCCTCGAGATCGACGAAACCCATCGCCGCTACAGCGGGCGCATCACCCGCCTGGGGGCGTCGGTCGATCCCGTGAGCCAGACGGTGACCGTGTTCGGGTCGCTCAACGACGTCGACCCGTCCGTGGTCGCCGGGATGAGCGGAACCGCCCGCATCCCGCAGTCCGGAACGGCGGAGGCCCCGGCATCCGGGACGGCGCCTGGATCGCCCCGCGCACCCGGCGGGCCGACGCCGCGATGACTGGTCAGCCCGGCGGCCCGCAGCCTTCGGCATCGCCCCGCCAGCCGATGGGCCAGCAGGCGGGACAAGGCGCGGGCATGGAGGTCTTCTCCACCTTCATCCGCATGGAAGAGAGCGCCCGCCACGCCGAGACCGTGGAGGAACTGCGGCATATCATGGTCAACGACCTGCGCCGCCTGTTCCACTTCGAACAGGCGGCGCTGATCATCGGCGACGGCCGCAGCGAGAGCGCGCGCCTCGAAGCGGTATCCGGTGTGGCCCTGGTCGAGGCGGAGGCGCCGTTCGTCGCCTGGATGAACCGGGCGGCCCGCCACCTGATGGCCCGCGAGGACGCCGGCGAGACCCATCCGGTGTCGTCCGACATGCTGCCCGCGCGCGAGCAGGCCGAATGGGCGGAGTGGCTGCACCCGCAGACGCTGTGGTGTCCGCTGAAGACCAAGGACGGCATGGTGCTGGGAGCCCTGCTCCTGACGCGCAACCATCCCTGGCCCCAGGCGGAGACGGTGATGCTGGACCGCATCGCCGATTGCTACGCCTATGCCTGGCGGGCGCTGGCCGGGCCGCGGCGGCGATGGCGGCGGCCAACGGCACGCCGCTGGCTGCTGCTGGCGGTCCTGGCGGTTCTGGTGGCGGCCCTGGCCGCCCCCATCCGCCAGTCGGCGCTGGCCCCGGCGGAAATCGTCGCCATCGCGCCGCTGGCGGTCAGCGCGCCGCTCGACGGCGTCATCGCCCGCTTCAAGGTCAGGCCCAACCAGCCGGTCATCGCCGGACAGGTTCTGTTCGAGTTCGACGACACCAACCTGCGCAACCAGGTGGCGGTTTCCGAACGGGCCCTGGCGGTCGCCCAGGCCGAGCTGCGGCAGGTCACCCAGGGCGCCATGATCGACCGCAAGCAGGCCGGGCAGGTGGCGCTGTCGGAGAATCAGGTGCGCCTGCGCCAGACCGAGCTGGACTATGCGCGGGCCCTGGCCGCCCGGATCGCCGTCACCGCCGAACGGGACGGGGTGGCGGTGTTCACCGACGAGAACGAATGGATCGGCCGTCCGGTGGTCACCGGCCAGCGGATCCTGCAGATCGCCGACCCGTCCCACACCGAGCTGAGCGTCGCCGTTCCGGTCCGCGACGCCATCGTGCTGACGCCCGGCGCCGCCATCGACCTGTTCCTCGACGTCGAGCCGCTGGTCCGCCGCAGCGCCACCCTGGCCTCCGCCAGCTACGAGGCGGAGATGACGCCGGCCGGCGTCCTGTCCTACCGCGTCCGCGCCGACTTCCCGTCCGATCAGCCGGCGCCGCGCATCGGGCTGCAGGGAACGGCGAAGATCTATGGGGAGCGGGTGCCGCTGGCGCTCTACCTGTTCCGCCGCCCGCTGTCCACGCTCCGCCAGACCATCGGTTTCTAGGGCACCATGCCGCCAACCGCCTTTTCCCACCCGACCGACGGCGCCTCCAGCCACTCCGCCGGCCATGGCGGACCCGCGCCGGGCGAGTGGCTGGAGGCGCCGCTGCCGCGGCTGCGCAACGACCTGAAGCTGTTTCCCGGTCCGGTCGGTGCCGACGGCGCGCCCACCCACACCATCTACGACCCGGTGCGTCACCGCTACTTCCAGGTCGGCCGGGCCGGGACCGAGTTCCTGGCGGCCTGGACCAGCCCCAGCGGCGGTGCCCTGCTGCAGACCATCGCCACGACCACCACCCTGAAGCCCTCCCCCCAGGATCTGGCCCAGTTCATCGCCTTCCTGCGGACGAACAACCTGCTGCATGCCAGCGGCGAGGCCGCGATCCGCGCCCTGACCGAGCAGACGCTGAAGGCCCGCCAGGGCTGGGCGCAATGGCTGCTGCACCATTACCTGTTCATCCGGCTGCCGCTGTGCCGCCCCGACCGGTTCCTGAAGGCGACGCTGCCATGGGCACGGCGCCTGCTGAACCACCGCTTCATCCTGGCGGTGATGGCGCTGGGCGCCGTCGGGGGGCTGCTGGCCCTCCGGCAATGGGACCATTTCCTCCACACCTTCCAGAACTTCTTCAGCCTGGAGGGGGCCGCCGCCTTCGGCATCACCCTGGCGGCCGTCAAGATCTGCCACGAACTGGGGCACGCCTATACCGCGCGCCATTTCGGCTGCCGGGTCCCGACCATGGGGGTCGCCTTCGTGGTGCTGGTGCCGATGCTCTACACCGACGTCAGCGACGCCTGGAGGCTGCCGTCGCGGCGGCAACGGCTGCTGATCGGTGCTGCCGGCGTCCTCACCGAACTGGGGTTGGCGCTGATCGCGACGTTCCTGTGGAGCTTCCTGCCGGAAGGGCCGTTGCGCAGCGCGGCCTTTCTGGTCGCCACCACGACCTGGCTCACCTCGGTCGCCATCAACGCCAGCCCGTTCATGCGGTTCGAC
This sequence comes from Azospirillum picis, assembly GCF_017876115.1. Lineage (GTDB taxonomy): Bacteria > Pseudomonadota > Alphaproteobacteria > Azospirillales > Azospirillaceae > Azospirillum > Azospirillum picis. The sequence goes on from NZ_JAGINO010000013.1 coordinate 17,995, forward strand.
GGCTACTACCTGCTGGCCGACTGGCTGGGCATCGCCAACCTGCAGCCGCGCTCCTTCGCCATGGCCCGCTGGCGGCTGCGCGAGGTGCTGTTCGGGTTCGGCGACCCGCCGCCGGAGCCGCTGGCACCGCGGACGCGCCTGATCCTCATCCTCTATGCCTGGGTGACCTGGGCGTACCGGCTGTTCCTGTTCCTGGGCATTGCCCTGCTGGTCTATTATTTCTTCATCAAGGTGGTGGGGATCATTCTGTTCGCAGTCGAAGTCGGATGGTTCATCGCCCTGCCGATCCTGCGGGAACTGGCGGAATGGCGCAGGCGGCGCCGTGATGTCCGCCTCAACCGCCACACCGCCGCGACCTTGGCCGGGCTGGTCCTGCTGATGGCGGCCGCGGTCGTGCCCTGGCAGACCCGCGTGTCCGTTCCGGCGACGCTGCAGGCGGTCGAGCATGCCGCCCTGTTTCCCCCGGCGCCCGCCCGCATCGCGGACATCCTGGCGTCCGCCGGCGACAGCGTCGCCGCCGGCAGCATCCTCTACCGGCTGGAATCGCCGGATCTGGAGTTCCGCCTGCAAGCCGCGCGCGAGCGGCAGCGCCTGCTGGAGCTGCAGATCGACCGCCAGGCCGGCAGCGCCGACGACCTCGCCAACCTCACGGTCCTGCGTGAACAGTTGGCGGCGGCCATCTCCGCCGAGGCCGGCTACCAGGCGGAAAAGGACCGGCTGATCCTGCGCGCGCCGATCGACGGCGTGCTGCGCGACGTGCCGCCGCACCTGCATGCCGGCCTGTGGGTCAAGGCCGACCAGCCGCTCGGCCTCATTCTCGGGCAGAGAGCGGCAGGGGGAACGGCGGAGTTGCGGGGGTATGTCGCCGCCCCCGACCTGGAGCGCATCGCCGTCGGTGCGGCCGGCCGCTTCATTCCCGAGGACGTCGCCCGCCCGGCCCTCGATGCCGTGGTGTCCTCGGTCGCGCAGGTGAACGTCGCTGCCCTCGACACGCCGATGCTGGCCTCCACGCAGGGCGGGCCCGTTGCGGTCCTGGCGCTCAACGACCCCAGGCGGCCGCAGGGGACCCTGGTCCCGGCGACCACCCTTTACCGGGTCACGCTCCGGCCGACGACGGCGCTGCCCACGCCTGCCCAGATCATCCCGGGCACTGTCCTGGTCGAAGGGGAAGCGCAGAACCTGCTGCTGCGGCTGTGGCGCGGCGCGGTCGCGGTGCTGGTCCGGGAAAGCGGGTTCTGACGTCGGCCCCTATCCCCGGCGAGACGCCCCGTCCGCCGCCAACCGGTGCCGGCTTCAAAGCGGTGCCGCTCCGTCCACCATCCCCCGCGCCCGCCGCAGATCGGCGACGAAGGCGGCGTAGGCGTTCTCCTTCTCCGCCGCATCCGGCAGGCGCAGCAGGTAGGACGGGTGGACGGTGACGAAGCCCTGCCGGATGCCGCCCTGCAGGTCGCCGAACCCCATCGGCCCGCGCTCGCGCAGCACCGCCACGCTCCGCCCGGCGAGCGCCAGGGCCGCGGTGGCGCCGAGCGCCACCACCAGCCGGGGCCGGACGAAATCCAGCTCCTTCATCAGCCACCAGCGGTAATGCTTCACCTCGCCGGCGGTGGGGGACTGGTGCAGGCGGCGCTTGCCGCGGGCGACGAACTTGAAATGCTTCACCGCATTGGTCAGGTAGGCGGCCCGGCGGTCGATGCCGGCCTCCTCCAGCGCTCGCGTCAGCAACTGGCCGGCGGGACCGACGAAGGGCCGGCCCTCCAGGTCCTCCTGGTCTCCGGGCTGCTCGCCGACGATGGCGATGGCCGCGCCCTCCGGCCCTTCGCCCAGCACGGCGCGGGTGGCGCCCGGCACCAGCGGTTCCGAGCGGCCGATGACGCGGTTCAGCTCGGCCAGCGTCGCCGGCTCCTGCCGGGCCATGGCGGCGACCGCCTTGTCGGGGTTGCGGTGGCGGGGGGCGGCCGCTTCCGCCGCGATCATCGCCTGGACGCGCGCCGGGGCGGAACGGATCATCCCGGGAATCGCCGCCGCCTCCGGCAGGTTGGCCCAGTATTTCCGGGGCATCTCCGCCCGCATCGCCACCGGATTGACCCGCGCGGGATTGAAGGTGCTCTCGTAATAGCGCTGCCAGCCCTCGGCGAAACGGTCGTCGCGGTCGAGGCCGTCCGGCTTCGCCGCCGCCGGCCCGACCACCAGCGACCGCCGGTCCCAGTGCAGCGATCCGACCGGCGTCAGGATCGACCAGACCAGGCTCTCGAACCGCTCGACGAAGAAGGGGGCGGTGGCCTCGACGATGAAATGGTCGGGCTCGAACCACGCGACATAGCGCTCCGCTCCCGGGCCACCATCGGGACCGTCCGGACCGCGCAGTTCGCGGAAACGCAGGAAGGCGTGCATCTTGTGCAGGTCGCGCCGCACCGCCTTGTCCAGCATCGCCAGTCGGTGCACCAGCGGGTCGGCATGGTGGTCGAGGATGTCGCGCTCGCCGCAGACCACCCGCCACACCATCCGGTGCAGCAGGGCGTAGCGCTCCGGATCGCGGTGGCAGACCACGCTTTCGATCAGCGCTCCGACCAGGCGGGGCAGCGGGACCGGCGGGGCGTCGGCCGGCAGGGCCGCGGTCCCGCCGTCAGGACAGGTCCCGAACAGCGACGGCATCGCCCCGCCGCTCCAGGCCACGTCGTCCGGCTCCACCCCCCCGGCGACCAGCCGGCGCAGGGCGCGGCGGAAGCCGTCGAGGTCGGCGCCGTCCTTCAGTTCGACAGGATGCATGGTTGCAACCGGTTCAGAACAGGCTGAGCTGCTTGGGCGGCGCCACCAGCCGCTGGCGCAGGTCGGCGCGGTCGGTCAGTCCGCCCGGATGATGGTCGGCGGTGACCAGGAAGGCACGGGCCCGCTTCAGCCCCGACGACAGCCGGGCCACGTCCTCCAGCCGCAAGGTGGTGTGGCGCCGCGCCTCGACGATCTTGTCGACCGCCCGCGCCCCCAGCCCCGGCACGCGCAGCAGCATCTCGCGGTCGGCGCGGTTGACGTCGACCGGGAAACGCTCGCGGTTCTTCAGGGCCCAGGCCAGCTTGGGGTCGATGCCGAGGTCGAGCATCCCGCCCTCGCCGCCGCCGGCGATCTCCTCCACCGTGAAGCCGTAGTAGCGCAGCAGCCAGTCGGCCTGGTAGAGCCGGTTCTCGCGCTGGAGCGGCGGCGGCTTGAGCGGCAGGACGGAGCTCGCCTCCGGGATCGGGCTGAAGGCGGAATAATAGACCCGCCGCAGACCGTAGCGGCGGTAGAGCGTGTCGCTGGTCTCCAGCACCGACAGGTCGGTGGACTCGTCGGCGCCGACGATCATCTGGGTGCTCTGCCCGGCCGGCGAGAAGCGGCGGCGCTCCTCCTTCGCCTCGACGATGCGCTCGCCGACCTGCCCCATCACCGCCTTGATCGAGGCGCCGTCCTTCTCCGGCGCGAACGCCTTCAGGCTGCGGTCGGAGGCCAGCTCCAGGTTGATCGACAGCCGGTCGGCCCACAGGCCGGCCTGCTCGATCAGCCAGGGGCTGGCCTCGGGAATGGTCTTCAGGTGGATGTAGCCGGCGAAGCCGTGGTCGCGGCGCAGGCTGCGCGCCACCAGCATCATCTGCTCCATCGTGTAATCGGGCGAGCGGATGATGCCGGAGGACAGGAACAGCCCCTCGATGCAGTTGCGCTTGTAGAAGCCCAGCGTCAACCGGACCACCTCCTCGACGCTGAAGCGGGCACGCCGCACGTTGGAGGAGCGGCGGTTGATGCAGTAGGCGCAGTCGTAGAGACAGTAGTTGGTCAGCAGGATCTTGAGCAGCGAGACGCAGCGCCCGTCCGGGGTGTAGGCATGGCAGATGCCCGCACCGGTGGTCGAGCCGAGGCCGTCGGCCCCACCCGCCCGCCGCTTCGCCCCCGACGAGGCGCAGGACGCGTCGTACTTCGCCGCGTCGGCCAGAACCTCGAGCTTGTCGAGCAGCGTGTCGTCCACCGGAGCAATCCTTTTCCTGCCTGGCGTCCATCCCGAATGTTCGCAATATGTTCTTTTCGGGGAAAAAGACAAGCCGGGCCGTCTTGACAGCAGGGCGGAACGGGGCCACGTGCACGTCACCTGGATCCGGGCCCCTCTGGCGACTTAGACGTGGTCGCGATGTCGGATCTCTTCACCTGCCTTTGCGCCGACGGGCGTGACCGCACTTGGAGGGACACCCTTGCAGAGACCGACGCTGCAGAGATCACCCCTGCAGAGACTGGCAGCCCCGTCCCGGACCCCGCCATTCCCCATCCCGATCCGGTGCCGCCGTCCGCCGGCCCAGCACCTCCCCCCGCGGAGCCATGCCGGCACCGTTCCCCCGGCCCGCCTGCCCGCGCCCGCCGGGGGTTGCCACCGGACAGGACCAGCCTTTTCCTTTCAACCTCCTTCGAGGACGAGCACCGCCATGGACCAGACCGAACGCCAGATCATCGACGACCTGTTCGCCAAGCTGCGCCAGGCCGAGGCGCAATCGGGCCCGCGCGATCCCGAGGCGGAAACCCTGATCCGCGAGGCCATCACCCGCCAGCCCGCCGCCCCATACCTGATGGCGCAGGCGATCGTGATGATGGAACAGGCGCTTGCCGCCAGCCAGGCCCGCAACGAGGAACTGGAGCGCAGCCTGCGCGAGCGCCCGGCGCAGCCCACCGCCCAATCCGGCGGCCAATCCGGCGGCGGCCTGTTCGGCAGCCTGTTCGGTGGCAGCCGGCCCGCCGCTTCCCAGTCTGGCGCCTCCCAGCCGGCGGCCTCCCCGGCGATGGCGCCCCAGCGTCCGGCCGCCATGCCGGCCGGCTCCCCCTGGGGGCAGCCGCCGGGCGGCGTGCCTGGCCAGGACCCGCGGGTCGCCGCCTACGCCCAGCAGCCGCGCGCCGGCGGCGGCTTCATGGCCGGCGCGATGCAGACGGCGGCCGGCGTGGCCGGCGGCATGCTGATCGGCAGCGCCCTGTCCAGCATGTTCTCCGGCGGCGAGGCGCTCGCCCAGGAAGCGAGCAATGCCGCCGGCGAGGCGGCCACCGCAGCCACCGACCAGGTCGACCAGGTGGTGGATGACGGCGGCTGGGGCGATTTCGGCGGCGACGAGGAGTTCTGACCGGGACCCCGATCCCGCGCCGGGGGCCGGCCTGTCCGGGCCGGCCCTCCCCGGCCTCCCATGGATGGTCGCATGCCTTCTTTTGCCGCTCCGGGTTACGGCCGCTCCGCGCTGAAGGTGTCGCAGGCCTCGATCCGCCCGCTCTCCATCCCGGTGCGGAACCAGCGGACGCGCTGGGCGGAACTGCCATGGGTGAAGCTGTCGGGCATGACGGCGCCCCCGGCCTGGCGCTGCAGCCGGTCGTCGCCGATGGCGCTGGCTGCGGTCAGCGCCTCCTCCACGTCGCCGGGCTCCAGCAGCTTGCGGTCGCGGGCGGCGTGGTTGCCCCAGACGCCGGCGAAGCAGTCGGCCTGCAACTCCAGCCGCACCGACAGCCCGTTCGCCTCGGCCCGGCTGCCCGCCCGCTGCTGGGCCGCCTGCACCTTGTCGGAGATGCCCAGCAGGGCCTGCACATGGTGCCCGACCTCGTGCGCGATGACATAGGCCTGGGCGAAGTCGCCGGGCGCCCGGAAGCGGTCGCGCAGCTCCCGGTAGAAGTCGAGGTCGACGTAGAGCTTCTGGTCCATCGGGCAGTAGAAGGGGCCCATCGCCGCCTGGGCACGGCCACAGCCGGACGACACCTTGCCGGTGAACAGCACCAGGGTGGGGTCGCGATACTGGCGGCCCATCTGCTGGAACAGGCCCGTCCAAGTGTCCTCGGTGTCGGCCAGCACGACCGAGACGAAGCGCTTCAGGTCGTCGTCGCCGGCCGGACGCGGGTCCGACTGGCCGACCTGCGTGCGGTTCGCCGGAGAATCGGCGGACGGATCCCCGCCGTTCAGCAGCACCGTCGGATCGATGCCCAGGACCAGGGACACCACCACGAGCAGGATCGCCCCGCCGACCCCCAGTCCGCCCGGCCCGATGCGGATGCCGCCACCCCCCAATCCGCCACCCAGCCCACCGCCGAGCCCGCCGCCAGCACCGCGCCGGTCCTCGACATTCTCGCTTTCCCGTCCGCCTTGCCAACGCATCGCCGCCCTCCCCGCATGCCGCCCGTCTTTCCGGTGAAAGCGAAACCACGCAGCGGCTTGTGCTGTTCCCCATGACGGAAAATCACGGCAAGCCGGGGGGCGGAATGGCACCAGAAGGTGAGATGCTTGAAATTCCACACAAGCCTCGCCATCTGAGGTGGACGAGCGGCGCTTCGGCGGCGCCCTTTCATGCTGCCCGCCCTGCCGTCCGCCCGTTTGAAGGCGGCCTTCCCGCAGGCGGCCTTTTCAACAAGCCACAGGCATAAGAGCCGGCCGGCGCCGCTTTACCCGGTCCGCCCATCCGGCCCCTTTATCCGGTCCCAGGAGTAATTTCATGACGACTTCGATCCATTCGGTTCCGCTTCATTCGTCCGGCACCCCGTTCGCCGCGCATGCCGTAGCATCGGTTGCGGGTGCGGTCACCCCGCAGCACAGCCTGGCCGAGGCGGCCACGCGTTTCGCCCAAGCCGGCGCCCGTCCGGAGGCCGGTCCCCAGCCGTCCGGCCTGACTCGGAACGAGTTGCGACAGATCGTGCTGGACATTCTCGGCTGAAGGTCGTTCCGATACCCGTTCACAGACCCAGGAGAGTACCATAGCCAAGCTCTATGATGCGGACCCCGTCCGCCAAGGCCCGCGCCTCAACCGTGAAATCACTGCCCGCATGGTCCGCCTTGTCGGCGCCGACGGCGAGATGGTCGGCGTGGTGCCGTTGCGCCAAGCGCTCGACGCCGCCGCCGATGCCGAACTCGACCTCGTCGAGGTGGCGCCGCAGGCCGAACCGCCTGTCTGCAAGATCCTCGACTACGGCAAGTTCCGCTTCGAGGAGCAGAAGAAGGCCAACGAGGCGCGCAAGAAGCAAAAGACCGTCGAGCTGAAGGAAATCAAGCTCCGGCCGAACATCGACGATCACGACTATGACGTGAAGATGCGCTCCGCCAGCCGCTTCATCGGCGAGGGCGACAAGGTCAAGATGACCATGCGCTTTCGTGGCCGCGAGATGGCGCACCAGGATCTTGGCCTGAAGGTGCTGGTGCGCGTGCGCGACCAGCTCCAGGACGTCGCCAAGGTCGAGCAGATGCCCAAGGTCGAGGGGCGCATGATGGTGATGGTGCTGGCACCGCGCTGACCCCGGTCCACCGGGGTCCGGCCCGCTGATGCCGGGACCTCCGCCCTCGAAGGGGCTTGCCTGCGGAACGGCCACCCGCCGTCCGCCGGCAAGCCCCTTTCTCGTTCATCAGGTCCGCTCTGCGAAATGGCAGCCCCAGACCGAGTGGATCCACCCTTACCCTCCCGTAAAGCCCCCAAATGCGGCATCCGGGCTCGTGAAATTACCTGCAATTCGATGAATTGATGCGCAGATATACACCCGACTATTCGCATTGTGTTATTGACCGCGCCGCCATAGGGCGCGGATCATCCGCATCCATTTCGCCTGCAGACCAGAATGCTCCCGGGACACCGTTATGATGAAGATGCCGTGATGACCGATAAGCGTGCCGGTTCCGCCACCGAGCCTCCGTCAGGCGAACTGCGGTTCCAGATGCTTGTCGACAGCGTGCGCGATTACGCCATTTGCCTGCTCGACCCGCAGGGGATCGTCAGCAGTTGGAACCCCGGTGCCCGCCGGATGACGGGCTACGAGGCCGATGCGATCATCGGCCGGCATTTCTCCCTGTTCCATCCCGACGAGGATCGCGCCGCGGGGGTGCCGCAACGCGCCCTCGCCACCGCCCTGTCGGAGGGCAAGTTCGAGGCGGAGGGCTGGTGGCTCTGCCAGGACGGCCGGCGATTCTGGGCGCATGTCGTCATCGAGCCGGTGCGCGGCGAGGCGGGCTCGCCGCAGGGATTTGCGCAGGGCTTCGTCATGATCACCCGCGACATCACCGGGCGCAGGCTGGCCGAGGAAACCCTGCGGCGCAGCGAGGAGCAGTTCCGCCTGCTTGTCCAGGGCGTCGTCGACTATGCGATCTTCATGCTCGATCCCGAAGGCCGCGTCAGCAGCTGGAATCCCGGCGCCCACCGGATGAAGGGCTATGAGGCCGATGCGATCATCGGCCGGCACTTCTCCCACTTCTACACCGACGAGGACCGTGCCGCGGGGGTGCCGCAGCGCGCCCTCGCCACCGCCCTGTCGGAGGGCAAGTTCGAGGCGGAGGGCTGGCGGATGCGCCAGGACGGCCAGCGCTTCTGGGCGCATGTCGTCATCCAGCCGATCCGCGACGAGGCCGGCACGCTGCGGGGGTTCGCCAAGATCACCCGCGACGTCACCGAGCGCCGCAAGGCGCAGCAGGCCCTGGAGGAGGCGCAGCAAGCCCTGGCCCAGTCGCAGAAGATGGAGGCGGTCGGCCAGTTGACCGGCGGGGTGGCGCACGACTTCAACAACCTGTTGCAGGCCATCAGCAGCAGCCTGGAACTGATCGAGCAGCGCCTGGCCGCCGGCCGCACCGACATCGCCCCCTTCACCGCCACCGCCCGCGGCGCGGTCGACCGCGCCGCCACCTTGACCCGGCGCCTGCTGGCCTTCGCCCGCCGCCAGCCCCTGAAACCGGAGCGGGCCGATCTCAATGCGCTGGTCAGCGGCCTGTGGGACCTGCTGTCCCGCTCGGTCGGCGAGGCGATCCGGCTGGAACGCCGGCTGGAGGATGGATTGCGGCCGGTTTGGGCGGATGTCGGCCAGATCGAGAACGCCCTGCTGAACCTGGTGATCAACGGCCGCGACGCCATGCCGGACGGCGGCATCCTGGTGGTGGAAACCGCCAATGCCCACTTCGGCCCGGCCGACCTCGCGGGCGAGCCGGAAACCCTCCCCGGCGACTATGTCGTGCTGACGGTGCGCGACAGCGGGGTCGGCATGCCGCCCGACGTGCTGGCCCACGTCTTCGAACCCTTCTTCACCACCAAGCCGATCGGCCAGGGCACCGGTCTGGGGCTGAGCCAGCTCTACGGTTTCGCCCGCCAGTCGGGCGGCTTCGTCCGCATCGACAGCACGGTCGGCCGCGGGACGGCGGTGCGGCTCTGCCTGCCCTGCCGTTGCCCCGACCAGGACCAGGACGGGGTTTCCCCGGAGGATGCCGGGACTGCGGTCCCCGCCCCCGCCTGTGCGGGCGGGCCGGTCACGGCCGGCGGCACGGTGCTGGTGGTGGAGGACGAGGAACTGGTCCGCATGCTGCTGGTGGAGGTGCTGGAGGACGACGGCTACACCACCGTGGAGGCGGCCGACGGCACTGCGGCGCTCGCCCGGCTGGCATCCGCGCAGGTCGACCTGATGGTGACCGATGTCGGGCTGCCCGGACTGAACGGCCGCCAACTGGCGGAGACGGCCTGGGAAAGCCGTCCGGACCTGAAGGTGCTGTTCCTGACCGGCTATGCCTTCCAGGCTCTCGACGAGGCCGGCCGCGATGGTGCGGGCGCCGGGACGAGGATGCCCGGCACCGCCCGGGTTCTGTCCAAGCCGGTGTCGGTCGATGCCTTTCGTGCCACAATCCGGGAGATGATGGCACAACAGCCGGAGGCTTCCAGCACAAGATAGGCCGCCGCCCACTCGTCCGCCCGCCCCCGGGACCTTCCAACCGCCGGAACCCAGACGATGCCCGTGCTCGCCCGCGCTTCGACGGCGCTTCTCCTGTCCATCCTGCTGCCGCTGGCATTGCTGACGGTCCTCCTGTCCGCCACCCTGCCGGCCTCGGCGAAGGCATCGGCCAAGAAGGCCTGGGCTCCCGTCGCCGCCGAGATCCTGATGGATGCGGACAGCGGGAAAATCCTGCAGGCGCGCAACGCCGACACGCCGACCTACCCCGCTTCGCTGACCAAGATGATGACGCTGATGCTGACCTTCGAGGCGCTGGATGGCGGCAGGCTGCGGCTGGCGCAGCCGCTCATGGTGTCGCGGCATGCCGCGTCGATGCCGCCGTCGCGGCTGTGGCTCGCCTCCGGCGGCACCATCACGGTGGAGCAGGCGATCCTGGCGCTGGTCACCCGCTCGGCCAACGACGCCGCGGTGGTGCTGGGGGAGGCGCTCGGCGGCAGCGAGGCCGCCTTCGCCAAGACGATGACCGCCCGCGCCCGTCGGCTCGGCATGCGCCATACGGTCTTCCGCAACGCCTCCGGACTGCCCGACCGCCTCCAGCGGACGACGGCGCGCGACATGGCGGTCCTGTCTCGCGCACTGATCCGCAACCACGCCAGGCATTACGCCTACTTCCAGCGGCGCAGCTTCGACTGGCAGGGCAGGACGGTCTACGGCCACAACCGCCTGATGGCCCGCTATCCCGGCATGGACGGCATCAAGACCGGCTTCATCGCCGCCTCGGGCTTCAACCTCGCCGCCTCGGCCGCACGTGACGGCCGCCGCCTCATCGCCGTGGTGCTCGGCGGCCACAGCGCCAATTCCCGCGACGACCGCGTCGCCGACCTGCTCGACCTCGGGTTCGCCCGCCTGCCCAAGCCGGAGCCCGACCGGGTGATCACCGCCGGCAGCCGGTCGGCGGCGCAGCGCGGCGCGGCGCTGAGCATCGCGACGCCGGCGGTGAAGCCGGAGGATCTGAACGCGCCTGCCGCCGCGGGGGCGGGCGGCTGGAGCGTGCAGGTCGGCGCCTTCAAGAGCCATGCGGCGGCGCAGCGCAGCGCCCAAGCCACGGCCGCAAGGCTGGGCAGGCTCGCCGCCGGCGCCAGCACCGAGGTCGTCCGCTCCGGCGGCTTCTACAAGGCCCGCCTGTCCGGCCTCGCCGCGACGAGCGCCGATGCCGCCTGTGCCGCCCTGAAGGCCAAGGGGCAGGGCTGCTTCGCCGTGCGGGAGCGCTGACACCAGCCCCCCGGGGGGTACCAGATGCGCGCCGAAGCACTCTGCCTCACCGTGGCATCGGGCAGGCCCGCGTCCGCGGAGTGCGGCAGCCTGCATTAAAATGTGGCGTGATTGCGTCGCCGGCCTCAAAAAGCGGGCGTCGTTCTCACGGCGAAGGCACTCTCCTTGCCAATAATTAATCACCTGTTCAAATTTTTGGCTTGGCATGCCTCGTGCAATTCCGGGCACGAGTGCCTTTCCACACAGCTTCGGACAGAACCTCGATGGCAGATTTCTTCCCGCGTTGGCCGCTTGCGGCCGGCACCGTCGTCCAGCCGGACGAGCGCCTTCCCTGGGGCGCGACACTGACGCTCGGCATCCAGCATCTCGTCGCCATGTCCGGCTCGACCATCCTCGGGCCGCTGCTGATGGGATTTGATCCGAATCTCGCAGTCCTGTTCTCCGGCATCGGCACGCTGCTGTTCCTCGTGCTCACCGCCGGGCGCGTGCCGAGCTATCTCGGCTCCTCCTTCTCGTTCATCGCCGTGGTGATCGCGGTGACGGGCTACGGCGGCCAGGGTCCCAACCCGAACATCGGGCCGGCACTCGGTGGCATCATCGCGGCCGGTGCGCTCTATGTGCTCATCGGCCTGCTGGTGACCTACACCAGCACCGGCTGGATCGAGCGCCTGATGCCGCCGGCGGTGACCGGCGCGGTGGGGGCCGCGATCGGCCTCAACCTGTCACCGGTCGCCGTCAAGGGCATCGAGGGGACGGGTCCCCACATCCTCGTCGCCCTGTTCACGCTGGTGGCCACCGCCCTCATCGCGGTCTATGCGCCGCTCGCCATCCGGCGCGTCTCGATCCTTGCCGGCATCGCGGCCGGCTATGCCTTCTATCTCGTCCTGGGCAACGGGGCCGGTCTCCTGCCGCCCGTGAGCTTCGCCGAGCTTGCCGCCGCCCCCTGGTTCGGCATGCCGGCGTTCCGCTCACCGACCTTCGACGCCGGCGCCATGGCGCTGGTGGCCCCCATCGCCTTCATCCTGGTCGCCGAGAATCTCGGCCACATCAAGGCCATCGGCGCCATGACCGGGCGCAACCTGGACCGCTTCATCGGCCGCGGCTTCATCGGCGACGGCATCGCCACCATCGTCTCGGGAAGCGGCGGCGGCACCGGCGTCACGACCTATGTCGAGAACATGGGCGTGATGGCCGTCACCCGCGTCTTCTCGACGCTCATCTTCGTCGTCGCCGCGGTCGCCGCCATCCTGCTCGGCTTCTCGCCGAAGTTCGGCGCCCTGCTGCGGACGATCCCGGCCCCGGTGCTCGGCGGGCTTGCCACCGTGGTCTTCGGCCTGATCGCCGCGGCGATGGTGCGCTTGTGGGTCGACAACCGCGTCGACTTCTCCGACCCGCGCAACCTCATCACGGTCGGCGTGACGCTGGTCCTCGGCGCCGGCAACTTCACCGTCTCCGCCGGCGGCTTCTCCATCGGCGGCATCGGCACGGCGACGATCGCCGCCCTCGCCCTCTACCAGCTTCTCGGCATCGGACGGTCGCGCGAGGCCGCCGGCACGGCTTCACAGGCAGCCCCCACGACACTGCACTGAGGCATGAGGCGGCAGAACGTCCACCCCTTCGGCGAAGCGGGAAGGGGTGGACGGCGTCGCACGCCCCTGCGGGTCCGCTCAGGCCGTCTTGACCTCCGGTTCGGCGGCGGACGGGACCGCCTGGACGGGCATCGAGGCGGACGGCTTGCGCATCCGGACGAGGAGGCGGTTGAAGAAGGCCTGTCCCGGCAGTTCGATGAAGCGGTAGGTGATGGCGGACAGGACGGTCACCACCAGCAGATAGACGACGGCCAGCAGGTCCATCGCCCACAGGTCGCCGAAAAACAGCAGCCGGTCGGTGGTCCCGTCGACGGTCCGTTCGGTGAACAGGGGGCGGCCGAGCATCCCCTGCATCACGGACGCTCCCTTCTGCAGCACGGCCAGCACCAGGGCGTGGACCATGTAGACCGAGTAGGACCAGGTGCCCAGCCGCTGGAAGGGCGTGGTCGCCAGCAGGCGGGACAGCGGCCCGGCTTCGAAGGTGAACACCCACACCACCAGCGCGAACACCAGCGGTGCCGCCAGCGACAGGGCGTTGCCGGCGGACGCCGCGACGAAGGCAATGACCGCGACCAGGCAGAGGATCTCCATCCCGGCGAGGAGCCCGGCCGCCGGCCTGCCCGGCGCCACCCCGCCCGACGATGCCGTGATCCTTGATGCGGCATGCAGCCGGTAGACGAGATGGCCGGTGAAGAAGCCGTAGAGGCAGCGGAAATAGCCGTAGTCGTAGCTGGTGTCGATGTACTGGTCGGAGAAGCCGATGACCACGGCGGCTCCCACAACGGCGAGGAGTGCGGAGACGGCGGTCAGCGCCGCCGTCTGCCCCCGGGCCGTTGCGCGACGCGTCGCCAGGCAGACCGCCGCGAAGGTGACGTAGGCGAAGAACTCGGCGCTGATCGACCAGCTCGGGATGTTCCAGGTCCAGCTCTTCTCCACCCCCAGGGCATGCAGCAGCGCCATGTTGGTGAAGAATGCCGACGGCTCGAACTGCCCGCTGAAGGCGGGCTCCGACGAGCCGCCGACCAGCGCCTTCAGCACCTCCAGCGGGACGAAGGCCAGCAGGACCATCGCGTGCAGTGGCCAGACCCGCCCGAAGCGGCGGACCAGGAAGCCGCCGGCGGAGGGTGCATCGCCGATCCGCCCAAGATAGGCGTGGGTAATGACGAAACCGCTGAGAACGAAGAAGAAATCGACGAACAAATAGCTGCCGCGCACGAAGCCGACATCGTGGAAATGGCCAAGAGCATTTAGGTGGAATAAGGCGACGGACAGGGCGCAGACGCCGCGCCAACCGTCAAGCACCTGAAACCGCATGAGTGAGCCTCCCGTTCTTTGGCCTTGTCCCGGCCGTGTCTCGATGGGTCGGGGTTAGAGCTGCGGTTGAATGACATTGTCGGATAGCAACGAACAGTACGGTCGATCGGGAGGGATGAGAAGAACGCGGGAGGTTTATCCCCAAGGATCCGCAACCTCCCCCGGTATGCGGGGGCCGGTCCTGTTCGTATCTTCCGGATTGAGAAGCAGTCCGTCTCCTTGGACCTATGACCGCGCGTTTTCCGGCGACACGGATCGCGCCGGACGCCGTCGCCGGGGGTCAGGATCGCCCGACAGGACCCGTCCCGTCCGCCAGCCGGCGCAAGCTGGCGGTCAGGCGGCGGACATGGCTTCCCGGCCAATAGAGGCGACCGCAGCAGGGGCAGCCGTTGACGGGACTGGCGGTGAAGGGATTGGGCAGGTCGCGGACGCCGGGCGGGATCTCGCCCATCCGCTCGGGCGGCGCCGGACGCAGGGGGGTGTTGTCGATCAGGCAGCGGGTGAAGGGGGCGTGCAGCCAGTCGACCGGAAAGACGGCAGCGAGCGAGCTGGCCTGCTCCGCCACCGATTGGCCGCGCAGCAGGCAGCCCTGGGACGCGGCGGCTTCGGCCAGCCGGCGGTCGCGGGTCAGCAGGATGCGTCCCTGCGTCCGGGCGCAGGCAAGCAGGGCCTTGTCCGGCATCCCAGGAGTTGCAAGGGCGGTGTCGTGGCCGGCGGCGCGCAGAAGACGCGCCAGCCGTGCCAGCATCTCGTCGCACAGCCAGTCCATGCGCCTCTCAACAGAGCGCGCACGCTCATGGCCCGGCCGCCGCAGGAATGTCCGCCGGAACCATCGGTGCTCAACCCCACCAGGCTTCATGCACAGCCGACCGGCTGGGAAACAGGTCATGATGTCATGAAAAATGATCATAACACGAGGGTTGTCCGTGGAAGGCTGCCCCTGGAAGACGGTGTGCGCCCGGCTTCCACATCCACCCCCTATCCTACTTGGCCGCTTCCGCTTCGATCCGCCGCACGCAATCGCGCAGCGGCCCTTCAAGATTGAGCGGCGGCAGGCCGATATGGGCGGTTTCGAATCCCAGGCCGCGGGCCTGGTCTATCAGCTCCAAGTTGCTTTCGGCGAGAGACAGCAGCAACACCGGCCGGCCAGCCGGCCTCTGCGTGGCGTGGCGTGGCGATCAGCACCGTGCGCAGCCAGTTGCGCAGCAACTTCACCAAGACCGGCACGACGCGCCAGAGCGAACTGATGAACCTGATGAACCGCTGCCTGATGCTGCCGGCGGGACGATAGCGGCGGAGGGGGCGGGCAGAAGGGGGCGGTGTGAGCGGTGTGGGCGGCCCGCGGGCAGGCCCTCCGAGCGACATGGAATTTATATGGGAAGGCGGACAACTCTCGTGGCGGTGTCCACAACGGAGAACCTGCCATGCCCTCGGTGCCGCGCCTCCCGCACAGCCCGCCGCCCACCCGGATCGTCGCCCGGATCGGCCGCCGGCCCGGCGCAACGCTCGTCGATCGCCTGGTCCGGCAATCGCAGGCGCGGGTGGAGGATCGCGTCCTGATCGCCGGGCCCTGCGGGACGGAGATGCTGCTGGACCTCTACCGGCGCGGATTCCATCGGGTCTGCCATGAGATGGGCGACCGGATGCCGGTTCACGACAGCTTCGACGTCGTGTGGCTTCTGCGCTGCGATCCGGTGCAGACGCTGAACCGGATGCTGCTGGGCCTCGGCCGGACGCTGCGCCAAGGCGGCACGGTGGTCGTGCACGCCCGCCACCCGGCACCCTCCCCGACCCCGTCCGCCTTCCCGGCCCCGCATTCGCCGGACGAGGGAATGCCGCGGGTCCAGGAGGTCCGGCGGCAGTTCGTCGCCTGCGGCTTGCTGCCCCTGCTCCAGGTGTCGGATGGGGGAACCGGGTACCTGCTCAGCGCGCACCGTCCGCCGATGGCGGCACGGCCCCTGCCGGCGACGGCGTGATGCGAGGGGCACTCCCATGATCAGCGACGACCGATCTACGGCGGTCCGCATGCTGGGCGGCTATCTGACCGCCCTGCCGACGCCGTTCGCCCAGGGCGGCGGCATCGATGAAGCCGCCTTCTCGTCCTTCTGCGAACTGCAGGTGACCCAGGGCATCTCGGGGCTGGTGGTTTGCGGCACGACCGGAGAGGCACCCGCCCTGTCCAGCCGCGAGCACGAGCGCCTCGTGCGCCTGGCGGTGGAGGCCGCGGCCGGCCGGGTGCCAGTCATCGCCGGTGCGGGATCGAACGTGACCGCCCACGCCGTCGAGCTGGCCCGGCTGTCGCAACGGGCCGGCGCCGACGGCCTGCTGGCCGTCGTCCCCTACTACAACCGGCCGTCCCAGGAAGGGATCTTCCGGCATTTCCAAAGTGTCGCCGCGGCGGTGGACATCCCGACGATCCTCTATGATGTCCCGGCCCGCACCGGCTGCGGGCTTGCCGTGGCGACCATCGCCCGCCTCGCCGACTTTCCCGGCATCGTCGGCCTCAAGGACGCCAGCGGCGACATGACGCGGCCGGCGGCCCTGCGGCGCCTGCTCGGCGACGGCTTCCGGCTGTTCACCGGGGACGACGCGACGGTGCTCGGCTTCCTGGCGCAGGGGGGCGACGGCTGCATATCGGTCACCTCGAACATCGTCCCCGCCCTGTGCGTGCGCATGCATTCCGCGTTCCGCAACGGCGACCTGGCGGAGGCGCAGGCGACCGCCCTGGCGATCACCCCCCTGACCAACGCCCTGTTCGTCGAAAGCAACCCGGTGCCGGTGAAGCATGCCCTGGCCGTCCTGGGGATGATGGCGGGAACGGTCCGCCTGCCCCTGTGCGAGGCCAGCCGGGAAACCCACGGCGCCATCGTCCATGCCCTGGCCCGCCTGGGCCTCGTGGCCCTCTGATCCGCGCGGGGAAGGCCATGTGGACGAACCGCGGGGCCATGAGGCCGGCGGCGCGGCCTTCGGGCCGGCCCGCCGTCCTCGGCACGCTCTGGCGCGACGCCCTCGAAACATGGTTGGGAGGCATGAGGCTGGGAAGAGCCGGGCCGGGCACGGGGCCGAACGGCCAGGGAGGGCCGCGGCATCCCCGCGGGCCTGCGCGGCCGCGCAGGCAGGCCGAAGATCCTCAGTCCTAGGGTTTGATCGTTTCAAGCGGTATCGCTTGAAACGTGCCCCACACGGAAGACCAAAAGCTCAGGGTCTGTCTGGCGCTTCACTAAGCACCAGACAGACTCCAGCCAGGATGGCCGGAAGCGGCCCACGCATGCCCGGCCTCGCTTGCGGGATGCCGCCCCATATAGGGCGCCTATATTCCGCCCCCCCGCACCCCCCATCGTTTTTATACGCCGGGCAGCCGTCTTCTCATGGGACCGCCGGCCATCGGCCGGCCCCAGGGGTGCGAGGCTGCCATGCGAGGAAAATCGGCTCATGCGTTGCTCGGGCGCGATGCCCTGCCGCCGGTACCGGCGGAGGCGGAGCGCGACGGGGAGCCGGCGGACCGCCGTCCCGAGCCCTTCCCTTCGGCCGGTGCGGTGCTGGGCGAGGCGATGACGACCATCGCGGTCTTCCTGCTGATCGCCCTGGCCCTGCATCTGCTGGCCGTCCGGATGGATGCCTGGCAACCGGGAAAGGCCGGCGGCGGCATATATGGCGTCTATATTCTCCGGCCGTCCCGCCCCGCATCGCATTTATACGCGGCTCCGGCGCACCCTTGCAGGATCGGATCCCCCGTCCGGGGCTCCGATCCTGTTTTTCCCGGCCCCGACCATCCCACCGCCGGCAAACCGGCGGACTGAGCGGGGCCGGGGGCGTGCATCCCGGAGACGCGAACCATGCTCGACATCCTGTTCCTGGCGATCACCGTCGGCTTCTTCGCCGCAGCGGTCGCCTATGTCCATGCCTGCGACCGGCTTTGAGGGGGCCAAGGCGATGATCCTCGATTACGCGCTGGCCGGCCTCGTGACCGCCGGGCTGCTGGCCTATCTGGTCTATGCCCTGATCCGCCCCGAACGGTTCTGAGGAGGCCGATCCCATGACCGTCAACGGCTGGATGCAGATCCTGCTTTTCCTCGTCCTGGTGGCCGCGGTGACGCGGCCGCTGGGCGGCTTCATGACGCGCGTCTTCACCGGCGAGCGCACGCTCCTGTCCCCCGTCCTGGAACCCGTCGAGCGCGGACTCTACCGGCTGGCCGGCGTCGACGAGACGACCGAGCAGCATTGGGTGACCTACGCCGTGTCGATGCTGCTGTTCAGCGCCGCCGGCATGCTGCTGCTCTATGCCCTGCAGCGGCTCCAGGCCGTGCTGCCGCTGAATCCGCTGGACATGGCGGCGGTGCCGGCCGACCTCGCCTTCAACACGGCGGCCAGCTTCACCACCAACACCAACTGGCAGAATTACGGCGGCGAGACCACCCTGGGCCATCTGGTGCAGATGGCCGGGCTGACCTTCCACAACTACGTCTCCGCCGCCACCGGGATCGCGCTGGCGGTGGCGCTGGTCCGCGGCTTCGCCCGTGCGTCGGCGCGCACGGTCGGCAACTTCTGGGTCGACCTGACCCGCTGCACCCTCTACGTCCTGCTGCCGCTCTGCCTGGTCTATGCGCTGTTCCTGGTGTGGCAGGGCGTGCCGCAGACGCTGGCCGGGGCGGTCGACGCCACCACGCTGGAAGGGGCAAAGCAGACCATCTCGCTCGGTCCCGTCGCCTCGCAGGAGGCGATCAAGATGCTGGGCACCAACGGCGGCGGCTTCTTCAACGCCAACTCCGCCCATCCCTTCGAGAACCCCAACGCCCTGACCAACCTCGTCCAGATGCTGTCGATCTTCGCACTGGGCGCCGGGCTGACCAACCTGTTCGGCCGCATGGTCGGCGACGAGCGCCAGGGCTGGGCCATCCTCGCCGCCATGGGGCTGCTCTTCGTCGCCGGCGTCACCATCGCCTACTGGGCCGAGGCGCAGGGCAACCCGGCCTTCGCCGCGTTCGGCATCGACGGCAGCGCCGGCAACATGGAGGGCAAGGAGACCCGCTTCGGCATCGCCGCGACGGCGCTGTTCGCCACCGTCACCACCGCCGCCTCCTGCGGGGCGGTGAACGCCATGCACGACAGCTTCATGCCGCTGGGCGGCATGGTGCCGATGATCAACATGATGCTGGGCGAGATCATCGTCGGCGGCGTCGGCGCCGGGCTCTACGGCATGCTGCTGTTCGCCATCGTGGCGCTGTTCGTCGCCGGGCTGATGGTCGGGCGCACGCCGGAATATCTCGGCAAGAAGCTGGAGGCGAAGGAGGTCAAGATGACCATGCTCGCCATCCTCTGCCTGCCACTGATGATGCTGGGCTTCACCGCGGTCGCGGTGGTGCTGGACACCGGCACCGCGTCAATGGCCAACGCCGGCCCGCACGGCTTCTCGGAAGCGCTCTACGCCTATGTCTCGGGAGCCGCCAACAACGGCAGCGCCTTCGGCGGGCTGACCGGCAACACCCCCTGGTACAACGTCACGATCGCCATCGCCATGCTGGTCGGCCGCTTCCTCGTCATCGTGCCGATGATGGCGATCGCCGGCTCGCTGGCCGGCAAGGCGCGGGCGACCGCCTCGGCCGGCACCTTCCCCACCCATGACGGGCTGTTCGTCGGGCTGCTGGTCGGCGTCATCCTGATCGTCGGCGGCCTCACCTTCTTCCCGGCCCTCGCCCTCGGCCCGCTGGTCGAGCATCTGGCGATGACCGCCGGCACCCTCTTCTGATCGGGAACGCTCCCATGGACGTCAAAAGCAAACGCTCCGGCCGCTCCTCGGCCAGCACCCTGCTGGACCCCGCCATCCTGATGCCGGCCGTCGGCGGTGCGGTCCGCAAGCTCGATCCGCGCCAGATGGTCCGCAACCCGGTGATGTTCTGCGTCGAGGTGGTGGCGGTGCTGACCACCCTGCTGGTCCTGCGCGACGCGGTGACCGGCATCGGGGGGGCGGGCACCGCCGTCACCGGCTTCTCGGTGCAGATCGTCGTCTGGCTGTGGTTCACCCTGGTCTTCGCCAACTTCGCCGAGGCGGTGGCGGAGGGGCGCGGCAAGGCCCAGGCCGCCAGCCTGCGCAAGACCCGCACCGAGACCGGCGCCAAGCGGCTGGAGAACGGCACCGTCCACACGGTGCCCGCCACGGCGCTGAAGCCCGGCGACCTGGTGCTGGTGGAGGCCGGCGACATCATCCCGTCGGACGGCGAGGTGGTGGAGGGCGTCGCCTCGGTCAACGAGGCCGCCATCACCGGCGAGTCCGCGCCGGTGATCCGCGAGAGCGGCGGCGACCGTTCCGCCGTCACCGGCGGCACCCAGGTGATCTCCGACCACATCACGGTGCGCATCACCGCCGCCCCCGGCTCGACCTTCCTCGACCGCATGATCTCGCTGGTCGAGGGTGCCCAGCGCCAGAAGACCCCCAACGAGATCGCGCTGAACATCCTGCTGGCCGGCCTGACCATCGTCTTCGTCATCGCGGTGGCGACCATCCCCAGCTTCGCCGCCTATGCCGGCGGCTCGGTCGGCGTGCTGGTGCTGGTGGCGCTGTTCGTCACGCTGATCCCGACCACCATCGGCGCGCTGCTGTCGGCGATCGGCATCGCCGGCATGGACCGCCTGGTCCGCTTCAACGTGCTGGCGATGTCCGGCCGGGCGGTCGAGGCGGCGGGCGACGTCGACACCCTGCTGCTCGACAAGACCGGCACCATCACGCTGGGCAACCGCCAGGCGGCGGAGTTCCTGCCGGTCGCCGGCGTCGGCGAGGAGGAGCTGGCCGACGCCGCCCAGCTCGCCTCGCTGGCCGACGAGACGCCGGAAGGCCGCTCCATCGTCGTGCTGGCCAAGCAGGAGTACGACATCCGCGCCCGCGCCATGGAGGAGATGCACGCCACCTTCGTCCCCTTCACCGCCCAGACCCGCATCAGCGGCATCGACACCGGCGGCACGGTGATCCGCAAGGGGGCGGTGGACGCGGTGCTGGCCCATGTCCGCGGCCCGCAGCCGCGGGTGGCGGCGGCCGGCGGCCGCGGGGTCGTCGCCCTCGGCACCGCCCTGCAGCCGGCCGCCGACCCGGCGGAGCGCGAGCTGCTGGCGATCGCCGAGCGGGTGGCCAAGGCCGGCGGCACGCCGCTGGCGGTGGCGAAGGACGGCCGGCTGCTCGGCATCATCCACCTGAAGGACATCGTCAAGGGCGGCATCCGCGAGCGCTTCGCGGCACTCCGCCAGATGGGCATCCGCACGGTGATGATCACCGGCGACAACCCGATGACCGCCGCCGCCATCGCCGCCGAGGCCGGGGTCGACGATTTCCTGGCCCAGGCGACGCCGGAGGCCAAGCTGCAGTTGATCCGCGACGAGCAGGCCAAGGGCAAGCTGGTCGCCATGTGCGGCGACGGCACCAACGACGCGCCGGCGCTGGCCCAGGCCGACGTCGGGGTGGCGATGAACACCGGCACGGTGGCGGCGCGCGAGGCCGGCAACATGGTCGACCTCGACAGCGACCCGACCAAGCTGATCGAGATCGTCGAGATCGGCAAGCAACTGCTGATGACCCGCGGCGCCCTGACCACCTTCTCCATCGCCAACGACGTGGCGAAGTATTTCGCCATCATCCCGGCGATGTTCCTCGCCTTCTACCCGCAGCTCCAGGCGTTGAACGTGATGGGCCTGCACAGCCCGGAGAGCGCCATCCTGTCGGCGATCATCTTCAACGCGCTGATCATCGTGGCGCTGATCCCGCTGGCGCTGCGCGGCGTGCGCTACCGCGCGGTCGGGGCGGCGTCGCTGCTGCGCCGCAACCTGCTGATCTACGGGCTGGGCGGGCTGGTGGTGCCGTTCGCCGGCATCAAGGCGATCGACCTGGCCGTCACCGCCCTCGGCCTGATTTGAGGAACGTCCCATGCTGAAGGAACTGCGTCCCGCCCTGGTGATGACCGCCGCCCTGACCGTCATCACCGGCCTCGCCTACCCGCTGGCCGTCACCGGCATCGCGCAAGGGCTCTTCCCCTATCAGGCGAACGGCAGCCTGGTCGAGCGGAACGGCGCGATCATCGGCTCCGAACTGATCGGGCAGGACTTCACCGCCGACCGCTATTTCCACCCGCGCCCGTCGGCGACCACCGGGCCCGACCCGGCGGACCCGGCCAAATCGGCCGCCGCTCCCTACAACGCCGCCAACTCGATGGGCTCCAACCTCGGCCCGACATCCAAGGCGCTGGTCGAGCGGGTGCGGGCCGACGCCGAGAAGCTGAAGGCGGAGAATCCCGGCACGCCGGTCCCGGTGGAGTTGGTGACAACGTCGGGCAGCGGCCTCGACCCCGACCTGTCGCCGGCCGCCGCCGACTTCCAGGTGCCGCGCGTCGCCCGGGCGCGCGGCCTCGGCGAGGCGGCGGTGCGCGAGCTGGTCGCCGCCAACACAGCGCCGCGCCCGCTGGGCGTGCTCGGCGAGCCGACCGTCAATGTGCTGGCGCTCAACCTCGCCCTGGACCAGGCGTCCGGCCCGGGCACGCCGGACAAGGGCGCCACGACCCGATAGCGGGCCGGGCAACCGCCGATCCCGGCCCCATTCCGGCCGGGATCGGCTATCGTCTGCACCGGCCAAGCCGGCCGGGCCGGCGGGGACGGGAAGCGGACGGAGACGACGAGATGAGCGGCGAACAGGGCGAGCGCAGCGGCCGGCCCTCCCCCGACGCGCTGCTGCGCCAGGCGGCGCGGGAGGAGCGCGGCCGGCTGAAGATCTTCCTCGGCGCCGCCCCCGGCGTCGGCAAGACCTTCGAGATGCTGCAGACCGCCCAGGCCAGGCGCCGCGACGGCGCCGACATCGTCGTCGGGGTGGTGGAAACCCATGGCCGGCGCGAAACCGAGGCGCTGGTCGCCGGGCTGGAGATCGTGCCGCGCCGCTCGGTCGACCACAAGGGCCATGTCCTGACCGAGATGGACCTGGACGCCATCCTCGCCCGGCGGCCGACGATCGTGCTGGTCGACGAGCTGGCCCACACCAACGCCCCCGGCGGGCGCCACCCCAAGCGCTACCTCGACGTCGAGGAGCTGCTGGCCGCCGGCATCGACGTCTACACCACCTTGAACATCCAGCATGTCGAGAGCCTGAACGACGTCGTCGCCAAGATCACCCGCGTGCGGGTCCGCGAGACGGTGCCGGACTCGATCCTCGACCGGGCCGACGACATCGAGGTCATCGACATCACCCCCGACGACCTGATCCAGCGCCTGCAGCAGGGCAAGGTCTATGTCCCGCGCACCGCCGAGCGGGCGATCCGGCATTACTTCTCCCCCGGCAACCTGACCGCGCTGCGGGAGCTGGCCCTGCGGCGCACGGCGGAGCGCGTCGACGAGCAGTTGCTGACGCACATGCAGGCGCACGCGATCTCCGGGCCGTGGGCGGCCGGCGAACGCCTGCTGGTCTGCATCAACGAGGATGCCAGCGGCGCGTCCCTGGTCCGCTACGCCCGCCGCCAGGCCGAGCGGCTGCGCGCCCGCTGGGGGGCGATCCATGTCGAGACGAGCCGGTCGCTGCGCCTCAGCGAGGCCGCGCGCGACCGCATCGCCGACACGCTGCGCCTGGTCGAGCGGCTGGGCGGCGAGGCGGTCACCGTCCCCGGCGGCGACGTCGCCGATGCCGTCGTCGACTATGCCCTGGCCAACAACGTCACCCACATCGTCATCGCCAAGTCCGGGCGTCCGCGCTGGTCGGAGCTGCTGCACGGCTCGGTGGCGCACAGCCTGATCCGCCGGGCCGGCGACATCAGCGTGCATGTGATCGCCGCCGATTCCGGCGACCCCATTCCGGCCAAGACGGTCACGACCGCGACCGCCGGGCGCCGGCCCTTCGCCTGGCTGCCCTACGCCGCCAGCACCGGCTACGTGGCGGCGGCGCTGGGCGTCGGCCATGTGCTTCACCGGGTGCTGGCCCTCAACAACATCACGCTGGTCTTCCTGACCGCGGTGCTGGCGAGCGCCGTCACCGGCGGGCTGGCGCCGTCGCTCTACGCCTGCATCATCAGCGTGCTCGCCTTCAACTACTTCTTCCTGCCGCCGCTCTACACCTTCACCATCTCCGACCCGGAGAACATCGTGGCCTTGCTGGTCTTCGCCGTCGTCGCGGTGATCGCCAGCAACCTGACCGCCCGCGTCCGCGCCCAGGCGGTGACCGCCAGGCTGCGCGCCAAGACGACCGAGGACCTCTACCAGTTCAGCCGCAAGCTGGCCGGCGTGGTGACCATGGACGACCTGCTGTGGGCCACCGCCTACCAGATCGCCGCCATGCTGAAGGTCCATGTCGTGCTGCTGCTGCCCGAGGGCGGCCCCGGCGAAGGCAGCGTGGTGGTGCGGGCCGGCTACCCGCCGGAGGACGTCATCGCCGACGCCGACCTGGCGGCGGCGGTCTGGGCGTGGGAGAACAACCGCCCGACCGGCCGGGGCGCCGACACGCTGCCGGGCGCGCAATGGCTGTTCCTGCCGATGCGCACCGGCCGCGGCGTCGTCGGCGTCGTCGGCATCGACACCGGGGGCGGCACCGGCGGCCTCCTGACGCCGGACCAGCGGCGGCTGCTCGACGCGCTGATCGACCAGGCCGCCCTGGCCATCGAGCGGGTGACGCTCGCCGAGGATGTCGACCGGGCCAAGCTGGCGGCCGAGACCGAGCGGCTGCGCTCGGCCCTGCTGACCTCCATTTCGCACGACCTGCGCACGCCGCTGGCCTCGATCCTCGGCTCGGCGACCAGCCTCAACGGCTACGGGCCGATGCTCGACGAGGAGGCCCGGCGCGACCTCGTCACCACCATCCAGGAGGAGGCCGAGCGCCTCAACCGCTTCATCGCCAACCTGCTGGACATGACGCGGCTGGAATCCGGAGCCATCCGGCCACGCAGCGGCGCGGTCGACCCGTCGGAGGTGGTCGGCAGCGCCCTGGAGCGGGGCGGCCGCATCCTGGCCAACCACCGTGTGGAGGTCGACCTCGCCGCCGACCTGCCGATGGTCGAGGTCGACGCCGTGCTGTTCGAGCAGGCGCTGTTCAACCTGCTGGACAATGCCGGCAAATACGCCCCGCCCGGCTCGCTGGTCACGGTGCGGGCGCGGCGGGAGGACGGGCCGGAGGGCGGCCGCGTGCGCATCGAGGTGCTGGACGAGGGCGACGGCATCCCGCCCGAGGATGTGGAGCGCATCTTCGACAAGTTCTACCGCGTCCATGCCCAGGACCGGCAGCGCGCCGGCACCGGGCTCGGGCTCGCCATCTGCCGGGGCTTCGTCGAGGCGATGGGCGGGACCATCACCGCCGGCAACCGCCGCGACCGGCACGGCGCCGTCTTCACGCTGGTGCTCCCCCAGGCCGCCGACGCGCCCAGGCTGGAGGAGGAGGCTGCGTGCGGATGAGGCGGCGGCAGGCCGGGCCTGCCGCCGGCCTGTGGCGAGGGGCTCCGAAATGCCGTGGCCGTTTAGGCAATCAGGACAAGAGACGAACAGTCCTTACGTCCTTTGCCCGAGTGTCGCCGGAACCCGCTAAGTCTCTTGTGGAAATTGGAGAGAGGCGAACCCTCTGGCACAGTGTGGAAACCTGCTCCCGACAACGCGTCGACGACTTCAGCGGCACCGGTGACGTGCCATGGAAGGTGTGAAAATGAACGGCGCCGTCTCAACGGAATTTTGGAAAGACAAGCGCGTTTTCCTGACCGGTCACACGGGCTTCAAGGGAAGCTGGCTGTCATTGTGGCTCGCGAGCATGGGCGCCAGGGTCCGCGGCTACGCACTGGCCCCGGACGTGCCCAGCCTGTCGGCGTTGCTCGACATCGGCCGCGACATCGACGCCATCCATGCCGATGTCCGCGACGCAGACGCCCTGGGCCGGGCGATGCGCGGCTTCCGGCCGGACATCGTGCTGCATCTGGCCGCCCAATCCCTTGTCCGCGCGTCCTATGCCGACCCGATCGGCACCTATTCCACCAACGTCATGGGCACCGCCAATCTTCTGGAGGCGGTGCGCGCCTGCGACAGCGTGCGGGCCGTCGTCGTGGTGACGTCCGACAAATGCTACGAGAACCGCGAGTGGCTGTGGGGGTATCGGGAAGACGAGCCGATGGGCGGCTATGACCCCTACAGCAGCAGCAAGGGCTGCGCCGAACTGCTGGTCTCGTCCTGGCGCCGCTCCTATTTCGCCGCTCCCGGCCGGCCCGGCGGCGCTTGCCGACTGGCCAGCGCCCGCGCCGGCAACGTCATCGGCGGCGGCGACTGGAGCCGGGACCGCCTGGTTCCCGACATCCTGAAAGCCTTCGAAGACCACAGGCCCGTGCGCATCCGCTTCCCCAACGCCATCCGCCCCTGGCAGCATGTCCTGGAGCCGCTGCGCGGCTACCTGCTGCTGGCGGAACGCCTGTTCACCCATGGCAGCGCCTTCGCGGAGGGCTGGAACTTCGGCCCCGACGCGGACTGCGAGAGAACGGTGTCCGACATCGCCGACCGGCTGTGCCGGCTGTGGGGAGAGGGGGCGGCGTGGGAGATGGACGAAGGCTCCCAGCCGCACGAAGCGCGCCTGCTCAAGCTCGATTCCGCCAAGGCGCGGGCGCGGCTGGAGTGGCTGCCATGGTGGACGATCGACGACACCTTGGCGGCGATCGCCTCCTGGCACAGGGCGTATCTGGACGGATGCAGCGTCCGCGATGTCACCCTGGCGCAGATCGCCGGCTATCAACCCAAGCCGCAGCCCGAGCGCCGCGAGACCCTGCTGGTCCACGCCTGACGCTCCCCCGGCCCGCGCCCGCGCCGCAAGGCCGGGCGCGGGCGCGCGCGGCCAAGGGATGCCGCCAGAGGATACCGCCGGGGGATGCGCCCGCTACGCGCCGCTGCGCAGGCCGAGCACGGCCTTGCGGACATGGAAGGCCTCGGCGTAATGCCCGGCTGCCCGGCATTCCATGCCGCGCAGGCGGGCGAGGCCGCGGAAGGTCTCGGCGTCGAACCAGTCCTTGGAACGCTGGCTGGCGAAATGCGAGAGCAGGAGGTCGATCTTGCGCTCCAGGACATTGGGCGGCAGCGGCACGTAGAGGTTCGGCCGCCCCAGGTCGCCGTCCCACTTGGGGATCTCGTATTCCAGGATCAGGTGGTCGCGGAACACGGTCCAGGTCAGGCGGTTGAGCTCGCGGTGATCCTGGTGAGCGTCGTCGCTCCGGTGGGTCAGGACGAGGTCCGGCCGCACCCTGGCCCGCAGCTCGCAGAGCCAAGCCTTGATCTCCCGGCTTTCCTCCGGGAACTGGGTGTCGGTGAAGCCGGCCAGCTCGATGTCGGCGCGCGCGGCATCCTGCAGGAAGCCCCCGGCCGAGGCGCGGGCCTCCTCCCGGCGGCTGCCGGCGGTGCTGAGCACGCACCAGCGGACGTCGAGCCTCACGCCGGCGGCGATCCAGCCGAGGATGGTGCCGCCGGCGCCGATCTCGATGTCGTCGGCATGGGCGCCGAGGCAGAGGACCGACAGCGGCTCCCCCGCCCGGGCCGGGGCCAGCGGCAGCATCATGCCACCTCGAGCTTGGCGGCGGCATGCCGATGGCCCGCCTGCCATGGCATCTGGCCCTTCTCGACCATGTCCTCGAGCACCTGGCGGTCGCGCAGCGTGTCCATGCAGCGCCAGAAGCCCTCGTGCCGGTAGGCCATCAGCTGGTTGTCGTCGATCAGGCGCTGGAACGGTTCGAGGACCAGCTCCTCGCCGTCCCGCATGTAGTCGAAGATCTCCTTACGGAACAGGAAGTAGCCGCCGTTGATCCACATCTCGGAGCGCTCCGAGCTGCGGAACTCGCGCACTTCGCCGTCCGGCAGCATGTCGACGAGGTGGTAGGTGAGCGGCGGCCGCACCGCCAGGAAGCAGCCGATCTTGCCGCTCGCCGTGAAGCGCGCCACCATGTCGTCGAGGTCGACGTCGGTCAGGCCGTCGCTGTAGTTGGCCAGGAACATCTCCTCGCCGCGCACATGGTCGCGCACCGCCCACAGCCGCGAGCCGATGTTGCGCCAGATCCCGGTGTCGATCAGCGTGATGCGCCAGTCAGCCGCCTGCTTGTCGAGCACCTCGACGTCGCCGCCGCGGCCCTGCAGCACGCAGTCCGCGAAGGACTGGTGCCGGAAATTCAAGAAGAAGTCCTTGATGATGTTGGCCTTGTAGCCCAGGCACAGCACGAAGTCGTCGTGCCCGTGGTCGGCATAATACTGCATCACATGGCACAAGATCGGCTGATGCCCGATCGGGATCATCGGCTTCGGGATGCTTTCCGAATAGTCGCGGATCCGGGTGCCGAGACCGCCACAGAACAGGACGACCTTCATGGAGAGATCTCCTTATGATCGAGGATGGCCGGATCCAGAACGGCGGGATCGAGGATGGCGGGGTCGGGGATCGGCACGATGAATTTGCCGCCCCAGGCCGCGATGTGGCGCATCTGGCGAAGGATCTCCGTCTTCAGGTTCCAGGGCAGGATGAAGACATAGTCCGGGCGGGCGCGCTCGATCGCCCCGACCGGCAGGATCGGGATGCGCATGCCCGGGGTGAAGCGGCCGTGCTTGTACGGGTTGCGGTCGACGGTGAAGTCGAGGAAGTCGGTGCCGATGCCGCAGTAGTTGAGCAGCGTGTTGCCCTTCCCGGGCGCGCCGTAGCCGCAGATCGACTTGTCCTCGCTCTTGAGCCGGATCAGCAGGCTGAGGATGTTGCGCTTGGTGGCGCGCACCCGCTCGCTGAAGCCGCGGTAGGTGTCGATGCGGCGCAGGCCGAGGACCTCCTCGCGCGCCAGCAGCGCCGCCACGGCGGGCGCCACGGGCCGGGCCGACGCGGCATGGGCCAGATAGACGCGCAGCGACCCGCCATGGGTGGGCAGCTCCTCGACGTCGATGACCTTCAGCGCATGGCGGGCCGCCATGATCTCGACCGTCGTCAGCGAGAAGTACGAGAAGTGCTCATGGTAGATCGTGTCGAACTGGTTGCCCGCCATCAGCCGCTCGAGGTGGGGAAATTCCAGCGTCACCACCCCTTCGGGCTTGAGCAGGCGGGTGATGCCGGCGACGAAGTCGTTGAGGTCGGGCACCTGGGCCAGCACGTTGTTGCCGACGATGAGATCGGCCGCCGTTCCCTCCGCCGCCAGGGTCTCGGCCAGCCGCACGCCGAAGAAGTCGACGCGGGTCGGCACGCCCTGGTCGATGGCGACCGCGGCGACGTTCGCCGCCGGCTCGACGCCGAGCACCGGCACGCCGAGCGGCTTGAAGTGCTGCAGCAGATAGCCGTCGTTGCTCGCCAGCTCGACGACCAGGCTGCCGGACCCGAGGTCCAGCCGCCGCGCGATCATCTCGCAATAGGCCTTGGCATGGGCCACCCAGCTGACCGCATAGGACGAGAAGTAGGCGTATTCGGCGAAGATCGCCCGCGGGCTGACATATTCCCGGAGCTGCACCAGGAAGCACTGGTCGCAGACCATGACGCGCAGCGGGAAATACGCCTCCATCGCGTCGACCCTGTCGGGCGGCAGG
Organism: Azospirillum picis; assembly: GCF_017876115.1. Classification (GTDB taxonomy): domain Bacteria; phylum Pseudomonadota; class Alphaproteobacteria; order Azospirillales; family Azospirillaceae; genus Azospirillum; species Azospirillum picis. Next base: position 47,352 of record NZ_JAGINO010000013.1, read on the forward strand.
AAGCTCTCGCAGGGCGGCGACATGCCGAGATCCACGAAGCCGTGGGTGAGCTCGGCGCCGCACAGGCGGCACTGGCAGCCGCCCTGCGGCCGTGCGGGCCGTGGATCGTTCGTCGGTTGCATGCTCATCCTCGGCACCTCCAACGGCCCCGCGGCATGACCGGGGACCCGGGCTTTACTGTCAAGCCGACCGTGTTCGCCTTGATGCCGCGAAGAGTAACTTTGCCGCCGGTGAGGAGATATTCAGCACTTGGGTGGAGCAACCGGCGGAAGGGGGACCTCAGCCCTGAGAGGTATCCGTCCGGCACACGCCGGAGAGGCCGCGGTCAGCGCGCGGGCACCCGCCGGGCCGGGAAGCGGGCGAGCCGCCGCCCCATCCCGGACCGACCGCCGCGAGCGGCCAGCAGCAGAAGCTCGGCGAAGACGGGATGGCGCGTCAGCCGCAGCCCGGCGATCCAGCCGAGGGCGGCCAGCACCACCGCCAGCAGGGCACCGGGGATCGGCAGCCGCAGGTCGAAGCCGTGCAGGACGACGACGGCCAGCGGCCCGGACAAGGACAGGGCGGTCACCACGGCGCTGCGCCACACGGCTCCGGCGACCTCGCTCCAGGCGAAACCGACATGGCGCCGCACGGCGACCAGCGCGACGGCCATCTGGAACGGGATCGTGATGGCCTGGCTCAGCGCCATCGCTTCGAGGCCCTGGAGACTGGCGGCGCAGAGCACGGCGGCGCACACCGGGATCGCGACGAGCTTCGCCACGAGATTGTCGCGCTGGGCGCCCAGCGCGACGAGGACGGGCTGGGTCAGGATCACCGGGAACCAGAACAGGCAGGCGGCGGACATGATGCGCACCAGCGGCACGATCCCGGCCCATTGCGGCCCCATCAGGATCAGGACGGCCGGATGCGCCAGCACGCCGAGCAGGAGCAGTGCCGGCCAGTGGAACACCGTGATGTGGCTGAGCGCCAGCAGGTAGGCGCGCTTCACGTCGCCGCCCTGGCGGACGGCGGCGGCGAAGGCGGGAAAGGCCACCGAAAACACGCCGGAGAGCACGAGGCGGTCCGGCAGCGTGACGACCATGCCGGCCCGGTTGTAGAAGGCAACGACATCAGCCGACAGGATGCGGCCGAGCACGAGCTGCGGCAGCGCCTCATAGAAGCGGCCCAGCGCCGCGACGGCGCCGTTGCAGCCGCCGAAGCCCACCGCGCTGCGCCACGAGGCCAGTGACGGGACGAACATCCACCAGTGGGGTCGGTACCACAGCGCCAGCGCGGACGTGGTGGCAGCGGCGGCGAGCCAGGCCCAGGCGAAGCTCATGAAGCCGAAGCCGAGGGCCGCCAGCCCGACCGTGGCGGCGGCACCGGCGGCCGCAACCGCCGTGTTGAGCGCCGCGATCACGCCAAACGCCATGTCCCGCCGGAGCAGGGCGAGGATGGGCGAGGACAGGGTTTCGAGCAGGCCGGCGGCGACCACCACCCGGATGTAGCCGGCCAACCCCGGCTCGCCGTAAAAGCCGGCCAGCCGGGGCGCCAGCACGGCCAGCCCGACCGCAACCGGCCCGTACAGCAGCAGCAGGACGGTGAAGGCCGTCCGCACGTCGGGCCGCGACACCGCCGTCCGCTGGATCAGGAAGTCGGGGCTGACGAACTCGCGCAGCGCCAGCGCCAGCGTCATGATGCCCAGGCCGATCACCGACAGGCCGACCTCGCCCGGGGTGAGCAGCCGGGACGTCACCGACACTGTCCCGAAGTTGATCGCCAAGCCGACATAGCGTTCGCAGGCATTGAACAGAAGCGCGCGTCTGACCCCGGCCATGTCCCGTTCCCCTCCCGGATGGGCGGGGCGTCCGCCGCCCCGCCGCAGCGGATGATAGAGGCCGCCGCCCCGCCGCGATCCCTCGTCAAAGGCGTTAGAAGGCGGTGCGCACCCTACTGAAAAGGACTGAAACCCTCGCTTCCGGAAAGGCCGGCTAAGTCCCTTGCCTGAATCGCGGGGCGGCAGTCGCAGACCTATCATGCCACGGGGGTGTCCGGGGCCGTCCGGATGCCCAGAGCCCTATGCTGGAGGCGCGGCGTGGCGAGCGTGGATGTCGTGGTGCCTTCCTACCAGTACGGCCGCTACCTGCGCGGCTGCGTCACCAGCGTGCTGACCCAGGACATCGCCGACCTGCGCGTCCTGATCATCGACAACGCCTCGACCGACGACAGCGTCGAGGTCGCCCGCCGGCTGGCGGCCGAGGACCGCCGGGTCGAGGTCCTGGCGCGCCCGCGCAACCTCGGGCCGCACGCCTCCTTCAACGACGGCATCGACTGGGCGCGCGCCGACTATTTCCTGATCCTGTGCGCCGACGACCTGCTGGCCCCGGGCGCCCTGGCGCGCGCCGCGGCGGTCATGGAGCGGCATCCCGGGGTGCACCTGAGCTACGGCGGGGTGGTGATCGACAGCGCGACCGATCCCCGCCCCTCCCGCCCCGCTCCGGCGACGGCGGCCGGCTGGCGCATCCTGTCCGGGTCCGCCCTGCTGGAGCGGTTTTGCCGGACCGGCCGCAACCACGTCCCGGGACCGACCGCGGTGGTGCGGACCAGCATCCAGAAGCAGGTCGGCCATTACCGGCGCACGCTGCCGCAAACCGACGACCTGGAGGTCTGGATGCGCTTCGCCCTGCGGGGCGACGCGGCGGAGACCGACGTCATCCAGGGCATCGCCAGGGTCCACCCGTTGAGCCAGTCGGCGTCGTCGCGGACCGTCCATGACTGGAACGTCGAGTTCCTGGCCGCCTTCGAGACGTTCTTCGCCGACGACGGCGCCGCGCTGCCGCAAGCCGGGCGGTTGCGCCGGCTGGCCCGGCGGGCGTTGGCCGAGCGGGCCTACTGGTGTGCCGCCTCCCACTTGGCGCGCGGCGACGCCGCCCTGGCGCGCGACCTCCTCCGCTTCTCGGTGCGGCTGGCGCCGTCGACTGCGGTCCTGCCGCCCCTCACCGCCCTCCTGCGCCGCCCCGACACCCTGGAGAGGCTGGGCCGGCTCTCCGCCGACCTGGCCGCACCGCTGCGCCGCCGTTTCGACGGCAGCGCGTGATCGGCCGTCCCCCCGCCGCCACAGCCCTGGAGCCCAGCATGCAGTTCGACCAGACGCCGCTCCCCGGAGCCCATCTCATCCGTCCCGATCCCGTCCATGACGAGCGGGGCTTCTTCGCCCGCAGCTTCTGCGTCCGCGAATTCGCCGCGCATGGGCTGGAGACGGCGTTCGTCCAGCACAGCACCTCCTACAACATCCGGCGCGGCACGCTGCGCGGCCTGCATTTCCAGCGCCCGCCCCACGGCGAGGCCAAGCTGGTGCGTTGCCTGAGCGGCGCGATCTGGGACGTGATCGTCGACCTGCGTCCCGGCTCCGCCGGCTTCGGGCGCTGGCAGGGGTTCGAGCTCACCGCCGGCAACCGGCACCAGCTCTACATCCCCAAGGGCTTCGCCCACGGCTTCCAAACCCTGGCGGACGACAGCGAGGTCGGCTACCTGATTTCCGCGTTCCATGCGCCCGGCGGCGCCCGCGGGATCCGCCACGACGACCCGGCGCTCGCCATCGACTGGCCCCTGGCGCCGGTGGCGGTGAGCGAGCGGGACCGCTCCTGGCCGGACCTCGCCGCCATCGCCGATGGTTTGCCTGCCTGAGGAGGTGCTGGAGGACTTTGGTGCGCAAATGGGCGTGATGGCGGTGTCCACCACGAGGCAGCGGTGATCAGGCGACCTTGCGGGTGACCGGCCTGCCCAATCATGACGTTCATGGCCGTGCAGTCAATGGCCGCTTCGACCTTCTGCGCGGGCAGAGTCCGGGCGCGCAGGCTGCGCCCGATCAGAAGCTTGGATCTGAGCATCGCGACCTCGACCAGCGAGCGGCGTCCGGCTCTCGGTTCCAGCGGGTCCGCCTTCCTATCCGCCAGTTCGCCGCCTGCCAACCTCCGAACGATTTCGCACCAATCCCCTTCCCTCCCCATGCGTAAGGACAGGAGCCTTTCAGGCCGTTCGGTGATGGACTGGCACGGTGTGGAGCGTCACGCCGCCCCGTCGCCGGCGAAGGCGACGAGGCCATGGTCGCGGAGCATCGCCGCCGTGTCGGCGATCGCGGCGAAGGGCATCCCGGCGCGTTCGGCGATGTCGAGCAGGCTGTGGCGCCCGTCGGCCTGGTTGAGCACCCAGAGCATCGCCATGCACCGCGCCGGCGCGTCGCGGTCGCCGCCGACGGCGGTGTAGAGCCCGCGCCGCCCGAGCTGCGGCTCGCATTTCGGCTGGAGGCTCACCGGCGTCGCGTCGCTCTCCAGGACGTCGAGCGCCGCCGTCACCAGGCGGTAGGAGTGGGCCAGATGCTCGGGCCGGATGAAGGCCAGATCGTCGGCCGAGGTGTGGTACTCGGGATAGGTGCCGAACCGGCTGCGCTGGAACGAGCCCACCGGGAGGTCGAAGCCCGGCGAGCAGAACTGTCGCTCGTCGTAGCCGTAGGGAAAGAAGTCGATCACCGCGGCCGAGGGGGAGCCGTGGCGCAGCACATGCGCCATGGCGCGGTCGATGGCGGCGTCGCCCCGGCGGCTCCTCTTGTAGGTCGGGGCGCCGCCGTCGCCGACCCCCGACAGCACCAGCCCGTGCCGGATGCGCTCCAGCCGGTGCTCGTTGCGGGCCAGCCAGGTGATGGCGCCGATGGTGCCCGGCGCGAAGAGGAAGCGGTAGCTGTAGCGCGTCTCCACGCCCTGCAGCCGCTCGGCCAGCAGCGACAGCAGCGCGATGCCGGAGCAGTTGTCGTTGGCAAGCGACGGGTGGCAGACATGGGTGGTCAGCAGGATCTCGTCCTCGCTCCGGCCGCGGTGCAGATACTCGCCGTAGGTCAGGCTGCCGTCCGCCAGCGTGGCGTCGATGCAGACCTCGTAGTCGCCGTCGGGCAGCTCCAGGAGGCGGTCATGCGCCATGCAGAAGCCCCAGGACTCGGCATAGTAGCTGGTGCGGTAGGGGATGAGGCCGGGCTGCTCCGGCAGGGTGACGATGCGCCGGCGCAGTTCGGCGAGCGGCAGGCGGGCCTGCACCGGCGTGCTGTAGCTGACGACATGCAGGCTGTTGCGCCGCACATCGATGACGCGCTCGCCCCGCGCGTTCTTCACATAGGCGTCGCGCAGCGTCCATTCGCGCGGAACGGTCCAGTCGAAGACCGCGGTCCCGCTCGGCACCTCGTGGATCTCGAGGTCGATCCGCCGCCGCAGCCGCTCCAGCGTCTCGCGGACGCCCGGCCCGGTGATGCTGCGGCAGATCGGGAAGAGCTCGGCGGCGATCCCGTGCAGGATCGAGCCCACCGCCGGGTCGTCGAGGCGGTCCGGCAGGCGCCGGTGGCCTGCACGGTGGTCTCTATGTTCGATTGCCGGGGCCATCATGCTCCCTGCTCCTTCCGGCCGGCCAGAGGCAGGCGGGCGGCGAGCAGGGCGTCCTGCTCGTCCAGGCGGCGCCGGTAGACGGCGACGCGCGCGCGGATGCGGCGGCCATGGGCGGCGCGGCCCTGACGCAGCGCCGTGAATTGCCGGATCAGCCGGTCGACATCGAGCGTCTCGATGTGCTGGCAGAAGTCGGCCAGCCCCATCGCGGCGAGCAGGTCGTCGTTCTTGCTGGCATAGCCGATCGACAGCACCGGCCGTCCGAGCTTCAGGGCGGCGACGATGTTGTGGAACCGGGTCGCCACCACGAGGTCGGTGCCGGCGATCTGGCCCATCAGCGCCTGCAGGTCGGCGGTCGGCTCGGCGCTCAGCCGGTCGGCCGCCAGGTCCGGCCGCTCGGCCCGCAGCGCCGCCGCCAGCGCGGCGACGGTGTCGCGGTCGCCGGCGTCGCCGGTCAGCAGCCGCACCCGGCAGCCCTGGTCGAGCAGCCACAGCGTGAAGCGCCGCAGCTTGTCCAGGTAGGTGCGGTGGATGCCGGCGCCGGCCTGCAGGTCGTGGCTCCAGCCGTAATAGCCCATCACCCCGAGCCCGACCGTCAGCCCCGGCCCCGGCGCGGCGGCGACGGGGGGGGTCGGCAGCGCGAAGGCGAGGTCGGGGAAGACGGCGTCGTGCTCCGCGTCCGCCTTGACGTCCACCGTGCCGTCCGCGGCGACGCCCGCCGCGACGCCGATGCCGGCCATGAAGTCGCGCGAGACCGTGTCGCGGTAGGAGCGGTACTGCGCCATGGCGGCGGCCCGCCCCATCAGCCAGCGGCTGAGCGGGTGGTGGATCGGCCCGGCGCCGATGCTGACGAAGGCGATGCGGGCGCCGCCCAGCCGCGCGCCCAGGCACCATCCGAACACGGCGAGCGGCAGGCCGAACGGCCCGGTTCCGAAATCGTCGAGGATGCCGGTGCCGGGAAAGATCAGCGCGTCGGCGCGCGACGCCATTAGGACGGCGCGGCCGAACCCGGCGGCGCGGCGCGGCAGCCCGCCCAGCAGGCGGTCGGCCACCTCGACCAGCCGGCCGCCGGCCGGCCGTGCGCCGATGGCGACGCCGCGGATGCCGTAGCGCGTGGCGACCTGCTCCGGCGCGCTGCAGATGCAGGTGAGCTCGATGCCGGGCCGGCGGCGCAGGAAACCCAGCATGGCCTCGAGCGAGGCGTCGTTGCCGGAATTGCCGCTGCCGAACAGGCCGAACAGGACCACCCGCCGGGCCGGCGCCGCCCCGTGCCGCACCGCCTCGTCACGGCGTGCCGCCATCATCCGCCCCCCTGCGCCTGTCCGAAGCCCCTGCGGAGGTCCTCCCCTGTGCCTGATGCCCCGGGATCGCCGGTGGCCGACTGAAGGATCAGCACCCAGTCCTCCTCGCCGCGGTCGTTGGCGCCGGGGACGGTGAACTCGGCCCGGCCGGAAGTCCGGCGCGCCGGCTCTGCGGCGACCGTGCGGCCGCTCGTCGGGTCGTACCAGCGGGCGGCCGCCAGCGGCCCGGCCAGCCGGCCCGGATCGGCCGCCACCGTCCGTGCCGACGGGATGTAGAGGACGGCCAGCTTGCGGTCGGTGGTGATCGCCGCCCCCGGCCGCTGGCCCCGGGCCTCCGTGCCGCCGGCCCGCAGGATGTCGGCGAGCGAGCCGACGAGACCGCCGCGCTCCTTGATCTGGACCCAGTCGTCCGGCGCCGGCTCCAGCCGCCACCAGGGCAGCGTCTCGAACAGCGCGTGCAGGTGCGCCATGTCGCGCCCCCCCGGGCTGTCGAGTGCCTGCTTCCAGCCGGTCGGCGCCTGATGGATGCCGGGGCCGGCGAAATGCCAGATCGGGTTGTTGCCGAAGATCTGGCCGGCGGCGCCCCCCAGCAGCGCCTGGTAGGCCTGGGCGCGGACGTCGCGCCCGGCGACGCCATGCTCGTCCTCGTAGGCCGTCTCGATCAGGACGAACGGCCGGCCGGTCTGCCGGCGGTGCTGGCGCAGCGCCGCCTCGCGCATCGGGGCGTAGGTGTAGACGGTGTCGATGGCGAGCCACGGCGCCCCCGCCCAGAAGTCCGACACCACGGTGCCCGGACCGCCGTGCACGGTGTGCAGGGCTTGCGGGTCCGCTTCGCGGATGCCGTCGGCGATTGCCTCGGCGAGCCTCCTGTCGGGAGGGTCGTAATCGCCGCCATGGACCCAGACGATGTTGTCCAGCCCCTGGAAGCGGTGGCCGAGATAGCGGCCGTAGTCGCGCAGCTTGGCCGGGCCGTTGCGCTCCATCGCCCGGTACCAGCCCTCGTCGCCGCCGCCGATGCCCATGTAGGACGGGGTCAGCAGCACCAGGATGCCGAGCGCGCGCGCCCGGCGCAGGATCCAGTCGGCATGGGCGAAATAGCGCTCGTTCGGCGTCGCGTAGTCACCGGCCACCAGGAACGGCGGCTCGCGGTAGGCGTTGGCCGGTGCGTTGGTGGCGTATCTGTGCTCGATCAGCGACACCAGGACGGTGTTGAAGCCGCGGGCGGCGCGGTCGCCCAGGTAGAGCGCGGCATCCTCGCGGCTCAGCTCGGCGATCAGCGACCAGGCGGTGTCGCCGTGCAGCAGGAACGGCCGGCCGTCGGCATCCGCCAGATAGCGCGGCGTGGCGGAGAGCGGGAAGCGCGGCTCCTCCGCGGCCAGGGCGGCGCTGGCCAGCACCGTCACCGCCGCCGCGATCATCAGCCGCACCGGCCAGGGCCGCGCGCTGACGGCCGTCGGCGTGGCCGCGCTCATTGCCGCGCTCATTGCCGAGGTCATGCCGGCACCATGTCCGCCCGGTTGTAGCGCCGGTAGACGGTGTCCGACGCCCGCCCGACGAGATGCTGCTCGACGCCGTCGACCAGCGCCCGGGCATAGACCGACAGGGCGCCGTCCACCGCCTCGACGGTGGCGTCGATGTCGGCGGTCTTGTGGGAATAGCTGACCACCAGGGAGGGGGCCAGGATGCCGCGCCGGATCGTCTCCTGCAGGAACAGGGTGCGGAAGGCCTGCGAGCGCCGGCCGTCCTGGTCGAGCGTCTCGTAGAACAGGCAGCACGGCTTGCCGACGATCCGGACGACGTCGTCGAGGCCGCGGCGGTGCACCACCTCGCGCAGGCGGTCGGCCAGCCGCGTGCCCATGCGCCAGAGATGGCCGGTGACGTCCTCGCGCTCATAGACCTTCATGGTCGCGATCGCCGCCGCCAGCGCGTGCGTCTCGGCGCCATGGGTGGTGGACAGCAGGAAGACCCGCGGCCGCTCGCTCTGGTCGAGGCCGCCGAGCTGCATCAGCTCGCGCCGTCCGGCCAGCGCCGAGACGGCGAACCCGTTGCCCAGCGCCTTGCCGAAGCAGGACAGGTCGGGCACCACGCGGTACAGCGCCTGCGCCCCGCCCCGGTTCCAGCGGAAGCCGGTGATCATCTCGTCGAAGACCAGCAGGGTCCCGTTGGCATGGCACAGGCGCTTCAGCTCCTGCAGATAGCCCTCGGGCGGGTCGTCGGTGCGCGCCGGCTCCAGGATGAGGGCGGCGATCCGGCCGGGATGCTGCGCGAACAGCGCCTCCACCGCGCCGAGGTCGCCGTAGGGGAAGCCGAGCGTCAGCCGCTTGACGGCGTCGGGGATGCCGGCGTCCATCGGCGTGGTGCCGATGAACCAGTCGTCGGTCGAGAAGAACGGGTGGTCGGCGCAGCGGGCGATCAGGTCGCGGCCGGTGTAGGCCCGGGCCAGGCGCATCGCGCCGGAGGTGGTGTCGGAGCCGTCCTTGCAGAACTTGACCATCTCGGCGCCGGTGATCAGCGACAGGAACTGCTCGGCGCAGGCGACCTCCAGCGGCGACGGGCGGGTGAAGTTGCAGCCGCCGGTCAGCTCGCGCCGGGCGGCGCGCACCACCTCGGGATAGGCGTGGCCCAGCCCGACCGCGCGGTTGCCCATGCCGTATTCGATGAAGGAGTTGCCGTCGACGTCCCAGACCCGGCAGCCCTCGCCGTAGAGGATGAAGCCCGGCGACAGCACCGGATACTGGTCGTCACCCTTGGCGTAGGTGTGGCAGCCGCCGGGGATGATGCGGTGCGCCCGCTGCCGCAGCTGGTCGGATTTCATGAATTGCAGTGCCGCCTTCACCCTGGCCTCCTGATCGCCGCAGAATGGTCGCCGCAACATGATCACCGTGGATCGGTCGCCTGGAATGGTCCGGACCGGCCCGGTCAGAAATAGGTTTCCGGGATGATCACGATGTCGCCCGGAAGGATGGGCACGTTGGCCTTGACCATGCCGTCCTTGAGCAGGTCGTCGAGGCGGACGCGGTAGCTCCGCTCTCCGCCGCCGAACTGGCGCACCAGCACCGCGCGGTTGCCATCGGCGAACTTGGTCAGCCCGCCGGCCGCGATCATGACGTCGAGCATCCGCATCCGCTGGCGATAGCGGATGGCCGTCGGCTTGACCGCCTCGCCCACCACCTGGACCTGCTGTTCGGAGGCGTCGGCGAAGCTGCTCAGCGTCACCGTCACCAGGGCGTCGGGCATGTAGGCGGTGAGGCTCTTCTTGATGTCGCGGGCGAGCTCCTCCGGCGTCTTGCCGGCCGCCACGACCTCCTGGAGCATCGGCATCGAGATCCGGCCGTCGGGACGCACCGGCGCGGTGGTGGAGAATTCCGGCGCCTGCCAGACCTCGACATGGATGGTGTCGAGCGGGCCGATGCGGTAGTCGGGAGCCCGCCCGCCCTGCTCCACCGTGAGCGGCGCCTCCTCCAGGGCCGCCGAGCCGCAGGCCGCCAGCAGCGGCGCCAGGGCGAGCAGCCCCGCCAGCGTCAGTGCCGGCCCCAGCCGGCGCCGGCCGGGTCCGGCCGGGGTGGGGCCGTTCGCAACGGGACAGTTCGGAACGGGGCAGCTCGGGCGCCGGGGCGCCGCGCGCCTGGCAAAGCGCTTGCCGGTGATCATGGTGCCAGTGATCATGGTGGTTGCCCTGGAAAATGCCCTTGGGACCCTGCCCTGGAAGATGACCGCGTCGGTCACGCGGGGCGCGGGGTGCCGATCGGTTGAGGCTAGCACCGCGCCTGCCGGACCGAAGCTCGGCAATCCTGAGGAAAGCCGGGCGCCGGAGGCCGCTTACCCATTGGGAGGTAGGGCTCCCCGTCTCATCCGCCGTCGGGTCGAGCACGGCATGCCTCCACCGGCGGGGGGCCGCTGGAATGCCGAATCCCGACGGTGCCGAACCTAGGCGGATCGCCTGAGCCCTCGGTTCTTTTCCTGAGTTGCCGGCCCGGTCGCTGCCGGACGAGGGTATCCATGGTTCCCGTGGCACTTGGACAGGACTTCCCGACCATGAACGAGCTGACGCCCCGTGCCGGGGCGATGCATCCCGGCGCGTCTCCTGTCGGGGGCGCGGTCCCGCGTCTCGCGAAGGCCCCGCCGACCGAGGGCGTCCCACCGCCGGGGAGCGGCCCGGCGGCCGGCCGGCGGGGAAGGATCATCCTGATCAACCGCTACTTCTACCCGGACCTGTCGGCGACCAGCCAGATGGTGAGCAGCCTCGCCTTCGAGCTGACGGCCCGGGGCTTCGCCGTGCATGCGATCGCCAGCCGCCAGCGCTACGACGATGCCGCCGCCGCGCTGCCCCGCCACGAAACCATCCGCGGCGTGACCATCCACCGCGTCGGCACCAGCAGCCTCGGCCGCGGCCGGCTGGGCCGGCGGGCGGTGGACTACGCGACCTTCCATCTCGCCGCCGCCGCCGCGGTGGTCTCGGACGCCCGTCCCGGCGACTGCGTGGTCGCCTGCACCGACCCGCCGATGCTGTCGGTGACCGTGCAGTCGGTGCTGCCGCCGGGCACGCTGCTGGTCAACTGGCTGCTCGACCTGTTCCCGGAAGTCGCCTTCTCCTTGCAGGTGAAGGGCGTCCTCGGCATCGCCCCGCTGCTGCGCCGCCTGCGCAACCGCTCGCTGGCCAAGGCGGCGAGGAACGTCGTGATCGGCGGGCGCATGGCGGCGCTGCTGACCGACCAGGGCATCAGCCCGAACGCCATCACGGTCATCCCCAACTGTTCGGACGGCAGCCTGGTGCGGCCGCTGCCGCGCGAGGCGGTGGCCCTGCGCCGCGAGTGGCGGCTGGGGAACCGCTTCGTCGTCGGCTATTCCGGCAACATGGGGCGGGCGCACGAGTTCGGCACGGTGATCGACGCGGCCGACCGGCTGCGGGGCGATCCCGGCATCCTGTTCCTGTTCGTCGGCGACGGCCACCGGCTGGCGGAGATCCGCCGCGCGGTGGCCGAGCGCAATCTGCCCAACGTCCTGTTCCGGCCACTGCAGTCCGAAGAGCGCCTGTGCGAGACGCTGGGCGCCATGGACGTCCATCTGGTGACGCTGCGCCCCGAGCTCGAGGGGCTGATCATCCCGAGCAAGATTTACGGCATCGCCGCCGCCGGACGGCCGGCGCTGTTCGTCGGCGACCGGCAGGGCGAGGTCGGCGCCATGCTGCACGACCATGATTTCGGCTCCGCCTTCGCCATCGGCGATGCCGACGGGCTGGCCGAAGCGATCCATCGGCTCAGCACGTCACCCACGCTGTGCCGGCGGCTCGGAGACAATGCGCGCCGCGCCTTCGACGAGCAGTTCGACCGCCGCCACGTGGTCGAGAAATGGCTGGCCCTGCTGGACGGCCTGCCGGCCGGCACCAGGGCGCCTCCGACCGGCCGAGCGATGAGGGACCGGGTGGCGGCGGAGAGGGCGGCGGCGGAGAGGGCGGTGGGGGGAGCGAAATGACCAAGACGGCACTGATCACCGGTGTCACCGGGCAGGACGGCGCCTATCTGGCCGAGCTGCTGCTCGCCAAGGGCTATCGGGTGCATGGGCTCAAGCGCCGCTCCTCGTCCTTCAACACCGGGCGGGTCGAGCACCTCTACCAGGACCCGCACGAGGCCGACCTGCGCTTCGTCCTGCATTACGGCGACCTCACCGACGCCACCAACCTGATCCGCCTGATGCAGGAGGTCCAACCCGACGAGGTCTACAATCTGGCGGCCCAGAGCCACGTCCAGGTCAGCTTCGAGACGCCGGAATACACCGGCAACGCCGACGGCCTCGGCACGCTGCGCCTGCTGGAAGCGATCCGCCTGCTCGGCATGACCGGGCGCTGCCGCTTCTACCAGGCCTCGACCTCGGAGCTCTACGGCAAGGTGCAGGAGACGCCGCAGCGCGAGACCACGCCGTTCTATCCGCGCAGCCCCTACGCCGCCGCCAAGCTCTACGCCTACTGGATCACGGTGAACTACCGCGAGGCCTACGGGATACACGCCTCCAACGGCATCCTGTTCAATCATGAGGGCCCGACCCGCGGCGAGACCTTCGTCACCCGCAAGATCACCCGCGCCGTCGCCGCCATCGAGCAGGGCCGGCAGGACAGGCTGTATCTCGGCAACCTCGACGCCAGGCGCGACTGGGGCCATGCCCGCGACTATGTCGAGGGGATGTGGCGCATGCTGCAGCAGGACGAGCCGGACGACTATGTGCTGGCCACCGGCGAGACCCATTCGGTGCGCGAGTTCGTCGAGCTGGCCTTCGCCCATGTCGGCCGCGCCATCGCCTGGCGCGGCATCGGCGTCGAGGAGGAGGGCGTCTGCCGGAAGACCGGCCGGACCCTGGTGCGCATCGACCCGCGCTATTTCCGCCCGACCGAGGTCGAGCTGCTGCTCGGCGACCCGTCCAAGGCGCGCGAGCGGCTCGGCTGGCGCCACCGCACCTCCTTCCGCCAGCTCGTCGCCGAGATGATGGCGGCCGACCTGCAATCCGAACAGACCGGAGGGCGTGCCTATGTCGATGCATGAGCTCATCTTCCCGCTCGAGGGCCGGCGGGTCTGGGTGGCGGGCCATCGCGGCATGGTCGGCTCCGCCGTCGTCCGCCGGCTGGCGCGTGAGGGCTGCGAGATCCTGACGGTGCCCCGCGCCGAACTCGACCTGCGCCGGCAGGACGATGTCGAGGCCTGGATGGCCCGGATGCGGCCGGAGGTGGTGGTGGCGGCGGCGGCGACGGTCGGCGGCATCCTGGCCAACGACACCCGGCCGGCGGAGTTCATCTACGACAACCTGGCGATCGGCACCAACCTGATCGAGGCGTCGAAGCGCAACGGCGTCGCCAAGCTGCTCTATCTCAGCTCGTCCTGCGTCTATCCCCGGCTGGCGCCGCAGCCCATCCCCGAAAGCGCCCTGCTGGGCGGGCCGCTGGAGCCGACCAATCAGTGGTACGCCATCGCCAAGATCGCCGGCATCCTGCTGTGCCAGGCCTACCGCCGGCACAACGGCTGCGACTTCATCGCGGCGATGCCGACCAACCTGTACGGCCCCGGCGACAATTTCGACCTCGCCTCCAGCCATGTCCTGCCCGCCCTGATGCGCAAGCTGCACGAGGCCAAGCTGGCCGGCCGCCGCACCGTCGAGGTCTGGGGCAGCGGCAGGCCGCTGCGCGAGTTCCTCCATGTCGACGACCTCGCCGACGGCCTCGTCTTCCTGCTCAACCGCTATTCGGGCGAGGAGCACGTGAATGTCGGTTCCGGCAGCGAGGTCGGTATCGCCGAGTTGGCCCGGCTGATCGCCGAGGTGGTCGGCTGGGACGGCGAGCTGGTGTTCGACGCCGGCAAGCCGGACGGCACGCCGCGCAAGCTGCTGGACAGCGGCAGGCTGACGGCGATGGGCTGGCGCCCGCACATCGACCTGCGCGCGGGGCTGCGCCAGACCTACCGCTGGTTCCTGGAGCAGGACATCGCCGCGGCCGGGACCGTCGCCGCCTGACGGGCGGCAGGAACCATCGCCGCCTGACGGTCGGCTCGCGAAGCCCCAAAAGCTCCCCCCTTTCCTGCTGCGGAGGACCTCCCATGATGCCGCGCGTTCTGGTCGCCCAGATCGGTGCCCGCATGCACTATGCGGTGCCCCGGATCCTGCAAGAGGCCGGTGCCCTCGAACGGTTCTTCACCGACATCTGCGTGACCGGCGACTGGGCCGACACGGTGGCGGCGCTGCCGCCGGACATCACGCCCCCCACCCTGCGCCGTCTGGCCATGCGCCGGCCCACCGCCGTCCCGGCGGCCAAGATCACCAGCTTCCCGCTGTTCGGGCTGACCTTCGGCTTTCGCCGCACCCGCGCGCGCAATGCGGGCGAGGCGGCACGGATGTATCTCGACGGCGGGCGGTCCTTCTGCCGCCGCGTCCTCCGCTGCGGCTTGGGCGGGGCCTCGATGGTCTATGCCTTCGATGGCGCCGCGCTGGAGCTGCTGCGCGAGGCCCGCCGCGCCGGGCTGACGACGGTGCTGGAACAGACGATCGCCTCGGTCCAGCTGCAGGACCGGCTGATGATCGAGCAGGCCGGCCGCTTCCCCGACTGGGAGGCACGGGTCCTGGACCGCAAGACGGCGGCCGCCTTGTGCGCGCATGAGCGTGCGGAGTGGGAGGCCGCCGACCTGATCGTCTGCGGCTCCGAGTTCGTCCGCCAGTCCGTCGCCGACTGCGGCGGTCCCGTCGAGCGCTGCGTCGTCGTCCCCTACGGCGTCGACGACCGCTTCATGCTGCCGGCGCGCGACCCGCGGCAGGGGCCGCTACGCGTGCTGAGCGTCGGAGAGGTCGGCCTGCGCAAGGGCTCGCCCCATGTGATCGAGGCGGCGCGCCGGCTTGCCGGCCGCGCCGAGTTCCGCATGGCCGGCCCCTGCGCGCTGCCGGCGCCGGTCGTCGCCGATACGTCGCCGAACCTGCAAATCCTCGGTCCGGTGCCGCGCGGCGACATCCTGCGCCATTATGCTTGGGCCGACGTCTTCCTGCTGCCCTCGATCTGCGAAGGCTCCGCCACCGCCGTCTACGAGGCGCTCGCCGCCGGGCTGCCGGTGGTCTGCACGCCCAACACGGGCAGCGTCGTCCAGGACGGCGTGCAGGGCTTCATCGTTCCCCCCGGCGACCCCGACGCGATCGTCACCGCCCTGGAAACCCTGGCGGACGACCCTGCCTGGCGGCGCGACATGGCCGAGCGGGCGAGGCTGCGGTTCCGGGAATACGACGTCGACGCCTATGGGATGCGGCTGGTCGCGGCATTGCACGCGGCGGCGAACGGCCTCATGCCCGCCTCGTCCTCCGCCGCCGGCGCCCCGGCGGCCGGTCCCGACGGCCCCTCCCCGTCACGGAAAGGCGGCGCGCATCCGGACGTCAAGGACCGGATCCCGATGCCGGCATCGCGATGAACATCTGCATGCTGACCGCATCGGTCTCCCCCATGGGCGGCGGCGTCTTCTTCGCGCTGCATGGGCTCGCCACGGCGCTTCACCAGCCTCCGGACCTGTCGGTCTCGGTCGTCGGCCTGTGCAACCGGCCCGACGATGGCGACCTGGCCGCCTGGCGGCCACTTCCCATCGCCGCCTGCGGGATTCGCGGTCCGAAATCCTGGGGTTATTCCGGCGGGCTGGCCCCCGCCCTGCGCAGCGCCCGGGCCGATCTCACCCATGTCCATGGCATGTGGATGTATCCGTCGCTCGCCAACCGGCTCCAGGCCCGCGGCGGCCGACCCTATGTGATCAGCCCGCATGGCATGCTCGACCCCTGGGCGGTGGCGAACGCGGGCTGGAAGAAAAAGATCGCGCTGCGGCTCTATGAGGGGGCCCATCTGAACGGGGCCGGCTGCCTGCATGCCCTGTGCGAGTCGGAGCTGCGGTCGCTCCGGGCCTTCGGGCAGAAGAACCCGGTCTGCGTCATTCCCAACGGCGTCGACCTCGCCGGCAACGAACCCGTTCACGACGGCAAGCCAGACTGGTTCGAGGCGGTCCCCCCGGGGGCCCGCACCCTGCTCTTCCTCGGCCGCCTCCATCCCAAGAAAAACCTGCCGGCGCTGCTGCGCGCCTGGGCGCTGCTGCGCCAGCGCAAGGTCCCCGGCGCTGGCGGTTGGCATCTGGTGATCGCCGGCTGGGACCAGAACGACCATCGCCACGACCTGGCGGTCCTCAGCGACGAGCTGGACATCGCCGGGTCCGTCACCTTCGCGGGTCCGCAATTCGGCGTCGGCAAACGGCTGAGCTACGGGGCGGCGGACGCCATGATCCTGCCCTCGCTCAGCGAAGGCTTCCCCATGGCCGTGCTGGAGGCCTGGTGCGCCGGCCTTCCGGTGCTGATGACGCCGGAATGCAACATGCCCATCGGCTTCGAGGCCGGGGCGGCGCTCGAGATCGCCACCGACCCGGCCTCGATCGCCGACGGCCTGGCGGACTTCCTCACGCTCGACGATGGGCAGCGCCGGGCCATCGGCCGGCGTGGCCGCCGGCTCGTCGAGGAGCGCTTCACCTGGCCCAAGGTGGCCGCCGAGATGAGCGCGGTGTACCGCTGGCTGGTCGGCGGCGGAGAACGGCCGGGCTGCGTCCTGCCGTGATGCGCCTGGCGGCGGGGCCGCGCGGCCCCGTCAGCTTCTCGGAAAGATGCGGCGTCAAGAAGATCGACCGTAGGAGGCCGTGTGATCAGGCATCGCCATTCCGAACTCGACGCGCTGCGCGGCTTGGCTGCGTTGAGCGTCGTCCTCCGGCATCTCCTCAACGTCTTTCCACGGGACACCTATCCACTGGCCGACCTGCTCGTGAAGGCGCCGACACGCATCTTGTTCGCCGGGCACGAAGCCGTGCTGCTGTTCTTCCTGCTCAGCGGTTTCGTGCTGGCCGCGTCGATCCTGTCGAGCAGGCTCGACTATCCGGCCTTCCTGCGCAGGCGCTTGTGCCGCATCTACCCGCCCTATGCCGCCGCCGTCGGACTCGCCGCGCTCGGCGCCATCTGCTTCGGCGGGCCGAGGGACGGCGTGAGCACCTGGTTCGCGATGACCTGGAACGAGCCCGTCACGCCTGCGATGCTGAGCGAGCAGCTGCTGCTCGTCGGCCGGTTCGACACCGCCCAACTCAACACGGCCTTCTGGTCGCTCGTCTACGAGATGCGGATCTCCCTCATTTTCCCGCTCCTGCTGCTGTTCACGGTTCATGCCCCGGCTTGGGCCGTGGCCGTGGCCGCGGCAGGTGCGACCACCGCCGCCGCAGGCACCTCCCCCTATGAGGCAGACTGGCTGCCGACCCTGCACTATGCCGGCATCTTCGCCGCCGGGGCGGTGATGGTCCGAACCCTGGACAGCCTGCAAGCCGCATATGAAGCGATCGGCGGGCGCAGCCGTGCCATTCTGAGCCTTGCCGCCTTGGCCCTCGTGCTGTACGGCTACGGGCCGCCGTCGGTGCGGGCGCATTTTGGATTCTTCACGGATTGGTTCGTGGTCGCCGGCGATGCCTGGCTGATCATGGCGGCGCTGTCGAGCCGGCGTTTCGGGAGCGCCCTCCGCCTGCCTGCGATCCAGTACCTGGGCAGGGTCTCGTACAGCCTGTATCTCGTCCACGCGACGGTGCTGTTCTCGCTCGTTCACCTGCTGCCCCTGTGGGGTGCGGCGCTGCTCTATCTCCCGCTCACCTTCGGCGTCACCGCCATCTTCCACCGTCTGGTGGAGGCGCCTTCGATCCAGCTCTCCAAGCAGGCCTGGAGACGGGCAGCCAAGGCCGAGGCATGATGCCGGTGCCGGGAGGGTCACCGAATGGCCGATCCCGGGTTTCGAAGGGCCGGGGGCTTGCCTGTCCGGTCGAGGCACTCGATGCGAAGCGGGAGAGGGAGCCGATGGTCCTGTGGCGCGTCCCGGTGGTGACGGCTGAGCGCACCGAGTCCGTCGGCAACAACGGCGTCGCCGACACGCTGAGCGGCAGAGCGGGGGCCGACCTGTTCGTCTTCGCAAGCGGCAGCGGCAGGGACGTGATCACCGACTTCCAGGCCGCCGAGGGCGACCGGCTGCGGCTGGCCGACGGCCAGGGCTACAGCCTGCGCGGCGACGGTGCCGGCAACGTGGTGATCGTCTTCTCCTCCGAGGACGAGGTGGTGCTGCGCGGCATCACCCAAGCCCAGGCCCAGGCCCAGGTCCAGGCCGGTTGGTTCGTCACCGGATAAGGTCCGGTTTTCGAAATCCTGTGACGCGTTTGGCAATGAAAATGAAGAAGACGGCAGCGGTGATGAGCAGGGCGAGTAAGATGCGGCCGAGCCTCCCCTGCCGTCGGTTCAGACGTTTTCTCGCCAGAATCCAAGCGCAACCGGGATCGACGACACACCGGTTCTTGCCGAGCCCGGCGCCGTGCAGCTCGCCCAGCCGGGAAGACGGGACGGGATCGGGCATGGGGCCGGTGGAAAGCAACTGGCGTCTGGCGCCGCCGGCGATCATGCACTGAAAGCCCGGCGTGGGTCCCGGATCGGGCCGGAGCGCCCGAGGGTAGTCGGAGCAAAACGGTCTGCGGGCTTCCGGGACCAGAGCAGGACCGGATAGACAAAAATCGAGAGATGGACCCATATGTTCAAGATGAAGTGGGTATGATGCGTGATCGCCAGCATGCCTGGCGTCAGGAGCAGCATGTAGAGAAACTGTCCCGGGATGGACCGCTGCATCGCTGCGCAGTAAAGCCGCTTCAACACCAGGCCGATGAGAAAGAATTTGATCGCGCCAAAATACCAGAATGAGCCGAACCCGTCGGCCATGCCGGTTTCGGTGCTGCCGGTCGCCGGCGCATGGGCGGTGAACGCATAGGGATTCCTGATCGGGATGAACAGCAGATCCTTGAACTCGGTGCCGGTGACCTGGGCCGGGATATAGTTGAACACCAGGGTGTTCCAGTGGAACGCGCCGAAATCCAGGATCATGTTCTCGTCGATGGCATTGATCTTGTAGACCGCGTTGAGCATCTCCGGGCCGCCGTTGGCCAGCAGATCCTTGAGGTTGCCGACGAAGTCGATCTGCATCACCCGGTCGAGGCTCGGCCCCTCCTCGGCCTTGGCGACCTTGCGATAGTCGCCGGTGCTGTTCATCACCAGCGTTCCGACGAGCACCGCCGCCAGAGCGAGCGCCCGCGGCACCGTCCGCCCCCGTTCGAACCAATAGCTCAGCAGGATGATCAGGACGAATTCGGAGGTGTCTCCCCGCCGCCCGGCGAAGATGATCCGCTCCAGATAGAACATCGCCCCGAACAGGGCGATCACCAGCGCCAAGCGCGACCCGGTCCGTACGAAGCAGATCGTCGCCAAGGTGAAGCCGTATCCGAGCATCTTGGCAAAAAAATTATAGGCGACCGGCAATCCGGTCGGCAGGCTGAGATCCCTGACCTCCACGGGCAGGTGGCTGATCTTGAAGTAGAAGAACGCGCCGGCCGCCGACAGCGCCGCAGCGGCGGTGATCAGGCGCTGTTCGCTCATCTCGTAGGCGAAGGCGCGCATCGGCCGGTTGGTGACGGCCCAGCCCAGCCAGAGCATCACCGCGCAGGACAGCGTCACCACCATGGTCTTGGCAAAAGCGCCTTCCGGAAGATACGGGTCGCCGGCCAGCCCGGGCAACTGCGGCAGGACGAAGCTGAAGAACATCGCCCCGGCGAAGAACGGGTATTCGTAGATGCGCCCCTTGCGGCCCAGCACCGTCACCAGCAGGGCAAAGGTGAGGGCCGCCAGGGCGAGGAGCAGGATCCAGTTGATCGTTTCCATCCCCGGCCTCCTTCAGCACCGGTTCACGCCGGGCAGACGGTAGAGGAACGTCTTGAGGTATTCCTGCCTGACATGCTCGCCGTCGGGCTGCCAGCCCAGGATCTCCCCCGGGATCTCACGGGCCGGTGGCGGTCCGGCGCTTGGCGCCATCATCACCACCATGTCCCGGGCGCTCCGCTCGAAGCAGCGCAGCGCCCGTGCCGTGTGCCACCAGGAGGTCACGACGATGACGCTGCGCGCACCGAGCGCACGCAGGATCTGGCTGGAAAAGGCGGCGTTCTCGGCGGTGTTGCCGGAGCGGCACTCGACCAGGATGGCGTCCGGGGCGACGCCGCCGGCGCGCAGCCGGGCCGCCGCCTCCCGGCAGTCGCCGTCGCCGCTGACGATGACGCGTGGCGCCAGCCCAGCGCGGTAGAGCGCGGCGGCCCGATCCGGCCGCCCTTCGGCCTCGCCGCCGAGGACGACGATGGCGTCGGCCGGATTGAGCGGCGTCCGCACGGTGAGGAGATGGCGCGCCCCCACATGCAGTCCGACATAGACCGCCACCAACAGCAGGGCACCCGAAATCGACAGGAGCAGGAAGCGCCACGGCGAGGTTCGCCGGGCACGGTTCGACGGCGGAAGGGTGGTCACACCGAGAGCCCCCGCTCGCGCCGCTCGATCTCCATGACCTTCAGCTCGATCATGTATTCGTAGATCGCCAGCATCCGGCAGTAGGTGTAGCCCTGCCAGCCATCGAGGAAGCCGAGCCGCAGCAGGTACATGTAGACGAAGCGCAGCAGCGACCGGCAGGGCAGCCGGAAACTCAGCTCCTTCAGCAGCCGGCGGCGCGCCACGGCGTTGCCGGCCAGGGCGCGCCAGTCGAGGGGCGACCCGCGCAGGCTGCGCAGGGATTCGATCGCCTCCTGCTGGGAGTAGCGGTTGTGCTTGTCGAACCAGGCCTGGAGGCCGTTGTTGAAGGAGTAGTGGTGGAAATGGCCGTCCAGACGCCCCTCCTCACCGTCGACCACGGCGACCGGGTTGACGATGCGTTCGAAGCGGACCTTGTCCGGCTGGTAGAAGCGCAGGACCCAGACCGGGTAGATGCCGCAATGGCGCAGCCAGCGGCCGCAGAAGAAGTTGCGGTAGCGCAGCCGGTAGGCGACCGGCGCCAGCGCCGGATCGCCGGCGATGCGCAGCAGCTCGTCGCGCAGCTCCGGCGTGACGATCTCGTCGGCGTCGGAGTAGTAGACCCACTTGTTCTTGAACGGGATCTCCTTCGATGCCCAGTTCTGGTGCGAGGACCAGGTATCGAACCGGCGCTGGACCACCCGCGCGCCGAACGACCTGGCGATCTCCACCGTGCGGTCCGAACTGAACGAGTCGAGCACGACGATGTCGTCGCTCCACCTGACCGCCTCGAGGCAGGCCGGGAGGTTGCGCTCCTCGTTCAGGGTCAGGATGAGTACGGAAACGCCCATGCTTCGGGTCCTCACCAGGTTGGAAGCTCTCCGACCATCACCCGCTCGGCGATCGCCCGGGCCGGGTGGCCACCGGCGATCGTCCAGTCCGCCACGTCCTCCAGGACGGTCGAGCGCGCCTGGACCATCGCGCCTTCGCCGATCCTGACGCCGGGGGCGACGAACACGTCGGCGGCGACCCAGGCCAGCGCGCCGATCTCGACCGGCTTGGTGACCAGCGGCATCTGGAATTGGCGGAAATCGTGGCTCGCCGAGCATAGGAAGCTGTACTGGCTGACCGTCGCGTAGGCGCCCACCGAGATGCGGTCGACGCAGTAGCAGTCGACGAAGTGCGAGAGCGAGGCGTGCTCGCCCATCTCCAGGTTCCAGGGCGCGAAGACCCGGACCGAGGCATGGACGATGGCCCCCCGCCCCAGCCGGGCACCGAACAGGCGGAGCAGGAAGCGCCGCCAGCCATGACAGACTTTGGGCGAGGGGCGGAACAGCAGGAGCCAGACCAGCCCCCACAGCGCCCGACCGAGCCGGTTGCGCAGCGACAGCGAGCTTGGGCGGATTCGGCCGCCCAAGGAGGCGGAGAGAATGGCAGAGGAGATGGCGGGGTGGAAGCCGCCGGCGACGGGCGTCGAGGGTTCGGGATGGGCGGTCATGGTCGTTCTCCAGGACGTCCGGAACCGGCCGCAGCGAGCGCCAGCGCGGAGCGCTCGCGCAGCATGCGCAGCAGGTTCTTGATCGGGTGCGGAACGAAGCGGCGCAGCCCGCCGTCACCCAGGCCGCCTGGGTAGCGCCACCGGGCCAGCGGCAGGGGGTCGGCGATGGCCGGCGGATGGCGGCGCAGGTCCTGCAGCAGGTCGGCATAGGCACCGGCGGCGGCGGCGGCGTCGAACCGCCGTGCAGCCTCCAGCCGGGCCGCCGAAGACAGGCGCTCCAGCCGGCCGGGCTCCATGATCAGGCGCTGGATCGCCAATGCTGCCCGCTCCGGCGCACCGACGGGAAACAGCAGGCCGGTACGCCCATCGTCGACCACCGCATCGGTGACGCCACGGATCGCCGAGGCCACGGGCACGCAGCCGGCCGCCATCGCCTCGGCGAGCGTCAGGCCGAACCCCTCGAAGCGCGACGGGAAGACCAGCACGTCGTGCTCGGCCATGACGGCCGCCACCCGCTCCGCCGGAACGGCGCCGAGGAAGCGCACCTGCCGGCCAAAACGGGCGCAGTCCCGGCGTAGGTTCTCGAGATCGGGGCCGTCGCCGCCCACCGTCAGCACACAGGGCAACCCGTCCAGCCTCCGCAGGATGCGGGGGAGCCAGAGCACGCCCTTGGAGGCGTCCTCGACCCGCCCCAGGCTGAGCAGCCGCAGCGGCGCCTGGGTGGTGATCGGCGGGCGGGCGCCGCGCGGCGCCTCCGGCTTCGCCATGGGAGGCAGGATGGCGTTCAGAATGACATGCGTCCGCTCGGGCGCAAAGCCGTGCCGGGCCACCAGATCATCGCGGATGCGCGGCGAGACGCAGACGGTGGCATGCACCCAGTCGCGGATCGCGGTGGCGGCGGCATAGGTGGCGGGCGTGATGTTGTGGACCACCATGACCCGGAGCACGCGCCGGTCCAGGTAGCGCACCGCATTGGTCTGGACCCGGTCGGCCAGGACGTTCACGAACACCGCGTCGTAGCCGCCATGCCCGATGTGGTCGAGAAGGGCGGCGGCCTGGCTGCGCTCCTCGCTCTCCTGCGGCGCCACGACCGTGCCCCGGGCCATCTCGGAGGCCCAAGGGCTGCGGAGCAGTGCCCGGGACGCCGGCGCGCCGGTTCCGATCCAACGCAACCCGATGCCGCGGGCCGCCAGCCCTGGGCGCAGGGTGCGGAACACCGAGTAGGTACCGCCGAGGTGGGGCAGGCCGAAGAAGCCAGTGGTCATGCCGCCGGCATTCCCCAGGGCGGCATTCCCCAGAGGGGCATTCCCCAGGGCGGCAGTCCTTCGGCCGGCCGGTGCGCTCACGACACGCGCTCCCGCAGGGCGATGGTGCTGCGGGCGGGGAGGCGGACGCCCTTCCACCCGGCCAGCACGAACCAGGAATGGGCGGCCATCGGCAGAGCGAGGCCCCAGAACATCAAGTAGTCGGGGATCCTCAAGGCGACGCCGAGCAGGCCGCAGCCGCCGAGGAGGAACGCCAGCGCAATCAGGAGGAAGGTCACCGCGCAGGGCGAGAAGCCGCAGTCGAGCAGCACATGGTGCAGGTGGATGCGGTCGGCCGCGAATGGCGAGCGCCGTCGGGCGATCCGGCGGGCGGTCACGCTGACCATGTCGATCCCGGGCAGCGCCACGGTCCACAGCAGGGCGGCCGGTGCCGCTGCCACCCCTTCCGGCCCCTGCGACAGGCGCACCGCCAGGAAGGCGAGGATGGCGCCGACCATCATGCTGCCGGCGTCGCCGAGGAACACCTCGGCGCGGCTGCGCCAGCGATGGCGCAGGTTGAACAGCAGGAAACCGGAGATCGCGCAGGCCAGGGTGAGCGCCAGGGTCATCAACTCCATCCGGCCTTCCAGCACCGCCACCGCGGCGAGCCAGAGCAGGCCGACACCGGCGACGCCGCCGGCGACGCCGTCGAGCCCGTCGATCATGTTGAATGCGTTGATCGAAGCGACCACGAAGAGGACGGTCAACGGCACCGCAGCGCCCTCCAGCGCGATGGCGCCCCAGCCGAGCAGGTCGCCGAGATGGGCAACCGTGGTGGTCTGGTCCGGCATGATCATGACCAGCGTCGCGACGATCTGCCCGAGCAGCTTGGTCCGCGCGTCCATGCCGTTGCGGTCGTCGATGACGCCAAGCGCCACCAGCAGCGCCACGCCGGTGAAGAACGGCACCAGCGCCCCCTCGAACTTCGGGCCAAGCAGGATGGAGAGCGTGAGGGCGACGAAGATGGCGATGCCGCCCACCATCGGAACGGCTTCCTCGTGCTGCTTGCGGCCGGACGGGATGTCGAGGAGACCAAGCCGCGGCGCAAGACGTTGCAGGCAGGCGATCATGCCGACGCAGATCAGGAAGGAGTTGAGCAGGATCATCATGGGCAAGGTCATCATCGATCGACTCCCGTCGCCCGCGCCGGCCGGTGGCGGAAACAGCCGCCGGCCGCGCTCAGGGGCCTTGTTCCGGTAAGGGCTATGGCGCCCGCGGTTCGCCTGGGCGGGGCGTCCGGACGGCACGCTCCGCCGACCGGCATGCGGGTCCGGCAGAGCTTAGTCGCCGCGGCGCCGACCGGCGATTTGGCGCTTTGCCTGAAGGCCATGACGTTTTCGACGTAGGCGACCACCGCACTGCCGGAAGGCGTATAAGGCGTCCTGCGTATCGGCATCCGCCTGCGGTCGGAGAGGCGGAACAGCCGCCGCTGCCGCACCCCACAGGAGGAAACGGCGGCGCATGGACGCCGCACCCCGGCCGGGTGGCGCAGGCCCGGGCCGGGGTGGCCGACCTCAACCCAAAGCTGCCTGCGGCTCCATCTCTTGGGTTCCGGCTTGGTGGTCGCAGCCACCACTTACGAAGGGTATGATCATTCAATATTTCTTCTCAGCCCCTACTCATCCGAGGGGATGAACCGCTTTCTCGCGAATTCGGTATCCGGCTACGTTCGAAAAGAACCGCAAGACTAGCCCTCAGAAAATGAAAACCCTGCGACGCTTATTGGTACTGTTTGTTTGAAATTCGATGCAACCTCGGGTTTTGACCCAGCCCCCCGAAAATTGCCGAAGCGCTTTTGCAGAAATGCGCCCGGGCGTCCATGGCGGGACGGCCTGTCATATGGGAAATCGCGGAAAGTCACAGGACGGCCATGGAGGAGCGCCGGCGATGGCGGGCGCCTCCATGGGACAGCCGATCGTTGCGGAGCGATCGGCCGGATGAGAACGGAGCGCCTACCGCTTGACAACAGGGAGGTCCGGGATGAATACGCTAAGAGAAGCCGTCATGCGGGTCCAACCAGGAACCGGGGAAGAGCTGCGGAGCGACGCCTATTCGGTCGACCTGCATGACGCACCGCGCGAAGCGGGCGGCGTCCCGCCGGTGGTGCGGCGGCAGCCTCTTCCCGGCTCTCTGCCCGGTAAGGCGCACCGGTCGGTCCTCCTGGTCGACGGCCGTCAGCTGACCCTCGAATGCTTCGCCTCCTGGCTCGAGCCCAGGGTTCTGGAGCTGTCGATCACCCCATGCGCCTCGGTGGAGAAGGCGGCCCGGCGGCCCGACCTGACCAGTGCGACCGTCGCCCTGGTCCTCCTCAATTTGGGAAGCCGGCTGGTATCCGATCCCCGGTCGGCCGATGAGCTCAGCATGCTCGAGGAGCTGCTGCCGGGCGTGCCGGTGATCATCATCTCTGATCATGAGGACACCCAGCACATCGTCGACGCGTTCGAATGCGGCGCCCGCGGCTACATCCCGACCAGCACCGCGATCTCGGTGGTGGTCGGCGCCATCCGGCTGGTCGAATCCGGCGGCGTCTTCATCCCGGCCAGCGCGCTGACCACGCTCGCCCGCCACCAGAAGGCGCGGTTGCCGGCAGCGGGCGGGGGGACCGCGGACAAGGTTCCCCGCAGCTTCACCCACCGCCAGGGCCAGGTCCTCGCCTGCCTGCGGGAAGGCAAGCCGAACAAGCTGATCGCCCATGAGCTCAGCATGTGCGAGAGCACGGTCAAGGTCCATGTCCGGCACATCATGAAGAAGCTGGGCGCGACCAATCGGACGCAGGTCGCCTACCTGACCAACAATCTCTTCCACGAAAAGTGAACCCCGCTTTCCCGCAAGGGTGCCCGGTCCGCCATGGTCAAGAAGGGGTTTTCCCGCGATGGCTGAGAGCTATGCGAGTTCGAAGGACGGCGGCGTCTTCGACATCTTGGGGATGCTGCGCCGGCGCAAGATCGTCATCGCCCTCCCGATCCTGCTCGGGGCGGCGACCGGCTGGGTGGCGACCCGCAACCAGATCGCGACCTACCAGGCCAGCGCCGTGGTGATGGTCGACACCCGCAAGATCGAGGTCATCAACATCAACTCGGTGATGTCGCACCTGCCCCAGGACAACACGGTGCTCCGCAGCGAGCTCGACCTGATCTCCTCGCGCCTGCTCGCCGGGCGCATCGTCGACCGGCTCGACCTGATGCATGATCCCCATCTGCTGGCCGAGCGCACCCAGGCTCCGCCCTGGGCGGCGGCGTTGCACGACCTGCAGGCCGTCCTGGCCGACCGCGTGCCGGAGGGCGGCCGCCTGCTCGCGGCGGTCCTGCCCGAACCCGCCGCCGCGCTAGCCGCGCCGACGCGCGACCAAGCGATCGACCACGTGCTTGCCGGGCTGCGCGTCAGCAACGACGGGCGGTCCTACACCATCATCATCAGCTTCAGCTCGCCCGACCCGTCCTATGCGACCCTGGTCGCCAACAGCGTCGCCGAGCAGTATCTCGTCCTCCAGACCGAGATGAAGTCCATCGCCACGCGCCAGGCCAACGCCTGGCTCAGCCAGCGGCTGGGCGAGCTGCGCCAGAGCCTGGAGGCGTCGGAGCAGGCGGTCGAGGAGTACCGGCAGAAGGAAGGACTGTTCGAAACCGAGGGCAAGCTGATCGACACCAACCGCCTTGCCGCCTTGATCCAGCGGCGTGACGAAGCCCGCCTGCGCCGGCTCGAGGCCGAGGCGCGCCTCGCCTCGGCCCAGGCGCTGATCAGCCGCGGGCCGGCGGCGGGGGACGTCAGCGAGACCGCGGGGTCGGAGATCCTGCGCGGCCTGCGCCAGCAGGAGATCGAGCTGCGCCGCAGGATCGCCGATCTGGCCAGCCGCGCCAACGACCGCCACCCGGCGATGATCGCGCTCAACAACGATCTGGCGGTGCTCCGCCAGCGCGCCCGGGAGGAGGAGGCCCGCACCGTCAAGACGCTGAGCAACGAGGTCGAGATCACCCGCACGCAGGAGGCGAACCTGGAGGAGGCGCTGTCCGGACTGAAGGAGAACCAGGGCAGGACCGGAAACGGGACGCTGGTCCTGCGCCAGCTCGTCCGCGAAGCCGAGGCGAACCGCGCCATCTACGAGGTCGTGCTCAACCGCTACAAGGAGACCGCCGAGCAGATCGACCTGCAGCGCCCCGACGCCAGCATCATCTCCCCGGCGGCGATGCCGACCGAGCCTGTCCCGTCGCGCCGGCTGCCCGTCATCGTGATCGGCGGCATCGGCGGAGCACTGCTCGGCGTGCTGCTGGCGCTGCTGCGCGAGCGGCGCGACCAGCCGGTGCGCAGCATACCGGACCTCGAGCGTGCCACCGGCATCCCGGTGATCGGGCTGGTGCCGGACCTCGGGCGCCTCTGGAGGCGCGGCTGGCTGCAGCACCCGGAGGACAGCATCGGCCAGGGGACCGGCGGCGCCTTGCGCGATGCGCTGTGCGTCACCCAGATCGCCATCCGCCCGCAAGCGCCCGGCCGCTCCAGGACCATCGCAGCGCGGCCCCAGGTGCTCCTGGTCACCTCGGCCCTGGCGCATGAGGGCAAGACGACCTTCTGCATCTCAATGGCGCGGATGCTCGCCATGGACGGCAAACGGGTCATGCTGATCGATGCCGACCTCCGCCGTCCCCGCGTCGGATCGGCCCTGGGGGCCGGCAAGGCCGGGGCCGGGCTGGTCGACCTGCTGACCGGCAACCGGCCGCTGGAGGAGGCCGTCGCCGTCGACGCGAAGACCGGGCTCCACTACCTGTCGGCGCACCGCTGCCTCGACAACCCGCAGGCCGCCCTGGCGGGGGAGGCGTTCCAGCAGCTGATCCGCGACGGCTCGCGCCTCTACGACGTCATCATCATCGACACGCCGCCGGTCATGGTGGCGCCCGATGCCGCCGTCGTCGCCCCGCTGGCCGATGCCTGCGTCTTCATGGCCCGCTGGGGACGCACCCCGGTGGAGAGCGTGCTGGCCGGGCTCCGCCTGCTCCATCTCTGCAGGGTCGCGGTGAGCGGGATCGTGCTCAACCGCGTCTGCCAGACGCGCCACTCGGCATACGCCCCCTACCGCGGACAGGACATCTATCCGCCGCTCCGGCCGGCCGCCTCGCAGATCGACGGCTAGGTGCGACCATGCCGGCTTCCCGCTTATCCATCCGCCCGGCCCGGGCGGTGCCGGGACTGCTGTCCCTGACCCTGGGGCTGGTCCTGGCGCTGCAGCCCGCCGCCGGCCAGGCCGCCGACGTGACCTTCACCGGATCGGTCGGCAGCGCGATCACGCTCAGCGACAACATCGACCTCGATCCCAAGGGCCGGGAATCGTCGGGGCTGGTGTGGACGCAGGACGCCGACATCGCGCTGCGCGCGCTGGGCGCGCGCAGCGACATCGCGGTGAACGGCAACGTCAAGCTGGACACCACCCTTGCCGACGAGAACAGCGTGGAGCTGCGGCCGGCCCTGTTCGCCCTGGGCCAGACCGAGCTGCTCGACGGCTTCCTGGTGATGGACGGCGGGCTGTCGTGGCAGCGCCTGCCGATCACGCCAAGCGCCCGGCTGTCGGCGGCCACGGGCTTCGACCGCGAGGAGACCGCCCAGGTGGTCAACCTCACCCTCAGCCCGACCTTGCGCGCCCGGCTCGGCGACGACACCCGCGGAGAGCTGCGCTACCGCTACGCCCGCAACTTCATCGGCTCCGACGCCGTCAGCGAAACCGAGCTCAACCAGCAGGTCGCCGTCGTGCAGATCGGCAGCCAGCTCCACCCCTTCCGCTTCACCCTGACCGGCGAGCACACCGACGCCAACATGCTGGCCGGCGACGAGGATTTGCGGATGCTCAGCGGCTCGCTGCGCTCCGAATACGCCCTGACGCGCTCCACCGCCCTGATCGGCGTGCTCGGCTACGACAGCATCGGCGGCAGGGCGCTGGAGTCCGGCAAGGACGGCCCGTTCGCGGCGGTCGGCCTGCGCTATCGCCCCACCCCGCGGACGGAGCTGGAGGCCTCGGTCGGCCGCCGCTTCGGCCAACTCGACGTGCAGGCGCTGGCACGCACGGACCTCACCAGGCGCATCCGCGCGGTCGCGAGCTATTCCAGCTTTCTGGAATTGCCGCTCGACGCCGGCAGCGGCGGCGACCTGATCATCGACCCGGAGAGCGGGCGGATCGTCAATGCGATCACCCGGCTGCCGCTCAGCTTCAGTCTGCCCGGCCTGGACCTGGAGGAGGCCGCGTCGCTGACAAACCGCTTCGACGCGGTGCTGGTCGGCGATTTCGGCCGCACCACCGCGACGGTGGGGGGCCGCTGGCAGAGCCGCGACTTCGCCAGGAAGCCGGACGAGAGAACGGCGTCCATCCTGCTGCGCCTCGACCGCAAGCTGAGCGAACGCCTGGGGGTTTCGCTGGAAGGCAACGTCCGGCGCACGGTCAGCGCCGACTCCCCCGACCCGAGCGTCTCGCTCCTGCTGCGCACCACGCTGACCTACGAGTTCGGGCGCTCGCTCTTCGGCTATGCGGCCCTCGTCCGCACCCAGGGTTTCTCCGATACGGCGGCCGACAGGTACCGCGAGAACGCGGTGGTGTTCGGCCTGCGGATGGCGTTCTGACACCGCCCCCCGCTTCGCCCCATCACATGGACGGCGGGCTGTTCAGCCGCGCCCGCCTGACGGAGTGCTGCCGGGCAGGGTCACGGTGAAGACCGTGCCGCCACCCTCGCGATCCGTGAAGGACAGGGACCCCGCATGGCGGGCGATGATGGAGCGGGCCAGGTAGAGGCCGAGGCCGGTGCCCGGCACCGATGCCACGTTCGAGGCGCGGTAATAGCGGGAAAACAGCTCCGCACGATCACTCTTCGGTATGCCGCGGCCGCGGTCCAGGACATGGACGCGCAGGCCGCCATCCGCCCCGGCGATCTCCACCTCGATGACGCTCTTCGCGGGCGCATACTTGGCGGCATTGTCGATGAGCGCGCTGAACGCCATCCGCAGCAGGTCCAGGTCGCCGTCGATGGCAGGGAGGCGCGCGTCCGCACGGATGCGGATCTCGCAGGAGTGGAGAAGCTTCTGGTGATGCGCAACCTCCTCGATCATCGCCAGTGGATTAATCGGCTTCCTGTTCAGCACCAGCCCCTGTTCATCGAGCCGGTCCTCGGCGAAGCAGGACTCGATCAGGGCCAGCAGCCGCCGGACGTTCGCCTGGATGTTGTCGAGCCGGCGGCGGACATCGTCGGTCATCGTGCCGACGAGCAGGGGAAGGACCTGGGCAGCCGAGTCGATCACCGCCAACGGGTTCTTGAACTCGTGCGCCGCCATCCGGATGAACTGCCGCAGATGCTGCCGGGCCGCCTGTTCGGCGATCAGGGCCTCTTCGGTCTCGGCGTTCGCCTCCATCAGCTGCCGCGTCCGCTGCGCGACCAGCTTGCCCAGGCGGAAGCGGAACTGGTCGGCCACCGCCAGGCTGAAGCCCATCAGCAGGGTGGCCAGCCCGATCGTGAACAGCTCCTTGAACCAGCCGCGCCAGGGCAGAAGCTCGGGTGCCCAGCGGTTGAACGCCACCAGATGGACGCAGTTCAGCACCAGGAACGGGCTCATGGCCAGCAGCAGGGAGCGGCGGTCCCGCCGTCCGAGGCCGGGCTGGATGAACATCAGCCAGAGCGAGACCGCCGAGATGGCGAAGAAGCTGGCGGTCAGCCCGGTGAGGAGCCGGTGCGGCAGGAGCAGCATCAGGCCGAGGTTGATCGCCGTCATGACCAGGGCGCCCCGGCACAGCGCCCGGTGCAGGGCCGGGCGATGGCTGGACAGGTCCAGATAGGTGGCGATGAACAGGGGCAGGCAGTACAGGGCGAGGATGCCGCCGCCTTCCAGGATCCACCAGTCGACGTTGTTTCCCCAGGCGAGGCCGTAGATCCGGTTGACGCCGGATCCGAGGAAGCCGGTGATCAGGATGCCGAGCGCGGCCCCGAAGGCGTAGGCGTAAAGCCGGCTGCGCAGGAGCAGCCACTGCGCCCCGAAGAGCAGCGCCATGGTGGCGATCGCCCCCATCAGCGGGGTCTGGAGGCGTGTCATCTCGGCTTCATGCCGCAACTGGGCGGCGGTGGTGCGCAGGACCGGCGCCATCACCAGGGCAAAGCGCGACTGGATGCGCAGATACAGCGTGACCGCCTGGCCGAGATAGGGCGTCAGTCCGACCGCATACTGGATCTCGCCGGCCGGCACCGCCTCCATCATCAGCCCCCGCACCGCGTGCAACAGCACCCGGCCGTCGGCGGCGACCAGATGGATGTCGGCCCGGGCGATCAGCAGGGTGTCGATGGCGAGCAGCCAGCGGTCGGCGGCCTTGGCGTCGGTCAGGTCCAGCCGCACCCGGCCCCAGAGCGCCCCGGTGCTCTGCCCGAACGAGGCCGGCCCGGCCGCCAGCGGGTGGAACGCGCGGCCCCGCCCCGACGCGACGTCGTCGAGCGTCAGGGCCGCGCCGGGATCGAACAGCACCTCGATGACGGGGGTGAGCGGCACAACCGCGGCATCCCCCAGCGTGACGGCCGGAAGCATTCCGGATGGTGCGGAGGCGGCCACGGGATGAGCGACGGCCAGCACGGCGGTGGCCATGAGTCCCACGAGAACGGCAAACCTCACGCGATCCATCCTGCGCTGCCGGGAGCCGCGGCGGAGAAGAAGCCAAACACCGGCGCCGGTCAAGCGACCGGAACGAAAGCTTCCAGACGCTCCGAAGCCTCCAGGATATCACTTTGACGAGACCACCCCGATGGCCCATACGTCGCCACTCAGTCTCGGCGACCGCGGCGGGCAGAGGAAATGGCGCGCATTGCCATCGTTGAAGATGAAGCGGCCCTTCGCGAGGACATCGCGCTGTACTTGCGCGCGGAGGGGCATGACGTGCTCCAGGCGGGGAGCGGCGCGGAACTCGACGCCCTGGCGACGGATGGTGCCGACATCGTCGTGCTGGACGTGAACCTGCCCGGCGAGAGCGGCTTCGCCATCGCCGCCCGCCTGCGGCGATCCTCCAACATGGGCATCATCATGCTCACCGCCCGCCGGCTGGAGGACGACCGGCTCACCGGGTTGGACGCCGGTGCCGACATCTACCTGGCAAAGCCGGTGAGCCTGCGCGAGTTGGCCGCCCATGTCCGCGCGCTCGACCGCCGGCTGAGCCGCGAGGCGCCGCTGGTAGAAACGCCGCCGTCCTGGCAGCTCGATCGCACGGCCTGGCGCCTCCTAGCCCCATCGGGTTCCGAAAT
This sequence comes from Azospirillum picis, assembly GCF_017876115.1. Lineage (GTDB taxonomy): Bacteria > Pseudomonadota > Alphaproteobacteria > Azospirillales > Azospirillaceae > Azospirillum > Azospirillum picis. The sequence continues at coordinate 79,980 of NZ_JAGINO010000013.1, forward strand.
CCGCCTTTCAAATCTGGAGTTGCGTTTTCTTGTCCGCCTTGCCGAGAGTCCCGACGCGCCGGTGAGCCGCAACCAGATGGCACTGGCCATCTATGGGACCTGCCTCGACCACGACAGCCGGGCTCTGGATGCGCTGATCCGTCGTCTCAAGAACAAGGTCGAGCGACTGTGCGGTGCGCCGCTGCCGGTACAGGTGCTCTATGCGTCCGGCTATGTCTTCTCCGCGCCGTTGCGCGTCGTCCCGGCAAGCACCGCAACCGAGTAGGCGCGGAAGCCGGCGGAGGCTAGGCAGCCGCAAGCCGGGACGGCAAAGTACAGGCAAGATCCGTTGCGGCCAATGGCGATGGCATCCCCCGGTCAATCCCCTCACCAAGCCGCCAGCCGGCACAGCATGCCAAATCCGATGGCATGCGTTCCAATCAGTTCCATTTGCAACTTTGACAAAACCACAATTTAATTGATAGTATATTTTGGAATTTTATATCAGTCAACAATAACTACCGCTCACCCTGGCAATTGACCGCAGCGGCGATGCCTGGCTCTGCTTGTGATGGAGATAACGATGTCCGGCGTTTTCAAGTGGTCTTCTCCAGTTTCCGGGGGTTATGACATATTATCCGCGCTGAATCTCTCCACATATATTTTGACACCTGGAAACGCCGAGAGAGTCGATGTCAGTGACATCGCAGAATCAGAGCATAGTGTTGCGGTATTTAAGACTTCTAATTACTACCAGATAAAAATTTCCGGCGGAGAGCCAACGACACTATTTACGGCGGACACCATTCCGGCCGGAGATCAGAATGCTTATTATTTTGATTGGCGCGAAAAATCAGGAAAAGCGTTTTTTAGCGGTGGGATGTTTGGGGATCGCCTTTATGGAGGAAATTCCGACGATTTTCTGTCTGGACTTGATGGTGATGACCTTCTTGTTGGCTGGACCGGCAATGACTCTCTTGCCGGTGGCGATGGTGCCGATACGGTGATGGGTAATGACGGTGCTGACACCCTCGACGGCGGCGGCGGCAGCGATCGGCTGATCGGTGGTCTCGGCAGCGACGTCTTCGTGGCTGCTTCCTGGTCGGACTTCGACGGCGACACCATCACCGATTTCAGCGCCGGCGATTCCCTGCTCATCCGCAGCGCCGACCTCACAAGTGAGTTCAATGGGCTGAACGCAACGGGCACACTTGCGTCCAATGGCACGACATTGACCTTCGAGGGCGTGATGTCCGGCGTTTGGAGGGCATCCTTCGACGGTACGGACACCACTCTGATGCTGTCCCCCTCCGATGCCACGTCGACCGTGACAGCCGGTGCCGGAGTGACGGAGCCGGTGGCCCTGGCGACGACGGCTGACACGGCCGAAGAGGCGGTAAGCGTCTTCGACTTCACCATCGCCGACGTGGGCACCGCGGATGGTCTGGCCACAACGGTGAGCCAGGTGGTGGTGTCGGCGGCCGGCAGCACGGGCGACCCGTCCAAGGTGGTGTGGCGCCTTGATGGTCCGGACGCCCGCAACGTCACCGGAGCCTACAATGCCAACGCCAAGACCATCACTTTCTCTGGCCTGAACATCTCTGTCACCGATCACACGGGCGAGACCTACACGGTCAAGGCTCACTACAACGACAACTCAGGTCTGACCGAAGGGCAACTGTTCAAGCTGTCGGTGAACGGCAGCAGCAGCTTCACCGTGGGCGAGACCGGCTCGCAGATGGCGAGTGGCCAAGCGGCGGTGGACAACGGCACCGGCACGGCCGTGGACGTGACGGCGACGACGCTGGTGTTCGGGAGCGAACCGACGGCCTCGACCAGCGGACAGAGCTTCAGCCAGCAGCCGGTGGTGCGCGCGGTCGACGTGGCCGGCAACATCGACACCGACTTCACCGGAACCGTCACGATCGGCGAGGATGCGGCTGGCAGCCTGTCCGGGACGACCTCGGTGAATGCCGTCGCCGGGGTGGCGACCTTCAGCGATCTTGCCTACGCCGCGACCGTCGACCGGGAGAGCTTCACGCTTTCGGCCAATGCGGCCGGACTGACTGGCGCCAACTCGGGGGCCGTCACCTCCGATGTGGTCGGAACCCGCCTGGTGTTCGACCCGCAGCCGGTGCCGACCGCAGCGACAACCGGGACGGCGATGACCTTCATGACCGCACCGGTGGTGAAGGTGGTGAATGCCGCCGGGATCGTCGATACCGACTTCAATGACGCGGTGACGCTGCGCGTGACGGCGGCGGGTGGCGGTGCGGTGCCGGGAACGGTGACGGCGCTGGGTGGCGTGGCGGGGGACCGGAACAGTGCCGACACCCTGGTCGAGCTGAGAGCCGTCAACGGCATCGCCACCTTCACCGGCCTGGGCCTGACCTACACGGTGACCGACGGCAACCCGGACAGCGTGGTGCTGCACGCCACCGCGGACGACATCACCGCCGGTGAAAGCAGCAGCATCACCGTCAACACCATCCCATCGCCACCGCCGGCGAGCAGCGATGACGGCGGCGGCAGCATGGTGGACGGCGTTCCTGTACAGACCGGCACGCAGAGCAACGGCGACGGTACGACCTCGACCATCATCACTGTCCCGGTGGTGACGGCCGGGCGCACCGAGTCCGTCGGCAACAACGGCGTCGCCGACATCCCGCTGGCGAGCAGCGGCGACAGCACGGTGCTGGCGGCGGAACTGCCGACCGGCTACGGCCTGACCGCCAGCGGCTCGTCCACGCCCAAGGCGGCCGGCAACTCCCTCACCGACCTGATCCGCGAGATCAAGGCCCACACCACCGCCGGCTCGAGCGACCAGGCCCAGCTCACCGGCGGCGGTGGTGGCTTCCTCCAGGGGCTGCCGGTCGACACCCCGCTGCTCGTCCAGACCATCTCGCCGAGCGTCGCCTTCGGCAGTACGACGGCCCCCGAAGCCCCACTGGTCATCAGCGGCACCCCGGCCGCGGCTGGCGGCCCGCAGACCGCCCTGGTGATCGATGGCCGCGGCCTACCGACCGGCAGCGCCATCCAGTTGCAGAACGTCACCTTCGCCGCGGTGATCGGCGCGGTGACGGTGACCGGCGGCGACGGCTCGCAGATGGTGTGGGGCGACGGCGCCAACCAGACCATCCTCCTGGGCGCCGACGACGACACCCTGCACGGTGGCGGCGGCGACGACTTCGTCGGCTCCAAGACCGGCAACGACGTGCTCTACGGCGACGACGGCAACGACACGGTGCAGGGCGGCGAGGAGCAGGACCGGCTCTTTGGCAACACCGGCAGCGACCTGTTGTTCGGCAACACCGGCGCCGACACGCTGTTCGGCGGCCGGGGCGAGGACCTGCTCCACGGCGGCCGCGACGACGACCGGCTGTCGGGCGACTTCGGGGCCGACACGCTGAACGGCGACCAAGGCAATGACGTGCTCACCGGCGGGCTGTCCGACGGCGGCTTGGCCGATCTCAGCGGCGACCTGCTGTTCGGCAACAGCGGTGCGGACCTGCTGTTCGGCAATGCCGGGGCCGACACGCTCTATGGCGGGCAGGATGCCGACACGCTGTTCGGCGGTCTGGACAACGACCTGCTGTTCGGCGACTTCGGCGACGACGTGCTGGCCGGCGACCGCGGCGCCGACACGCTGAGCGGCGGGGCGGGGGCCGACCTGTTCGTCTTCGCAAGTGGCAGCGGCAAGGACGTGATCACCGACTTCCAGGCCGCCGAGGGCGACCGGCTGCGACTGGCCGACGGCCAGGGCTACAGCCTGCGCAGCGACGGTGCCGGCAATGCGGTGATCGTCTTCTCCACCGAGGACGAGGTGCTGCTGCGCGGCGTCAGCCAAGCCCAGGTCCAGGCCGGCTGGTTCGTTACCGGATAAGCAGGTTTTCCGAACTCCGCCCACACATGGACGGGCTCGGAAAGCCTGACGAACCATAGAGTCCGCAGGTTTCTCCAGGCCGGGCCTGCGGCCCGATCCGGAGAAACCTGCTTAGGCGGTGGGCTCGGCCGGCATGCAGAACCGCGCCCGGCAAGCATGGAGGATGGCGTCCAGGGATGGGGGATCGTGATGGCTGCGTGGCGCCATCCATTGCCCGACCGGCTGTCTGTCTGCATCGGTCACATCGGGGCATGCGCATTTCCGATGTGATTGATCGCTCAGCCAAAGGAGGGGGCCGAGGTGCGGGCGCCCGCCAACATGAGCGGGGCCCGGGCCACAGCCTCTCCTGATCGACAGCCTTGACCACAGGTTGTCCTCAACTACTCTGTCGCTGGAGATGGACAAGAGTTCGAGGGTGGGACGTGGCCGACATCCGGGATGAAAACCTGGACGCGCTTTCGCAGTTGCAGGCAATGCTGGACACCGTACCCGACGGGATCGTCGTCATTGACGCGCAGGGGCGGATAAAGACCTTCAACCCTGCCTGCGAGCGCCTGTTCGGCTGGACCGCCGGGGAGGTGGTCGGCCACAACGTCAGGATGCTGATGCCCTCGCCCTACCAGGAGCAGCACGACGGCTACCTGGAGCGCTATCACCGCACGGGGGAGCGGCGGATCATCGGCATCGGGCGCGAGGTGACCGGGCTGCGCAAGGACGGCTCCCACTTTCCCATGGACCTGTCGATCGGCGAGGCGAGCCAGGACGGCGCCCCGGTCTATATCGGCATCATCCGCGACCTTACCGAGGCCAGGCAGGCCGAGGCGGCGCTGCGCGAGCGCGAGGCCCGCCTGGCCTCCATCCTGGAAACGGTGCCCGAAGCCATCATCGTCATCGACGGGAAGGGGCTGATCGAATCCTTCAGCCCGGCGGCCGAGAGGCTGTTCGGCTATGCGGCGGCGGAGGTGATCGGCAGCAACATCAGCATGCTGATGCCCTCTCCCTACCGCGAGCAGCATGACGGCTATCTGGAGCGCTATGGCCGGACCGGCGAGCGCCGCATCATCGGCATCGGCCGCATCGTCTCCGGCCAGCGGCGCGACGGGTCGGTGTTCCCGATGGAGCTGGCGGTCGGAGAGGTGCTGCTGGCGGGCCAGCGCCGCTTCACCGGCTTCGTGCGCGACCTGACCGAGCGGCAGGCGACCGAACGGCGGCTGCAGGAGCTCCAGTCGGAACTGCTGCACGTCAGCCGGGTCAGCGCCATGGGCCAGATGGCCTCCACGCTCGCCCATGAGCTGAACCAGCCGCTGACCGCGGTGATCAACTATGCCAAGGCCGCCAAGCGCCTGATGGAGCGCCCGGAAACCGTCGCCAAGGCGATGGACATGGTCGACAAGGCCAGCGCCCAGGCCACCCGCGCCGGCCAGATCATCCGCCATCTGCGCAGCTTCATCGAGAAGGGCAAGACCCACCGTTCCGTCGAGCCCCTCAACAAGGTGGTGGAGGAGGCGGGCGCCCTCGCCCTGGTCGGCGCCAAGGAGCGCGAGCTGCATGTGCGCTTCGACTTCGACACCGAAGACCCCCAGGTCCTCATCGACAAGGTCCAGGTCCAGCAGGTGATCCTCAACCTCGTCCGCAACGCGATGGAAGCCATGGTGCAGGGAGCGCAGGAGGGGAGCCAGCGGGTGCTGACCGTCCACACCGGCTCCGAGCCGGGCGAGCCCGCCTTCCGCCGCGTCACCGTCAGCGATACCGGCCCGGGCGTGCCGGAGACGGTGCGCGCCCAGTTGTTCCAGCCCTTCGTCACCACCAAGAGCAGCGGCATGGGGCTGGGCCTGTCGATCTGCCGCTCGATCATCGAGGCCCATGGCGGGCGCTTGTGGCTGGAGCCGTCGGCTTCGGGCAGCAGCTTCGCCTTCACCGTCCCTCTGTCCGCATCGGATACCGGCGATGCCCGCTGACACCACGCCCGATACGGCGCCCCACACCGCGCCCGATTCGGCGCCCGGCATGGGGGCCGACAGGACGGCCGACCTGACCGTTTTCATCGTCGACGACGACGAGGCCATCCGCGACTCCCTGCAGGTCCTGCTGGACTGTGCCGGCTTCCGGGCGGAATGCTTCTCCACCCCGCTCGCCTTCCTGGACTCCGGGGCGCCGTCGCGTCCGGGCTGCCTGCTGGTCGATGTGCGGATGCCGCAGATGAGCGGCCTGGACGTGCAGGAGCGGCTGGCGCGCGGCGGCCACGCCATGCCGGTGGTGGTGATGACCGGCCACGGCGACGTCCCGCTCGCCGTGCGCGCCATGAAGGCGGGGGCGGTCGACTTCGTGGAGAAGCCGTTCGAGGAGGAGACGCTGCTCGCCGCGGTGCGTTCCGCCCTTGCCCGTGCCGCCGACAGCCGCAGGCCGGAGGACGGGCGGAAGGCGGCCGCGGCGGAAGCGCCGGCTCCCCCGCCGGCCACGGCATCGCCGCCGCCGGAAATCCTGGCCCGCATCGCCGCCCTGACGCCACGGGAGCTCGATGTCCTGCGCTGGCTGGTGGCCGGCAAGTCGAACAAGGTCATCGCCTTCGAGCTGTCGATCAGCGCGCGCACCGTCGAAATCCATCGCGCGCGCGTGATGGAGAAGATGCAGGCCGACAGCCTGCCAGCCCTGGTGCGTATGGCGATCGCCGCGGGCGTGGTCCCCGGCGGCGGGTGATCTGCATCAAAAGCGTGCGCCATACGCAATGGTCCTTATATCGGCGCCTCTCCCCGCATTTTATGTTCCATGACGCGCCGCACCACCGGCGCCGTCATGTCTGCATGGAAGGTCGGAGGCCGTCATGGATCATTTGGGCAGCGGGCCGGGCGGGGAGCCCGGGGCCGGGATCGTCCACATCGTCGACGACGATGAGCCGGTCCGCGACTCCCTGAAGGCACTGCTGGAGGCCTTCGCCTTCGATGTGCGGGATTTCTCGTCCTGTCGGGATTTCCTCGACCGCTTCGACGGCAATCCGCGCGGCTGCCTGGTGCTGGACCTGCACATGCCGGTGATGAGCGGGCTGGAGCTCCTGGAGCGCCACCGCGATGATCTGCACGGGATGCCGGTGATCATGGTGTCCGGACGCGGCGACCCCGCGACCTTCGCCCGCGCGAGGGAGGCCGGCGTGGTGGCCGTGCTGGAGAAGCCCTTCGACGAGGACCAACTGCTCGGCATGCTGAACCGCCTGCTGCCGCCGGCCGCCGCGTGAAGGCCCATCTGGCCGGCCCCCACTGCGGCCGGATCGCAGGGCCGGATACGTATAAGTACACTTACGTACGCAAACTTCCTTAGGTACATCACCGCACTGCACAGGATGGCAGGGGATCGGTAGGGTCGGCCCATCAAGTGCACCCCGGAACACGCCGGATCGCACCGCACCGAAGGCCGAGACCAGCCATGTCCACGCACGCCGCCATCGCCGCCAACGCCAGCCGCGCCGTTCCTGGTTATCTGGTCTCCGCCCTGGCGATCTCCCCCGCCTCCGGCACGGGTGCCGCCATCCAGCCGCGCAATCCCGCCGACCCCCTCGCCGGCCTGGGCCACACCAAGGTCCATGAGCGCGAGACGACGGTGTTCGGCGAAGGCGACGCGGCGGGGTCGGTGTTCCGCGTGCTGAGCGGCATGGTGCGCCTGTACAAGATGCTGCCGGACGGCCGGCGCCAGATCATCGGCTTCCTGCAGGCGGGCGACATGATGGGGCTGGCCTTCGCCGCCCAGTACCTCTACACCGCCGAGACCGTGACGGCGACCACGATCCAGCGCATCCCGCGCCTGGAGCTGGACGCCCTGATGGACGCGCAGCCGGCCTTCGCCCGCAAGCTGCTGTCGACCACGACCTCCGAGCTGATGGCCGCGCAGGACCAGATGGTGCTGCTGGGCCGCAAGACCGCCGCCGAGAAGGTCGCGAGCTTCCTGCTGCGCCTCAGCGACCGCAAGGGGGGCGAGCGCACCATCGACCTGCCGATGGGCCGCAGCGACATCGCCGACCATCTCGGGCTGACCACCGAAACCGTGTCGCGCACCCTGACCAAGCTGAAGTCGGGCCGCCTGATCCGCATCCTCGCCGGCGGCAAGCTGGAGCTGCTGGACCGCGACGCCTTGTCCGATCTCGCCTGCGGCTTCTGACCCTTATCGTTTCATTTCGAAGGAATCGGCCGGCTCCCGGGCGCACCGGCGCCCGGAACCGCAGCGGCATGCCTGCCCGGCACGCCCGCAGCGCTTCCGACGGCCCTTCCGCACACACCACCGCGACGGCGTCAAGGCGTGCTTCGCGGACAGCAAGTGGATGACTGCCATGACCGTCACGACCCTTTCCGACCTCGACGCCCTCGTCTCCCGCGTGAAGGCGGCGCAACGCCTCTTCGCCGACTACCCGCAGGAGACGGTGGACCTGATCTTCCGCAGCGCGGCACTCGCCGCCGCCGACGCCCGCATCCCGCTCGCCAAGATGGCGGTCGAGGAGACCGGCATGGGCGTGATGGAGGACAAGGTCATCAAGAACCACTTCGCCGCCGAGTACATCTACAACAAGTACAAGGACGAGAAGACCTGCGGCATCCTGTCGGAGGACCGTGACGCCGGCATCCTCACCATCGCCGAGCCCGTCGGCCTGATCTGCGGCATCGTCCCCACCACCAACCCGACCTCCACCGCCATCTTCAAGGCGCTGATCGCGCTGAAGACCCGCAACGGGCTGGTCATCTCCCCCCATCCCCGCGCCCGCAAGTCGACCTGCGAGGCCGCCCGCCTGGTGCTGGCCGCCGCGGTCGAGGCCGGCGCGCCGGCGGACATCATCGGCTGGATCGACGAGCCCTCGCTGGAGCTCTCCAACGCCGTCATGCACCATCCCGACATCGCCCTGATCCTCGCCACCGGCGGGCCGGGCATGGTCAAGGCCGCCTATTCGTCGGGCAAGCCCGCCATCGGCGTCGGCGCCGGCAACACGCCCGCCGTCATCGACGAATTCGCCGACATCAAGCGCGCCGTCGCCTCGATCCTGATGTCCAAGACCTTCGACAATGGCGTGGTCTGCGCGTCGGAGCAGTCGGCTGTGGTGGTCGATGCCGTCTATGACGCCGTGCGCGACCGCTTCGCCCATCACGGCGGCTACATCCTCTCGCCCGGCGAGGCCGACGCCGTGCGCAAGGTCCTGCTGGTCGACGGCCACCTGAACGCCGACATCGTCGGCCAGCCGGCCCACGCCATCGCCGCCATGGCCGGCCTCACCGTCCCGCACGCCACCAAGGTGCTGATCGCCGAGGTCACCGACATCGACGAGGCCGAACCCTTCGCCCACGAAAAGCTGTCCCCCACCCTGGCGCTCTACCGCGCCGGGGACTTCGCCGAGGCCTGCGACAAGGCGGCCGCCCTGGTGGCGCTGGGCGGCATCGGCCACACCTCCGCGCTCTACACCGACCAGGACCAGCAGGGCGGGCGCATCCGCCATTTCGGCGACCGGATGAAGACCGCCCGCATCCTGATCAACACGCCGTCCTCGCATGGCGGCATCGGCGACCTCTACAACTTCCGCCTGGCGCCCTCGCTGACGCTCGGCTGCGGGTCGTGGGGCGGCAACTCGATCTCCGAGAATGTCGGGCCGCAGCACCTGATCAACAAGAAGACGGTGGCGAAGCGGGCGGAAAACATGCTGTGGCACAAGCTTCCCAAGTCGATCTACTTCCGCCGCGGCTGCCTGCCCTTCGCATTGGAGGACCTGCGCGGCAGGAAGCGCTGCCTGATCGTCACCGACCGCTTCCTGTTCGAGAACGGCCATGTCAACGACACCGTTCGCATGCTCAAGGCGCTGGGGCTGGAGGTGGAAACCTTCTTCGAGGTCAGCGCCGACCCGACGCTGGCGGTGGTGCGCAAGGGCGTGGCGCTGGCCAACGCCTTCCAGCCCGATGTGATCCTGGCGCTGGGCGGCGGGTCGCCGATGGATGCGGCCAAGATCATCTGGGTGATGTACGAGGCGCCGGAGGTGGCGTTCGAGGATCTGGCGCTGCGCTTCATGGACATCCGCAAGCGCATCTACACCTTCCCCAAGCTGGGCGTGAAGGCGCAACTGGTGGCGGTGCCGACCACGTCGGGCACGGGATCGGAGGTGACGCCCTTCGCGGTGGTGACCGACGAGCGCACCGGGACCAAATACCCGATCGCCGACTATGAGCTGACGCCGACGCTGGCGATCATCGACGCCAACCTGGTGATGGACATGCCCAAGGGCCTGACCGCGGCGGGCGGCATCGATGCGGTGACGCATGCGCTGGAGGCCTACGTCTCGGTGGTGGCGAGCGAGTATTCCGACGGGCAGGCGCTGCAGGCGCTGAAGCTCCTGAAGGAGAACCTGCCGTCGGCCTACCGCAATGGCGCCCGCGACCCCAAGGCGCGGGAACTGGTGCACAACGCGGCGACGCTGGCCGGCATCGCCTTCGCCAATGCCTTCCTCGGCGTGTGCCACTCGATGGCGCACAAGCTGGGCGCCGAGTTCCACCTGCCGCACGGCATCGCCAACGCCCTGCTGATCGCCAACGTGATCCGCTACAACGCGGCGGACATCCCGACCAAGCAGACGGCGTTCAGCCAGTACGACCGCCCGAAGGGGGTGGCACGCTACGCCCAGATCGCCCGGCACCTGGAGCTGGGCGGCAACCGCGACCATGAGCGGGTGGAGAAGCTGATCGGGTGGGTCGAGGAGATGAAGCAGGCCCTGGAGATCCCGGCCTCGATCCAGGCGGCGGGGGTGCCGGAAGCGGCGTTCCTGGCGCGGGTCGACGCGATCGCCGAGGCCGCCTTCGACGACCAGTGCACCGGCGCCAACCCCCGCTATCCACTGGTGGCCGAGATCCGGCAGTTGCTGATCGACAGCTACTATGGCCGTGCCTATGTCGAGCCGGAGAGCGACCGCACCGCGACGGCGCTGAGCGTCGTCGGCCGGACGAGGACCGCCGCCGAATGATCTGTGCCGGGTGATCTGTGCCGAGTGATCGCTGGCGAGTGATCGCCGGCTTCCCGGACCGGGGACCGTCAGGGTGGAGCGAAGGCTCCGATCATGGCGGTCCCCGCCTGCGTCCGGCGCGCCTCACCCCTCCTCTCCCTCCTGGATCCTGGCGAGACGCGCCATGGCGCCCTGGGCGGCGTCCAGCGCCCGGGTGTAGCGGCCGGGCATGCGCGGATCGCGCCACCCCCCCTCGGCCTGCAGGTCGAGCACGCTGGCCCCGGCCTGCCGCAGGTCCTGGGCGGCACCGACCCGGGTGGAGTGGCCGGACAGCCCGGCGACCGCCTCCGGCTCCAGCCCGGCCGCCGCCGCCAGCCGCTTGAGGATCACCGGCAGCGCACTGGCGGGAAGGGCGGCCTCCCGCACCCGGCCGGAACGGTGGATCGAGCGGAACAGCGGCCCCTTCGCCGCCACCGACGGTGCGGCCTCCACGGCCGCGCGCGCCTGCCCCTGCCCCAGCAGCCTCTCGCGCTCGCTCCAGTCCATCGCGGCCAGCCAGGCGTCGATGGCGGCGACCGTGCGCGGGCGCAGCGGCCGGTGGCGCCCCTCCCCTTCCTGGTCCGTCTTGGCCCGCTCGACGAACACCGTCACGCCGTCGGGCGTGCGCTGGATGTTCTCGATGCACAGCGCCACCAGTTCGGCGCGCCGGCACAGCGTCTCGTAGGCCACCAGCAGCAGGGCACGGTCACGCAGGCTGGCGAGCCAATGCAGGCGGCAGTCCGCCTTGCGCCGCCCGCGCTCCTCGCCATGAAGACGCTCCCAGAACGGATCGTAGGGCGGCTGCCGCGGCTGCTCGGGCGGCAGCAGGCGCAGAAGCTCGTCCCAGCGCAGGCCGCGGGCCTGGCGCTGGCGGACGCCGAGCCGGCGCTTGGCGCCGCGCAGCCGCTGGCGGATCTCCGGATGGGTGCGGTCGAACCCCAGTCCGGCGGCACGATGGAGATGGGCGATGGAGGCGAGGTAGCGCTCGATGGTGGCGGGACGGCGTACGCCGGCCAGGCGGCGGATGCGGGAACGGCCATGGCGGTCGCGGCTCTCGACCTCGACCGCCTCGCCGGCGGCCATCGCCGCCACGAAATCGCCGACGGTGCGGGGGTCGGCCGGCAGCGAACAGTGGCCATGGCCGGCACACCAGGCCTGGAACAGCCGGATGTCCCCGTCGAGCGCACGCTTGGTGTTCCTGGCGTAGCTGTCGGCGCTGATCTCGGCATGGCGGCGCAGGTTGCGGGCGATCGCAGCCTGCCGGCCGGCATCGGCGTCCTCGTCATGGGCTGCTGGCAGGGGGGCGGGCAGGTCGGGCGGCGGCATCATCGGCGTCGGCTTTCCCGACGACCTTACCCCGCATGCCGCACGGAGCCAACCTCCCAACCCGGTCGCCTCCCGCTTCATGCCGGTGGGGGCTCAGTCCGCCGCCGCCGACAACCGGTGATCGAGGAAGAAGCGCATCATCTCCATGGTGGCGTCCGGCCCCTGCGGGTCGGTGTAGGAGCCGGCGGGGCTTCCGCCGGCCCAGGCATGTCCGGCGCCATGGATGGTCCACTGCTCGCACAGGGTCCGGCCGGCGGGATCGGTGTGCAGGGTCCGGCTGTAGGCCCGCCGGCCGGGCGCCTCGCCGTGCTGCACCTCGGTGCCGAGGCCGCTGGCCGCAGCGATGGCCTGGGCCGCAACCCGGTCGCCGTTTTGCGGGTGGACCACCGTGTCCCGGTCGCCGTGGAAGATGATGGTCGGCGGCCTGCGGTCCGTCCGCGGGGTGTCCGGCAGCGCACGGCTGCCCTGGCGCATGGCGGCGAGGGCCGAGGGAAGGTCGTGGGCGGCTCCGGCCGGCAGGCCGGAATGCACGCCGACCGCGGCATAGAGATCGGGATAGGCGGCTCCCATGATCGCCGCCGCGGCACCGCCGGCGGACAGGCCGGCGATGTAGACCCGGTCGGGATCGACGGGATGGTCGCGCATGATCCGGCGGGTGATGCCGGCCAGCAGGTCGGGCTCCCCATGGCCTCGGCGCTGGTCTTCGGGCTTGAACCAGTTCCAGCAGCGCTGGGCATTGGCCGTGGCCGGCTGCTCCGGATAGGCGACGAACACGCCGTGCCGCTCGGCAAGGGCGTTCATCCGGGTGCCCGCGGCGAAATCGTCGGGCGACTGGGTGCAGCCGTGCAGCATCACGACCAGCGGGCGCAATCCGTCGCCGCGGTTGGCCGGCACATAGAGCTTATAGGCGCGCGTTCCCGCTGGTCCCGTGTAGGAAGCCGCCGTGAAGGATGCGCCGTCCGGCAGAGGCTCGGCAGGCGGCCCGGCGTGCCGGCCGCCCTGCAGCCCGGCCGGCCGCAGCCGCGCGGCAAGGCCGCGCAGGGTCTGGCCCAAACCAGTTCTGGGCAAACCAGTTCTGGGCAAACCAGTCTTGGACGAACCGGTGGCCGGGCCACGGCCCGGGGCGTCGCTTCGATGAGCCGGCTCATGGGAGGCCGGCTCATGCGGAGCTGGATCGAGCCGCTCGAACTCGCCTTCCAGGACGGTCGGGTCCGGCGAGTTTGGGGGCGGGGAAGCGGCCGCATCCTCGCCCCGCAACAGGCGCTGGATGAGGCCGGTCGCTTCGGCGAGCCGGCCGGCCCGGGTCAGGCGGGCGACCTCGCCCATGCCGGGCGGAAAGCCGGTTTGGCGTGAGTGGGGCATATGGATGCTTTCTCGGTTCGGGCTCTGTTCGGGGATAACGCCGGCACCGGCGGTGCCGGTCACATCAGCGGATACGGTCGGCGAGCGCCGCCTTGACGGCGGCCGGCGCGTGCAGCGCGCCAAGAACGGACAGCGAGGCGATGGCTGCGCGGGCAAGTTCGGGGGAAACGTCCTGGGCGATTGTGGCGAGCCCGAGGACGCGGATGTCCAGCATCCGCCCTTCGGCGCAGGCAGCCTCCAGGTCGGCACGGCTGAAATGGCGCAGGCCCAAATCGACGCTCTTGCGCGTCACGGTCTGGCGGATCACGTCGGCATGCCGGTCGACCTGGTTGCGGATGGCGGTGCGGATGAAGTCCGTACGGTTCGAATAGAAGCCTTCGTCGACCAGCAGGTCGATATGGCCAAGGTCGACATAGCCGAGATTGATCGTGATCTTCTCGCTGTCGCCGGCTTTCGGCCGCAGGTCACGAACCGCGTCGCTCATGGCGTTCCATCCTTATGCCATCCATGTGGATGGTATATGGAGGGCCCAGCGAGGCCGTTCAAGACGGACAGGCCTGCTCCCGCATGCTTCCCGCCTGGAGAGGATCAGCAGCAGGAAGGCAGAGGCCGGCTGTGCCGGCAGGACGCGGAACCGCAGCACGCGACAAGACACCAAGCATGTTGGCCGTTCGGCGCTCTTCACCGCTGCTGCGAAGGGCATGGGGTCACTATACGAAAGTGTGCAGATTGTCCGGGATGTAGGAACAGCCTAAGAACGCGCGCTCATACCCCTGCGGGGTCGGCTTGTCATAACGCCCGGACCCTGCTTTACAGCACTGTGCTAAAAACGATCGTCAGTGCCGACAATCGAAGATCTGAAAGGGGGACCTTTATACAAATGATAGTGGAACAGTATATCGCTGGCTGGCGCGCACAGGACACGAACGCGATTCTCGAAACGCTCACTCGGGATTGCGTCGTCATTGAGAGTTTCGGACCAATCTATCGTGGTCACGCTTCGGTGGAACGATGGGTTGCGACGTGGATTGCCGAGGACGGTCGTGTCCTCGACTGGAAAATCCGCGATTTGCAGTCGCTCCGCGACCTGGAAATTGCCGAATGGACATTCCACTACACTTTGCGCGGTGAAGAGAGGACCTTCGATGGCGCAACCATTGCAAAGTTGTGCGGCGGGAAAATCTCGTATTTGCGCGAGTATGCCACGACTGCCGCGCTCTATGATTGGCAAGGTGAGTGGAAGACAATCTAGAGCTTCCCATGAGCGCCATGTCTATTTTTCGGCCACTCGGTCAGGCAACCGCTGCCTGCGGTGACCATGGGCCTCGAACGCAACGACGGCGCCTCTGGTTGCCCAAGGCGCCGCTGCCGGGTGGGTAGGAGGTTAGGGGCGCTTCTTGGCGCGCTCGTGCTCCATGTAGGCCCGGAGCACGGCGTTGATCTTGCTCTGGTAGCGGTCGCTGTTGGTGCGGAACCACTCCAGCACATCCGCATCCAGGCGGATGCTGATGGCCTGCTTGGCCGGCGGCTCGACGATGCGGGCCGTCTCGAACCAAGCCTCGTCGGCCAGCTGCGCCGCATCGGCGTCGCTGCGCATCGCAGCCTCGTTGAAACCCGCCAAAGCGAACCTTGGTCAGTGGGTGCGCCTGCGCTCTCACCGTGTTCCCACACCCCGGACAATCTGATCACTTTCGTGTAGAGACCCCGGCATGGGCGACATGGAAGCCAAGCCAGCGGAAGGATGCCGCCCGTTGCCTGGGTATATGTGAACGAGCGATAAAGGCCCTTGTCGCTCGTTGGCCCTCATCGAAGCATCGCTCTGTAGGAAGGCTCTGAAAAGAGCCTTCTATCTTTGTTTTCTCAAGGGGATAGAGGATGTATCCTCCGCTCCCATGCTGCCCGCCCGCTTCCAATCCAGCCTCGCCACCGCCGAGCGCGCCCTTGGCCGGCTCGAAGCCGCGCTTGCCGATCCTGCCATCCGCCGCCGCCACGCGGCTGATGCCCGGACGCGGTCGGTCCGCGCGGTCCTGCGCCTTGACGGCCACAGCGTCGCCGCCGATGACCTCCACCTGATCGGGACCGCCCCCGATGCCGTCGCACCCGGCGCCCGCGCCGACGCCGCACTGGGAGCCGCCCTGCAGCGCTGGGCGGCGGCACTCGACGGCGGGCGGGCGCCCGGCGATCCCACTCCCGGCATCGCCCCCGCCCCGCCCCCGTCCCATCCGACCGGCCTGGCTGCCGATGGCCTGCGCGCCGCCCTGGAAGGGCTGGCGCTGCTGGTCGACGGGGAGGACACAGGCGCCAATCCCGCCCCTGCCGCCACCGGGCCGGCGGTGGACAAGACTCCAAGCCTGTTCCCCTGGACCGTGCCCTGGGCGATGGCGGCCCTGGCCGGCTGGTCCGAGATCCGGGGACTGCCGGAACCGGGGGCTGAGGCCGCCGACGCGATCGCCGCCGGGCTGGCAACGGTGGCGCGCACGCTTGCCGCCTCCCCCGGCCTGGACGGGGCGCTGCGGGCAATGGTGCAACTCCACCACCGCGACGATCCTCCCCTGCCCCGCCGCCGCGGCAGCGACGACCCGTTCGAGAACCCGCTGGCGCGCCACCTGCGCCGGCAGGCGCAGGCCCGCAGCGGCAGCGGGTTCTGGAGCACGCTCGCCCGTCTGGCGGCACCGGCGCTGCTGCGCCGTGCCTGCGGCCTGACGCAGGCCGAACTGCCGCTGGTGGCGAGCCTCGCCGCCAGCCCGGCTCCGTTCCGGGCGATGCTCGTTGCGGCGGAGGAGGAGGCGGTGGGCTGGCTGCTCGGCCAAGTCTCCCGCCAGGCCGAGGCCGAGTTGCAGCGGCTGGCCGAGCTGGAGCGCCGAGCCGCCGCCCACCGGGCCGCCCTGCGGGGACGGCGCCGCGATGCCGGCGTCTGGGCGCTGCTCGACCAGCTGGAGGAGGAGCCGGCCCTCACCGTCCGTCAGGCCGCCCGGCGGCTCGGCTGCAGCGAGCGCGCCGCCCGCACGACGCTGGCCCTGCTGGCGGAGGCCGGGATCCTGCGGCCGCTGCCGGCCTGGCGGGATGTGGAGGAGACGCCCCGGCGGACCGTCCGGCCGCTGGTTTGGCTCGCGGCCGACATCATGCCGGTCCTCCCTGCGGTCGCCAAGCCGGCCCGTCGGCGCACCACGGCGCTGCGCGAGCCTGGTGCGGCCATGCATTGGCAACCGATCGCCGGCGCACCTCAGGACGGCAAGCGCTGCCTGGTGTGGGCCGGCCGCCCGGCCTGGGCCGCCTATGTCGCGCAGGCCGATGGCGGCGGCCAGTGGCGGGAGGGCCGCCGCGTGTTGCAGCCGACCCACTGGCTGCCCTTGGCGCCGCCGGAGCAGGCCGATGCGAAAGCGTCCGGACGCAAGGACGATTCCAGCCGCGAAGAGCACACGGGGCCGGGCCGGCCGATCGCCCCGCGGCCTGGAAACGCTACCTAGCTGGGCGGCGTGGCCGTGATCATGCGGTCCGCGGCCTTGCGCAGATGATCGACAAAAGCCCGCACGGCTGGATTGGTACGCCGGCTGGAGGGCCATAGTGCAGCGATGGTCTCACGCTCCACGGCAAAGCTGCCGAGCACCGGGACCAACTCGCCACGCGCGACATACGGGGCGGCAATGAAGGACGCGCTGATGCCGATGCCGCCGCCCGCGACCAGCGCCGCCACGACCGCTTCGCTGGCGTCGACGACGATGCCCGATGCGGGCACGATCTCGATCTCGCGCTCGCCGATCCGGAACGGCCAGCGGAAGATCTGACCGCTGCTCTGGTACCTCAGATTGACGGTCTTGTGCGCAACCAGCTCGTCCGGATGGGTGGGCGCACCATGCGCGGACAGATAGGCCGGCGATGCGAAGGCGCAGAGCCGCAACGGGGCGAGCCGGCGCCACAGCAGGCGCGAGTCCGCAAGGTCGCCGATGCGCACCGCGATGTCGATGCCCTGCTCGACGAGGTCGACCAGCCGGTCGTCGAGCCGCAGGTCGATGGTCACCTTGGGGTGGCGTTCGCAAAATGCCGGCAGGATCGGCGCGATCAGATGGAGCCCGATCGGCAGCGACGCCGCGATGCGCAGGGTGCCGGCCGGCTCGGCGTAGGCGGCCTTCGCGGCCTGCTCGATCTCCTCCGCGTCGCGCAGCAATCTCACCGCCCGCTCATGCAGCTCGCGCCCCTCCGGCGTCAGCGTGAGGGAGCGGGTGGTCCGGGTAAACAGGGAGACGCCCAGTTGCTGTTCGAGGCGTTGCACGCTCTTGCTGACGGCCGACGGCGAAATGGCGAGCGAGCGAGCCGCCGCGGCGAAGCTGCCCAGCGAACCGGCGCGCGCGAAAGCAAGCAATCCGGTCAGCCGTTCCAACGCCATTCGTTCCTTCATGGCACTATTAAACTGATTTGTGGACTGATTATCAAACAGGATTCGACCGCGTACATCGGTGCTCAGGTGTTGCGACCGATGGAGGTTCTGATGAGCACGATGATGAAAGCGGTTCGCCTGCACGCCTTCGGGGGACCCGACATGCTGGTCTATGAAGACGCGCCGCGGCCGGGGCTCAAGGCGGGGGAGGTGCTCGTCCGCGTCCATGCCGTCGGCCTCAACCCGCCCGACTGGTACCTGCGCGAGGGCTACAGGATGCTCCCGCCCGAATGGCAGCCCAAGGTCTCGTTCCCGATCATCCCCGGAACCGACATCTCCGGCACCGTCGAGGCGGTCGCAGCGGACGTCGAGGGCTTCGCCGCCGGCGACGAGGTCTATGCCATGGTCCGCTTCCCCGCCGGCCTGGCCGGCGAAAGCAGCGCCTATGCCGAATACGTCGCCGTGCCGGCGACGGACCTTGCCCGGAAACCGGCCGGCATCGACCATGTGCACGCAGCCGCGGCGCCGATGTCGCTGCTCACCGCGTGGCAGTTCCTCATCGACATCGGGCACGACGAACCGAACCCGCTGCAGCCGCATCGGCATGAGCCAGTGCCGCTCGCGGGGAAGACCGTCCTCGTCAACGGAGCGGCGGGCGGGGTCGGCCATCTTCTGGTGCAACTGGCGAAATGGCAGGGCGCGCAGGTGATCGCGGTCGCGTCCGGGAGCAACGAGGCGTTTCTGCGCGCCCTCGGCGCCGACGAATTCATCGACTACGGCAAGGCCGCTGCCGAGGATGCCGTTCGCGGTCTCGACCTCGTCGTCGACGCGGTCGGCGGCCCGAAGACCGGACGCTTCCTGCCGACGCTGAAACGGGGCGGCGCCCTGTTCCCCATCTTTCCGCTCGGCTTCGACGGCCACGACGAGGCCGGGAGGCTCGGCGTGACCGTCTCCACCACCCAGGTCCGCTCCAGCGGCAAGCAGCTTGCGGAGGTTGCGCCGCTGCTGGACAACGGCACGATCCGCGTCGCCATCGACAGCAGCTTTGCCCTGGAAGAGGCCGGCAAGGCCCATGAGCGCGCTGCCGCCGGCCATATCCGCGGCAAGATCGTGCTCACGGTCGCGCAGGAAGGACAATCGTGAGCGCCGCGGCGACGATCCCCCAGGGCACGGTGGCGTGGTTCGAGATGGTGGGCGCGCTGATGTGCGCCGCCGCCTCCCGGGCCGGTCTCCCGCCGGACCTGAACTGGTCTCTGGTGGAACGCTACGGCGACGGCGCGATCCTGCCGAACGGGCGGCTGCAAGGCATTCGCTTCGTCATCGCACATGGCAGGCCGTCATTCGAGGTCGGCGTGGACGAGGATGCGCGGGGAGACGTCACCATCGAGGTCGCCGCCACCACCGCCCGCGAGCTGAACCTGCTTCACACCGCGGACCCGGCCTATGCCGCTGCGCTCGACCGGGCCACAGGGCTGGGCCGGCTCCGGGTGAACGGCGACGTGTCGCCGATGGCCGGTTGGCTGGCCGCCATCCATGATCCGATCATCGACCTTACAGGCTGAGGCGCCGGCGGCGGCCAGTCGGGCAGCCGATCGGGCGGGTGGGCGGCGGGCGGCGACCATTCGAAGGAATCGCTTCGCCCCCCAACAGGCACGCTCTCCCGGCGGAATGGGCCGCCGGACAACGCTTTTGCCCGGTCATCGCCACGGCCGGCACGGCGTAGCATGGTGACGAAAGCCGCTGCCGCGAGGAAGGGGGCATGCCATGGCGCAGACCGACATCACGCTGCTCCGCAACCTGTACGATCGCTATGCCATGGGCGATGTGGCGCCGTTGTTCGAGCATCTGGCGCCCGGCGTGGAATGGATTTCCTGCGCCCACTCCGCGGTACCGGTCAGCTTCTCCGGAGCCTTCCATGGCCCGGAAGGCGTCCAACGCTACTTCGAGAAGCTGGCGCAGGACTGGACGATCACCCGGCACGAGATGCTGAGCCTTGCGGAGGATGGGGAACAGGTCGTCGCACGCAACACCGTCCAGGCCGTCAACAAGAGCACCGGCAAGCCGGTCGAAGTGGCGACCGAGCATCGGTGGGTTCTGCGCGACGGCATGATCCTGCGCTTCGAGGAGCAATGTGACGATGGCGCGGCCTTGGAGGCAGCCTGCCGGCCGGAAGGCTCGTAATCCGGCTGCATGCCGGCCGGGCTTCCGACCTCCTTGCGGTCCGCAACCGGCTCTGGCTGCGGCCAACGCTCCGAAACTGGAGCGGGCGAAGGGATTCGAACCCTCGACCCCAACCTTGGCAAGGTTGTGCTCTACCCCTGAGCTACGCCCGCAATGTGGCGCGAGTGACGGGACTTGAACCCGCGGCCTCCGGCGTGACAGGCCGGCGCTCTAACCAACTGAGCTACACCCGCATTCTGGCTCCGGATGCTGGACTCGAACCAGCGACACGCGGATTAACAGTCCGCTGCTCTACCGACTGAGCTAATCCGGAACGGAGGCCGGCTTATAAGCCCTGCCCGCGGCAAACACAAGCCTGAACTTTGCAGGATTTGCCGGTCGGGCGGGGGAAGCCCGCCCGTGTCCGGTTGCGGCTTCCGCATGGCTGCGGGTGAGCCATGCCGGGCACCGTCGATGCCCGCCGGCCGGCAGAGGCACGCCCCGCACCGGGCACATAACAAAGAAGGGCTGCCGTTTCCGGCAGCCCTTCCATTGTCAATCCGCAATCCATCGGACCACGGCGCGTCCTTGTCAGACGAGGGAACCCTTCGCAACGAAGGAGAACCCGGTCACAGCGCCCGACGGCAGCAGAGAAAGACAATGAGACACGAGATCACCTCCTTTCGGTTGTTGACGACTGTAGAAGCATATGGCGATGGTCACGGGCGGTCACAAGCCTCTTCAGGACAAGCGGGCCTGTGACCTTTTCCGGGACTGCTTCAGGCCGGAACCCTGTCTTCCTGACGGCGCTCCATCCGGCCGAGCATCGCCGGTTCGATCGCCACCTGCAGGCGGGAATGGCCCTCGCCGTCATGGCGCTCCAGCACCTCGCCATGCGCGTAGAGCCAGGCGAGCGTCGCGCCGTCGGTGTGGGACACGTCCATCTCCACCACCGCCCGGCCGGCGGTCATCCGGCGGTCGAGGATGCCGAACAGGCCGTCCAATCCCTCCCCCGTTGCCGCGGACACCGCGCAGGCACCATCGCAGCGGGCGGTGCGGGCGATGACGGAGGCACGCTCCTCCCCCTCCAGCCGGTCGATCTTGTTGGCGACCTCGATCACGCGCGGGTCGTTCTCCGGATCGATGCCGAGGTCGCGCAGGATGGCCTCCACATCGGCCTTCTGCGCCTCGGCGTCGGGATGCGCGATGTCGCGGACGTGCAGGATGATGTCCGCCGCCTGCACCTCCTCCAGCGTGGCGCGGAAGGCGGCGACCAGATGGGTCGGCAGCGCGGAGATGAAGCCCACCGTGTCCGACAGGATCACCTTGCGCCCCGACGGCAGGGCCACCTGCCGCATGGTCGGGTCGAGCGTGGCGAACAGCAGGTCCCTGGCGAAGACGTCGGCCCCCGCCATCCGGTTGAACAGGGTGGACTTGCCGGCGTTGGTGTAGCCGACCAGCGCCACCACCGGGTACGGCACCTTGGCGCGCGCCTTGCGGTGCAGACCGCGGGTACGCCGCACGTCCTCCAACTCCTTCCGGATCCTGACGATCCGGTCGCCGATCAGGCGGCGGTCCATCTCGAGCTGCGATTCGCCGGGGCCGCCGAGGAAGCCGAAGCCGCCACGCTGGCGCTCAAGGTGGGTCCAGGAGCGGACCAGACGCGATTTCTGGTAGCTCAGCGCCGCCAGTTCGACCTGCAACTGGCCTTCGTGGGTGCGGGCCCGGTCGCCGAAGATCTCCAGGATCAGGCCGGTGCGGTCGATGACCTTCGCCCCGAAGGCCTTCTCAAGATTGCGCTGCTGCACCGGGCTCAGCGCGTGGTCGACGATGACCAGGTCGATGGCCTCGCCGCCCGTGCGCGCCGTCTCCAGCAGTTGCGCGTACTGCTCGACCGCACCGCCGCCCAGCAGGGTGGCCGGGCGCGGCTGGTTGACCTTGACGACGGCGGCATGCGCCACATCGAGATCGATGGCCGACGCCAGCCCCATGGCCTCGTCCAGCGAGGCTTCGGGGCTGCGCTCGGCCCCGGTCCCGCGGAGGACCGGGTGAAGCACGAGGGCGCGGCCCGAGGAGGGCCGCCGGGTATCGACGGCGTACCGGGTGTCGATGGTGTGATGCGTAGCCATAAGGTTCCTTTGCCGCGCCCGCAGCCGTCAGGCGCGGGCCAGTTCGCGGCCCTTGCCGGCCGCAGCGATCTGTTGCTCCCGGGCGCTCGCCACCACGGCCTTCTGGAGCTTCTCGAAGGCGCGGACCTCAAGCTGGCGGACGCGCTCGCGCGAGACGTGGAAGTGCTGGCTCAGCTCCTCCAGCGTCAGCGGCTCCTCGCGCAGGCGGCGGGCGACCAGGATCTGGCGCTCGCGGTCGTCGAGAACCCCCAGCCCCAGCTTGAGGAACTGCTGGCGCTGCTGGCGCTCCTGCGCCCCGGCCAGCGTGGTTTCCTGGTCGGGCCGGTCGTCGGCCAGCAGGTCCTGCCATTCGCTGTCGCCCTCCTCCCCCAGGGCGGTGTTGAGCGACCGGTCCAGGCCGAGGCGCCGGTTCATCTCCACCACCTCGGTCCTGGGCACGCTCAGTTCGGTGGCGATGCTCTCCACCGCTTCCGGGGTAAGGTCGCCGTTCTCCAGGTCCTGCATGCGCGCCTTCAGGCGGCGCAGGCTGAAGAACAGCTTCTTCTGCGCCGCGGTGGTGCCGATCTTCACCAGCGACCAGTTGTGCAGCACATACTCCTGGATCGCCGCGCGGACCCACCAGCCGGCATAGGTGGCGAAGCGGAAGCCCTTTTCGGGCTCGAACTTCTGCGCCGCCTGCATCAGGCCGACGTTGCCCTCGGCGACCAGGTCGGCCAGCGGCAGGCCATAGCCCTGGTAGCCCCGCGCCATCTTGAAGACTAGGCGCAGGTGGCTGCCGACCAGCTTGTCGAGCGCCGCCCGATCCTGCCGCTCCCGCCAGCGGACGGCGAGGTCGCGTTCCTGTTCGGGCGTCAGATATTCGTACTTCCGTGCGTCTTGCAGGTACAACTGCATCGGCTCGGCGGAAGCGACGTGAAGCGTCATCCTTCTGTCTCCCCAAGCCGACGGGAACGGCGCCGTCGGGCCTTCCCTTCGGCGTTCATTCCCCATCGGTCTTCGTTGTCGGTAACGGTTGTCAGCGACGGTGGTCAGTGACGGTCAAGGCCGGCATTCGGCGCTGCCGGTGGGCGTGCATCGCTCGATCGATGCGGAAACCGGAGGGTGGTGGCGGGGCCCCTCTCCAGCTCCGCGGGCGGCGCCATGATCCAGGAGGGGGCATCACGGCAGCCGGCACGCCACGGGGCCGGAGAGGAGGGGATGGGCAGCGCTGCGGTCAGCGCTGCCGAACCAGGAGGCGGTGCCTGTGGAGCGAGGCTTTGAAAAAGCTCGTCATCATGGGGGTGTCGACACACCGTATAGATGGTGCGCTCTTAAATTTCTTCAAGACAGCGGGCAGCCGAATTTTTGGGATCGGCGTCCCTTCAAGAAGACAACAGATATCAGGTGGGAGTCGGAACGATGAATTTCAAGCGCCTGGCGCTTGGAAGGCGGCCATTTTCCATGAGGGAAATCCGCACATGTCTTACACCTGCATCGGCGAGAAGCCGTAAATGGTGATATGATCTGTTCTCCTCAAGAAGGCTCTTCAAAAACTTCCCGGCATTGCCTCACAGCCCCCTCTGTTGCCATGCCCCTGGTGGCGTGCCGAGGACTTGATCCGGACAGGCGCGGCTGGCTGCCCGTGGGGGACGAACGCTCCAGCCCCCCTGATCTTCGCCTTTTCCACCGACTGCTCCGGCTCCGCGATCCTGGCCGCGCCGGGGCCGGACAGGGGCCTGGGCGGGAGCTCGCCATTGCCACGCAACGCCTTGCTCGCTGGTTTCCCAGCGTGCGCGCCTTCATCAGACGAAAACTGTTGCTGGCCATTGCCGGGTCCGCGATGTCATACCGCTGGCCCACTAGAGACCCCAACCCGCCTGGACGGTGTCGCCGCGTGATCCCCAAACTTCTTCACCAGCTCTGGAAGACACCCGAGATCCCGCCACGCTTCGAGGCGTTCCGGCGCAGTTGGCTCGACCGGCACCCGGACTGGAGCTACCGGCTGTGGAGCGACGCCGACATCGCCGCCTTCGTCAGGCAGGAGTTTCCCGACCTCCTACCGGTGTTCGAGGGATATGCGCAACCGATCTGCCGCGCCGATCTCGCCCGCTATCTCATCCTGAAGCGCCACGGCGGGCTGTATGTCGATCTCGATTTCGAGTGCTTCAAGCCGCTCGACGGCCTGCTCGCGGACAGCTCTTTTGCCATCGGCCTCGAGCCAGCCACGCATCTGGAGTTGGACAAAGCCGCCCAGCGCCGGATGGAGCGTGTGCTCTGCCCATCCCTGATCGCCTCCATTCCCGACCATCCCTTCTGGGACCATGTGCTGGACCACATCCGGCGCAACGCCCGCGAACCGGACGTACTCGACGCCACCGGCCCCTTTCTGCTGACACGGGCCTACGAGACATACGGCGGACCCGGCCCCGTCACATTGCTGCCGGCGCAGGCCATCTACCCGGCCGACAAGATGGACTGCTGGGAAGGCCGCCTGTTCGACATCGAGGCCTGGGAGAAGCTCACGCGCGACGCCCATGCGTTGCATCACTGGGACGGCACCTGGTTCCGCGGCCAAGCGGCGCTCGATGCCGGCCGGCCCCGCCGGCTGCGTCTCCAACTCAGCGACGGAACCGGGCCGTCGGCCGGGGCGACCGAGCCGACCGACCGCAGGCCGCTGGTCTCCTGCCTGATGGCCACGCGCGACCGCTTCGAGCAGGCCTGCGTAGCAATCGCCTGCTTCCGGCAGCAGAGCTATCCGAACCGCCAGCTCGTCATCGTCGACGACAGCCTCGACGACCGGCTGACCCGGCATGTCGAGGCACTCGGCGACCCGCGCATCCTCATCGACCGCTCCCCCACACCGGCGGCGACGCTGGGTGCCGCGCGCAACCGTGCCGTCGATCTGGCTGCGGGCTCGCACGTCTGCCAGTGGGACGATGACGACCTCTACGACCCGCTGCGCCTGGAGCTGCAGATGTCGGCCCTGCTGGGAGCAAAGGCACGCGCCTGCATCCTCAGCCGCTGGACGATCTGGTGGCCCGAGGCCGCAAGGCTGGCCGTCTCGGTGCGCCGGAACTGGGAGGGCTCCCTGCTGTGCGAGAAGGCGGCTCTGCCCCGCTACCCCGATCTGCCGCGCGGCGAGGACACGCCGGTCGTCGACGCGCTGCTGCGCAGTGTCCGCGTCGCCCATCTCGACGAGCCGCGCCTTTACCTGTATGTCGTCCATGGCCGCAACACCTTCGGCCCCGGCCATTTCGACACCCATTGGCAGCGGGCCTCGCCGCGTTGGCAGGACGATCGCTACCAAGCGGTTCGGACGGAGCTTGCCAAGCGGCTGCCGCTGGACGCCTATGAGCGGCTCGAGCCGCCGGCCGCCGCCATCCCGGCGCCCCCCCTTGCCCGCACTGCGCCAGCGCAATGGGAGCGCATGCTCGCCGACGCGACGGCCGTCCTGCGGGTTGATCCGCAGGATATCGGGGCGAAGGCCAGGCGCGCCGGGGCCCTGATGCACCTCAACCGCTTGGACGAGGCGGAGGCGGCCTTCCGCGCCTTGCGCGACGGCCATCCGGACGCGTCCTTCGGGCTGGACGGGCTTGCCCGCGTGGCAACCCGCCGCCGGCAGTGGCTGCAGGCGCTGGAGCGCTGGGAAGCCACCCTGGCCGCCTTCCCCGGACACTGGCCCGGCATGCTCGGCTACGCGCAAGCCCTGCTCGAGGTTGGACGGTTCGGGGAGGCAGAGGCACAGTATGCCGAGGTGGTGCGCCTGCAGCCGCAGCACCCCCTCGCTCGGATCGGCCTCGCCGAAAGCGCGGCCCGCCGCCGCGACTGGGAGACCGCCGTCCAGCGTTGGCAGCAGGTGATCGCCCACGGTCCCGCCTCGGCCCAGGCCACGATCGGGTTGCTGACCGCGCTGTGCGAGCTCGGGCGTCTTGATGAGGCGGAAGAGCTCCTCGCACGGTCCATGGCGTATCTCGGCAGGGCCGACACGGTCCTGGCCCGCGCCATACTGCTGCAAAGGCGCCACCGGGGGGCGGCCCTGCTTGCCATGCTGAACGAGCATCGCGACGTCGTGGAAGCCAACCCCACCTTGCGCAGCCTGTATTTCCATGCGGTCCAGACCAGCCGCGGCGATACCGTGCAGGCGGTGGCCATGCTCGCCCCCGCGGGAACCGACGGTACCGCGCCGGCCTGGGTCCAGGCCATCGCCTGTGCCCATGCCCCGCAGGAGGCCGGCGGGCAGGCGCGCAGCCGATTGGTCGCGCTGTGGCGCCGGCACGGCGTCTCGATCCTCTCGCCGGACCTGCTCGCCCTCACCGTCGAGGCCGTCATCCATGCCGACGGTCCGGCCGCCGGCAAAGCGCTCCTGCAGGCGGTGGATGCACTGCCGCTCACCGACACCCGCGCGGTGAAACTGCGCCTGCTGGCGGTGTTCGAACGCCTGAAATGGGGCTATGGCGAGGATGCTGTCACGGAGCTGCGCGCCTTGGCCGCGGCCGGCGATCCGCGGGTGCCCCACGGCCATTGGCGCGACGCGGTCCGGGAGCTGACCGGCATCGACCAACGCCTGCGCCGCCTGTACCCGGCCTTCGAGATCGAAACCGGCTGGCGGCGCCCGCCGGCCGAGGCCGTGGTTGCCCGCATCCTGGAGAGCCACGAGGCGCGCCGCCCCTTCAGCCTGATCCGCCTTGGCGATGGCGAAGGCAACTTCCTGCCCTACCCGATCGAACAGGCCCGTTTCACAGCAGCCGACCGCGACGCCACCCAACGCATCTGGTGGGGCGAACCAAAGGTGGCCGGGGCTGCCGCCGAAGCGTTGTCCGACGCCCTGCAGGCGGCCATCCGCGACGCCGACGTCGTCGGCGTGCCCGACCTTTCCCGCCTGTGCTACAGCCTGCCGATCCCGACGGCGGCGGACCTGTTCCAGAGCTGGCACGATTATCGCGGACTGCTGAGCATCCTCCACACTCTGCTGGCCGACGGGGGCGCCCTGTTCACCCCGACGCAGACGATCACCTCCTGCCACATCCATGCCGACCTGTCGGCCTGGGGCCTTTACGAACGCCTGTTCGCCAAGATCCGGCGGGTGGCCGTGGTCACCTGCCATCCGCAACTGCCGGAGCGGTTGACCGAGCGCTTCGGGCTCACCGTCTCCCGCGTCCACCTCATTCCGCATGAAACCAAATATGGCGACGTCTTCGGCTATGGCGATGCCGAGCCGCATTTCCCGGCCGTGTACGAGCGGCTGCTGGAGACCTTGAGCGTCGATGAGCCGGGCGAGGTCGTCCTGGTCGCCGCCGGTTTCCTCGGCAAGATGTACTGCAAGCGCATCAAGGACCAG
This sequence comes from Azospirillum picis, assembly GCF_017876115.1. Lineage (GTDB taxonomy): Bacteria > Pseudomonadota > Alphaproteobacteria > Azospirillales > Azospirillaceae > Azospirillum > Azospirillum picis. The sequence goes on from NZ_JAGINO010000013.1 coordinate 107,505, forward strand.
GGGGGCATCGCCCTCGACCTCGGCAGCGTCGTCGACTACTGGTGCGGCTTCGCGACGCGCAGCCTGCATTTCACCCAGCGCTATGCCGCCCTCCCGGCCGCTGCGGTTGCGCCCGCTGCCCCTGCCCCTGCCCCGGTCCACGCCACTCTCCGCCTGCCGGAAGCCGGTCCGGGGGTAACCGTGCTCGGCCACTTCACCGCCCCGGTGGGGCTGGGCACGGCGGCATGCGGCACGCTGGAGGCCCTGGCCGCGGCCGGCCTGCCGGCGGTGCCGGTGGATCTCGACCGCCCACCTGCGGCCGGCGACGCCATGCCGTCCCACCCGATCACCATCGCCCACACCAACCCCGATGCGCTGCACGAGGCGGGGCACAAGGATCCCACTGGGCCGCTCGCCCGGTCCTTGTTTCCGGACCGGCTGGCCATCGGCTGCTGGGCCTGGGAAAGCGCCACGAGCTTTCCGCCCTCCTGGCAGAGGGCCTACGCGCTGTTCGATGAGGTTTGGGTCCCCAGCCACTTCACCGCCGAAAGCCTGGCAGCCTCCGCACCGGTGCCGGTCGCCGTCGTTCCGCATGTCGTCGCGCCGCCGCTGCCCACGCTGACGCGGCGCGATCTCGGCTTGCCGGAAACGGGATTCCTGTTCGCCTTCGCCTTCGATGAACTGAGCGGCTTCACCCGCAAGAACCCGCTCGCCGTGATCGAAGCCTTCACCCGCGCCTTCCCGCAAGAGGATGGCGGCATCCATCTGGTGATCAAGGCACGCACCCTGTCCGAGCTCAACCGGGACCGTCTGCGGGCCGCCATCGCCGGCCGGTCCTCGATCATCCTGCGCGAGGGCAGCGAGAGCCGGGAGGCCGCGTTGGCCCTGCTGGCGACCTGCGATGCCTATGTTTCCCTGCACCGGGCGGAGGGATTCGGTCTGACCATCGCCGAAGCGATGTTCTTCGCGAAGCCGGTCATCGCCACCGGATATTCCGGCAACCTGGACTTCATGGCACCGGGATGCGCTTATCCGGTGCCTTCCCGCCTCGTCATGGCCGAGGAGGATGAGGACTGCTATCCGAAGGGCACATGGTGGGCCGACCCCGATGTCATGGTCGCAGCGGCGCTGCTGCGCAGCGTCGTCGCGGATCGGCAGGGGGCCGCCGAGGTTGGCCGGCGGGCGGCCGGGCATATTCGGGCGATGCTCTCGCCCGAGGCGGTGGGCAGGCGCATGTCCGAACGCATCACCGAAGCGCTGGAACGCCGGAACGCCGGCCATCGCCCGCAAGCCCGCTCCGCGACACTCGCGGCCACGGCACGGAGCCCGGAAGTGCCAAACGTGCTGGTCCTTACCCCGGTGAGGAATGCGCGCCGGCATCTTCCGGCCTACCTGTCCGCGCTTGGGCGCCTCGATCACCCAGGGGAGCGGTTGTCGCTGGGGATCCTGGAGGGTGACAGCGACGACGGGTCCTTTGCGTATCTCCACGAGCGGTTGCCCGAACTGCGCACGCGTTTTGCTCGCGTCGATCTGCTCCGGCACGATTTCAACGCTTCCTTCGCCGGCCCGCGCTGGCGACCCGAGATCCAGGTGATGCGGCGGTCGACCATCGCGCGGGTCCGGAACCGCCTGCTCACGGGGACCCTGCGTGATGAGGACTGGGTCTTGTGGATCGATGCCGACGTCGTCGACTTTCCTTCCGACGTGCTGGCACGGCTGCTCGCCACAGGACATGATGTCGTTGTCCCGAACTGCGTCACATCCCCTGGCGGCCCCAGCTTCGACCTCAACAGCTTCCAATTCACCGAGGAGGCGGCAATGAGCGAGCAGCGCAACTGGATCGGCGGGCTGATCCAGCCGCCGCCCGGCCTGGGACGGCGCTATCTCCATGAATTGCGCGGCCGGGGACCGGTGCGGCTGGACGGCGTCGGCGGCACCATGCTGCTGGTGCGTGCGGCATTGCACAGGGAAGGGCTGATCTTTCCCACCTTCAGCTACCGTGGATACATCGAAACCGAAGGGCTTGCGATGATGGCCAAGGATATGGGGGTGACATGCTGGGGGCTCCCCGATACCGAAATCCGGCACGCCCGGGCATGACAGGCAGCGCCTCGACCCAGTCTACCAGGGGCCCGCAGCAGCCGAAGGCGCGGAACACCGGGTAGAGAGGCGTTCCGATTCAAGGAATAGGCGCGCATGCCGCGATGACCATCACAGGCAATGTGCTCGGGTGGATTGGCCCCCAGCTTTTACAACTAATTTATAGTGCAAGCCATTGCGATCTCGCAAACCAATAATCAACCGATGAATTTGTTCTCTCATTTCTACAGACTTGTTTCACGAAGGAGAACCGAAGACCTCACAAGCCGTCACAAAGTTGATTTTTGTAGCGAATTTTGACAATAACCACCTCAGAAAAATACCTCTATCTTACGAACAAATCTCTATTTGGCGATTGCTGATTTGATTTTGTTTTAATAACATTTCGGAAACACGCATCCATTAGGATAAAATGCCAGATGCGTAATATCCGACTCCGAAAAGGACGTTAATATGACAATCGGCCCAACAATTCGTTTCTCAACACCGCAAGATGATGAAGATCAAGTGCGGGTAAATTCTGATATTGTTATTTATTTCTCAGAAGATGTTTACGGAAGCGGAGGAAACATAACCCTTAAGAGAATTGATGACGACGCAATTGTCGAGTCCTTTTTTGTTCCAACGTCGAACCAGATAACGATTGATGGAAGCAGCGTAACCATCAATCCGACCATCGATCTTGATTACTCGACACCATACTACCTAGAAATTGACAACCATGCGCTTTACGATGGTTATGGTGAATTTTTCTCTGGTCTGAGTGGAAGCAGCCGCTTCAACTTCACAACCAGAGCCGATGTTGAGCCTCCGGAACTGATGGCGATATCGCTGGCCTCCCCCCCCACTGGCACAACAGTCGGCGCCGATCTGGTCCTCACATTCAGTGAAGCGGTATCCGGCAGCGGCAGCCAGATCAGGTTGCTGCGGGCATCCGACAGTCATGAGGTTGACAGTTTTGAGGCGACAAACAACGCGAAGGTCACGATCAGCGGCAGCACCGTCACGATCAATCCAGACGTAGACCTCGATTATTCGACAGCCTATTACCTGGAAATCGATCCCTTCGCGTTCCATGACCTCCATGGCAACGCCATGAGCGGCAGCACCTACAGCTTCACCACGCCAGCCATGCCACCACCGCCGAGCAGCGATGGCGGCAGCAGCAGCACGGTGGACGGCGTTCCTGTACAGACCAACACGATGTACAACGGCGACGGCACGGCCTCGACCGTCATCACCGTCCCGGTGGTGACGGCCGGGCGCACCGAGTCCGTCGGCAACAACGGCGTCGCCGACATCCCGCTGGCGAGCAGCGGCGGCAGCCCGGTGCTGACGGCGCAGCTGCCGGCCGGCTACGGCCTGACCGCCAGCGGCTCGTCCACGCCCAAGGCGGCCGGCAACTCCCTCACCGACCTGATCCGCGAGATCAAGGCCCACACCACCGCCGGCTCGAGCGACCAGGCCCAGCTCACCGGCGGCGGCGGCGGCTTCCTCCAGGGGCTGCCGGTCGACACCCCGCTGCTCGTCCAGACCATCTCGCCGAGCGTCGCCTTCGGCAGTACGACGGCCCCCGAAGCCCCACTGGTCATCAGCGGCACCCCGGCCGCGGCTGGCGGCCCGCAGACCGCCTTGGTGATCGATGGCCGCGGCCTGCCGACCGGCAGCACCATCCAGTTGCAGAACGTCACCTTCGCCGCGGTGATCGGCGCGGTGACGGTGACCGGCGGCGACGGCTCCCAAACCGTCTGGGGCGACGGCGCCAACCAGACCATCATCCTCGGCGCCGACGACGACACCCTGCATGGCGGCGGCGGCGACGACTTCGTCGGCTCCAAGACCGGCAACGACGTGCTCTACGGCGACGACGGCAACGACACGGTGCAGGGCGGCGAGGAGCACGACCGGCTCTTTGGCAACACCGGCAGCGACGTGCTGTTCGGCAACACCGGCGCCGACACGCTGTTCGGCGGCCGGGGCGAGGACCTGCTCCACGGCGGGCGCGACGACGACCGGCTGTCGGGCGACCTCGGGGCCGACACGCTGAACGGCGACCAAGGCAATGACGTGCTCACCGGCGGGCTGTCCGACGGCGGCTTGGCCGATCTCAGCGGCGACCTGCTGTTCGGCAACAGCGGTGCGGATCTGCTGTTCGGCAATGCCGGGGCGGACACGCTCCATGGCGGCCAGGATGCCGACACGCTGTTCGGCGGGCTGGACGACGACCTGCTGTTCGGTGATCTCGGCGACGACGTGCTCTCCGGCGACCGCGGTGCCGACACGCTGATCGGCGGGGCGGGGGCCGACCTGTTCGTCTTCGCAAGCGGCAGCGGCAAGGACGTGATCACCGACTTCCAAGCCGCCGAGGGCGACCGGCTGCGGCTGGCCGACGGCCAGGGCTACAGCCTGCGCAGCGACGGTGCCGGCAATGCGGTGATCGTCTTCTCCACCGAGGACGAGGTGGTGCTGCGCGGCGTCAGCCAAGCCCAGGTCCAGGCCGGCTGGGTCGTGAAGGGGTGAGACCGTCCGGCTCCGGTGTGCCCCTCGGGGCTGCACCGGAGCCGGCTTGTTCATGCCTTCCGCTTTGTCACGCCGGAACCCGTTCCACCTCCGGCGTGACCGGGGTGAGGATGGCCGGATCATGATGGGTGGTGCCGTCCGCCGCGAGGGGATCGCCGGTGGTCGCGGGATCGGCCGGATGGCTGGACTGACCGATCCAACTGTCGTCCATGGTCGACACGCCACCCCCCCCGAGGGAGCCCGCCCCCGTCCAGTCGCCCGCCCCGCTCATGCTCGGATGGTCGGACAGGCCGAGGAGGGCCATGGACTCGGTGTAGTGCCGGTCCAGGGCCGCCGCCCCCGATGCGGCATCGTCGCTTGATCCCGACGATACCGCACCCGCCTCCGCAGTTCCGGCGTCGGCCCCGGTATTGGCCATGGCGGCGGCCATCGCATGATCGCTGGCGGCCAGACCGTCCCCGGTCTCCGTGGGATCGGCGGACGATACGGCGAACGTCCTGGCGGAGCTTGCCGGAGCGTTCGTGATCTGGTCGCCGACCACCTGGACATCGACCCGCATGGGATTGCTTGCACCCCCTGCCGCGTCGGTGGCCTTTACTTCCAGGGTCCGCATCCCGCTGCCATCCGCGGTCGTCATGGACACATGCTGCAGGATGTCGGTGTAGGTGGCGGTCGAGGCGGTGCCATGCAGCGTCAGTTGATTGGCGGCCGCATCCCAGGAAACCTCGACATCGGTCCCGGCGACGGTGGTGCGATGGGTGGCCGGGTCCTCGACGAGACTCAAGCTGCCGAGCGTCAGGCGATCGCCACTCTCCGCCCCGGAAACGATGCTGATCGTCAGGCGGGACAGCTCGCTGCTGTCGGGATCGGTGACCGAAGCGTGTTCGGCCACCTTGGGATCGGCCGCGCTGATGGTTGCCGAATGGTCGGCGGACAGGACCGGCGCCTGGTTGGCCGGGTCGAGGGTGACGGTCAGGGAGCCCGTCGTCTCGGCCGTGCTGTGGCCATCCGTTGCCTGCGCCGTGACCGACAGCGCAACGCTGCCGGCCGCACCGGCCGGGGCGGTCAAGGCCAGACCGGGCAGATCCTGCGCGCCGAGCGTCCAGGAGCCGTCGGTGTTGTGATGACCGTTGTTCAGGCTGTAGCCGGACGGCAGCGGCGCGATCGTGACGGTCAGCGTTTCCGAGCCGTCGGTGTCCTTCAGCACCGCACCGATGTTCAGCGCGATGGCCGTGCCGACGGTTCCATGCACCGGAGCCAGCGTCAGGTCCGGCTGATCGGCGACGCCATCGACGTGTAGGCTCAGCGTCTGCTCGGTGTGCGAGGTGCTCACCACCTTGCTGTCGGGGTCGGTGGCCTCCGCCGTCAGCGTCGCGCCGATCCGCATGCCGGTGTCGTGCCCGGCGGTGTCATAGTCGCTCCAGTTCTTCGGCGGCTGGAGGTACAGCCCGCCGGAGCGGATCGTCGCCACCTCCTCCGCGCTGAAGCTCCATCTCCCGTTGCCGTCGTCGTGGCCGATCGGATGCCCGTTGCTGCCCGCGAAGAAATGCGAATCAGACGGCACGCCGGTGAGCTCCAGCTTGGTCAGCCGCTCGTTCGGGTCGCTCACCGACAGGCTCAGCTTCAGGTCGATCAGAGTGTCCTCGTTGCCGCGCGCCGCACCCGGCACCAGCAGCGGCGTCTCCGCGATCCCGGTGACCGTCACCGCGATCCGCACCGGGTCGGACACCGCCGTCCCCTGACCCGCCGCCACCTGGCTGCCGCTCTCCGTTGCGTTGGCGACGATGGTCAGCGTGAAGTCGTGAGCATTGTGGGCGCCCGGCAGCAGCTTCAGATCGCCCCACTGCCCGTCCGGCATCGTCCAGCTGCCGTTGTCGTTCCGGCTGCCATGGTTCAGCTTTGCGTCGGTCGGCACGCCGGTGATTGTCAGGCTGGCGACCTCCGAGCCGTCGCTGTCCTTCAGATGCGGGGTGATGTCGAGCGCCAGCCAATTGGCGTCCGCCCCGCTGTCGTCGTTCTGGGTGATGGTCAGCCGGTCATGGAGCACCGACACCGTCGGCTGATCGGCCACCGCATTGATGTGCAGGGTGAAGGTCAGCGTCTTGTCGGCGGTGGTGGTGACGTGGCTGTCGGGATCGGTCTGGCTGGCGGTCAGCGTCGCGGTGATGCTGGCGCCGGCGTTATGGTTGGCGGTGTTCCAGTCGCTCCAGTCCTCGGGCGGCTTGATGTAAAGCCCGTTGCCGGTCTGCTTGAGCGTGGCGATCTCGCCGCTGTCGAAGCTCCAGCTCTTGGTCATGGCGTCATAGTGGCCGATCGCCCCGCCGCTGGCCGAGCTGTAGAAGGTCGAGCCTTCCGGAACCCCGGTCAGCACCAGCCCCAGCGTCTCGTTGCTCCCCTTCACCGCCATGTCGAGGTTCAGCGCGATGCGCGTGTCCTCGTTCCCCGCCGCCGCCGTGCCCTGCGTCAGCGCAGGCGTGTCCGCAACGCCGTTGACCGTGACCCGCAAGTCGGCCGTGGCGGTCGCAGTCCCATCATTTTGCCAATTGTGTGACACCGCCTCGATGTGGAGCGTGAAGTCGGCATCGCTGTTGAGCGGCGGCGTGATCTTCAGACCGTCCACGTCCCCGGGCTTCAGGCTCCAGCTGCCATCGCCATTGCGGGTGCCATGGTTGAGCGACGCTCCCGTCGGAACGCCGGTGATGGTATAGCCGACCAGATACTCAGACCCGGTGGTGTCACCCAGGCTGGCGCGGATGTTGAGGGCGATCGGCTGGTCTTCCGGCGTGGTGACCGGGGAGGCGGTCAGCTTCGGCGCGTCGGCCACACTGTCGACATGGACGGTGAAGGACAGGCTGGTCGACGCCTGGGGCGCGGTTTGGGGGGCATCCGGGTCGTGGTCGGTGGAGGTCAGCGTGGCAACCACCGTCATGCCGGTGGTGTGACCGGCCGAACTCCAGTCGCTCCAGTTGGGCGGTGGCTTGAGATAGAGGCCGTTCGCCTGGATCTTGGCAAGGTCGCTGCCCAACAGGCGCCAAGTGTGGCTGACGGCATCGAAGGTGCCGACCGTCCGCGGGTCGTCCGGATCGCTCGACAGGTAGAGGACAGCGCCGTCCGGAATGCCGGTCAGCGTCATGCTCAGGGTCTCGTTCGCCGCCCCCAGCATGGGGCTGAGGTTGAGGGCGATGCGGCTGTCCTCGTCGCCATGCGCCGGCGCCGACTGGGTGAGGTGCGGCGTGTCGGCCGCGGCGGTGACGGTGACCGCAAGGCCGACCGCATCGCTGGTGGCCGTGTTGCCGTTGCTGCGCTCGATCGAGGTGGCGCGCACGCTGAGCATCATGTCATGCGCGTCGTCGGGCGGCGGCAGCAGCTTCAGGCCGGCGATGTCGGCGGCGCTGACCCGCCAACTGTGCGTGTTGCTGGCGGGATCGGTGATCCCCAGATCGACGCCATGGTTCAGCAGGGCGCCGTCCGGCACCTTGTCGATGGTGATGTAGCCGATGCTCTCCGAGCCGTCGGCGTCGGTGACCGCCGGGGTGATCTTCAGCTCGATCCAGCCATCCTCCATACCGGAGGCCGCGGCGGCGCTCACCGTGGGCTTGTCGGCCACCGCATCGATGTTGACCGCGAAGCTGGTCGTCACCACCGGCGAATAGACCCGCTGGCCGCTGACCGGGTCCAGCTCGCTGCTGCGGGCCGCAACGGTGACGGTGAAGCTGGCGGCGCTGTCGTGCGGCGCGCTGACGGTGAGGTTGGCGAGCTGCGCGGGGGTCAGCGTCCAGGTGACGCCGTCGGCCGCGAGGGTGCCGGCGCTGAGCGTATAGGCGCTCGACGGCAAGGTGATGGTCCAGGCGTCGATCATGTCATTGCCGCGGCTCGGCACCATGCCGGAGATGTCGAGCGCGATCGGGCTGTCCTCGGTGCCCCGCGCCATGTGGACGAAGATCTGCGGCGCGTCGGCCGCCGCCGCCACCGCGATGGTGAGGGGGGCGGTGGTGGCGACCATGCCGCCGTCGACCGGGTCGCCCTTGCCGCGCTCCCACGTATAGGCGGTGACCGACAGGGTGAGCGTGCCGTTGTAGTCCTGCGGCGCCAGGAACTTCAGGTCGCCCACGTCGGCGGCCGAGAACTTCCAGCTATAGGTCGTCCCGGAGGCATCGAGGCCGTTGTTGGCGCCATGGTTGAACACCGCGCCGGCCGGCACGCCGGTGATGACCACCGACATCGCCTGCGAGCCGTCGGTATCGTCCAAGCTGGCCGTCAGATGCCGGATGGTGGCGTCGTTCAGCGTGATCCACTGATCCTCGCGGCCGCTCGCCTTGCTGGTGTCCAGCGTCACGGGATCGGTGACGCCGGCCACGCCGACCGTGATGGTTTTGTCGATGGTCACAGGGGCGGCCAGATGATCGCGGGCGGTGACCTCCACATGCAAGGTCAGGCTGCCACTGTAATCGCTCCAATTGGCGGGCGGCAGCAGCTTCAGCCCGGCGGCGGTTGCCACCGACATGGTGTAATGGCCGGTCACGGGGTCGGCGGCCAGCACCGCACCGTTTGCATCGATCAGTTTGGCTCCAGGGGGAACATCGCTGATGACGACGCTCTCCACGGTCTCCCCCGCTGCTCCCGCTGCGACGGCGAGGTTCAGCGCGATGGGGTGATCTTCCTTGCCCTGGCCACCGCCCGACAGCGTGGGGCTATCGGTGACCGCATCGACCAGAACCGTCATTGGCAGCGCGGCGATGCTTGTGCCACCCGTTGCCGGATCGGTCAGCACGACATGGCCAAGCAACGTGATGGAGCCGTTTTGCTCGCTGTTCCAATTGGCAGGCGGAGTGATGGAGAGATCAGCGATCTCGCTTTCACCCACGGTCCAGACATTGTGCACCGGGTCATAGATGCCGGCCGACAGTTTGGCACCGGCGGGCAGAGAGGCAGCGTCGATCACCAGCGTTGCCGTCTGGCCGCTGTGCCCTCCAATCTTGATGGACAGCGCAATCGTGCCATCCTCTGCGCCTTTCGCCCCGATCACGCCATTGGGCTGCAATTGGCCATAGCCAAGGGACGGCATTGTCGGGTCAATGGGGACGAGCTCCCCTGTGCCCGCCCCACCAGCATGCCCATGGTTGCCGTTGTTTTGGTTCCCATTGCCATTCCCGGTGCTGCCGGTGCTGTTCTCCGCGTTGTTGTTGGGACCGGAATTGCCGGGCGCGGTTTGATCTCCGTTGCCCCACCCGTTGTTCGCGTGGCTGCCACCGCCATGGCTGGCGCCGTTTTCAGCAAAGCTGATGGAGAAGTGGGTGGGTGAACCCTGGCCAACACTTCCCGTGTCACGCTCGACGCTCAGGGGTGTGATGGTGATGGTGGCGGAGGTGAGTGCCGTGCCGCTGCTGTCGCGCAGCCCCACAGGCACCCGAAGGTTCAGCCCGCCTCCACCGGTGGCAGTGTCCCACTGTGCGGGGGTCAACAGCCATCGGCCATGTCCTTCATTCAGCCCAACCAGATGGCCGGCGCCATCGACCAGAATGGCACCGTCGGGAAGACCGTCCACCGCCATCCACAGCCGTTCCGAGCTGTCCTTGTCTCCCAAATTCAGGCGATCAGCCACCGGCAGAGCCGCGAACAAGCCCGAGTTCATGGTCAGATCGCTGAAGCTGCCCGAGACGGTCGGCGCATCGGCCACGCCCGAGACCGCAAGCGTGAGGGTCTTGGTGGTGGTCAGGCTGGCGGCACCATGGTCGTGGCTGACCACGCTGACCCCGATGCTGATCGGATTGCCGTGGTTGGTGTAGTCGCTGTAGTTCTGCGGCGGCTTCACCGCGAACTTCGACAGGTCGAAGCCTGCCGGCACGGTGTAGAGACCGCCGGCCGGGATCGCCACCTCCCGGCCGTCATAGAGGAAGGTCGAACCGCTCGGCAGCTTGCCGAGGTCGAGGCTGATGCTGTCGACCGTCTCGCCGATGCCGCCGGCCGCCACCGACAGATGGAGGGCCATCACGGCGTCTTCATCGTAGGTGCCGCCGCCGGAGATCCTCGCCTGGTCGGTCACCGCGTCGATGGTGACCTCGACGCTGCGCTGGTCGATGCGAACGTCGCCGTCCACCTCGGTCACCACCACGTCGGCCCTCAGCGTCAGCACGCCGCGGGTATCGACGTTGGCGTTCTCCGGCACCACCAGCCGCAGGCTGGACAGATACTGCTGGTCGACCGACCATTTGCCGGGCGCGATCGGCACCAGGTTGTCGATCGACACGCCATTGGCGAACTGCAGGGAGCAGCCGGCCGGCAGGTCGCTGATCACCACCGACAGATGCTCCGACCCGTCGCCATCCTTCGGCGACAGCGCCCCGAAGCCGAGATCGACCAGGCTGCCGTGCGTGACGTTGCCGCTGGCGGCGTCGCCGTCCTCCTTGACATGGACCTGGAAATTGCCTGCGCCCAGGCCGTTGGGGGCGTCGGCGACGCCCTTGACATGCACGTCGAAGGTGATCTTGGTGCCGGCGCTGGTCTGGACGCCGGTGTCGACGTCGGTGTCGGTGGAGATCAGCGTGGCGGTCACCGCCATGCCGCCCTGGCCCGGGCTCCAGCCGCTCCAATCCTGTCCGGCAGCGCCCTTGCTGCTCCAGTCGCTCCAATCCTTGGGCGGCAGCAGGAACAGGCCGCCGGCCTTCATCTTATCCACCTCCGCGGCGGTGAAGCTGTAATGGCCGCCGAACGCCTCGCCGCTGTTGGCCACCCACTGGCCGACCGGTGTGGCGTCCGTCGGCGAGACGTAGAACTGCGCGTCCGGCGGGATGCCGCCCAGGGTCAGGCTCAGCGCCTCGTTGCGGTCGGTCAGGGCCTCGGTCAGGTGCAGGTCGATGCGGCTGTCCTCATACCCCGAGGCATGGGCGCTCTGGCTCAGCAGCGGCGCTTCCGGCGTACCGGTGACCGTGACGGTCAGGGTGACGGGAGTGGAGACGGCGACGTCGCCGTTCGACGCCTCGGTCGCAACCCCCGTCACCTTCAAGGTGAGATCCGCGTTCACATCCTTGGGCGGCAACAGCTTCAGGTCGGCGAGGTCGGCCTGGTACAGCGTCCAACTGCCGTCGGCGTTCCTGCTGCCGTGATTGAGCAGGGCGCCTGTCGGCAGCCCCTCGATGCGCAGGCTGAGGCTTTCCGATCCGTCATGGTCTGGCGTGGTGATGGCGATCTTGCCGCCGAGATCGATCCAGCTATCCTCGTTGCCGCTGGCGGCGGTCACGGTGACCTTTGGCGTGTCGGCAACCGCCTCCACCGTCACCCGCAGGTCGTACACCTTGGAGGTGGCGGACGAGGTGGCGATGTGGGCCGGATCACCGGTCTCCTTCGCCGTCGCGGTGATGTGCAGGGTGAAGTCGGCGTCGCTGTGGGCCGGCGGCGTGATGTGCAGGTTCTTGAGCTGCTCCGGGGTCAGGGTGGCCGCCCCGTCGACGACGGTGAGGATCCTGCCGTTGCCGTCGGTCAGCGTGGCCCCATCGGGAATGCCGGTGATGGTCAGGTGATCGATCACCTCCGACCCGTCGGCATCCGTCAGGTGCGGCGCGATCGACAGCTTGATCGGCGCGCCCTCCTTGCCTGCGGCGGCGGCGGCGGTCACGGTGGGGGCATCGGCGACGGCATCGACCTCCACCGCCAGGATGCGGGTCGTGGTCGCGGTCACAACCGCCTTGCTGTCGGGATCGACCTTCTGGGCCGACAGCTTGGTGGTCAGCGCCAACCCGGCGCTGTGATTGCCGCTGTTCCAGTCACTCCAGTCGCGCGGCGGCTGCACGAACAGGCCATGGCCGGCCGAGGCGATCTTGGTGAGGTCGGCGGCACTGAAGCTCCAGCTCTTGCTGGCGGCGTCGTAGCTGCCGACCATCGTGCCGTAGTCGGGGCTGGACGGGTCGTCGGTGGTGTAGAACACCGTGCCTTCCGGCTGGCCGCTGATGGTCATGCCGGTAAAGGTCTCGCCGGGATCGGACAGCCGCGTGTCCAGGTGGACATTGATGCGGGTGTCCTCGTCCCCCTTGGCTGGACCAGTCTGGCCGAGGATCGGGGCCTCCGCCGTCGCCTTCACGGTGACGAGGATGGTCTTCACCTCCGACAGGGCGTCGCGCACGGACACCTGCGCATCCTCCCCGCGCTCGCTGGCGGTCGCCTGCACGGTGATGCTGAAATCCTTGGCGTCGTGGGCCGGCGGCAGCAACTTCAGGCCGGCGATGTCGGCACTGTCGATCTTCCAGCTGTGCGTGCCGGTTGCCTTATCGGTGATCCCCAGATCCACGCCATGGTTGAGCGTGGCGCCGGCCGGCACTTTGCTGATGGTGATGGAGGCGATGTATTCCGAGCCGTCGGCGTCGGCGACGGTCGGGGTGATCTTCAGGTCGATCCACCGCCCCGCTGCGCCGCTCAGGTCGTTCTGGGAGCCCGTGGCGTTCGAAACACCCAGCTTGGGCGTGTCGGCGACCGCATCGACATGGACGGTGATGTCGGTGGCGGTGGAGGCGGTGGTGGCCTTGCCGCTGTCCGGGTCCACTTCCGTCGCTGTCAAGGTGACGTGCAGTGGCAGGCCGGCGGTGTGATCGGCGCTGCTCCAGTCGCTCCAGTCCGGCGGCGGCTTGAGGTAGAGCCCGTTGCCGGCCTGGTTCAGCTTGGCGATCTCGGCGTCGCTGAAGGTCCAGGTTCCCGCCGACTGGGTGCCGATCGAGTTCCCTTCGGCATCGAAGAACTGGCTTTTGTCCGGCACCCCGGTGATGGTCAGGGTCAGCGTTTCCGCCGTGGTGGTTGAGGAGAGGGTGAAGCCCAAAGCCTCGGTCAGGTTCAGGTTGATGCGCGTGTCCTCGTCACCGCCCGCAGGAAGGGTCTGGTGGAGCACGGGGGTGTCGGCCACACCCTCGACCTCGACCCGCACCGCCTGGGTGGTGGTGGCGGTCGACTTGGAAACATGGCTGCCGAGTTCGGTGGCGGTGGCGACGAAGGTCAAGGTGAAGTCGCGGGCGTCATGCGCACCGGGCAACACCTTCAGATTGGCGAGCGCCTCGCGCAGCACCGCCGGATTGTCGGGGTCGCCGGCGATGGTCCAGCTACCGTCGTTGTTCTGGATACCGGCATTCAGCCTGGCCCCTGCCGGCAGCCCGGTGATGGTGACGGAGCTGACATACTCGGAGCCGTCCTTGTCGGTCGGAGCGGCAAAGGTCTTGAGGGCGATCCAGTTCTCGGTCTTGCCGTCGAACTCGGCGCCTTTCACCGTGGTGGTGCCGTTCGCCGCGGTCGCCGCGAAGGTCAGGCTGGGCGCATCGGCGACCGAGTTGACCGTCACGGTGAAATCCAGCGCCGATGACGGGGCATGGGTGACGATGCCGCTGTCGGGATCGGTCTCGCTCGCGGTCAGCTTCGCCTGCAACTGCATGCCGGTGGCGTGGCCGGCGGTGTCGTAGTCGCTCCAGTCCGTCGGCGGCAGCATGTAGAGGCTGCCATTCCTGACCACGGCGATCTCGCCGTCGTTGAAGGTCCAGGTGCCGGGCGACGTCTCGGTGCCGACCGGCGTGTCGCCGGTGGCGGCGCTGAAGAACTTGGTTCCCGCCGGCACCCCGGTGATGGTCAGGGTCAGCGTTTCCGGCGTGGTGGCTGACGAGGCGCTGAAGCCCAGCGCCTCGGTCAGGTTCAAGTTGATGCGCGTGTCCTCGTCGCCGCCCGCAGGAAGGGTCTGGCGGAGCATGGGGGTGTCGGCCACCCCCTCCACCGTGACCTTCAGCGTCGTGCTGGTCGAGGCGGTCGCCACCGCCACGTGGCTCCCCTGCTCCGTCGCCGTCGCCGTGAAGGTCAAGGTGAAGTCGCGGGCGTCATGCGCCCCCGGCTGCACCTTCAGGTCGCCCAGGTCGCCGGCGGCCACCGTCCAGCTACCGTCGTCGTTCCGGCTGCCGTGGTTGAGCAGCGCCGCCGCTGGCAGCCCGGTGACGGTGACGGCCAGCGTCTCCGAACCGTCCTGGTCCCTCAGTTCGGGCGCGGTGATGCTCAGCGCGATCCAGTTGGGGGTCTTCCCGTCATACTCATGGCCGCTCGCATCCTGCGCCACCATGGCTTTCGGCTGATCGGCGACGGCATCGACCCGCACCGACAGCGTCTGCTCGGTGTGCGAGGTGCTCACCACCTTGCTGTCGGGGTCGGTGGCCTCCGCCGTCAGCGTCGCGCCGATCCGCATGCCGGTGTCGTGCCCGGCGGTGTCGTAGTCGCTCCAGTCCTTCGGCGGCTGGAGGTACAGCCCGCCGGAGCGGATCGTCGCCACCTCCTCCGCGCTGAAGCTCCATCTCCCGTCGCCGTTGTCATGCCCGATCGGATGCCCGTTGCTGCCCGCGAAGAAATGCGAATCAGACGGCACGCCGGTGAGCTCCAGCTTGGTCAGCCGCTCGTTCGGGTCGCTCACCGACAGGCTCAACTTCAGGTCGATCAGCGTGTCCTCGTTGCCGCGCGCCGCACCCGGAACCAGCAGCGGCGTCTCGGCGATGCCGGTGACCGTCACCGCGATCCGCACCGGGTCGGACACCGCCGTCCCCTGACCCGCCGCCACCTGGCTGCCGCTCTCCGTTGCGTTGGCGACGATGGTCAGCGTGAAGTCGTGAGCATTGTGGGCGCCCGGCAGCAGCTTCAGATCGCCCCACTGCCCGTCCGGCACCGTCCAGCTGCCGTTGTCGTTCCGGCTGCCATGGTTCAGCTTTGCGTCGGTCGGCACGCCGGTGATTGTCAGGCTGGCGACCTCCGAGCCGTCGCTGTCCTTCAGATGCGGGGTGATGTCGAGCGCCAGCCAATTGGCGTCCGCCCCGCTGTCGTCGTTCTGGGTGATGGTCAGCCGGTCATGGAGCACCGACACCGTCGGCTGATCGGCCACCGCGTTGACGTGCAGGGTGAAGGTCAGCGTCTTGTCGGCGGTGGTGGTGACGTGGCTGTCGGGATCGGTCTGGCTGGCGGTCAGCGTCGCGGTGATGCTGGCGCCGGCATTATGATCGGCGGTGTTCCAGTCGCTCCAGTCCTCGGGCGGCTGGATGTAGAGCCCGTTGCCGGCCTGCTTGAGCGTGGCGATCTCGTCGCTGCTGAAGCTCCAGCTCTTGGTCGTGGCGTCATAGTGGCCGATGGCGCTGTGGACGGGATCGCCGCTGGCCGAGCTGTAGAAGGTCGAGCCTTCCGGCACCCCGGTCAGCACCAGACCCAGCGTCTCGTTGCTCCCCTTTACCGCCATGTCGAGGTTCAGCGCGATGCGGCTGTCCTCGTTCCCCGCCGCCGCCGCGCTCTGCGTCAGCGCAGGCGTGTCCGCCACACCCGCCACCGTGACAAGGAGCTTGACCGGGTCGGACACCGCCTCGGCCACCGCCACCGCGCTGCCCTTTTCTTGGGTGGTGGTGGTGATGGTGAGGGTGAAGTCGGTGTCGCTGTTGGGCGGCGGCTTGATCGTCAGGTCGGCAAGATCGCCCGGCTCCAGCGTCCAGACGCCATGCCCCTGGTTTTGGCCGTGGCTCAGCGTGGCGCCCTCCGGCACATCGCTGATGGTGATGCGGACGATCTCCTCCGACCCATCGCGGTCGCTCACCGACGGATGGATGGCAAGGCGGATCGCCGTGTCCTCCAAACCGCCATCCGTGCTGGCGGTGACCTTCGGCTGATCGGCCACCGCATCGACATGCAGGGTGAAGGTCAGCGTCTTGTCGGCGGTGGTGGTGACGTGGCTGTCGGGATCGGTCTGGCTGGCGGTCAGCGTCGCGGTGATGCTGGCGCCGGCATTATGATCGGCGGTGTTCCAGTCGCTCCAGTCCTCGGGCGGCTGGATGTAGAGCCCGTTGCCGGCCTGCTTGAGCGTGGCGATCTCGTCGCTGCTGAAGCTCCAGCTCTTGGTCGTGGCGTCATAGTGGCCGATGGCGCTGTGGACGGGATCGCCGCTGGCCGAGCTGTAGAAGGTCGCCCCCTCCGGCACCCCGGTCAGCACCAGTCCCAGCGTCTCGTTGCTCCCCTTTACCGCCATGTCGAGGTTCAGCGCGATGCGGCCGTCCTCGTTCCCCGCCGCCGCCGCGCTCTGCGTCAGCGCAGGCGTGTCCGCCACACCCGCCACCGTGACAAGGAGCTTGACCGGATCGGACACCGCCTCGGCCACCGCCACCGCGCTGCCCTTTTCTTGGGTGGTGGTGGTGATGGTGAGGGTGAAGTCGGTGTCGCTGTTGGGCGGCGGCTTGATCGTCAGGTCGGCAAGATCGCCCGGCTCCAGCGTCCAGACGCCATGCCCCTGGTTTTGGCCGTGGCTCAGCGTGGCGCCCTCCGGCACATCGCTGATGGTGATGCGGACGATCTCCTCCGACCCATCGCGGTCGCTCACCGACGGATGGATGGCAAGGCGGATCGCCGTGTCCTCCAAACCGCCATCCGTGCTGGCGGTGACCTTCGGCTGATCGGCCACCGCATCGACATGCAGGGTGAAGGTCAGCGTCTTGTCGGCGGTGGTGGTGACGTGGCTGTCGGGATCGGTCTGGCTGGCGGTCAGCGTCGCGGTGATGCTGGCGCCGGCGTTATGGTTGGCGGTGTTCCAGTCGCTCCAGTCCTCGGGCGGCTGGATATAGAGCCCGTTGCCGTCCTGCTTGAGCGTGGCGATCTCGTCGCTGCTGAAGCTCCAGCTCTTGGTCGTGGCGTCATAGTGGCCGATGGCGCTGTGGACGGGATCGCCGCTGGCCGAGCTGTAGAAGGTCGCCCCCTCCGGCACCCCGGTCAGCACCAGTCCCAGCGTCTCGTTGCTCCCCTTCACCGCCATGTCGAGGTTCAGCGCGATGCGGCTGTCCTCGTTCCCCGCCGCCGCCGCGCTCTGCGTCAGCGCAGGCGTGTCCGCCACACCCGCCACCGTGACGCGGATGTCCTTGATGTCCGACAGGGCATGTTGCTGGGCGATGGCGCCGTCGCCGCCGGTCTCGGTGGTCTGCGCCTGCAGGTGGATGGTGAAGTCGCGGTCGCTGTTGGCCGGCGGCTTGATCGCCAGGCTGCCGAGGTCACCGGCGGCGACCGTCCAGCTGCCGTTGGCGTTCTGGGTGCCATGGTTCAGCACCGCCCCGTCGGGCAGGCCGGTCACGAGCACCGCCAGCGTCTCCGACCCGTCCGTGTCGAGGGTGGCGGAGCGGACGTCGAGCGGGATCCAGCCGTCCTCCGACCCGGAGGCTGCCGACACGTCAAGCGTCGGGGTGTCGGCCACGGCATCGACACGGACATCGATGGTCCGGGTGGTGGTGGCCGCGGGCACGGCGGCGGCGCCGTCGCGGCTGGTTTCCTGGGAAGAGGCAATGACGGTGAGCTGGAAGTCGCGGGCGTCGTTCGCGGGCGGGGTCAGCTTCAGGTCGTCGAGTTGGGCGCGCAGCACCGACGGATCGTCGGGGTTGCCGGTCAGGGTCCAGCTACCGTCGGCATTGTGGGTGCCGTGATTGAGC
Source organism: Azospirillum picis (assembly GCF_017876115.1). Lineage (GTDB taxonomy): Bacteria > Pseudomonadota > Alphaproteobacteria > Azospirillales > Azospirillaceae > Azospirillum > Azospirillum picis. The sequence continues at coordinate 125,552 of NZ_JAGINO010000013.1, forward strand.
GTGGCGCCCGCGGGCAGCCCCTCGATCCGGATGGCGGAGAGATACTCCGAGCCGTCGGTGTCGGTCAGCGCCGGACGGATGTCGAGCGCGATCGCGCTGTCCTCGGCGCCGGACGCGGCCGATACGGCAAGGGCCGGCGCATCGGACACCGGCGTGACGGTCACCGACAGCGGCGTGGTGATGCTGACCGGGGCGGCCGAGCCGTCCCGGCTGGTGGCGGTGACCTGTACCGTGAAATCGACGTCGCTGTCGGCCGGCGGGGTGATGGTCAGGTTGGCCAACTGGTCGGGGGTCAGCGTCCAGGTGGTGGTGCCGTCCGCTTCGGTGACCGAGGTGCCGGCGCTGAGGCTGGCGCCATGGGGGACCCCGGAGATGGTGATGCCGAGCGTCTCCGAGCCGTCGGTGTCGGTCAGCGCCGCGCGGATGTCGAGCGCGATCGCGCTGTCCTCGGCGCCGGATGCCGGCTGGACGCTCAAGGTCGGCGCATCGGTCACCGGATCGACCACCACCCGCAGCGGGGCGCTCACGCTGGCCGGAACGGCCGCGCCGTCCTTGGCGGTGGCGGTGACCTGCAGGGTGAAGTCGACGTCGCTGTGCAGCGGCGGGGTGATGGTCAGGCCGGCGATCTGGTTCGGCGCCAGGATGATGGCGCCGTTGCTGATCGTCAGCGTGTCGCCGGCGCCGTTGGTCAGCTTGGCCCCGTCGGGGATGCCGCTGATGGTGATGCTCAGCGTCTCGGAGCCGTCGGTGTCGGTCAGCGCCGAGCTGATCGACAGCGGAATGCCGGTATCCTGGGCGCCATGGGCGTCCTGCACGCCCAGCGTCGGCAGGTCCGACACCGGATTGACGGTCACGGCGAGGGTGGAGGTGACGCTGGCCGGCACCGCCGAGCCGTCCCGTGCCGTGGCCGTCACGGTCAGCGTGAAGTCGACGTCGCTGTTGAGGGGCGGGGTGATGCGCAGCCCCGCCAGTTGTGCCGGTGCCAGGGTGATGGAACCGTTGCTGATCGTCAGCGTGTCGCCGGCCGCGTTGGTCAGCCTGGCCCCGTCGGGGATGCCGGCGATGGTGATGCCGAGCGTCTCGGAACCGTCGGTGTCGGTGAGCGCCGGGCTGATCGACAGCGGGATGCCGGTGTCCTCGTCGCCGCTGGCCGCCTGGACCGCCAGCGTCGGCGTGTCCGACACCGGGTTGACGGTGACGGCGAGGGGCGAGGTGACGCTGGCCGGCGCCGCCGAGCCGTCGCGGGACGTCGCGGTGACCTGCAGGGTGAAGTCGGCGTCGCTGTTGGCGGGCGGCGTGATCGCCAGCCCCGCCAGTTGCGCCGGGGTCAGGGTGATGGAACCGTTGCTGATCGTCAGCGTGTCGCCGGCCGCGTTGTGGAGCGTGGCGCCGCTGGGAATGCCGCTGATGGTGATGCTGAGCGTCTCGGAGCCGTCGGTGTCGGTCAGCGCCGGGGTGATCGACAGCGGGATGCCGGTGTCCTCGTCGCCGCTGGCCGCCTGGACCGCCAGCGTCGGCAGGTCCGACACCGGGTTGACCGTCACCAGCAGCGGGGCGGTCGTGGTCGCCGGCGCGGCCGAGCCGTCGCGGGACGTCGCGGTGACCTGCAGGGTGAAGTCGGCGTCGCTGTTGGACGGCGGCGTGATGGTCAGGCCCGCGAGCTGCGCCGGGGTCAGCGTCACCGTCCCATTGACGACGGTGAGGACGCCGCCGGCGTAGCTCAGCACCGCGCCCTGGGGAACGCCGGCGATGGTGACGCTCAGCACCTCCGAACCGTCGGTGTCGGTCAGGGCGGCAGTGATCGCCAGCGGAATGCCGGTATCCTCGTTGCCGGTCGCCGGCTGCACGGCCAGCGTGGGCGTATCGGACACCGGGTTGACCGTCACCGGCAACGTGGTGGTGCTGCTGAGCGCCCCGCCGGTGCCGCTGCTGGTCGCCACGACGGTGAGCGTGAAGTCGTCGCCGGCATTGGGCGGCGGCGTGATGGTCAGGCCGGCGAGCTGCTCCGCGGTCAGCGTGATGGTGCCGTTCACCACCACCAGCACGCCGCCGGCGTTGCTGAGCACCGAGCCGTCGGGGATGCCGGACAGGGTGATGGTCAGCAGTTGCCCGCCGGCAGTGCCGGTGACGGCGGCCGTGACGTCGAGGGCGATGGCGGTGTCTTCATCGCCGGTGGCCGGCCGGGTTGCCAGGCTGGGGGCGGTGGCCGCCGCCTGCGCGGTCAGCACGGCGGCGGTGGCGGCAACCGGATTGGCGTCCGCGACGACGGCCGTGGCCGGATCGGCGGCGGCGCCGGGTGCCGCGGCGGACTGGGGCTGGGACGCCGTGGCTTCCCCCTCCGCGCCGGACACGGCCGGCACCTCATACCGGGTGGTGGTGCGCGGGTTCCACAGCAATTGTGCGGCGGCATCGTCGGCCGCTGCCCTGTCCGCCGGATCGGCGCTGTCGACGCCCGATCCCTCCGGGCCGATGGGGCCGCCGCCCCGGATGCCGGCCGACCGCAGGGCGTCGCCTTCCAGCAGCGTGGCGACGGCCGGCAGGTCGGCCGCGATGGCGACGGTTTCGCCGAGGACGGCACCGGTCTGCACGTTGCCGCCGATCATCAGGTCGCTGGCGCCGCGGTAATCGGTCTGCACGTAGCCGAGCGTGTCGTCGGGGCGCTCCAGCGCCACCGTGCCGGCCTCGTGGATCACCCCCTCCAGCCGTTGGGAGTCGACCTGCTGAAGAAGCGTCAGGTCGTCGAGGATCTGCCGATCATCAACCGTCGGCGCTTGTCCCGGAACCGCCTCTTCAGCCATCGCACCCACTCCACACAAAGGGGCATCATCACCCCTTTCGATCCTGCAGGAGCATCCTTTCTATCTCATTGACTTGCTAGTGATAAGAAACGAGCTGTGATCAGTTGTATTGAACCCCTGCTCTGCGCCTTGCCCAACAGGGCACAGTGGCCCGGCATCGACGGGCTGGACACGGTGAGTGTCGGCGAATGTGCCCTTTCCGTTCCGGAGCGTCCCGGTGCCTGACCGCACGCCCTCTTCACGGACCGCATTGTCCGCATGCGGCGAGGCTTGCCGATGGCGATGGGCGCTCCTTCGCCGTGCCAAACCCGGTGCCGGGCCGGCAAGGCGCGCGACGGCAAGGCGCTCTGCCGGCCAACGGACGGGTTGAAGCGCCGCGATTGCTTCCAGCCAATGGGGGGCGGCAACCGGCAAGACTTCTGGTGGGGGGCCATGATCCCGGCGGCGGGCTCGCTGATCGAGGACATCGACGACACCGTGACCGTCCCGGAACGCTGGAAGGCCGTCCTCTGGCGGCTGTGCCGGTCGGTCGGGGCGACCAGCGGCCTCCTGTTCACCGCGTCGGGGCAGCCCAATGCCCAGGCGCTCTCGGCGCGCGGGCTGCCCAGCCGCAGCACCGTGCGGCGCGGCGAGGGCATCGCCGACGAAGTCGGGCTCAAGCGCCCGCCATTTCATCCGGCAAAGGGCCTGCGCCCAGAGGGCAGGAACGGCGCGGCGGCATGCCGGCTCCCCCTACCACCGAGCACCGGCGATCCTGCGGCGGTCATGCTGAGCCGCGACGCCCGCGCGTTCGGCCGCCCGCTCCCGCCCTGCAGGCGCTGGTTGCGCATCTCCGCTCCCGCCTGGCGTCGTACCACGGGAACCGGCAATGGTCCGGATAAGGCGGAGGGAGGAAAGACGCCGCCATAGGGGTACAGCCATCTGCCATTGCCGGTTGGATGCCGTGTCACCGCGCAATTCAACGGCCACATATGGATTGGGCTTAGATTAAACTTGATATAATTTCATTTTATCTTCTACTTTGAGTAGATGCACGTGTGATGCCCAGTCCATGTCCCCTTCGAAGGAATGGTAGAGATGCCCGCATTTACTGCATACCGGCCCATCGACATGTCGAATTGGTCGGATCTCTCGACATACGGGGCGCAACTGCGTTCATATGACAGCCAGCATGTCGTGGTGGGATACTATACTGGGACCTTCGACACCTGGACCGGCTCCAATTTGAGGTTTGACCTGAACGGCCGTGTGATCGGGGGAACGGCTCTTTCGTACGTTTCCGCTGACAGTGGCGGAAAGATCTTCGAGGTCAGCGGCTTCAGTGTCAGCGCGACAACGGTAAGCAGCTATTACGACCCGCCCTATGACGGCGGCGCCGCGATCGCGTCGGTGCTGGGAGGCGACGACATGATCTCCGGGAGCGGGGGCAATGACGTCTTCTATGGGCAGGGCGGGAATGACACCGTTTTTGCAAACTCAGGAAACGACTTCGTCAACGGCAATACCGGCGACGACCTGATCAACGGCAACCTCGGCGACGACATCGTCCGCGGCGGCCAAGGAAATGACAATGTTCGCGGCGGCCAAGGAAACGATCTGGTCTGCGGCGATCTCGGCAACGACGTCGTATTGGGGGATTTTGGCAACGACACGATTTATGGTGGCCAGAACAATGACACCCTGTATGGCGGCCAGAACAATGATTTTCTTTTCGGCGACCGGGGCGACGACATTCTGTGGGGCGACAAGGGCGATGACAGGTTGACCGGCGGGGACGGTGCGGATCTCTTTGCCTTCACCACCGGCTCCGGCGTGGATGTGATCGCCGACTTCAACGCCGCTGCCGGTGATCGCATCGGCCTTGCCGGCGGTCTTGCCTATACGATCGCTGCGAACACGGCTGGCGAGGCTGTCGTCACCTTCTCCACCAGCGACATGGTGACGCTGGCCGGGGTGCAGGCCGGCCAGGTCTCGGCCAATTGGTTCGTCAACATCTGATACGGCGTTCCCCGTCCCGGACGCCACGCAATGGCCCCGAACCATTGCGTGGCCGTCTACCGAGGAGATGAGGGCGGGCGGGTTCGCAGACTTATCGACCGGAGATGCTTGGTCGAGACGGGACGGACCAAGCCAGGCTCAGTGCGTCCCCAGACGTCGTTGACGGCCTCCACCCGGCTGGCGGGTCGATTGCTGAACCAAGGCCTGACGCACCTCGCCGGCGCCCTATCCGGCCGAGGAAGCAACCGCAGTGAAGCTACGGTCGTCAACGTCGGAACGGTCGTGGCCGTTCCGACGAGAGCTGTCAGGGCTTGTCCGCTTCCATGCATGATTTCAAACAACTTTTTCAAATGATCAAAGATCAATTAGTTTTTGATCATTGTGCCTCTGTAGGACGCGCAAATGCCTCCAATGCAAAACGTATTCTCTGCGCTGCCTCCGGCAAAAGCGTGATCGCAGGCCGCTCTCCACTTTGGATCGCTCGACAGAGCTGCTCAACTGCCTTGCGAAAGAGCGCAGCTTCAGGCCAAGGAGCGTTCTCAAGTCGGCCATGGTGCGCAAAGTGGTCCATACCACAAGCGAATTGCTGCTGCGCCACAGCCCGGCCGATATCAGGACGGAGGCGAAGGTATTCACGATCAGCCAGCACGAGGGCCTCGTCTAGGATCGGAAGGGCCTCCGCTATTGCCCCGTCGTTCAGCAGGTACTGCGAGAAAACCAACCGGCCTGAAATATCGTCGGGATCGAGTTCAAGCTGACGGCGGGCCATCGCAATGCCTACCGTGTGCGTCTCCGGGTTCTCAAAGAGTGTCGGAGTTGCTAACCCATATAACCGCGCCACTGATTGCTTCGATAGGCCAAGATCCAGCTGATCGTCGAGAATGCGTTGCAGCGCGTCGGTGTCGCCAGCCCGAGTGTGCAACATCATAAGCGCCTCAATAGCAGCAATCCTCTCCGCGGACTCCACAGCAAGGTTCTCGTCGTGGCAGATGTCGGCCAGAATACCCGCTGCGATCCTATCTTGATTAGACAGCATCAAGGCCTTGCATACAATTGCCACGGCGCTTGGCGCGTCAGGGTCGGTATGATCCAGCCGTCGCAACTCCTCTGCTGATAGGTGGGCTGCGTTGTCTAATGCCAGCACGGATGGCTCCGGCGGGAAGCAAGATGCGGCGGCCACGCCGTGGGCCAGCACCGCGAGTTCGGCCAGTGGGGCCGGCAGCCCTTCAAGGAACGGTCTAAGGCTGCGCAGACGGTTCGCCTCTGCGTGCGTGACACTGAGCATAGAAGCCGAGTTTCGCCGATACCAGAAAAGGGATTCCGGAACCACAGCCGTCTTCGCCCCGGCCAGGACCGCGCGCAGGAACAGCTCAAAATCCTCGTGCCCTAGGCCGTAGTCTTCCGAGAAGCCGCCAAGCCGCTCAAAGGTCGAGCGGCGCATCAGCGCATTCGCATCACCGACCGCGTTGCCGACAACAGAAAACGACAGAATACCGCCGACTGGCAGGTACCGCTCGACCGGCTTGGTCTGGCTGTCCGGCGGCTCTGTCCCGGTGAAAACATCGAAGACCGACGTCACGAGGTCCGCCTCCGACGACAGCGCCGCGCGGACGAAGCGGCTGATCATGAAAGGGCGGGCAACGTTGTCGTCGTCCATGAAGAGCAGGTACTCGCCGCGTGCGACGCGCGCAGCGGCATTGCGGGCGCGTCCAAGATAGCCATTGTCGAGGCGCACGATGCTCCAGTCCCGCCGTGCAAACTCGCCCTCCCAGGATTGCAGGAGGTCGGAGGTTTCTTCATCCGGGCTGCCGTCGTCCACCAGGATCACCTCGAACTTCGGGTAGTCCTGCTCCATCAACGAAACAACGGCCTGCCGGAGCAACTGAGGGCGTGCGTAATGAGTGAGGCAGACCGAAACGAGCGGGAGCGTTACCGCTGCTGCATCGGGTTGGCGCGCCTTCATCACCTGCTGATGAAGGTGGCTGAGACCTTCACGCCAAGCGCGGCGGTTTTCCTCAAGGTCGAAGGCCAAACGCGGTTTTGGTGCCCCCTCCTCCAAAATGCGGGCGAGGCTCCGTGCAAGCATATTTGGATTGTCATTGAACAGGCAGGCAGCGTGATCATCCGGGTGAATTAGCTCGGCGATCCCGCCAACGTTCCGCGATAAAAAGGGAACGCCCGCAACAAGGCATTCGTAGACCGTGTACGGGGAGTTGTCCGCCACAGAAGGGATTATGGCAACGCGACCGTTTCCAGCCAAATAGCGTAGTGCCTCAGCTTGCCCATAGCGCGCGAGAATGCGCACCTGGAATGGCCATGCGATCGCGCGACGACTAATGTAAAGTCCGGCATGCTCTGTGCCAACCTTCGAGAATTTGCCCAAAAAAGTGACCTGCCGCGGCGTAGCTCCCTGCGCCACCAAGCGATCAATAGCGTCGCAGAACTGCAGCAGCCCTTTGCGGTATTCAAGACGCCCGAAGAACACTATCTCATCGACCGCTGCCCGTGCGGCTACATCCGCATCTGTTTGTTCGGGAGCATTAATCAGGTTTGGCTGCACGAATGCAAAATTCGGGAGAGCAAAGCCATGCTGCTTCGCCCAATTTAACATATAAACGCTAGGGCTGATCACCGCATCGGCCATTTCAATCGACCGACGCTCGATGAAATACCCGATTGCTTGGACCGGGTGTGGCGGTATAGCTGCATTGTTCATTGTATGCCACAGACTCGGGCTGTGCGTCTGAACAATGAAGGTCGTGTTCTGAAAGCTCAACCCTGCCTGCTTAGCGCTGAGAGCATAAAAGCCGTGTCCCTGCCAATCCATCAGGATCACCAAGTCAAATTCCTGCGTCGAAAGCCAATCATAGACGTTCTTCGCTATGCGAAGTGAGGGGTGGTCCGGAAATGTATTGAATAAATACTTACAGCGCGCCCAAACTTCCGCAATGACTACGTCAATTCCCAGTTGGCGGTATGGCTCAGTCCAGCCCTGGTCGAAGGTTTCCGAACCGGCAACGCTCTGCAGTGTCAACAAAACCTTGAGCGAATGCCCGGCCTTGACGAGTTCGGAGGCTAAATAATAATTGGCAGTGCCAATACCTCCATTGCGTACCGCTCCTAGAAGATCCGCCGTAACGATGCACAGCCTGAGTCGGCCGTAGCAACTCTCTTTTTTTAGTAATGAGCCAAGAGACAACGGTAGCGGGCGATGCATTGTATATCCTAATAAGATAGATTAGGCCTCATTGCAGATTCGCTTGATACAGTAGCATCGATGCATCATACGTAAGGAGATAAAACCGCACCCTTAGCCCCATTTTCGCATATCACGACGATGTACAAAGTTAATGAGTGGCAGGTTGATTCATACTGACATTGCTTGGTCAACCTGCATACTCGTGTGATTTCCTGCAGATACCACTGCTTCAACCGTGCTTAACTCTTGAAGAAGTCAAAGTTTCGGCAGGTTGCCCAGGCAAATTCTGAGTTTCCGTTTATCGGGATGCGCGTAGCGACAAAGACATCAGCAGCTTCATCGAGAGGAGTGCCAAGGTTTACCTCAATTGTACAGTCCACCTCAGCGCCTACAGAGATCCACCCCGAGAATCTAGAATCTACACTGGATGATGATTCAAGGAATTCGGGAAATGACGTCCCTTTCGGCAATATTGCGACTCCATACTCAACTGGGCGTGCTCTGCTATGCTCTGTGCGAACAGTCACGCGGACCATCTGGAATCCAGGTGCACAAGCACCTGGGACACAGACCGTCGTTACATGATCCTCCAAGGGATGGACGAAAACGCGCGAGCCTTCGAGGAGCTTCACGAGATCGAAACCGACATCACCCCGATGAGGCGAGATCTCATAAGCGCGACTGAGATGTTCCAGGGAAAGTCGATATTCTCTGCCATAGCGCTCCGTTGACTCCAAAGCATCTCTTTCCTGATTCTCGAGGACAATCGTTTCATCCTCTTCGTCCCCATCGTTTTTTGTTTGCTGATGAACATCAGCCTCATCTCCAATCGGGAAAGTGCTCCAATCAAACCAATCTGTATTTACCTTAACCATTCCCTCAGGAGCGTAAAAGCTCCTGATGTGCATGAATTCAGAGAATATACGGCCATAATCTAGGTCGGATGGTATATCAAAAACGCCCACTACACTGGCCAACATGTGTTTTCCCGCTTTCTGGAAGCTGGCCATAGGATAAGTCACCATTTTTTGGCAATCTTCACCTAATCCGCCCTCGCGCAGAGCCAACGCAACTGCATAATCTTCATATAGAATCTTTTCGACTTCCGTCTTTTTATGGACTATCACTTCCATCGCCTTCCTTGAAAGGAAGTAAGAAAAGCCGCCTCCATACCAGTGCCCTACCTTGCTGACATCCACCGACTGGCGATGTAGCTGATCGTTCCGACACTTTCCGTTATGCCAGTCAAATGTAGAATTGCGACCACCGGACACACCACCGCCAACGTAGTCGTGCTCCCAGTACGGGAATTGCAATATCTGATAAGCATTTACCAAACAATCATCATCAATTTTAAGAGCATATCTAATAGAAGTATTCTCTATAATATACTTAAATGCAGAGCTTACTTTTTGAGAAAGCCCCTCATAGTAGTCGCTTGCCGTTACATAAAGTACATCTCCGTCAATATAACTAGTCTTGTTTGTTCCAACCACAAAATAAAACGGTACCCTTAGTTTATCAAACTCCTTTTTCATAGAAGATCTTATTACGTCCATGCGAGAAGAATTATTTCTGTGTGTGATACAGAGAACAGCGAGAGTGGCTTGCTCGACTTCTTCAAAATTATTCACTATGGTTTTATTCGATTTTATTTCATGAAGGTGCACTTGAGGCGCGGAATCGAAGCGCATGCCCATATAGCGCTTAAGTTCTTTTTCCCGTCTGTTAACAAGAGAATGCGTAAGTTGCGACTTAGCCGATAAGATCTCATTCAAGTCGCACTCTTCAAATGACTCCTTCGGCAATCCACCATTTTCTTTATAATAGCCGATTGCATCGGCACGATGAGCGTCACGCTCATCGTTCCGGACAACCCCTCTCCGCTCAAACTCATCGACATCTATATGAAATATTTCGGCGAATACAGGAACTGTATAAAAGAGCTTGTGCGCAGAAAACAAATATGTTTGATCCATTTCCTCCCAATCAGGCAAATCAACCCACTTTGCTCCATGAATCTTGGAGTGTGCACGGAATTCATTATATGTGTTCGTCCGGTCAACCCAGAAATTTTTCCCATCTGTCCATATCGAAATACCAGAGAACCAAACCGTAAAACAGTCAGTTCTCTGCCTCAGGTGCATGACACTTATCATGTCCTGCAGATTTTTTGTAATAGGAAGGAAATCAGCGTCCCACTTCATAAAATTTGTTGTACGGCATTTCGAAAGGCAAAAATTGTAATATCGTCCTAGAGTGTTTGGCGAAAACTGTTTAAGTGCCTGCCGATGATCTTTTCCAACCCTCGGCACCGGAATGGAGTACGAGTGTATCCTTATATTAAAATTTTCCCTTTGAGCTCTATGCATTTCGTTAAATGTATTGTCTGTGCTGTTATTGTCGATTGCAATAACTTCATCAACGAAAGGGGCAACTTTTGAAAGACAGTTGTAGACATTAAGTCCCTCGTTTCGCGCCCTAACAATAGCGGATAGGCCAGTCTCAAGCTGCGCGTTTTCCTGAGAAACTGGCGCGCTTGCCGTTGCTCCGGAGCTTTCGCAGTTGAACCTCCAGTAATTCCGGTTAGCGCTTGACGTTGACCAAAGAACTAAACCGTCAATGTTAGCGGTACATTTGCAATGCTTCCCTTCAAGTACCACATCAACAAGACATCCAATCCACTGTCCATTTAAAACAATGTGACTAGCGCCTTCACTATGTTCAATTTTGACTGTATTACGACTGGATTTCCGCAGCTTCGCGCCGAAGCTCCTCTCCGGGATACCCCATTTGCCGTTTATGTGTTTGTTTACGATAAGTTTTCCATCAATGGGAAAGAACTTTAGATGAAGTAAAGTGTTATCTCCGTTTAAAAAGTCAATTTGTATATGCCCATTTTCGACGCTCGGGAAGGTCATGATAATCTGACGTCCGAGCGGAGTCGGCAAATATGTGCAGGAACGATCAATGTTTAGGTACATGCTCTGCCTCGTCCTATTGTATCTTGTTTCACATTTTTCCATTTAATATTTGAGGCTAAATTCTCTGAGCCTCAAATATGCTATATTATTATCTACCTTGATATAAGATATACATTTCTCTGATCGTTTCTAACACTTGACAAGAACTGAATTTTTCTGAAGTTGCCTAGGTCCCTCACCAATTCTGCAAATGCATCAGGTGATAGGGGCTTGTATTTTCCGAAGCCGGAGTCCCCAGCATACATATTGTGAGGCTGCAGGACGAGCCACTTGCATTCTAATTTCCCCAAGAATGCGATGAGCTTATCATAGAGATCTTTGTCATTTGTAAAATGATGAAATATATTGAGCGCAAAAATTATATCGTATCCAACGGGGCTAACATCAAATATGCTCTTATTCACGACATTTACATTCAGATGAATGGCGTCAGCAATCTTTGAAATTACTTGCGAATACGGATAGTTATTTTCTACGGCAGTGCACAAATATCCGCGTTTTGCCAAGAGAATGCTTAGGTTCCCCATATTCGCGCCAATATCAAGAACCTTTGTTGAGGCTGGTGGCGCTTGGATAATACTGAGAGCTCGATCTATGATGTCTAAGCGTTCGTCACCGTGTGCATAAGGCAGATACGTCAAATCAGGATGAGACAACTTATGATACAAGCGACTGTTAGAGAGCCCCTTTGCCAAAGCAAAGAGGTGGTGGTGGAAATCAGCCCAGTTTTTGTGCCGAAATACAACATTAACCGGTATCTCCTGAATACCAAGGAGCTTTGCGATCGCAAGGCGATGGCGACCATCGACAAATATCACTTCACCCTGCTCGTTAAAGCCAATCTTTATTTCATGATTTTGATGAACACTCTCTTGATATCCGATAAATCTTTCTGTAATTGCTTGCAAATTGTTTTGCTGTTTTAACGAATATATATTGGATTGAGAAAGATACCCGCTGCTAAGTATGGAATAATAAAGATCTCTCACGGTTGTATTTAGCCTCTTTAGAAAATCGTTCTTTGAACGACATCCCCAAAGAATTTGACCATTATCAATTTTCTGAATATTTTCTGCAAAGAACTCTGTGGTCGACCAATCTCTACCGTCAACAAACACTTCCTTAAAGGATCGATAAATAGTTGTATCCTCAAAGCGCGTTTGTCCCGGGCCAATGGGCTTATCGATGACAACCCCGAGTTTGCTCTGATTGGCCAAGGCATCTGCCCACTCAAGATCCGCAACGAAAATAGGAGTATCATGCGCAAGAGAGATCCTGGCAGGGAGGACAAGTTCCAAATCGGCTTCGATCATTTCTCTCAAGCTTCCTTCACAGGGTAGAGTTTCTGATTAGAGGATTCTAAAATACTGAATAATTATGCGCGTGTCGCGTCAGCCAACAGGAAACCTGGACGTGTCGCTCCCAACGAACCTCACTCCTCTCGGTAACCGGCACGGTTAGTACCGTCATTCTCTTGCCTCCACAGGCCTATTACGGCATCAAGCTGCGTAGGCAGCGTCGCGCGCACGCGGCGCCAGCACGGACGCTTCCGGTTGTGGCAGAGCGTCGTATGACCGCTCGAAAGATGCCATTTGTCGCGTCGGCCGAAGCCTTTGCTCTCTAAACCGCTCTCACCACTCCTCAAGCCCCCGCCCCGCTCCTGGAAAGCCTGCGAGCCTTCGGGCCTCATGACGGCGCCCCACCATCCGGCGCGGCGGCTGCACGCAGCAGCGCCACATCCTGGAAAGTCAGCCCGGTGGCATCGCCGGACCAGCGCCCGCGGTGGAACTGGACCACGGCAAGCCCCGCCGCCGCCGCCTCGGCGAACAGCCAGTCCCGGCCATAGGCGACCGCGGCGGTCGGCACGCCGGTCAGCGTGTCGTAGAACGCCCCGTCCGCCCCCCTGGCGAAGCGCAGCCGCGGATCGGCCTCCGTCGGCGTCTCCTCGCCGTCCAGCAGGAACCAGGTGCTGAAGCAACGCCCGCCCGGCGCCAGCACGCGCGCGATCTCGCGCAGGTACCAGCGGGTCTCTGCCGCGCTCAGGTGGGTGAACACCGAGGTCAGCACCACCAGGTCCGCCGCCCCGTCGGCCAGCGGCCAGCGCAGCCCCGCCGCCGCCTGCCGCCCGGCCGGGTGGTAGAGCGGGTGGTGGGCGTCCAGATGGGCAAAGGCGAAGCCGTCATGCAGCGGCGCGACGTGATGCTGGCACCAGGCGATGCCGGCAGCGCTGACATCGATGCCGAGATAGCGTCCGCGGGGGCCGAGATGGCCGGCCAGCGGCACGGCGATGCGGCCGACCCCGCAGCCGACGTCCAGCACCCGGTCGTCGGCGGTGAGGCCGCCGACCGCGATCAGATGGTCGAGGAACTCGGCGCCGATGGCGCGGAAGTCGCCGTCACCGACACAGTGCAGCTCGGGCGGCGGCAGCGGGGCCTCCGGGGTGCCGAGGTTGCGGGCGATGACCGCCGTCATGCCCCGATCTCCGCCGCCACCGGCCTCTCCGCCACCTTTACCTCTGCCACCTTCACCTCTTCTGCCGTCGCCTTGGCCGTGCCCTTCGTCTTTGCCGCCGCCGCTGCGCGGGCCGGGCTCGAGGACCGGCGCAGGGAGCGGTAAAGCTCCAGATGCGCGTCGGCCGAGGCGGCGATGTCCCAGGGCTCCGGTGCGGCGGCGCTGAGACGCTCCCACAGCCCCGGCTCGTCCAGGCAGGCCAGCATCCGCTCGGCCAGCGCCGCGGCATCGCCGGCGGCGAACTGCAGGCCATCGACCCCGTCTCTGACCGCCTCGGCCATGCCGCCGATGGCGCTGCACAGCACCGGGCGGCGGTGGCGGAACGCCTCGTCGATCACCAGCGGCGCGTTCTCCCACCACACCGAGGGCACGATCACCCAGTCGACCGCCGCCATCAGCGCCGGCACCTCTGTCGGGACATAGGCGCCGGCCTGCCGCACCCGGACGGTGCCGGTGGCGCGCAGGGCGGCGACGGCCGCCTGCAGCTCGCCGACGAAGGCGTCGGCCTGGAACAGCGGCGCGCCGTGCAGGGTGAGGGAGAAGGGCCGGCGGGTGCGCTGGGCGACCAGCCGTGCCGCCTCCAGCGCCACCAGGGTCCCCTTCATCGGGCTGATGTTGCCGAACACCGCGAAGGCCGGCTCGGCGGCCCGCGCCTCGGCGGGGCGCGCCGGGACCGGGGCCGCCGCCGGCCGGCCGTTGCGGATCACGCCGAGGCGCGCCGGGTCGATCCCCCAGGCGCGGTGGCGCTCGGCGGCGAAGCGGCTGGGCGCGACGAAGCGGTCGACGAGGCCGAGATGGCGCTGGATGTAGAGCTCGCGCAGCCGGAACTCCATGCGCGCGATGTCCGGGAAACAGCGGTGGCAGGCGTCGGGCGAGGCCTGCCGGCACAGTGCCGGCGGCCGGCCGGCGGCGGCCGGCGCCACCATCAGCCCGTCATTGTGGCAGATCGCATGATAGTCGTGCAGGGTCAGGACCAGCCGCGCCTTGGGCACGGCGCGGCGGACGACGGCGAAGGCCTCCACCCCCAGCAGCAGGGTGTGGTGGGCATGCACCACGTCCGGCTTGACCTCGCGCAGCAGCCGCTCCAGCTCGGGCAGCACGCCGTGGATGTCGACCTGCGAGAGGTTGAAGCGGTCGAAGCCGCCCGTCCACACCAGCATCTCGCGCGCGCTGCGCCCGACGGTCTGGAACGGGGTGCCCGGGCTGGGCAGGCGCTGCAGCGCGCTGGTCCCGGCGAGAAACAGCGCCTCGACCCCCGGCCGGCGGTTCATCTCCTGGAACAGGTCGTGGGCGAAGATCTCGGTGCCGCCGGGGTGGAACTGCGGATGATTGTGGGCGAGGTAGAGGATTTTCATTGTCCGTGTTCTCTCATCCCAGCATCAGCCGGCCGAACAGCCAGACGCCGGCCGCCGCCCCCAGGAAACCGGCGGCGAGCGCCACCACGGCCAGCCGCGCCAGCTCGCGGCGCAGCCGGCCCTGCAGCAGGGCCAGGTCGTCGCGCCGCACCGTGTGCTTCAGCGCCTCGTCGGTACGCAGCAGGAAGCCCTCCATCTGGGCAATGGCGCCCGCGGTGGCCTCGGCCGTCTCGGCCAGCCGGGCGTGCAGGCCGTCGGTGCGCTCGGCCAGCCGGCCGTCGAGATGGCCGGTGATCTTGCCGGCCCACAGCCGGAAGCCCTTGCCGAGATGCGGCAGCAGGGGATCGGGGGCGCGGCCCTGCTGCAGCTCCTGCTGCAGCAGCAGGCCGAGCTGGACCGACTGGGTGACCGAGGCCTCGACCCCGGCGATGCGCTGGGCCAGCGCCAGGACGACGGCGGTCAGCGCCTGGTGGGGATCGGAGGCCACCGCCTCGGCCTGGGCGACGCGCAGCGAGCGCGGCAACGCCACGCTGGTCCCGTGGAAGCACAGGTGGAAGCCGGCGGGATGGGCGCTGCGCAGCTCGACCGGCAGGTCCCAGGCGAAGGCGTGGCGGCCGTCGCCGTCGGCCTCGATCCCGGCCAGCCGGTTGAGCCCGACCAGATCGTCGCGGAAACGGTCGGCGGTGACCGTCTCGATCAGCTGGCCGGCATGGTAGATGTCGATCAGCACCCGGCGCCCGGGCTCGCTGCGGTCCCAGGCCCAGCCATAGATGCGCCCGGCCTCGATGGCGTCGATCACCCCGTCGAGCGTCGCCGCCCGCCAGGCCGCCGCATCGAGCGCCTCCACGTCGAGGGCGACATCGAGCACCGCGGCATCGGGCGCCGCGGCGCCGGGCGCGGCCCCGGACGTCCCGGCCCGCGGCAGCGTCGAGGAGGGGGGGGAGGTGCCCTCGGGCATGGTCATTTCTCCCGCATGGCGTGGGCGAAGCCGTCGGTGATCGGCGACAGCAGGTAATCGAGCGCGCTGCGCTCGCCGCGGATGATCAGCGCGTCGACCGGCATGCCGGGGGTCAGGTGGACCTCGGGCAGTTGCTCCAGCTCCGCCGGGTCGAGCCGCAGCCGCGCCACGTAGTAGGGGGTGCCGGACGGGTCGACCAGGTGGTCGGCCGAGACGTCGATCACCGTGGCGGCGATGGTCGGCGTCGTGCGCCGCTTGAACGCCACCAGCCGGACCTGGGCCGGCAGGCCCTGGTGCACGCTGTCGATGTCGAGCGGGTTGAGGCGGGCGTCCACCACCAGCGGGTCCTTTTCCGGCACCACGTCGAGCAGCGGCTCGCCGGCGCGGATCACCCCGCCGACGGTGAAGACCTGGAGGTTGACGACGATCCCGTCCTGCGGGGCGGTGACGGCGAGGCGGCGCAGCACGTCCTCCAGCCCGACCAGCCGCTGCGCCAGGTCGGCCAGATCCTTGTCGACCGCCTCCAGATCCTGGGCGATCTCCTTCTGCCGCACCGCCTTCATGTCGGCGATCTGGGCGGCGACGGTGTCGGCCGCCTCGCCGTTGCGGGCCAGACGGCCGCGCAGCTCGGCGAGCCGGCCCTGCAGCTCGGCCTCGGCGCGCTCCAGCGCCAGCACGCGCGGCTTGGGCACCAGCCCCTTGGCCAGCAGCGTCCGGGTGTCGGCGATCTCCTCGCGGATCTTCTCGAGCTGGTGCTGCAGGGAGGTCTCCTGCTGCTTCAGCGCCGCGCTGTCCACCTCGAGGTCGGCCAGGGCCTGGCGCTTGACGGTGAGGGCGCTGGCATGCGCGCCCTGGCGGGCCTGGAAGGTCCAGCGCTGGGTGGCGAGCAGCCGGGCGACGTCGGGGTCGTGCTCGAGCGCCAGCAGGGTGGCGGGAAAGCGCAGGGCGGCCTGGTCCGTGGTCTCGGCGGCGGCTTCGGCGCGCAGCCGGGCCTGGCGGGCCAGGGCGGCGCGCTGCTGGCCCAGCGTCAGGTCGTAGCTGGCCCGCGCCTGGGTGTCGTCGAGCTCGATCAGCACGTCGCCGGTGCGCACGCGGTCGCCGTTGGCCACCCGCACCCGCTTGACGATGCCGCCTTCCAGATGCTGCACCGTCTTGCGGTGGCTTTCCACCGACACCACCCCCGGAGCGACCGCAGCGCTGTCGAGCTGCGCCCAGGCCGCCCAGCCGATGAAGCCGCCGAAGCCGAAGACGATGGTGGCCATGGCGATCGCCATGCTGCGGCCGAGCGCCGGGGCGGGCGGCAGCGACGGCACGCCCCGCAGGGAGGCCGGCGCGGAGGGGATGGCGGGCAGGCTCATGGCGTGCTCCCGGCGGCGCGCGCCACCAGCTTGGGCTCGCCGGCGGCCTTCTCCGCGGCAGGCAGGGCGACCACCGCCCCGGCCCCGTCCTTGGCCGCCTCCCTGGCCCCGTCCCGAGCCGTCTCCGGCGGCCGGCCGGAGAGGCGGGCGGCGGCCTGGGTCGGGGTGACCACCCCCTCGATGATGCCGTCGCGCATCACCGCGACCTTGTCGAGGACGGTGAGCAGGCGGGGGTGATGGGTGATCGCCACGATGGTGCAGCCGCGCTGCTTGGCCTCGCTGACCGCCCGCACCAGCGCCTCTTCGCCGGCGGCGTCGAGGTTGGCGTCGGGCTCGTCCAGCACCAGCAGGCTCGGCTCGCCGAACAGGGCGCGGGCGAGCGCCAGGCGCTGGCGCTGGCCGCCCGACAGCGTGTAGCCGGCACTGCCGATTTCGGAATCGTAGCCGTGCGGCAGGTGCCCGATCATCTCGTGGATGTGGGCGCGCTTGGCGGCGGTCACCACCGCCAGCGGGTCGGCCTCGCCCATGCGGGCGATGTTGTCGCGCACCGTGCCGTCGAGCAGGCTGACCGACTGGGGCAGGTAGCCGACATGGGCGCCGAAATTCTCGCGGTTCCACAGATAGACGTCGTGGCCGTCGAGCCGCACCGCCCCGCCGGTCGGCTGCCAGACGCCGACCAGCAGGCGGGCGAGCGTCGACTTGCCCGAGGCCGAGGGGCCGACGATGCCCACCGCCTCGCCGGGGGCGACGAACAGCGACACCCCCTTCAGCACCGCCCGGTTGGCGCCGGGCGGCACATAGACGAGCCGGTCGATCTCCAGGATGCCCTCGGGCCGCGGCAGCTCCATGGTCGAGCGGCCGGCGCCGCGGTCGGCCAGCAGGGCGCGCAGCCGGCGCTGCGCGCCGAGCGCCGCGGCCCAGCGCCGCCAGTCGCTGATGATGTGCTCGAACGGGGCGAGCGCCCGCGCCACGATGATGCTGGCGGCGAACAGGCTGCCCGGCGAGGCGGCATTGTCGACCACCAGCGAGACGCCCACCGCCATGGCGCCGATCTGGATGGCCATCCGCACCAGCCGCGACAGGGCGCCGAGCGCGGTGGCGCGGCGCAGGCTGGCGTCGGCCAGCCGGTTGGCCTCGTCGGTGGCGGCCAGCCAGCGCCGGGTCAGCGGCTGGGCCATGCCCATGGCGTCGATCACCTCGACATGGCGCAGCGCGCCCAGCAGCTCCTCGTTGGCGGCCAGCGTCGCCGCCTCGGTGTCGCGGCGCGAGCGGCGGGTGGCGAGTTCGGTGGCCAGCGCCAGGACGACCAGCACGGCGGCGCTGGCGACGGCGACCACGCCGTAGGCGGGATGGAAGGCGAACAGCACGGCGAAGAACAGCGGCGACCACAGCAGCTCGAGCGCCGAGGTCGCCGCATTGCCGCCGATGAACAGCTTGAGCTCCTGGATGTCACGCAGGCCCTGGGTGCCGGCCTTGCCGCGCAGGGTCTGCGCGATGATCGCCTCGATGGCGTCCAGCCCCAGCCGCTGGCCCAGCCAGGTCGCCAGCTTCTGGTAGATGCGGATGCGGCAGTAGTCGAGGACGGCGTAGAGCGTCAGCCCGCCGAGCGCCACCACGGTCAGCGCCATCAGCGTGCTGAGGCTGTGGCTGGACAGCACACGGTCGTAGATCTGCATCATGTAGAGCGGGACGATCAGCAGGCCGATGCTGGTGAACAGGCTGATCACGACGGCCAGCGCCATGCCGGGGGCGCAGCGCCGCAGCGCCTCGTCCAGGGGGCTGGCGGCCGGCACTGCGCTGGTGGGCTGGCTCATCGCGCCGGGCTCCTGGCAAAGGCCGCTTCGATCCCGGCGATCGCCGACGCCCAGCGGCCATGGTGCAGGCGTCGGTTGTAGTGGCAGGCCGCCGTGCGGTGATAGGCCGCATGCTCGCGGATCGACTGGCGCTCCATGTGGTAGAGCTCGACGTCGGCGGCATAGCGGCAGTCGCCGCCGGCGGCGCGGATCTTCAGGCAGAAGTCGCTGTCTTCATAATCGCCGATGACATAGTCCTCGCAGATGCCGCCGACCTGGTCGAAGCTGGCGCGGCGGACCGCCAGGCAGGCGCCGGTGACCGCCGGGACCGACCGGCTGCGGCAGGCCGGCGCATGGTCGCGCGGATAGCCCTTGTGGTAGTGCCGGTTGTACCATTCGCCCTGCTCGTCCAGCGCCCAATGCAGCCCGGCATGCTGGAGCGAATCGTCGTCGAACAGCAGCTTGGCCCCGACGACGCCGTTGTCGGTGCGGTCCAGGTGGCGCTGCAGCCGGGGCAGCCAGGCGGTCGGCTCGGCGAGCGGGATGACGTCGGAGTTGAGCAGCAGCAGCCGGGAGCCGGTGGAGGCGGCGACGCCGCTGTTGATCGCCGAGGCGAAGCCGAAGTTGCGGGTGTGGACGACCAGCTGCGCGGCGATGCCGAAGGCGCGGTGCAGGCCGAGCAGCATGTGCTCGAGCTGCTCGGCCTGCTCGGGCGAGTCGAGGACATAGACCAGCTCGGCCGCGGCCAGGCTGCGGTCGAGCGCGAAGGCGGCGGCCTGGTGGCGCAGGAAGCGCAGGTTGCGATAGAGCGGCACGATCACCGACCAGGCCGGACGGGTTGGCGGATCGCCGATCCGGCGGACCGCCGCCACCCGCGGGCCCTGGCGATGGGCGGCCTGCAGCGCCGCCAGGGCCGGGGCCAGCCCGCCGTCGAGCAGGGCCGCCCCGCCGGGGCCCGACAGCGCCTCCACCGGGATCGAACGCAGCAGGAGATCGCGCTGGTCGCTGGCCGACAGCGGCGGCTGGGGGGGAACCAGCTCGACGCGGTGGCCCCCCGCCAGGCGGGCGGCGAGCGTCAGGTGGGTGCCGGTGCCGGGATCGCGCGTCGGCTGGGAGCGGCCGAACAGCAGGCGCTGGCCCGGACGGGCGGGATCGGGATGGGTGTGGCAGGCCACCTCGACGCTGGTGCCGAAGGCGGTGGTGGCGGTGAGGCCGGCCAGCATGGCCAGCGGGTCGCGCAGCCAGCCCTTGACGACGACGCTGCCGTCGGGGAGCGGCAGCGCGTAGTCGATGCCGATGCCGAAGGGCTGGTCGGGAGCCGCGCCGCGCGGGTCGCCGCCGGCCGCCGCTGCCGGGCGGCGATGGAGACGCTCGGCCTCGAGCAGCGCCCGTGCGGCATCCGGAGCGCCGGGCAGGAAGGGCTTGAGCGCGCGCAGCCAGTCGCCGACGGCGCGCGCCGCCCCGGCTTCGCCGCCGGTGCGCGCCAGCAGCGCGCCGAGACCGGAGACGGGCGCCGGTGCGCCCAGGCGGATCAGCCGCAGCTGCTGCCGCTCGGTGAGCACCGCGATGCTCAGCCGGCGGGATGGAGCCGGCGTGTCGAGCAGGCATTCCAGGTGCGGCTGACCGCCGATGACACGCAGGCGCGGCTGCCAGGTCAGCCGCCGCACCCGTCCGGGCTCGATCAACCATCCCATAGAGGGTGGAACCGGCACCGGCCAGGACGCGTGCCACAGGCTGTAGCCGGCGCCGAGCACCACCCCGCGTGCCGACGACCGGCTGGCCGCCGGCAGCTGCGCCAGCAGGTCGCGGCAGGAGCTGTCGCCGCCGCCGCGCGCCGCGGCCTCCAAAGCGGCCAGCACACGGCGATCGAGAGACAAAGGCACGTCGAGGACGGCGGCGTCGGGCATGGCAGAGCGCTTTGATCAGGAACACGCAAAAGCCGGTGCGGGTGGCCGGCGGGACGCCGGCCACCCGCACCGCAACCGGTCAGACGATGCGGACGAAGGTGTCGATGTTGGCGCGCAGCGTCTCCTCGGACACGCCCTGCAGCGTGACGGACGCGCCCTGGCCGAGCGCGATCACCGCGCTGCCCCCTGCATCGTGCGAGATCAGCGGCAGCAGGTCGGCCGGGCTGGTGATGGTCAGGTTGTTGACGTGGGGTGCGATCTGCAGGACGTCGCCCGACTGGAAGTCGGTGATGATGTCGGTGCCGCCGTCGCTCTTGATGACGAAGACGTCGTTGCCCGAGCCGCCGGTGAGCACGTCGTTGCCGCGGTCGCCCGACAGCGTGTCGTTGCCGAGATCGCCGGACAGCCGGTCGTCGCCCTGCCCGCCATAGAGCAGGTCTTCGTTCTGGCCGCCGTGCAGCGTGTCGCTGCCGGCGTTGCCGGCCAGCACGTCGTTGCCGGCGTTGCCGTACAGGGCGTCGTCGCCGAGGTCGCCGTTGAGAGAATCGTTCCCGGCTTCGCCGAACAGGTGGTCGCTGTCCTTGCCGCCGAAGGCGATGTCGTTGCCGTCGCCGCCGGTGATGGTGTCGGCGCCCATGTTGCCGTAGAAGACGTCGTCGCCTTCGGTCGACCAGATGGAATCGTTGCCGGCGCCGCCGGCGATGGTGTCGTCGCCCAGGCCGCCGCCAACCACGTCGTCGCCCGTCCCGCCATCGACGAAGTCGTTGCCGGCGCCGCCGGTGAGCACGTCGTCGCCGCTGCCGCCGTCCAGCATGTCGGCGCCGGGGCCGCCCAGGACGTGATCGGAGCCGACGCCGCCCAGCACGGTGTCGGACCCGCCGCCGCCGGTGATGGTGCTGTTGGCGCCGGTGACCACCACGGCGACGCCGCTGGTGTTCGACAGGTCGATGGTGGTGTCGTTGGCGCTGGTCTTGAGGATGTGGTCCGTCGCCGAGGCCGTGTAGCTGGGCTGGCTTACGATCGAGACGTTGCTTTCGCTCAATCCCAGCCGGTCCAGGATCGACGAGATGATGTCCGCCTGGACGGCGGTGACGCCGGAGTTGGCGGTCGTGTCGAACAACCCACCAGGAATAGTTGCCATTGTTGATGCTCCCCCAAACCAATTCCTGAAAAGAGATTACTGATCACCATTGGAACCGATCATCGGCGGAAGTCCCCTTTTCCTTCCGCTCCGCTGACCCCATTTCCGCGGCAAACTGCTTGACCGCCCACTCCAGCTGCTCGGATGGCTGGAACTGTGTTGTTCTCTTGTCCATCCCCGCCAGCAGCGTGATCCACCCCTCCCCGGCCAGCTTCTGCACGCGCGCCTTGAGGGTCTGGTAGGAGATCTTCTCGATGGCGCGGATCGACTTGTAGCCAAGCGCCTGGCCGCCGTGCCATGCCCGATGGACTTTGAAGAGAAAGACGACCTCATCCAAACTCAGGCGAGCGAACACGCGACCGACGACGACGCTCATCCGGAGGTAATGCTCCACCAGCTGAGCGCTTCCGATCACACCATCGAGCGGGTCTTGGCTCGAATGGGCGAAGTTTTCTGTCGGCCGGGTCATCCACCACCATCCTCAGCTCACCTGCCAGTGCGCCTCCGCCCCGCTATCTAAGGATGTTGGTTGGGTCACTCTGACTGACTTTCTTTCGATTTAGGTAGTATAGGTTACCGCCTCTGCGCAACAAAAGAATGATAGAGAAAAATTGCTAAAATTTTATATTTCAGAGCTGAAACCCAGAATCCGCAGGACTCCCATGGCACCTCCTCACTCCGCTGCGTCAAGTTTCACATACTATGTTATGCATGCGGCAAATGATCACGTGTTCCTTCCTGAGCCAACTTTGGCAGTTGACTTCAAGGTTCCTCTACTTCTGTTCCTTAGCAACCTTAAAATTGTCGATTTTTCGTCTGACTATCCTCCAATGGAAAGCAAAATCTTAAGAATGTTGTACACGCAATGGCGACATCGCCTCTTCATCCATGTCTTTGTATCAAGAGCCAAATGCAACTTTTGAAAGAAAATGATCAACACCGATTTGGCTGCCCGGCTTGCCCTTGACCGCCTCTGATCAATCGAACGGGAGCCTGCGCTTGGCGCCGCACACGCTCTTGCATTCGGCCAAGGAGCCGAAGCCGCCGCTGCCTCGGGCGAACCTCTCCTGAGCACTCGCCACCACCACTCCACCGCCCCTCGCAAACACGCAAAGGTTGAGAATCAGCTCTGCTCGCTGCTTCGGTTTATTGCCCTCATGACAGTCTGGGTTGTTGCGGAAGCCCCGTCCGTTTGCCTCCAGGCCGTCATCCCGGGGAAAGTCATGAATCTGTTTTAAAATAGTTCATAATTGAAAATATTATGCCTCCATTCCCTGAATTGATATCAACGTGATTATCTGGAAGAGCTACAACGCGACGATCCTCATCACCCAAAAAGATGAAATTTTCCACTTAATACACTTTGATGAATCGCACTTCATGGTTGCGAGTCGCCAGGTTTTTTGACAGGCTTGACCATAAGGACGCTCTGTTTTTCCCGTTGAAGATCGTCTTCGCAACCTTGCGTGACCGCACCTTACGCCATGGCGATGGTGCACCCGGCTCCCACCGTCTGGGGCTCAAAATCATGATCGATCTTTCGCCGGCACCGTCGGTGTGCGGCTGTCCGCACCCTTCTGCCCGACCATCGGCCGAACGCCGCCGGTGGGGCGATGGGTCTTGCGACACCGGCGCCACCCCGCGCCGGACCTGTGCTGCTGCCCCGCCCTCTTCCGCGCCCCGACAGCAAGAGGTTTCCGCCATGCCCATCCCTCTGCCGCCCTCAGCGCCCGCTCCTGTCCCCGCTCTCCGGCCGAGGCTGCGGTCCGCTGCGGCAGCGCGGCACAAGGCGGCCCGATGCTGCCCCGACAAGGACCGGTCCACCGGCCGCCCGTTGGCGTCGGCCACCGTGGCGACGGCCTTTCTCCTGCTGAGCGCCGCCCCGGCCCTGGCCCAGGCGACCGGTGGCGGCGGCGACATCACCACCTTCCTGCAGAATCTGGTCAACATCATCACCGGCGCCACCGGCCGCCTGCTGGCGGTGCTGGCGATCTGCGTCGTCGGGGTGGGAGCGTTGCTGGGGGCGCTCAGCATGCGCACCGTCGGTGGCGTGCTGCTCGGCGTCCTGCTGATCTTCTCCTCGGCCTGGCTCGTCGACCAGATCATCGGGGCCTGAGCGATGGAGCCGGAACGCTTGAGCGAGGATCCGCTGTTCCTCGCCTGCACCCGCCCGGCCATGTGGCACGGCGTGCCGTTGGAGGCGGTCGCCGTCAACGGGATGGCGACCACCATCGTCTTCGTGATGATGGGCACCCCGCTCTACCTGCTGGTCGGCGTCGCCCTGCACAGCGCCATCCGCCTGGTGATCGCCTTCGACTACAACATGTTCGGCCTGCTGCGGCTGTGGGCCGACACCAAGGCGCGGGCACGCAATCGCGAGCTGTGGGGCGGCTCCTCGGTCAGTCCGCTGCCCCTCGGCCGCGCCCGCCATGCCCGGGAGGTCCGCCTCCATGTTTAACGCCAGCGCGCGCGAGCGGACGCCGGACACCTATGTGCCCTATCTCGGTCATGCCGCCGCCGGCACCCTGCTGCTCGACGACGGCGCGCTGCTGGCGATGATCCGGCTGGATGGCGTCCCCTTCGAGACCGCCGACCCGGCGGAGGTCAACGCCCGCCATGCCCAGCGCAACATCCTGTTGCGCAACATCGCCTCGGACCGGCTGGTGCTGGCCAGCCACGTCGTGCGCCTGGCCGCCGACGGCGCCGACTATCCGCGAGCCCCCTGCGCCAGCGCCTTCGCCCGCAGCCTCGACGCCGCCTACCGCGAGCGGCTGCGGGCCGGCCGGCTCTTCTGCAACGCGCTCTTCCTGTCGGTGCTGCTGCGCCCGGCCCTGTCCGGCGAACGCCGCCTCGCCGCCTTCGCCCGGCGCCGGCGCGGCGACCGCAGCCGCGCCGCGCCCCCTGACGGGCTGGAGCGGCTCGACGCCGTCGTCGCCGCCCTCCTGCAGGATCTCGAGGCCTATCGGCCGCGCCGGCTGGCGCTGCGCGAGGCCGGCGGCCTCCTGTTCTCAGAGCCGGCCGAGGCGCTGCGCTTGGTGCTGAACGCCGAACCGATGCCGGTGCCGCTGGTCAACGGCCATCTCGGCGGGGCGATCTACACCGACCGCGTCATCGTCGGCCGGGAGGCGATCGAAATCCGCGGGGCCGGCGGCTCGACCTATGCCGCCGCCTTCGGCCTGCGCGAATATCCCGCCACCACCTGGCCCGGCATGTTCGACGGCGTGCTGGCCGCCCCCTACCGCTGCGTGCTGACCCAGAGCTTCGGCTTCCTGAACAAGCAGGCGGCGCAAGCCGTGCTGACCCGCAAGCAGAACCAGATGCTCACCGCCCAGGACAAGGCGGCCAGCCAGACCGCGGCGCTCAGCGAGGCGGCCGACCTGCTGGCGTCCAACGCCTTCGTCATGGGCGACCACCATCTGAGCCTCGTCACCTTCGCCGACAGCCTGGAGGCGCTGGGCGAGGTGGCGGCCCGCGCCCGGCGCGACCTGGCCGACAGCGGCGCGGTGGTGGCGCGCGAGGACCTGGCGCTGGAGGCCGCCTACTGGGCGCAACTGCCCGGCAACATGCGGCTGCGCCCCCGCCCGGGGGCGGTGAGTTCGCGCAACCTGGCGGCGATGGCAAGCCTGCACAACTACCCCACCGGGGCGGCGGGCGGCCATTGGGGGGAACCGCTGACCCTGTTCCGCACCACCGGCGGCACCGCCTACCGCTTCCACCTGCACGCCCCCACCGAGACGGTCACCGACCTCGGCAACGTCTTCGTCGCCGGTCCCGCCGGCTCGGGCAAGACGACGCTGATGCTGTTTCTGGCGGCGATGGCCGAGCGCCAGGGGGCGCAGGTGGTGTTCGTCGACAAGGACCGCGGCGGCGAAATCCTCGCCCGCGCCGTCGGCGGCGTCTATCTGGTGCTGCCGGCCGGCGCCCCGTCGGGCTTGGCGCCGCTGAAGGCCTTGTCCGACAGCCCGGCCGACCTCGCCTTCCTCAAGCACCTGCTCACCGGGCTGATGGCGCAGCCGGGAACCACCCTGCCGCCGGACGAGGAGCGCCGGCTCGACCTCGGCCTGCGCTGCGTCATGGCCCTGCCGCGCGAGGCCCGCTCGCTGGGCGAGCTGCGCGCCTTCCTCGGCCAGGCCGATCCCGCCGGTCCCGGTGCCCGGCTGGAGCGCTGGTGCGCCGGCGGGGCGCTCGGCTGGGTGCTCGACAACGACGGCGATGCGGTGGCGCTCGACACCCCCTTCCTCGGCTTCGACGTGACCGCCCTGCTCGACGACCCGCTCGCCCGCGGTCCGGTGCTGGCCTATCTCTTCCACCGCATCGAGCGCCTGCTGGATGGCCGGCGGCTCATGCTGGTGATCGACGAGTTCTGGAAGGCGCTGCTCGATCCCGGCTTCCGCGATCTGGTGAACGACAAGCTGAAGACCATCCGCAAACTCAACGGGTTGGTGGTTCTGGGCACCCAGTCGCCGGCCGACGCGCTCACCAGCCCGATCGCCCATTCCATCATCGAGCAGTGCCCGACCCAGATCCTGCTGCCCAACGCCCGGGCGGACGCCGGCGATTACCGCGAGGGGCTGAAGCTGACCGCGGCCGAGTTCCAGGCAGTGCGTGAGGATCTGACCGTCGGCGGGCGGCGCTTCCTGCTCAAGCAGGGCACGGCGTCCGTCGCGTGCGAACTCGACCTGACCGGGCTTGAGGATTTCGTTGCCGTGCTGTCGGCCCGCGCCAGCACCGTGCGGCTGATGGAGCGGCTGATCGGCGAGCGGGGAGCGCAGCCGGAGGCGTGGCTGCCCGCCTTCCACCGGCTCTGGCGCACCGCCGCGGTCTGAATGAGGAGGTTTTCCCGATGCCAAGACCCGTGCTGCCCGTTTTGCTGGCGCTTGCCGGCACTGTCACCCCCGGGACCGTCCGGGCGCAAATGACGGTCATCGACCCCGCCAACCTGGCGCGGTCGGTCGAGCAGGTGCAGCAGCTGACCCAGCAGTTGCAGATGATGCAGCAGCAGTATCAGCAGCTCCAGCAAACCTACCAGGCGATCGCGCACACGCCGGCGGCGGCGCTGAACGAGCTCGGCCGCAGCTTCAACATCGATGCGTTGCGCAACGCCCTGCCGGCGCAAAGCAGCGAGCTGGGCGCGGTGATGGACGGCAGCGCCCTGGGACCGGGGGCCTTCGGCAGTGCCGCCCGCGGGCAGTTGGAACGCAACCGCGTCTACAGCCCCGACGGTGCCGACTTCCAGGCACAGGAGATGCAGCGCACCGCCACCAGTGTCGCCGGCGCCCAGGCGATGGCGGGGCGGCTCTACCAGTCGGCCGCCGACCGGGTGACGGCGCTGCAGGGGCTGGAAGGGGCGCTGGCGTCCGCCGCCGACGCCAAGGCGGTCGCCGACCTCGGCGCGCGGATCGGGGCGGAGCAGGCCTACATCCAGGCCCAACAGGTCCAGGCCCAGGCGCTGCTGCTGTGGCAGCAGGCGCAGACGCGCAACCAGGACCAGCGCGTCCAGGAGCGGCGGCGCCAGTCAATCGACGCGCTGATCGCCGAAACCAAGGCCCGGGGGGGCTGACGCGATGACGCGCCCGCCCCTCATCCTCCTGCCGTGCAGCCTGGCCCTGGCGCTTGCCCTTCCGGCGGCGCGCGGCAGCGCCGATCCGCCGCGCAGCGTGAGCTGGTACGCCGACCACCCGCAAGCCCGGGCCGAGGTCCAGCTCGCCTGCGTCGACGACCCCGGCCGGCTCGGGCGCGATCCCGACTGCCGCAACGCCCAGCAGGCCAGCGTCGAGGTCGCCCTGCGCCAGGCCCGCGCCCGCACCGGCACCATGGATCCCCGCGACCCAGCCTATTGGTCTAACGATCCCGAAGCCCGGCGGGGGCAACTTATCATGTGCCGGCGGACTCCCACGCTCGACCATTGCGAGGCCGCCCGGCGCTCGCTGCTGATCGAGGCCGGCAAGGCGGCGAGGTGAGCGGCCATGGACGACATCCAATGGCGGATTTTCGCCTACATCGTCGCCCAGGTGGAAACGCCGCTGGTCGGTGCGGTCACCGACGTGCTGGCCGCCTTCCTCGCCTATGTCGCGACGCCGCTGCGGGTGGCGCTGGTGCTCCACATCGCGCTGACCGGCCTTGCCATCCTGTCGGGCCGGGTCACCGACACCGCCGCCACCCTGGCCGGCCGGATGCTGGCGATGATCCTGGTGGTGTGGATCGTCACCGGCTCGGGCGCCTACCAGGCCTACGTCCACGACCTGTTCTTCACGCTGCTGCCCGGCGGCCTCGCCCGGGCCCTGACCTCCTCGGGCACCGTCAACACGGTCAGTGCCGACAGCTTCGACCAGGTCTGGCTGAAGGCATGGCGCGCCGGGTTGGAGGTGTGGCGCACGCTGGGCTGGAGCGATATCGCGGAAAAGGCGGTGGTCGTGCTGTTCTGGGCGGCCTCGATCCTGTCGACCGCCTTCTGCTTCGCCATCTGGCTGATCTCGCGGGTGACGCTGGCGCTCTACATCGCGCTCGGCCCCCTGCTCGTGCCGCTCGCCCTGTTCGCCGCCACCCGCGCGGTGTTCGAGCGCTGGATCGGCTCGATGATCGGCTGCATCCTCCTGCAGGTCGCCACCATCGTCCTGCTCTACATCGTCCTTATCGTTGAGGGGCGAGTGGTCGGGACGGTGGCGGCGATGGGGTCGGTCGACCCGATGGTGATGCTGCAGGTCCTGCTGGTCGGCGTGATCTTCTTCGCGGTCGCCACCTATGTGGCGCTCCAGCTGCCGGCGCTCGCCGCGGCCTTGTCGGGCGGGCTGGCCAACCACACCGGCGCCCTGATGCGCAGCACGCAAGGCATCCTCGGCTCCACCGGCCGCACCCAGGTCGACATCCATGGCCATTCCCACCGCGTCGGCCGCTCGGGCGCGCTGGGCGCGCTGCACGCCGTCGGCTCGGCGGTGCGGCACGGCGGCACCCCGGCGGCGCGGCGCCGGCCTGCCCCGCCCGGCCGCTCGCTGTCCGGCCATCGGGCGGCGTCGTGAGCATGAAGCCGCCCCCCTTTTCCCACCACATGGGAGCCCCGCCATGATCCGTACCCTGGCCCTCCTGCTGCTGTGTGCCCTGCCGGCCTGTGCCGGCCATCCGCCGCTGGCCGAGGCCTCCGGTCCGCTGCGCCCGCTCAACCCCGGCCACTGGACCCCAAGCGAGGCGGACCTGCGCGCGACCGCCGCGGAGGCGGGGCGATGAGCCCGGCCGAGGCGTGTCCCGAGGCCTTCCGCGCCCGACCGGTTGTCGCCGATCCGGCACTGGCCGCGGCCTACTTCGCCCAGGTCGCCAGCTACGAGGCCGACCGGCTGCGCGCCAGCCGCCGCCTTGCCCGCGCCGGCTTTGCCGTCGGCGCGGTCGGGGCGGCGGTGGGGTTGGCCGGGGCGCTGGCGGTGGCCGCGCTGGTCCCGCTCAAGACCGTGGTGCCGCTGGTGTTCCGGGTCGACATGGCGACCGGGGTGGTCGAGCGCGTCTACGATGTCCGTGGCGGACCGCTGGCGGCGGGCGAGGCTCAGCAGCGTTATTTCCTGTGGCAGTATGTGCGGTTGCGCCAGGGCTACAGTGCGGTGGAGGCGCACGCCAACTTCGATGCGGTGGCGCTGATGTCGGCCCCCCGGGTGCAGGCCGACTACGCCGCGGCCTTCCGCGGCTCCAACCCGGCAAGCCCGCAGGTGATGCTCGGCCGCGACGGCACCGCCTCGGTGCGCTGGCTGTCGACCAGCTTTCTCGGACCCAAGCTTGCCCAGCTGCGCTTTGTCCAGAGCGAGCGCAAGGGCGACGGGGCGATGGCGGTCCGGCGCATGCTGGCGACCATCGGCTTCGACTTCGCCCCCGGCTCGCTCAGCGCCACGGCGATCAACGTCAACCCGTTGGGCTTCGTCGTCACCAGCTACCGGGTGGATGAGGAGGCCACGCCATGACCGCCCAAGCCAGGCTCCGGACGCTCACCGGGCTCGCGCTGGCCGCCGCCCTGCTGGCCGGCCCAGTCCGGGCCGAGCAGGCCCCGCGCCCCGGCCAAGACGATCCGCGGGTCGGCAGCGTCGCCTACAACCCGCTCAACGTCGTGCGCATCGTCGGCAGCCCGACCAGCTCGACGCAAATCCTGTTCGCCGCCGACGAGGAGATCACCCAGGTCGCCATCGGCGACGCCGACGGCTGGCTGGCGCAGCCGGCCGGCACCATGCTGTTCGTCAAGCCGACCGGGCTGCGCCCGCCGACCAATGCGCAGGTGGTGACCCGGCGTCCCGACGGCAGCAGCCGGTCCTATCAGCTGCAGCTGGTGGCGGCCGGGGGACCCGCGGCCGGGATCCAGGAGACCGGAGGCCAGGGCGGGACCGCCGCCATGTTCGCCGTGCGCTTCCGCTACCCCGAGGACGAGCGCCAGGCCCGGGCGGCGCGTCTGGCCGAGACGGCGGCCGAGGCGCGCGAGCGCGCCGCCCAGGCCGGTTTGGCCCAGGCCTGGGCCGATGGCCCGCGCAACTGGCGCTACGTCGCGCAGGGCTCGCGCGCCATCGAGCCGGCCGAGGTCAGCGACAACGGCCGCCAGACCGCCTTCCGCTTTCCCGGCAACCGCCGCCTTCCCGCCATCTACGCCGTCGCCCCCGACGGCAGCGAGACCATCGTTCCCTTCACCATGTCCGGCGACCAGCTGGTGGTGCCGACCACCGCCCGCCGCTTCGTCCTGCGCGACGGGCAGGAGGTCTTGCGCATCCTCAACCGCGGCTTCGACCCGGCCGGCCGCGATCCCGGCACCGGCACCGGCACCGGCACGCCCGGCCTCAGCCGCAGCATCCGCAAGGACGGCTCATGAGCAACCCGGACGATGATTCCGCCGCAGCGCCCGGCGACGGCATGCCCGGCCCCCCCGGGCCGCCCCCGTCCAGACCAGCCCCGCCCGGGCCGGAGGCGGGCCGTGTGCCGGGCGAACGGCACGTCTCCGAGGTGGCCGGGCGCCGCCGCGGCGTCGGCAAGGCCACCGGCGTCGGCGTCCTCATCACCGGCAGCGTGCTGGCCTGCGGCGTCATCCTGCTCACCGCCGAACGGCCCGATCCGGCCGCCGAGGACGGCGTGCTGCCGCCGCCGCGCCCGGCGGTGCGCTACGAACCGCCACCCCTGCCGCCGCCGATCGCACAGGCCGCCCTGCCACTGGCCCCGGCCGTGCCGCCACCAGAGCCCCGGCCGGCGGCCATGCCGGTCGAGACCGGCGCGGCAGCACGCCAGCCGCGCCTGCTGGTCTACACCGCCGGGGTCCGGGCCGGCCCCCCGGCCGCCGCCGCGCCGGCGGATGGCCCCAGGGATGGTTCGTCGGATCCCGGAACCGCCGGCGGGATGGCCGGAGCCCCGGGTGACGACCTGGCCGCCCGCCTGCGGCCGACGCCGCTCGCCGGGGTGGCGGCGCGCGTCCTGCGCCACCAGCCCTATCTGTTGACCACCGGAACGATCATCCCGTGCATCCTGCAGACCGCGATGGACTCCAGCCTGCCGGGCCTGGTCAGCTGCCTGATCCCGCAGGACGTGCTCGGCAAGACCGGCCTGACGCTGCTCGACCGCGGCACCCGGGTGGTCGGCCAGTTCCACGGCGGCGTCCAGCAGGGCGTCGAGCGGATGTTCGTGGTGTGGACGCGGGCGGAGACGCCGCAAGGGGTGATCGTCGCGCTGGACAGCCCGGCGACCGATCCGCTCGGGCGCCCGGGCCTGGAGGGGGCGGTCGACCGCCATTTCTGGCAACGCTTCGGCGGGGCACTGCTGCTGTCGACCGTCGACGGCGCCATCCAGGCCGGGGTGGCGGCGGCGGCGAAGGAGGGCACCACCACCATCAACACCGGCCAGACCCAGGCGGTGATCGCCGAAAGCCTGCGCGGCAGCATCGCCATCCCGCCGACGGTGCGCAAGAACCAGGGCGAGCTGGTCAGCATCCTCGTCGCCCGCGACCTCGATTTCTCCGGCGTCTACGCCATTGGGCCGGCCGCCGGCCGGCCGTCACCCCTGGAGCCGGGGCGATGAGGCGGCCGGGTGAGGCGACCTTGCGCCGGCTGCTGGAGCCGATCGCCGGCCCGCTCACCGACGACGGCGTCACCGACATCGTCGTCAACCGGCCGGGCGAGGTCGGCATCGAGCGCCGGGGACGCTGGCACTGGCGCCCGGTGCCGGCGTTCGACGCCGAGCGGCTCGAGGCGATCGCCACCTTGTGCGCGGCCCTGACCCAGCAGGATGTCGGGCCGGAGCGCCCCTTGTGCGCCTCGGTGCTGCCGGACGGCCAGCGCGTGCAGATCTGCCGCCCGCCGGCGGTGGCGGCGGGCACGCTCAGCCTGACCATCCGCCGGCCCTCGGCCTTCGCCCCGACGATCCCGGATCTCGCCGCCGGCGGCCTGTTCGCCGGCACCGAGCGCGCCGGCGAACAGGCCGCCGGCGTCGATGCCGAGCTGCTGGCACTGCACCGGCGGGGCGACTGGCAGCGCTTCTTCCCGCTGGCGGTCAGGGCGAAGAAGACGCTGATCGCCAGCGGCGACACCGGCTCGGGCAAGACGACCTTTGCCAAGGCGCTCATCGCCGCCATCCCGCTGGCCGAGCGGCTGGTCACCATCGAGGACACGCCGGAATTCATCGCCCTGCCGCAGCGCAACCGCGTGGCGCTGTTCTACAGCAAGGGCGGGCAAGGGGCCGCGCGGGTCGATGCGGAGGACCTGATCGAAGCGGCGCTGCGCATGCGCCCCGACCGGGTGCTGATGCAGGAGCTGCGCGACGGCGCCGCCTTCACCTTCCTGCGCGCGATCGCCGCCGGCCATCCGGGCGCCGTCACCACCTGCCATGCCGCCAGCGCCCTGGAGGCCTTCGACGCCTTGCGCCTGATGGTCAAGCAGCACGAGGCCGGCCGCCATCTGGCCGACGCCGACATCCAGGCCCTGCTGCGCCAGCGGGTCGACATCGTCGCCCACTGCCGGCGCGGGTCCGGCGGCTTCGGCATCGCCGAGGTGTATTTCGACCCGCCGGCCGGGCGGGCCGCCGGCGCCCCCTGCGGGGAGAGGGGGCGGTGAGCGGCTGGGCCGACTGGCCGCTGCCCGCCAAGGCGCTGGCGGCGCTGGGCATCCTTGCCCTGCTGGCCCTGGGCTGGTCGGTGCTGGCCTCGCTGGTCTTCCTGGCCGGCACCCGGCTGCTCACCCCCGACACGCTGCCTGTCTTCCAGTTCTGGCAGTATCTGCTCTCTTACGGCCTGGCGCATCCGGTGGCGGGACCATGGCTGAAGATCGCCGCCGGCACGGCGAGCGCGCTGCCGGCGCTGCTGCTGGCGGGCCGGCTGGCGCGCCAGGGCTGGCCGCGGCGGGCGCGCCCGCTCCATGGCGAGACGCGCTGGGCCCGGCGGCGCGAGCTGGTCGCGGCGGGGCTCTATGCCGGCTTCGGCGGGCTCTACGTCGCCCGCGACCGCCGCGGCCGGGCCTTGCGCTTCGGCGGGCCCGAGCATGTCGCCTGCTATGCGCCGACGCGCTCGGGCAAGGGGGTCGGGCTGGTGATCCCCAACTGCCTGCTCTACGAGGCCTCGCTGGTCTGCCTGGATGTGAAGAAGGAGAACTGGGCGGCGTCGGCCGGGGTGCGGGCTGCCGCCGGGCAGCGGGTGGTCCTCTTCGACCCCCTGGCGCCGGACGGGCGCACCGCCCGCTACAACCCCTTCTCCTATGTCCGGCGCGGCACCATCGACGCCTTCGAGGACGTTCAGCGCATCGCCCAGATGGTCTTCCCCCACGTCTCGGGCGACCAGCAGTTCTGGACCGACGCGGCGCGCTCGGCCTTCACCGGGGCGGCCGGCTTCCTGGCGGAGACGCCGGAGCTGCCGCTGACCTTCGGCGAGGTGCTGCGGCTGCTGTCCAGCGTCGACGGGGCGCATTCGATGATCGCGCGCATCGAGGCGCGCCGCCACGCCGGCCGGCCCTACACCGAGGCCACGGTCAAGGCGCTGGAGGATTACCTGAAGGGCTCGCACGACCTGGTGCACTCGATCCGCAAGACCGTCACCGCGCGGCTGTCCTTGTGGTTCAACCCGCGCATCGACGCCGCCACCGCCGAGAGCGATTTCGACCTGCGGGCCCTGCGCACCGCGCTGCACGCGGTCTATATCGGCGTCACCCCCGACAACATCGCCCGGCTGCGCCCGCTGCTCGCCCTGCTCTTCCAGCAGCTGATCGACCTCACCGTGCGCACCCTGCCCCAGCACGACCCGGCCGCCCGCCACCAGGTGCTGGTGCTGCTCGACGAATTCCCGCTGCTGGGGCCGATGCCGGTGCTGGCCGACGCCTTCGCCTACATCGCCGGCTACAACATGCGGCTGATGCTGATCATGCAGAGCAAGGCGCAGCTGCGCGACCGCGCGCTCTACGGCCCCGACAAGGCCAACGCGATCCTGGAGAATTGCGGGCTGGAGGTGGTGTTCGGCACCAAGGACCTGGCGCTCAGCGAGGAGCTGAGCGCCCGGCTCGGCTACGACACGGTCGAAGGCACGGCGCGCAGCGGGCCGCGCTTCTGGCGCGTGCTGCGCCGCGACCGGCTGAGCCAGACCGAGACCGACCAGCGCCGGGCTCTGCTGCTGCCGCAGGAGATCGCCCGGCTCAAACCCGACGAGGCGATCTTGATGCGCCCCGGGCTCTATCCGGTCTTGGCCCGGCGCATCCGCTACCACAGCGATCCCGCCTTCGCGCCGCTGCTGCGCCCGCCGCCGCTGGTGGCGCCGATCGACATTCCGGTGCGGCTCGACCAGGGCAAGGGCTTCGAGCCGATCGCCGGCCCGGCCTCGCCCACCCCGCCGCCGTCCCCTCCCGCCGCCGCGGGTCGACCGCGCCGCCGGACGGGCAAAGCGGCGCCGGCCACGGCAGAGGAGGCCGCGGCGGACGGCGCGGGCGGTGCGCCGTCGCCGCCCGCCGTCCAGCCCGTCCCCCCTTCGGTGGAGGCGCCGAACGGACTGCAGCCCCAACCGGCCGACGGGCTGATCGCCGCCATCATGGGAACCGAGGTGGATTTGAGCGGCTATGGGGTGGCCGACGCCAAGGCGGCGGTGGCCGCCATCCTGGACAAGCTGCCGACCGTCGAACGCCCCGGACGCGGCGGCGGCTGAGGCTCCGGACGGCGGTAAACCATCGGTCCTTCATGGCCCGTCGCACAGCAGGAGGAGGCACGCGATGAAGGAGACGGGAAGATCGTCCGCTGTCCGGCACGGGGTTGGCAGCGTGGCGGCCGGGCCGGAGCGGCAAGCAGGCCTGCGGGCGAGCGCCGCCGCCGCCCTGCTCGCGGCCCCCACCCGCTCGGCGACCGGCCGGCCGCGCAAGGACCGCTTTGCCGTCGCCACCATGCTGGCCTTGGCGGAGGTCCGTGGCCTGGCGCCGGTCGACGCCACTGTCCAGCGCCGGCCGGCGGTGCCGGAACCGGCAGCGCATCGTCGGCCGGCCTCTGCGATCCCCTCCCCGGTTCCGGTGGCCGGACTGCAGGCCGCCGGGGAGCCGTCGCCGGTCGAGGCCGCCCGGACAGCCATCCGTGCCGCGCACAGGCAGTTGTCGCCCGATGGCCAGCTGGTGCTGGCCGCCCTGGCGGACAAGATCGAAAGGCAGATGGCGACGGCCGGGAACCAGGTCAAAACCGAGCTGACGCTGTTCGCCGCGTCAACGCTCTTGAAAAAGGAGAGGGCGGAGGGACCGGTGGTGCTGTCCGCCGCCCAGCACCGGGCCATGCGGCCGTCCCAGCCGGCGACGACGGCGCCGCCAGGCCTTGCTCCTGCGCGGCGCCTCCAGCCCGGCGGTCCCCGGCTCAGCTGGTAACCCCCGCCCCCCTGTCCCCCCGCACCGGCCTGCCGCCGGAGCCGCGGGCGCATCCGCCCCCCCTACCGCGACGCTCTCACCGCATGGCACAGGACGAGAAGGTTTGGCGGTTACCCCCGGCGATCCGCGGGCAGGATGCCCGGCTCGAGCCGGGGCCGACAGCGATGGCGCCGCTGTCGGCTTCGGCCAAGGCCCGGCTGGAGCGCATCGCCGCCGGGGTGCCGGAAGCCATGGTCAAGCTCACCGGCCGCTCGCGCGGCGGCGCTGCCGCCCTGCGCGCCCATCTCGCCTACATCACCCGCCAGGGGCGCCTGCCGGCGGAAACCCAGGACGGCGAGCGCCTCGCCGGCCAAGACCGGCTCGAGGCCCTGCTCGAGGACTGGCTGCTGGCCAACGCCGCCCAGGCGCGGGGAGCCGATGGTCCCGCCGCAACCCAAAGCGTGGCTTTCATCTTGTCGATGCCGCCCGGCACGCCCCCTGAACCGGTCGAGGCTGCCGCCCGGGCCTGGGCCCGGGCGGTCTTTGCCGGCCGGCATGATTGGCTGATGGTCCGCCACGACGACACCGGCCATCCCCATGTCCACCTCACCGTGCGGGCGGTGGGCCGTGACGGCCGGCGGCTGGGCCCGGGTCCGGGAGATCTCCAACAATGGCGCGAGCGCTTTGCCGCCGAGCTGCGCCGGTACGGGATCGCGGCGGAAGCCACGCCGCGCCTGGCCCGCGGCCAGATCCGCAAGCCAAGCCCCCTGCCCGCCCGCAAAGCCGAACAGCGCGGGATCACGCCGCATGCGGCCGAGGCCATCCGGCAGGCGGCCGAAGCCGAGGCGGCCGGCCCGGAGGCGCCGGAACCGCCGGCCTGGAGCCGGGCGCTGCAGGAGCGGCACCAGGCCATCCGGCAAGCCTATCTGAGCCACGCCGAAGCCCTGGAGCGCGGTGATGCCGCCGACCGCCGGCTTGCTTGCGACCTCCGCCGCTTCGTCGCCGATCTGCCAATTCCCCTCACCCGCCACCAGGTCCTGGCGGTGGAGCTGCGCATGGTTCGGGCGCGGCTTTCACCGCCCCACCCCGCCATGCCAGCCCCGCCGCCCGGCGGACCGGCGGATGTCAGGCTGCGGGACAGCCCAGCGGTTCCGCTTCCCGACCCGCGGCTGCCCCGGCCGCGCGGGCGCGGCTGAGACCCGGCCCTCCCGTCCGGTCGGGACGTCAGTTGTCGACGCGCGTCCGCCGGCGTCGGGAGCCGGCCTTGCGCGCAAGGGGGCGCGCCTGCGCTCCGGGCGCCGCCGTCGGCCGCTCGGCGTCCGGCAGCCCCCAATAGTCGAAGTTTCCCGTCAGAACGGCGACCACCCGCCGCATCTCGCCCCGCACCTGCGCGGCCGCCCGCTGTGCCGCATCGCCGCAGCTGTCGGTGCCGCCAGGCTGGGCGGCGAGGCGGGTGAGGCCGGCATTGATGGCGCGCAGCTCTGCGAACACCGCGCGCAAGGCCTCGAGCTCGGCCGGGCTCCACTGCGGACGACGGGCCAGATGCACCAGCGCCAGCGAGCGCAGCCAGTTGGCCGGGCTGGTGCCGCGCGCCGTGGCCGCCGCGGCAAGCGCGGCGCGCTCGTCCGCCTTGAAGCGCACCCCGACCTGGGGTCCCGTCCCGGCGCCACGCGGGGCGGCAGGCTCCCGGCCCTCCACCGCCTGGATGATGAGCCGCCGCAGCGCCGCCGAAACGCTGCCGTCGGTTTGCCGGGCCCAGGCGTTGAAGCGCTTGGCGAGAGCGGCGTCCACATACCCGCCGACCATCGTTTGTCCTGGCTTTGCCGGCACCACAGCCCCCCGGTTTGCCTGCTGGAGATGCCCATGATGCGCCCTGCGGCGCGCCTTGCCCAGCCCAGCCCCATGTCCAGCCATGCCCGCAGGAGGTCGCCCGCAACGCCGTGACGGTCCCCGGCATCTGGAATGGCTGCGCCAAGCCGTTGGCCAGGGACAGACGAACCGACCGGCCCGGAGCAAGGCTTGGGTGAGGCCACGCAGCAGCCCCTCGGTCCCTCGCCCGCGGCGACACGCAGTGCCGCGAGCCGGGACAAAACGTCAGTGTTGGACTGATACCCCGGCGCCGGCCTGGGGTGGAGTTCAGCGGCAGACGCTCAAGACCTCCCGCCTGCCCGGCTGACCAAGCGGGCAGGCGGGAACCAGTCCAAGTGGGTGCTTGGCTGAACCGTGCCGGTGTCTCGCGTCCAGCCCCGATGCCCGGCCTGAGCGCGGAGCGGCTTGTTGTTTTCACGTAAGGCAGCGCCGCAATCTGGATGAGGACGTGCGGGACATGGGCGGACCCGCCGGCACGCGAAACGGCTCCGGGACAGCCCGGTGACGAGGCCGTCCCTGGGAGAGGGTTAGCCGGTGACCACCCAGTCGGCCTGGCGCTGGTCCTGGGTGATGCCGCCCAGCACCAGCTCGCCCTCGGCCGAGAAGACGATCACCGCCTTGCCGGCGCCGTCGCTGTGCAGGTCGGAGCCCCGACCGTCGGCCGGCCGCAGCCGGTTGTCCGGCTCGTCCCGGTCGCCCAGGGGGCATTCAAGATCGGCCTGCTCAGGGGCAAGCTCGGCACCGGCCCCGACTTCTTCGAGCCGATGGAAGAAAGCGTGCTCGGGTTGTGGAAGGGGGAGCGGTAACGGCCATCCTGCTCGACACCCACGCCTGGGCCTGGAGCCTGGCTGGGGACGAGCGGCTGTCGGCGGCAGCCGTGACCGTCATCGAAGCGGCGGACACTCCTGCCGGCCTACAATCCTGACCTCGATCCCGTCGAGATGATGTTCGCAAAGCTCAAAACCTTGGTCCGGAAAGCCGAGGAAAGAACGATCGAAGCCGTATGGCGGCGCATCGGAAACCTACGGGAGCACTTCCTACTGGAGCACTTCCTGCCACACGAGTGCGCCGCATACATCAGACATGCAGGGTATGCTTCCACTTAAATCAGACAGACTCTAAAGCGGCAGTCCCCTTCGGCGTCCATGATGGCCGGAGATGGAGCCTTTCGTGGGTCGGTTGGCCGCCCTGCTGGGGGAGCAGGGCGGTTCGGTCGCCGGGTTCGATCCGGGGGTCTGCATCGCGGCCGGTATGATGGCTTGGACGCACCACGATCCGTTCGAGCCGCTGCTGGCGGCCACGGCGATGCATCACAACCTCCCGCTCGTGTCGGCCGATACGGTTTTCGACGGCATCATCACACGAGTGTGGTGATGGCCCTGCCAGCCGGCTCACCGCCGGCGCCGTGACCGTCTTCCCCCCACCGGTGAGGGCCTGGAGCCCTGTTTTCAGCCGTGGATCGCCGCACTGGCGGCGGCTTTCTTACCAAGGCCGCCCCGAAGCCGGTTGACCTTATGTGGTGGTGATCCAACCGGCCTGCACCTGGCTCAGGAGAATCCCACCCAAGGTGACGGCATCCTGGTCGCTGAAGGCGATCACCGCCTCGCCGGCCCCATTGCTGGTCAGCGTGTAGCCGAGCCCGCCCTGCAGGCGCAGGCGGTCGCCCTCGGCGGCGTTGAAGTCGGTGATGAGGTCCTGGCCACTGCCGGCGGCAAAGGCGAACAGGTCGGCCCCGGCCCCGCCGCTCAGCGTGTCGTTGCCGGCGTCGCCCGACAGCCAGTCATCCCCCAGATCACCCGCCAGCCGGTCATCCCCCTGGCCGCCATAGAGCGTATCGGCGTCCTGCCCGCCCTGCAGCGTGTCCGCCCCGGCATTGCCGAACAGCGCATCCCGGCCGGCATTGCCCAACAGGAGATCGTTGCCAAGCTCGCCGAACAGTCGATCATCGCCGCGGTCGCCGGACAGGCGATCGCCGCCGCGCCCGCCATACAGCACGTCGCCGTCGGCACCGCCGTACAGGCTGTCGGCGCCGGCATTGCCGTACAGGCTGTCGGCACCGGCATTGCCGGTCAGGACGTCATCGCCGCCCAAGCCCATGAGACGGTCGGCCGCCGCGCTGCCGTCAAGCCGGTTGCCGGTGTCGTCCGCCGAAGCGCCGCGCCCCCCAGCGTAGCGGACCGAATAGATCGTGCCGCCGATGTCGTCGCCGACCAACAGCGCTCCATCGCCACCGACCGCAACGGTGGTCGGGCGGCCGAACACCGACACCGAGGGCTGCTCACTCAGCACGAAGCCGGTCATGAACGCATCATAACGGTTCGCCGGGACGCCGTTTTCCACATCGACATGGGCGACCATGAAGCCACGCGTCTGCGAGGCGTTCCAGGAGCCGCGCAGGGCCACGAACATGTCCCCCTGGTAGGCGGAGGGAAACTGGCTGCCGGTGTAGAAGGTGAAGCCGACGGGGGTGGAGTGGGCCTCGATCAGCGTGTCGGGCACCCGGGTCTGGGCCACCAGGTCAGGCCGTGGCGGCATGCCTGGCTGGGCGTTCGGCCCGATGTAGGCGTAGGGCCAGCCGTAGAAGCCGCCGGGCTGCACGCGCGTCAGGTAGTCGGGGACGAGGTCGTCCCCCATGCCGTCGCGCTCGACCACGCTGGCATAAAGGGTGGCATTGGCCGGGTTGATCTCCAGCCCCGCCGGATTGCGCAGGCCGCTGGCGAAGGTGCGGGGATTGGCGCCATTGCTGTCGAGTTGCAGGATGGTGGCGCGCGGCGGCGCCTCTTCGGCCAGATTGGCTTCGGAGCCGATGCCCACGTACAGCGACTGCCCGTCCGGGCTGAGGGCCAGCGAATGCAGGCTGTGGCCAGAACTGCCGCCCAACAGGCCGGGCGATGTGAGCGCCGTCGCCGCGCCGCGTGCGGCGGTGTCGCCCAGGGTGTAGGGAAGGCGCCAGACCGCGTTGACGTCGACGACATAAAGGCTGCCGTTGCCGATCGCCATGCCGTGGGGTTGCGTGAAGCCGCCGGCAAAGCTGGTGACGGAGTCGGCCCGGCCGTCACCGTTGACATCGCGCAGGACAAGGATGTCACCCCGGTCCGGGCGCGACAGCAGCACATCGCCGTTGGGCGCCGTTTCGATCCACCGCGCGCGTCCCAGTCCCTCGGCGAAGACCGACACCGCAAACCCCTCCGGCACCTGGGGCAGCGTTCCTGCCGGCCGTGCCGCCCCGCTCGATCCATTGTTGGTCCACACCCCGGATTGCGGCGCGGACAGGCCGGTGGCGCTGACACTGAATTGGTCTCCGGGCTGGGTCACAAAACCTCCCCTTTTCAGCTTATGCGTTGGAAGTTCCAAAAGATATCTGCGAAGTCCTCCGCGGGCTTCTGGACAAGGGTGTTAGGGATTCAGCGGGGGCTTGGCGCATTTACCCTAGCCCTTCCGGAGTTGCTTCCAGACTGTTATCGAAACACCCCCAGTCTCCTCTGAAATGCTGAAGAGCATTCCCGTGCCAAAGCTCCGGGGTGTCAGCCCGGCGGCATGGCGGGGTGGGGGCAACGGACGCTGTTGAGCGCGATCCGGGCATGGCGCTGGCGAGGCCCGGGTCCCTGCCGCCACGCATTTAAAACCTGCTACCGGCGGACATATCCTGCTCCCCCTCCCTTCAGCGCGACGCCCCTTGCACCGTGCAAGACCAGGAAAGGCGCGCATCCTTGACAGGGGGCCGGTGATCCTGACCGCTCACGCCACGGCGATGATCCGCAGCGTGGCGGCCTCCACCTCGCGGGTTTCCGTCTCATAGGCGACCAACGCGGCGCCGGGCTGCCTGGCGCGGCGGTCGACCACCAGGCGGCCGGGCCGGCCATCCGCTGCCGCAACCAGGAAAACTGGGGCCGCCGCCCTCGGCCGTGCACCGTGCGAGCCCGCCGCGCCGCCCTGCCCGTCTGCCGGTGGCGGCTCGAGCACCAGGCTGCCGGAGGGGCGGCCGGTGAGACGGGCGATGATGCGCCGGGCCTCAGTGACGCCGAGATGGGTGTCGTCGGCCGGCAGGGCGGCGACCAGCGCTTCGGGCGTGTGGCACCATTGGCGGTAGAGGTCGTAGAGGGCGCGGATGTCGGCACGGTCGAGGTGGCGGCGCAACGCCGGCGGGAAGCGCTCGACCTGGCGGAAGGCGGCGACCTGATAGTCCTTGAGGGCGCACAGGACGGCGATCTGCGCCACGGTGTGGCCGGCTGCCGTCAGCCGGGCGATGGCGGCGGCGA
Source organism: Azospirillum picis (assembly GCF_017876115.1). GTDB lineage: Bacteria > Pseudomonadota > Alphaproteobacteria > Azospirillales > Azospirillaceae > Azospirillum > Azospirillum picis. The sequence goes on from NZ_JAGINO010000013.1 coordinate 167,478, forward strand.
GCTCGCTGTTGCACAGGCCGACGCGCTGCTGGTTCTCGACCAGTTGGGCGGCGAAGCCGGCGCCATCGCCCGGGCGCAGCAGCGCCGGGATGTCGGTCAGCCCGGCCAGCTTGGCGGCGCGCAGCCGCCGCGCCCCGACCACCAGGCGGTAGCGGCCGGCGACCGGCGGGCGCACGATGACCGGCTGCACCACGCCATGCGCCGTGATCGAGGCGGCGAGCGCGGCGAGGTCGTCGGCATCGAAGGTGCTGCGGGGCTGCCCGGGGTCCTCGTCGATGGCGGCGATGGGCAGGTGCAAGGGCTCGCCCTCGCCGGCGGCCGCCCGCAGGTTGGCAAACGCGGCCGCGGCGATGGCGGCGCCGGTGGTGGCGGGTTTGGCCGGCCCGCTCATGCGGCGAGCTCCATGCGGGCGGCGATGTGATCGAAGACGCCGCGGATTTCCCGGCCGGCCTCGCGGGCGGCACTGCCGGCCAGCGCCCACACCGGCCGGCCTTCGCTGACCGCGCGGGCGTAGAGGTCGCGCTTGGCCAGGATGCCCGGGAACAGCAGCTTGCCGGCCTCGGCGGCGAGGCTTTCGAACAGGAGGCGCTCGCGCCGGCTCTTGCGGTCGAACAGCGAGGGCAGCAGCCCGAGAAAGCAGGGCTCGGGGCGGCGGTAGTGCCGTGCCACCCCCTTGATGGCGCGCAGCAGTTCGGCGACCCCCTGGATGGAATAGTCGTTGATGCCGATGGGCGCCAGCACGGCGTCGGCGGCGAGCAGGGCGCCGAAGCTGCGGTTGCTCAGGGCCGGCGGGGTGTCGATCACGCACACGGCGTAATCGCCGGCCATGGCGGCGAGGCTGTCGCGGAAGGTCTCGATGCAGCCGCGGTCGACGCTCTCGACCCCGAGCAGGGCGCGGGTGGAGCCGGCGACGGTGAGCCGGCCGGTTGCCGGCACGCGGGTGGGTTCGGCGAAGAGGGCGACGCTGTCGACCGCCGCAAGATGGGCGGCCAGCGTGGCCGAGAGGTTGGCCTGCTGGTCGAGGTCGATGACGAGGGTGGGCAGGCGTTCGGCGAAGTACCAGCCGGCATGGACGGCAATGGTCGTCTTGCCGACCCCGCCCTTTTCGTTCATCACGACGAGCGTCTTCATGCGCGCATCCTTGTCCAGGCCGCGGCGAGGGACCGGCCGGGGGGAGCGGTCGACGCCACCAGCGGTGGGCATGCTGCTCCGCAACCCGACCGGGGCACTGTGACGGCGGATGGCGGGCAGCGTCAACAGTTCAAAACAACCGCCAATTTCACTCCATCTTGCAGCCTTTGCACGGTGCAAGGCTTAGCCGGAGGCCCTGCACCGCACAGGGACCCACAACACCTGCCCTTTGGCCATCCGCCCGCTGCCGGGGGAACGGGCGGATGGCGGGGCCGGGGCTTACGGCTGCGGGGCGGGAGCGGGACAGAAGGCGACGTCCTGAGCATCGAGCAGGCGGTGTTCGGCGATGCACCAGACGCGCAGGCCGTGGCGCAGCCCGCAGGCGGCGAGATGGCGCGAGCCGGCATCCTCGCGGTCGGCGATGAGGATCATCCGGCCGCAGCCGGTGCCGGCCACCTGGACCATGGCGTCGTTGCGCTCGAAGCCGGCGGCACGGCCGCGGGCCTGCCAGCGCGGGCTGTGGATGATGCAGGGCACGCCATGCTCCAGTGCCCAGCGGGCGGCCAGCGCCTGCACGCCGCGGCGGTTGCCGGTGCGCAGCACCAGCCGGTCGGGATGCTGGGCCAGCGCGCGCTCCAGCGCCGTGGTCAGGGCGGCCTCGTCGACGTTTTCGCCGCCGAGGACCAGCAGCTGGTAGCCGTCGCGGCGGCGGCTCTCCTCGGCGGCCTGGCGGGCGGCCTGGGCCTCCTGCCAGTGGCAGGCGACGACGCGCGCGGCGGTGACCTGGGGCACCGGCTGGTTGAAGGAGGAGCGGTGGGCATAGACGTCGCCGGTGATGCGGCTGTAGGCGGTGGCGGCGCCGATGGCGGCGGCGCGGGCGAGCTCGCGCACCGCTTCGGTCTGGGAGATCTGGTGCTGGACCCGCTCCAGGCGGCGGCTGGCGACCTCGGAGACCGGCTGACTGCCCTCCTCGTCGAGCAGGTCGCGCAAGGAGCGCGCCAGCCGGTCGATGCGTTGGTCGGTGAACTCGAGCTGGCGGTAAAGGGCGTGGCACAGCGCGCCGAGGATGCCGGCGGCGGGCAGGAGGGCGCGCTCGGGGTCGAAGGCGCCGTCGGCGTCCTGGCCGAAGGCGGCGCCCTGGTCGAGGAAGGGCTGGGCCAGCGCCTGCACCGCCTCTTCGGCCTGGGCGCGCACGTCGTCCTCGCTCCAGGCCTCGTCGCTCGGGGCCAGGGTGGGGCGCAGGGCGGCGGCGATGGCGGCGTTGCTGGCGCGCTGGGCGGCATGGGCCTGGGCGCGGGCGGCGCGGTAGGCGGCGACCGGGTCGCGGGCCGGCTGACCCGGATGCGCGGTGGTGGCGGCGGGCGTGGGGGTGGTATGCATGGGGGGCGCCCCTTTGTGACTTTACGGCTTGAAGGGATGGCCGGGCGCGGGAAGTTGGCGCTTCCCGCGCCCAACCTTTTTCTGGAGTGACGAAGCGTGCTGTGTTGTCTTCGTCGTCCTCACAAGACCTATTCTTCCACAAATATTTGCAAACACAACGGTGCAGAAGATCTAGTGCATAGCCAATATTCTCAGAGAACTGCATTTTCTAAACAGCAGACTCACGCAAGTCACTTGGCAACACCCCCTTTATTTATCTTTCTTCTATTTCTTTTCTTGGCCAAACGCCTCCATTCCCTCGGCCCTCCAATCGCGGCCGACCCCGCAATTCCTCCCACCCGATACTGCACGTCGGCGGGGACCAGCCACCCCGGCCCCTTCATGTCGATGGTGGAACGCGGGTGGGCTTGGCCGGCGCGGTCAAGCCCGCAGCCGCCGGAGGCGGAGGCCCGCAGGGCCTGGCTTGAGGGCGCCGGTCAAGTCCGCCACCATCGTCAGCGAGATGAAGGGACTGGCCCTGCCACACCACAGGGGACCTGCGACCCCGCCTCATCTTCCAGCCGCCGCCAGGTCCGGCCATCGATCAGCCGCGCCACCCGCTCCTGGCGGGCCTGCACCCTGGCCATGCGGTTGGCGCCGCGCACCGGCTCGTGGGTGGCCCAGTGGGTGAGGATGTTGAACAGCGCCCACAGCGTGTCGTCCTCGCGCCCGCCGACCCAGGCGGCGGTGAGCTGGCCGAGCAGGGCATCACCCGCCCCGGGCAGCGCCCGCAGCAGCCGCACCGCCTGGTCGGTGGCGAGCCGCACCCGCGCCCATGCCGCCCAGCGGCCGGTCTCGGCCAGATAGAGCTCGCAGGCCGCCACCATGCCGTGGGCCAGCGCCGCCATGTCGAGGCCGGCGGAATGGCGAGCCCGGGCACAGGCGATGTCGCGGCCGATCACCGCGGTGTTGGCGCACACGAAGCGGTAGCCGCCGCCGCGCCACGACACCGCCAAGCTGCCGTCGTAGCTGTTGAAGCCGACCAGCCGCAGCGCGGTGGCGTCGCCGGGGCGGATCTCCACCTGGTGCGCCGGCAGGATGTACTGGCGGAACAGCCGGCGGCCGTCATGGGTGAGGTCGGTGGCCACCCGCAGGCCGCGGGTGTCGAGCCGGCTCGCCGCCAGCGCGGTGTCAAAGGCGGCACAGGCGGCCTCGTGCGGCACCAGCCGGTAACCGTCGGGCCAGCAATGCAGCAGCTGGCCGGTGTCGGTGCGCACCAGGGCGCGCCAGCCGGGGGCGGCGTTGCCGGCGGCGGTGAGCGGCACCAGGTCGACGGGGAAGAAGCGGGGAGCGTGGTGGTCGGCCGGTACGAAGCCGTGGCGGTCCATCAGGTCGGTGATGTCCATGGAGGCCTCCTTTGCGGGGTGGAATGCCCGGGTCGTCCAGGCATCCCGGTCCCGTATGGTCCTGACTGCCGCTCAGTCGGCGGCCAGCGCCGGAGCATCGGCGGCCGCAGGCGCGCCGGCGTCGGCCCCGGCAACGGCGGTGCCGGGCGGCAGCCAGCGGGCGGCGGCAAGGCGGGCGGCCTGCAGGGTACCGCGGGCGGCCGACACGGTGCCGCCGGTCAGCGCCGGCCAGTCGGCGGTGCCGTCGGCCTGCAGGCAGCGCGCGAGGCGTTCGGCCATCTCGGCCTTGGGGCGGCCGGCCAGGCTTGCCGCGAAGGCCAGGGCGATGGCCTGGGCCACCTCGGCCAGCATCGCCATGGGCAGCCGCTCCAGCAGGACGGCGTCGGGGCGCCAGTCGCCCGCCACCGACACGCCGAGCGCCTGGGCCACCAGCATGGCGAGGCCGGCCTCGCCGTGGCCGAGGCGGCAGTGCCGTGCCACCAGCCAGGCGAACAGCGCGGGCAGAGTGACGGCGGGATCGCCGAGCCGCCGCCACAGCGCCAGCGGATCGGGCACGCCGCCGTCGGGAGGCAGGCCGAGCCGCTGCATCCAAGCGGTTTGGCTCCGCTCCAGCGCCGCCCAGGCCCAGCTGGCCTGGAGGGTGCTACGGCCGGCCGGCAGCCGCGGGTCGCCGCCATAGAGCCGGCAGGGCCCCTGGCCGGGAGCGAACAAGGCGAAGCAGGCCAGCCGCAGGGCCAGGGCCGGGGAGGCAAGCACGGCGGCCTGCAGGCTCGCGGCGCGCACCGCCGCCGACAGGCTGAGCGCGTCCGCCGACCGCTCCGCTGCCGGCAGCTCCTCCCAGGGCGGGATGTCGTCCAGGCAGGGCGCCCCGCCGGCCGGCTTGGCTGGCGGTGGTGCCGCCGGCCGACGGCGCTCCACCCCCTCGATCCAGGTGACGGCCCCGTCGGCGCCGAGCACCGCCAGCACGCCGCAGCGGCGGCGGTCGAGATCGGGGCTTGCGCCGTCGCCCGGGGCGAGCGAGCGGTAGGCGCGCCGCCAGTTCCAGGCGTCGGGACCGTCGCGCAGCTCGACGAAGCCCCAGTCGGCGCGACGGCGCTCCACCTCGGCCTGCAGGGCGGCGCGTTGGCAGGAGAGGAAGAGGGCGGGATCGTCGACCAGCCCGCCGTCGGCCTCGTCGAACAGGTCGCGGGTCAGCGTGCCGCCGGCGGCGAGATAGGCCTCACGGACGCCGGGCAGGGCGTTGGCGGTCGGCAGCCGCGTCCGGCGCAGGATGGCGCGGATGTAGCGGGCGGCATCGGGTGGGGTCTGGTCGAGCACGCGAGCGAGCAGCTCGTCCTGCTGGGCGTGGGACCGGCTGAGGGTCAGCGCCTCGGCCACCGCGGGCGTGATCTCGTCACTGCGCCGGGCGGCCAGCACGCGGGGGCTGAGGGCGGCCAGCGCCAGGCGCTGTCGGATGGTGCGCAGGGGGCGGCCGAAGCGGGTGGCGAGCGCCGCCGGGTCGGCACCCTGCTCGACCAGGCGGGCGACGGCGACGGCCTCGTCGGCGACACAAGGGGCAACGCGCTGGAGGTTCTCGGCGAGGCTGATCTCGCAGGGATCGAGGCTGCCGGCGCGGCGGCACACCGCCGACAGCCGGGCGGTGGCCGGCCATTTGCCCTCGGCGACCAGGGCGCGGGCGGCCAGGGTGCGGCGGGCGCCGGCGATGACGGCGAAGGCGGTGCCATGGCGGGTGACCAGGATCGGCTGCAGCTGGCCATGGACCAGCAGCGAGGCCTTCAGCTCGTCGAGGACGACGGCCGGGCGGGTGGCGCGCATGTTGGTGTCGGCCAGCCGCAGCCGGTCGAGCGGGATCAGGATGGTCTTCATCGGACGGGAACTCCGGGGCTGGCTCGCCGGCCGGCCGTGCCCGGCCGCCCGGCGCATGGGGAGGAGCGGCGCGGACCTTCGTGCTGCCGCGGTCCGGCCACCGCCTGCCTGTCCGGCAGGTCACCCCAACGCCCCCTGCCGTCCTGACTGCCCCTGGCTTCGCGGCGCGTCCACCACCGCGCACAGGCCGGAGCCCGGCATGCAAGCGGCGCAGCCGGCATGGCGGCCTTCCAGCTGCCCCGCTTCCGCAATCGCGCTGGAAGAGGAAGACGTGCGGGTCGCCCGCATTCCTGGCCGCGCGAAGGCACCACCCGTGCTGGGGCGCCGGTCGCCGGCAGGATGGTGCCATGCCGCGGGCTCGGCTGGCACATCGGCCCCAGTCCGGAAGGCAAGGCTGAGCGATGGGAACCCGATGGGGACCGCCTTGGTGGCGGCGCTCGGGCGGACGCCTGGCAAGGCGGCCTGAGCGACATCGCCGGACGGCTGTCGCACGGGTGCGGGCCGGGCCAGCCAAAACAGCAACTCAAACACCCTGTTGGCTTGTTGGGTTTGTGGATGATTGCCCGCCTGGCCGGTTGACCGTCGGCCCGTTCTCCGCTCGGCACTTGGTAAGCCCCGGCTTTGCCAGGATTGACCCTTTGGCTGCATACCCATCCGGGCGAGTACCCATTTGCCCGGATGGGCTCTTGCCATTCGGCCTCCACCACCGCCGCTCGAAACAGCGCCGGGGCACCGGTCGGTTGGCGCTGCCGGCCTGGCGCGCCCCCCCCCGCACCCGGGCGATTTGGCCAGCACCGGCGCCACCCCCCGGTGCCGTAGCGGATCGGCCAGCGCCTCGTCGGGGCGGTCGCGTGTCGGGTCCAACCTGGAGTGGGCTCCAACCGCCCCGGCCGCCCGCCTGGATCATGGCCGGAGGTGTGAGGCCGCATGCCCGCACCGCCGGCCCGCCTGCAGCCCGTCCGGTCCTGGCATCGCCGGTGCTGACCTGCGCATCAGCGGCCGGGGCTCTGGATCACCTTGATGTCCAGCCCGGACCCGCTCTGCTGGATCCGCAATCCCTGTCCTCCGTTGCGGATTTGGCTGTCGAAGCTGTTGTTGTTGCCGTTCTGGGTGACGGACAGGGTGCTGGCTCCCTCCTGGACGGTGGTGATCTCGTTCCGTGCGCCATCCTGGCTGTGCTCGGCCTGGTTGTTCGAGCCCCGTTGAATGGTCGAGGAGGTGTTTGCGCTGCCCCGCTGGGTCACGCTGGACCGGTTCCCTGAGCCCGACTGCCTGACGCTTGCCTGATTGGCGGCGCCATCCTGGAACAGGCTGGCGCCGTTGCCCGCCCCGGCCTGGGCGACCGCGGCGGCGTTGGTTCCGCTCTGGTCGGTCGACGCCCTGTGATATTGGCCGGTTTGCATGATGCTTGCCTGGTTGGCACCGGCCTGGACTTGCTCGGCCCAGTGCCCGGCCCCCAGTTGCCGGATGCTGGCGAGATTCCCCCCGGACTGGACCTGCCGGGCCCAGTTTCCCTCTCCGACCTGGTCGATGTAGGCGATGCTGCTGGCGGCGGCGGACGACGCCGCGAGCCCGACGAGCAGGGCCATGGCAGGCCAGGCTGTGGCAGACCGGGATGTGGCAGGATTGCGCATGGGTTTGCGTCTCCAAGGAGGCGGCGGCGGGAGGCTCCCGCCGCCGGAACGCCCAGCGTTGTCGCTCAGCGCTGGATTTGGGTGCTGTGGTTGCCGGTGCCGGCCTGCGAGGCCACCAGCGTGTTGTTGTTGCCGCTCTGCGACTGGAACGAGCGGTTGCCGTTGCCGTTCTGGTACAGCGAGGCGGTGTTCTCGTCGCCGAACTGGGTCTGCACCCCCCAGTTGCCGGCGCTGCCGCCGTCATACTGCCGGGACGAGGCGGTGTTGCCGGTGCCGGCCTGGAGCTGGAGCATCTGGTTGTTGCGGCCCTCCTGGAGCGCCGACACGGTGTTGCCGGCACCGGCCTGGCCCTGGGTGGCACTGTTGAAGGCCCCCGTCTGGGTGATCGTGGCGACCTCGTTCACGCCGGTCTGGCCCTGGGTCGCAGCATTGTGCAGACCATCCTGGTAGATGCGGGCGTTGAGCTGGCGACCGGACTGGGTCTGGCCGGCCAGGTTGCCGGAGCCGATCTGGTCGACATAGGCGGCACTGTCGCCGGACAGGAGCTGGAGCTGGGTCGAGCCGTTACCGGCACCGGCCTGGCGGCTCTCCATGCGGTTGTCATGCCCGGCGACTTGGGTCTGCCCGATGCTGTTGTCGCTGCCCGACTGGGTCGCCCAGGCCCGGTTGTAGGTTCCGCCGCTCTGGCTCTGCGTCACGGCATTGCCGCCGGTCCCCACCTGCGTGGAGGTGAGCTCATTGCGCTCGCCGCGGCTCTGCGTCTGCGAGGAGCTGTTGCCGGTGTTGTCCTGGGTGCTGTAGGCCCGGTTCGACGCGCCGGCGCTCTGCAGCGTCATCGCGCTGTTGGACGTCCCGCGCTGGACGGTACTGGTCAGGTTGTGGGATCCCCCCTCCTGGGTCTGGCTGTTGGTGTTGGAGAGGCCGGCCTGGTCGATGTAGGCCGCATTGTGCGCCGACTGCGCCGAGGCCGCGGACGCGGCGAGGGCGAGCGCGAGGGCGGCGACGGACGAGAGCAGAATGGTCTTCATGGTGTGTGGTTCCCTGAACTTATTGGGGTGCGGCTTCTAAAAGAGCCAAACGAATCGCTTTTTGCGGAAAAGGCCTGTGGATCGACGGGGCACGCTGCTCGTGCGTACCGGCCGACCCGCCCTCAGCGGGCGGCGGGAGGGGGGACGGGGACCGGAGGCAGATCGTTGCGGGAGGGGGTGGGCGGCAGGACATAGGTGGGGCCGCCGGACTGTGCCTGCGGCGAGCCGACCGGCGGCACCATGCTGCGTTCCCCGTTGCCGCCGGTTGGCGTGCGGCTCGCCGGCGGCGGCAGGATGACGGGTTGCGGTTCGGCCTGCATGTCCTCAGCCCTCGCCTGGATGCGGGTGCGTTCGAGGATGCCGTCGCGTTCCTGGATGTAATGGTCGAGAAAAGGCTGCGCCTCGGGGCCGCGGAACTGCCAGTAGCCGTCGAGGGCACCCTCCATGATGAGGGTGAAGACCGCCTTCTCGATCGCCTGCTTCACCGCCAACTGGACCGGCTCGTTGGTGGTGATGCCGCCCTCGATTTCCAGCAGCTTGTTGAAGCCGATGTAACGGAAGGCGTCACCGTGCAGAAGGACGGAGTAGATGGTCTTGGTGGTGTTGACGCTCTTGAGGACCTCGCCGGTCTGCACCGACACCGCGCGCAGATAGACGGTGACGGTGTCGCGGCGGTACTGGGTGTCGCCGCCGACACCGAGGAAGCGGGCGCCGAAGCCGCCGGTGAGCGTGTTGCTGTCGTACCCGATGATCCCGCCTTCGAGCAGAAGGCCGGCGTAGGTGAGCGGCGGCAGGGTTTGCGGGCCGCCGCCATAGCTCTCGCGCATGGCGCGGATGATCTGGCGTTCCTGCAGCAAAGCCGGCAGGCCCCGGCGCTCGGCGACCTTGAACCAGGACTTGCGACCGGCCCGCTCCAGCGCATTGACCAGGATGGTGGCGCCGCCTTGCGTGACGGCGCGGCTGTATTCGGAAAAAGTCTCGTTCGGTTTGTTCTGCCCGGTCTGGTCTTCGAAATTGTAGACCGCGACCGTCAGCTGGCGCGCCGGCGGCGGAAGCGCCATCAGGTCGTCCAGCATGTCGGTTTTCGGCTCGAGCCGCGGCGCTTCGGAGAAGGCCGTTTCCGGGCGGGTGGCCGAGCAGGCGGCCAAGGCAAGCGCGCAGGCGCCGGCCAGCAGGAGGGAGCTGATCCGCATGATTTCTGTCCGCATGGAAAACCCGGGCAAGCGGGCGCCTTGGCTCCGGCCGCGAGGATGGAACCGGACCGCAGAGCGGGCGATGACCGGATGGTTGGGACCGGATGATTGGGGCTCAGTAGCCCGGCGTCGGGATTTGGATGACCGTCTGGCCTCCCGAAGAGGCATCGCTGATCGTCACCGAGGTCGCTCCACCGCCCTTGGTGAAATCGACCGTCGTGCTGCCGATGACGAAATGGCCGGAGTCCCGGGCGTTCTCCCCATAGATCTGATCGGCGATCTGCGAGGAGATCCGGCTGAGCAGGCTGCTCTGGATGACCCGTTCGAACTCCTTGGACGGGTCCTGCTGCGTGAGAAGGCCGCTGTTGCTGCTGGGCTTCTCGAACTTGTTGTTGGCGTTGGCGATCCCAAGGAGATGATCGCTGTAGAAGGGATTGCCGCCGAAAGAGGGGTTTGTCGGCGTGTAGACCAGTTCACCGGCGCAAGCGGGCAATGCTGTCCAGAATAGCGGCGGAAGCACGAGAAGAGACAAGAAAACTATAGAGAGGCGGTGCTGTTGCATTCCTTTTGCCTCCGTCTGGCGCGTTGGCCATCAGATTTTTTCACCCAGAAGAAATATTCGGAGGAAACCAACCCTCCACTTTCCTTATCGCGCTTGGCATCAACGAAGCAGACGCTATTCCTACAATCTCTGAAATAAAACTCGGAAAACGGATAAAATCATTTCTAACTAGATTGAGGTACCAGCGTGCGCCGGCTTAACCCCAACAGGGTCCGCACAAATCCGAAGCAAATCCCACGTGTTTTTTCCGTATCGCAAGCAGAGTCCGTGCGCCAGAAGGCACAGCACCATGATGGCCGGTTCGGCGCAGTCAGCAGTGAGAAGCACAAGACCAACAAACCCTTTGCCCTCTTGGCCTCTTGCCCAAAAGGCTTTCTGACCAAAGAGCCCTGCCTGCCGGCCAATCAGGGCGGACCACTCCCTGCCACTCGGATCGGCGCAGACCTGCAGCACGAGTGACTGCCCCCTTGTACCTGCGCCGCGGTGGCTTGGCATCGCTCCTGGCAGTCGTCAGGTCCCGCTGATATGCGTATCCGCTTCAGATCACCGAGCACGAAGACCTGACAGCCAACAGCCCAAGTTCCCTCTTGGCTATAAATCCTCATGGGTAGCTGGCTTGCGGTCCGCGCCCTTCGGGTGGAGGTCCGCTCCAACGAGTCTTTTAAAGACAGCATCGTTGCGCAGGTCGAAGCCCGAGGAGGCATCGGAATGCGCGTCATCCTCTGGAGAAGCCGAAGGATTACCAACCTCCGCCACGTTGCCGAGCGGAGCAGTACGAGCGCGCGCACTGTCGGCACGGCCAAACGGGAAATCGCATGAATGTCTGTAGCGCAGGCCAGCCGCCGGCCAGTGAACCGCCCCGGGTTTGTCGGAGGCCATTTGTGTTGAGTCACGCCGCGATGGCGACGTCCTCGGTTTGGGCATAGTAGCGCGCTTTGTCCTCGGCGGGAGGAATGTTGCCGATGGGTTCGAGGAGGCGCCGGTGGTTGAACCAGTCGACCCATTCCAGCGTGGCGAACTCGACAGCCTCCAAGGTGCGCCAGGGCCCGCGGCGTCGGATCACCTCGGTCTTGTAGAGACCGTTGATGGTCTCGGCCAACGCGTTATCGTAGGAATCGCCGACGCTGCCCACGGAGGGCTCGACCCCAGCTTCGGTGAGACGCTCGGTGTAGCGGATCGCAACGATTGCGATCCCCTCTCGGAGTGATGGATGAGGCCGCTGCCCTTGGCCGGTCGGCGGTAGTGAAGTGCCTGTTCGAGCGCATCCAGAACGAAGCCGACGTGGGCTGTGCTGGACACCCGCCAGCCCACGATGCGGCGCGAAGGCGTCGATGACGAAGGCCACGTAGACGAAGCCCTGCTATGTCGATACGTGCGTAAAATCGGCCAACCACAAGGCGTTTGGACGCGGCGCCTGGAACTGCCGGTTCACCCGGCCAGCGGGGCATGATGCCGCCCGTTCGCTGATCGTGGTGCGGACCGTCTTGCCCCCGTGTCGCCCCCTTCAGACCCATGTGTTTCATCAGCCGGGCAACCGTACAGCGCGCCACATCGATACCTTCCCGCCGCAACTGCCGCCAGACTTTACGCACCCCATAAACCTGGAAGTTCGCGTCCCAGACCCGCCGGATAGCCCCACTCAGCTCCGCGCGTCGCTTCGCGAGCGGGCTGGCGCCTTGGACGGATCGGCCCACCGGGCGGCATGGGCGTGGTAAGTCGACGGGGCGATCGGCAGCACTCGGCAGATCGGCTCGCTCCCGTAAACGACGCAGTGCGCGTCGATGAAGGCGATCATTTCTTGAATGGGCGGTCGAGCTCCGCCTGGGCGAAATACGCCGACGCCTTGCGTAGGATCTCGTTCGCTTGGCGCAGCTCCCGCACCTCACGCTCCAGTGCCTTGATCCGTTCCTGCTCGTCCGTTGTCGGACCTGGCCGCTTGCCCTGGTCACGCTCGGCCTGCCGGACCCAGTTTCGTAGCGTCTCGGGATTGAAGCCGATCTTTGCCGCGATCGAGCTGATCGCCGCCCACTGCGAGGCATGCTCGCCTTCGTGCTCGAACACCATCCGAACCGCGCGCTCGCGCACTTCAGGAGCGTATTTGGGTGATGCCTGCTTCGTCATAATCGCCCCACTCTCTCAGAAGATGGGGCCTCCGGGAAACCCGGGGCGGTTCAGTCTGGGGGCGCTGCGTTACCAGGTGCTTGACGCGCGTGGCACCTATGCCCCTTTCCAAGATGGCGCGGTTGCGGCCGCTATGCTGCGGGAGCATGCCCAATGAAGGTCGTTATGGCTTTGCGGGCGATGACCGATCCAGGCGGGTTGCAAAGCTTCGTCTTGAGGTTGCTGACCATCTGCCGGCATTGGGGCATGAGGTTGCCATCTTCACCGCAGCCGTGGGAATAACCGCTGAGTTTGCCCGCGAACAGGGCCTCCGGGTTGTGACCGCCCCAGCCGATCTGCCGCCCGAGGCTGATGCGACGATCGCGTTCGACCGAGTGTTGGCGGTCGACATGGCAGCCCACTATCCCCGCGCCAGACGCTTGTTCGGCATGCACAACACCGACGAATTCTGGCTCCCGCCAACCGAGCCCGGCATCGTCGCCGCCACCCTAGCACTACTTTGGCAGTTCCGGCGTGATGGCACGAGATGATGGCTGTTGTGCAGCCCAAGGGGTGAGCTGCGCTGGAGGCAATCATGCTGGAGGTTCGGACATGGGAAGGCGAGTTGGATGCTTGGCTGGAGCCGTTTCTGGACGCTCTCGGTCACAAGGCTCGACGCCGCTGGTCTCCGGTGTACATCCGCGGTCTGTGCGGCCGCACGGAACGCAAGAGCGTTCAGCCGATCGCCGCTGAGTTGACGCCCGGCGACTACGACCAGCTA
>NZ_JAGINO010000014.1 GCF_017876115.1 Azospirillum picis
GACCTGTCGAAGAAGATCACGGTGGACGTGAAGGGCGAGATCCTGGAGCTGAAGTCGACCATCAACACGATGGTGGACCAGCTCAACAGCTTCGCCTCGGAAGTCGTCCGCGTGGCGCGCGAGGTCGGCATCGAGGGCAAGCTGGGCGGCCAAGCGCAGGTGAAGGGCGTCGCCGGCACCTGGAAGGACCTGACCGACAACGTCAACATGATGGCCGCCAACCTGACCGGCCAGGTGCGCAACATCGCCGAGGTCACGACGGCCGTCGCCAAGGGCGACCTGTCGAAGAAGATCACGGTGGACGTGAAGGGCGAGATCTTCGAACTGAAGTCGACCATCAACACGATGGTGGACCAGCTCAACAGCTTCGCCTCGGAGGTGACGCGCGTGGCGCGCGAGGTGGGCTCGGAGGGCAAGCTGGGCGGCCAGGCCAAGGTGGAGGGCGTCGGCGGCACCTGGAAGGACCTGACCGACAACGTCAACATGATGGCCGCCAACCTGACCGGCCAGGTGCGCGGCATCGCCAGCGTCGTCACCGCGGTCGCAGACGGCGACCTGAAGCGCAAGCTGGCGGTGGACGCCAAGGGTGAGATCGCGGCGCTGGCCAGCACCATCAACGGCATGATCGACACGCTGGCCACCTTCGCCGACCAGGTCACCAACGTGGCGCGCGAGGTCGGCATCGAAGGCAAGCTGGGCGGCCAGGCCCGCGTGCCGGGTGCGGCGGGCCTGTGGAAGGACCTGACGGAGAACGTCAACCAGCTCGCCGCCAACCTGACCACCCAGGTGCGCGCCATCGCCGAGGTGGCGACCGCGGTGACCAAGGGCGACCTGACCCGCTCCATTACCGTGGAGGCGATGGGCGAGGTCGCGGCGCTGAAGGACAACATCAACGAGATGATCCGCAACCTGCGCGACACGACGCAGAAGAACGCGGAACAGGACTGGCTGAAGACCAACCTCGCCAAGTTCACCCGCATGCTGCAGGGCGAACGCGATCTGGTCACCGTCTCCAACATGATCCTGTCGGAGATCGCGCCGCTGGTGAATGCCCAGCACGGCGTCTTCTATGTCGCCACCCGCGAGCGCGACGACGCGCTGCTTGAGCTGGTGGCCTCCTACGCGCTGAAGGAGCGCAAGAACCTCTCCAACCGCTTCCAGCTCAAGGAAGGGCTGGTCGGCCAGTGCGCCTACGAGAAGAAGCGCATCCTGCTGACCAACGTGCCGCGCGATTACGTCGCCATCAGTTCCGGACTGGGCGAGGCGCCACCGCTGAACATCATCGTCCTGCCCGTCCTGTTCGAGGACGAGGTGAAGGCGGTGATCGAGCTGGCCAGCTTCAACCGCTTCAGCGAGACGCACCAGAGCTTCCTGGAGCAGTTGACCGAGAGCATCGGCATCGTGCTGAACACGATCGCCGCCAACATGCGCACCGAAGGGCTGCTGAAGCAGTCCCAGCGGCTGACCCGCGAGCTGCAGAGCCAGCAGGAGGAGCTGACCGCCACCAACGGCCGGCTGGAACAGCAGGCCGCCTCGCTGCGCAAGTCGGAGGAGCTGCTGAAGGCCCAGCAGGAGAAGCTGACCACCACCAATGAGGCGCTGGAGGAGAAGGCGGAACAGCTCGAGCAGCAGAACATCGAGGTGGAGCGCAAGAACCGCGAGGTGGTGCTGGCCAAGGCGGCGCTGGAGGAGAAGGCGGAGCAACTGGCCCTCACCTCGAAATACAAGTCGCAGTTCCTCGCCAACATGAGCCACGAGCTGCGCACGCCGCTGAACAGCCTGCTGATCCTGTCCAAGCTGCTGGCCGACAATGCCGGATCCAACCTCAGCGACCGCCAGGTGGAGTTCGCCCGCACCATCCATGCCGCCGGGTCCGACCTGCTGGGGCTGATCAACGACATCCTCGACCTGTCGAAGATCGAATCCGGCACGGTCACGCTGGAGGTGGGGGAGGTGGTCCTCGCCGACCTGCGCAGCCATGTCGAACGCACCTTCACCCAGATGGCCCAGGAGAAGGGGCTGGCCTTGACCATCGAGATGGACGAGAGCCTGCCTCCGGCGATGCAGACCGACGAGAAGCGCCTGTCCCAGGTGCTGAACAACCTGCTGTCCAACGCCTTCAAGTTCACGGAGGCCGGCGGCATCACCTTCCAGGTCCGTCCCGTCTCGGACGGCTGGAGCGCCGGGCATCCGACGCTGGGCGCGGCGCCGATGGTGCTGGCCTTCACCGTCACCGACACCGGGATCGGCATCCCCGAGGACAAGCAGCGCATCATCTTCGAGGCCTTCCAGCAGGCCGACGGCACCACCAGCCGCAAGTACGGCGGCACCGGGCTCGGCCTGTCGATCAGCCGCGAGATCGCCCGCCTGCTGGGCGGCGAGATCCGGGTGTCCAGCGTGGTGGGGGAGGGCAGTTCCTTCACCCTCTATGTCCCGCGGGTGCATGACGCCTTCGCCGTGGCCTCCGGGCAGCTCGCCGCACCGGCCGCCCTGATCGCGCACCGTCCGGCGGAGGATGCCTCGCTGCAGGAGCCGGCCGGCCAGCCGGACCTCCTGCCCTCCGGCGAGGACCGCGAGCAGCCGTCGTCCGGGGAACCGGTGGTCCTGATCGTCGAGGACGACCCGACCTTCGCCTCCATCCTGATGGACCTGGCGCGCGAGAAGGGCTTCCGCACGCTGCTGTCGACCGGCGGGGCGGCGGCGCTGCCGCTGGCGCGCAAGCACCGGCCGGATGCCGTCCTGCTCGACATCGGGCTGCCGGACATGGATGGCTGGGCGGTGCTCGACCTCCTGAAGCGCGACCCCCAGACCGGACACATCCCGGTCCATGTCATCTCGGCCAAGGACGAGCGGCGGCGCGGGCTGGCGATGGGCGCCTTCGACTATTCGGAGAAGCCGGTGGAGCGCGAGGCGATCTTCGATGCCCTCAACCGGGTGCGGAGCTTCCGCGACCGGACGCACCGCAAGCTGCTGGTGGTCGAGAAGGACAGCCGGCAGCCGGGGGCGGTCGCCGCCCTGGTGGGCAACGGCGACGTCGAGACCCTCACCGTCACCTCGACCGAGGCGGCGACCGCCGCACTCGCCGCCGACCGCTTCGACTGCATGGTGCTCGACCTGTCGAGCCCGACGCTGGCAGGGCCGACGGCCGAGGACTTCGAACTGGTGGAGTGGCTGCGCAGCCGCGACGCGATCTCCTGGATGCCGGTGGTGGTCTATATTTCCGCCGAGATCGCGCCGGAGGACGAGGCCCGCCTTCGCCGCCTCGCCGAGACGGTGGTCCTCAAGAGCACCCGGTCGCCGGCGGCCCTGCTGGACGAGACGGCGCTGTTCCTGCATCGGGCCATCGATCGCCTGCCCGAGGACAAGCGGCTGAGCATCCTCGACCTGCGCCGGCACGACCCGTCGCTGGCCGGCAGGCGCGTGCTGGTGATCGACGACGACATCCGCAACATCTTCTCGCTCGCCAGCGTGATGGAATCCCACTCGATCGAGGTCCTGCATGCCGAGAGCGGGCGGGAGGGCATCGAGCGGCTGCGGGCCGATCCGGCCATCGACGTCGTTCTGGTCGACATCATGATGCCGGAGATGGACGGTTACGAAACCATGCGCCGGATCCGCGGCATCGAGGAGTTCCGCACCCTGCCGATGATCGCCGTCACAGCCAAGGCCATGAAGGGGGACCGCGACAAGTGCATCGAGGCCGGTGCCACCGACTACATCGCCAAGCCGGTGGACATCGACCATCTGCTGTCGCTGCTGCGGATCTGGACCGCCAGGAGCGGACGGCAGCTCTCCCGCACGGGGATGCCGGCATGACGCGGCGCAAGCTCCGCCCGGCCCGCGCCGCCCGCCGCTTCCCGTCCTATCCGCCCCTGAGCACCCCGGCGGCAGCCTTGCCGTCGGCCCCGTCGGCCGCGGGGCCGCGGTCGCGCCTGCTCGGCACGGCCAGCCACCAGGCCGCGGCGATCCCGGCCGAGGTGCCTGCGGATCTTCCTCCACCGCCGTCCGGACCCGCCCCCGCCACGCCGGCGGTGACGGCGGGCACGCTCGCCCGATGGAACAGCGGGACCATGACGACCGAAGCCCCCCCGCGGCCCGACAAGGCCGACGTCGCCATCCTGATCGTCGACGACGACCCACGAAACCTGTTCGCGGTGCGCGAAACCCTGGAGGAGCTGGGGGCCCAGCTCGTCCTCGCCCGGTCGGGAGAGGAGGCGCTGAAGCAACTGCTGCGGCAGGATTTCGCCCTGATCCTGCTGGACGTCCACATGCCGGGCATGGACGGCTACGAGACGGCGGAGATGATCCGGATGCGCGAGAAGTCGCGCCACATCCCGATTATCTTCCTGACGGCCATCAACAAGGACGAGACGCACATCTTCCGCGGCTATGCCACCGGCGCCGTGGACTACATGTTCAAGCCGGTCGATCCGCACATCCTCAAATGCAAGGTCCAGGTCTTCGTCGACCTCTACCGCAAGACCGAGGAGGTGAAGCGCGAGGTCGAGGCCAAGCAGCGCCTGCTGGACGAGAACGAACGCGTCCGCCGCGAGATGCGCCACGCCGAGCAGGCCTTGCGCCGGGCGGAGGAGCGGCAGGCGCTGATCCTCGCCCAGCTTCCCATCGTGCTCTACACCGCCGACCTCACGCCGGGGATGCCCTTCCGCTACGTGTCGGACACCGCGCAGTCGGTGCTGGGCTGCCCGGCCTGCGCCTTCACCGACGATCCCCACCGCTGGGAGGCCGGCATCCATCCGGAGGACCGGGACCGCGTGCTGCGCCAGCTCGACTCCCTGCACCAGACCGGCCTGACCACCGTCGAATACCGCTGGGTCTGCCCCGACGGCAGCGAACGCCACCTTCTGGACCAGGCGGTGGTCGTCCGTGACGAGAACGGCGTGCCGTGCGACCTGTTCGGCACCATCCTGGACGTGACGGAAACCCGGCAGGCCCAGCGCCAGCTCGCCCATATCCAGAAGATGGAGATGATCGGGCAGCTCACCGGCGGCATCGCCCACGACTTCAACAACATGCTGATGGTGGTCATCGGCAGCCTCGAACGCCTCGTCCCGGCGCTGGCCGAAGACCCCAAGTCCGGCCGGCGGGCGGAGATGGCGCTGCAGGCGGCGTTGCGCTGCTCCGACATGACGCGGCGGCTGCTGACCTTCGCCCGGCGCCAGCAGCTCCACCCCGAGCCGGTCGACCTGGCGGCGCTGGCCGCCGGGATGGGCGAGCTGATGGAGCGCACGCTGGGCGGCGCCGTCACCATCTCGATCGAGCCGGCGGCCGGCGACGAGCCGCTGTGGCTTGCCGCGGTCGACCGGTCGCAGGCGGAATCGGCGCTGCTGAACCTCGTGATCAACGCCCGCGACGCGATGTCCGGCGGCGGCACCCTGCGCATCCGCACCGGGAACATCCGCTTCGACGCTCCGCGGTCGGCCCATGGCATGAGCGTCGAGGCCGGCGACTACATCCTGCTGCAGGTCGCCGACAGCGGCTGCGGAATGGCGCCCGACGTTCTCGAACGCGCCTTCGAGCCCTTCTTCACCACCAAGGAGACCGGGAAGGGCACCGGGCTCGGCCTCGCCATGATCCACGGCTTCGTCAAGCAGTCCGGCGGCCTGATCAGCATCGACAGCCAACCCGGCGCTGGAACCACCTTCCGCCTCTATCTGCCGCGGATGGCGGTGGAGGGGGCACGGTCCGCCGCCGAGGATGCCGGCGACGACGAGGCCGTCGCCGGCCGCGGCGAGATGGTGCTGGTGGTGGACGACGACGCCGACGTGCGGTCGGTGGCGGTCCAGGCGGTGGCGGCACTGGGGTATCAGGTGCTGGAGGCCGACGGGGCGGCGGCGGCGCTGGCCCTGCTGGACCGCCGGTCGGTCGACCTGCTGTTCACCGACATCGTGATGCCGGGCGGCATGAACGGCCGCGAGCTGGCGATGGAGGCCCTGCGCCGCCACCCCTCGCTGAAGCTGCTGTTCGCGTCCGGCTATGCCAACGGCACCAGCGCGCCCGAGGTGGAGGCCGGCGCGTCCGCCGGCGAGCGGGAGACCGACCCGGCCACGGTGCTGGCCCAGGCGGAAATGCTGGCCAAGCCCTACCGCGACGGCGATCTTGCCCGTGCACTCCGCCGTGCGCTCGACTTGCAAGCCCCTCCCATGCCGGCAGAGGCGGCGCGGGACTGACGAGGGGGAACGAGGGCGGCAGTGACGGGCCGCCGGTTCAAGATTACCAGGTCAGGTTTGGTTCATGGTTCTGTCCGATGACGCTCTTGCTCTTCTCCGCAATTCCATCCGATCGGTCTGGGCATTGGAGTTGCTGATGCTGTTGCGGCGCCATCCCGACCGCGACTGGTCGAATGCCGATCTGGTGCGCGAGCTGCGCGGCAGCGACGTCGTGGTGCAGGAGGCCCTTGCCGGCTTCCTCGGCGCCGGCCTGCTGGTGGCGGAGGCCGATGGCCGGCATCGCTACCGGCCGGCCGCTCCCTTGCTCGACCAGTGGGTCGAGGAGATCGAGCAGGCCTATGCGTCGCGTCCTTCCGCCATCATCCGCGAGATCTTCAACGCACCCGGCAACAAGGTGCAGATCTTCGCCGATTCCTTCCGGTTCCGGTCGAATGACTGAAAAGGGCCAAATGACTGAAAGTGGGTTGCCATGGAGGCCGTGAAATCCGCGGTCTATCTGCTGTGCTTCGCCGCCAGCCTGCTGTGCATGCTGCTGTTGGCGCGCAGCTATCTGCGGTCGCGCAGCCGCCTGCTGCTGTGGAGCACGCTGTGCTTCGTGGCGCTGGCGATCAACAACCTGCTGCTGTTCGTCGACGTGGTGGTGCTGCCGACGCAGGTCGACCTGCTGCCGCTGCGCCAGCTCTCCGCCCTGGCGGGCGTCGGGGTACTGCTCTACGGCTTCATCTGGGATGCCGGCTGATGTCGCCCACGACCCACAGCTTCATCACCGGCGTCATCGCGGCGCTCTACGGCGTCGCCGGGCTGTTCTTCCTCAGCTTCTGGCGGCGGACCCGCGACGGCCTGTTCGTCGCCTTCGCGCTGGCCTTCGGGCTGCTGGCGCTGAGCCAGACCCTGCTGGCCCTGGCGGGGCTGGAGCGGGAGGAGCAGAGCTGGGTCTACCTGATCCGGCTTCTCGCCTTCCTGCTGATCATCGCCGGCATCGTCCGCAAGAACCTGGAGGGGCGCCGGCGGTAGGGCGGGCGCCTACTTCCGCCCGTCGCCGAAACGCCGGCAGTCCCATTCGTCGCTGCCGGCCGCCGCCCGCCCGCCGTTGGAGGTCCGGTAGCGCGCGTCGTCGCAGCGGCCGTTGCCGGCATAGCGGCCGCCGTAGCCGCCACCGTAGCCGCTGCGGTAACCGCCGCCATACCCGCCGTAGCCATCGTCGTAGCGCCGGTGGTCGTGGCGTCGGCGCCGGCTGTCGTGATCGTCGTCGTCCGACCCGCTGGCCGCCAGCACGCCGAGCCCGACGACGGCAGCGCCGATCAGCAGCGCGCCGGCGACATCGTCGTTGTTGTTTCCGGCGCAGCCCGGCAGGGCCAGCGCGGCGGCGAGGCAACCGGCCATGAGCGTCCGGGAGCCGGGGAAGAAAGCACGCGTCGCTGCAGCCATGGCACCCTCCCGCAGCCGCTGCCCGGTCCGCCGGGCGGTTCTCGCGCCGCTTCCTGTATGAACGCATGGGCAACCGCATTTCATCCGGTTCCATTTGGATTTGTTTTTCGAAATATTCGGCTCGATTGACGGCATGGCGCTTGGCCGGTGCCGGGGCTTGGCCCGGCCGGCGCGAAGCCCTATGGTCGGGCCGCCGACGCTATTACGGGGAGTGCTGGGATGTTCACCGCCAAGATCCTTCTGCTGGGGTCCGGGGAACTGGGGAAGGAGTTCTTCATCGCCGCCAAGCGGCTGGGCTGCGAGGTGGTCGCCTGCGACAGCTACGCCAATGCCCCGGCGATGCAGGTCGCCGACCGGGCGGAGGTGTTCTCGATGCTGGATGCCGACGCGCTGCGTGCCGCCATCGCCAAGCACCGTCCGGATTTCATCGTCCCCGAGGTGGAGGCGATCCGCACCGAGGTGCTGCACGAGTTCGAGGATGCCGGCACCACCGTCGTGCCCTCGGCCCGCGCCGCCACCATGACGATGAACCGCGACCGCATCCGCGAGGTCGCCGCGGCCGAGCTTGGCCTGCGCACCTCGCGCTACCGCTACGCCGAAAGCCTCGATGAGGTGCTCGCCGCAGCGGAACACACCGGCTTCCCCTGCGTGGTCAAGCCGGTGATGTCCTCGTCGGGCAAGGGGCAGAGCACGGTGCGCGACGCCGCCGGGCTGGAGGCCGCCTGGGACTATGCGGTGGCCAACATGCGCGGCGACCGCCGCAAGGTGATCGTCGAGGAGTTCGTGAACTTCGAGTACGAAATCACCCTGCTGACCGTCCGCACCCGCGACGGCATTCTATATTGCGAGCCGATCGGCCACCGGCAGGAGCGGGGCGACTACCAGGAATCCTGGCAGCCGGTCGCCATGCCACAGCGGATGCTGGACGACGCCAAGGCAATGGCGGCCAAGGTGGTCGACAACCTCGGCGGCTACGGCATCTTCGGCGTCGAGTTCTTCGTGACCGCCGACGAGGTGGTCTTCTCCGAACTGTCGCCGCGACCGCACGACACAGGCATGGTCACCCTGCTGTCGCAGAACCTGTCGGAGTTCGAGCTGCACGCCCGCGCCATCCTCGGCCTGCCGATCCCGGCCATCACCTGCCGCGGCCCGTCGGCCTCCGCGGTCATCCTCGCCGACCGCGAAGCGGACGCCTTCCGCATCGAGGGGCTGGCCGAGGCGCTGCGGCTCGGCAGTGCCGAGCATGACGTGGACGTGCGGCTGTTCGGCAAGCCGACCACCCGCAAGAACCGCCGGATGGGCGTGGCGCTCGCCGCCGGCACCAGCACCGACGAGGCCCGCGACCGTGCCCGCCAGGCGGCGGACAAGGTGACGATCCGTTACCTGTAACGCATACGACGGGGAGGGGCGGCGGTGCCCTACCGGCCCAGCAGGCGGTCGACCCGCTGCAGCGCCGGGAACAGCACCGCCCAGGTGCCGGCCAGCATGATGGCGCCGACGCCGCCCAGCACCACCGCCGGCACCGCGCCCAGCAGGGCGGCGATGCTGCCGGATTCGAACTCGCCGAGTTGGTTGGAGGCGCCGATGAACAGCGACGTCACGGCGCCGACCCGGCCCCGCATGTCGTCCGGGGTGGAGAGCTGCACCAGCGTCTGCCGTACGAACATGCTGACCTGATCGGTGGCGCCGACGCCCAGCAGGGCGATGAAGGACAGCACCGGATCGGCCGAGAGGCCGAAGGCGACGGTGGCGGCGCCGAAGCCGGCGACGGCCACCAGCATCCAGCGACCGGCATGCCGCTTGACGCCCCAGCGGGTGATGACCATCGCCATGGCGAGCGCACCCAGCGCCGGGGCCGAACGCAGCACGCCGAGGCCCCAGGGGCCGACATGCAGCACGTCGCGGGCATAGATCGGCAGCAGCGCCGTCGCGCCGCCGAGCAGCACGGCGAACAGGTCGAGCGAGATGGCGCCCAGGATCTCCGGCCGGCTGCGGATGAAGGAGGCACCGGCCAGCATGCTGTGCCAGCTCATCGCGCGCTTGACCATCGTCACCGGGCGCGGCCGGCAGGCGGCGATCAGCAAGACCGACAGCAGCAGCATCGCCGTGCTGACGCCGTAGACCGCCGCAGGTCCGGCGATGTAGAGCAGCCCGCCCAGCGCCGGCCCCGAGATCTGCGCCACCTGCACGCCCGAGGACTGCCAGGCGACGGCGTTCGGCAGATCCTCGACCGGAACGGTCGCCGACAGGATGGCCTGGTTGGCCGGCCCCTCGAAGGACTTGGCCAGGCCGATCAGCGCCACCACGGCGAAGATCGCCGGGGGCGACAACCAGCCGGCGAGCGTCATGACGAACAGCCCGCCGATCGCCAGCATCTCCAGCGACAGGGCGCCGAACAGCACCGTCTTGCGGTCGTTGTTGTCGACGACGTGCCCGGCGACCAGCACCAGGGCCAGGGTCGGCAGGAACTGGAACAGCCCGACGAGGCCGAGGTCCAGCGGATCGCTGGTCATGGCATAGACCTGCCAGCCGACCGCCACCACCTGCATCTGGATCGCCAGCATCGAACAGACCCGCGCGCACCAGAACAGGGCGAAGGCGCGATGGCGGAAGGCCGACCGGAAACTGTCGCCGGTCGCGGCGGTGCTGGTCATTCAGACAGGCTCCAGAAGTGTGGCGAGCCCGAGCCCGCCGCCGATGCCGAGCGTGGCGATGCCCCGCCGGGGCGCCGGTCCCGCCGGCGGGAACAGCAGTTCGGAAAACAGCCGCGTCACCAGGATCGCACCCGACGCGCCGTAGGGATGGCCGAGCGCCAGCGCGCCGCCGCCGATGCAGACACGGTGCTCCTCGATGCCGAGAGCATCGAGGCTGGCGAGCACCTGGGCGGCGAATGCCTCGTTGAACTCGACGAGGTCGATGTCGTCGAGGGTGAGGCCGGGATTGCGGGCGAGCAGCCGGGCCACTGCCGGAATCGGGCCGGTGCCCAGCAGCTTCGGGTCCACCCCCGCCGCCGCCGAATCCACGACCACGAGGCCGCGCGGCGAGGCGAGCGCCCGGGATTTCCGTTCCGAGACGACGGCGACCACGGCAGCGCCATCATTGACCGGGCAGGCGTTGCCGGCAGTCACCGTCCCGTCCGGCCGCAGAACCGGCCGCAGGCCGGCGAGGCGCTCCAGGCTGGTGTCGGGGCGGGGGCACTCGTCGTGCGCTATGGTCCGGCCATCGGGCAGGGCGAGCGGCACGATTTCCCGTGCGAAGCGGCCGGACGATTGCGAAGCAACCGCCTTGCGGTGGCTTTCCAGGGCGTAGAGGTCCTGCCGTTCGCGGCTTATGCCGTAGGCGGTGGCGACGTTTTCCGCCGCCTTGATCATCGACGGGTCGCCGATGTCATCGGGCGCGAAGCGGGCGCGGTCGAAGAAGCTGGGACTGCGATAGAGGCTGGTCGGCTTGGCGACCCGCCAGGGGGCCGTGCTGGTGCTCTCCACCCCGCCGGCGAGCACGACCTCGGCGGCGCCGGACTGCACCAGCCGGGCGGCGAGGTTGATCGCCTCCAGCCCGGATCCGCATTGCCGGTCGACGGTGACGCCCGGAACCGCCAGCGGCAGCCCGGCGGAGAGCGACGACAGCCGCGCAACGTTGCCACCGGGTCCTACGGCGTTGCCGAGCAGCACCTCCTCCACCTCAGCCGCCTCAAGCCCGGCGTCGGCGAGCACGGCGCGGATCACCGGCGCGGCGAGGTCCTCGACCGGCAGGTCACGCAGCGAGCCGCCGATGCGCCCGACCGGCGTGCGGCGGGCGGCGACGATGACGGCGCGGGTCATGAAGGCTTCCCCGCGGCTGGCCTTTCCGCGGCGTCGGCCACCACTCCCGCCGACGCCAGCAGCCCCGAGCGTGCAAACTCCCGCACGTCGGCACGCGCGATCTTGCCGCTGCCGGTCAGCGGCATGTCGTCGGCAGTGAACAGCCGGCGCGGCGCCTTGTAGGCCTCAAGCCGTTCCCGGCACCAGGCGCGCAGCTCGGCCAGCGTCGCCGTCACTGCGCCGCGCCACCAGACCACCGCCGACACGGCATCTCCCCAATAGGGGTCGGGCAGGCCGAACACCACCGCCTCCGCCACCGCGGGATGGGCACGCAGGGCGGCCTCGACCTCCGCCGGATAGACGTTGAGGCCGCCGCTGACCACCATGTCGCCGGCACGCCCGATCAGGCGCAGCCAACCGTCCTCGTCGATCCAGCCATAATCGCCGACGGTGCCCCAGCCGTCGCGCTCGCGGTAGCCGGATCCGTCGGTGCCGCCGAGATAGCCGTTGCTCAGCATGCGGCTGCGCACCCATACGGTACCGGGCCGGCCGTGCTCCGCCGGGTGGCCGGCGTCGTCACGCAGGTCGATGTCCACCCCATGGAAGGGGCGGCCGACGCTGTCGGCGGGGGCGCCCTCCCGCGAGGACCGCAGGCTGACGAAGCTGAGTTCGGAGGCGCCGTAATATTCCAGCACCGTCACGTCGGGGCAGAGCGCCACCAGCCGGTCGTGCACCGCCGGCGCCAGCTTGGCACCGGAGCAGACCACCCGGCGCAGTGCCGGGAAGCGCCGCCCCTGCCGTTCCGCCGCGTCGAGGATGCCGACCAGCATGGTGGGCACCACCACCAGCGTGGTGAGGCCCGATCCGGCGAGCCGGTCCGCGGCGGCCGCGGCATCGAACCTGGGCTGGACCTCGACCGTCGCCCCGGCCGACAAAGCCTCCACCGCGCCGTAAAGGCCGAGGCCGTGGGTCAGCGGCCCCGGCACCAGCACGACATCCCCGGGTCTGATGCCGAACTCGACCCGGCTCGCCGCCAGCGTGGCGAGCCAGGAGCCCTGGTCGCGGATGAACGCCTTCGGCCGTCCGGTGGTGCCTGAGGTGAAGCCGATCAGGAACGGCGTGCGCGGGTCGACCGCCGGTACCGCCCAGCCCGCCGGCTGGGCGGCGATCCAGCCGGCGGCAGTGCCGGACGTCAGGTGGAGGTCCGGGCGCAGGGTGTCGAGCGCCGCGTCGGTCTGGGCGGCGCTCCATTTCGGGTCGAGCAGCCCGACCACCCCGCCGGCGGCGACGATGCCGAAGAACAGCGCCAGCAATTCCGGCTGGTTGCCGAGGCTCAGGGCCACGCGCGGCGGAACGCCGTCCCGGCGCAGTGCCGCCACGCCGGCACCGGCCTGCCGCACCTGGCCGAGCAGATCGCCATAGGTCAGCGCGTCGCCGCCGACGAGCAGGGCCGGGTGACCGGGCGCCCGTTCCGCGGCCAGCACGAACGGACGGGCGAGCGTATCGGCCTTCAGGATATCGGCTGCGGACTTGGCGGCTCGCGGACTGCGGTCAGGCATGGAGCGGCAGAATGCCGGCGCGGCGCACGGCGGCGGCGGCGAAGGCGCAAACGCCGGCCTTGATCAGGTCGCCGGGAAGGAAGGCCATGGTGCCGAGTGCGGCCTTTTCGATGGGAAGGCCGGCGACCAGCGCCAGCCAGGGGATGCCGACGGCGTAGACCGCCAGGATGCCACCGACGACGCTGACCGCGAACAGGCGGACCGGGCTGGTGCCGCTGGCGAAGCGTTCCGCCAGCCAGCCGGTGATAACGGCGCCGAGCGGCCAGGCCAGCACGAAGCCGCCGGTCGGTCCCATCAGCACGCCGATGCCGCCGCGCCCGCCCGCGAGCAGGGGCAACCCGGCTGCCACCAGCAGGACGAACAGCAGGGCGGCTAGCCCGCCGCGCCGGGCCCCGAGGATGGTGCCGGCCAGCATGACGCCCAGCGTCTGGGCGGTGATCGGGACCGGCAGGAAGCCGAGCGGGATCGGCGGCGCCATGCCGAGCCCGCCGAGCAGGGCGGCGAACAGGGCGCAGAGGACGAGGTCGCGGGTCGACAGCATGGAGGACGCTTCCTTCGGATGGCCTGTTATCGTTGGGACCCGGTGTCCGCCGGATCGTAGCCGCGCGCTTCCAGTGCGGCGGTCAGATCATCGGCCATGGTGAGGATCTTGACCAGCAGCGGAACGAACAAGGCGGCCATGTTCCGCTCGACGCCGCGGGCGCGCTGGGCCATCCGCACCTCGCGCACCAGGTCGCCCAGCAGCGGCACGAAGCGGATGGTCAGGGCGAGCATCAGCGCCATCTTGGCCGGGTTGACGCCCAGCGGGCGCAGCAGCCCGAACAGGCGTTCGAACAGGTCGACCATGTCCATGACGCGCGTGGTCAGGGTGACCACGGTCGCCAGCAGGATCAGGGCGGCGAAGCGGGCCACGGCGATTGCCGCGTCCTGCCAGCCGGTGCCGGCAAGCAGTGCCTGGATGCCGAACAGCAGCGCCAGCATGACCACCGGCGCCCTAAGGTCGCGCAGCACCCGGCCGGGCGGCAGCCGCGCCGCCGCCAGCAGCGCGGCGCCGGCGACCATGGCGGCCAGGGCGCCCCAGGCGCCAGGCAGGGTGAGCACCACCGCCGTCAGCAGCAGCAGACCGCCCATCTTCGCGCCGGCCGGCAGGCGGTGGACGGCGGAGTCCCGGTGCAGGTAGAGCCCCAGCATCAGCCGAGCCGCTCGACGTAGGCCGGCACCGCCTCGGCCGGCGGGCCGTCGGCGACGACGCGCCCGCCCTCCAGCACCACGACGCGATCGAAATCCATGATCATGTCGAGGTCGTGGGTGACCACCACCACCCGCTGGGGCAGGTCGCGCACGAGTTGGATCACCTTGCGGCGGTTGCGCAGGTCGAGCAGCGTGGTCGGTTCGTCGAACACCACATGGGATGGTTCCAGCACCAGCACCCCGGCGATGGCAAGGAGCTGCTTCTCGCCGCCGCTCATCTGATGGGCGGGCTGGTGGCGGTAGCGGGCGAGGCCGTAGCGCTCCAGCGCCGCCGCCACCCGGCGGGCGATCTCGTCCCTGGGCAGGCGGCGGGCCTTCAGGCCGAAGGCGAGATCCTCCTCTACCGTCGGATAGACGATCTGGGTGTCGGGATTCTGGAAGACGAAGCCGACGCGCTGGCGCACCGCCCGGCCGTCGCGCCGCGTGTCCAGCCCGTCGACGCTGACGCTGCCCGCCGTCGGCACGATCAGGCCGTTCAGCAGGCGGGCCAGCGTGCTCTTGCCCGACCCGTTGCCGCCAAGAATGGCGATGCGCCGCTCCTCCAGCCGCAGCGACAGGTCGTGCAGCACGGGGCGGTCGCCATAGGCATGGGTTACGGAGCGGAGTTCGATCATCGGCCGGGGCGAAGCCTTCGCGCTGCAGATCCGTTGCGGGTGCGAAGCGTCTTAGCGGGTTTGGCGGCGGCGTTCCAGGGGACTGTACCGATGTCCGGCGGCGGCCCCCTGCCGCCGCAACGGAGGGGAGAGGCTCGCCCACAGTCGGCTCCGCGCGGGGGAACCGCCCGCATCCGGTCCGGGACGGCAAGCAGACGCCCCGGCTGGAATATTTGACAATCAAGCGCTTAGAAGCTGTTCCTCTCATGATAGGTCTGAAGGAATTGCTGGACGCGCGGCTCGGCCGATTCGTGGAACACCTCACGCGGGGTGCCGAAGGCGGCGATGCGGCCATGATCGAGGAAGGCGACCTTGTCGGCGACGTTGGCGGCGAAGCCCATTTCATGGGTCACCACCACCATGGTCATGCCGTCGGCAGCGAGGTCGCGCATGACCTGCAGCACCTCCCCCACCAGTTCGGGGTCGAGCGCGGACGTCGGCTCGTCGAACAGCATCAGGTGCGGTTCCATGGCGATGACGCGCGCGATGGCGACGCGCTGCTGCTGGCCGCCGGACAGGCGGGCAGGATAGCTGTCGGCCTTGGCCGCCAGCCCGACGCGCTCCAGCATCTGGCGGGCGCGGGCGGCGGCGTCGGCCTTGTTCATGCCACGGACCTGGACCAGTGCCTCCGCGACATTCTCCAGCGCCGTCATGTGCGGCCACAGATTGAACTGCTGGAACACCATGCCGACGTTGCGGCGCAGCCCCCGCAGCTCACGGTTCGTCAGGCGGCGGCGCGGGCTGTCCTCGCTGTAGCCGACCAGCGTGCCCTCGATGCGGATCTCGCCGCGGTCGTACGCCTCCAGGAAGTTGATGCAGCGCAGCAGCGTGCTCTTGCCCGAGCCGCTGGGGCCGATCAGGCACACGACCTCCGACCGGTTGACGGTCAGGTCGATGTCGCGCAGCACCTCGTTGGTGCCGAAGCTCTTGCCGAGGCCGCGGACGGTGACCATCGGCGTGGTGCCGGCGGGGCTACCGTTGGGGCCGCCGCCGGCGGTACGGGGCAGGGAAGCGCCGTTCGGGGCGGTGTTCGTGGCGTTCTTGTCAGCGGCGATCATCACGCCCTCGCGGTCGAGGTCCGGGTGGACGGGGTGGGGGTCGAGGAATGGGTCAGGAAGCGGGTCACCCGTGCCTCCAGGCGGCGGCCGAGGCGCGACGTCACCTCCACCAGCAGCCAGTAGAACAAGGCCATGCCGAGGATGGTCTCGAAGGTGGCGAAGGTTTCCGCCGCCATGGTCTGCATCTCGTACATCAGTTCCGGCACGGTGATGATCGACAGGACGACGGTCTCCTTGGTCAGGATCGCCATCATGTTGACGATGGCCGGGATGGTCGACACCAGCATCGCCGGGACGATCACGCGACGCAGGATGGCGCCGTAGGACATGCCGAGGCTGAGCGCCGCCTCCACCTGTCCCTTGGGCACCGCCTGGTAGCCGGCACGGAAGATCTCGGCGAAATAGGCGCTGCCGTAAAGGCCGAGGCCGAGGATACCGGCGGTCGTCGCCTCCAGCCGCAGGCCGATCGACGGGCCGCCGTTGTAGAGCAGGAAGAGCTGGATCAGGAACGGCGTGCCGCGGATCACCTCGACATAGGCGCGGATGAGCCAGCGCAACGGCCGGAGCGGCACCTGCCGGAGCAGCATCAGCACGAAGCCCAGCGTCATGCCGATGGCGCAGCCGGCGGCCCAGCACAGGATGGTGACGCCGAAGCCGCGCAGCAGCGAGGGGCCGTACTGAATGATCAGGGACGTGTCGAGCATCGCCTCACCCGCGCTGAAGCCGGCGTTCGACCGCCGTGCCGAACAGGGCCAGCACGCCGTTGATCGCCAGATAGATGACGCCGGCCGCCAGGTAGATCTCCAGCGGTCGGTAGTTGCTGGCCGAGATGGTCTGGCTGGTCCGCGTCAGTTCCGCCACGCCGACGACCGAGATCAGCGAGGACGCCTTCAGCAGCAGGATCAATTCGTTGATCAGCGCCGGCACCGAAATGCGGAACGCCTGCGGCAGCAGGATGCGCGACCAGATCGTGGTGCCGGGGAAACCCAGCGCCAGCGCCGCCTCCGCCTGGCCGTGCGGCACGGCATTCAGGGAGCCGCGATAGATCTCGGAGACATAGGCGCCTGACGCCAGCCCGAGGGCGGCGACCGAGGCGACCAGCGGCGGCACATCGATCCCCACCAGCGGCAGCATGTAGTAGATCAGCAGGAGCTGGATCAGCAGCGGCACACCGCGGAAGAAGCTGACATAGACGCCGCCGGCCATGTCGGCCGCCCGGCTGCCCGACTGGCGGGCGACGCAGACGAGCACGCCGATCACCTGCCCCAGCAGCATGCCGAGCAGCGAGACCCAGACGGTCGTGACGGCCGCCTGCAGCAGGTAGGGCAGCGCGTCGATGATGACGCTGAACTTCATGGGACGCTGAACTTCATGGGACGGGGAACTTCATGGGACGGGGAACTTCATGGGACGGGGAACTTCATGGGACGGGGAACTTCATGAAATGGGCTTTCTCGTCCCTTGGCCGATGCGCGCTGCGACGGCGGGCGGGCGGCCGATCCGCGAACGGCGTCGGTGCGGCTTCTTCACCAGCCCGAACCGGCGGCCATCGGGACCTCCCGGCACGGAGGCCGCGGGACGGGTGCCTGATTTCCGCCGCCGCGGGAATGACGGACAGGCCATTCCCCCTGCCGCGAGCGGCGAGGAGGAATGGCGGATCGGCCCTGCTTAGAGCTGGGGTTCCGGAACCGTGGTCGGCAGTTCCTGCGACATGCCGAACCACTTCTTCTGGATGGTCGCCAGGCGGCCGTCCTTCTGGATCTTCACCAGGGCGGTGTTGATCGCCTCGATCAGGCTCTTGTCGTCGTCACCCATGCGGCCGACCCAGGAGAAGTAGGAGGGCTTGCCGAAGGGCGGCAGCACGACGGCGAAGGTCTCCTTGCGCTGGGCAGCGGCGAAGGCGAGGTTCGGCAGCGAGTTCACCGAGGCGTCGACGCGACCGGCGGCCAGGTCGGCGTAGGACTGGTTGCTGTCGACATACTCCTTGACCGTAGGCTGGGGGCTCAGCGTCTGGCCGAACTCCTTCACCTGGGCAAGCTGCGAGGTGCCCTTGCCGCCGCCCACCGTCTTGCCGGCGATGTCCTCGGGCCTGTTGATCGACTTGTCGTCGGCCCGCTTCATCAACGCCGCGGTCGCCTCGGAGATCGGAACGGTGAACGCGTACCGCTTCACGCGCTCCTTCGTGATGGTCACCGGGGCGATGACCAGATCGAACTTCTTGGCCTCCAGACCCGGCAGGACGCTGGTCCAGGGCAGGTCGATGTACTTGGCCTTGACGCCCAGCTCCTTCGCCACCTCGTCGAACAGGTCGCGGTCGACGCCCTTGTATTCGTTGTTCTCCAGGAAGTCGAAGGGCGGGAACTGCATTTCGGTCGCGACGGCCAGCGTGCCCGCCTTCTTCACGTCGGCCAGCGTATCGGCCTGCGCCGTGGCGGCGAACCCGGCCACCAGCAGAGTGGCGCCCAGAAGCGCCGCCTTCACCGTCTTACCCATAACGTTGCTCTCCATATCGTCGGACCCCCTGTTGCGGCCGGCATCCATGCCAGCCATTTTGTGTTTACAAATTCAACTCGGTCGCGCTGTCGGTGATGGACGCCCCGCTCAGGCTGAAGCGGTCCCCAGCCGACAGGAAATGCACCAGCGTGACCGGGCGGCTGAGATGCATGGTCTGCCGGCGGATCGACAGGCAGGCGGTGCCCGGTTCCACGCCCAGAAGGGCGGCCGCGTCGGCGGTCGCGTTCACGGCGCGCACGGTGTGTTCGGCCGACGACCACGGCACCCGGTCGACCAGCCAGCGGCTCGGGGCGACGCTGTCGAACGATTCGTCGACCACCTCCGGCACGGCGTCCAGGCTGACCAGGCGGCGCTCGAGCTGGATCGGCGTGCCGTCGCCGAAATGCAGGCATTCCAGCACGAGGATCGGGGCGCCGTCCGGCAGATCCGGCCAGCGGATGCCCTCGCCATTGGCAAGGGTCTTGCGTTCGCGGACACGGAACTCGTAAACCCGGCCCTCGCGGGCGACGATGTCGCCGATGTCCTCGATCGGCAGGGCGAAGCGGTCGCCGCGGCCCTTGGCGACGAAGGTGCCGGCGCGGCGGCGGCGGACGAGGAACCCTTCACGGGCGAGCAGGGCGATCGCCTTGTGCACGGTCTGCCGCGAGACGCCGTAGAGGGTGGACAGCGCCTGCTCGTTGGGAAGGCGTTCGCCGGCCCGCCAGTGTCCGCGCAGGATCTGTCCGGCGACGGCGCGCTTGATCTGGTCGAACAGCGGTCCCCTGCCATCCAAGGCAGGACCGTCGCGGTCCCGTCCTGCCAGGTCCTGCCGCTCCAATCCGTGCATCCCGTTTTTGCGCCGCACTGTGACGTTCGGAGGATAATGTATGTACATAAACGTCTGGTCAATCGCCAATTCCCGGGCCTGAGGCCCGGCCGCAACCCGGATTTTTCGCAATGCAGCAGGCAGAGCCTATTTCCTTCGCCAGGGCTTGCGGCGGCGACGGGAAAAGCCAATTGGAGGGCGGGTTTCCCCGGCTCCACGAGCCGGAAGCCATGCATGTCGGCAGGGTTTGGCAAGGTGGAGTTGAGAGACATTCGAGCCGTGGCGCGTGACGACCTGATCGGCTGCCCCCATTGCGGGAGGCTGCACCGGATCCGCCTTCCGGCACCCGGGCGGCGGGCGGAGTGCTCGCGTTGCGGCGCGGTGCTGTTCCGGCGGGGCCGCGGCGGGCTGCACCATGCGCTGCCGATGGCGATCACCGGTGCCCTGCTCCTGCTTCTGGTGGCGGCCAACCCGCTGATGGCGGTCCATATCCAGGGCAACGACCGGACCAGCCTCGTGACCACCGGGATCGAGGCGCTGGCCGGGCAGGGCATGTGGCCGCTGTCGCTGCTGGTCGGGCTGCTGGTGCTGGCCGCGCCGTTCGCCCGCGTCATGGCGGTCATCGCGGTGCTGCTGCGCGTGCACCGCGGGCGCCGGCCCGGCCGGCCGCGCGAGACGGCCCGGCTGTTCGCGTGGACCGAGACGTTGCGCCCGTGGGCGATGCTGGACGTCTTCCTGCTGGGGCTGCTGGTCGGCTATTCGCGGCTGAAGGGCTTCGCCAACGCCGAGGTCCTGGCGGGCGGCATCGCGCTGGGCGGCTATGTCGTTGCCCGCACGGCCATGGACCTGATGCTCGACCACCGGGCGGTCTGGCAGGCGATCGACCATGTCCCGGCCACGGACGAGCCGCCGCCGGCGCGCTGGGTTTCCTGCGGCGTCTGCCACCGCATCCACGGCTGCGACCATGGCCCCGCGCCGGAGCGCTGCACCCGTTGCCACAGCCGCCTGCACGCCCGCGAGCCCGAGAGCCTGGAGCGCACCACGGCGCTGGTAGCCGCCGGGATCATCCTCTACATCCCCGCCAACCTGCTGCCGGTGATGACGGTGGTCAATTTCGGCCAGGGCGCCCCCAGCACCATCCTCAGCGGCGTGCACGAGCTGGCGGAGGTCGGGCTGTGGCCGCTGGCGCTGCTGGTGTTCGTCGCCAGCGTCGCCGTTCCGGTGCTGAAGCTTGCCGGGCTCGGCTGGTTCATCCTGTCGGCGCGGCGCGGCTCGCCATCGCTGCTTCACGCCCGCACGCGGCTCTACCGGATCATCGACGCCATCGGGCGCTGGTCCAACATCGACGTGTTCATGATCGCCATCCTGACCGCCCTGGTGCAGTTCGGCGCCGTCGCGTCCGTTCGGGCCGACCCCGGTGCCGTCGCCTTCGCCGCCGTCGTCATTCTGACCATGATGGCGAGCCATGTCTTCGATCCCCGCGTGATGTGGGACCGAGCCGAGGAAAATCCCCGGTTGCCGGCCATCCCGGATCGGCATCCCGGCCGGCCCAATTGACTGACGACAAGATGCCCGACGACAAGAAATCCGAAGAGACGCGGAGCGGACGCGGGCCGGACGGCGATCAGCCCGCCCGGCCATCCGCACAGCCGCCGGAGGTCGCGCTGCCGCCGCGCCGCCGCCTGTCGCCCCTGTGGGCGCTGCCGCTGGTGGCGGCGCTGATCGCCGGCTGGCTCGGCTGGACCTGGCTGGAGGAGCGCGGGCCGGAAATCGTCATCACCTTCCAGTCCGGCGACGGGCTGGAGGCCGGACGGACCAAGATCAAGCACAAGAGCGTCGACCTCGGCACCATCATGAAGGTGCAGTTGTCCGACGACCTGTCCAGGGTCGTCGCCACGGCGCGGATGGAGCGCACGGCGCAGGGTTACCTGAAGCAGTCGACCCGCTTCTGGGTGGTCCGTCCGCGCCTCAGCCTGGCGGGCGTGTCGGGGCTGAGCACCGTGGTGTCTGGCAGCTATGTCGAAATGGAACCCGGAGGAGGCGACGACCGGCGCGACTTCAACGCTCTCGAGGAGCCGCCGGTCGTGCGGTCGGACGTGCCGGGGCGCAGCTTCACGCTGAGGACCGCGCAGCTCGGCTCGCTGTCCCAGGGGTCGCCGGTCTATTTCCACGGCGTCCAGGTCGGCGAGGTGATGGGCTATAACCTTTCGCCGCAGGACCGGGCGGTGACGGTGACGATCTTCGTCCGGTCCCCGTATGAAACGCTCGTGCATGAGCAGACCCGCTTCTGGCGCTCGTCCGGGATCCAGTTCTCGGCCGGGGCGGAGGGCTTCAAGTTCCAGACCGAATCGCTGCGCAGCCTGGCGCTGGGCGGCGTGGTCCTCGAAACCCCGGGGGAAGGGGAGGCCGGCCCGGCCGCGACGGAAGGGACGGTGTTCACCCTCTATGAGGATCCGGTCAGCGCGGTCGAGACCCGCGACCGCCTGCGCGTGCGCTACACCCTGGAATTCCCGGGCTCCGTGCAGGGCTTGCAGGGCGGTGCGCCGGTCCTCCTGCGCGGCATGACGATCGGGCAGGTGGTCGGCGTCCGCCTGCTCTACGACCCCAAGGACCAGCGGCTCCATGTTCCCGTCGAGATCGAGCTGGAACCGGGGCGCATCTCGCGCGTCAACGGCGATCCGGTCAGCGGACCGATGGACGAGGCGGCGGCCCGGCGCATGATATCGTCGCTGGTCGACAAGGGGCTGAGGGCGCGGCTTGCCTCCGGCAACCTGCTGACCGGGCAGAAGCTGGTGGCGCTCGACATCGAGCCGAACGCGCCGCCGCCGGTCAAGGAGGCGGAGGAGAAGCGCGGCGTCGTGTCAGGCGAGCACTCCGACCTGCCCACCGTGGCCTCCGGCGACCTCGATTCCATCACCCGCTCGGCCGGCGCGGTGATGGACACCATCGCCGGACTGCCGCTGGACGCGCTGGTCGGCGACCTGCGCCGCACCATCCAGTCGGTGGGTGGCCTTGCCGGCTCGCCGGATCTGGCGCGGTCGCTGGCGGCGCTGGCCAAGGCGCTGGGCAGTGCCGACGCGCTGATGCGCGATGCCGACCGCCAGTTGCCGGCGCTGGTGCAGAGCCTGCGCGGCGTGGCGACGGCGGCCCAGGGGACGCTGAACAGTGCCAACGGCCTGCTCGGCGGCGGCGGCGGAACGCCGGACATCGCCGGGATGCTGAAGCAGTTGAACGATGCCGCACGCTCGTTCCGCGTGCTGGCCGACTATCTGGAACGCCACCCGGAAGCACTGCTCCGGGGCAAGACGCAATGACGACCGGGGGACGAGCGACGATGGGACGGGGATGGGCTTGGCGGACGGCGGCACTGGCCGCCCCGCTCCTGGTGCTGCTGACAGCCTGCCAGGCGACACCGGAGAGCCGGCTCTACACGCTGGCGCCTGTAACGCCGGCCCCGGCCCCGGCCGGGACGTCGCCGCAGCGGCTGGCGCTGGGCAGCATCGACCTGCCGCTGCTGATCGACCGGCCGCAGATCATCCGGCGGATCGACGGCAACCGGGTGGAAACCCTCGAGTTCGACCGCTGGGCCGAGCCGCTGGCCGACGGCCTGCGCTCCACGCTGGCCGCCGACCTGACGGCGCGGCTGCCGGGCACCACCGTCCTGCCGGTGTCGGGAACGACGGTGGGGGAGGGGACCGTGGTGCTGACCACGACCATCCTGCGTTTCGAGGCCGATGCCGCCGGCCGCGTGGTCCTGGAAACGCAATGGAGCCTGGGCGCGGCCGGCGACGGCCGCAAGAGCGGCCCCTCCCACGACACTGTCGAGGCCATGGCCGGCAGCACGGAGCCGGACGCGCTGGTCAGGGCGATGAGCCAAGCGCTGGCGGCCTTCGCCGACCGCGTCGCGGCGGCGGTGCGGCGCTGAGGGGCGGGACCCCAGGGATCGGACGCGGAGACGGAGTGGGACGGCGCCGCCGGCCTTAGTGAACCCCTCAATGAAGCAGGGAGGCGCCGCGATCGGCGGTCGCCCTCGGCCGCTCCATCGCCTTGGTGGGCGACCCCGCCATCGAGCCCGCGGCCGGTTCGGGCAGCGGCAGCCCGGCACGGGACAGCGCCGTCGCCAGGATGCAAAGCGGCGCCATCGCCATGCGGACGCCGGCCAGCGGCAGCCACCCGCTCATCAGCAGGCCGGCTTCGCCGTGCCGGCCACCCTGGGCCAGCCGCAGCATGTCGAGCAGCAGCGCCTCGTCGGCGCCGAGCGCCGGGCAGGGTGGGCGGTGGATGTCGAGCGGCCGTGTGCAGGCGGCGATGGCGATCCGCATCAGCGTGTCGAAGGCAACGGCCGCATCGTTGGACAGCCCGGCATCCATCAGGCCGTCCTGCCAGTGCGGGTGCGGCCGCTCAGGGTCACGCAGAGGCTCGGTCCACAGCCGCAGGACGGAAACCATCAGCGCTTCCGGCATCTGCAGGTCCTGGAAGCGCTCGCGCATCGGCGCAGCCGGGCGGCGGGACGGCATGGTCGGCATGATGGACTCCGCAGGTGATGGAATGCCCAGCCTAGGTCGGAGGAAATGAGAATGCAAGTCATTATCATTTGCGCAGCCAGGGCGGTCCGACCACCACCCTAGCGGACGCCTCCTTTTCCCGGCGATGGCGGCGGTGCCCTATCGGTATTCCGGACGGCGTGCCAACCCGTCCTTCAGGTGCCGGATGGCGACATGCACCTTGGGCGGCACATGACGCTTCTGCGGGTAGACCGCCCATACCGCGGTGTTGGGTGGACGGTGCCGGTCCAGCATCGACACCAGCCTTCCGTCGGCCACCGGCCTCTTCACGTAATAGTCGGGCAACTGGCACAGGCCGAAGCCGCGCAGGCAGGCATCCAGAACCGAGAAGCCGCTGTTGCAGCGCCAGCGGCCGCGCGGTCGGAACAGCCAGTCCTGTCCGTTGTCGTCGAACAGCCACTGGTCGGAGGTGCCGGTCAGGCACTGGTGACCTGCAAGGCCGGCGAGGCTGTCAGGGACGCCGTGACGGTCCAGGTAGGAGGGGGCGGCGCACAGATGCATCACGCGCGGCGCGATGCGGGTCGCCACAAGGCTCGATTCGCTGAGCCGGCCGAGCCGGATCGCCAGGTCATAGCCTTCCTGCACCAGATCCAACTGGCGGTTGGTCAGTTCCACCTCGACGCTCAGGCTGGGATGGCGCTCCATCAGGTCGTTGACCAGCGGCATGACGAACTGCTCGCCGTAGGCGGTGGCGCAGGTCAGGCGCAGCAGGCCCTTCACCTCGCTGTCGCTGCCACCCTGCAGCGCACCCACCGCCAGGAAGGCGTCGTCCCGCTGCTCCGCCAGACGCTGGCACCGGGTGTAGAAGGCGCGCCCGCTCTCGGTCAGGCTGACCTTGCGGGTCGTCCGGTAGAACAGGCGGGCCTGCAACCGGTCTTCGAGCCGGGCCACGCTGCGGCTGACATGCGAGGAGGAGACGCGCAGCCGCTCCGCCGCGCGGGAGAAGCTGCCGGTTTCCGCCACCGCGAGGAATTCGTCGATCCCGTCCCACCCGCTCACGCCCGGCCTCCATTATCCCCATACGGCAAAAATCTATTCCCGAATTTGCCGTTCCTGCAATGACAGGGACGGCGCTAAACTGCGGGAAATTGTCGCCATCCGCTTGGGGAAGGAAGAAGCCACATGGTTCTGTCGCGCGCCGCCATCGCCTGGGAAGCCAACCGTCCGCTGGAGATCGAGGAGGTCGAGGTCGCGGCGCCCAAGGCCGGCGAGGTGATGGTCCGCATCGCCGCTACCGGCGTCTGCCACACCGATGCCTACACCCTGTCCGGCAAGGATTCCGAAGGCGTCTTCCCCTGCATCCTCGGCCACGAGGGCGCCGGCGTGGTGGTGGAGGTCGGGCCGGGCGTCACCTCGGTGGCGGTCGGCGACCACGTCATCCCGCTCTACACGCCGGAATGCGGCAAGTGCAAATTCTGCCTGTCGGGCAAGACCAACCTGTGCCAGGCGATCCGCGCCACCCAGGGCAAGGGACTGATGCCCGACGGCACCAGCCGCTTCTCGATCAAGGGCAAGCAGATCGCCCACTACATGGGCACCTCGACCTTCTCCGAATACACGGTGCTGCCGGAGATCGCGCTCGCCAAGATCAACAAGGCCGCTCCGCTCGAGAAGGTCTGCCTGCTCGGCTGCGGGGTCACCACCGGTATGGGCGCTGTGATGAACACGGCGAAGGTCGAGCCGGGCGCCACCGTCGCCGTCTTCGGCCTGGGCGGCATCGGCCTGTCGGCGATCATCGGCGCCACCATGGCCAAGGCCAGCCGCATCATCGGCATCGACATCAACCCGGACAAGTTCGAGATCGCCAGGCAGCTCGGCGCCACCGACGTCGTCAACCCGGCCGACTACGACCGTCCGATCCAGGAGGTCCTGGTCGAGATGACGGACGGCGGCGTCGACTACAGCTTCGAGTGCATCGGCAACGTCAAGGTGATGCGCGCCGCGCTGGAGTGCTGCCACAAGGGCTGGGGCGAGTCGGTGATCATCGGCGTCGCCGGCGCCGGCGAGGAGATCTCCACCCGGCCGTTCCAGCTCGTCACCGGCCGCGTCTGGCGCGGCTCCGCCTTCGGCGGCGTCAAGGGCCGTTCGGAGCTGCCGGACTATGTCGAGCGCTACCTGAAGGGCGAGTTCGAGCTGGACACCTTCATCACCCACACCATGGGCCTGGACGACATCAACCACGCCTTCGACCTGATGCACGAGGGCAAGAGCATCCGCTCGGTCATCCTGTACAACCAGTAACCGGCCAGCAACCGGCGGAAGGGCACATCCATGACCGATCCCCTCACCACCCTGTCGGAAACCCGCGTCTTCGGCGGTTGGCTGAAACGGGTGCGGCACCGGTCGGCGGCGGTGGACTGCGACATGACCTTCGCAGTCTTCCTGCCGCCCCAGGCCGCTTCCGCCGACCGCTTGCCGGTGTTCTACTGGCTGTCGGGCCTGACCTGCACTGATGAGAATTTCACCCAGAAGGCCGGCGCCTTCCGCGCCGCCGCCGAACTCGGTCTCGTCATCGTCGCTCCCGACACCAGCCCGCGCGGCGAGGGCGTGCCGGGCGACCCGGACGGCTCGTGGGACTTCGGCCTCGGGGCCGGCTTCTATGTCGACGCGACCGAGGAACCCTGGGCCCGGCACTACCGCATGCACGACTATGTGACGCGGGAGCTGCCGGCGCTGGTCGAGGCGAATTTCCCGGTCGGCGACCGGCGGTCCATCGCCGGCCATTCGATGGGCGGCCATGGCGCGCTGGTCTGCGCGCTGAAGCATCCGGGCTTTTACAAGGCGGTGTCGGCCTTCGCCCCCATCGTCAACCCGGCGGCGGTGCCGTGGGGCGAGAAGGCCTTCGGGCGGTACCTGGGGCCGGACCGCGACCGCTGGCTGGAGTGGGACGCCTGCGCCCTGATCGGGCAAGCGCCGGAGCGCCTGCCGATCCTGATCGACCAGGGCGACCGCGACGGCTTCCTGGAGGTCCAGCTCCGGCCGCAGGCGCTGGTCGCGGCGGCCGAAGCGGCCGGCCATCCGCTGACCCTGCGGCTGCAGTCCGGCTACGACCACAGCTATTTCTTCATCAGCACCTTCATCGAGGACCATCTCCGCCACCACGCCGCGGCACTGGCGGGCTGACGGCGCGGTCGGGCTGTGACGGTGTCGGGGCGCTTCCCCGCTCGCTGACCCTCCCCCGCGTCGCGGGGGAGGGGAGAGAGGTGCTTATCCGGGGGAGGATAGGCGCGGGGGGTCAGGCCACCCAGCGGGTCAGGTGGTTGTCCCAGCGATACTCGGGCGCCCGCCGCTCGCGTCCGGCGGCCGCACTGGCGGATACCGGCTCGATCACGCCGAGGCCGCTGGTCGCCAGATAGCCTTCGCCGTTGGGCGCCAGGCCGCAGCCGTCGGGCAGGGCGGTGGAGCCGAGCCAAGCGCCGCCCGCCGCGTCCCACAGCCCGATCACGCCGCCCATCGGCGAACTGGCGGCGACCGTTGTGCCGTCGGAGGCGACGCTGCCGATATAGCCCTGCATCCGCGACAGCACCTCCTCCGGCGCCTCGAACAGCCGCACCGCGCCGCTTCCCGGCCGATGGGCGCCGGTCAGCGGCTGCAGCATGCCGATCGGCCGCTCGTCCTGGACGCCGAAGGCGACCCCGCCGTCGTCGAGCAGCGCGATGTGGCGGATGCCGAGGTTGGCGTGCTCCTCCGGCAGGCGGACCTTGTCGAGCAGCTTGCCGGTCGCTGCCTCGACATAGGTGAGCGAGCTGTCCATGCTGTCGAGGTTCAGCTTGGCCCGGCCGGTGTCGGGATGGGTGATGACCCCGCCGTTGGCGACCGCCAGCGTGGTGCCGTCACGCATCAGGACCAGCTCGTGCGGGCCGAGCCCATGGGTTGGCATCGCGCCGAGGCGGCGATAGCCGTCGGTGGCGTCGTAGATGCCGATCGCCCCTTCCTCGCGCGGGACGTCGTCCTCGGCGACGTAGAGGAGGCGGCCGTCGGCGGAATAGTCGCCATGGCCGGTGAAGCGGCGGTCGTCGGGCGCGCGCACCACCGGGCCGGCGGCGCCGTCCTCCAGCGACAGGGTCTGGAACCAGCGGCCGGGGCGCCGGGCGAAGACCACCGCCTCCGGCTTGCCGGGCCGCGGCACGATGGCGTGGGCGCGGCCGGGCGTGGCGGTGGTGAACAGCGGCGTGCCGCTGCCGTCGAGCGCCGCGACGCCGAAGCCCGGCTCGCGCCCCTTCTCGGCGGCGGTGGCGTAGGCGTTGAGGTAGATCGGTCCGGCCGCCGCACCAGCGGCGCTGGCCCGGCCGGTCAGGACGGCGAGCAGGCTGCCGCCGCCGAAGATGCGGCCCCCG
Organism: Azospirillum picis; assembly: GCF_017876115.1. Classification (GTDB taxonomy): domain Bacteria; phylum Pseudomonadota; class Alphaproteobacteria; order Azospirillales; family Azospirillaceae; genus Azospirillum; species Azospirillum picis. The sequence goes on from NZ_JAGINO010000014.1 coordinate 28,159, forward strand.
AAGAAGCGGCCCCCAAAGAAGCTGCTGCCGAACACCCGGCCTGCGGCGAGACCCAGGACGTTGCGGCGGTCCACCGATCCATTGCTCGCAGAGCCATTGCTCGCCGATCCCTTGCTCGCCATGGCTCAGTCTCCATCCAGTTCGTTGAAGCCCAGCGTGATGTCGAGCAGCGGCGCCAGCGTGCCCAGCATCTCAACCCGTGCCGCCTTGATCAGCCGCAGGGCGCTTTCGGTCTTCTTGCGGGCGGCAGGGTCGCTCACCGCCTTGTCGAGCGGGCCGGGGACCGCCTCGATGGCGCCGATGGCGGCGGCGAAGCTCTCGTCGATGGCCTGCTTGGCGGTGGCGCCGTCCTCGCTCTCCGGCAGCAGCGAGATGAAGCCGGGACCGCCATGCTCGCCCATCAGCAGGGCGCGCAGCCCCTTCAGGTTCTGCGCGATGTTGGGCAGGCCGCGCCGGCTGCGCAGCGCCTCGACCACCAGCGGCTTGGCATCCTCGATGCTCGTGCCGAGCGGCGCCATCAGCTTCTGGTCGACGATGACCTGCATCGCGGTGATGGCGGAGGAGAAGAGGGTGTTGACCGCTTCGGTCGGCGTCGGGCCGAGCACCGTCTCCCGTCCGGCGGCGAGCGGCCCCTCCAGCTCCTTCCAGCCGTCGCGCGCCTCGGTGGCGATGTGCGCGATGTTGCGGGCGGCGGCGGCGGCGAGCTTCGCGCGGTAGAGCTTGGCGTCGCTGCCGGCGAAGCTGTCCACCGTCACGGCGTCGTCGAACAGCAGCCGCTCCAGGACGGTCAGCCCCTGCACCGCTGCGCTCTGGCGGGCGAGCGCCTCCGGCTGCAGCAGCTTGGGATCGTGGTCGCGCAGGATCTGGCCGATCTGGCGCTGGACCACGCCCGGCCGTTCCGGCCAGAAGGAGATGCGGTCGGCCCGCAGGTTCATGGTCAGCGGGCCGGGCCGCAGATGCTGCACGGCGGCCCAGGCGTCGGTGACGGCGATGTGGGCAGACCGTCCCTCGTCCAGCCCGGCGGCGGTCGGGTTGGCGGCGAAGCGGTCGAGCGTGTCGGCATAGGCCGTCGCGGCCGTCACCAGAGCGTCGAAGCGCGGCAGGGCGTGGGTGCGGACCATGCCGGCCAGGAAGGCGGTGTCCTTGTCCGCCTGCCGGGCGGCGAGCGCCGGCCCGCGGGGAAACAGCGCCACCACGGCGGCGGCGGCCGACATCAGTCCAAGCACTATGCGGCGTCGCATAAAATCACGTCCCTTCGGTTTTCCGTGGAAGAGGCCCCCCGCCCTTCCTTTACAAACCCAGCACGTAGCGCACCAGCCGTTTCCGCTCGGCGCCTTGCATGCCCATGAAGCGCCGCCTGGCCTCCTCGGCCTCGCCGCCGTGCCACAGGATCGCTTCGGCCACGCTGCGGGCGCGGCCGTCATGCAGCAGGGACAACTGGCCGTCCCTGGCCGCCAGCCGGTTCAGGCCCCACAGCGGCGTGGTGCGCCAGTCGGCGCCGCGCGCCTGTCCCATCGGCAGATCGTCGCCCAGCGCCGGGCCGAGGTCGTGCAGGAGCAGGTCGCTGTGCGGGAAGATGTCGCGGTTCGACAGGGCCGGATGCTCCGGATCCTCCGCCGTCCGCCAGGACGGGCGGTGGCAGGCGGCGCAGCCGGTGTCGGCGAACAGCGCGGCGCCGGCCTTGTCGGCGGAGGCGGTCAGGCTGCCGTCGGGCGGCAGGTCGCGCAGGTAGCCGTCGATCAGGCCGATGACGGTGCTGGGGATCTCCAGCCCCTCGAACTGCTTGGAGTCCCCGTGCGGCGCCTCGCGGCAGGCGGTCTGCGCCGGGGTGCAGTCGCCCCAGGGATCGCGGAACGCCGGGGTGGACATGCCGATGTCGAGGCTGAACGCCTCGGCGTCCTGGTGGTCCAGCGTCGGGTGCATGGCCTTCCAGCCGAAGCGGCCCACCTGGGAACGCCCGTCGACCACCACATGGTTGACCCGCCCGGCCACCGCACCGCCGGCGGCGGCCTGCCGCGCCGCCTCCGCTTCGATCGCCTCGGCGGGGATGCGGTCGAGCAGCCCCATGCCGTGGACCCGCGGCGGAACGCGGGCGGACATCACCGTCGCCTCGGCCAGCGGGCCGTAGCCGAGGTCGGCGACCACCGGGGTCGGATGGCGCAGCCGGACGGTCTCGCCGTCGGGGAAGCGCACCTCCTCTTCGCGGTAGGTGACGCGCGGGCGGCCTTCGATCACCTGGCCGAGAATGGCGTTGGACTGGATCTGCCGGCCGTAGACCGGGTCGTCGCTCAGCTTGATGGCGTAGCCGACGCCCTGGTCGCCCTCCACAGCCGGGTTGGGCGGACGGCCGCCGGCACCGCGCGGGTGGCAGGTCGCACAGGAGCGAGCGTTGTAGAGCGGCCCCAGCCCGTCCGCCGCCTGGGTCGCGGTGGGGGCGGCGACCCACATGCGGCGGAACAGCGCCTCGCCGATGCGGTTGTCGAGGCTGTCGGCGGCGATGCCGCTGGCGGGGGCCAGCGCGAGGAGCAGGCCGGCGGCGAGCGTGGCGCGGCGCATCAGCGGGCGGGCGGCACGGAGCTCAGGCAACGCGGATGTATCCCATCATGCCGGTGTCCTGGTGCTCGATGATGTGGCAATGGAACATCCAGTCACCGGGGTTGTCGGCCCTGATGGCGACGCGCAGCCGCTCCTTGGGCTCCAGCAGCACGGTGTCGGCATGGTGCGGCACCACCTTGCGGCCGTCCGACGACAGCACCTTGAAGGTGTAGCCGTGGATGTGGATCGGGTGCAGGTGCGGGGTCAGGTTGGCCAGCTCGAAGATGTAGCTGCGGCCCTTCTCCAGGGTGAGCAGCGGCGGCGGCAGGTGCTCGTGCCCGCCTTCGGGCCAGCTCTGCTGGTTGATCGCCCAGAAGGTCTTGGCCGACAGGCAACTGGCGTCGGCGGCCGGAAGGCCGGCCAGGACCGCCTTGTCGAGGCCGTCGAAGCTCTGCGCCACCGCCGTCGCCGAGAAGGCCATCGGCACGATCGGCGCGTCGGTCAGGTCGGGCTCGGGGATGTCGGCGGCCGGCAGGGCCCGAGGCTTGAATCGCTTGTTGGGCAGCGACGGGCCGACGGCGCGGAAGGTGGCGAGCGGCCGCGGTTCCGCCGAGTAGACATTGGTCAGCCGCAGGGTCTGGCCGGCCTTGGCGGGTGCCCGGAACAGCACGTCGATGCGCATCGCCGGCCCCATCGGCCAGCCCTCCTCCAGCCGCCGGGGCGGCAGCGGGTTGCCGTCGACGGCGATGATCCAGCCTTCCGCCCCCTCGACCCGCAGGTCGACCACGCGTGTGCTGTCGATGTTGTAGAGGCGGGCGCGGATGTCGCCGTTCGCCGGTACCTCGATCACCGGCTCGATGGCACCGTTCACGGTCGACACGCTGCCGAAGGTCCCGGCGCGCGAGGCGCCGCGATCGGTCAGGAAGGTGCCGAAGCTGCCGTCCTTGTTCAATTGCCAGTCCTTGACCAGGCAGACGAGGTCGGCATCGAATTTCGGGGCGTCGGGCTCCTCGACGATCAGGACGCCGGCCAGCCCGCGGCCCAGCAGCTCCACCGTGTTGCAGTGGGGGTGGAAGAAGAAGGAACCGGCATCGGGCGGCGTGAATTCGTAGACATGGCGTTCGCCCGGCCCGGTCGGCGGCTGGGTCAGGTAGGGGACGCCGTCCTCCAGGTTGGGCAGGCGGATGCCGTGCCAATGGATCGAGGTGTGCTCGTCCAGTTCGTTGACCAGGGTGGCGCGCAGCCGCTGGCCCTTGCGCATGCGGATCACCGGCCCAGGGAAGTGGTCGGCGTAGGTGATCAGCGGCGAGGGGGCGGCCGGTTCGGCAAGGATGCGCTGCATCCGCTGCTTGGCCACCAGCTCGACCTCGACGAGGTCGCCGTCGGCGCTCACCGGGCGGGGTGCCGCGAGCCCGGCCTTCAGCGCACCGGCGGTCGGTGCCGCCAAGCCGGTGCCGCCGAGCGCCGTCGCCGCGATGGCGGCGCCCCCGGCGCGCAGGAGGGCACGGCGGGAGAGCGGGGGAGCGAAGCGGTAAGGCATGACGGCGGTCCGGAAACTAAGACTTGGACAGGAAAAGACCGGCCCCGGCCCGGCGCCCCTCCGTGCCGGAGCGGCCCGGAAGGGAAGCGAGGGGCACGGCCCTGCGCGGGTGGGCGCGGGGGCCGGGGCCGGATGGCAGCGACCTTACTTGCCGACCTTCGACGGGTCGTCGAGGCTGTCGGAGCCCTGGACGCTGACCGAGACGCCGAGCGCGTTGACTGCACCCTCCAGCGCCTTCTTCTGGTTGACGAGCTGGTCGACGGCGGTGGCGACCAGCTTGTTGCCTTCCTCGTTGTCGGCGCCGATCATCTGGTCGTAGGCCATCTTGCCGCTGTCGGCGGTGTCCTTGATCGCCTGCATCGCCTTCATGGTGTCGGCCATGGCGGTCTTCACCGCGGCGTCGGCGTCGGCCGACTTGGCGGCGACGAGCTGCGACAGCGAGGCGCCGGAGACGGTCTTGCCGTCGGTGCGCTTGTAGCTGCCGTTGTAGACGTTCACCATCCCGACTTCGTCGTAATAGTGCGAGTTGTGGGTGTTGTCGGAGAAGCAGTCATGCTCCTCCTCGGGATCGTGCAGCATCAGGCCGAGCTTCATGCGCTCGCCGGCCAGTTCGCCGTAGCTGAGCGAGCCGAGGCCGGTCAGCATGCGGGCGACGCCCTCGCTCTCCGGCGCCTTGGCGATCGAGGCGCGGGCCTTGCCCTTGGCCGCCCAGTCGGCGGCCATCTCGGACAGGTCGTCGACAAGCATCTGGGTGGCGACGGTCAGGTACTGGGCGCGGCGGTCGCAATGGTCGTTGGTGCAGGCCTTGCCCTTGGCGTAGTCGGTCGCCTTGCGCTCGCCGGCACCCGGGCCGGTGCCGTGCAGGTCCTGGCCCCACAGCAGGAATTCGATGGCATGGTAGCCGGTGGCGACATTCGCCTCGACCTTGCCGGCCTCGTGCAGCTTCTCCGACAGCAGCGCCTTGTTGATCTTCGAGGCGTCGATGGTCTTGCCGCCTGCGGTGATCTTCGGGTTGGCGATGACGTTCGCCTTGGCGTAGGGGTTGCTCTCGCCGCCGGCATAGCCCTCGTCGACATAGTCGATCAGGCCCTCGTCGAGCGGCCAGGCGTTCACCTTGCCCTCCCACTCGTCGACGATCGGGTTGCCGAAGCGGAAGGCTTCCGTCTGCATGTAGGGGACCCGGGCGGCCTTCCAGGCCTCGCGCGCCTTCGCCAGCGTGTCCTCGGTCGGGTTGGCGACCAGGGCGTCCACCGCCTTCTTCAGCGCCTTGGCGCCGTTGGCGGCATCCTCGTAGGCGGCATGGGCGATGTCGGCGTAGTTCTTCGCCACGTCCTTGTAGGCCGGGGCCGCCGCATGGGCGCCGAACGGCAGCAGGGCAACGACGGCTACGGCGGCAAGGCCGGCAGCGCGCTTCGACATGGAGGTCTCCTCGAACGACGGTGATCGGATATCGGCGAAAGGTGCGATTGATTCTCAGCGCATAACGTCGCGAATCATTCTCACTGTCAAGCCCTATCCGCGCTGTGGGTACTCCGGCAAGCCTCGGCCGCCCTGCCCACCGGACGGATCACCATCGGAATAGCGGCGCCGCAAATGGCACCGCAAGCGGACCGGCGGCCTGCGCGACGGATTGCCGCGCCGCTGCGGTGGTTGGCCTGCATGGCCTGCATGCCGGGCGAGGCACGGAAAATCGTTGCCAGGCCATTGTAAAGGAAGTGCTTTTGCCATGATGAAGCGAAGGGGAGGTGGGGAGCCGGACGATGCGGGACGCCTTCCGCTCCTCCTCCTGAACGCCGGCCGCCGATCCGGAAGCCCTTTCGGGTCCGAAGGCGGGCGGCGTTGCGGCGAGGGTCAGTCCTGCCGCAACGCCGCCCGCCGCAGGGCTTGGTCCAGATCCTCATACAGGTCGTCGGGCGACTCCAGCCCGACGGAGAGGCGCAGCAGGTCGCCCGGAACCGGGGAGGCCGGCCCCTCGATGCTGGCGCGATGCTCGATCAGGCTCTCCACCCCGCCGAGCGACGTCGCGCGGCGCCAGACGCCGACGCCGGCGGCGGTTGCGATCGCCGCCTGGGCGTCGCCCTCGACGCGGATCGACAGCATGCCGCCGAAGCCGCCGGTCATCTGCCGGGCGGCGATGCCGTGGCCGGGGAAGCCGGGCAGGCCGGGATAGAGCACCTCCGCCACCTGCGGGTGGGCCGCCAGCCGCTCCGCCAGCGTCATTGCCGCGGCGCTCTGCCAGCGGACACGGGCGAACAGGGTGCGCAGCCCGCGCTGCAGCAGCCAGGCCTCGAAGCTGCCGATGATGCCGCCCTGCTGGGCCTGCACCGCCTTGATCCGCGCCCAGAACTCGTCCTTCCGGGCGGCGGTCAGGCTGCCGGCGACGACGTCGGAGTGGCCGTTCAGGTATTTGGTCGCCGAATGCATGACGATGTCGGCCCCCAGCTCCAGGGGCCGGGTCAGCACCGGGGTCGCCACCGTGCTGTCGACCGCCAGCCACGCGCCGGCCTCGTGCGCCAGCTCCGCCACCGCGGCGATGTCGGTGACCGTCCACAGCGGGTTGGCCGGCGTCTCCACCCAAACCAGGCGCGTCTGGCCGGGCCGCAATGCGGCGCGCACGGCGTCGGTGTTGCTGGTGTCCACGCCTTCGACCTTCAGCCCCCACCGGGTGGCCGGGCCGTGGACCCAGTTGCGGAAGGCCCAGTACATCACGTCGGGCACGATCACATGGTCGCCGGGATCCAGTGCCTGGAAGACGGCGGTGGCCGCCGCCATGCCGGAGGCGAACAGCAGGGTGTCCGCGCCCTTTTCCAACGCCGTTATGGTCTGCGCCGGAACGTCGAAGGTCGGGTTGTCGGCCCGCGCATAGACCCGGCCGCGGCCATAGCCGTTGTCGGGGTCGCGGACGTAGGTGGTGGAGGGATGGATCGGCGGAATGACGGCTCCGCTGGCGGCGTCCTCGAAGCCGAGCGCGCCGGCGGCAATGGTCTCGGGACGGTGGAAACGGTCGGTCATCGCCGGGGCACTCCGGTTGGGCTCTGCATCGGGGGGAAAAGGATAAAACCCGCGGCGCCGGATGCGCAACGGCGCCATCGCCCGTCTTGCCCGCGCTCCCGGCCGACCCTGCCGCCAGCCCCCGCGATGCCCCGCGGGGCGGCAGGACCGCAGGGAAAGCGGATCAGGCGTAGCGGGCGATCAGCCGGGCAAGCGGCGGCCCGGACAGCACCACCACGAACAGCCGCAGCGTCTGCAGGGCCAGCACCAGCGGCAGATCCACCCCGGTGCCAAGCGCGATCACCACCACCGAATCCAGCCCCCCTGGGCTGGTGGCGAGATAGGCGGTGAGCGGGTCGGTCGGCAGAAGGGAGACCAGCACCCACGCCGACAGGCCGCAGAGGGCGATCATCAGCCCGGTCGACAGCAGCATCTGCGGCACGGCGCGCAGGGCATGCCGCAGGACGTCCCGCGTGAAGCGCAGGCCGATGCTCCAGCCGATGACGCCGTAGGTGACGGTCAGCAGCGGGTGCGGCAGTTGCAGGGTCACGCCGGCACCGGATTGCAGCAGGGCTCCCAGGACCATCGGCACCAGCAGGGCGCCGGACGGGATGCGGAAGCGCTGGCCGGCCCAGCCGCCGACCGCCGCCACCAGCAGTGTCGCCGCCAGCCCGAGCGGATCGACCAGCTCCACCGGCGCGACCGGAACGGCCCCGCCCTGCGGACCGGCGGTCAGCGCATGCGTCACCAGCGACGCGCTGAGCACCACCAGCACGACGCGGAGATATTGCATCACCGCCACCAGCCGGACGTCGGCGCCGTATTCCCCGGCCATCGCGACCATGGCAGAGGCGGCCCCCGGCGAGACGCCCCAGGCCGCGGTCGTGCCGGGCAGGCTGCCGTAGCGCACGAACAGCCAGCCGACGATGCCGCTGACCAGCACGGTGACTCCGACCGCACCGAACATCAGCGGCCAGTTCTGGGCGATCGACAGCAGGATCGACGGGGTGACCGCATGGGCGACGAGGCAACCGATGATCGCCTGCGCCGCCGTGAATCCGGATGGCGGCACCCGGACCGAGGCGCCGCCGACACCGAGCGCGATCGCCGCGATCATCGGCCCGATCAGCCAGGCGGCGGGCAGTCCGGCGGCGTCCAGGCCAAGCGTCACCGCCACCGACAGGGCCAACAGCCCTGCCCACTGCGCCACCGTCCTCATCCGGCCGCCATCCATCCGATCCCCCGCTGCGGTCACGCATCCGTATCTGTACGAAACAGGCACGACGCCCGCATGCTGCCCGTCGGCGGTCCGGTCCGTCCAGGAGGAGCGGAGGAGCGCCGCGGCGAGGCAGCCATGCGCAGAGGCGGGGGGACGTGGTCGGGGAGGGGGCCGGTGAGCCGGCAGCCGGTCAGGCCGCCGTTCGGATGCGGTTCAGGAAGTCGCCGACGCCGTGGTTCAGCTCGTCGGCCTGGCGATGGAGGCTGCCGGCCGCGGTCAGGACCTCCTGCGCGATGGTCCCGGTTTCCGTCGAGGACTGCGTCATCTGCGCGATGGAGGAGGTGACGCGGCGGGCGCCGGCCGCGACGTCCTGGACGTTGCGGGTGATGTCCTGCGTCGCGGCGGCCTGCTGTTCCACCGTGGCCGCGACGGTGGTGACGATCTCGTTGATGTGGGTGATGGTGCGGCCGACGGCGTGGATCGCCTCGGCGGCGCTGCCGGCGGCGGACTGCATGCCGGCGATCTGGCTGGAGATGTCCTCCGTCGCCTTGGCGGTCTGGTTGGCCAGGTGCTTGACCTCGTTGGCGACGACGGCAAAGCCTTTTCCCGCCTCGCCGGCCCGGGCAGCCTCGATGGTGGCGTTGAGCGCCAGGAGGTTGGTCTGGCTGGCGATGCTGTTGATCAGGTTCACCACCTCGCCGATGCGCTGCGCCGCGGCCACCAGGCCGCTGACGGTCTCCTTGGTCCGCTCGGCCTCCTCGACGGCCGAGGTCGAGATGCGGGACGACTCGCCGACATGACGGCTGATGTCGGCGATCGAGGCGGAGAGCTGTCCGGCGGCGCCGGCGACCGTCTGCATGCTGGCGGAGGAAACCTCCGTCTCCGACGCGACGTCCGCCGAACGGCGGCTGGTGGCGGTGGCGATCTCGGACATGCGCTGCGCGTTTGCCTGCATCCGGTTGGACGCGGCGACCGTTCCCTCGACGATGCCCTTGACGCTGTCCTCGAAGCTGCGGGCGAGCCGGTCCAGGGTGGATCGCTTGCTCTCCTCTTCGGCGGTCCTGTAAGTCTCCAGCAGCAGCTCCAGGTCGAACCAGGCCATCTTGGTCAGCGCCTGAAGCATCTCCGCCCGGTGCCGGCGGGCGCCGGCGGCGAACAGGCCGCTCATCATCCCGCCTTCGCTCGACGTCAGTCCGAGTTCGCGGGCGATGTTGGAACTGACGATGTAGTGACAGATCGACACGGCATAGGCCGGGACGCCGTTCTGATAAAAGAGCGTCGCCAGCCGCCGCGCCGAGTCCGCGAAGCCGGCGTCGATGCGGCCGGACGCCGCCCGGGTCCAGTGGTCGACGCGGGCCGCATGGACGTCGGGCAGCATCAGCGCCGTCTGGATTTCCGGCCAGGCGGCGAACTGGTCATGCCATTGTTCGAGAAGGGCCGGAAGCCGGCGCTCCGCGAACTCCCGGCCGGACCGCAGCAGGGCAAGATCGTCTTCGGTGATGGCGAAGGTCGCGAGGCGCTTTGCCTGCGCATCGTTCGGGTCGGCACTCATTTTCTGACGACTCCCCCAGCATTTTTTCGCGTATGGGTGGCGACGCTAACCTTGAAGCACAACCGCGGAGAAAGGCGAAAACCTTCAATCGGCTTGCATATCGTTGTATGCGTCGGCGAGAATAAACACTGGTGACAAAAAATAATAAAGTGTAATCTTTTAGCTATATATTTCGTTGGAAATCCAACCCGCGACTAAAGCTTTCAGTCATGGACATATTTATTTCATAACCGATGGCATGATCTTAGGACGCGGCATAGCCCCCTTAGCAGAGGGCTTGAAGCACCGGACAATTCCCGCAAAGGAAAAATGGGAAAGCCCAGGCCTTCCCATTTTTACCTGGCCTTCCCCGAAGACCGCCAATCCTGTGCTCAGGCGGCCCGGATGCCGGACAGGAAACGTTCCACCTCGCGCCGCAGGTGGGTCGATTGCCCGGCGAGATCGCCCGACGCCCCCTTCAGCTCCGATGCCGCCGCCCCCGTCTGAGACACAGCCTGGCTGACGCCCAGGATGTTGGACGTCACGGAGCGGGTGCCATCCGCCGCCGCCTGGACGTTGCGGGAAATCTCGGCCGTCGCCGCACCCTGCTCCTCGATCGCGGCGGCGATCGAGGAGGCCACCTCGCGGATCGACCCGATGGTGCCGCCGATGTCCGCGATCGCCAGGGCGGCGCCGTCGGTCGCTCCCTGCATGGAGGCGATCTGGGCCGAGATGTCCTCGGTCGCCTTGGCGGTCTGGGTGGCCAGGTGCTTGACCTCGCTGGCGACCACGGCAAATCCCTTGCCGGCCTCGCCGGCGCGCGCCGCCTCGATGGTGGCGTTCAACGCCAGCAGGTTGGTCTGGCTGGCGATGCCTGCGATCATGTCCACGATCTCACCGATGCGCCGCGCCTGCTCGACCAGCCCCTCGACCTGCCGGTTGGCCTGCTCCGCCTCCGCCCCGGCACGGGTGGTGATCTCGGTGGAGCGGTGGACCTGCCCGCTGATCTCCTGGATTGAAATGGCCAGTTCTTCAGCAGCCGCGGCGACCGTCTGCACGTTGGTCGATGCCTCCTCTGCGGCCTCGGCGGCGGCGGAGGCACGGATATCGGTTCGCTCGGCCACCGATCCCATGCTCTGCGCGGTGGTATCGAGGGTCGACGCCGCTTCCGACACGCTGCGCATGATGTCGCCGACCTCGACCTCGAAACCGGCGATCAGGCGTTCGATCTCCGCCGCCCGGCGTTCCCGAGCCTCCTGTGTCAGCAGCCGCTCGGCTTCCAACCGGTCGGCGGTCTGCATGGCGTCGCGGAACACGGTGACGGCCTTCGCCATCGCGCCAACCTCGTCGGTCCGGCCTGCGTCGGAGAGGTCGATGGCGTAATGCTTCTGCGACAGGTCCTTCATGGCAGCCGTGAGCCGGTCCAGCGGGCCGGAGATGCCCCGCCGGGCGACCAGCCAGGAGCCCACGACACCGACGAGGATGCCAAGCCCCCCGAACGACAGGGCTGAAGTCCAGACGGAGGCCTCGACCTGCGACAGGTTCTCCGTTAGCCGGTCGACCTCTTCCGCGCCGCGCTCGATGATCGGGTCGGTCAGGGTGGAAGCCGCGCGCTCGCTGGCGCGCAGTTCGTTGCGGAAGATCGATCGGGCGCCATCGGACTTACCGCCCACCGCCTGTTCCCTGACCCTGGCCAGCGACGCCACCACCTCGCCCTGCAGTGCGCTCAGGCGCGCCGCGTCGCCGCTGCCCGTCAAAATCAGGAGGCGACTGACCTCGGACACCTGGGTCCGCATCAGGTCGAGCCGGTCGCCGAAGCGCTCGTCGATCATGGCGCGGCCCTGCGCATCCTCCGCGATCAGGTTCAACGCGTCGCGCTGCAGTGAGCGACTGGTCGATCTCAACTCCGATGCCGCAACCACAAGACGGTTGGTGACCAGCAGCGATTGCGTGGCATCGGCAATGCGGGACATTCCCCACAGGCAGATGCCGCCGATGACAACGGCCACCAACGATAGAATGATGGCTGGCGCCATCACCTTGGTTGAAATTTTCACGGAATTTTCCCCGATTCTCGTCGCGGACCCATCCGAAGAATATCCGCTAAATCAATGATGCTAATTGAATATGTGGGAATTATTTAGAATCGGGGGTTACCCCTATTCTTTCTATTTTGAAGAAAAAAGAAATATCCTTCGTGGAGCTGTTATTTTTCTTTCTGATGGCCGGCACGTTCATGCCCGAGCACCGGACACAGCCAGAGTCATATTTTTCATTGAACGACCAATCAAAATAAAATGGGTCGCTGACCGCGGCAAAACACGCCGTCCCGTCATCAAAATGCAAATCTGGTCAACGCCGCTATCGACCAAGCCCCTCGTCTCGGGGCAATCTACCGGCCGCTTGTCCAGCCTGCCCCCGACCTTCAGTCCGTTGCGTTCCGAAAGCCTTCCCATGACGATGATCCTTCCCACCCCCACCGGTTCGTCTTCCGTGACGACGGGGGAGGTGCGCCTGACGGTGCGGAACCTGCGCAAGGTCTTTGCCGACGATCCCAAGCCGGCCCTGGCCATGCTGCGGCAGGGAGCGACGAAGGCGGAGGTGCTGCAGCGCCTGAACGTCAATGTCGGCGTGGCGGAGGCGAGCTTCGACATCCGCGCCGGGGAGATCTTCGTGATCATGGGCCTGTCGGGATCGGGCAAATCCACGGTCATCCGCATGCTGAACCGACTAGTCGAGCCGTCGGAAGGGGAAATCCGCCTGGATGGCCGCGATTTGACCCGGCTTTCCCGCTCCGATCTGGTTTCGGTCCTGCGGCGCGACATGAGCATGGTCTTCCAATCCTTCGCCCTGCTGCCCAACCGCACCGCACTGGAAAACGCCGCCTTCGGCCTCGAGGTGGCCGGCATGCCCCGGGCGCAGCGCCGGACGGCGGCGCTGGCCGCGCTGGACCGGGTGGGCCTGTCGGCCTACGCCGACCGCTATCCGGGCGAGCTGTCGGGGGGGATGCAGCAACGGGTCGGGCTGGCGCGGGCGCTGGCCAAGAACCCGACCATCATGCTGATGGACGAGGCCTTCTCCGCCCTCGATCCCCTGATCCGCGCCGACATGCAGGGTGAACTTCTGCGTCTCCAGCGCGAGGACGCGCGAACCATCGTCTTCATCTCCCATGACGCCGACGAGGCGATGCGGCTGGCAGACCGGATCGCCGTGATGGAGGAGGGGCGCATCGCCCAGATCGGCACGCCGGCCGAGATCCTGCGTTCGCCCGCCGACGACTATGTCCGCGCCTTCTTCCGCGGCGTCGATGCCTCGCGCCTGCTGCGCGCCCGCGACTTGGCGCAGCCGCCCGGCAGTGCCGCCGGCGAGGGCTTCGGGGAACATGGCGAGCCGCGCTTCCGCTATCGCACCGACGGGGCAGGGCTGTTCCGCGGCGTCGTCGCGACCGGGCGTGCGGGCGATGGGGCCACCGCGCTGTTCGGGCTGGAGCCGGCCGATGCCGACGCGCCGCTGCAATCCCTGCTCGGCCGGGTGGCGGCGGCCCCCTGCCCGTTGCCGGTGGTGGAGGCCGATGGACGCTTCGTCGGCGTGATCTCGCGGGCGGCGCTGCTCGCCGCCCTCGACCGCGGCGCGTCCGCCGAGGTGCGCCATGGTTGATCTGCTCTCCGTCGAATGGCTGAGCGAGACGATCGGCGGCGGTATTTCAGCCGGATCGGAGTGGCTGGTCAACCTGATCCTCGACCATGGCCAGCCTGTCCTGGGTGCCATTTCCGGCGCCGTGGACGGGCTGGGCGGGGCGCTCGACGGGATGCTGCTGGGGGTGCCGCCCTGGGTGCTCGCGCTGGTGCTGGGGGCAACGGCCTGGTGGCGGGTCGGCTGGCGTTTCGCGCTGTTCACCCTTCTGGCGGTCGGAGCCATCTTCGTGATGGGGCTTTGGGAGCCGACGGTGTCCACCCTCGGGCTGGTGCTCGCCTCCACCGTGCTGAGCCTTGCCGCCGGCATTCCGCTGGGCATCCTGATGGCGCGCAGCCGGATCGCCGACGGCGTGGGCAAGACGCTGCTCGACCTGATGCAGACGATGCCGGCCTTCGTCTACCTGATCCCCGCGGTGCTGTTCTTCGGCCTGGGGCGGGTCCCGGGAATCATCGCCACCGTCGTCTTCGCGATGCCGCCGGCGGTCCGGCTGACCGCGCTCGGCATCCGGCAGGTTCCGGCGGAACTGGTCGAGGCGGGCCGCGCGTTCGGTTGCCGCGACCACCAGCTCCTGCTGAAGGTGCAACTGCCGAATGCCCTGCCGTCGATCATGGCCGGCGTCAACCAGACGATGATGATGGCGCTGTCGATGATCGTCGTCGCCTCGATGATCGGCGCCGGAGGGCTCGGCAACGTGGTGCTGCAGGGCATCCAGCGCCTGGACATCGGCCTGGGCGTGCAGAGCGGCTTGAGCGTCGTGCTGCTCGCGGTCGTGCTCGACCGCATCACCCAGAGCTTCGGCCGCACCGCCCGGTCCCGCTCGCCGGCCTCGCCGCGCCGGCGGCTGTTGCCCTGGGGGCGGTGACGGCCGTGGGCCTAAGCCGCCAGTTCGGAATCGAGGTAGCCCAGCGCAACCGCGCGTGCGGCGCTGCCGTCGATGGCGCCGGTCAGGGCGTAGCGGAGCCACAGCCCGTCGATCAGCGCCGCCAGCCCGACCGCCACCCGCTCCACCCGGTCCGGCGGCAGCAGGGGCCGCATGGCATGCAGCAGGTTGGACTGGAGGCGGCGCGCGTTGATGCGCTGAAGCCGCGCCAGTGCCGGGTTGTGCGGCGCCTGGGCCCAGAAGCCCAGCCATGCCGCGACGACCCGCGGCTCGAACTGGCCGGGAGCGAAGTTGCAGTCGATGATCGCCTCCAGGCGCGCCCGCGGGGAGTGGGCGGCGGCCAGCCGTTGGGTGGCGTCGTCGCGAAGCTGCTGCAGCATGCTGCGCATGGTGGCGGCGAGCAGTTCGTCCTTGCCGCCGAAATAATGATGGATGATGCCGGGCGACAGGCCGGCGCCACGGCTGATCGTCTGGACCGTGGTGTCCACGAGGCCGTGCTCGCCCATCGAGGCGATGGTGGCGTCGATCAACTGGCGGCGGCGGATGGGTTCCATTCCGACTTTGGGCATGGGCGAACGGTCTCCTGTCCTTTTCCGCTACGCAGCGTCGCCGAACCCGCGCCCGGACGGGCGGCGGGACCCGGCGAATCCGCAGGTCCTGCCCGGGTCCGGGGTCAACCCGAGCCTTGGCATTCCCGCAAACAGATGCGCCATTTTCACCTCTGCGTCGATGGCGAATGTGACTGATCAGCATAACGAGGAGTTGACGATATGAAGGCGTGGAAGGCTCTTGCCCGGAAGACGGCAGGCGCGGTGGCGGGGGCTGCGGCAGGCGCCGCGCTGGTCCTGGCGCTCGGGGCGGGCGTCGCCCAGGCGGCCGATCCGGCGGACCCGGCGGCCTGCCGGACGGTGCGGTTCGGCGATGTCGGCTGGACCGACATCACGGCGACGACGGCGCTCGCCTCGGTCACGCTGGATGCGCTGGGCTACAAGCCGACGACCACGATGTCCTCGGTGCCGCTGGTCTACACCGGGCTGAAGACCAAGTCGCTGGACGTCTTCCTCGGCAACTGGATGCCGACGATGGAGCCGTTCCTGACGCCAGCACTGGCGGACGGATCGGTCGAGGTCACCCGCGTCAACCTTGAAGGCGCCAAATACACGCTGGCGGTGCCGAAATACGCGGCGGATGCCGGCCTGAAAACCTTCGCCGACATCGCGAAGTTCAAGGACAAGCTGGGTGGCAAGATCCACGGCATCGAGGCCGGCAACGACGGCAACCTGCTGATCGACAAGATGCTGAAGGCGGACGCCTTCGGCCTGAAGGACTTCAAGCTCGTCGAGTCCAGCGAGGCCGGGATGCTGGCCGAGGTGAAGCGTGCGGCGCGCGGCAAGTCCTGGATCGTCTTCCTCGGCTGGGAGCCCCATCCGATGAACAAGACCTTCGAGATCTCCTATCTGGAAGGCGGCGACGACTGGTTCGGCCCCAACCTCGGCGGAGCCACCGTGTCCACCAATGTGCGCAAGGGCTACGCCGCCGACTGCCCCAACGTCGGCAGGTTCCTGTCCAACCTGTCCTTCACGCTGGCCATGGAAAACGCGGTGATGGACGACATCATGAACGGCAACAAGAAGCCGGATGCCGCCGCCCGCGGCTGGCTGAAGAGCAATCCCGACGTGCTGAAGGCGTGGCTGGCCGGCGTCACCACCGTCGACGGCAAGGACGGCCTGGCCGCCGTCCAGGCCAAGCTGGGACTGCCGGCGAAGTCGTAGCGCGGGCAGGGCGCGCGGGCCGGTACTGCGAATCCGGCCCGCAGGATGCCGGGAGGTGTGGCGGGCGGCCGGCCGCCTCCCGTTGAGGTTACGCCGTTCGCCGCCACATCCTTATCCCTTTGCCCCGGGCCGTTGCTCTGGTATGGCCGTATCGGTCCTGTCAGTCGGAGCATCCGTGGCGCGTCGCCGACCAGCGTTTTCCAACCCCGCCGTCGTCCGGTGCGGAGACTGGACCCGCTTGCCTGGAAGGCGGGCGGGTGCGCCATGAGGATTCGCTCGCGCATCGCGGTGGTCGGGGGCGTGCCGGTCGCGGTGGCGGCGGTGATCGCCGTAACCGGCGGACTGCTGCTGGCCCGCAGCGAACGGGTGTATGAGGCGGCGGTCCTGGCCGGCTCGGTCTATCGCGACGTCCTGGCCGCCACCGCGGCCCGCATCGACTACCTCCAGGTCGCCCCGGACCAGCGCGCCGGCCGCGCTGCGCGTTTCGAAGCACTGTCGGCATCCGCGGGCGACGAGCTGGCCCGGCTGCGGACGGCGGATTCCGCGGCCGGGCACCGGGCGGCCGCCGACCGCGCGGTGGTCGTGCTGGACCGTTATGTCGGGCTGATGAGGGCCTTCATCGACGTGACCGGGTCCAACGACGACGCGGTCGCCGACATGGGACGCTATTCCGCCGCGCTGATGACGCTGACCGACCGCGCCCGCGAGCGCCAGCACGCCGCCAACGTCGACCTGCTGTCGTCCCTGGCCGAAGCGGACCGCCGGCTGCGGGACAGCCGCGACGTGGTGGACGGAGCCCACGAGCTGCGCGAGGCATTGCTGGCGCTGCAGCGCACCGAGGCGCTGCACGTCGCCGGGCTGGTATCGGGACTGGTGTCGGGCCAGGGCGTGGCATTGACCGCCACCGACTTCCGCATCGCCAGCGACAAGCTGGTCGCGACCGCCGACCGCCTCCAGGAGGCGCTGCGCCGCACCGACCCGCTGGCCGACCGGTATCCGGCGGCCAAGGCCGCACACCGCTACGCCGGTGCCGTCACCGCCCTGCAGGGCGCGGTGTCGGCCTTGCGCGCCGCGCGTGAGCAGCGCGACCAGGCATTGACGAGGTTCGAGCAGGCGGCGCAGGCCGGGGCGAACCGGCCGGCCGACGGGACGGGGCTTGCCGAGCGGATGCTGACCGAACAGGTCCTGCGGAGCTTGCCGGTGGTGCGGGCGCTGGTGCTGACCGGCACCCTCGACCATCAGTCGGAGGTGACCTTCCTGTCTTCGCTCCTGCCGACGCTGCGTCCGCTGCTGGAAGGGCTGCGCACCGCCCAGCAGCGGTCGGCCGAGGCACAGGAGACGCTGGAGGAGGCCCGGCAGACCGGAGCGGAAGCCGCCAGCACGATCGAGACCCTGACCGCCCGGATCCTGATGGTGAAGTCGACCGGCTACACCGCGTTGCAGGACGAGGTCGTGCAGCTCCTGTCCTACGCGATCAAGGCGAACGACACCGAGCAGGAGACACAGAACGTCGCCGTCGTCGCCCTGCGGCTGGGCCGGCGGGCCGCCGATGCGGTTTCCATGCGCGACGCCGGGGAGGCCGACCGCATCGTCGCCGATGCCGGCGAACTGCTGGCGACGGTCCGCAGCCTGCCGATGGCGCCGGTGTTGCAGGACGAGGTGCTGAAGGCGATCCGCAACTGGGGGGACAGCCTCGGGCGGACCGCCGAGGGATTGCGGCGGCTGAACCAGCTCCTGATGGCGATGGACCGCGATGCCGGCCTGCTGGTCGAGATGGCTCGCGAGCTCGACGAAGCCTACCGCGAGGAGGCCGCCCGCATCGGCGAGCTCCTGACCCGCATCCTGGTGATCGGCGCCACCATCGGCCTGCTGCTCGGCGGCGGCGCCGCCCTGGTGGTCGCCCGCTCGATCAGCCGCCCGGTGCTGCGCCTCCAGGAGCAGATGACCCGGCTGGCGGCGGATCCGCTGGGCGGGCGCATCGACGGCACGCGCCGCCGGGACGAGTTGGGAGCGATGGCACGCGCCGCCGCCTTCATGATCCGCGAGATCGGCCTGCGCGAGCAGGCGGCGCGGCACGCCAAGGAGCGCGCCGACGCTGCGCTGGCGGACCTGCAGCGCACCCAGGCGGGCCTGATCCAGGCCGAGAAGATGGCGTCGCTCGGTGCCCTGGTGGCGGGGGTGGCGCATGAAATCAATACGCCCCTCGGCAATGCGCTGATGGGCGCCACCCACCTGGAGGACCGGCTGGAGGCGGTGGGCCGTCTAGCGCGGGGCGGCGGGCTGCGCCGCGGCGACTTCAACGATTTCCATGGGACGGCGGAGGAGCTGGCGCGGCTGATGGTCTTGAACCTCCGCCAAGCCGGTGAGCTGGTGCAGAGCTTCAAGCAGGTCGCCGCCGACCAGACCAGCGGCGAATCCCGCCGTTTCGAGCTGAAGCCCTACCTCGACGATCTCGCCACCAGCCTCAGCCCCTCCTGGCGGCGGGCCGGCCACAGCCTGCGGGTGGCCTGCGGCGAGCCGATCGAGATCGACGGCAATCCCGGCGTCCTGGCCCAGATCCTGACCAATCTGGTGATGAACTCGATCGCCCACGGCTACGAGGATGGCCGGCCAGGCCAGCTCGCCATCGCCGCGGCGATGGTTCCCGAGCCGGCGTCCGGACTGGTGGAGCTGGTCTACACCGACGACGGCGGGGGGATCCCGCCGTGCGACCTCGGCCACGTCTTCGATCCGTTCTTCACCACCCGGCGCGGGGCGGGCAACACCGGGCTCGGCCTGCACATCGTCTACAACCTTGTGACGAATAGGCTGGGCGGCCGGGTCATGGTGGAAAGCAAAGTCGGGCATGGAGTCCGTTTCACCATTCGCTTCCCACGCCGTTTTACCAATGATACCTTTCCAGCGATCTTCGAACCGCTTTCTCCGCTGGAGCATTGAATGGCGTTGACCGGGAAAATCCCGACCCAAAACCTTGTAAAGGGTATGGCTGTTTTCAGCGCGCTCTTCGGGTTGATGGCGACCGGCCCGGCCTTTGCGGAGAAATCGCTGGTTTTTTGTTCAGAGGCCAATCCGGAGAGTTTCAATCCACAGGTGACGACCACCGGCACCAGCATGAACGCGGCACTGCCCCTCTACAACAATCTGGTGGAATTCATGCGGGGGACCACACGCGTGATCCCCGGCCTTGCGGAGTCCTACACCGTCTCCCCCGACGGGCTGACCTATGAATTCCACCTGCGGCGCGACGTCTGGTTCCATTCCAACAGCCATTTCACGCCGACGCGCCCCTTCGATGCCGATGACGTGCTGTTCTCGATCGAGCGGCAGTGGAAGGACGACCATCCCTTCCACAAGATCGGCAGGGCGACCTACGACTACTTCAAGGACATGTCGATGGCCGCGCTGCTGAAGACGGTGGAGAAGGTCGACGACCATACCGTCCGCATCACGCTGAACCGCCCGGAAGCGCCGTTCCTGGCCAACCTGGCGATGCCCTTCTCCTCCATCCAGTCGGCGGAATATGCCGACGTCCTGGCCAGGGCCGGCACCCCGGACCTGTTCGACGAGCAGCCGATCGGCACCGGCCCCTACCGCTTCGTGTCGTTCCAGAAGGACATGGCGATCCGCTACAAGTCCTTCGACCGCTACTGGGGCGGCCGCCAGCCGCTGGACAATCTGGTCTTTTCCATCAATCCGAACGGCGCCGTCCGGCTGAACAAGCTGCGGTCGGGCGAATGCCACCTGATGGTCTTCCCCAACCCGGCGGAACTGGCCAAGATCGCGAACGATCCCAATCTGGTGATCCAGCGGCGCGAGGGCCTGAACGTCGCCTACATGGCGTTCAACACGCGCAAGCCTCCGCTGGACGATGCGAGGGTGCGCCGCGCCATCGCCATGGCCGTCGACAAGCAGACCCTGATCGATGCCGTCTACGAGGGCGGCGGGCGGGTGGCGAAGAACCCGATCCCACCGATCATGTGGTCCTATGACGACAGCATCGAAGACACTCCGTTCGATCCGGAGGCGGCGCGCCGGCTGCTGGCCGAGGCGGGCCATGCCGATGGCCTTTCCATCGAGCTTTGGCATCCGTCGGTCGCCCGCGCCTACCTGCCGAACGGCAAGCGGGCGGCGGAACTGATCCAGGCGAACCTGGAGCGCGTCGGCATCAAGGTCACGCTGGTGACCGACGAATGGCGGGAGTACCGCCGCCGTCTCGCCCAGGGCGAGCACGACATGGCGATCTACGGCTGGACCGGCGACAACGGCGACCCGGACAATTTCCTGTTCGTGCTGCTGGGCTGCGACGCCGCGCGGCCGGGCGGCGGCAATTTCGCCAAGTGGTGCGACCCCGCGTTCGAGGATGAGGTGGTGAAGGCCAAGCGCACCGGCATCCAGGAGGAGCGCGTGGCCCATTACCAGGAGGCACAGAGGATCTTCCACCGGGAGCTTCCCTGGCTTCCCATCGCCCATTCGGTCGTGTCGGTGGCGCTGCGCAAGGAGGTGAAGAACTACCGGATCGACCCGTTCCTCCAGGTCTTCACGGGCGTCGACATCGAGGGCGAGTGAGCGGGCACGCATGATCGAACGGGAAGAGGACGAACTGTTCGCCGACGACGACGAGGACTTCGTCGAGGGTCGACCAACGGTCGGCGACGGCTGCGCCGGTTCGCCCGGGGCCGAGCCATGGCCGGTGCTGGTCGTCGACGACGACGACCAGGTGCATGCGATGACGCGGGTGCTGCTGAACGACTTCGAGTTCGAGGGCCGCCGCTTCGCCATCGTCAGCGCCTTCTCGGCCGCCGAGGCGCGGGCGATCCTCGCCCGGCAGCCGGACCTGCCGGTGGCGCTGGTCGACGTGGTGATGGAGACCCAGGATGCGGGCCTGCAACTCGTCCATCACATCCGCCGCGAGCTCAACAACCGCCACATACGGATCATTCTGCGCACCGGCCAGCCGGGCCAGGCGCCGGAACGGGAGGCGATCGTCGCCTATGACATCAACGACTACAAGAGCAAGGCCGAATTGACGGCACAGAAGCTGTTCACCAGCCTGGTGGGTGCGATGCGCGGCTGGCGTGATCTCGTCACCATCGAGAAGCTGAACCAGTCGCTGGAGCTTCGCGTCGCGGAACGAACCGCCGAACTGGAGCGCCAGAGGGCGCTGGCCGAGGAGCAGCGCCGGTTCATCGAGAATCTCGTCGAGATGATACCGAGCCCGGTGTGGTTCCGGGACATGGACGGTCGCTACGGCCTGTGCAACCGCGCCTTCCGGGAGCTGTTTCCCGGCACGGCGGAGGGGGAGGAGGCGATCGGCGCCGAACTGCGGGCGCTGTCGAACGGCCTGACGGCATTCTCCGAATCGATCACCGTGGAGACCAGCGTCACCGGGCCGGACGGCGGACGGCGGGAACTGCTGGTGGTCAACCGCCCGCTGAGCGGCCAGGACGGCCAGCCGGCCGGGCTGATCGGCATCGCGACCGACATCACCGAGCGCCGGCGGATGGAGCGTGACCTGCACCGTCTGGCGACCACAGACCCGTTGAGCGAGGCCTTCAACCGCCGGCATGTGCTGCACCTGATGGAGCGGATGCTGGCCGGCAGCCGGGACGAGGCCGGCAGCGTCATCATGCTCGACATCGACCATTTCAAGAGCATCAACGACGGGTTCGGCCATGCGGCCGGCGACGCCGCCATCCGCGCCACGGTGGCCGAGATCCGCCGCCATCTGCGCGGCAGTGACGCCGTCGGGCGGATCGGCGGCGAGGAGTTCGCCATCCTGCTGCCCGCCACGCCGCTCGCGCAGGCGGCCGGGATCGCCGAGCGCCTGCGCGGCGGCCTCGCCGCACTGAGCGTCACGCTGCCGAACGGCCGGCCCCTGAGCCTGACCGCCAGCTTCGGCGTCACCCAGCTCGATCCCCCCGCCGACACGGTCGAGGCGGTGCTGGGCCGCGCCGACCAGGCGCTCTACCGGGCCAAGGGCGGCGGCCGCGACCGGGTGGAACTGGGGTGAACGGCCGGGCCGGCGGCCTCAGCGTTCGACCGTGACCTTCCGCATCATGCCCTGGTCCTCGTGGACCAGGGTGTGGCAGTGGAAGACGTAGATGCCGTCATAGTCGAGGTAGCGGGTGCGGAAGCGGATGTGGCCGTTGGGCGGGATGGTGATGGTGTCCATCCAGCGGCCGGGCGGAACCGCCACCGGCAATCCCTTGGCCTCCAGCACCTGGAACGGGTTGATATGGATGTGGAAGGGGTGGGGATCGTCCGTCTGGTTGCTCAGCGTCCACTCCTCCGCGGTTCCGAGCTTGGCCTGGAAGCCGGTCTCCGTTTCCGAGAAGGGGCGGCCGTCGATGGTCCAGGTCCAGTAGGGCAGGGTGCCGATCTGGCCGAACCCGACATGGCGGCCGCGCAGGATCTCCCGGTCGTCGACCGGCCGGAGATGGCCGGCGAAATCCGTGCCGTAATCGACCAGCGGTCCTTCGTAGAGCGTCATGTCGTCCGCCTCACGCCCGATCGTCACGGTGGCGAGCGGGCCGTAGCTGACGCCGAAGTTCGTGCCGCCGTCGAGGGTGTAGCGCCCGGGCCGGTTGGACGCCTTCACCAGCAGTTCGGCACGGTTGCCGGGTGCCAGGAAGATCGCCGGGCTGGTCTCCGTCGTCTCCAGCGGGATGCCGTCGAACCCGAGCGCGACGAACCCGTGCTCCTCCAGGGTCAGGGTTAGGAAGCGATCGTGCGTGGCGTTGACGAGGCGCCAGCGCTGCACCTCGCCGCGCTTCATCGGGATCGACGGCCGTCGTTGCCCGTTGATGTAGACCTGCGTGCCGTTGCCCAGGGTCGCATAATCCTCAAGCGTGCCCTTGCCGTCGACCGGAAGGCTCTGGAGCAGCATGACCACGTCCTTGGCCTTGGCGATCGCGCCGATGCGGTCGACCTTGCCCTCGACGATCAGCGCGCCGGCCATGCCGCTCGCCACCTGCAGGGCGACCGACCCGTGGCGGTGGGCGTGGTAGAAGTTCAGGCCGCAGGGATGGGACTCCGGGATGCGGTAGCTGTAGTTTTCCGTCTGGCCCGGCTCCACGGTCAGCAGCACGTTGTCGGCCGGCGATTTCGGCGACACATGCAGGCCGTGCATGTGCATGTTGGTCATGTCGAAGCCGTGCGGCACATTGGGTCCGGACATGCCGGGCATGGCCGGAGCGGCGTGGTGGCCCTGGCCATGCCCTCCTTGGCCATGCCCTCCCTCACCATGCCCACCCTGGTTCGGGGGCGTCTGGGCGCCCGCCGGCGGCGTGGGGAACCCGTTGCGGAGCGCCAGGTTCAGCGTGCCGCCGGCAGCGACGCGCAGGGTTCGGGGGCGCGGCCCGCCGTCGTAGCTGCGCAGCCGCACCGTCCGCCCGTCCAGGTCGTAGGTGCGATAGGCCGCCATCACCGCAACGGACAGCGTTCCGCTCCGCGGGTCCGCGCGGACATCCTCCGGAAGAATCAGCTCGCCGGACGATGCCGAGGGCGTTCCCGCGTCACCGGGCTTGCCCGGAGGACCGCCCTCCGGCGTGCAGGCCGCCAGCAGGCCGGAGAGGCCGGCGCAGAGCGCGGCGGCGCTGGTGCCGGTGAGCAGGGTGCGGCGGCCGAGCAGCGGCAGCGTGACGTGGTCTTTCATGTCCCCGGTTCCGTCGGTTCAGCCCAGGCTGAGTTCATGGTGGATCTGGTCGGCGGCGCGCAGCGCCAGCGCGGCGGCGGTCAGCGACGGCGATACGATGCCGGTGGTCGGATAGACGCCGGTGCCGATGATGAAGAGGTTCCGGTGGTCATGAGCCCGGCATTGCGGGTCGACGACCGATGCGGCGGGCGACCGCCCCATCACGGTGGTCCCGACGATGATCGCCGTTTCCACCGCCGGCGTGATTTCCTCGGTGATGGTCCCCTGCAGGGCCTTGAACACCTCGCGGTGCATCTGGCGGGCCACCTCGATGCCGCGGCGGGTGTAGTCGTCCCAGCCGAAGGTGATCCGCGGGCGCGGGAAGCCCAGCCCGTCGCGTTCCTTCTCGTCGGGGACGATGCGGTTGTTGGGGTTGGGCAGGACGTCGACCATGCTGCCGAGCATCACCTCGCGCTCGGTCCGCTCCCGCAGCGTCCGGTTCAACGCCTCGCCGAACAGGCCCTGGGCGATCAGGTCCTGGACGCGGTCGGCCGGCCCCAGCGTGGCGTTCCAGCCGCCATTGACGAAGTTGGTGGCGATCGCGCCGTGGGTCGCGCGGAAGTCGCCGTCACGCAGCGACTTCAGGCCCCCGGTGGCGCTCACCGGGCCGCGGTAGGGGAAGGTGGCGTGCGGCGCGTAGCCCTGCGTGTTGACGTCGGCCAGCCCGATCAGGTTGCGCCCGACCATGTCGGAGGAGTTGGCGACGCCGCGGCGGCTGTATTCGCCCGTCGACATCAGCAGCAGCTTCGGCGTCTCGATGGCGTGGGCGGCGAGGATATAGCGCCTGCCGACTGCGCGGCCCTCCCAGCCGTCGGGATGGCGGTAGCGCAGGCCGGTCACCAGCCCGTCGCTCCCGACCTCGATGTGGTAGACCACGCGCTTGTCGAAGACCCGCGCCCCCCGCTCCTCGGCCTTGGTGACGTGGACGCTGGCGTCGTACTTGGCGGCGATGGGGCAGATGAAGCGGCAGGAGGCATTGCCGCAGCATTGCGGCCGCCCGTCATGGGGAATCGAATTGCGCGAATGCGGGTAGGGGCCGAAGGCCAGCCGGGTCGGGCCGAACCGCCGGCCCTCGCATGTGTAGGAGAAATCGACCGTCGCCGCCTTCCCGCCGACGGTCAGGTCGGTATAGGACATCGGCACCTTGGGCAGGGGAAAGGATTCGCCATGGCGGTCCGGCCCGATGTAGTCGGTGCCGTCGCCGGCAACCCCCCATTCCGCCTCCGCCCGCGTGTAGTAGGGCAGGATCTCGCTGTATTCGATCGGCCAATCGACCCCGACGCCATATGCCGACCGCATGCGGAAATCGTTGGGGTAGTGGCGCTCCGCATGGCCGGTCCAATGCCAGGAACTGCCGCCGACACCGCGCAGGAAGAGGCCCTGGAACCGCTGCTGCCCCTTGCCGACCTCCTGGATGTAGTAGTTGCGGACATCCTGCTCGTTGGGCTGCGGCGCGTACCAGGGATTCTCGTAAGGGGCGTTCGTGCCCTTCAGCGGCGAGGCGCGGAACCGTTCGACCGCTTCCACCCGGTCGATGCGCGGCCCGGCGTCGATCACGGCGACCTTGTGTTCGCGGGCCAGCTCATAGGCGGCAAGGCCGCCGACGACACCGGAGCCGATGATGATGATGTCGGCCTCGATGGTTTCCACAGGGGCCGGGTGCTCATGCTGCATGGGGGTTCCCTTCTCAGATCCGATCATCCGCGCCGGCGGGCGCGTAGGGATTTTCCCAGTAGCCGAACGGGCCGCCGCAGGTGGCCGGCGGCTTGGTGAAGGCACAGGAGCGCCACATCAGCGCATCGTTGTAGAACAGCGCGGTACCGCCGTTCCGGCCCTTCCGGGCGGTGGAGCCGGTGTACCAGAGGCTCGTCAGTTCCTGCGCGATCGGCAGCAGGTCATGCCGACGCAGGAGCGGCGCCAGATCGCTGCCTTCCGGTGCGCCATTCACCACAGCCAGCAGGCGGACCAGCGGCGCCTCGCCATGGCTGCGGCGCATCGTGTTCCAGACGATTTGGCCGATGTCGAGATAGGAGAGGTCGAGCGGAATGCCGGTCAGCCGCTGCGAAGCCGCCAGCAGCGGCTTGAGGTCCTTCAGCGCCGCCGCGACGGCGTCGAGCGGGGAAAGGGCCAGGGCGGCGGTGCCGGCTATTCCCGCCAGCACCTCCCGCCGGGAGGGTGTCAGGGGAGAAGGGGCTGGCGTATCTGACATGTGGCGTGCTCCCGGTCTGACCTGCTTCCGCAGTCGCCCGACTATCCGGGTTATAAGGTGTAGGAGTCAAAATATTTTCTCCTTTTGAGAGAGTTTTTACGCATCAAAACTACCGTGTCGAGATTGAATCCGCTCTCGCTTCCCGATTTCCAGCCCGATTGCGCGAATCCACGCGATGACGGCTTGACCGGCGCCAGCGCAGGAGCTATGCAGATCCCATGGACACCACCGCCACCATGCGAATGCGAATTACCGGCCCGACGCTCTGAAGCGTCGGAGAGTTGCCGTCTTCGTGTTCAATGGTCGTGTGGAGCGTGTGGCGTGTCGCTGCACCCTGTGGTCGCCGGAACCCCTGATCCGGTCTTTCAAGGCAAACGCATCACTCTTCTGACCGCCAGTCCGGTGCGGAACAGCCGTCGCTGCATCAGCGGCCGCATCGGCCCCCGTCTTGGCGAGCGAATGTGTGGCTCGGCGCGAATTATCATCCCGGTCCGCTGAGGCGGTCCGGGGCACGCCCGCATCTCTCCAGAATTCGTTCGCCGAGGACTTCCGCGATGTTCACCGCGCATGCCGCTGCCGCGCGCATCCTTGCCCTTTGCCCGCCTCTTTCCGCTCCCGATCCTGGGGAGCGCCTGCCGGCCTGGCTGCCGCTGTCGGCGGTGACCGACGCCGCCCGCCGCCTGTCCGGCCAGATCGTCCGGACTCCGCTGCTGCACGCCCCGACGCTGGCCCCAGCCGCCGGCCGTGACCTCTGGCTGAAGGCCGAAGTGTTCCAGGCCACCGGAGCCTTCAAGGAACGTGGCGCCCTGAACCGCCTGCTGCGGCTGACCGCGCCGGAACGTGCCGCCGGCGTGGTGGCGATGTCGGCCGGCAACCACGCCCAGGGCGTCGCCCTCCATGCGGCGCGGCTGGGCGTGAGGGCGACCATCGTGATGCCGGAGACCGCGCCCCGCTGCAAGGTTGAGCGGACCGCGGCGCTGGGCGCAGAGGTGGTGCTGCACGGCGCCACCGTGGGAGAGGCGAAGGGCAGGGCGCTGGAACTGGCGGCGGAGCGACGGCTGACCTTCCTCCACCCCTACGACGATCCCGACGTCATCGCCGGCCAGGGTACGGTCGGGCTGGAGATCCTTGCCGACCGCCCCGACGTCGACACCGTGGTGGTGCCGGTCGGCGGCGGCGGGCTGCTGGCGGGCGTCGCCGCCGCCGTCAAGGCGAGGCGGCCGCAGGCGCGGGTGGTCGGCGTTCGCCTCGCCCGCCGCGGCGGACCGACGCTTGCCGACGGCATCAACGTCCACGCGCTGGGCAAGCTGCCGCAGGCCATCGTCGCCAGCCTCGTCGACCGGGTCGTCGAGGTGGAGGAGGGCGAGATCGCCGCGGCGATGCGGGCGCTGCACGGCTCCTTCGGCGTGGTGGCCGAGGGGGCGGGTGCCGCCGGCGTCGCGGCCCTCCTTGCCGGCCGGTTGGGCCGCACCGGCCGCACGGTCGCCGTCCTGTCCGGCCGCAACGTCGATGGCGACACCCTCGCACGGACCTTGGCCGCCTGAGCGGACTGGCCTGGGAGGCGGTGCGGGTGGGGCGAGCCCGCACCACCGGCAAGGCGGGTAGCCCCATTTCGCAATGCGGTAAAGTATGGATAGGTCAACCGAGATGACCTATATTGGAGGTCGCATGTAAAACCCCTGGCGGCACCGAGAGGTGATTGGCATGACGAACAATTCCGCGTCGACTATTTCGCCATCCCCTGTATCGGTCACTTACGATCGCCCCAGCGCGTCGCACAGTTTCTTTGACAATCTGCAAGGCCAGCTTTTCGGCGTCGTGATGACGTCCTTCGGGATCGCCATCCTGCATGCGGCGGGACTGGTCACCGGTCAGGCTGCCGGACTGGCCTTTGTGCTGTCTTACGCAACCGGGGCCGATTTCGGAATCCTGTTCTTCCTGGTCAACCTGCCCTTCTATTTTCTTGCGCTGGCGCGGATCGGCGTGCGCTTCACCATCAAGTCGCTGATCGCGGTCAGCGGCATTTCGGTGCTGGCCAGCCTGCTTCCGCAGATGATGAGCTTCAACGCCATCAACCCGTTCGTCGCCGCCGTGCTGGCTGGGTTCTGCGTCGGCATCGGGGTGATCGCGCTGTTCCGCCACGGCTCAAGCGGCGGCGGCGTCGGCATCCTCGCCTTCTACATCCAGCAGAAGACCGGGTTCCGCGCGGGCTGGCTGCAGGCGCTGGTCGATCTGGCGGTCTTTTCGGCCGCCGCCTTCGTTCTCGATTCGCAGGCACTGGCGGCGTCGGCACTGGGAGCGGCGGTGCTGAACGCCTTCGTCGCCTTCAACCACCGCGCCGACTGGTACGTAGCGCGGTAACGGTATCGGCATCGGGCTCGGGCTCGGCGGTCACGTTCACTCGCGGCCGAGCACCCGGTCCACCACCGCGTCGGCCCATTCGCGCGACCGGAAGCTCGCCTTGGCTTCCACCGGGTCATAGACGCGCTCGACCCAGTCCCAGAAGGGGATCGGGCGCTTCTGGTTGTAGGCGGCGTAGAGTTCGAAGAAATAATCCAGGATGCCGGTCTTGGCCTGCTTGAAGTGGCCGTACCGCCAGGAGAGCTGCTTCATCGCCTGGTCGAGCGGCTGGCCCTCATGCGCGAACAGGTAGAGCGTCGACATGAAGCCGGCGCGGTCGGCTCCCGACTTGCAGTGCATCAGCGCCGGATAGGTCATGGTCCGGAACAGCTCGCGCGCCTTCAGGAGCGTCTCCTTCCTGGGCATGTCGCGGGAGCTGACCGGGAAATCGACCAGTTCCAGGCCCTGGGCGCGGCAGGCCTCCGCCTCCAGGATGTAGGAGGCGCAATCGCGCGAGCCGCGCAGGTTCAGGATGGTCTTCACGCCGTTGCGCCGCGCCGCAGCGATGTGCGAGGGCGACGGCTGGCTCGCCCGGAACATGCGGGGCGAGATGCGGTAGGTATTGGAGTAGATCAGCCGGAAGCAGGCATGGTCGATGAACACGCTCTCCAGATGGCCGAGCGCGCGCTGCCACGGCGTGGCCATGCGGCTGCGGCTGCGCTTGATCGCGTCGGCGAGCGCCGTGGTGGTCACCGCCCGCAAATAGCTCTTCTTCGCCAACTTCTACCTTCCGACTCTGACGGAGTGCCAACATAGGCACGACCGGCCTCGCGTCAAGGTTCCGTCTTCGCGCCCGCCGTCTCCTGCAGCCGCCCGTAGATGCCGTACTGCGCGGCCAGCGCCAGCACGATCTCCATGTAGAGGTTGATCAGGCCGTTGGCGTAGAAGGCCGGGCACCCGGTGTAGTGGCGTTCGCCGGCCATCGCCGTCGGCTCGATCAGATCGGCGTTGAGGACGATCAGGTCCTTGTCACCGTCATAGAGGAAGGCGGACTGGTCGGAGCGCAGCGGGTGGATCGCCTGATGGTCGTCGGCCTCGATCCGTCCGGCGGCCATGAACTGGCACAGCATGCCGAGGCTGCCCATCGCCAGCGGCAGCACCTGCTTCAGGCTGCGCCGCGCCAAGTCGTCGTACGCCGCGTCCTCCAGGCCCGGCCGCAACATCGGGGCCGCCTCGACGAGGTTCCAGCAGACGTGCAGCGCGGTATGGCTGCCGGTCTTGGTGATCGACAGCATGTCGTAGCCGGACGGACCGTGCAGCACCGACTTCTGCAGCTCGCGCGCCAGCACGAAGACGGAGGCCGCATTGGGGGTGATGGTGCCCTCGCTGCGGCAGCGGTCCTCCTCCACCATCAGCTTGATCGCCCATTCCTTGATGATGGCGTCCAGCAGGTGGCAGACCGCGTCGCGCAGGAAGCCGACCATGCGGTCGGGATCGGCGGCCGCCAGCCCGGCGGCGTCGCCGATGTCCAGGCCGTGCGGCGAGTCCGGCGGGGTCGCCAGCACCAGCCGCCCGCTCTCGTCCAGCGGCATGCGCGCGACGATGTGTTCGCGCAGGTCGGTGTAGAGGTGACCGAGAAGGGCGTTGATCGCCACCTTCTCGAAATCCTCCTTGCGGGTGTCGCCATGGGCCGGGCAGTGGCCGGCCAGCGCCAGCAGCTCCTCGCCGAACAGGTAGTTGGGGTCCTCGCCGATGCGGTGCAGGATGGGGGCGAGGTTGATCCGGGTCATCCCGGCCTCCTCGTGCGCGGCGGCATAGGCGAGGGCGAAATCGTTGGTGCGGGCCATGGCGGCGGTCAGCCCTCCTGCAGGCGGTCGTAGACGGCGTAATCGAGCGCCAGGCCGGCGACGATGTCGAGATACAGCTTGATCAGGTTGGTGGTGTAGAAGGCCGGGCAGCCGGTGTAGTAGCGCTCGCCGGGCTTGGCGAAGCTGGTGATCGGCGCGGCGTTCAGGCGGATCAGGCCGTTGGCGTCGAGCACGAAGGCCGTCTGGTCCTTGGGCAGCCGATGCACCGCCAGCCCGTCGGGCGGCTCGATCCCGCTTTCCTCCATGTAATGGACCAGCATGCCCAGGCTCGCCATCGACAGAGGGACGATCTGCTTCAGGCTGCGGCGGACCAGATCGTCGTAGAAGGCGGCGTCGCGGCCCGGCACCAGCAGCGGTGCGGCCTCCACCAGCGCCCAGCAGACGTGGATGGCGGTGTGGCTTCCGGTCTTGGTGATCGACAGCATGTCGTAGCCGGCCCGCTGGTAGAGCGGCGACTGTTCCAGCACCGTGCGCAGGACGAAATTGGCCGCCGCGTCCAGCGAGATGGCGCCAGTCCCCTGCTGGCGGAAATGCTCCTCCTCATGCACGAGGTTGACGGCCCAGTTCGTGATCAGCCCGTCGAGCAGGTGGCAGGTGGCGTCGCGCAGCACCGAACAGAAGACATCCGGCGCCGCCGCCGCCATCGCGGCGCGGTCGGCGGGATCGAGCCCGTGCGGCGAACGCGGCGGGACCGGCAGCATCGGACGGCCGTCGGCGTCGAAGGGAAGCGTTTCCGCGATATTGTCGCGCAGCCGGTTGAACAGCAGGGCCAGCAGGCTGTTGACCGTGACCTTGTCGGCGTCGTCCTGCGGGATCGCCGGCATGCCGCCGTCACCGCCATCCTCGCGGCCGCCGGAGTGGAAGGGGCACTGGCCGGCCCCCTGCCGGAACTCGTCGGTGAACAGGAAGCCCGGATCGGACTGGATGCGCTGCAGGATGTGGGCGATCGAGACGCGGCTCAACCCCACCTCGCCATGGGCGAGGTTGAAGCTCTGGGCGAAGTCGTTGGACCGGCTGGGCGGAACTGGCGTTGCGGTCGGCGTGACGGTCGACATGGCGGGCGGCTTTCGATCCGAAGAGGGGCGGCACGGCATAGGGCAGACGAGCTACCCTAAAGGCAGATGCCCGCCCCGCGCAACGGAGTGCCGCAAGATCACCCGATAATGTCGCGGCCCCTGCGTTATTTTGCCACGATCCGGCCTTCGATCCGGGGCGCCACGGTTTTCTTGTCTTCGACATAGTTCATCACGATGGTCGCCAGCAACACCGCGCCCGAGGCGTCGACGATGACTTTCGACCGCGTGAAGGCGTCATAGCCGTCGCCGCCCTTCAGCATGTAGTCGTTGGTCGCAACGCGGTAGGTCGCCCGTGGGTCGAGCGGCCTGCCGCCCACCGTCACCGAGGTGACGCGCCGACCGGCCGGCGCCGCGGGGTCGTAAGTCATGGCCAGGCCGGAAACCTGCGGGAAGCGGCCGGCCTTCTCCTCGACCTTGCCGACGCCATGCTCCAGGGTCGACATCAGGTCCTGCCCCGACATCTCCACCAGGACGCCGACATTGCCGAAGGGCAGTTCGGCGAAGATGTCCCTACGGGTCAGGCTGGCCCCCGCCGGATGCAGCGCGTCGGCACGGATCCCGCCGCCGTTTGTGATGGCGACATCGGCCTTCAGCGCTTCCCGCAGGGCATCGGCGATCAGGTTGCCCATGGTCGCCTCGCGGCTGCGCACGACGTCCTTGCGGCTGTCGAGGTCGCTTTCGGTGCGGCCGATCACGGCGGCGAGCTGTCCGTCCAAGCGCCTGGTATAACCGTCCACCACCGCCTCGACCTCGGGATCCGGGGCTACGCCGGCGGTGGTGACGAAGCGCCATTCGGCCGGCACCGTGCTGGTCACTGGTCCCTTGCCGGCGTCCCTGGTCGAGACGGTGAGCTTCACCACGCCCAGATACTGGGCGTCATGACCGGCCTTCAGGATCAGGGTGGACCCTTCGTAGAAGCTGATCGGGTCGTGGTCGTGGCCCCCCAGGATGAGGTCGATGCCCCTGACCTTCGCCGCGAGCTCGCGGTCCTCCTCGATCGTCAGGTGCGTCAGCGCCACCACCACCGAAGCCCCCTTGGCCCGCAGTTCCTTCACCGCGGCGGCGGCGGTCTCCAGGACGGGGGCGAAGGCCAGATCCGGGCCGGCGCTCGACAGCCGGGCGGTATCCGGGGTGATCAGGCCGATGACTCCAACGGTGATTCCGTCGATGGTCCTGACCCAGGCCGGCAGCGTCCCGGCGAAGGCCCTGCCGTCGGCCGAACGCACATTGGTACCGATCCAGGGAAACCGCGATTCGGTCATCCGCTGCTTCAAGGTGTCGACGCCGAAGTCGAACTCGTGGTTGCCGAAGGTGACGGCATCGACGCCGATGGCGTTGAACAGGGCGATCATCTGTTCGCCGCGGGTGGTTCCGGAGAGCAGCGACGGCGACAGGAAGTCGCCGCCGACCGTGGTCAGCGCATCGGGTGCCGACGCCCGCTCCCGCTTGAGCAGCGTCGCCAGGGGGCCGAAGCCGCCCTGGCCCTTCACGGGCGCGATCTCGTAGACGTCATTGATGTGCAGGAAGGTCAGCGTGCCGTCCTGCGCCCGGGCGGGCAGGGCGGCAGACAGGGCGCCCATCATTGCGACCACGAATAATGGGACGGCGAAGTGGCGGAAGCCGGCGACCATGGACATTTCCTCCGGGGTTGCTGCCGCGCACGATAATCCAGGACGGCGGCGCCGCGCATAGCGGCTTTGCACGCCGGCCGCGCCGGTCGCGTGGCGGCGCTGCTTGAACTCCGCCGGTTACGCTCTCACAACATCATGACACCCGTGCCAACCACGCGAGCCCGATCATGCGCATCCTGGTCGTCCAGAACAGCCGCACCGCCCCCATCGGACTGGTGGGCGAAGCGCTGTCCGAGAACGGCGCCGTCCTCGTCACCGTCGCCGCCAACGAGGGCGAGCCGATTCCGGAACGGGACGGGTTCGACGGGCTGGTGGTTCTGGGCGGGCCGCAGGACGCCTGGGACGACCGGAAGGGGCCGCATTTCGGCCGGGCGATGGAGGTGATCCGCGACTTCGCCGGCGCCGACCGGCCGGTGATGGGCATCTGCCTGGGGGCGCAGCTCGCCGCGCGGGCCTATGGCGCCAAAGTCTACCGCCACACGGTGCCGGAACTTGGCGTGCACCGCGTCAGCCTGACCGATGCGGCGCAGGACGATCCGCTGCTGGGCGGCTTCGGTCCGGCGCTGAACCTGGCGCAGTGGCACTACGACACCTTCGAATTCCCGGATGGCGCGGTGCCGCTGGCCTTCAGCGAGGCGTGCGCTCGTCAGGCCTTCCGGCTGGGGCGCGCCACCTACGGCTTCCAGTTCCATCCGGAAGCGACGGCCGACATCGTCCGCGGCTGGGCCTCGCGCTTCGGAGAGGAGGCACGGGAGAAAAACCGCGCCATGCTCGACGGGCTGGAGGATGCGCTCGCCGCCCATCTGCCGGCGGCGGAGGCGTTCACGCGGGCGATGACGCGTCGCTGGATGGCCCTGGCGAGTTGAGCGCAAGCGTCTCGGTGAAACGGGCCAGCAGTTCGGGGGTGTCGACGTCGTAGAGGACGCCGGCATCCTCCATCGGCACCTCGCACAGCCGGTCGACATGGCGCCCCAGCAGCCGCTTGGCACCGGCGTCGCCGGACAGCGCCGCCATCTCGGTGAAGAAGGCGCGGTCCCACAGCACCGGGTTGCCCTGCTTGCCGTCGATGACCGGCACGCAGATGGCGCGGCCCTCCAAGGGGTTGTAGGCGGCGATCAGACGGTCGATGACGGCCGACGCCACCCGCGGCATGTCGCCGAGGCACACCACCACCGCGTCGG
Source organism: Azospirillum picis (assembly GCF_017876115.1). Classification (GTDB taxonomy): domain Bacteria; phylum Pseudomonadota; class Alphaproteobacteria; order Azospirillales; family Azospirillaceae; genus Azospirillum; species Azospirillum picis. Next base: position 62,321 of record NZ_JAGINO010000014.1, read on the forward strand.
CCTCGCTCGGCACCGCCGCCAGACCGGCGCGCAGCGAGCTGCTCAGCCCGTCGGCGAAGGCTGGGTTGTGCACGAAGGTGACCGGACGGTCAGCGAGGGCCGCCGCGACGCTTTCCCCCTGGTGGCCGGTCACCACGATGACGCCCGCAGCCTGCGAGGCCAGCGCCGCATCGACGGCCCGGGCGACCAGCGGCGCCCCCTGAACCGGGGCGAGCAGCTTGTTGGTCGGACCCATGCGGCTGGACCGGCCGGCGGCCAGCACGAGGGCGGTCACCCGCGGAGCCCGCGGCGTCTCCGTGCCGATGCCGGCGCGGGGCAGGGGCCGGCTGGGGATCTCCGCCAGCAGGCCGCCCACCCCCATCCGCATCACCTCGGCCCGGCCGGGCGGAATGCCGGCGGCGATCCGCTGCAGCACCCAGTCGAAGCCGTTGAGCTTCGGCGACCGGGCGCAGCCCGGCAGCCCGAGCACCGGCCTGCCGCCGCAATGCGCCATCAGCAGCAGGTTGCCGGGATCGACGGGCATGCCGAAATGCTCGACCCGGCCGCCGGCGCGCTCGATGGCGGCCGGCAGCACGTCGCGCCGGTCGGTGATGGCCGAGGCACCGGCGATCAGCAGCAGGTCGGCCAGCGGCATCCCGCCGATCATCGCGGCGATCATCTCGGCCAAGGCCGCCTCGTCATGGTCGCAGCGCGCCTCGTGGACCAGGCTGCCCCCCAGCGCCTCCAGCCGGTCCCGCGTCACCCCGACCGTCTTGTCGAGCACGCTGTCCTTCACCCCGGGCAGCCGGGTCTGGATCAGGACCGCGGTCAGTGGCCGGTAGGGCAGGACGGCCAGCGGCGGCAAGCCGTCGGCGGCAAGGCGTTCGGCCCGCTCCACCGCGGTGAGCGGGGCGGCGAAGGGAATGATCTTGACGGTGGCCAGCATCTGCCCCGGCTCGACGGGGGCGAGGTCGGGCAGGGTGGCGATGGTGACGCTCTCGTCGATGGCGTTGATGGCGTCGATCCGCGCCGCATCGAGCCTGAGCAGTCCGCGTGCCGACGCGAACAGGTTGACGCGCCCGGTGAAGGGGGCGGCCACCTGCACCGCATCACCGGCGGTTGCCACGGCGATGCGGGCGGCGGCGGCATCCTCTGCGAGGTCGCCGCCGTCCAGCTTGGCGGCGGTCACCTCCGTCAGCCCCGCGGCTTCCAGGGCAAGGATGTCCTCGGCGGCCAGCCGGCGGCCCTTCTTGAAGGCCAGTCCACCCAGACGCAGGGAATGCGCAAGGATGGCGCCTTCGGCGTCGGACAGGGGAAGCGGGCCGAAATGCATGGGTGGCGCGGGCTCCGGTGACGCCATCCCTTCGTCTTTGCGTACCGGACGGAGGGGAGCGGCGCGGTGGTTCGGTGCGACGCTATATGGCGCGCACCACCCCCTGCGGCAACGCATGCCCGATCCGGCATCCCCGCTTCAGCAGGGATGGTTCTCTCCCCGGCGCACGCAGGTGATCTGCGCCATGATCGAGATGGCGATCTCGGCGGGGGTGACGGCACCGATCGACAGGCCCACCGGGCCGCGGATGTGCTGCACCTCGGCTTCGCTCAGGCCTTCGTCGCGCAGGCGGTCGAGACGGAGCGCATGGGTGCGCTTGCTGCCGAGAGCGCCGACATAGAAGGCGGGAGACCGCAGGGCTGCGATCAGCGCCGGGTCGTCCAGCTTCGGGTCGTGGGTCAGGGTGACCACCGCCGTGCGGACATCGGGCTTCAGTTCGGCCAGTGCCTCGTCCGGCCAGGCATGGTTCAGCTTGATGCCGGGAAAACGGGCCTCGGTGGCGAAGGCGCTGCGTGGATCGATCACCGTCACGTCGTAGCCGGCGAGCACGGCCAGGGGGGCGAGCGCCTGGGCGATGTGGACCGCACCGACAAGCAGCAGCCGCATCGCCGGATTGTGGACATGCACGAACAGGCGGAAGCCGTCCTCGTCCTGCGGGTCGGTCAGCAGGCCGGACCGGTCCTGCCGGATGCGCCGCCGCACCTCGTCGAGCAGGTCGGCTTCCAGGCCGAAGCCGCCATGGGCCGTATCCTCGTAGACCAGGGTCTGCAGACCGGTGTTGAGGTCGGTCACCAGGGCAACCGGCATCGCCGCGGCCTTTGCCGCCAGCAGGCGGTCCAGAATCTCGCGTTTCATTCCACGGCCTCGACATAGACCTGTACCTGCCCGCCGCAGGCCAGCCCGACTTCCCAGGCCATCTCGTTGGTAACGCCGAAGGACAGGAGGCGCGCCTCGCCGTCCTCCATCGTCTTGGCCGCCTCGTGCGCCACGGCGCCCTCGATGCAGCCGCCGGAGACCGAGCCGGCCATCGCGCCGTCGGCGTCGATGGCCATCTGGCTGCCGACCGGCCGCGGCGACGAGCCCCAGGTCGACACCACGGTCGCCAGGGCCACCCTGCGGCCGGCTGCGCGCCATGCGGCCGCCTGTTCCACGATGTTGTCCGCCATCAGGGTGTCGTTCATCCCGCCGCCTCCTTCAACCAGCGGCGCATAGCCGGAGCACGACGCGGACCGTCGGCCGACAGGGCGCCGGCCAGATCCGCGAGGCTGTTCAGGCTGTGGGCCGCACGAAAATCGTCCACATGCGGCAGCAGCGCCCGGATCCCCGAAGACCTCGGTGCGAAGCCTTCCCAGCGCAACAAAGGATTCAGCCAGACGAGCCGCCGACAGCTTTTGTGCAGCCGTTCGGCCTCGTCCGCAAGCCCTTCCCCTGCATCCCTGTCCAGCCCGTCGGTAATGAGGAGGACCACCGCCCCCTGGCCCAGAACCCGGCGCGCCCAATGGCGGTTAAAGGCATGCAGCGCCGTGCCGATGCGGGTGCCGCCCGACCAGTCGGCGACCGCTCCCGACACCGCATCCAGCGCCACGTCTACGTCCTTATGTCGCAGGTGGCGGGTGATGTTGGTCAGCCGCGTGCCGAACACGAAGCTGTGGACGCGGTCGCGGTCGTTGGTCACCGCGTGCATGAAATGCAGCAGCATCCTCGAATAGCGGGTCATCGATCCGGAGATGTCGCACAGCACCACCAGCGGCGGCGGCCGGGTGCGCCGCCGCTTGCGCGCCAGCGCCGCGAGGTCGCCGCCGGAGCGCGGCATGCGCCGCAGGGTGGCGCGCGGGTCGACACGCGGGCCGGCCGGGTCGGGACGGAAGCGGCGCGTGGTGACCTCCGCCAGCGGCAGGGCGAGGCGGGTCAGCAGGCGCCTCGCCTGCGTCATCTCCTCCCCCGTCATCTTCTCGAAATCCTTGTCCTGCAGCCGTTCGGCGGCGGAGACGGTGAAGGAGGCATCGAGGTCGATCTGGGTCTTCTCCGGCTCCTCCTGCCCGGTGTCGGCGCCATGCAGCGCCTCGGCCAGACGCTGCGCCATCTCGGGCCGGTCGGGCGGCGCGTCGGTCCTGACCTTGGGCAGCATCAGCGACATCATCCGCTTCAGGATGTCGGGGTTGCGCCAGAAGACGTGGAATGCCTGGTCGAACAGCTCGCTCTGGTCGCGGCGGTTCACGAAGACGGCGTGCAGCGCCCAGTAGAAGTCGGTGCGGCTGGCAAGCCCCACCGCCTCCACCGCCTCCACCGCCTGCAGGACTTTTCCCGGCCCGACCGGCAGGCCGGCGGCGCGCAGCGCCCGGGCGAAATGCATGAGGTTGAGGGTAAGGCGCCCGGCCGGAACGGCGTCGGTCATCGCCCGGTCACCGCGCCGTGGTGGCGGCCAGTTCGGTCTTGACCTGGGTCAGGATGCGCGCCGCCTCGCTGCCCTGGATGCGGGCGATGTCGTCCTGGTACTTCAGCAGCGTGCCCAGCGTGTCGTTGATGACTGACGGCTCCAGTTCGAGCTGGTCCAGTTCGACCAGCGCCTGCGCCCAGTCCAGCGTCTCGGCGACGCCGGGCGCCTTGTAGAGGTCCATGCCGCGCAGGCTCTGCACGAAGCCCACCACCTGGGCGGCCAGTCGGGCATCGGCCTGCGGCGCCTTGACCGCGACGATCTCGCGCTCCCGCGCCGCCGAGGGATAGTCGACCCAATGGTAGAAGCAGCGCCGTTTCAGGGCGTCGTGGATCTCGCGCGTGCGGTTGGAGGTGAGGATGACGACCGGCGGTTCCGGTGCATGGACGGTGCCGAATTCGGGGATGGAAACCTGGTAGTCGGACAGGATCTCCAGCAGGTAGGCTTCGAAGGGCTCGTCGGTACGGTCGAGCTCGTCGATCAGCAGCACCGGCGGCCCGGCAGGGTCGGGCTCCAGCGCCTGCAGCAGCGGGCGCTTGACCAGGAAGCGTTCGGAAAACAGGTCGGCGGCCAGCGTGTCGCGGTCCTGCCCGCCGCCCTCCCGACTTCCGGTCGCTTCCACCAGCCGGATTTCCATCATCTGGCGGGCATAGTTCCACTCATAAACGGCGGAGGAGGCGTCCAGCCCCTCATAGCATTGCAGCCGCAGCAGCCTGCGGCCGAGAGTCTCCGACAGGACCTTGGCGATTTCGGTCTTGCCGACCCCAGCCTCGCCTTCCAGGAACAGGGGGCGCTTGAGCTTCAGCGCCAGGAACAGCGCGGTCGCCAGCGAGCGGTCCGCGACGTAATTGCCGCGGGTGAGAAGCGCCAGCGCTTCATCGACGGAGGCGGGGAGGGGAATGGTCATCAAGTACCTTGAGGGTGGATGAGACACGCCTCCCCCAGCGGCGTGACCTGAGGCACACAGCAAGACATCGATAAGTCACCGGAATGGGAGGATTTCCTTGCCGGCTCCACACAGGGTCATCTCCGTGCAGCCAAATTGCCCTGGCTTCGGCGAACTCCCCCTCCTAACCTCCCCCGCTTTGCGGGAGAGGTTAGGAGGGGGCAATTTCACTGCCTAGGCACCTTCGGAAAGGTGGCCGGGACAACCCTTCATCCAGTGAGTTACGCAACGTCGAAATATGGGCACCAGGTGGCGGGATGGGGGAGGGAGATCACGTCGGGCAACCTTATCACCCGGCAGCGGCAACGGCACGTTTGGCCATTACGGTGACGAGATGCGCGCGGTACTCGGCGCTGGCGTGGATATCCGCGTTCAACCCGTCGGCCTCCACCGACAGGCCGTTCAGCGCGTCGGCGCGGAAGTCGGCGGCGAGCGCGCTCTCGAACGCCTCGGCGCGGAAGACCGAGCCGGCGGCGCCGGTCACCGCCACCCGCACCTCGCCGCCGAACCTCGCGACGAAGACGCCGACGATGGCATAGCGGCTGGCCGGGTTGCGGAACTTGGCGTAGGCCGCCTTGTCCGGACGGGCGAAGCGCACCGACTTGATGATCTCGCCCGGCTCCAGAGCCGTCTCGAACATGCCGGTGAAGAAGTCGTCGCCGGCGATGGTCCGGCGGTCGGTGGTCACCGCCGCCTTCAGCGCCACCACCGCCGACGGATAGTCGGCCGACGGATCCGCGTTGGCGATGGAGCCGCCGAGCGTGCCCATGTTGCGGACCTGGCGGTCGCCGATGCCCTCGGCCAGGCTGGCCAGCGCCGGGATCACCCGCTTCACCAGATCGGAATGGGCGACTTCGGCGTGGCGGGCAAAGGCGCCGATCTCCAGCCCGCCGTCCGCCTCGCGGATCCCCTTCAGCTCCGCGATGCCGCCGAGGTCGATCAGGTCCGAGGGCTGGGCCAGCCGCTGCTTCAGCGTCGGCAGCAGGGTCTGGCCGCCGCCGAGCAGCTTGGCCTCCTCCGCCTGGATGGCGGCGGCCGCATCGGCCAGGGATTTGGGCCGTTGGTACGTGAACGCGTACATGTTCTGCCTCCTTCTTGGTCCGCCGCCTTATTCCGCCGCCATGGCCGGCGTCGCCTCGCGGATGACGCGCCAGACCTTCTCCGGGGTCGCCGGCATGTCCATGTGGGTGACGCCGTAGTCGGACAGCGCGTCGACCACCGCATTGATCACCGCGGCGGCCGCACCGATTGTCCCGGCCTCGCCGCAGCCCTTCACGCCCAGCGGGTTGTGGGTGCAGGGCTGGTCCTCGTGGTAGCGCACGGTGAATGAGGGCACGTCGTCGGCCCGCGGCATGCAGTAGTCCATGTAGGAGCCGGTGACGAGCTGGCCCGACTCCTCGTCGTAGACGCAGTTCTCGAACAGCGCCTGGCCGATGCCCTGCACCAGACCGCCATGCACCTGGCCCTCGACGATCAGCGGGTTGATGACCCGGCCGAAATCGTCCACCGCGGCGAAGTTGACGATGGTGGTGACCCCGGTGTCGGGGTCGATCTCCACCTCGCAGACATGGCAGCCGTTGGGATAGGTGAAGTTCTTGGGGTCGTAGAAGGCCTGCTCGTCCAGCCCCGGTTCCAGCTCGTCGAGCGGGAAATTGTGGGGGACGTAGGCCTGCAGCGCGATGTCGCCGATGCCCAGGCTCTTGTCGGTGCCGGCGACGGTGAAGCGGCCGTCCTTGACCTCGATGTCGGTTTCGGCCGCCTCCAGCATGTGGGCGGCGATCTTCTTGGCCTTGCGCTCCACCTTGTCCATCGCCTTCACCAGCGCCGACCCGCCGACGGCGAGCGAGCGCGAGCCGTAGGTGCCCATGCCGAAGGGGATCTTGTTGGTGTCGCCGTGGACGATCTCGACATTCTCGATCGGGATGCCGAAGCGCTCGGCGACGATCTGGGCGAAGGTGGTCTCATGCCCCTGGCCATGGCTGTGGGCGCCGGTGAAGACCGTCACCGACCCGGTCGGGTGGAACCGGACCTCCGCGCATTCGTAGAGGCCGGCGCGGGCGCCGAGCGCGCCGGCGACGTTGCTCGGCGCGATGCCGCAGGCCTCGATGTAGGTGGCGAAGCCGATGCCGCGCAGCTTGCCGCGGGCGCGGGAGTCGGCGCGGCGCTGCCGGAAGCCGTCGTAGTCGACCAGCGGCAGCGCGATGTCGAGGTTCTTGGCGAAGTCGCCGGTGTCGTACTGCAGGGCCACCGGCGTCTGGTAGGGCATCGCCTCGGCGGGAACGAAGTTGCGGCGGCGGATCTCGGTCTTGTCGAGCCCGACGACGCCGGCGGCGACGTCGACCAGCCGCTCGATCAGGTAGCAGGCCTCCGGCCGGCCGGCGCCGCGGTAGGCGTCGACCGGGGCGGTATGGGTGAAGACCGCCTTGACCTCGGCATAGATCGCCGGGGTCTTGTACTGGCCGGCCAGCAGCGTGGCGTAGAGGTAGGTCGGGATCGACGGCGCGAAGGTCGACAGGTAGGCGCCGAGGTTGGCCAGCGTCGAGACGCGCAGCGCCAGGAAGTTGCCGTCGGCGTCCATCGCCATCTCGGCGTGGCTGACATGGTCGCGGCCGTGGGCGTCGGTCAGGAAGCTCTCGCTGCGGTCGGCGGTCCATTTCACCGGCCGCCCGACCTTGCGCGCCGCCCAGGTGACCACCGCCTCCTCGCCGTAATGGAAGATCTTGGAGCCGAAGCCGCCGCCGACGTCGGGGGCCACCACCCGCAGCTTGTGCTCCGGGATGCCCAGCACGAAGGCGCCCATCAGCAGGCGGGTGACGTGCGGGTTCTGGCTGGTGGTGGTCAGCGTGTATTCGCCGTTCGACGGGTCGTACTCGCCGAGGGCCGCTCGCGGCTCCATGGCGTTCGGGACGAGGCGCTGGTTGACCAGGTCGATGGTCGCCACATGGGTGGCCTGCGCGAAGGCCGCGTCCACCGCCGCCTTGTCGCCGAGGTGCCAATCGTAGCAGACGTTGCCCGGCGCATCGTCGTGCACCAGCGGCGCCGAACCGTCGATGGCGCGGGTGGAGGTGGCCGCCGCCGGCAGCTCCTCGTAATCGACCACCACCGCCTCGGCGGCGTCGCGGGCCTGCTCGCGGGTCTCGGCGATGACCACCGCCACCGCGTCGCCGACATAGCGCACGCGGTCGCGCGCCAGCGGATAGTGCGGCGGCTCCTTCATCGGCGAGCCGTCCTTGGAATGGATCTGCCAGCCGCAGGGCAGGCTGCCGACCTTGTCGGCCTCCATGTCGGCCCCGGTGAGGACGGCGACCACGCCGGGCATCGCCAGCGCGCCCGACGCGTCGATCCCCAGGATGCGGGCATGGGCGTAGGGGGAGCGCACATGGACCGCATGGGTCATGTTCAGGCGCTTGAAGTCGTCGGTGTAGTTGCCGCGGCCGGTCAGGAAGCGCTGGTCCTCGCGCCGGCGCACGGACGCGCCGATGCCGTTGGGGTTCGCCATCTCGTGTTTCCTCCCACAGGAACGCAGACGATGAGGGAATGCCTGTTCTTCTTCGAGGCAGCGCGGCGTTATTCGGCCGCGACCGCCGCCGGCTGCGCCGCGCTCATCGCCTCGGCACCCGCCTTCACCGCCTTGACGATGTTGTGGTAGCCGGTGCAGCGGCAGATGTTGCCCTCCAGCCCCTCGCGGATCTCGGCTTCGGTCGGGTTCGGATTCTCGCGGACCAGGTCTACCGCGCTCATCACCATGCCCGGCGTGCAGAAGCCGCACTGCAGCCCGTGGTGCTCGCGGAAGGCTGCCTGCATCGGGTGCAGCGTGCCGTCGGCCGCCGCCAGCCCCTCGATCGTCGTCACCTCGGCGCCGTCGGCCTGGACGGCCAGCGCGGTGCAGGACTTCACCGACCGTCCGTCGACATGGACCACGCAGGCGCCGCACTGGCTGGTGTCGCAGCCGACATGGGTACCGGTCAAACCAAGATGTTCCCGCAGGAATGTGACGAGCAGCGTGCGCTCCTCCACCTCGCGCGAGACCGTCTTGCCGTTGACGGTCATCGAAACGGTACAGGACATCGAATTACCTCCCGCTGGCTTAAGTCTGGCTTGCAGTCGCTTGGCGTGCAGTTGGGACTTTTCACTGTCGTCGACGCGCCGGGAGCAGGGGCCGGATGGTGTCCGCTTCGGTCGGCGGTCTTGTGCCACAAGGATAGGGGGCCTTCGCCCGCCGAGGTCAAGGAGCTCCTGCATTCCTTGGCCGAAAGAATGGTATCTCAACGGTCATCATATCGGATTGTACGTACTGGCGCGCAATTTTGTGGCGCGTTACAGTCGGTTGCGGCAGCCCGCGCACCTTGGGCCTTTGACGCCGCCATACGAACAACGCCGCCGGGCAACCGCCCGAACGCGGCAATGATGATGGGGAGAGCCAGCAATGAATCGCCAAACGATGAAACGTCATGCCCTGGTCCTGTGCACGGCCGTCGGGCTGGGTCTGGCCACCCTGCCGGCCAAGGCGGAGACCTTCATCACGGTGCTGACCGGCGGCACCAGCGGCGTCTACTACCCGCTGGGCGTCGCACTCTCCAACGTATACGGCAAGGCGCTGCCGGGGGCGAAGGTGACGGCGCAGGCGACCAAGGCGTCGGTGGAGAACCTGAACCTGCTCCAGGCCGGGCGGGGCGAGATCGGCTTCACGCTGGGCGATTCGCTGAGCGACGCCTGGAAGGGCAACGAGGAGGTCGGCTTCAAGCAGAAGCTCGAGAAGCTGCGCACCATCGCCGCCATCTACCCCAACTACATCCAGGTGGTCGCCAGCAAGGACTCCGGCATCAAGACGCTGGCCGACCTGAAAGGCAAGCGGGTGTCGGTCGGCGCGCCGAAGTCGGGGACGGAACTGAACGCCCGCGCCATCTTCGGCGCCGCCGGACTGACCTACAAGGACTTCGCCAAGACCGAATACCTGCCCTTCGGCGAATCGGTCGACCTGATCAAGAACCGCCAGCTCGACGCGACGCTGATCTCCGCCGGGCTGGGCGTGGCGGCGATCAAGGACCTGTCCGCCTCGCAGGAGGTGACGGTGGTCAGCATCCCGGCCGATCTCGTGCAGAAGGTCGGCGACGCCGCCTACATCGCCGAGACGATCCCCGCCGGCACCTATCCGGGCCAGGCCGAGGCGGTGCCGACCGCGGCCGTACGCAACCTGCTGGTCAGCCATTCCGGCGTTTCGGACGACGCCGCCTACGCCATGACCAAAACGCTGTTCGAGAATCTCGACGCGCTGGCCGCCGCCCATGTCGCTGCCAAGCAGATCAAGCTCGACAAGACCGCCACCCAGTCGCCGGTGCCGCTGCATCCCGGCGCGATCAAGTACTACAAGGAAAAGGGCCTGATGTGATCGACAGACGGGCGGAGAAGCCGCAGTGAGAGCAAAAAAGAACGAGGCGGATGCCGAGATCCGCCAGGCCATCGACCGCGAGAATCCCGCCACTGTCGCCGCCTTCGAAGGCTTCGACGGCCGGGCGGTGTTCGTGATCGCCGTCGCCTTTTCCGCCTTCCAGATCTGGACCGCCGCCTTCAACCCGGTGTCGACCATGGTGGTCCGGGCGGTCCATGTCGGCTTCCTGCTGCTGATGACTTTCACGTTGTTCGGCTTCCGGCAGACCGCAGAACGCAAGCGGGTGCCGTGGTACGACTGGATCCTCGGCCTGACAGCTTTCGCGGTCGGGCTGTACCACTACGTGTTCGAGGTCGACCTGATCCAGCGGGCGGGCGATCCCAGCACCACCGACCTCGTCGTCGGCACCGTCGCCGTCGCGCTGGTGTTCGAGGCGGCGCGGCGCATCATGGGGCTGGCGCTGCCGATCATGTGCGGCGTCTTCATCCCCTATGCCCTGTTCGGCCGCTATCTGCCCTTCGGGCTGGGGCATCGCGGGTACGACGTCGACCAGGTGATCGACAACCTCTACCTGTCGACCGAGGGGATCTACGGCACGCCGACCTTCGTGTCGGCCAGCTACATCTTCCTGTTCATCCTGTTCGGCGCCTTCCTGGAACGCGCCGGCATGATCAAGCTGTTCAACGACGTGTCGCTCGGCCTCGTCGGCCATGCCAAGGGCGGGCCGGCCAAGGTGGCGGTGATCTCGTCCGGCCTGATGGGCACCATCAACGGGTCGGGCGTCGCCAACGTGCTGACCACCGGCCAGTTCACCATCCCGCTGATGATGCGCTTCGGCTACCGCCCGGCCTTCGCCGGCGCGGTCGAGGCCACCGCCAGCATGGGCGGCCAGCTCATGCCGCCGGTGATGGGAGCCGCGGCCTTCATCATGGCCGAGACCATCGGCGTGCCCTACAGCGAGGTGGCGATGGCCGCCGCCATCCCGGCGATCCTCTATTTCGGCAGCGCCTTCTGGATGGTCCATCTGGAGGCGGGGATGCGCAACCTCGTCGGCCTGCCCAAGGACCAGTGCCCGAGCGCGCTGCGCGCGGTGGTCGAGGGCTGGTACCTGATCCTGCCGCTGGCGGCGCTGGTCTACCTGCTGTTCTCCGGCTTCACGCCATTGTTCGCCGGGGTGATCGGCATCGCGGCGACGGCGGCGCTGATCCTCGGCACCACCATCGTCGGGACCCTCGGCCCGATGGCCCTGCGCGTCGCCTTCTGGGTCGCGGTCGGGCTGGTCGCCGCCGGACTATGGAAGCTGGGCTTCCGGACCGAGCATCTGGCCTTCACCATGGTGGTCCTGCTGGTCATCCCCTGCCTGCTGTTCAGGGGCGGCCGCGAGACGCTGGCGCTGGTGGTGAACAGCATCGCCGACGGCGCCAAGAATGCGGTGGGCGTCGGCGTCGCCTGCGCCCTGGTCGGCGTGCTGATCGGCATGATGACGCTGACCGGGCTCGCCTCCAGCTTCGCCTCGACCATCGTCGACTGGTCGGGCGGCAACCTGCTGGCGGCGCTGGTGCTGACGATGATCGCCTGCATCGTGCTGGGGACCGGTCTGCCGACGACGGCGAACTACATCATCACCGCCTCGATCGCCGCCCCGGCCCTGCTGACCATGGGCGTGCCGCTGATCGTCAGCCACATGTTCGTCTTCTATTTCGGCATCATGGCCGACCTCACCCCGCCGGTGGCGCTGGCGGCGCTCGCCGCCTCGTCGATCTGCAAGGCCGACCACATGGAGATCGGCTGGATCGCGACGCGGGTGGCGATGGCCGGCTACGTCGTGCCGTTCATGGCGGTCTACGACCCGGCGCTGGTGCTGCAGACCGGCGACTGGCTGGCCGTGGCCTACATCTTCTTCAAGGCCTGCATCGCCATCGCCCTCTGGGGAGCCGCGACCATCGGCTTTTTCTGGACGCCCCTGCCGCTGGCGGCCCGGCTCTATGCGGCGGCAACCGCCTTCCTGTTCGTGGTGGCGCTGCCGATCTCCGACGAGGTCGCCTTCGTCATGACCGGCCTGTTCCTGCTGTGGCAGCACCGCCGCCGGAACGCGCCGACCGCCGCCGCCGCGCTGTGAGGTGAGCGGCCTGTGCCTGTTCGCCCTCGGCGGCGCGCTGCTGGCGGCGGTGCCGGGGACGGACTTCACCCTGTCCTGGACCCACTCCATCGAGAAGACCGAATGGCGCGAGCGCTGGACGGTCGAGGACGGACGGCTGCGGCCGCTGGAGGCCCGCATCCGCGGCACCGGGGCCGGCATGGAGCCCGGCCCCGGCGCCCGGCTGACGGCCGACGGCTGGCTGTCCTGGGTGCCGGACCTGCCGCCGCAGGATGCCGTCACGCTCGCGGCCTCCGGCTTCACCGGGGAGCACCGGCTGTGCGCGGGTGCCGACTGCCGGCCATTGTCGGCCTGGACCGGAATGGCCGACCATCCCGTGACGATGCGGGCCTGCCGGTGAGGGGGGCGGGCAGGGAGAGGGGCGGGCTGCCGCCTACGAAAGTTCGTGTGATCAACGACCCTTCCGGCTTGGCTTAGGCTGCGCCAGTCCGCATACTCCCGTTCCTTCCGTCAGCCTGCCGTCCGGACCGATGATCAATTTCCCGATGCCCCGCCGCCGTCCGTCCCCGTTCCCGGCCATTCTCGCGGCGACGCTTGCCGGCGGCGGTGTCCTGCTGGGCGCGGGCGGCGCCCTGGCCGCGGAGGTGGCGGCCGAAGTCGCCCAGGGCGGCGTGCCGCACCTGGACGGCCGGCTGATGGGCGCCCTCTGGGTGCTGCCCTTTGCCGGCGTCCTGCTGTCGATCGCCCTGTTCCCGCTGCTGGCGCCGATGGTCTGGCACCATCATTTCGGCAAGATTTCCGCCTTCTGGGCATTGGCGTTCCTGGTGCCCTTCGCGTCGGTCTTCGGTGCCGACCTGGCGGCCTTCGAACTGCTCCACACCCTCCTGCTGGAATATGTCCCCTTCATCGTGCTGCTCACCGCGCTGTTCACCGTGGCCGGCGGCGTCCGCCTGACGGGATCGCTGGTGGGAACGCCGCTGGCCAACACGGTGGGGCTGGCGCTGGGCACGGTGCTCGCAAGCCTGATGGGCACCACCGGCGCCTCGATGCTGCTGATCCGGCCGCTGCTGCGCGCCAACGAATACCGCCGCGACAAGGTCCACACCGTGGTGTTCTTCATCTTCCTGGTGTCGAACGTCGGGGGATCGCTGACTCCGCTGGGCGATCCGCCGTTGTTCCTGGGCTTCCTGAAGGGCATCGACTTCTTCTGGCCGACGGTTCATCTGCTGCCGCCGATGGCCTTCCTGTCGGTCCTGCTTCTGGTGATCTATTTCGCACTGGACGTCTTCCTGCACACCCGCGACCCCGGCAAGCACCCGCTGATCGAAGGCGTCCACGAGCGCGAGCCGATCCGCATCGAGGGCTCGGTGAACCTGCTGCTGCTGCTGGCGATCGTCGGCGCGGTGCTGCTGAGCGGCGTCTGGCATCCCGGAAGCGCCGTCACGCTGTACCACGTGACGGTCCCGCTGGAGACCATCGTGTCGAACCTGCTGCTGCTGGGCATCACCGGACTGTCGCTGGCGCTGACCAGCGCACAGAGCCGCCGCCTGAACGGTTTCAGTTGGGGACCGATCCTGGAGGTGGCGAAGCTGTTCGCCGCCATCTTCCTGACGATCATCCCGGCCATCGCCATCCTGCGGGCGGGGACTGACGGGGCGCTGGGCGCCATCATCGCCGCGGTGAACGACGGCGGCAAACCGAACCCCGCCGCCTATTTCTGGGCGGCGGGCATCCTGTCGAGCTTCCTGGACAACGCCCCCACCTACCTGATCTTCTTCAACACCGCCGGCGGCGACGCCCACACGCTGATGACCGACCTGTCGCTGACGCTGACTGCGATCTCGGCCGGTGCCGTCTTCATGGGCGCCAACAGCTACATCGGCAACGCGCCCAACTTCATGGTCAAGGCGATCGCCGAGGAGCGCGGCGTCGCCATGCCCAGCTTCTTCGGTTACATGGCCTGGTCCTGCGGCATCCTGGTGCCGCTGCTCGCCCTGACCACGGTCGTCTTCTTCCTGTAAGTGGGAGGGCGGGGACGCCCCCCGCCACCCTTGTGGAGCGATGCCTTGGGCTGGCGATGCCGCGGGCTTCGGGAGCCGGTGGAGCATGTCGTCTCCATCAGGCACACCGCGATCTGCAGGTTATCGCTTTCCTCACAGCCGACATCCCGATGATTCCCGGAGCCGCGATAGCGATAGCCATGGGCTGTCGCCGCCGCGCACGAGGCCATTTTTGTCTCCTGCAAATAGGGCCGCCACCCGCAACCGATCGTGGGCTGGACCGTTATTCCTGCGACGACGCCTGTCCGCCGCCGGTTTCGACGGACGGAAGGGCAAAAGGTTTGGAGGAAAGATCGGTGCCGACGGGTCTCAACAGGAATGCCGCAAACCACGCCAGAACTGCGAACGCCCCGTCACCACCTGGCCACCTCCATTCCCTCACCCCGCTGAGGGGCATCGCGGCGTTATGGGTGGTGCTGTACCATTACGCCTTCCAGTATTTTCCCAACATCCACCCCGAGCGCTACACGCATCTGCTGCAGAAGGGATACCTGGCAGTCGACCTGTTCTTCATGCTGAGCGGTTTCGTGCTGACCCACGTCTATCACGATGCGTTCAGCCGGCCGGCCCAAGGCACCCGTTTCCGGGGGACCTACTGGAACTTCCTCAAGGCGCGCATCGCCCGCCTCTATCCCCTGCATCTCGCGGTGCTGCTGCTGTTCGTGGCGACGGCGCTCGCCTTTCGCACGGTGGAGTATGCCGCGACCGGCACCTTCCAGCCGATCCCGTTGCAGGGGGCAGAGTCGGTCGGTGCGCTGGTCGCCAACCTGCTCATGGTCCAGGGCCTGTATGCGAGCATGCTGAGCTGGAATTATCCGGCCTGGTCCATCAGCCTGGAATTCATGGCCTATCTGGTCTTTCCCATCGCCCTGCCGCTGGTCTGGCGGGCGAGCGGCCGCGTCCAGGCCACTCTGGCACTCGCCGCCTTCGCCGCGCTGGGTGGTTTGGCATGGCTGACCCAGGACAACCTCAACCAGTGGGACGGGCCGCAGACGCTGCTGCGCTGCCTGCCGGAGTTCCTGCTGGGAACGCTGCTGTACAGCGCCTACCGCTGCGGCCTCGCCACGTCCCTGCTGTCGCGCGACGCGACGGCCGCCGGGTTGGCGCTGGCGATCCTGCTGCTGCTGCACCTGAACGGACCTGACCTGCTGGCGGTGCCGCTGTTCGCCCTGCTGATCCTGGCAGCGGTCGCCAATCGCGGGCGGACGGCGCGGATGCTGAACATCCGCCCGCTCGTCTGGCTGGGCGACGTCTCCTATTCGCTCTATCTTCTGCATGGCTTCGTCGAATACGCCACCACGCGGCTGCTGATGCTGGGTCCGGGCATCCATGACCGCAAGGCGCTCCCCGGCGGTTGGTCAGTGGCTCTGCTGCTGGCGATGGTGGCGGTCTGCCTGCTGGTTGCCGGCCCCGCCTACCGCCGCATCGAGCTGGCAGGCCGCCGCTATCTGCGCGACGGCCTGTCCTTCGCCCGGCTTTCGCCGGGAGGCGCCAGGATGCAGAGCGCCGTGCAAAGGGCCGCTCAGACGCCGAACGGGTAGGTGTCCGGTACGCCGCTGCGGGCATGCCCCGGCCCCAGCGGCGTCACCGCAGTGGTCCGATCGAACCAGACATAGGCGTCGAACTGTCCCGGCAGGCTGGCCTCCGAGTAATGGCTCAGCAACTCGGTTTCCGGGCGGTAGATCACGCCGATGAAACGCTCCAGCCGCGGCGTCGAAAGGGCGCGCCGGACCGCCTCGTTCCGCTCCGCCCGGAGGTCGAGCAGGAAGCGGGAAATGCCGGTGTCGTGGCACAGGCGCTCGTAGCTGTCGTCGCGCGACGGCCGCACCGCCTTCACCTCCATCTCGCCGTCCCAGTCGCTTGCGGCGGCGACGGTGCCGCCGTGGGTGCCGAAGCCGATCAGGGCGGCCGCATCGCCGAAGCGCTCGCGGCAGAGCTGGCCGATGTTCAGTTCGCCGCGGGTGATGCCCATGTCGGTCTGACGGGCATCCCCGATGTGCGAATTGTGCGCCCACACCACGGCCTTCACCTGCGGCCCCCTGGCCTCCAGCAGGTTTTCCAGCGTTTCGAACATATGGCTGTCCCGCAGATTCCAACTCTCCGCGCCGCCGTAATACATGATGCGGTAGTAGCGCTCGGCCGAGGTGACGAGACGGGCACTCTGGAGGGCATCGAGGAATCGGTCGCCGTCGCCGGAGGCATAGTCCAGCCGCTTCGCCAGCAGCGCCCGGCACTGCTCGATCACCGCCGCCTCGCAGCGGCGGAAGCCGCCGGTCAGTGCGGCCCGCCCGTAGGTGGCCGGATCGCGCTGCCAGGGGGTCAGGCAGCCATACCGTTCGCGCGCCGTCGCGGCAGCCTCCGGGTCGATCTGGTTCAGGTAGTTCAGCACCGCGGCGATGGAACCGCTCATGTTGTAGATGTCCAGCCCATAGAAGCCGGCCTGCCGTTCCGGCGCGAGCCCGCGGTTGCGGGCGTGCAGCCAATCCAGGAAGTCCGCGACCTCGGTGTTCCGCCACATCCAGTCCGGAAAGCGCCGGAAGGGAGGTTCCTCCGGCCGTCCGCCGTCCCGATGGCGGACATAGCGGTCGACGGCCGCGGCGTCTGGCCAATCGGCCTCGGCGGCGACAATGGTGAATCCATGCTCCTCGACCAGCCGGCGGGTGATGGCGGCCCGGGCGCGATGGAACTCCGAGGTGCCGTGGCTCGCTTCGCCGAGCAGGACAACGCGGCGATCGCCCCAGCGGTCGAACAGCGCGCCGAACCCCGGATCGCCGGGGTCGGGCAGCGGTTCGGCGGCATCGGCGATCATCTGAGGCACGGCGGGCGTCGCGCCCCCGCCCGGTCGGACGGAGGCTTGGCCAGGACCTCCGCCGGCCGCGTCTCCGTCGCCCTCCGTCCAGCCCTGCGCGCCGATCAACGGGACGAAGGAGACGCGCTCCCGCTCCTCCCGGTCGAAATCGTCGTCGCCGCGCCGGACCAGCTTCACCAGTGTCTGGTCGCGCCTCGCCCCGACGGGCATCACCAGGCGCCCGCCGATCGCAAGCTGCTCCATCAGGGCGCGTGGCACGTCCGGCCCGCCGGCGGAGACCAGGATGGCGTCGAAGGGAGCTTGGTCCGGCCAGCCTTCGGTGCCGTCGCCGGTGCGCACGGTCACATTGCCATAGCCGAGTTCCTGCAGGCGGCGCTGGGCCGACTGGGCGAGGGTGGCATGACGCTCGACGGCGAAGACATGGCCGGCGTCCGAGCCGCTTTCCCTACCGCCGGAAGCGGCGACGATGTGCGCCAGCACGGCCGCCGCATAGCCGGACCCGGCACCGACCTCCAGCACGCGGTTGCCGGGCGTCACCTCTGCCGCCTCGATCATGGTGGCGACGATGCTGGGCTGGGAGATGGTCTGCTCCTCGCCGATCGGCAGCGGGGCATCGTCATAGGCGAATTCCGCCATGTCCGACCGGACGAACCGGTCGCGGGGGACCGCCCGCATCGCCTTGAGTACGGCGTCGCTGCGGATGCCGCGGCGCGCGATCTGCGTATCGACCATGCGCTGGCGGAGCTGGTTGACGTTGGCCACGGCCGTCTCCCCGGGGCAGGACACAAAATTGACCAACAGGGACGGGACGAACCGCGTTCCGTGCCGTACAAGCGACGGCGATACAAGACCTCGGGCGGACCGGAAGGCTGGAAGAAAAAAGCGCCCGGCATGCGGAGGGCAGCCGGGCGCATCAAGGCAAAACGGGTAACGTCATCAGCAGACAACGATGCAATCGGGAGATCGATCGTGCCTGTACATTGGCATCTCCGGAGGCAGGGTCCCTTGACCGCGGTCAAGCTGTCGGGGGACGACCGGCCGTCCATGCGGCATTAGGCTTTGCCGCCGCATGGTGCCGCGGTTTACGGTCCGCCGCGCCAGCCGCATCTTTCAGCGACGGCTTCCTTCAACAGGGATTTCGATTTGATGACTGCCTGCCCCTGCGGCTCCGGCCGCGCGTATGACGACTGCTGCGGCCCCATCCTGGCCGGGGCGCCGGCCGCAACGGCCGAGGCGCTGATGCGGTCACGCTACACCGCCTTCGTGCGAGGCGACATCGACCATATCGAGCGGACGCTCGCCCCGGAAAAGCAGGATGGCTTCCGCCGGTCTGAAGCGGAGCAGGTGGCCCGGGAGTGCGAGTGGAAGGGCCTGAACGTCATCCGGGCAGCGGAGGACGGTGACAGCGGCACCGTCGAGTACCTGCTGCAGTTCGTCCGCGACGGCGAGGAACTTCCGCTCCACGAACGGGCGAATTTCCGCCGGGAGAACGGGGTGTGGTTCTATGTCGACGGCGTGCTCAATCCCAAGGAGGCGCCACGCCGGGTCGTCAAGGTCGGCCGCAACGATCCGTGCCCCTGTGGGTCGGGACGCAAGCACAAGGCCTGCTGCGGGCGCTGATGACCCGGGCCGCTGGTAGCACCGCTACTGCGTGAAGAACATCGCGGCGAAGACGGCGGCGGTGGCCATCAGCGCCGTCGCCAGGCCGCCGCGGCCGAGCGCCCCCTGCCGGTGCAGCGCCACGGCGACGCCCGCCACCGCCAGGGCGGCCAGGACCAGCCCGAGCTTCGCGTCGGTCATGGCGTGCCTCCCGGCCCGATCCAACCGGCCTGGCCGGCGGCATAGACCAGCAGGATGGCGCCGGCCAGGGCCGCCAGCGCGCCGGTGAACGCCCGCGCCCAGGCGGGCGAGCCCGCCAGTTCCAGATAGTGCAGCAGGATTTCCCGTCCCTTCGCCACCGCCAGCGCCAGAAGCAGCGCGGCGCCGGTAATGCCCGTGGCGCCGCCCGCGCCGGCCGCCGCGCCGTGACGGGCGAACAGCAGCGTGACGGCGGACAACCCGAGCAGCAGGAACCAGGACAGGGTGAGCCGGTCGAACCTCATGTCCGTACTCCTTATCGGATCAGGTAGACGAGCGGATAGAGCAGCACCCAGACGAGATCGACCATGTGCCAGAAGGCGGCCCCCGTCTCCAGGTTGTCCACCAGCGTCTCGCGCCCGGAGAAACCGACCAGCGGCAGGATCACCATCCCCGCCGCCACGTGCAGGGCGTGGAAGCCGGTCAGCAGGAAATAGAGCGTGTGGAAGCCGCCGCTGTCGATGGTCAGGCCGGCGCCGATCAGGTGGGCGTATTCGACCGCCTTGACCGCCAGGAACACCGCCGCCAGCAGGGCCGCCGCCGCCAACGCCAGACGCGCCTGCGACGGCGCGCCGCGCCGTCCGGCGGCCACCGCACGGGCCGCAAGATAGCCGCTGGTCACCAGCACCATCGTGTTGACCGCCCCCAGCGTTCCGTCGAGGCCGGCCTGGCCGGCGGCGAACCCCGCCGGGTCGAACGCGCGGGCCACCGAGAAGCCCAGGAAAGCCGCGCCGAACGCGGCAAGCTCGCTGACGATCAGGATCCAGATCATCAGGTTGCCGGGCAGGGCGGCGGGTGGGCCGTCCGTGCGCTCCCGTATGCCGGTGGTCTCCATGTCGGTGATCGCCATCTCCGTTCCTTTCCCTTTCCTGAGCGGCAGGGTAGGGCGGGGGGTGCCGCCGCTGCTTGACCGCGGTCAAGGAATGACCTCCCGCCGCGCTCAATTATTCGCCCGACCCGTGGCGGACGACGCCGCGACGCCCGGCTCCAGGCCATCGGTTCGCCAGCAATGGCCGCCGGCCGGCGCCCGCGGCCTCGCGCCCCCGATGCCTTCCGAACCACCTTCGTGCTTTCAGGAATCCCCGGCGATGACCGAACGCTTCACCAAGGCGGCCGCGCGCAACATCTTCTATGGCGGATCGCTGTTCTTCTTCGCGACATTCATCGCGCTGACGGCGCTGAGCCACAATTACATCAACAACAGCAGCACCGACACCAAGTCGCTGACCGACGCCGTCGCCCGCGGCAAGCATGTGTGGGAAAGGAACGCCTGCATCAACTGCCACACGCTGCTGGGCGAGGGCGCCTATTTCGCCCCGGAGCTCGGCAATGTCTGGCTGCGCTATGGCGGCGACAAGGATCCCGAGGGCGCGGTGACGGCGCTGAAGGCCTGGATGGCGGCGCAGCCGTCCGGCATCGAGGGCCGCCGCCAGATGCCGCAATTCCACCTGACCGACCAGGAGGTCGAGGACCTCGCCGCCTTCCTGGAATGGACCAGCCGGATCAACACCCAGAACTGGCCGCCCAAGCTGTCGGGCTGAGGAGATTTCGATCATGAAGTACGAATCGCAAAAAGTCGCCCTCTATTACTTCGCGGCGGCCATGGGGCTGTTCGGGGTGCAGATCCTGGTCGGGCTGCTGGCCGGCGTCGTCTATGTGCTGCCCAACACCCTGTCCGAACTGCTGCCCTTCAACATCCTGCGGATGATCCACACCAACGCGCTGATCGTCTGGCTGCTGATCGGATTCTTCGGCGCCGCCTACTACCTGATCCCGGAGGAGGCGGAGACCGAACTGCACAGCCCGAAGCTGGCGCTGGTCCAGCTCGGCCTGTTCGTCTTCGGGGCGCTGGCCGCCGTCGTCGGCTACCTTTTCCGCATCCATGAGGGGCGGGAGTTCCTGGAGCAGCCGACCTGGATCAAGGCCGCCATCGTGGTCGTCGCGCTGATGTTCCTCTACAACGTCACGCTGACGGTGCTGAAGGGCCGCCGCACGGTCATCACCAACATCCTGCTGGTGGGCATGTGGGGCATCGCGGTCTTCTTCCTGTTCTCCTTCTACAACCCGGCCAACCTGTCGCTGGACAAGATGTACTGGTGGTACGTCGTCCACCTGTGGGTCGAGGGCGTGTGGGAACTGGTGCTGGCCTCCATCCTCGCCTTCCTGATGATCAAGATGACCGGCGTCGACCGCGAGGTGGTGGAGAAGTGGCTGTACGCCATCGTCGGGCTGGCGCTGTTCAGCGGCATCCTCGGCACCGGCCACCACTATTACTGGATCGGCACGCCCGGCTACTGGCAGTGGATCGGCTCACTGTTCTCCACGCTGGAAGTCGCCCCCTTCTTCACCATGGTCGTCTTCGCCTTCATGATGGTGTGGAAGAGCGGCCGGCGGCACCCGAACAAGGCGGCGATGCTGTGGTCGCTGGGCTGCGCGGTCTTCGCCTTCTTCGGCGCCGGCCTGTGGGGCTTCCTGCACACGCTGGCCCCAATCAACTACTACACCCACGGCACCCAGGTGACGGCGGCCCACGGGCACCTCGCCTTCTACGGCGCCTACGTCATGATCAACCTCGCCATCATCACCTACGCCATGCCCTACCTGCGCGGCCGGCAGCCCTACAACCAGATCCTCAACATGTGGAGCTTCTGGCTGATGAGCGGCGGCATGGCCTTCATGACCTTCGCGCTGACCGTCGCCGGCGTGGTGCAGACCCATCTGCAGCGCGTCATGGGCATGGACTACATGGAGGTCCAGGCGCAGATCGCGCTGTTCTACTGGATGCGGCTCGGCGCCGGCGTCGCCGTGGCGGCGGGCGTGCTGCTCTACCTCTACGCCATCTTCGGCCCGGCGCGCGAAGAGCGGCCGGCCTCGATCCCGACCAGCTACCAGCCGGCCGAGTGACGCCCATCCCGGTCCCCGCCGCCCGCCGGATGCCAAGCATCCGACGGGCGGCGGGGACCGTCCTCTTCCGGAGTTCCCCCACGATGCCAGACAGTGCGATGCCGATCCCACCCTCCTCCCTGCCGTACTACCAGCCGGTCGCCGACGAGTGCGCGCTGTTCGAGCACGCCTTCCGGCACCGGCTGCCGCTGCTGCTGAAGGGACCGACCGGCTGCGGCAAGACCCGCTTCGTCGCGCACATGGCGGCGAGGCTCGGCCGGCCGCTCTACACCGTGTCGTGCCATGACGACTTGACCGCCGCCGACCTGACCGGCCGTTACCTCCTGAAGGGCGGCGACACCGTGTGGGCGGACGGCCCGCTGACGCGCGCGGTGCGCGAGGGTGCCATCTGCTACCTCGACGAGGTGGTGGAGGCGCGCAAGGACGTCACCGTCGTGCTGCACCCGCTGACCGACGACCGCCGCATCCTGCCGCTCGACCGCACCGGGGAGACGCTGGAGGCGCCGCAGGATTTCATGCTGGTCGTCTCCTACAACCCCGGCTACCAGAATGTCCTGAAGGCGCTGAAGCCCAGCACCCGCCAGCGCTTCCTCGCCGTGGAGTTCGACTTCCCGAAGGCCGATCAGGAAATTCCGATCGTCGCCGGCGAGAGCGGCCTGCCGGAGGCGCGCGTCGTCCCGCTGGTGCGGCTCGCCAACGCCCTGCGCGCGCTGAAGGGGCAGGATCTGGAGGAGGGGGTGTCGACCCGCCTGCTGATCTACTGCGCCACCCTGATCCGGTCCGGCATGAAACCCGAGCGCGCCATCCGCGCCGCGTTGATCGAGCCGCTGACCGACGATCCCGACATCCGCGCCGGCCTGCTGCGCGTGGCCGAGATCACGCTGGGCTGAAGCCCGTCCAAGGAGAAGGGAAGGGCTTGACCCCATGCTGGAGCTGTTCGAACCCGAAGAGGCCGTCGGCCGCTTGTGGCATCGCCTGATCGGCGGCCGGTCGAGCTATCCCCATCACTCCGACGCGGCGGTGACGCTGGACGCGGTGCGCCCGAGGCTGGCGGTGTTCTTCCGGGCGCTCGGCGGCGACCGCGGGGTGCGGCTAGCCGCCGGTACCGCCGGGCGATCCGACCACCGGCTGCCCCTGCTCGATCGCATCGGGCTGGGAACGGAGCGGGTGGAGCGGGCGGCGCTGGACGGGGACGTGCTGCGCCTGCCCGACGCGATCGGCCTCTTCCCCGACCCGCTGCTGAACGAACGGCTCTACGAGTGGCTGGCCGCCTTCCTGGCCCATGCCGACGCGGAAACGCCTGCGGACCAGGATCAGGCCGATCCGCTTCGGCGGGACGTGCAGGAGTTGCGCAGCGCCGCCGCGACCACGATGCGCGTGCTGGCGCGCTGGCCGGGCCTTGCCCGTCAGCACCGGGAGCTCGCCCTTGCCGTCGCGGCGATCCGGCCACGGCGCCGGCTGCCGCCGGTCGAGGCGGCGGTGGAACGCGCGGCCCTGGTCCTGCTGGGTGCCGCATCGGCCGATGGCGAAGCGCGGCGCCTGCTCGCCCCCGACATTCCCCTGGCCGGCTTTACCGCCCCTGTCGGCTATGCCCGGCTGCTGCCGGTGCCGCTGTGGGGCACGGCCGCGCAGTCGTCGCGCGATGCCGCGACCCCGGCCGACGACAGCCCCGGCGAGGGTGGCCAGGCCGCCGAGGGCGATCGCCGCCGCCGCGCCGCCACCCGGCAGCGGACCGACCAGATCCAGCGCGACGACCCGCTGATCCTCAACCGCTTCGAAAAGATGCTGAGCCTCGCCGAGGCGCTGAACATTCCCCGCGCCGTCGACGACGACGATGCCGAGAACGCCCGCAAGGCCGCCGACGACCTGGACGAGATCGCCGTCGGTGCCCACCGGCGCAAGGCCGCGACCACCCTGAAGCTCGACCTCGACCTGTCGTCGCCATCGGTCGACGCCACGCCCCTGTCCGCCCCCCTGACCTATCCGGAGTGGGACCACCGCCGCCAAGCCCATCTGCCCGGCCATTGCCGGGTAATCGCCGAGACCGCGCCGATCGACGACGGGCGGCAGGCGCCCTGGCAACCCGACGAGGCGGCGCTGCGGCGGATCCGGCAGGTCCGCCGGCAGTTCGAGGCGCTGCGGCCGCGCCGCATGCTGTTCACCGGGCAACCCGATGGCGACGACCTCGACCTCGCGGCGCTGGTGCGCAGCAGGGCGGACCTGCGGGCGGGAGGCACCGCGAGCGACCGGGTGCACCAGCAGGCGCGCAGCGCCGCCCGCGACCTCGCGGTGGCGGTGCTGGTGGACGGCTCGCTGTCCACCGACGGCTGGATCGACGGGCGCCGGGTGCTGGATGTGGAGAAGGAGGCGCTGCTCGCCCTGACCCATGGCCTGACCGCCTGCGGCGACGACCATGCGCTCTATGCCTTCACCTCCAGGCGCCGGGACTGGGTGCGGGTGCAGACGCTGAAGCGCTTCGACGAGGCGCTGGGCACCGACGTCACCCGCCGGATCGCTGCCCTCCAGCCTGGCTGGTATACCCGCATGGGCGCCGCCATCCGCCATGCCGCCGCACAGCTCGCCGAGCGGCCGAACCGGCACCGGCTGCTGGTCCTGCTGACCGACGGAAAGCCCAACGACACCGACCATTACGAGGGCCGCTACGGCATTGAGGACACCCGGCAGGCGATCCGCGAAGCAAGGCGCGCTGGTCTGGCCGTCTTCGCCATCACCGTGGATGCCCAGGCCCGCGACTATGTGCCATATCTTTTCGGGCGCGGCGGCTACGCCATTTTTCCCCAGGTTTCCCACCTGACCAAGGCGTTGCCGGCGCTCTACCGCCAGGTGGCCTGCACCGCCTGACTCTCGGCCTGATTAGGAGCTTCGGCATGACAGATGCCCCACCCGTGAAGATCGGCATCCTCACCATTTCCGACCGTGCCAGCCGCGGCATCTACGAGGACAAGGGCGGCCCGGCCATCCGCGAGGAGCTGTCGCGCATCATCGCCTCGCCCTGGGTGGCCGAGGCCCGGGTGATCCCGGACGAGCTCGACCTGATCGCCGCCACCCTGGTCGAGCTGTGCGACACCGCCGGCTGCGGCCTGGTGGTCACCACCGGCGGCACCGGACCGGCGCCGCGCGACGTCACGCCGGAGGCGACCGAGCGGGTCTGCGAGAAGATGATGCCCGGCTTCGGCGAGTTGATGCGCTCCGTCAGCCTGCGGGTGGTGCCGACCGCCATCCTGTCGCGCCAGACCGCGGGAATCCGCGGGCAAAGCCTGATCGTCAACCTGCCCGGCAAGCCGTCGGCCATCCACGACTGCCTCGACGCGGTGTTCCCCGCGATCCCCTATTGCCTTGACCTGATAGGCGCCGGTCGCATCGACACCGATCCGGCAGTGTGCAAAGCATTCCGGCCGAATTCATAGAATAACCACAAAATAATAATGGCGTAGTGATGTAAAAATTCTCGCCCTGGTTGACGGCGGTCAAGAGGATGGAAGAACAGTCAGGGCATCATTCTCTCATAAGAAACGACAATGTGAGAGAACGCCATGAAGTGCAAAGCCATCCTTTTCACCGCCGGCACCGCAGCCCTGCTTATGCTGTCCGGCATCGCCGCCGCACCAGCAGCCGACACCCTCTACGCCAATCCCAAGGTCAAGGAACCAACCGTCAGCGTCGTTCAGGATCCGGCCGCGGTCCCCGCACCGGAGAAGGCCGGCAAGCGCGCGCCGATGACCCACAAGGTCGTGCTGAACACGACGGAGGTCGAATCCACGCTCGACGACGGCACCACCTACACCTACTGGACCTTCAACAACACCGTGCCGGGACCGATGGTCCGCGTGCGCGTCGGCGACAGCGTCGACGTGGCGATCAGCAACGCGCCGGACTCGACGATGAACCACTCCGTGGATTTCCACGCGGCAACAGGGTATCTCGGCGGCGGCCAGATCACACAGGTGGAGCCGGGACAGACGAAGTCGTTCTCCTTCAAGGCGCTGACGCCGGGGGTGTTCGTCTATCACTGCGCCACCCCGATGGTCGCCCACCACATCTCCAAGGGCATGTACGGCCTGATCGTGGTGGAGCCGGAGGCGGGCCTTCCGCCGGTCGACCATGAATTCTACGTGATGCAGCAGGAGATATACGCGACCAAGGCCAAGAACCTGACCAATGCCGAGGACGATTACGACGGGCTGGTCAACGAGAAGCCGAGCTACCTGGTCTTCAACGGCACCGTGGGCGCGCTCACCAAGGACAAGCCGCTGAAGGCGAAGGTCGGCGAGACGGTTCGCCTGTTCTTCGGCGTGGGCGGCCCGAACCTGACCTCCTCGTTCCACGTGATCGGCGAGATCTTCGACAAGGTCTACACTCTCGGCGGCCTGGAGTCCCAGCCCCTCCATGGGGTCCAGACCGTCTCCGTCGCGCCGGGCGGCGCCACGATGGTGGAGTTCAAGGTCGATTACCCCGGCAAGTACGCCCTGGTCGACCATGCGCTGAGCCGTGCGACCAAGGGCCTGATCGGCATCCTGGAGGTGGAAGGCAAGGCGGACGACGGCATCATCCTCGACAAGTCCGGCGACTCCCGCAAGCAACTGGGGGAAATGAAGCACTGAACCGCCGCTGCGCAAACAGGGAAGGGCTGCCGTCTCAGGCAGTCCTTCGACTGTCTATCCGTAAGACGTCGGAACCACGGCGATGTCCTCAGCGGCCACGTGCCAGGGCATAGCCGACGCCGCCGGCCAGGATCAGCCCGGTCGCGATCGCCATGCTGCGGGCCGTGCGTTCGCTCGGCGTGAGGCGAAGGTCGTTGTGCGGCAACCCGAAGCGGCCGCGGGTGCGGTGCAGCCCCTCGACGGGGTGGTAGAGATTGTCGGGACGGCCGGGGGTTTCCGGTTCCCCCGTTTCCTGGCCCTCGACCGCCGTGTCCGCCAGATAACGGTCGACCAGCCCGGGCGCCAGGCTGTTGCCGAGGATCGCCTGGATCGCCGTGCCGCCGAGCCAGTATTCCCGCCGGGGATGTTCGGCGGCGTGGAGGATGGCGCGGGCGATGTCCTCCGGCTGGAAGATCCTGCCCATCGGCTGGGCGCGGCGCGGCATGTGGCTGCGCGCCCAATCGAACTGGGGCGTGTTGACGGCCGGAAGCTGCACCGTCGTCAGCCGCACGTCGCTGCCGTCATGCAGGAGTTCGGATCGCAGGCTGTCGATGAAGCCCTGGATCGCGTGCTTGGCCCCGCAATAGGCTGACTGCAGCGGGATGGAGCGGTAGGCCAGCGCCGATCCGACCTGGAGGATGGTGCCGCGGTTGCGCGGGCGCATCCGCCGCAGGGCGGCCTGGATGCCGTAAGCCGAACCGAGATAGGTCACCTCCGTCACCCGCTTCAACTCGTCGGCCGTCAGGTCCTGCACCGGGCCGAAGACGGTGACCATCGCCGAGTTGATCCAGATGTCGATGGGACCGAAGGCGTCCTCCAGGCGACCCGCGGCATTCTCCAGCGCGTCCGGGTCGGCGACGTCCAGGGGCAGCACCATGGCGCGGCCGCCCAGCCGCTCCACCTCACGCCTGACCTCCTCCAGCGCCTCGGCGGAACGGGCGACCAGCCCGATCGACGCCCGCCGGTAGGCGGCGAAGGCGAGGGCGGTGGCGCGTCCGACGCCGGCGGACGCGCCGGTGATGCAGACGACGGGAGACGGCAGGGAACCGTTGGAAGGGAGCATGGTCGGTGTCCTGTTGGCGGTGACCGTGGGGTCAGGCCGTCGGCGGACAACCGCGGCCGTTCCATGCTGTCCAACGACCTCCGGCGGCGGGGGTTCCGTCACGGCCGCGCAGCGCCTCCTCCTCCACCCGGATGCGATGGAGGGTGAGGGGCAGGTTGAGGAGCGTGGCCGCCACGGCGATCCAGACAGTGCCGAAAACCAGCGGCAACACCACCAGCTCGCCCGCCACCACCAGATAGTTGGGGTGCCTGACCAGCCGGAACGGCCCGCGCCGGACCAGCGGCGCACCGTCCAGCGTGATGATGCGGGTCGTCCAGTAGCGGCCGAGCGTCGCGATGACCCAGACCCGCCCGGCCTGGAGCATGGCGAAGAGCGCGAGCAGCCAGCCGTTCGCCGGCGCATCGGCGGGCGTGGCGACGAACAGCGCCGCCAGCCAGCCGGCATGCAGGACGACGAACAGCGGATAATGCCCGGCACCGGCCTCCCGCGCGCCTTGCGTCAGCAGGCGGGCGGTGTTGCGTCGCGCCAGCACCAGTTCCAGCAGCCGCTGGAGCGCGACGGCGAGCAGGATGATCCGGGGCCAGCCAAGTCCCCAGCCGGAACCGTCGATCATCGCGAGCCAGTCCATCGTCAGAGATCCAGAAGGGTCAGGGCGGCGGTGAAACCGGGACCGAGCGCCAGCATCAGGTGCGGGCCGGACGCCTCCGCCTGCAGCCGCCGCTCCAGCACGAACATCACGCTGGCTGCCGACATGTTGCCGCAGTGGCGGAGAACGGTCCAGGAGTCCTCCATGCCGGCGGTGGCGGGCGCCAGCACCTCCTCCATCGCCTGCAGCACCTTGGCGCCGCCGGGATGGCAGACCAGGCCGGCAAGGCCGGATCGGGCCATGCCGCGCCGGTCGAGGAAGTCATCCACCACCGGAACCAGGCGTTCGCGGATCAGGCGAGGGATGTCCTGGCTGAAGACGACGCCGAAGCCCTCCTCCTCGATCCGCCATCCCATGATCCGCCGCGTGCCCGGCCAGGTGTGCTCCGCGCCGTCGAGGACGCGCGGCCCGCCGGGGACGCCGCCGTCCGACGGCAGGCGGAGCAGGGCTGCGGCGGCGCCGTCGGCGAACAGCGCGCTCGCCACCACGTTGGTTGGGGTCGCCGCCTCGGGACGGTGGGACAGGGTGCAGAGTTCCACGACCAGGAAAAGCACCATGCGGCCCGGCATGGCCCGCGCCAGGTCGGCCGCCCTGGACAGCCCGAGCGCCCCGCCGGCGCAGCCGAGGCCGAACACCGGCAGCCGGACGGTGTCCGGGCGGAACCCCATGCGGTCGAGCAGCAGCGCCTCGAGGCTCGGCGTGGCGATGCCGGTTGTGGTGGCGCAGACGATGGCGTCGACGTCCGCCGGCCGCAGTCCGGCGAGGGCCAGCGCCTTGGACGCGGCGTCCTCCAGCAAGTCCAGCGCAACCCTCTCGAAAACGGCCGCGCGCTCGCCCCAGCCATGAGGTTCGAGATACCAGTCGATGGGGCAGGCGGCGTGCCGCGTCCGGATGCCGGTGTTGGCGAAGACCGGGGCCAACCGCTCGAAGTCGCGCAACCGATGCGCGAACACCGATCTCGCGACGGCCAGGGTTTCCTCCTGGTCGAAACGGTGGGGCGGGAGGGCGGTGGCGACCGACAGCAGCCTCGGCGCAGGCTTCATTCCGACCTCTCCTGCCAGACCTTTACGGCCATGACTGTGGCACTTGGACTGTAGCACTTGGCGTTCGCGGTGGCGTGTTACCGTCCGGATGCTCAACGTTCGGCTCCGGTGGCTTCGCTGCGGCGATCAGGCAGCGATGGCTTGCGATCTCGAAATGCTCGAAAGCGTAGTTGAACACCGGCGCTTTCACGATCCCGCCGCCCGCCGGGGCGCCAAGCAGCGACCGTGCGTTGCCGACCAGCATGGCGATTCCGGTGTTGAGCGAAGAGGGGCCGCTCCCAAGCTGCTTCCGGCATCGTTCCAGCCGTTTGGCTTGCGCCTGCGCCTTGGCAGGCAGATCCGGATCGTTCCTGATGCGCTCGGCCTGCCGTTCAGCATCCCCACAGCCTGGCTTTCCCGGGAGCGGGCAGCGCGCGCCCAGTCGATCGGAGGGTCACTGGAGGTCGGCATGGGAGGATCTCCATCGTCCGGGGACACCGCCGGTTCGGCACCCGTCCCCACGCCAACAACGCCACCCTCCGGCCGTCACGTTCGGGGGCGCCGTCACAAACGCTCAGTACCGATCGTCGAAGGGATTTCGCCCCGCCAGGGGCGGGAGTGAACCGAACGAAGAATGGCGGCGCCGTTTCCGGCGCCGCCATTCTTCATTGCGATGGGAGCCGGTCGGCTCAGGCCTGACGCGGCCGCAGCGGTGCGGTGTCGCGGAAGGGCTTGTCGACACCGCCCTTGTCGTTGGTCTGGTTCTCGATATCGCCCTCGAACGTGGTCTCGCCCTGGGCGAGGTCCAGGTCGTCGGGCGTCATGCCGGCTGCGCGTGCGCCCTTGCTGCCGCCGATCTGCGGATTGGTCTTCAGGTCGGCATCGGTCGGCTTGTCGGTCTTCTCATGCTTGCCTGCGCTCATGACGGCGTCTCCGTTCCGGTTCCGCGAATGCCCTCCCTTCAACCGCGGCGGTACGGAAACGTTGCGAAATCCCTTCTGCCCTTCAATGAGAGGGATAGGATGCGGAGGACGGCCTCGGCAGGGATCGGTCGGACCGGGCAAGGCCGATAGGGATGACGACAGCGATGGGTGACGACATGGTCCGGTTGCGGATCCGGGTGCGCGGGCGGGTGCAGGGGGTGGGGTTCCGCCCCCATGTCCATGGGCTTGCCCGCCGCCTCGGCCTGACCGGCTGGGTGCTGAACGACCCGCAGGGCGTGCTGATCGAGGTGCAGGGCATCGCCACCACGGCTTTCCTCGCTGCCCTGACTGGCGAGGCACCGCCGCTCGCCCGCATCGATGCCGTGGAGCCCGAAGCCGTGGACGCCGATCCGGCGGAGGTCGGCTTCGCCATCCGTCACAGCGAGGCCACCGGCGCCGTGGCGACCGGCATCGGGCCGGACGCCACCGTCTGCCCGGCTTGCCTGGCGGAGCTGTTCGACCCCGCCGACCGCCGATACCGCTACGCCTTCCTCAACTGCACCCATTGCGGCCCGCGCTATACCATCACCCGGCGGCTTCCCTACGACCGGCCCCAGACGGCGATGGCGGGCTTCCCGCTCTGCCCCGATTGCCGCGCCGAGTATGAAGACCCGGCCGACCGCCGCTTCCACGCCCAGCCCGTCGCCTGCCCGGCCTGCGGCCCGCGCCTGTCGCATCCGCCGGAGATCATCCTGGCCGCCTTGCGCGGCGGGCTGATCGTCGCCATCAAGGGGTTGGGCGGCTTCCATCTCGCCTGCGACGCGACGCGGGCCGACGCGGTGGAACGGCTGCGGCGGGTCAAGCAGCGCAACGGCAAGCCGTTCGCGCTGATGGTCGCCAACACCCCGTCGGCGGAACGCCACGTTCGGATCGACGAGGACGAACGGGCCTTGCTGGAAGGGGTGGCGCGCCCCATCGTCCTGCTGCGGCGGCGGCCGGACGGGCCGGCGCTTGCCCCCGACATCGCGCCCGGTCTTGCATGGCTTGGGGTCATGCTGCCCTACACGCCGCTGCATTACCTGCTGTTCCACGAGGCGGCCGGGCGTCCCGACGCCACCGGCTGGCTGGGCGTGCCGCAGGAACTGACGCTGGTCATGACCTCCGCCAACCCCGGTGGCGAGCCGCTCGCCATCGGCAACGCCGAAGCACGGCAGCGGCTCGCCGGCATCGCCGATCTCATCGTCGACCATGACCGCGACATCGTCGTCCGCGCCGATGATTCGGTGGTGCGCAAGCTGGGCGGCGCGCCGGCCTTCCTGCGGCGCGGGCGCGGCCATGTGCCGGAACCGATCAGGCTGGCACGGCCGGTGCCGCCCATCCTGGCGGTCGGCGGGCACCTGAAGGCGACGATCTGCGTCACCCGTGGCGACGAGGCGTTCCTGTCGCAGCACCTCGGCGATCTCGACAACGCATCGACGCTGGGCTTCCTGGAGGAAACCGTCGAGCACCTGCTCCACGTCCTTGGGGTGGCACCGGCCGCCGTCGCCCATGACCTCCATCCCGATTTCCACTCCACCCGGTTCGCCGAGCGGACCGGCCTGCCCGCCGTACCGGTGCAGCATCACCACGCCCATGTCGCGGCGGTGATGGCCGAACACCGGGTGGACGGCCCGGCGCTGGGTCTGGCGCTGGACGGCTTCGGACTGGGCGAGGGGGGTGGATCCTGGGGCGGCGAGATGCTGCTCGTCGAGGGCGCGCTTGCCGAACGGCTCGGCCATCTGGCGCCGCTCGCCCAGCCCGGCGGCGACGTGGCGGCGCGCCAGCCCTGGCGCATGGCCGCAGCCGCACTCGTCCGCATGGGACGCGCCGAGGAAATCGTGCCGCGGTTCGGCGGGCATGGCCCGGCCGAGGGGGTGCGGCGGATGATCGAACGCGGCATCAATGCCCCGCTCACCAGCTCCTGCGGCCGCTGGTTCGACGCCGCCTGCGGCCTGCTCGGCATCCGCAGCCTCGCCGGCTTCGAGGGTGAAGCGCCGATGGCGCTGGAATCCCTGGTCCGTAGGCCCCAGGTGGCGGCAGGTGCCTGGCGCATCGACGGGACACAGCTCGACCTGACGCCGCTGCTGGAGCGGCTGCTGTCCGCCAGGGATGCGTCGGAGGGCGCCGAGCTGTTCCATGGGACGCTGGCGGCGGCGCTGCTCGACTGGACGCTGCCGCAGCTTCGCGCCCGTGGCCTGCGCCGGGTGGTGCTGTCCGGCGGCTGCATGATGAACGCCGTGCTGGCGGAAACGCTGGCCGCGGGCTTCCAGGATGCCGGGATCGACGCGCTGCTGCCGCGGCTGGCACCCGCCAACGACGGCGGGCTCAGCCTCGGTCAGGCGTGGGCGGCTTCCTTCGCGCTGTAGGAGGGCAGGGCGACGGTCCGGCGTGCCTTGTCCACCTCGTAGAGACGGCGGTACTTGCCGACATAGCCCTTGCGGCAGGCCCGATGGAAACGCTGCGAGGCGCTTTCCCAATCGTCGCCCGGACGCAGCCAACTGACACAGGGCGTGCCGGTCCGCGGGTCGGTGCGCAGGAAACGGCCTCTGCCCTTTTCGCCCCGTACCCATTGGCCGGGGTTCAGCGTCAGCGCGCCGCGGGCCAGTAGCATCGTCACCTGCGGCGTCAACTCGATGGTGGGAAAATAGGGCATGGCATCCTCCTGCCGCACTCCCGAGGGGCGGCGCCGATCATGGATTCCCGTCTGTTTTCGGAACCTCGTACAGATGGGAACGCATGGGGAACATTTCAAGCGATCCAGCGGGTTGGAGGCTGTTTGGACGTTGCGGCTCGGCCGGCAGCCGGCACCCGGCGCTGTCTTGGAACAATTCCGGTCCCGATCCTAATGAGAGATCGGGAAGCCTGAACCGGGCAGGCCGTGCATTCGCATAAAACGTCCGCATTGCCGGCCATAGTTTTTATTGCACTGCAGCAAATATTGACCAGCCGATCTGCGCGGCTTGTCTTGCGGCGGTCACGGCTGCGGCATCACCGGAAGGACCGCCAACCTCCCCCGGCGTCTGCGACATTCTGTCCAGACAGGCTGCAACGGATGGATCATGCTTGCCTGATAACTAGTATACTAGTATTGAAGTTGATGACTGATGCGCGGCCATGACGGACGACGCGGCACGAGCAGTCGCGGCGCCAACGGCCGCGAGCCTGGGGGCAGTTCCATGACCCTGCACGAAGACAATGCGGCTTGCCGATGCGGCCAGGTCGCCGGCGACCATTGCCGTCGCCGCAAGCGACCGGGCAGCACGCACCGCCTCCCGCGCTGAGCGGTCCGGTTTCCGGCCGCCACGGCTGCGGCATCGAGATCACGCCCCGTTCCGGCAAGCCGGACGAATTCCCGCAGCGACCATCGGCATCCGCGGATGACTGGCGCCCGACCCACGGTCGGCGCCGCCCGTACGCCCGGTCGCCCGCCCAAAGGAGCACCAGACATGAACATCAAATCGCGGATCGACCGCATCCCCGGCGGGATGATGATCGTCCCGCTGTTCCTCGGCGCCTGCCTGAACACGCTGGCGCCGGGGACCGGCAAGTTCTTCGGGTCCTTCACCAACGGCCTCATCACCGGCACGCTGCCGATCCTGTCGGTCTGGTTCTTCTGCATCGGCGCCAGCATCAGCCTGAAGGCGACGCCGCTGGTCCTGCGCAAGAGCGGCGTGCTGGTCTCGGTGAAAATCCTGACCGCGGCGGCGGCCGGCATCATCGCCTCCTGGTTCATCCCGACCGAGGGCATCACGTCGGGCTTCTTCTCCGGCCTGTCGGTGCTGGCGATCATCGCGGTGATGAACGACACCAACGGCGGCATGTACATGGCGCTGATGCAGCAGTACGGCACCAAGGAGGAGGCCGGCGCCTTCTGCCTGATGTGCCTGGAATCCGGCCCGTTCATGACGATGGTCACGCTGGGCGTCGCCGGGCTCGCGGCCTTCCCGTGGCAGACCATGGTCGGCGCGCTGCTGCCCTTCCTGATCGGCTTTGCGCTGGGCAACCTCGACAAGGACCTGCGCGCCTTCTTCACCCAGGGCGTCAGCGTCATGGTGCCGTTCTTCGCCTTCGCGCTCGGCAACAACCTGAACTTCACGACGATCCTGAACACCGGCCTGCTCGGTATCGTGCTCGGCCTGACGGTGATCGCCGTCACCGGCACCATGCTGGTGCTGGCCGACATCCTGCTGGCCAAGGGCAACGGCACCGCCGGGATCGGCGCCGCCTCGACGGCCGGGGCGGCGGTGACGGTGCCGCCGATCATCGCCTCGATCGAACCGACCTTCGCCCCGGTCGCCCCGGCGGCGACCGCCCTGATCGCCACCAGCGTCGTCGTCACCGCCCTTCTGACTCCGATCCTGACGGCCTGGTGGGCCCGGCGCTTCGGCGTGCTGTCGCCCCGCTACCTGGCCGCCGAGGCCGCCAAGGTGGCGGCGCTCGAAATCGCAGCCGCCGAGTGAGGCGGTCGTTGCCGGCGGACGCTTGACGGCGCCCGCCCCCGATCCGAGGAACAGCCGATGACCAACCTTTCCGAAGCCGTCGAGGCGCTGCTCGCCGCCCGCCGCAACCGACAGCCGCTGAACGCGCTGCCCGACTCGGCGCTTCCCGCCAACCTCGACGACGCCTACGCGATCCAGGCCGGGGTGGCGCGCCGGCTGGGGCCGGTCACCGCCTGGAAGGTCGGCGCTGCCGGCCCGGACGCCGAACCGTCCTGCGCCCCGATCAACGCCGCCACCCTGTTCTTCGACACCGGGCGGCTGCCGGCCGCCATGTTCAACGTCATCGGCATCGAGGCCGAGGTCGTCTACCGCTTCGCCCGCGACCTGCCGCTCCGCGACGAGCCCTGGACGCGCGAGGAGGTCCTGGATGCCGTCGGATCGGTCCATCCCGGCTTCGAGATCTGCGACACGCGCTTCGCCAGATACGGCTCGCTCGATCCGCTCAGCCACTTGGCCGACCAGGCCAACCACGGCGCGTTGATCGTCGGGCCGTCGGTCGCGAACTGGCGGCTGATCGACCCGGCCAAGCAGCGGCTGACGCTCGCCGTCGACGGCAGGGTGGTGGTCGACGTGGTCGGCGGCAACAGCGCGGTGGATACGGTCCGGCTGCTGGTCTGGCTGGCCAATGTCGGGTCGCGCGCCTTCGGCGGCCTGCATGCCGGCGACACCGTGACCACCGGCTCCTGCACCGGCACCGTCTTCATTCAGCCCGGCAGCCGCAGCGTCGCCCGCTTCGCCGATCTCGGCCCGATCGAACTGACCGTGGCGTGAGCGGGTCGCGGCGACGCGGTCCGGACACCGGACACACTGGTGGGATCGCCCACCGAGAGAGGAGCTTCCGATGAAAATCGACGTTCGATACGCGTCCCATCCGGACGATCTGCGCGGCTACGACACGCGGACCCTGCGCGACCGCTTCCTGGTCGACACGCTGTTCGAGGCGGACCAGACCATCCTGACCTACAGCCACGTCGACCGCTTCCTGGTCGGCGGCGTCATGCCGGTCGCCGGCCCGGTCCCACTGAAATCGGCCAAGGAGATCGGAACGGACAGCTTCCTGGAACGCCGGGAACTCGGTCTCTACAATGTCGGCGGCCCCGGCCGCGTCACCGTGGACGGCGCCCGGTTCGACCTGGACCCGCGCGATGCCCTCTATGTCGCCCAGGGCAGCGCATCCGTGCAGTTCGAGAGCCTGGACCGCAGCCGGCCCGCAAAGTTCTACCTTGCCAGCACCCCCGCCCATGCCCGGTTCGAGACGATGAAAATCTCGGCCGCCCAGGCGAAGCAGCGCCCGCTCGGCAGCCGTGAAACCTCGAACGAGCGCGTGATCTACCAGATGATCCATCCGGAGGTCTGCCGCACCGCGCAGCTCGTCATGGGCATGACCATGCTGAAGTCCGGCAACATGTGGAACAGCATGCCGTGCCACACGCATGAGCGACGCAGCGAGGTCTATTTCTACTTCGACCTGCCCGAGGACGCCCGCATCCTCCACCTGATGGGCCGTCCGGAAGAAACCCGCCACATCGTGATGGCGAACGAGCAGGCGGTGATCTCGCCGCCCTGGTCGATCCATTGCGGCGTCGGCACGCACAACTACACCTTCATCTGGGCCATGGCCGGCGACAACCAGACCTTTGACGACATGGACGCCGTGCCCCTGTCCACCCTGCGCTGAACGGAGACCAGAACCATGAGCAACCCATTCGACCTGTCCGGCAAGGTGGCGCTGGTCACCGGCGCCAACACCGGCATCGGCCAGGGCATCGCGGTGGCGCTCGCCCGCGCCGGCGCCGACATCGCGGCTGTGGACATCGTTCCGCTCGACGAAACCAAGGCGCTGGTCGAGGCGGCCGGGCGCAAGTTCCACGGCATCCTGGCCGACCTCACCAGCATCGAGCCGGTCACCGGCCTCGTGGACGGGACGGTCGGCAGCCTCGGCCAACTCGACATCCTCGTGAACAACGCCGGCATGATCCGCCGCGCCGACGCCGTCGACTTCACCGAGGCCGACTGGGACGCGGTGATGAACATCAACCTCAAGACGGTCTTCTTCCTCTGCCAGGCGTTCGGGCGCTATGCCATTGCCGGGGGGCGCAAGGGCAAGATCGTCAACATCGCCTCGATGCTGTCCTTCCAGGGCGGCATCCGCGTGCCCTCCTACACCGCGTCGAAGAGCGGCGTCGCCGGCATCACCAAGATGCTGGCCAACGAATGGGCGGGGAAGGGCATCAACGTCAACGCCATCGCCCCCGGCTACGTCGCCACCAACAACACCGCGGCCCTGCGCGCCGACCCTCAGCGCAGCGCCGAGATTCTCGGCCGCATCCCGGCCGGACGCTGGAGCGAGCCGAGCGATCTCGGCGGCCCGGCGGTGTTCCTGGCCTCCGACGCGTCCGACTACGTCCACGGCACCATCCTGCCCGTCGACGGCGGCTGGCTGGCGCGCTGACCCGGCAGACGCCGCCCAGTAGACGCTACCGGGTAGACATGGGGAAACGCCCCTCCTCCGCCAGGGAGGAGGGGCGCCAAAGCCATCGGCGGGCGACCCGGCCACCCCCCACAGGGCGGTGGCCGGTTTCGCCGGTTACTGGTTGCTGCCGGCCTTGTTGTCGGTCTGGCTGCCCGACGGCATGCCGTTGTTGTTCATCGTGCCGCCGTTGTCCATCGTGCCGGTGCCGTTCTGCATGCTGCCGGACGTGCCAGACGACGGGGTGCCGTTCTGGGTGCGGGTCGTACCCGAGGTGCCCTGGTGGCCGCTGAGGTTGAGAGCGGCCATCGTCTCACGGTCGGCGCGGCCGGTGGCGGTCAGGCCGTTGTTGCGCTGGAACTCGATCAGCGCGCGGCGGGTGCCGGGCCCCCACTTGCCGTCGACGGCGATGTCGCTGCCGCTGTTGCGCTCGTTGAGGGCCTCCTGGATGGCGCGAACACGGTCATGGCCCATCGCGGAGGAGCCGCGGCGCGAGCTGGTGCTGGACGTCCCGTCCGTGCGCTCGTCGATCTCCTTGGCAGCCTGGTTCGTCAGGCGGTCGGTCTTCTTGCCCAGGCTCTCGTCCATGCTGTTGCCGGCGACGGCGCCGACGCCACCGCCCACCACGGCGCCGACCGGGCCGCCGACCACCGCGCCCGCCAGGGCGCCGCTGCCGGCGCCCGTCGCCGTACGCTGGTTGTCGGTGCTGCCACAGGCGCTCAGCGCGAACAGGGCTACGGCGGCAGAGGCCGTCATGACGATCTTCGGAATCCCACGCATGGTAGCCATCCTTCTCGACAAAGCTTCGATGTTGGCGACCCGCCGCCCCTGCGGCATTTACTGTCCCGCCGCACGGCAAGCGACAGCTGGGTCATACAGACAACAATTATTAGGCGCCCGGCTTGTTCCCTGACACCAGGTCAGGATTTTCTGCCTACCCCTTCCACCGTAGCCCGCACTGGCGGCCTATTGGCGTAATAGAGGGATAGGGCGCGGATCTGGTCGTCGGTCAGGCGGCGGGCGGCCGCCCCCATGATCCGGGACAGGGCGTTGTCGCCCCGCGAACCGTCGCGCCACAGCCGAAGCTGCTGTTCGATGTAGCCGGCATGCTGCCCGTCGAGCGAGGGATAGCGCGGATCACGGGCATGCGCGGCGCCGTTGCCGTCCCTTCCGTGGCAGCTTGAACAGGCGGGAACGCCGCCGCTGGGATCGCCGTCCTCCGCGATCGTTCGCCCGACTTCCAGCAGCGGCTCGTCGCCTTCACCCGGTCCGGGCGTGCCGGCAGCGGGGGATTGAACGGGAGATTGGGCGGCGAAATGCTCGGCCAGCGCGCGCATCTCACCGTCGTCCAGCCCGGCCGCGGCGGGCTGCATGAAGCCGCTGTAGCGTGTCCCCGCCGCATAGGCGCGCAGCGATTCGTAGAGATAGTCCGCGGACTGCCCGGCCAGCCGCGGGAAGGCGCCGCTGTCGCGGCCGTTGCCGTCGCGGCCATGACAACGGGCGCAGTAGCGCAGGGTTTCGTCGGCCGGCCCGTTCAACTCTGTGACGCGGGAGTGCTCGTCGCCCTCCACGGGGCCGAAGGCGAGCCGGCGGTACTCCTCGGCACCCATACGATCGAGCCGCAGCAGGAAGGCGGTGAGCGCCCACGGCTCGTCGTCGCGCCGCTGCGCCGGCCACGCCGGCATCCCGGCATATTTGATGCCGTGCAGCGTGATCCAGTACAGCTCCTTCGGCTTCCAGGCGGCGACCTCGTCGGGCAGGTAGGGCGGCTCCGGCATCATGTGGCGGGAGATGGGGTTGCGCGGGGCGTCCGGGGCGCCGTGGCAGGGCGCGCAGCCGTCCTCGTAATGGCCGGCGCCGCGCTCGATCATCGCCGGATCGTCGAGGTTGTCCGGCGGCGTCACGGCGTACGCGTGCGTCCGGACGGAGCTGCGCATCGCCATCTCGAAGAACCATTCGACCGGCATGAAATGCTCCTTGGTCGCCGCGACGCTGTAGAGGCCGGACCAAGCGAACAGAAGCCCGCCCACCGCCGCCGCCAGTCCGGCCAGGACGAGGGTCTTCAACGTGCGCATGCGCTCAGCCCGCCCTGGCGTGAGGAAGGCGGCGGGCGGCAGGGGCGGGAGACGGCGCCTCCGAGCCGGCGCGCATCAGCCAGCGGGCGGCAGCCGCCAGGTTCAGGCCGACATAGGCGAGGGCGCCCACGACCCCCATGATCAATCCGCCGAGCTGCTGGTCGGCCAACGGTGAGAGGCCCCAGGCGGCCGTCGTGGCGAGATGGTAGGAGAAGAGCGGCGCGCCGGCGAAGATCAGCACCCCCGCCAGCATCGCCAGATGGACCGAGGTGCCGAACGCCGCCAGCAGGCCGCGCAGGCGCATGGCCGTGTCCGTCGGCGCCAGCACGCTCCGCCATGCCGCGACGGCACCAGCGAACAGCGTACCATGCATCAGCCAGAGCACGCGGTCGCTGGCCAATGCCGCCATGTAGGGACCCGGAAGGTGCCAAACCCACAGGGTGATACCGAAGAGCGCCCAGGCGAGTTCCGGCACGGCCAGCGGACGGGCCAGCAGGCGGACCGCCGGCGCCATGCATCGCGGAAGGCGCAGGGCACCGGCCGGCCAAGCCAGCACGAACAGCGGCGCGGCGAGCTGGACGGTCAGCAGATGCTGGACGACACGGGCGGAGAACAGGGCGGAGGTGAGGTTGCACAAGGGTGACACGAAGACGACGACCAGCACGAGCCAGCCGGCGGCGAAGCACCAGCGCTGGTGGCTCCGCGTGGCTTGGCCGCCGGCGGCCGGACGCAGCGCCACAAGCCCAGCAAGCGCGGCCCCGGCGCCAAGGGCGGCGAGAAGCAGCGGATCGCCGTTCCAGGCGGTCCACAGCGACTCGGGCACCGGTGGCGCACCGCAATAGGGGACGACGGGCAAGGCGTCGGTCGGCATGGCTTGGCCTCGCTGGCTGCGGGTGTCTCCACCCTGTCCAATGAGCGGGCCTGCGGGTTGTTCCCGGCCCGGCCGCCGTTTCCCGCCCGGCCGCGCCGTGACGGACTTGGGCAGGGGAAGGACGGGGATCGCAGGCGCTCGGAAGCCGTCACCATGCGGGGGAGCGGAGGCCAGAAAGTGCCGGATGGCGTCGATGCGCCTATGCCCGTCCCGAACGGCTGCCGAATGCCGCCGGAGCAGAAGATGGCGGGTGTAAGACGGCATCTTTGACGTTGCAGCTCAAGATGACACAGCCTTCAGAATCTAGCTTAAGAAAGTCGATCAACTCCTTGTTAACATATGTATCGGAGACATGGACTTGCTGCGCGGTTTCGTCACCGCCCGCTCCACGCCCGCCCCCCGACAGCATCCCCCGGAGGGACCGCAGTGACCAAACAAGGTCAACGCGGTGGAGGCTTGATTCGGCTGGCTGCCAGCCCACATTAGCACCGCCCCCGATAACCTTGATCCCGCGTGATGATGCAGCGGTTCCCGCGCAGCTCACGCCATAGTCTGCGCGACAGCGCGGCAACGGCCGGCTCCGGGCCGCCCGCCGTCCGTCCGCCCGTTCCGGCCTGCGGCTGACCGGACCGGCGGACAGGCGGCTTCGCGGAGCGACGGGTGTTCGGGGCAGGGAGTTTCCATGCCGAACCGGAACCATTCATCCATCGCCGACCATCCTGCCGAACCGCTGTCGCTCTACCTGCGGGACATGCGTCGGTACGCCTATCTGTCCGCCGAGGACGAGGGACACCTCATTCGGCGATGGCGCGACCAGGGCGATGCGAAGGCGCTCGACCGTCTGATCGGCGGCCATCTGCGGCTTGTGGTCGGGGTGGCCAAGCGCTTCCGCCGCTACGGCCTTCCGCTCGCCGATCTCGTCGCAGAAGGCAACATCGGCCTGATGCGCGCCGCGCGAAAATTCGATCCCGACAAGGGCTATCGTTTCTCCACCTATGCGCACTGGTGGATCCGGGCAGCGATCCAGGATTACGTGCTGCAGAACTGG
Source organism: Azospirillum picis (assembly GCF_017876115.1). Taxonomy (GTDB): domain Bacteria; phylum Pseudomonadota; class Alphaproteobacteria; order Azospirillales; family Azospirillaceae; genus Azospirillum; species Azospirillum picis. The sequence goes on from NZ_JAGINO010000014.1 coordinate 103,447, forward strand.
TCCGTGGTGAAGATCGCCTCCAGCAGCGCGCACCGTACCCTGTTCTTCGGCCTGCGCCATCTGAAGGCCAGGCTCGACGAACTGGACAGCGGCGACCTTTCCCCGGATGCGGCGACGGCGATCGCTGCCGAGCTCGATCTCCCCGAGCGGGAGGTGGTGGAGATGAACCGCCGCCTGTCCTCCGACCGTTCCCTGAACGCGACGATCGGGGAGGAAGGCGAGACCGAGTGGCAGGACCTGTTGGCCGACGACCGTGACGACCAGGAAACCGTCCTCGCCGAAGCCGAGGAAAGGACCCGGAATCAGCGCCTGATCGCGCTTGGCCTGGAGAAGCTGACCGAACGTGATCGGCAGATCCTGGTCGCCCGCCGCCTTCTCGACGAACCGGTGACCGCCGACGAACTCAGCCGGCGCTTCAACCTGTCGCGCCAGCGCATCGGCCAGATCGAGGCGGCTGCGATGCAGACCTTGCGCAAGGCGCTGCTGTCCAGCCGTGCAGGGCAACAGCGGCCGTCGCCGCCACAGCCGGCCCCTCGCTCCGTCAAAGCACGGCCGGGGAAACGGAAGGCGTCGCAGAAGACGGAGCAGGCGCGAGCGAAGCCTGGCCGCTCCTGAACCAGTTCAGGCAGCCGGCCGGAAGCAGGCCGTTGCCGACCAGCAGGGCTCCCCGGCCGTAAAGCGGCAGCGTGCTGCCGCCATCGGGCAGGTCGAACGCCCAGAGCTGTCCGGTCGGGTCGCTCCAGACCGGGCGCCCGTTCACCGACACGACCGCGCCAAGCGCCTCGGCAGGGCCGACGCCCGGACGGAACAGCACCAGCGCCGTGATGTCGCCGCCGGCCGGTGGCAGCGCCGCCACCGGTCCCGCCACCAGCACCGCCGTGACGAGCGCCAGCGGTACCGTCCGTCGCCGATGATCCGGCATTGCCGCCTCGCCGGAACCGCCGTTGCCCGAACCGCCATCCGGACCGGTTCGGTCCCTCCGCACCATCCACAGGCCGACGGCAACCACGGCGATCCCGAAAACGGCGAACCACAGCAGGTCCCAGAACAGCCTGTTCTCGACATCCATGCGGATGCGGTGGATCCCCAGCAGCCAGTGCGACAGCAGAGCATCCAGGATGTGCCAGCTCCCGAAACCGACCAGCGCCCAGCCGGCAATCTCATGCCCGCCTCGGCGACCGGTGCCGGACAGGGCAACACGGCCGCGCCAGAGCAGCCACAGGCCGACCACGGCGATAAGGTACATCAGCACGTGGAAAAGCCCGTCCGCTAGGATCTGCACGCGGATGTCGGCGAAGGCGGGGCTGGCCAGCCCGGAGAGCAGATGATGCCACTGCAGGATCTGGTGCAGCAGGATCCCGTCGAAGAAGCCGCCGAGTGCGAAACCCAGGCAGCCGCCTGCCAGCCACAGGCGTCGGGCGCCTCGCGGTCGGTCCGCGGCCGACAGCGGCGACGTCATCCGACCGTTGGTGGCGCTGGAGTGGCCGGCGGTGGGCATGGCGTTGCGTTCCCCCGCATGGTGTCTTGCTCCGCGATCCAACAGCACGCAGCCGGGACGGTTCCTGCTGCCCCCTCCGCCCGGCCGTATCCTGGAGCGAGAAGGGCGTAACACCTTTCCCGGAATCTGCCGCGTTCGAAGGAACCCCGAACGCGCCGGCCACACGTCCGATGAAAATGGCCATCCTGGGCTACATCGCCGGCGACGGATTCCTGCCACCGGTCATAAGCCGTCGCCGAGGCCCACCCGGTTCCGTCCCGCGTGGGCCTTCCGGCACGTCCGCGGCGATCGCAGTGGCAAACGCGGCGGCGGCCATCGCCACCCTTCCGCGCCTCCTCGGCGGGCAAGGGTTGAGGATCACCAGACACCAGGAGAAGCACGGCCGATGCATGACCGTCAGGCCCGCGACGTCCGGCTCGATCTGTTCAAGGGCATGGCCCTGTTGATCATCTTCATCAATCATGTCGGCGGGAATCCGCTCGCCAAGGTGACGCCGGGACGGTTCGGCCCGTCGGACTCGGCGGAGATCTTCGTCTTCATCTCCGGGTACGCGGTGGCGCTGGCCTATGGACCGGTCCTGGCGAAGCAGGGTTTCGCCGCCTGCCAGCGCAAGGCCCTGCTGCGCTGCCGGCAACTTTGGGGCGCCAACATCGCCACCATGCTGGTATGCGCCCTCGTGGTCGCCCTGGCGGTCTTCGTCGCAGACCTGCCGATGACCGCATCCAACCGCCTCGCCAGCTTCGCCCCGCTGTTCGACAGCCCGCTGATGGCGATGGCCGCCCATGTGGTGCTGGCCTACCTGCCCTTCGCCCTCGATATCCTGGCGCTCTACATCCTGCTGGTCGCGGCGGCGCCGTTGTTCCTGTGGTCCTACGCCCGCTTCGGCATGGCAGCCGTCGCGGCGTCCGTGGTGCTCTATCTGGCGGCGCAGGCGGTTCCGGAACTGACGCCTCCCAACCTGTGGCAGGGGGGGTGGAACTTCAGCCCTCTCGCCTGGCAATGCGTCTTCTTCCTGGGAACGGCCTTGGCACTGTTGGTGCGGAGTGGCCGGCTGGAGCCGCTTCGATCGGCCTGGATCCTGCGGCTGCTGCTCGCCGCCGCCACCGCGGTGGTGGCAGGCATGGCGATCTGGAAGGGCGCCGCCTCGGACCTCGGCCGCTCGGTGGTGCCGGAGGGGCTGCACGCATGGCTGCCGTCGGAGACCATTCCCTGGGCCGGAAAGCACACGCTGGGACCGATGCGGCTGCTTCATTTCCTCGCGCTCGCCTGCCTCGCGGCGCTGCTGGTGCCGCGGGAGGCTGGCTGGCTGGCGTCCGCTCCGGCCCGGCTGCTGGCCGCCTGCGGCCGGCATTCGCTTCCGGTCTTCTGCCTGGGTGTCGTCCTGGCCATCGCCGGCACCGTCCTGCTGATGACCGGCGGCGGTCTGCCGATGGTGCTGGCCGTGAACCTGGGCGGGATCGCCCTGCTGCTGATGACCGGGGTCGTGCTGGAGCGCCGCCGGCTCCGGCGCAGCAGGACGGCCGCCGTGCCGATGGCGGGCACGGCCCCGATCGCGGAAGCTCCGTAAGTGGCGGCGGCAAGCTACGGCTCGGCGGCTTGAATCCCGCGCAGCACGGGCGCATAATTCATCCATGCAGATCAACCCGGCCATACCGTCATACCAGACGCAGAAGCCGACACCGCAGCTTACGCCCGCGGCGCAAATCGCCATGTCCCCCGCCGTCCAGGCCGCCCAGCAGACGGCGCCCACGGTGCGCACCCAGACCGTCAATGCTCCCCAGGCCACCGGCAAGGGCGAGCAGCCGCGGGAAGCGAAGACTGCGACCCAGGGCGCCCAGACGGTGGATACCCATGCGTCGGCGCTCTCCGCCAGGGTGAACGCCCAGGGCTACCGTCCGCGCGGCTCGTTGCTCGATCTCTCGGTCTGACCCGCGGCCGCGCGGTATCGGGGCGGCGGAAAGCTACGGGCGGAGCCATGAAAAAAGGGCCTTCCCCCGATCGGGGGAAGGCCCTGCCTTTAACGGACGGAGCGTGACGGTTACTTCAGCTCGTCCATGCCGTTGATGACGTGGGCGACGATGCCGTACTCCTTGGCCTCGTCCGCCAGCATCCAGTAGTTCCGGTCGGTGTCCTTCGCGACCTTCTCCAGCGGCTGCCCGGTCTCACGCGCGATGATCTTGTTCAGACGCTCGCGCATGCGGATGATTTCCTTCGCCTCGATGGCGATGTCCGTCGCCCGGCCGCCCGTCCCGCCCAGCGGCTGGTGGATCAGGAAGCGGGTGTTCGGAAGGCAGTAGCGGTCTTCCTTGTTCGCCGCCAGATAGATGTGGCAGCCGGCGCTGGCGACCCAGCCCGTGCCCAGCATCTTAACCCGCGGCTTGATAAAGCGGATCATGTCGTGGATGGTGTCGCCCGCCTCGACATGGCCGCCCGGAGAGTTCACGACGACGGTGATGTCGTCGTCGCTCTCGTGCGCAAGCGCCAGGAGCTGGGCGGAGACGACCTGCGCCAGCTTCATGTCGATCTGGCCGAAGATCAGGACCGTGCGCGCCTTGAACAGGGACTGCTGCACGGCGGCGAACTGCGGCTGGGCGCTTTCCTTCGACTTCTCGTCCGGTTCCTTTTCGGGTTCATCGTCGAACCGGGTGTATCCGACCTGCGCCATTGATGTTCTTCTCCCTGGTATCGGAAGCGGGATATCGGAAACGGGACACCATGCGGGGGCTGCCCGCAGTCCGGCCCGCTGCCGCTTGCGCCTTGCCTGCTTCACCACATAGCCCGTCCGGGCTTCATGTTCAACGTCCGGAAGCCCAAAATCCGCGGACCGCCGGCTGCGGCCTCCACCGGTTGACGCCATCCGCCGATGGCGGACACACTTCGCCCGTATCGGAACAGGGACAGGGCGAAATGTCCAGAAACGCTGCAGGACCGGGCGTGTCGGTGGTCATCGCCGCCCACCACGCCCATGCCACGATCGTCCGGGCGGTGACGAGCCTGTTGGCCCAGGACTGGATCGCGTGGGAGGCGGTCGTGGTCAGCGACGACGGTACCGATTACCGTCCGACGCTGCGGAACGCCGGGATCGCCGACCCGCGCCTGATCTTCACCGATACCGGCCGAATCGGGGCGGGGGCTCCGGCGGCACGGAATGCCGGCCTGGTGGCGGCGAGGCAGGACATGGTGGCCGTTCTCGACGCCGACGACCGCTTCAGGCCGGGTCGGCTGTCGACCCTGGTGCCCCTGGCATCCGACCGCGGCGCGGCTTTCGACAATGTGGCCGTCGTGCGGGACGAGGACGGCTCGCCGCTTCGTAGCCTGTATGGGGACGGGCGGGCGCCGGCCGAGGTTGACGCCGACGTGTTCCTGGCGACCTCGGTCCCGATGTTCCCGGTGCTGCGGCGCGACGTTGCACCGGGCTGGGACGAGGACGTGACCTTCTGCGACGACGTCGTGTTCAACGTCCGCCTGCTGGACGCCACCGGACCGGTGCCGCTGGTCCCGGAACCCTTCTACGAATACCGCCAGCGGGCGGGGTCCATCACCTTTTCCGCCGACAGCGGCGAGCGGGCGGAGCGCTGCTACCGCCATGTGCTGGACCGGCTCGCCGAGGATGGGCTCGGCATCTCGGATCCTGGCATCCGGGAACGCTTCACACGCGCCATCGCGGCCAAGCGTGCACGCAATGCCGCCTACGAAGCCGCCTTCAAGGCGGGGCGCTGTGCCAACTTCCAGGAGTTCCTGTCGCAGGCCGGCGAGTGAGGGTAGGAGCCCACGCTCCCGCTGGCTTTGCTTTACCATTTTGTGTCAGCCTGGACCTGTCGCCATTGCCGCAAATGCCGGACCGATACGGTACAGCCCATGAGCGCTCCCACCTGCTGCCTCGCCCGCATTCCCGCCAATGGACGGTTCTGGCTGAAGAACGCGGAGGTTTGCGGCGGATTCTGCGACATCCGCATCGAGGACGGCCGGATCCGCGCGCTGCTTCCTGCCGGCGACGCACCATGCTGTGCGCCGGGGCTGGACCTCGAAGGGGGTGCGGTGCGGCCGCTGGCGAGCGGCGGCACCGTCGAGGCCGGAGAACCAGCCGATCTTTGGGTGACGCTGTGCGGCGGCAGGACGGTGACCATGCATGCCGGGCGACTGGATGACGGCAAGCCGCAGGCCGAGGCGGCTGGGAGGGCGGTTTCCGATGGCGTCGTCCGCGACGACCCCGTGACCGAGACGCTTCGCTCTTCGCCGGCTCCCTGAAGCCTTCCAATGTGGCGGCCATAAAAGGGGGCTTTCCCGCAGGCCTTATCCGCAGGATCCCGGTGCCTGGTGCCTGGTGCCTCGGGACCGTCGTCCGCATCCGAAACACAAGGTGGAGAAACGCAGAACGCCGCAATCTTGCGACTGCGGCGTCAAACCCTTGCACCCTGCCTTTTGGAGGCCGGTTGCGGCTATGGTTTCAGACTTGAATGGCTCCCGGCGGAGATGGCATCTGCGACGCGGCATCCCGGCAGGGGCGCGCCGTCAGGCGGCGATACGCTCTTCCTGGAGACGGCGGTTGACGCGCACCCGCTCGAAGAGCTTCTGAACGCTCTCCCGGCTGATGCCATCGCGGGCCATGACCGCGATTACGATAGGATCTTCGAGGAGTTCGGTAAGGGTCGGCGTCATGTTTCGGTTCATACGTCCCTCCCTCTTGCTCCGACCCTCGTGCCTGACTCCGCCCCTTTGGAAGTTCGGCGACTGGTCGATGCCGGCTAATCGATTGGACTATCTCAATTGCACGCGTCTCTCGTTCCTGTGTCTCTGATCCTGGCAGCCCGTCACTACCGGGTTACCCCGCCTGCTCCGGATTGTAGGTATGAAATACAGTTTGAAGACCATAGCGCAGGGGAGGGCGTATTGTCACCAATCCTTTCGTCAACAACCGCTATGTCTTTCCGTGCATTGTCGCTGGAGGGAAAGCAGCAGTGCGTCGGCTTCCCGCTTCGGGCGTCACAACGTCCCGTCCCGTCCATGGCGCGCGCGCGTCAACCCGGCACCGCTCGCCATGCCCTCGCGAGTCGCCGCCGGCACCGCGACGTCCACCCGGACCTGCCTCACCTTGTCATGGGACAGGCAGAGGCTGGCGGCACGGTCGGCAAGATAGTCCGCGCCCGGCACATCGGCCTCGGCGCAAAGTCGCCGCAAGTCCTCGACGATATCCTCATAGGACATGACGGCGGCGATGTCGTCGGGGAATCCGGGACCGGGGTGGGTCACCGTCAGCGTCAGGTCGAACCGCACCAGCGGCCGGTCAGCCCGGCCGGCGAGGGCGACGGCAGCGGTGAAGCCGTGCACCAGGATGGTATAGGTGAGCGGGGCGCCGCCCGGCTGGACCATGATGGTTCGTTCAGGGTTGTGGTCCGACAACGCTTTCTCCAGTCCGGCGGCTCGGCGCCGGCAATGATGCGGCATGAACAAGGGCATGGGCATCGCCATCGGGCAGGCATGGGCGCCCCCTCCCGGAGGAGGCCGCCCATGCCTGCCCGATGGCGCGGTCACAGGCGATCGCGGAGCCGCATCACCGTATCACGGCCCGGCGCAGCCCCGGTCAACGCGGCGATGGGCTGCTTGAGCACCGGATGGACGATCTCGGCGGCGATGTCCGCCAGCGGGCACAGCACGAAGGCACGCTCGGCCATCCGGGGATGTGGAATTTCCAGGTCGGGATCGGCGATCACGCGGTCGGCATAGAGCAGGATATCGATGTCGATCGGCCGCGGACCGAAGCGCAGGCCGCCGAACTCCCTGCCGAGGGCCGATTCGATGTCCTTGACGAAGCGCAGCAGGTCCCGCGGCGCCAGCCGCGTCGTCCCCCGCACCGCCATGTTCAGGAAGGCCGGCTGGTCGGTGACGTACATCGGTGCGGTTTCATAGACGGCCGACTGGGCCTCCACCGTCACCTCCGCAGCAAGGCGACGGATGGCCTCCGCGAGGTTGGCGGCCCGGTCACCGAGGTTGCCGCCCAGCGCCAGATGGACGGTCGCGGCGGGGACGGCACCGCGGGGAGGAGCGGCGGATTCATGCTCGGCCATGGCTTTGGCGGTCCTGATGTGCTGGGATGGGCGGCTGGCGGAATTCCTTAGCAAATCTCCGCGCGCCCGTCAGCCTGCCCGTCATCCCGCCCGGGAACCATCCCTCGGGAACGGTCCGGCCATGGCGGGGTTTCAGCACTGGACAATTCGGTTGAGACGAACCCGGCAATGACACGAAATCCTGGTGGAGGAAGACAGATGGGCCAGCAACTCAGAAGCCTGGGCGGGGCGGCTGCCCTTTTCGGCGGCGTGGCCGTGATCCTCGCGGGTTGCGCCACCGGCCAGGACGCCGATGTGGCCCGGCGGGCCCAGACGGAACTGGTCGGCCTGTCCAAGGCGGACCTGCTGTCCTGCGCGGGCGTGCCCGACCGTCAGGCATCGGCCTCGGGGCGGGAGTACTATACCTATGTCGCGCGCTCGAGCGGAGCCTACAGCCCCGGGAGCAGCATCGGCATCGGTGCCGGCAGCTTCGGCAGCGGCAGCGGTGTCGGGTTGGGCCTCGGCTTCGGCGTCCCGATCGGCGGCGGCAGCAGCTACGGCTGCGAGGCCACGATGGTGATCGGGCCGAACGGGCGGGTGGAGCAGGTCAGCTATCCCAACGGCGCCTACCTGCCGTCCTGCAGCCCGATCGTGACGAACTGCGTCACCCCGCGCGGATGAGGCGGCGCGTCCATAACACCTTGTGACGAGGAGGCTGGGACTGTCGCGGCCACAGGCGATCGCCTATCTTGAAGCGGAAGCTCGGCACCGGCGGACCGGGGATGCAACGGGTTGGGGAAAAACGCGGCCCGCAAAGGGCGGCACCAGGGTTGGAGGATCGACGAACCATGGACATGAGCGGAAGCCACAGGATCGAGGCCACCCGCGAGGCGGTGTGGGCTGCCCTGAACGATCCGGACATCCTGCGCCAATGCATTCCCGGCTGCGAAGAGGTGGTCAGGCAGTCCGATACCGAGATGACCGCCAAGGTCGTCGCCAAGGTCGGGCCGGTGAGCGCCAAGTTCTCCGGCAAGGTCACGCTGTCCGATCTCGACCCGCCCAACGGCTACACCATCACGGGTGAGGGATCGGGCGGAGCGGCCGGCTTCGGCAAGGGCGGCGCCACCGTCGCGTTGAGCGACGAAGACGGGGCGACCCTGCTGAGCTACACGGCCAAGGCCCAGGTCGGGGGAAAGCTGGCGCAGATCGGCTCACGCCTGGTCGACGCCACCGCCCGCAAGATGGCGGAGGAGTTCTTCGCCCGCTTCTCCCAGATCGTCGGCGCCCCGCCGGCCGACACGGCGGCGGCCGTTGAACCCGCCACCGCCGAACCTGTTGCCAGCGCCCCCCTTGTCGCCGAGCCCCCCCCGGCCAGCGACCGGATCGCCGACACCGGCATTTCCAATAGCGGCATTTCCACCAGTGGCATCGTCGCCGGCGAAAAGGTTACGGTCCCCCCGCAGGCCGTGGGGCCGGCACCCGCAGCACCGGTACAGCCCGCCGCCGGCCGGCCCGCCAGCCGCATGGCGGAACCGCCTCCGGAGATCCCGCTGCCCCTGCCCGTGGGGCGCGGCGGCAGCGGTTTCTACGTGCCGTGGGCAGCACTCCTCGTGGTTGTGGTTCTGCTGATCGCGCTTGGATGGATGAGTTAAGGGGGGCGGATTGTTCATTGGTCGTAAGGTGGCATCAAAGGGGGTTTGACACACCCCCGGAATGTGTATGCTGCCGCGCGATTCCGGTCGGCGCCGTCGGCCGGTCGATCCATCGGAAGGGAAGCCGAAGTATGAAGAAGCTGTTGATGGGCGTTGCTGCCGTTGCCGCCGTCTCCGCGTCCATGATGGGTGCCGGTGCCGCCCAGGCTGCCGACGCCGCAGCCGGCAAGGATGTCTTCAAGGTCTGCATGGCCTGCCACACCGCCGAGCAGGGCAAGAACAAGGTCGGCCCGTCGCTGTTCGGCGTCGTCGGCCGCCCGGCCGCCTCGATCGAAGGCTTCAAGTACTCCGGCCCGATGAAGGAAAAGGGCGCCGGTGGCTTGGTCTGGACCGCCGAGAACCTGGACGCCTACATCAAGGCCCCGAAGGAAATCGTCCCCGGCGGCACGATGGCGTTCGCCGGCCTGAAGGACGACGCCAAGCGCGCCGACCTGATCGCCTTCCTGGCCGAGCAGAAGTAATCCCGCGGGCCTTCGGGCCCTCGGACGGCGAAAGGGCCGGAGGCGATGCCTCCGGCCCTTTTTATTTGCCCGGCTTCCGCCCGAGTCCGTCAGCCGGCGGCCTCCAGGCTCTTGCTCGCCACTTCATAGACGTCGGGCGACAGGCCCGGCGTGGCGACGATCCGCTCCAACTGGGCCTTCATCAGCGCCTGGCGTCCTGCGTCATACCGCCGCAGGCGGGAGAAGGGGCCCATCAGGCGGGCGGCAACCTGCGGGTTCATCGGATCGAGGCGCAACACCTGATCGGCGAGGAACCGGTATCCGGCACCGCCTGCATCATGGAAGCGGACCGGGTTGCCGTTGGCGAAGCCGCCGATCAGCGCATAGACCTTGTTGGGGTTCCGAATCTCGAAGGCCGGGTGGCCCAGGAGCGCCGTCACCTGCTCCAGCGCGTCGGGACGATGGGACATCGCCTGCACGCCGAACCACTTGTCGACGACCAGCGCCTCGCCCTTCCAGCGCTCATAGAAGTCGGCCAACGCACCGTCACGCTCCGCCGAGGCGGCGTTGGAGAGGAACTGCAGGGCGGCGACCTCGTCGGTCATGCCCTGGGCGTTGCGGTACTGCGCCAGGCAGAGCGCCAGCGCCTCCTCGTCCTCCAGCGCCATCAGGTAGGCGAGGCAGAGATTCTTCAGCGCCCGTTTGCCGATCGCCGCCGCATCGACGGAGAACGGCTCCTGGCTGCTGTTGCGGCGGTAATGGTCGAGGAAGCGCGGTCGCAGGCGGGCGGCCAGCGTCTTGCGCGCGAATTCCCGCACCGCATGGATCGCATCGGGATCGACCACCGCCATCTGTGTGCCGAGATAGGCCTCCGTCGGCAGCACCAGCGCCTGGGCGGCGAAGGCCGGGTCGCGGTCGGCATCGTCCAGGATCCTGGCGAAGGCGTCGGCATAGCCGTCGGGCAGCAGGAACTCGCGACCGGCCTGGCGGTCGGCGACCATCCCCAGCAGGATGCGGGTTCCCAGGATCTGCCCGGCCTCCCACCGGTTGAAGGCGTCGCTGTCGTGCGCCATCAGGAAGGTGAGGTCCTCGTCCGTCAGGTCGGTCCTCAGCTTCACCGGGGCGGAGAAGCCGCGCAGCAGCGACGGCACCGGACGGGCGGAGACGTCCCGGAAGGTGAAACTCTGCGTCGCGGCCGTGACGTGCAGGATGCGGCTGGTGCCGGCCGGCGCCTCCTCCCCCTCCAGGCGGAGCGGCAGGTCGCGGCCGTCGGGGCCGAGCAGGCCGACCACCAGCGGGATGTGCATCGGCTGCTTGGCCGGCTGGCCCGGCGTCGGCGGCACGGTCTGCGCCACCATCAACGTGTAGGTCTTAGCCGCCGCGTCGTGGGTGCCGGACACCTGCAGTTCCGGCGTACCGGCCTGATGGTACCAGAGCTGGAACTGGCGGAGGTCGACACCGCTGGCATCCGCCATCGCTGCGACGAAGTCGTCGCAGGTCACCGCCTGCCCGTCATGGCGCTGGAAATAGAGGTCGATGCCCTTGCGGTAGTTCTCCGCGCCCAGCAGGGTGTGGATCATGCGGATGACTTCCGCACCCTTGTTGTAGACGGTGGGCGTGTAGAAGTTGTTGATCTCGACGTAGCTGTCGGGGCGCACCGGGTGGGCCATCGCGCCGGCATCCTCCTGGAACTGCACCGTGCGCAGCCCCTGGACGTCGGCGATGCGCTTGACCGCGCGCGAGTTCATGTCCGACGAGAATTCCTGGTCGCGGAAGACGGTCAGACCTTCCTTCAGCGAGAGCTGGAACCAGTCGCGGCAGGTGACGCGGTTGCCTGTCCAGTTGTGGAAGTACTCGTGCGCGACCACCGCCTCGATGTTGAGGAAGTCGGTGTCGGTGGCGGTTTCCGGCTTGGCGAGAATGTATTTGGTGTTGAAGACGTTGAGCGACTTGTTTTCCATCGCCCCCATGTTGAAGTCACCGACCGCGACGATGTTGAAGATCTCGAGGTCGTACTCCAGGCCATAGACCTCCTCGTCCCAGCGCATCGACTTGATCAACGAGCGCATGGCGTGGTCGATCTTGTCCTCGTTGCCCGGCTCCACATAGATGCGCAGGGTGACGTCGCGCCCCGAGGCGGTGCGGAAGCGGTCTTCGCCATGCACGAGGTTGCCGGCGACCAGTGCGAACAGGTAGCAGGGCTTGGGGAAGGGGTCCTCCCAGCGCGCCCAGTGGCGTCCGCCCTCCAGGTCGCCGGAAGCGGCGAGGTTGCCGTTGGACAACAGCACCGGATAGCGCGCCTTGTCCGCCGTGATGGTGGTGCTGTAGCGCGCCATCACGTCCGGCCGGTCCATGAAATAGGTGATCTTGCGGAAGCCTTCCGCCTCGCACTGGGTGCAGAAGTTGCCGGAGGACTTGTAGAGCCCTTCCAGCGCCGTGTTCTCCTGCGGCTTGATGCGGACGACGGTTTCCAGCGTGAAGCTTTCCGGGACCTCGAGGAGGATCAGATGGTCGGGCGTCAGGGTGTAGTCGTCCGGCCCCAGCGTCCTGCCGTCGAGCGCCACCGACGCCAGCTCCAGCCGCTGCCCGTCAAGCGACAGCGGCTCGGCCGCGGCGTCGGCACGGGCCGGGTTGCGCCGGATCGCCAGCACGGCGCGCACGGTGGTGACGTCCTCGCCCAGATCGACGAACAGGTCGACCGTGTCGATCAGATGCGCCGGCGGGCGATAGTCCTGGAGCCGGATGGCCTTCGGCGTGCCTTTGTCCATGTGCCTTGTCTCTGCTCTGTCGTACGGGTCGGACCCCGCGGGTCAGGTCATATATGGGACCGGGCCGGGGGACGGGAACTGTAGCAAGGCGAAACAGGGCTGTCTGCCGCGGGATTGGGGAGGGAGGAAGACCGCGCCGCCGGTTCCGCCCCCCGAGAATGCCTCGGGAAACGGGCCGCCGGGATGGTCAGACGACGCCGAAGACCGGACGGCGGAAACCCGCCTCGGTTTCGCCGGCAGCGAGAAACCAGTAGGGCTTCATCACCGCGAACTGCTGGTTGTCGTCGCGCAGCAGCACGTAGGCGCAATAGACGGTGTCGTCGACCGGGCGAAGGAAGGCGGAGATCCACGGGTTCTGCCGCGTCCCGATGTGACGGGCGTGGCCCAGCTTGCGCTCGATGTCGTTGCGGTAGCCGACCAGGACCGCCGCATGGCCTTGGCGAAAGGGCAGGGCGGCCAGTTCCCCGTAGTTCTGGAGGAGGCGCGGATTGCCGATTTCGGTTTCCTCCGCGTACCATTGGACCACTTCCATGTAGTCCTTGGCGCGGGCATTGGCGCGGTCGTATCGCGCCTGCTTCTGCGTCCCGGTCTGGCCGCCCGCGACCTTCTTCACAAAGCTGATGAGACCCATGGGGCCGCCCTCTCCCTCACTGTTCATACGAACGCTAACAGAGCAATCATGCCCTGCAAAAGGGTTATGGCCGGGAAGACCCGGCCTTGGACAGCAGGCAGCCTTGCGGATGCGCCTCAGCGCCGGGTCAGCATCTGGCGCCGGGCCAGGGCGCGGTGGAGCGACAGCCGCTGCTTGACCGTCTTCGGCCGGCCGCGGACGCCCGGGGCATAGAGCCCGTCGAGCAGGCCCTGCCCGAACATTTCCCAATTGCGCAGTGGACCGGTGTCGAGATGCAGGAAATGCGAACTCGGGTACCAGCCGACACCACCACGCTTCAGGTCGAGCGCGCTGCGATGGGCGTCGGGCAGACGCGCCGGGAAGGTGACGTCGAGCGCGCGCCCCACGAGATGCTGGCTGTGCTCCGCCACCCCGAGCCCACGGCGGGCCAGCATGGCGTTGGTTTCCGGCGTGCGGAAGGCGGACAGGATGGTGGCGCGCGGCTGCCCCACCGCCTCCATCACGTCGGCCAGGAAATCCAGCGTCCCGACATCGACCGGGCCGCTCTTGTTGGCATGGTGGTCGCGCAGGAACGTCGCCAGGTCGCCCATGGCATCCGGCAACGGCCCATCGGCATCCCGGTAGGGACCGTCGAAGCTCTCGCCGGTGTGCATGTTCCTGAGGCTGAGGCGGCGTGGTGCCGACGGCGCGGCCAGCGCGCGGCCGGAAACCAGCACCAGGGCTCCGCAGGCGGCCAGCAGTGTGCGGCGCTTCAGGGAAATTGGCGTGTCGGGCATGTGGGTGGGGAACTGTCCGGGCCAGGGGCGACGATGGTTCGGTGGGCGGCTTGGCAGGCGGGATGCCGGTCCTAGGCAGCCTCAAGGTCAACAAAATGGGTCCCCGGCCGCAACTGCAAAGTGGCGGCGCATGGCTGCGGCGCGCCTTTCCGGCGGCTCGACCCGCAACGGTCACCGGATGATCGGCCTGCGTTCGGCCACTTCCTCACCTGATGGCAAGAAGGATGACGCCGCCGGCGATCAGGGCAACGCCCACCCAGTTGATGCCGGACAGGCGCTCGCCGAGAAACAGGACGCCGAAGAGGGCGACCAGCACCACGCTGAGCTTGTCGACCGGGGCGACGCGCGAGGCCGGGCCGAGCTTCAGCGCCCGGAAATAGCACAGCCAGGACGTTCCGGTGGCGAGGCCGGACAGCAGCAGGAACAGCCAGGAGCGGGCCGGGACCGCCGACGGCGCCAGCGACTGGCCGGTTGCCACGACGATGGCGGCCAGCATCAGCACGACCACCAGCGTCCGGATCAGCGTGGCGACATCCGAGGCGACGCCGTCGACGCCGAGCTTGGCGAGGATGGCGGTCAATGCCGCGAAGCCGGCCGATCCAAGCGCCCACGCCACCCAGGCCGGAACAAGGCCACCGCTCATGATCCTGCATATCCTCCGGTTCGACAGGCCGGTTGCCGTCAGCCCTCCGCCGGGGCGGCCTGCATCGACAAGGCAGCCATGCCGCCGCCACCCTATTGAAGCAACAAGAAAATTTTGCAAATGAGAATTATTAGCGTTATCGTCGCCGCCTGTACCGGTTCCGGGCGGCATACCGGTGCCCCGAACCGGCAGGAGAGTGCCGCCGATATCCGGCATCGCGCGGCCACCATCGGTCGCAGCACCGAGGATGCCCGTGCCGGCGGCAACCACGACTCGCTTTGGAGTTTCAATGACCATCGTGACACGGCGCAGAGAGGTGCTGACGGCCGGCCTCGCCCTGGGTCTCGCCGGGCTGCTGCCCATGCCGGGCTTCGCCCAGCAAAGCGGCGACGGGATCCTCGTCCGGCATGCGCGGGGTGAAACGCGGCTGACGAAGCCGGTCCGGAAGGTCCTGGTCTTCGACATGGCGGCCCTGGATACGCTGGATTCCCTCGGGGTTCCCGTCGCCGGCGTTCCGACGGGGCAGAAGCCCGCCCACCTCGCCAAGTACAACGGCGCTCCCTATGCGCCGATCGGCACCCTGTTCGAGCCCGACTACGAGGCGGTGAACGCGGCGGAGCCGGACCTGATCATCGTCGGGGGCCGGTCGGCCCCGAAATATGCCGAGCTGGCGGCCATCGCCCCGACCATCGACATGACGGTGAGGACCGACAGCTTCATCGCAAGTGCAGTGGAGAACGCGCAGACCCTTGGCCGGATCTTCGGCAAGGACGCCGAGGTCGACGCGAAGGTGAAGCACCTGCGCGCTTCGATCACCGACCTGAAGGCGACGGCCGCGGCGGCTGGGAAAGGGCTGCTGATCCTGACGACCGGCGGCAAGGTCAGCGCCTATGGTCCAGGCTCGCGCTTCGGCCTGCTCCACACCGACTATGGCGTCAGGCCGGCGGTGGAGACCCTGGAGGTGGCCAACCACGGCCAAGCCGTGTCCTTCGAATTCATCCTGCAGGCGAACCCCGACTGGTTGTTCGTCATCGATCGCGATGCCGCCATCGGCCGGGAAGGGCAGTCGGCGCGCCAATTGCTGGACAACGACATCGTCCGCCGGACCACCGCCTGGCAGAAGGGGCAGGTGGCCTATCTGAACGCCGGGAACTGGTACCTGGTTGGCGGCGGCCTGGCTGCGATGCAGCAGGACGTCGACGACATCAAGGCGGCGCTGTCCGGGAAGTCGTGACGATGCCTGCATTCGGCGTTTCTCCCGCCCCTTTTCATGCCGCCGGGATCGGTCGGCCGGAATGAGGTGGCTGCTTCCCGCTGCCGGCGGCGTGGTCGCGCTGGCGGCGGCGAGCCTGTTCGTCGGCGTCAGCGACGTGACGATGGGCTCCCTCTTCTCGCCCGGCGGGTCGGACGAGGCCGTGCAGATCCTGCTGGCCAGCCGTCTCCCGCGCACGCTGGCCCTGGTGCTGGCCGGGACGGCGATGGCGGTCTCCGGGCTGATCCTGCAGATGCTCGCCCGCAACAAATTCGTCGAGCCGTCCACCGCCGGCACCGCGGAATCGGCTGTATTCGGCATGCTGATGGTGACTCTGCTGGCTCCCGGCACGCCGATCATCGGCCGCATGCTGGTGGCGAGCCTGTGCGCGCTCGCCGGAACCACACTGTTCCTGGCGATCCTGCGGCGGATGCCCCTGCGCTCGCCGCTGGTGGTGCCGCTGGTCGGCCTCATGCTGGGGGCGGTCATCACCGCCTCCACCGAATTCGTCGCCTACCGCTACGACCTGATGCAGTCGGTCCGCGCCTGGGAGACCGGCGACTTCTCCGGAGTGCTGCGCGGCCGCTACGAGCTGCTGTGGATCAGCGGCGTGCTGACCGCCGTCGCCTATGCCGCGGCGGACCGCTTCACCGTGGCGGGACTGGGGGAGGATTTCACCACCAACCTCGGCCTCGACTATCGGCGGGTGGTGGCGCTGGGGCTGGTCATCGTGTCCCTGGTCACCGCAGCCGTCATCGCCACCTGCGGCATGATCCCCTTCCTCGGGCTGGTCGTTCCCAACCTCGTCAGCCTGATGCACGGCGACAACATGCGCCGCTCGCTGCCTTGGGTGGCGCTGACCGGGGCGGGGCTGGTGCTGGCCTGCGACATCGCCGGACGCCTGGTGATCCATCCCTACGAGATCCCGATCGGTACCACGATGGGTGTCGTCGGCAGCGGCCTGTTCCTCTACCTGCTGCTGCGCCGGAACGCAGGGGGCACCGGCCGTGCAGCCTGACCGCCGCCTCCTGCCGCCGGCCGCGACCATTGCGGCGCTGGGCGGCCTCACCGTCGTCTGCGTGCTGCTGTTCCTGACGCTGAACGCGCGGGGAAGCTGGAGCTTCGTGCTGAGCTTCCGCGGCACCAAGCTGGCGGCGATGGCCCTGGTCGGCGTCGCGGTCGCCACCTCCACGGTGCTGTTCCAGACGATCACCAACAACCGCATCCTGACCCCGTCGATCATGGGGTTCGACGTCCTCTACCGGCTGATCCAGACGGTGCTGGTCTTCCAGCTCGGCTCGGCGGCGGTCGCGGCGCTCGATCCGCGGCTGCGCTTCGGCATCGAGGTCACGGCGATGGTGGCCTTCTCGTGGCTGCTCTACCGCTGGCTGTTCTCCGGCTCGCTGCGCGGGCTGCACCTGCTGATGCTGGTCGGGATCGTCTTCGGCGTGCTGTTCCGCAGCCTGGCCAGCTTCCTTCAGCGCATCATCGACCCCAACGAGTTCCTGGCGGTGCAGGACCGCCTGTTCGCCAGCTTCAACCGTGTCGACGCTCCATTGCTGGCGCTGTCCGCCGTCATCATCCTGGCGGTCTGCGCGGTCGTCTGGCGACAGGCCCGGATGCTCGACGTCTTGGCGCTGGGGCGGGAGGCGGCGATCAACCTCGGCGTCGACCACCGGCGGGCGGTGATGCTGGTGCTGGTGCTGGTTTCGCTGCTGGTCAGCGTCTCCACCGCGCTGGTGGGGCCGGTGACCTTCTTCGGGCTGCTGGTCGCCAACCTCGCCCACCTGCTGGCCGACAGCCACCGGCACCGCGTGGTCCTGCCGGTCGCCGCCCTGCTCGCCGTGCTGACGCTGGTCGGCGGGCAGCTCGTGCTGGAACGGCTGCTCGGCTACGCCGGGGCGCTCAGCATCGTCATCGAGTTCCTCGGCGGCATCTTCTTCCTGGTCATTCTCGTGCGGAGGGCGGGCCGATGATCGAGGTCCGGAACACCACCAAGTCCTATCGCGGCAGCATCGTGGTCGACGACGTGTCGATCTCGCTGCCGGCTGGCGGCGTCATCTCGCTGATCGGCCCGAACGGGGCGGGGAAGTCTACCCTGCTGTCGATCATCAGCCGCCTGCTCCCGGCATCGGCGGGTACGGTGACGGTCGACGGGATGGACGTGGCGACCACCCCCGGCGACGTGCTGGCGCGGCGCCTGTCGATCCTGCGGCAGGACAACCAGATGACCGCCAGGCTGACGGTCCGCGACCTCGTCGCCTTCGGCCGCTATCCCTACGGCAAGGGGCGGCTGACGGCGGAGGACGAAATCCACATCCGCCGGGTGATCGGTTACCTGGAGCTGGACGCCCATGCCGGCCGTTTTCTCGACGAGCTGTCCGGCGGCCAGCGCCAGCGCGCCTTCATCGCCATGGTGCTGTGCCAGGACACCGACTACGTCCTGCTCGACGAGCCGCTGAACAACCTGGACGTCAAGCACGCGGTGGCGATGATGAAGCTGTTCCGCCGCACCGCCGACGAGTTCGGCAAGACGGTGATCCTGGTGCTGCACGACATCAATTTCGCCTCCTGCTATTCCGACAGAATCGTGGCGATGCGCGACGGCCGCATCGTCTACGAAGGCCCGCCCGAGACGATCATCACGCCGGAGGTGATCCACGACGTCTACGGCGTCCGGGCCGACATCCACGAGATCGACGGCAAGCGGATGGCGCTGTATTTCCGGTGACGGCCAGGGGAACGGGGAAGGGAGCGGGCAGGGGGATCACCCCTCGCCGCGCTCCTCGCGTTTGGCCTGCTGCCAGAAGGCTTCCATCTCCTCCAGCGTGGCGTCCTGCGGCTTGCGGCTCCCGGCGGCCAGCAGGGCCTCGATGCGGTGGAAGCGGCGCTCGAACTTGGCGTTGGTGCCGCGCAGCGCCGCCTCGGGCTCGACCTTCAGCCGGCGGGCGAGATTGACCAGGGCGAACAGCAGGTCGCCCAGCTCGTCGGCCACCCGCTCCTGGGCGCCGCCATTGTTCATCTCCGCCCGCAGTTCGCGGACCTCCTCCTCGACCTTGTCGAGGATGTCGCGGGCGTCGGTCCAGTCGAAGCCGACGCGGGCCGCCCGGTTCTGCAGCTTGAGCGCCCGGGTCAGCGCCGGCAGCCCGGCGATGACACCCTCCAGCGCCGACGGTACCCGGCCTTCCTCGGCCGCCTTCGCGGCGCGCTCCGCGGCCTTGTGCTCCTCCCACCGCGAGGTCTGCTGGTCGGCGGTGTCGACCTCCTCGGGACCGAAGACGTGCGGGTGGCGGCGGATCATCTTGTCGGCGATGACCCCCGCGACCTCCTCGAAATCGAACAGCCCTTCCTCGCGGGCCATCTGACTGTAGTAGACGACCTGGAACAGCAGGTCGCCCAACTCCTCGCGCAGCGCGGCCTTGTCGTCCTTCTCGATGGCGTCGGCGACCTCGTAGGCCTCCTCGATCGTGTGCGGCGCGATGCTGCGGTAGGTCTGTTCGAGATCCCATGGGCATCCGCCATCGGGATCCCGCAGCCGCGCCATCACGTCGAGCAGCCGGTCGATGTTGCGGGTCATGTCGTGCCGTCTCCGGTTACGGGGCAGGAAGGGGAAGGGGCGACCATAGCCGACACGGCGGCGGGAAAGCCAGCCGAAGCGCCTCGGGGCAGCCGGCGGCATGCAGCCCATCCGACCGTCCTCGCCACACCCATCGGAGAGGCTTCAGGCCGTCGCTCCCGCCGCCCCGCCGCCCTCCTCGTCGCGCTGGAACCGTTCCAGGGCCTCCGCCAACTGGCTTGCAGTCACCGGCTTGTGGATCAGGTGAAGCCCATGGCCGGCCGCCTCCGCCTGGATGTCGGGACCGGTTTCCCCGGTGAGGATGACGCCCGGGAGGTCGAGACCCAGTGCGGCGCGCAGTTGGAGGATCGCATCGATGCCGGACCGCCCCTCTCGCAGGCGGTAGTCGGCCACGACCACCACCGGCTCGCGGCCGGAACTGCGAAGCCCGCTGACGGCGTGCTCCGCGGAACCGGTGGCGAGGACATCGTAGCCCCAGGATTCCAGGGCCGCCTTCAACCCCAGCAGCACGATGGCATCGTCGTCGATCAGCACGGCGAAACGGCCGTTTCCGGTCATCCCCGGCATCGGCGCCACCCTCGGCCGCGGAGCGAGCCTCCCGAGCGGAACCAGGATGCTGAACACCGACCCCCGGCCGGTGGAGGACAGGACCTCGACCGGATGGTTGAGCAGCCGGGACAGGCGCTGCACGATCGCCAGCCCCAGGCCAAGGCCGCGGTTGCGGTCGCGTTCGGGGTTGCCGACCTGATGGAACTCCTCCCAGATGCGGTCGAGATGATCGGCCGGGATGCCGATTCCAGTGTCGCGCACGTCGATCCGCAGGCCGCCACCGGCTCCGTCATGGGCCTCCACCTCGTGGCATTCGACGGTGATGCTGCCGGTTTCGGTGTAGCGCAGGGCATTTTCCACGAGGTTGCGCAGCATGCGGCCGAGCAGCGTGCGGTCGCTGCGGATCACGGCCGGGCAGGGAGCGACCTCCAGGGCCAATCCCTTGGCCTGTGCGATGGGGACATAGGCGGCGCCGATCTGCTCGAACAGGTCACGGGCCGGAAAATCCTCGATGGTCGGCTGCACGATTCCGGCATCGAGACGCGACATGTCCAACAGGCTGTCCAGCAACTGCCGCAGGACGTCGAGGCCACGGCCGAGATGCTTCAGCGCCTCGTTGCCACCGGCGCCGACATGCGGCCTCAGGACCTCCAGGAACAGCAGGAGCGACTGCATGGGCTGGCGAAGATCGTGGCTGGCCGCCGCGAGGAATTTGGATTTGCTGAGGTCCGCCGCCTCGGCGACGCGGCGGGCCTGCTCGGCGCGCTCATGGGCGACACGCAGCTCCGCCTCCGCCCGCGCCCGCACGACCGCTGCCCAGAGCCGCTCGCAGGTTTCCTCCACCAGTGCCACCTCATCGGCCGGCCAGGATCTCGGCTCGGGATGGTGGATGAACAGCAAGGCCACCAGGTTCCCGCCCTTCACGAGGGGAACGTCGAGGAGACTGCGGATCGCGACCTGGCGGTAGAGGGCTTCGACGTCCGGTGCGCGGGTCCGCGGATCCTGCCGCACATCCGCGATGGCGACGGTCTTGCCCCGCTTGATCTCGGCAATGAAGGCCGGACCGAAATTGTCCATGCGCCACACGCCGCGAACCGATGGGATGCGCCCATCGCTCCATTCGCGCAGCACCCTCACGTGCCGGGCGGGGGCGTCTGCCTCGCTGTACCCGACCTGGGCGACGTTCAGGAACCCGCCGAGCGCCGCGATGGCGGTATCGATCATCTCCTGCGGGTCGGAAAGATCGCGGAGACGTTCGTTCAGCATGAAGCGGTACGCCTGCTGGCGCTCCGTCCTCTTGCGCTCGCTGATCTCGATGATGAACTCCACCGCTTCGCCGCTGCTGAGCAGGCGAGGGGCGAACAGGCCCCACCAGCGGCTGCCGTCCTTACGGTAATATTCCTTCTCGTACGGCGTCGCGCGGCCGCTGGTGGTCAGCTCCGTATAGGCCCGCCAGCTCGCCTCCATATGGTCTGGCGGCGTCAGCTCCTGCCAGCGGAGCCGGCCGGCCGCCACGTCCTCGTGCGTAAAGCCGGAGAAGCCGAGGAAAGCGTCGTTGGCCTCCTTGATCGTTCCGGCGGGATCGAAGAACAGGACACCGACGGTTTCTGTTTCCAATGCCCGGCGGAGGCGTTCCTCGCTCTTGCGGATCGCATCTTCAATCCGCTTGCGGGCCGTGACGTCGCGGAAAAGGATGACGATGCCCTGGTCTACCGGATAGACGCGGATGTCGATCCTGGCCGCCTGTCGGCCACCGAGCGGCGGAACGTGCAGGTCGTCCAGCATCGCCGGGTCCCGCTCGACCATCGCGCGCCGGACCGTCGCCTCCAAGCCGGTTCCCAAGACGTGCGGCCAGAGGTCCCACGCTGTCCGCCCGACGATCTCCGCCTCGCCCCGCCCGTCCAGGCGGAGCCCCTCACGGTTGATCTCGACCACGCGAAAGCCGCGATCCATCAGGATGAACCCTTCGCAGAGCCTGTCGAGGATCACCTTCCGTTCGAAAGTGGCGGAGACCAATGCCTCTTCGGCGCGTCCGCGCGCGCGGACCGCGCGGATGTGGTCTGTGACGTCCTCCACCTGGTGAATGATCCAGGCGACACTGCCATCGCTTCCCGGGACCGGCGTGTTGACCGGGCTCCAATAACGCTCCTCGAAGCCGCCACCCTCCTGCTGCGGCCGCCTGATGGCATATTTCTGCTCGGGCATGACATCGGGCCGGCCGGTCGTCAGCACACGCCGCAGGGAAGCTTCCAGGTTCCGAACGCCCGTGGCCTGCACATCGCCATCGGGGAACACTTCGATCATCGGGCGGCCGATGATCTCCTCCCGTTTGACCATCGCGATGCGCAGGAACGCATCGCTCGCCGCAACGATCGTGAGGTCGGGAGCCAGCAGGAGGCATGGGGCAGGGGACGCTGCGAACACTGCTTGGAAGTCGGGAACCGGGCCTATCACCATGCCAGACATCTTCCCGGTAACCTGCGTCTCTCCCGCGACCCCAAGACAGGATGCTTCAGGGCGCCATGCAGCGGTTGGCGCTGCCGGCGGAAGCGCGGACGGCAAGCCAATCCGGCGTCCGGTGATCGAAGCGGCGAAACGGGGGCTTCCGCGTCGATGGAGCGTCCAGTGCAAGCAATGGGGAGGCCTGCCAAGGGATAACGAAAAATGTGCGTCATGTGGTCGGCCAGTGTTGCCCGGCCTTATAATGTGCCATTGGTCTCTCTCACCGCGTAACCCGAGAAAAAGAGTTAAAGCCCTGTTCTTGGAATTCACTCTCAAGACGGTAAGTGCTCGTTTCCACCTCAGGATGTTGCGGGAAGCACCTCAAAAGCCCAAGCCCGTCCCCAGTTCTTTGCGTAAGCGCAATCTGAGGTTCATGGAGCTTGTGAAAAGCGATGACTCTCTATGAACCGATGCCAAGCAGAAGCATCTTTTCCAGACCGCCCCTTGTTCTGCCCATCGGAAACCTGTGGGAAGCCTGATGGTTCCGCGCCGCAGTGGACTGGCATCTCAGCTTCGCGCGTACAGATAAAAACACATAATCTACATTATGGAAATATTGAATCTTAGCATTGAAACTAAGAATCGTTTGCATTAAAAGGCGTTCATCTTAGGAATGACTCGCATTTGCGATTCAGGGGGAAAAGAGTGCAGAAACGGGTTGAGGACGCGACGCCGTCCCGCGGGAAAGCGTTCGGGGTCAAGGCGTTCGGGGCCGTTGTGGTGAGCGGCTTCATGGTGCCGTCGATGGCGGCGGCACAAACGGCGGAGCCCGCCGCTCCGGGAGCGTCGGTGCAGATGCCGGCGGTGACGGTCACCGGCCAGGGAGAAACCGCGCTGACGCCGGTGACCGGCTACGTCGCCAACCAGCAGGCGACCGGCACCAAGACCGATACGCCGCTGATCGAAGTGCCGCAGTCGATCTCGGTCATCCCGCGCGACCAGATCCAGGACCAGAACGCGCAGTCGCTGAACCAGGTGGTGCGCTACACCGCCGGCGTGACGGCGGAGACCCGCGGCGCGGTGGCCTCGCGCTACGACCAGCTCAAGGTCCGCGGCTTCGACGCGGAAACCTACCTGAACGGGCTGAAGCTCCAGTCGCTCTATTACGCCTCGTCGCAGATCGATCCCTACCTGCTGGAGCGGGTCGAGGTGCTGAAGGGTCCGACCTCCGTCCTCTACGGCCAGGCACCGGCAGGCGGCCTGCTCAACCAGGCCAGCAAGCGCCCGAGCGCGACGCCCGTGCGCGAACTCGGCTTCGAGGTCGGCACCAACGATCATTACCGCGGCACCGCCGACTTCTCCGGCCCGATCGACGCCGAAGGCAAGTTCCTCTACCGCCTTACCGCGGTGGGCCTCAGCGAGGACGGCCAGATCGACATGACGGAGAACGAGCGCATCGCGCTAGCGCCGTCCTTCACCTGGCGCCCCGACGCCGACACCAGCCTGACGCTGCTCGGCTTCTACCAGCGCGACCCCAAGGCCAATTCCTACGGCGGCGTCCCGCCGCAGGGCACCGTGCTGGACATCCCGTTCGGCAAGATCCCGGTCGATTTCTATGATGGCGACCCGAACTTCGAGAAGTTCGACCGCCGCCAGTCGTCGGTGGGCTACGCCTTCGACAAGCGGTTGAGCGATGTGTGGAGCGTCCGGCTGAACGGCCGCTGGCTGCATGAGAAGGTCGCCTACGACAGCGTCTATGCCAACGGCATGGCACCCGACAACCGCACCCTCTTCCGCGGCGTCGCCACCTCGCGGGAGGCCATGAACGCCTACGCGATCGACAACCAGGTCGAAGGGCGCTTCTCCACCGGACCGGTCCAGCACACGCTGCTCGCCGGCGTCGATGCGCAGTGGGTCGACGGCCACTACACCGCCGGCTTCGGGGCGGGACCGTCGCTCGACGTCTTCGCGCCGGTCTACGGCATCGCCATCACGCCGCCGCCGGCCAGCCGCACCGATGTCGACGGCAGCCAGTACGGCGTCTACCTGCAGGACCAGATCCGCTGGCAGGGCTTCATCCTCACGCTGGCCGGCCGCCGCGACTGGGCGGAAACCAAGGCGAAGAGCGTCTTCGGTGACTCCCGCCAGTTCGACCAGGCCTACACCGGCCGCGCCGGGCTGACCTATGTCTTTGACAACGGCATCGCCCCCTACATCAGCTATGCCGAGTCCTTCACGCCGATCAGCGGCACCGATGCCTCCGGCACGCCCTTCAAACCGGAGGAAGGGACCCAGTACGAGATCGGCGTCAAGTACCAGCCGCCCGGCCTCAACAGCCTGTTTACCGCGGCCGTCTTCGACCTCACCCGCAGCAATCTCACCACGACCGACCCGGCGCACCCCGGCTTCTCGATCCAGACCGGCGAGGCGCGGTCGCGCGGCGTCGAACTGGAAGCGCGGGTCGGCGTGACCGCGAATCTTGACGTCATCGGCACCTACACCTACCTCGACACCGAATACACCAAGGACAACAGCGGCCTGGAAGGAAAGCGCCTCGCGGCGGTGCCGCGCCACCAGGCGTCGGCCTGGGCAATGTACCACATGCCGGAGAACACCGCGCTCAAGGGGCTGAGCGTCGGCGGCGGGCTCCGCTTCACCGGCAGCACGATGAACAGCGCGAACAGCTTCAAGGTGCCGTCCTTCACCCTGGTCGACGCCGCCGTGTCCTACGACCTCGGCGCCCTGTCCGCCAAGCTGCAGGGGGCGGAGTTGCAGGTCAACGCCAAGAACCTGTTCAACAAGGAGTATGTCGCCTCCTGCTACTACGGCGACTGGTGCGCCTACGGTTACGAGCGGACGGTGACCGCCGGCCTGCGGTATCGCTGGTGACCCCCTTCCCTCCCCCACAATCCCGGCAAAGGAAGCCGACATGACGCCTGCAAGCCTGCGGGGCTGGCGCCTCGTCCATCGCTGGACCAGCCTGATCTGCTCCGTGAACCTGCTGATCCTCTGCGTCACCGGGCTGATCCTGGTCTTCCATCACGAGATCCAGCATCTGATGGGGGAGGAACTCGACACCAGCTACCAGGAGGGGCAGGCACGCCTGCCTCTCGACACCCTGGTGGACATCGCGCACAAGTCCGACCCGGCGAAGGAGCCGAAGTTCATCTCCTTCGATCCGGAGGACCCGGCCGCGAGCTACATCTATCTCAGCCCGCCCGGCGCCAGCGATTTCGAGGGCGGGAGCTGGGTGGTGCTGAACGCCTTCACCGGATCGAACCAGGTGCTGAAGCCGCCGACGGAGACAGTGACCGGCTTCCTGCTGAAACTGCACGTCGACCTCTTCACCGGCTTCGCCGGCCAGATGTTCGTCGGCGTGATGGGGCTGCTGTTCGTGGTCAGCACGGTCAGCGGGCTGGTGGTCTACGGCCCCTTCATGAAGAAGCTGGCCTTCGGCCTCCTGCGCTTCGGCCGCGGCACCCGCATCGCCAACATCGACCTGCACAACCTGTTCGGGGTGACGACGCTGGTCTGGGCCTTCGTGGTCGGACTGACCGGGGCGATCCTGTCCTTCTCGCCGCTGATCATCGGCTATTGGCAGCAGACGGAGATGGCGGCGATGATCGGCCGCCACCACGGCGAAGCGCTCACCGGGCCGACGGTCGCCGTCGACCGCGTGGCGGAAGCGGGCCTCGTGGCCTTCCCCGGCAAGGACCTCGCCTTCATCGCCTTTCCCGGCAACAGCTATGCAAGCGAACGCCATTTCAGCGTCGGCGTCCGCGGCCATACCGAACTGACGCAACGAATCCTGAGCGTCGCCCTGGTCGACGCAGGCACCGGCACGCTGGCGGAAAAGGCGGAAACCCCCTGGTACATCACCATGCTGCTGCTGTCCGGTCCCTTCCATTTCGGGGATTACGGCGGTCTGCCGCTGCAGATCATCTGGGCGATCTTCACCATCATCACCGGCGTGGTGACCGTTACCGGCTTCGTGGTGTGGCTGAAGCGCCCACGGGCACGGACGGCGCCCGCCGCCACCTTCTCGGAGCGCAAGGCATGAGCGGCATCTGGCGCGTTCCCGCCGCCCTCGCCGTCCTGTCGACGGTCGGGCTGGCCGCGGCGATCCTCGGTGACGGGGCCTGGGACTGGATCTGCTGGATCGCCCTGTCGGTTCCACTTGCGGTCTGCGCGGTGAAGCTGTGGCGGCAGCGGCCCTCGCCACGCTCCTGAAACGGGACGCCGTCCGGAAAGCCCAGAGCCCTGCTCTGGGCTTTCCGCGTTCCGGGCCCCCCTCCGGTCCTCCTATCCCCTGCCCCGCCGCGTCCTCGCTCCGCACCGCAATGCACAACGCGGCAACCAGGGTTGCACCGGCCGCCGCACCCTGCCGCTTGCCGAATTTAGATAGCAAACCTATTAGATAGGGATGCTACAAGATAAGCCTCTTCGCCTTCCGCCGAACTTCGGCCTGCACCTGTTCCGCGCCTCCCACCTGTGGCGGCGCGCGGCGAACAAGGTGCTGGCCGAGAGCGGTTTCTCCAGCTCGGCCATCACGCCGCTGATGCTGCTCGCCGAACTCGGCGACGGGTTGCGACAGCGCGAGTTGGCGGAGGAGATGGCGGTGGAGGGGCCGTCGCTGGTGCGGCTGCTCGACGGGCTGGAGGCGGCGGGGCTGGTTGAACGCCGCGAGGACCCGTGCGACCGCCGCGCCAAGACCCTGCACATGACCGCCGCCGGCCGTCACCTGTTGGTGCAGGTGAACGAGGCGTTGAACGACGTCCGGCAGCGGCTGATGGCCGATGCGACCGCGGACGACGTGGATGCCTGCTACCGCGTGCTGTCGACCATCGAGATCAACGCGAAACGCGAACAGGGTTGATCCGCATGCCGTCGCCGTCCGTTGAACGGCGATGCGCGTTGCGGCGATCGAGGAACCAAGACCGTGACATTCTCTTCCCTGCTTCGGG
Organism: Azospirillum picis; assembly: GCF_017876115.1. GTDB lineage: Bacteria > Pseudomonadota > Alphaproteobacteria > Azospirillales > Azospirillaceae > Azospirillum > Azospirillum picis. Next base: position 130,743 of record NZ_JAGINO010000014.1, read on the forward strand.
GATTCTCCCGGATTGCCGTAACCCTGCTGGTGACCGCCGCGGCAGCCGCCGGCGGCTGGTGGCTGTGGGACTATTACATGAACGAGCCGTGGACCCGTGACGGGCGGGTGCGTGCCGACATCGTGCAGGTCTCTCCCGACGTCGCCGGGCTGGTGACCGACGTCCGCGTCACCGACAACCAGCTCGTGCACAGCGGCGACGTGCTGTTCGTCGTCGATCCCGGCCGCTACCGCCTGGCGGTGGAACAGGCCCAGGCGAACCTGGACAGCGCGCGGGCCGAACTCGCCTACCGCACCGCCGAGGCCAGGCGCTACGAGCAGCTCGGCAACAACGTGGTCTCCACCGCGCAGCGGCAGGAGGTGGCATCGGCGATGGCCAAGGCGGCGGCGGCGGCCAAGCAGAACGAGGCGGCGCTCGACCTGGCACAGTTCAACCTCGGCCGGACCGAGGTGAAGTCCACCGTCGACGGCTATGTGACCAACCTGCAGCTCAAGGCCGGCAACTACGTGGCGGCAGGCCAGGCGGTCGTGGCGCTGATCGACAGGCACTCCTTCTACGTCATGGGCTATTTCGAGGAGACGAAGCTGCCCCGCATCCAGCCCGGCGCCCCGGTGTCGGTGCGGATCATGGGCATGGACGCGGAACTCGGCGGCCATGTCGACAGCATCACCCGTGCGATCGTCGACCGCGACCGCACCGAAGGCTCCGGGCTGGTCGCGAACGTCAACCCGACCTTCAACTGGGTGCGGCTCGCCCAGCGCATCCCGGTGCGCATCGCGCTGGACGATGTGCCGGACGACCTCCAGCTCGTCGCCGGCCGGACCGCCACCGTCGCCGTGAGGACGAAGGCCGACCGCTCCACCCCGAACGTGGCCGAGCTGCCGGCCGGCCGGTGAGCGCGACGCCATGCCGAAAGCCCCGACGCTCGACGAGCTGATCTTCTCGCTGAAATCCTTCGCCGGCGCGATGCTGGCGCTCTATGTCGCCTTCGGCATGGGCCTGCCGCGTCCGTTCTGGGCGATGCTGACCGCCTACGTCGTCTCGAGCCCGCTGTCGGGTACGGTACGCTCCAAGGCGCTGTTCCGCGTGAGCGGCACCGTCATCGGCAGCATCGCCGCGGTCGTCCTCACCGTCTCGATGGTCAATGCGCCTGAACTGCTGGTTCTGGCGGTCGGGCTGTGGGTCGGCGGCTGCCTCTACATCTCGCTGCTCGACCGCACGCCGCGCAGCTACACCTTCATGCTCGCCGGCTACACCGCCGGCCTGATCGTCTTCCCCGGCGTCGCCGATCCCGAGGTCATCTTCGACACCTCGCTGGCGCGGGTTGAGGAGATCCTGCTGGGCATCGTCTGCGCCACCCTGATCCACAGCGTGGTGCTGCCGCGCGGCATCGGCCCGGTCCTGTTGAAGCGGCTGGATGCCGCGCTGCGCGACGCCGAGCGCTGGACGCTCGACGCGCTGGACGATGCCGGAACGGACGCCCGGATGCGCGACCGCCACAAGATGGCGAGCGACGTCACCGAGCTGCGGGTGATGACCACCCACCTGCCCTACGACACCTCCGACCTGCGCTGGATGACGCGGCCGCTGCGCGCCCTGCAGGACCGCATGGTCTACCTGCTGCCGGTGCTGACCGCGGTGCTCGACCGGCTGTCCTCCCTGCGCGGTCCCGACGGCCTGCTGCCGTCCGGGGTGACCCCGGTGCTGGCCGAGGTGCGGAGCTGGATCGCCGCCGGCGCCGATGCCGACCCGGCGGAGGCCGACCGGCTGTTCGCCCGGCTCGACAGGATGGCCGCCGACGAGGCGCGGCAGGTGACCGCCGGCGCGGGAGCCGCCTGGGGGCCGGCCACGCGGCTCAGCCTGTTCCGCCGGCTGCGCTCGCTCCTCGAGATCCACCGCGACTGCCGCGACCTCAGGGCCCACATCGCCACCGGCGACCACGCCCTGCCGGACCACCTCGATCCGCTGGCCCGCAAGCGCTCGCGCGGGGTGTTCCACACCGACCATGGCATGGCGCTGTGGTCGGGGGCGGCGGCATTGCTGGGCATCGGCGTCGTCAGCGCCTTCTGGATCCTGACGGGCTGGTCTTCGGGATCGGCCGCGGCGATGATGACGGCGGTCTTCACCTGCTTCTTCGCCTCCTTCGACGACCCCGTGCCGGGCATCCGCCAGTTCCTGACCTACACGCTGGCCTCCGTTCCGATCTCCGCCTTCTACCTGCTCGTGGTGCTGCCGTCCTTCGACAGCTTCCCGATCCTGGTGCTGTGCCTGGCGCCGACCCTGGTGACGCTCGGCATGTTCGTCGCCCAGCCGGCGGTGTTCGGCAAGGCGATGGCGATGATCTTCGGCCTCGGCGGCACGCTGAGCCTGCTCGACACCGGCAACGGCGATTTCGCCTCCTTCATCAACAGCACGACCGGACAGGTGGCCGGCATCATCACCGCCATGCTGGTCACCCGCCTGTGCCGGTCGGTCGGCGCGGCCTGGAGCGCACGGCGCCTGCTGCATGCGGGCTGGCGCGAGATCGCCGACCTCGCCTCCGCCCGCTCGGTGCCGGAGCAGGACGGCTTCGAGAGCCGCATGCTGGACCGGGTCGGCCTGCTGTCGGCCCGTCTGGCGCAGGCGCGGGTCGACGAGGACGCGATCGACGCCGTGCGCGACCTGCGGGCGGGCTTGAACGTCGTGGAGCTGCAACGGCTCCGCCCGGTCCTCGGCCCCGGTGCCAGTCCGTTGCTCGACCGGCTGCTGCGCAGCGTCGCCAGCCATTTCCGCACGCTGTCCGCCCAGCGGCCGGAGCCGCCGCCGTCGACGCTTCTCGGCTGCATGGACGAGCTTCTGGGCGCCATCGGCCGGCTCGCGCCCTGTTCGGAGCGGGATCGCGCGGTGGTGGCCCTGGCGGCGCTGCGGCGCAGCCTGTTCCCCACCGCGGCTCTTACGGAACCGCAGCCGTCGGAGACGGCGACACTTTCCCGGCGGGCAAGCGCATGATCGGCGAAATCGACATCTACGGACTCTTTCTTCCTCCGCTTCTGGTGCTCGCCATCGTCGCGTGGGCGGTATCCGCGCTGCTGCGCCGGGTGGTCAGGACGGTCGGTGGCTACCGCTGGATCTGGCATGCGCCGCTGTTCGACCTCGCGCTTTACGTCGTGGTGCTGAGCGGGCTCGCGGCGCTGTGGTCGCAGTTGGGATGATCTGATGAGCATCGCGACCGATGGGCGTCCCCCGCCCGCACAGGCGGCCGGCGCCGCCGTGCCGCCACTGACCCCGGCATCACCGCCACGCCCCCATGTGCCGCTGTGGCTGCTGGCCCTGCTGACCTTCAGCGGCACGCTGGCGATGCACATCTTCGTGCCGGCCCTGCCGGTCGCCGCGGCCGACCTCGGCGCCGGCATCGCGTCGATGCAGCTTACCGTCAGCCTCTACGTCCTCGGCCTGGCCTTCGGGCAGCTCGTCTATGGTCCCCTGGCCGACCGCTTCGGACGGCGGCCGGTGCTGATGGCTGCGCTGGTCCTCTATACGGCGGCCGGCCTGGCGGCGGCGCTGGCGCCCGGCGTCCACGCGCTGATCGCCGCCAGGCTGTTCCAGGCGCTGGGCGGCTGCGCCGGGCTGGTGCTGGGCCGCGCCATCGTGCGCGACGTGTCGCCGCCCCACGACGCGGCGCGGCGTCTGGCCCTGATGAACCTGATGGTGACGGTCGGGCCGGGGCTGGCGCCGATCGCCGGCGGCCTGCTGGCCGGCAGCCTCGGCTGGCGTTCGATCTTCGTGGCGCTGTGCGGGCTCGGGCTCGTCAACTTCCTGTGCACCTGGCGCCTGCTGCCCGAGACCGGCGGCGGGGCCGGGCGGATGGATCTGCCGGCGCTGGGGCGGAACTACCGGTCGTTGCTGCTGTCGCCCGCCTTCCTCGGCTATGCGGTCGGCGGCGGCTTCGCCACCACCTCCCTCTACGCCTTCATCGCCGCCGCCCCCTTCATCGTCGTCGAACAGGAGCACAGGCCGCCGCAGGAGATCGGTTTCCATCTGGCGGTGCTGTTCCTCGGCATCTGGCTCGGCAGCATGCTGGCAAGCCGGCTGGTTTCGCGGGCGCCGATCGGGCGGGTGATGATCCTGTCGAACCTCCTCAGCCTGGTTGCCGCCCTTGCGCTGCTGGCGGTGGCGCTGTCCGGACAGTTGACACCCGTGCTGACGGTTCTGCCGATGTTCGTCTTCGCGCTGGGAATGGGCACGGCGGCACCGATGGCGCTGACCCGTGCTCTCGGCGTCAACGCGCGGGTCATCGGCTCGGCGTCGGGCCTCTATGGCTGCACCCAGATGGCGGTGGGGGCGCTCTGCACCGCGGCGGTCGGCATCGGCGGCAACCCGGCGCTGGCCGCGGCGCTGGTCCTCACCGCCTCCGGCCTCATCGCACAGACCGCCTTCCATGTCGCCGAGCGCAGCCGCAGCCGGCAGGAGGCGGGCGCACCAGTCTGAGGCGATTTCGCCCGACGCGCGCCGGCGGGGCGTGCTAGTCTGGGCGCCATGACCGTCCCGCTGTCGCAGCCCTTCTCCATCCCCGGCATGCTCCCCGATGCCGACGCCGAGAGCGCCTGGATCGAGGTGATCCGGAAGATGGACGAAACCTACGCCAACCTCGTGGCGCAGCAGGTCGAGCTGGAGCGCAAGAACGCGGAGCTGGAGGAGGCCCAGGCCTTCATCGCCAGCGTGCTGGGCTCGATGACCGACGTCCTGATCGCCTGCGACCGCGACGGCCGCATCGAGCAGACCAACCGGGCGGCGGAGCGGGCGCTGGGCTGCACCGGCGCCGAACTGACCGGCCGGCCGCTGCGCGATTTCCTGGCCTCCTCCTCTCATGCCGCCTTCGCCCGCCTCTGCGCTGCCGCCCTGCAGCGCGAGGGCGGCAGCGACGTCGAGCTGTCGCTGCGTTGCCCGACCGGCCCCTTCCCCGTCGCGGTCAACAGCACGGTGCGCTACGACCAGCGCGGCCACGCCATCGGGCTGGTGCTCGTCGGCCGGCCGGTGGGCGAGCTGCGCCGCGCCTACCGCGACCTTGCCGCCGCGCATGAGGGGCTGAAGCAGACCCAGCAGCAGCTCGTCCATTCCGAGAAGATGGCGTCGCTCGGCCGGCTGGTCGCCGGGGTGGCGCACGAGCTGAACAACCCGATCTCTTTCGTCTACGGCAACGCCCACGCCATGCGGCGCTACGTCGACCGGCTGACCGCCTATCTCGACGCGGTCCATGGCGGGACCGCCGACGGCGACCTCACGGCCCTGCGCAAGGAACTGCGGATCGACCGCGCACGGGCGGATGTCGGGGCCACGCTGGACGGCATGCTGGAGGGCACCGAACGGGTGCGCGACATCGTCGCCGAACTGCGCCGCTTCTCGTCGGAGCAGAAGCACGCCTCCGAGCGGTTCGACCTGACGGCGCTCCTGCGGTCGGCCGTCACCTGGGTGGCCAAGGCGCAGATGCCGGACCTCGTCGTCGCCTTCGACCTGCCCGACGCGCTGGACATCGCCGGCCATCCCGGCCATCTGCACCAAGTGGCGATGAATCTGGTGCAGAACGCCATCGACGCCATGGCAGGTGCGGCGGTCAAGCGGCTGGAGCTCCATGGGCGGGAGGAGGCGGGCCGCGTCGTCGTCACCATCCGCGACACCGGCCACGGCATCCCCGGCACGATCCTGGAACGCGTCTTCGATCCCTTCTTCACCACCAAGCCGGTGGGCAAGGGCACCGGCCTCGGCCTGTCGATCAGCTACCAGTTGGTCAAGGACCATGGCGGCAGCCTGTCGGCCGGCAACCATCCCGATGGCGGGGCGTTGTTCACCCTGGCGCTGCCGGCCGCCGGGCACAAGGAAGGGGCGGCACGATGAGAGGGCGTCCACTGTCGGTGCTGTGGCTGCAGTCGGGCGGCTGCGGCGGCTGCACCATGTCGCTGCTCTGCGCCGAATCCCCGGACTTGGCGACGCTGTTCGAGACCGCCGGCATCCGGCTGCTCTGGCATCCCAGCCTGTCGGAAGAGACCGGCGAGGAGGTCCTGGCGCTGTTCGACCGGATCCTGGCGGGCGACGAGCCGCTGGACGTGCTGTGCGTCGAGGGGGCGCTGCTGCGCGGGCCGAACGGCAGCGGGCGCTTCCATCTGCTGGCCGGCACCGGACGTCCGACCATCGCGTGGGCGCGCGATCTCGCCGCGGTCGCCGGCACGGTGGTGGCCGTCGGGAGCTGCGCCGCCTATGGCGGGATCACCGCGGGCGGAGAAAACATCGCCGATGCCTGCGGCCTGCAGTATGAGGGCAGCCGGCCCGGTGGGGCACTGGGCAGGGAATTCCGGGCACGCGGCGCCATGCCGGTCGTCAATGTCGCCGGCTGCCCGACCCATCCCAACTGGGTGACCGAGACGCTGATGCTGATCGCCGACGGCGCCCTGTCGGCGGGCGACCTCGACGCCTTCCAGCGGCCGCGCTTCTATGCCGATCACCTGGTCCACCATGGCTGCCCGCGCAACGAGTATTACGAGTACAAAGCCAGCGCGGAGAAGCCGTCCGACCTCGGCTGCCTGATGGAGAATCTGGGATGCCTCGGTACCCAGGCCCATGCTGACTGCAACACCCGCCTGTGGAACGGCGAGGGGTCCTGCACCCGCGGCGGATACGCCTGCATCAACTGCACCGCGCCGGGTTTCGAGGAACCGGGGCATCCCTTCCAGCAGACGCCGAAATTCGCCGGCATCCCGATCGGCCTGCCGACCGACATGCCCAAGGCCTGGTTCGTGGCGCTGGCCTCCCTCGCCAAGGCGGCGACGCCGGAGCGCGTGCGCCGCAACGCCGCGGCCGACCGCATCGTCGTGCCGCCGACGATCCGCCCCACGCGGAAAGGCTGACGCGGTGAGCGACGGCCAGCAGGACAAGCGCCGCCTGATCGTCGGCCCGTTCAACCGGGTCGAGGGCGACCTGGAGGTGCGGCTGGAGGTGAGCGGCGGCACCGTATCGGCGGCCTACGTGAACTCGCCGCTGTTCCGCGGTTTCGAACGCATACTGGAAGGGCGCGAGCCGCTGGACGCCCTGGTGGTGGCGCCCAGGATCTGCGGCATCTGTTCTGTCTCGCAGTCGCATGCCGCCGCCCTGGCGCTGGCCGGCGCCGCGGGGGTCGCCGCGCCGCGCAACGGCATCCTGGCCGCCAACCTGATGGCGGCGACCGAGAACATCGCCGACCACCTGACCCATTTCCACCTGTTCTTCATGCCCGACTTCGCCCGCGCCGGCTATGCCTCCCGGCCCTGGTTCGCGCGGACGGAGGCGCGCTTCAAGGCGGCACAGGGCCGGGCGGTACGCGGCGCGATGGCGGCACGGGCGGAGCTGTTCCACGTGTTGGGCATCCTCGGCGGCAAGTGGCCTCACACCCTGACCATCCAGCCCGGCGGCGTCACCCGCGCGGTCGACGCCCGTGACCGGGTGCGGCTGCTGGCGACCGTCGGGGCCTTCCGGCGTTTCCTCGAAGACAGCCTCTTCGGCGCGCCGCTGGACCATGTCGGCCGGCTGGAGACGCCGGAGGATTTGGCACGATGGCGGGAAAGCGGCCCAGAGGGCGATTTCCGCCTGTTCCTGGAGATTGCCGAAGATCTCGACCTTGCCCATCTCGGCCGCGCCTATGGCCGCTTCCTCAGCTACGGTGCCTATCCGCAGGCCGAGGGGGGCCACCTCTATCGCCGCGGCACCGTCGTCGACGGGCAGGACGCGCCGCTCGATACCGATGCCATTGTCGAGCATCACCGCTTCAGCCGCATGGCCGGGCAAGACCGCCCGCATCCGCCCTTCGCCGGCTCGACGGTGCCGGACGGTTCCGACGAGGACGGCTACAGTTGGTGCAAGGCGCCGCGCCTGGGCGGCCTGCCCTACGAAACCGGAGCAATCGCCCGCCAACTGGTGGACGGGCAGCCGCTGGTCCGCGCCCTGGTCGCGGAGGATGGAGGATCGGTGCGCAGCCGGGTGGTCGCCCGCCTGCTCGAACTCGCCCGCACCACCCGCGCCATGGAGGGCTGGTTGCGCGCAATCGACCCGTCCGGCCCCTGGTACGCGCGGGCCGACCTGCCGGAGAAAGCGATGGCCGCCGGCTTGACCGAAGCGGCGCGTGGCGCCCTCGGCCACTGGATACGGATCGAAGGCGGGCGGATCGCCGGCTATCAGATCATCGCCCCCACCACCTGGAACTTCTCGCCCCGCGACATCGACGGCGTTCCAGGTCCGCTGGAGCAGGCGCTGGTGGGTGCACCGGTGCTGGACGGCGAACGCACGCCGCTGTCGGTCCAGCACATCGTCAGGTCCTTCGATCCCTGCATGGTCTGTACCGTACACTAGGATTTTTGTTCAGAATCAATGGCTTAAGAGTGTCTCTCCGCAGTTCCGGCGGCGAGGCTGGACACATCTTGCGTGGAAGCGGTCCAGTCGGTGATGGCTGGAAACCCACGCCTCCGCCGGTTGTGCAAGAGGATGAGCGAGCTTTCGACGAGCCCCCAAACTGCGTCCGCGCTCACGGAAGCGCCGAAAGCCGGCGGCCGCAGGGCAGGGCTACATGGAAATGTTCGTTTTCCCGAGCATGGACCGCGAAAACACACTGCGGGACGTCATCTTGTACGCTCCCGCAATTCCATTCGGCCAGTTCTTCCCATCCCGTCCGCAGACCGGCCGAACCCACCAGGAACCATTCAGGCGGATTGCCATTATGAACACCGTGCGCCGTGCGTCCGTCGATACGCCGGCTCATGTCATTCCGCATCAGGACCATCGCAGAAGCCGCGCGGCCGGCGCCTTGCGCATGCTCTGCCGGGTCAAGGAGAGGACGCCATGGCTGTGACCTTCGATCAGAGACCGGTAAGGAGGCGTCACCCCCTGCATGCGGTGCTGCTCGCCGGAACCATTCCCCTGTTCCTGGGTGGCCTGCTCAGCGACTTCGCCTATTTCTCAAGCTACGAGGTGCAGTGGAACAACTTCGCCGCATGGCTGATCGCCGGGGCGATGGTCTTCACCGGACTTGCCCTCCTGTGGTCGCTGGTCGATCTGGTCCGTGGCAGCCCGGACCGGAAACGCGCGCTCGTCTACTTCCTCCTGCTGCTGGTCACCTTCGCGCTCGGTCTCGCCAACTCGTTCGTGCATGCGCGGGACGCCTGGGGAACGATGCCGGACGGCCTTGTCCTCTCGGCGGTCGTCGCCCTGACCGCCGTCCTGGCGACCTGGGTCGGCTTCTCCAGCTTCCGCGCGGAGGAATGACATGAAACGGTCCAGCCTGTTGGCCGCCACCGCCCTCGCGACCCTCGTCGCCGCCTGCGATGGCGAACCATCGGCGCCGGAATATGGCGCCAATCCGCAATTGCCGGCCCAGCAGCACGCGCTGGTTCCCAGCATGAAGATCGCCGATCCGGCGCCCTGGGGCGAGCGTCGGCCGACCGTGCCCGAGGGCTTCACCGTCGCCGCCATCGCCACCGACCTCGGCATTCCGCGCCAGACCCTCGTCCTGCCCAATGGCGACATCCTTGTCGCCGAAGGCAGGGGCGGGGTGGAGCAGCCGTTGCGGCCCAAGGACTTCATCGCCGGCGTGATCAAGGCGAAGGGAACGACGCCGGTCAAGGGCGGCAACCGCCTGACGCTGCTGCGGGATGCCGACGGAGACGGCGTCTACGAGGAACGCACCATCTTCGCCGAGAATCTGAATGCACCCTACGGCCTGGCATTGGTGAACGGCCAGCTCTACGTCGCGAACCAGGATGCCCTGGTGCGCTTTGCCTATCGCGAGGGGCAGAGCCGCGCTGACGGACCGCCGGTGAAGGTCACCGACCTGCCGGCCTACATCAATCACCATTGGACCAAGTCGCTGGCCGCCAGCGCCGACGGCCGCCTCCTCTATGTCGGGATCGGCTCCAACAGCAACATCACCGAGCGCGGGTTGCCGGCGGAAGCCGACCGCGCGATGGTGTGGGAGGTCGATGCCCAGACCGGAGCGCACCGGCCCTTCGCCACCGGCATCCGTAACCCGACGGCCCTGGCCATCCAGCCGGGATCGGGCAAGCTGTGGGCGGTCGCGAACGAGCGCGACGAGCTCGGGCCGAACCTTGTGCCCGATTATCTCACGGCGGTCCGGGAAGGCGGCTTTTACGGCTGGCCCTACAGCTACTGGGGCCAGAATGTGGACCCGCGCGTGCAGCCGCCGGATCCGCAGAAGGTCGCCTCGGCGATCAGGCCGGACTACAGCCTGGGACCGCACGTCGCCGCGCTCGGCCTGTCCTTTTCCGCGCCGGCGATGGGCGATCGCTACGCCGACGGGGTGTTCGTGGGGGAACATGGCAGTTGGAACCGCAACGTGCCCAGCGGCTACAAGGTGGTCTTCGTCCCCTTCCGCGACGGTGCGCCCGCCGGCCCGCCGGTCGACGTGGTGACCGGCTTCCGCGACGAGAACGGCAAGACCCGCGGCCGGCCGGTCGGGGTCACGGTCGATCCGCGGGGCGCCCTGATCGTCGCCGACGACCTCTCGAACACCATCTGGCGTGTGACGCCCTCGCGCCGGTCTTCAACTGCCGAGGCGCCGTCACGGCCCGGTGCCGCACCGGCAACGGGCGATCGCCTGGCCGCTTCATCCGCCAACTGAGAGGGCGCAGCCTGCCCGGCCGGCCCCGCAAGCGAAGAACGGCGCACGACGCGCGTGACGGGGGCACCCGCCCCTGTCATGCTGGCGAGGTCTGCTTTGAAGCAAGGCCGCCCCGGCGATCCGGCTCGGTGGCGGCTCGTGCCGGGGAGAGTGGTATGGAACCGGACTGGCTGGTCTGGGCCAGGCAAATCCAGTCGCTTGCGCAGTCGGGCCTCGCCTTCACCAGGGACGCCTACGACCGCGAGCGCTACGAGGCCCTGCGGCTCCTGGCCGCGGAGATGATGGCGGCACGCTCCGGCGGCAACCCGGCCCGGATCGAGGCGCTCTTCGCGGAGCAGACGGGCTACGCCACGCCCAAGGTGGACGTCCGCGGCGCGGTGTTCGACCGGGACGGACGCGTGCTCCTGGTTCGCGAAGCGGCCGACGGCGGGCGGTGGACACTGCCCGGCGGCTGGGCCGACGTCAATCAGGCGCCGAGCGAATGCGTCGCGCGCGAGGTCCTGGAGGAGGCGGGGATCGCCGTGCGTGTCCGCAAGCTGGCCTGCGTCTACGACCGTGCCCGCCATCCCCATCAGCCTCCCTACCCCTTCCACATCTACAAGATGTTCTTCGTCTGCGAGCCCTTGGACGGCGTGGAGCACGTGCGTGGGGACGGGCACGAAACGACAGCCGCGGCGCTCTTCGCACGGGATGAGGTGCCGGAAGCGGAGTTGTCCACCGGCCGCGTCCTGCCCTTCCAGATCAGGCGCCTGTTCGAGCATTGGCGACATCCGGAACTGCCCACCGACTTCGACTGATCGGGCATTCGGGGCCGCGTCGGGGTCGGGCGAAGCTGCTTGATTCTTGCCGTTGACGTGTGTGTCCGCTTGTGGAACCGCGCGTCGGACGGAAAGGCGTCAGGACGCCAGGAAAGCGGCGTAGGACATCACACCGACGAACATCAGCAGCGAAAAAACCTGTGCCATTTCGGCCTCCATCGGCCGGACGTCCTCGCGTCCGGACAACACTGATGTAGCGCCGCCGGCTGGCGGGATAAACGCAGGGTTCCGGACATCACTGTTCGACGCGTACGAACAATTCCACGGGCGACGCCATCGGCAAGCGCCTGCGCAGACTGGCAACTTACTTGCCAGTCAGAGCGGCGCCTGTAATGTTCATGTCCACAATCGCTGCTGCCTCGAACAGCAGGAACACCAATGATGGCCGGCCGCAAGGGCTCGGCCGAAGGTGCTAATCTGGTACGGGAATTGCTTTTCGATTGTCCGAACCGCCCGCCCGGGCGGCGCGATCTTCAGGGACGATCATGCGATGAACGAGAACGGCCGCATCCTGGTGCTGGGCATCGGCAATATCCTGTGGGCCGACGAGGGTTTCGGCGTGCGGGTGGTGGAGCGGCTGGCGGCGGATTGGCGCTTTCCCGACACGGTCACGCTGATGGATGGCGGAACGCAGGGCCTCTACCTGCTGCCGCATCTCGAAGCCGCGGATGCCCTGATCGTCATCGATGCCATCGACTACGGGCTTCCGTCCGGGACCCGGCAGATCTTCCGTGGCGACCATGTGCCGGCCTTCCTCGGCGCCAAGAAGATGAGCCTGCACCAGACCGGCTTCCAGGAGGTGCTGGCCAGCGCGATGCTGCTCGGCCGCTGCCCGCCGACCCTGATCCTGGTCGGCGTCCAGCCGGAATGCCTGGAGGATTACGGCGGCGGATTGACCGCCACCGTCGCCGCCCAGGTCGGCCCCGCCGCCGAACTGGTGCGGGCCGTCCTCCGGGACGAATTCGGGGTCGAAGCGGAGCCCTGCGCCGGCCAAATCGGCCTTGCTTCTGCCGCGGTGGCCCGCGATGCCTATGAAGGCGGACGGCCGAGCGCCGAGGACGCCTGCCGCATCGGCGACCCGCGCGTCCTGGCGGCGCTGTCCGCCGGCATGGCGTGACCCGGGACGACGGATCATGTGCATCGGCATTCCCCTGCGCCTCGCCGCGGTGGACGGCTTGACCGGACGGACGGAGGACGGCGCTGTCGTCGACCTCTCGCTCATTCCGGATCTGCGTCCAGGCGACTGGATCCTGGGCTTCCTGGGCACGGCACGCCGCCGGCTCGACCCCGATGAAGCAGCCGGGATCCGCGCGGCGCTGACAGCCCTGGCGGCGGCGATGGACGGCGAACGCGACGACGGCGCCTTCGCCGACCTGACCGGCCGCGAACCCACCCTTCCCCCTCACCTTGAAGCGGCACGCGCCGCCGGCCTGACGGAGGCCTGATGCCATGACCGCCCTGCTCCACCCCGCGGCCGGCACCGCCGAAACCGAGCCGGCCACGGCACGGCCGGCCGCCAAGCCCGTCCTGCCGTTGCCGCCGCTGGTCGACCTGCTGACCGACCGGCATGGCTATCGCCGGCTGGAAGGGGCCGACGAGCGGCCCTGGGAGGCGGACACCGGCACCTGGGTCGTCTTCCTGCCCGGCCACGGCAAGGGGAATGCGGAAACCGCCGACGTCGCCGTGATCCTGCCCGAACTGGTCAACGCCCTGCACCCGCACCTGACCGCAGCAGTCGCGGGGCTGGACGCGGAACAGGCGATCCTGGCCCGCACCGGCATGATGAGCCTGCCGGCGCTTGTCTTCCTGCGCGGCCGCGATCTGCTGGGCAGCATCCCCCGGGTGCGCGACTGGGACGACTACCTGCACCGCATCGCCGCCATCCTCTATGGGAGGGACGCATGAACCCGCTGTTCGGCATGACCCATCCGCCGATCGGCTTCGGTCCCGGCAGCCAGGCGGACGTCGGTGAAGAGGGGCTGGAATACCTGCCGATGCCGTCAGGCATGCGCACCTACGAAACCCGGTTGCCGGAGGCCGGCGATCCCGTCAGCGCCATGGGCGCCCGCACCGTTCTGAGCGACCTTCACGCGGCGCTGGTCCGCTGGCGGGCCGGCGAGGAAACCCGCATCGCGGTCGACCGGCTACCCCCTGCGGTGCTGACGCTGGTGGACGAGGCACTTGGCGAAGGCGAGGTGGCGGTGCGGGTCGACCGTGCCGGCGACCGGCTGGAGATCCAGGAAGCCGCCTTGGCCGGGGTCTGGCGGGTGCGGGCTCTCGGCGACGGCGACAGACGCGAAAGCCTGCTTGTCGGCGCCTTCCCGAGGGTGGCGCTGAACCGCGCCTTCCTTCCCGCCGTACCGCCGGCGGCGGAGCCGCCACCGGCCGGGCTGATGAATGGCCTGCCCATCCTGGCGGAACTGCTGGATCGCAGCGCCGGCTGGGCGCCCGGCCACTCCCCACACGCGGTGAATTTCAGCCTCCTGCCCCACACGCCCGAGGACCTTGCCTTCATCGAGCGGCGGCTCGGCATCGGCGCCACCACCATCCTGTCGCGCGGCTACGGCAACTGCCGGGTCACCAGCACTGCGACGCCGAACGTCTGGTGGGTCCGCTACTACAACTCGGTCGACACGCTGATCCTCGACACGGTGGAGATCACCGACGTGCCGGCGGTGGTCTGCGCTGCAGCCGAGGACATCGCCGACAGCGCCGAACGGCTGGCCGAGATCCTCGATGCGCTGGAGGGTGCGCGATGACCGATACCGTCCAGGCGGCCGTGCAGGGCGCCGTCCGCTTCGAGGGCTCCTATCTCGGCGACGCCGGCCGGATCGCCGCCGCGACGCGGATGGAATGCAAGATCTGCTGGCACGTCTACGATCCGGCCGCCGGCTGCGAGGTCTGGCAAATCCCCGCCGGCACCCCGTTCGGCCTACTGCCGGACCATTGGCGCTGCCCGGTCTGCGACGGCGCCCGCGACCAGTTCATGGTACTGGACGGCGGGCCGGCCGAAGCGGGAAAGGAGATGCCGGCACCGGCGACACAGGGGCCGCGTTCCCTCGGCTCCGGCCTGCCGGAGGCGAAGATCCGCGCGCTGGAGGCGGCCTTCCGCGAGATCCACACAGCGCAGATGCGCGGGATGCCGATCGTCAACGACGCCCTGGCGGTCAAGGCCGTGGGTTTCCGCCCTCATGACGGGCGCTGGCTCGGAGCGCTGGTGACGCCCTGGTTCCTCAACCTCGTGCTGCTGCCGGGGGAAGGCGACGACTGGACGGATCTCGTGCCGGGCGAAAAGGAGATGGTCGAGTTTCCCTCCGGCCGCTATGAATTCGTCCATGCCAACCGCAAGACGGTGGGCGCCTACAAGGCCTGCTCGCTCTTCTCGCCGATGTTCGACTTCGGATCGATGCTGCAGGCGACCGAAACGGCGGCCGCGGCAATGGTTTCCCTGTTCGATCCGTCGATCCGCGAGCCGTCGACCCGCGAGGACGGCGCCGGATCACCCGCCGCTGCCGCACCAGCCGGACCCTCGTCAGCCAAGCCCTCGCAAGCTCCCGCGGTTGCTCCCCCGACCCGCCGGACGTTGCTCGGCCTTGGAGCCGGCCGCGATGCATGAGATGGCGCTGTGCGAAAGCCTGCTCCAGTCGATGGAGGAGGCGGGCCGGTCCCATGGCTTCAGCCGCGTGCGCAAGGTCCGGCTGGAGATCGGCCGCTTCGCCGGGGTCGAAACCGAGGCCCTGCGCTTCGGTTTCGACGTGGTGATGCGCGGCTCGCTGGCCGAGGGGGCGGAGCTGGAGGTGCTGGAGGTGGCGGGCCAGGGCTGGTGCTTCGACTGCAACGACACCGTGGCGCTGGAGGAACGGCTCGCCCCCTGCCCGCGCTGCGGCGGCCACCGGTTGCATCCCAATGGCGGAACCGGCATGACGATCAAGGACCTGGAGGTGGAGTAAGCGATGACCGACCCCGCACGCCCCGGCATTCTGGTCGTCGACGACGAGCCGCGCTCCGCGGAGGTCATCGCCCGCCTGCTCGACGACGAGTTCGAGGTCTTCACCGCCCTGTCGGCCGAGGACGGGCTACGGCTGCTGGAATCGGAATGGATCCAAGTCGTCTTCTCCGACCAGAGGATGCCGGAGATCAGCGGCGTTGAGTTCCTGACCCGGGTGCGCGAGCGCTGGCCGGAGGTGGTGCGCATCGTCATCACCGGCTACATCGATCCCGAGGATATCATCGGTGCCATCAACACCGCCGGCATCCACCAGTTCATCACCAAGCCCTGGCATCCCGACCATCTGCTGCTGACCGCCCGCAACGCCACGCGGCTCTACCAGTTGCAGCGCGAGCATGACCGGCTGAGCGGAGAGTTGAAGCTGCTGCCGCCGGTCGCCGAAAGCCGGGTTGCGGTGCGGCGCGAGCGGGTGCGCCAGTCCTACCGGTTCGATGGGCTGGTCCGTGCCCCCGGAAGCCCGGTGGAGGAGATCTGCCGGCAAGCGGAACGGGTGGCCGGCTTCAACGTCTCCGTGTTGGTGCTGGGCGAGACCGGAACCGGCAAGGAACTGCTGGCCCGTGCGATCCATTACGGCAGCCCGCGCGCCGACCAACCCTTCTACTGCGAGAATTGCGGTGCCATCCCCGACGAGCTGCTGGAAAGCGAGCTGTTCGGGCATAAGAAGGGGGCTTTCACCGGCGCCCACAGCACGCGCATCGGCCTGCTGGAACAGGCCGACGGCGGCACCATCTTCCTCGACGAGATCGGCGACATCAGCCCGGCCTTCCAGGTGCGGCTGCTGCGCTTCCTGCAGGAGGGCGAGATCCGCCCTGTCGGCTCCAACGAAACCCGCCGCGTCGATGTCCGCGTCGTCGCCGCCACCCACCGCGACCTGCCGGCGGAGGTGCGGGCCGGGCGCTTCCGCGAGGATCTCTACTACCGCCTCAGCACCATGACGCTGACCATGCCGGCGCTGCGCGACCGCCCCGACGACATCCCCGTGCTGGCCCGCCACATCCTGGAGCGATTGTCCGCCGCCCACGGCAAGCCGGTTTCGGGGTTCGCCCCGGACACGCTGGCCTGCCTGGAAGCCTACGACTGGCCGGGCAACGTCCGCGAACTGCAGAACGAGATCATGCGGATGCTGGTCCTGTGCGACGGCGAGACGCTGGGGGCCGAGCTGCTGTCCGACCGCGTGCTGCGCGGCGCCACGCTGGCCACCCGCCCCGCCTCGCCGGAGCACGGACCCTTGCCGCCGCTGGAGCTGATTGCCCAGGGTGGTCCGCTGAAGACCCGCATCGAGCGGGTCGAGGCCGGAATCCTGATGGAAACGCTGGTCCGCTGCCGCTGGAACAAGAGCAAGGCCGCCGACGAGCTCGGCCTCTCCCGCATGGGGCTGCGGGCCAAGCTGGAGCGCTACGGTATCGAACGCGGAGCCGGCACTCCCAGCCATTGACCGGATGCCCCCTTCTCCATGCCGTCCGCGGCCGGCGCGCCGGCGCCTCTCCTGCGGGCGGCGGCAGGGGGCCGCGCACGCATCAGAAAACCACAAGAATCCCACGCCAAGAACCCCGAGGAGCCGTTCGTCATGTCCAAATCTTCGCGCATTGCCGTCGTCGCGGCCGCCGTGGCGCTCGCCGCCGGCCCGGCGCTGGCCCATCCGGGCCATCTCGCCGGTGCCGGCTTTCTCGACGGCGCCTCGCATCCGCTGGGCGGCATCGACCATCTGATCGCCATGGTGACCGTCGGCGTCTACGGCGCCACCATCGGCGGTCGCGCCGTTCTCGCCGTACCGGGCGCCTTCCTGTCGGCCATGCTGGCCGGGGGAATGCTGGCGCTTCTGGGCGTGTCGCTGCCGCTGGTCGAGCCGATGATCTACGCCTCCACCGTCGTGCTGGCCCTGCTGTGCGTCATGCCCATGTCGCGTCATGCCGGGGTCGGCGTCGTCTTCGCCGCGGCTTTCGGTGTTTTCCACGGCTACGCCCATGGGGCGGAGATGCCGGCCGACGCCGCCGCACTGGGCTATGCCGCAGGCTTCCTGCTGAGCACCGCCGCCCTGCACGCCGCCGGCGTGGTGCTGGGGCTGGCGATCCACCGGCTGATCGGCCGTCCGGAAGCGGCACTGGAATAGCCGGAGCGCGACCTTCCTCTCTCCTGCGCAGACGGGTGCGCAGGCGGGGGAGAGGGCGCCCGTCCACTGCCAGCGGCGCTGGCAATGCTCCCGCCTCTGTTTAGCCGCCGGCAACAGGCTTTCCACCCGAGCCGCCCTTTTGGCCGCTGAGTTGCCAGCGCCGCACGTGCCGGATGCCGTCAGACCCTTGGTCTGCCAAATGTTCGTACCACGGCACGATTGTTGCCTATGACCGTCGGAGAAGCGCGCCGGCCCCTCGCACGCCGGCGCTGCCCGACGGGAGAAAACAAACCGATGGCAACGCTGGAAACCTTTTACGAGGTGATGCGGCGACAGGGCATCACGCGCCGGTCGTTCCTGAAATACTGCTCGCTGACGGCGGCGGCGCTCGGCCTGGGGCCGGAGCTGGTGCCTCAGATCGTCCAGGCGATGGAAACCAAGCCGCGCACGCCGGTCCTGTGGCTGCATGGGCTGGAATGCACCTGCTGTTCAGAATCCTTCATCCGCTCGGCGCACCCGCTGGTCAAGGACGTGGTGCTGTCGATGATCTCGCTGGACTATGACGACACGCTGATGGCGTCGGCCGGCCACCATGCCGAGGCGATCCTCGACGAGGTGATGGAGAAGTACAAGGGCAACTACATCCTCGCCGTGGAGGGCAATCCCCCGCTGAACCAGGACGGCATGTCCTGCATCATCGGCGGCAAGCCCTTCACCGACCAGCTCCGCAAGGTCGCCAAGGACGCCAAGGCGATCATCTCCTGGGGTTCCTGCGCGTCTTTCGGCTGCGTCCAGGCGGCCCGGCCGAACCCGACCCGCGCCACCCCGGTGCACGAGGTCATCACCGACAAGCCGATCATCAAGGTGCCCGGCTGCCCGCCGATCGCCGAGGTGATGACCGGCGTCATCACCTACATGCTGACCTTCGACCGCATCCCGGAACTGGACCGGCAGGGCCGGCCGAAGATGTTCTACAGCCAGCGCATCCACGACAAATGCTACCGCCGGCCGCATTTCGACGCCGGCCAGTTCGTCGAGGCTTTCGACGACGAGGGCGCGCGCAAGGGCTATTGCCTCTACAAGGTCGGCTGCAAGGGTCCGACCACCTACAACGCCTGCTCCACCGTGCGCTGGAACGAGGGCACCAGCTTCCCCATACAGTCCGGCCACGGCTGCATCGGCTGCTCGGAGGACGGCTTCTGGGACAAGGGATCCTGGTACGCCCGCCAGTCCGACATCCTCCAGTTCGGGATCGAGGCCAACGCCGACCAGGTCGGCACCACCGCCGCCCTCGGCGTCGGCAGCATCATCGCCGCCCACGCGGCGGTCAGCGCCCTGAAGCGCGCACAGCACAAGGGAGACGTCTGACCATGGGCATCATCCAGACCCCGAACGGCTTCTCGCTGGACAACACCGGCAAGCGCGTCGTCGTCGACCCGGTCACCCGCATCGAAGGCCACATGCGCTGCGAGGTGAACGTCGACGCCAACAACGTCATCCGCAACGCGGTGTCCACCGGCACCATGTGGCGGGGCCTCGAGGTCATCCTGAAGGGTCGCGACCCGCGCGACGCCTGGGCCTTCGTCGAGCGCATCTGCGGCGTGTGCACCGGCTGCCACGCGTTGACCTCGGTCCGGGCGGTCGAGGATGCGCTGCAGATCCGCATCCCGAAGAACGCCCACCTGATCCGCGAGATCATGGCGAAGACGCTGCAGGTGCACGACCACATCGTGCATTTCTACCACCTGCACGCGCTCGATTGGGTCAACCCGGTCAACGCGCTGAAGGCCGACCCGCAGGCGACCTCGGCGCTGCAGCAGGCGGTGTCGCCGGCCCACGCCAAGTCCAGCCCCGGCTATTTCCGCGACGTGCAGACCCGCATCCGGAAGTTCGTGGAATCGGGCCAGCTCGGCATCTTCAAGAACGGCTATTGGGACAACCCCGCCTACAAGCTGTCGCCGGAAGCCGACCTGATGGCGGTGACCCATTACCTGGAGGCCCTCGACCTCCAGAAGGACATCGTCAAGATCCACACCATCCTGGGCGGCAAGAACCCGCACCCCAACTACATGGTCGGCGGCGTCCCATGCGCCATCAACCTCGACGGCACCGGGGCGTCGGGCGCACCGCTGAACATGGAGCGGCTGAACTTCATCCGCGCGCGCATCCTCGAAGCCTCGGCCTTCGTCGACAACGTCTACCTGCCCGACGTGCTCGCCATCGCCAGCTTCTACAAGGACTGGCTCCATGGCGGCGGGCTGGCGGCCACCAACGTCATGGACTACGGCGATTACGAGAAGGTGCCGTACGACCATTCGACCTGCCAATTGCCGGGCGGCGTCATCCTGAACGGCAACTGGAACGAGGTGCACCCGATCGACCCGCGCGACCCGGAACAGGTGCAGGAGTTCGTCGCCCATAGCTGGTACCACTACGACGACGAGAGCAAGGGCCTGCACCCGTGGGACGGCGTCACCGAGGCCAAGTTCGAGCTCGGCCCCAACGCCAAGGGCAGCCGCACCGACATCAAGGAGCTGGACGAGGCCGCCAAATATTCCTGGATCAAGGCGCCGCGCTGGCGCGGCCATGCGGTGGAGGTCGGCCCCCTGCCCCGCTACATCCTGGCCTATGCCCAGGGTGTGGGCTACGTGAAGGACCAGATCACCGAATCGCTGGGCGCCTTCAACAAGCTGGCCGGCACCAGCCTCACGCCGCAGCAGGCGCTGCCGACCACGATTGGCCGCACGCTGGCCCGCGCGCTGGAATGCCAGTACTGCTGCACCATGATGCTCGACGACTGGAACGCGCTGATCGCCAACATCAAGGCCGGCGACACCGCCACCGCCAACGTCGAGAAGTGGGACCCGAAGACCTGGCCGAAGGAGGCCAAGGGCGTCGGCACCGTCGCCGCCCCGCGCGGCGGGCTTGGCCACTGGATCAGGATCAAGGACGGCAAGATCGACAACTACCAGTGCGTCGTGCCGACGACCTGGAACGGCAGCCCGCGCGATCCCAAGGGCAACATCGGCGCCTTCGAGGCGTCGTTGCTGAACACGCCGATGGAACGCCCGGAGGAGCCGGTGGAGATCCTGCGCACGCTGCACAGCTTCGACCCCTGCCTTGCCTGTTCCACCCACGTCATGGCGCCCGACGGCGCCGAACTGGCCCGCGTCACCGTACGCTGACCGGCCATCCCGAGGAGGATTTCACCCATGGCTCCTCTCGACGACGCGAAACCGGTCGCGGTACCGGCGGATGACCCTTCGGCCGCATCGGCGGCCGGAGGGCGCTTCCTGAAGGCGATCTATGTCTACGAGGTCCCGGTGCGGGTCTGGCACTGGGTCAACGCGCTGGCGATCCTCGTGCTGTCGGTCACCGGCTACCTGATCGCCAACCCGCTGCCGAGTCAGCCGGGCGAGGCCAGCGCCAATTTCCTGATGGGCTATATCCGCTTCGCCCATTTCGCGGCGGCCTACATCTTCGCGGTCGGCTTCATCGGCAGGCTCTATTGGGCCTTCGCCGGCAACCACCACGCCCGGCAGCTCTTCCGCTTCCCGTTCTGGGACCGGCACTGGTGGGGCGAGCTGTTCCTGGAGGCGCGCTGGTACCTGTTCCTGGAGCGCAAGCCCAAACTGTATGTCGGCCACAACCCGCTGGCCCAGTTCGCCATGTTCTGGGTGATCGCGGTCGGCAGCGTCTTCATGATCGTCACCGGCTTCGCCCTCTACAGCGAGGGCGCGGGCCAGGGAAGCTGGCAGGACCGCCTGTTCGGCTGGGTCATCCCGCTGTTCGGCCAGAGCATGGACGTCCACACCTGGCACCATCTCGGCATGTGGGCGATCCTGCTGTTCGTGATCGTGCACATCTATGCCGCGGTGCGCGAGGACATCATGTCCCGGCAGTCGATCATCTCCACGATGATCAGCGGCGTCCGCACCTTCAAGGATGCCGAAGCCCCGGCGGACGAGGAGCAGGAACGACCGGTGAAGCGGACGTTGCCGGCCGGCTGAGCCGCCCGGAACCGGTGGGACCGGCATGGGCAGGGCGGCCCCGCCGGCACGGTGGTTCGGCTGACAAGGCGGCCTGACGGCATCCGGCTCCGGCCTTGCACCAAAGGTGCTGGCCGGACAGGTGCATCGGGCGCGATGAATCGGCGCGGCCACCGCTCTTAGGGCAACCCGCCGGACAGCCTGATGGTGGAGGGCCAACCGCCGCCTCCCCGGCCTGTTGAGCGCAGACTGTCTTCCGTCTGCGAGGCTTCATGAAGGACCATGCGCACGAGCCGCCCGAGCGCGGCAAGGCTGCGGAGATCCAAGGGCAGCCGGAGCGGGGCAAGTCCGGGATCTTCCGCATGATCGGATCGGGAGTCGTCACCGGGGCGGCCGACGACGATCCGTCCGCCATCGGCACCTATGCGAGCGCCGGCGCCCGCTTCGGGCTGAACATCCTGTGGATCGCGCCGGTCCTGCTGCCGATGATGTATGTGGTCGTCTATCTCTCCGCCAAGATCGGGCAGGTCTACGGCAAGGGACTGTTCGCCTGCATCCGCGACCAGTTCCCACGCTGGGTGCTGATGCCCCTGGTCACCCTGGCCTTCATCGGCAACATCATCGAGGCGGCGGCCGATCTCGGCGGCATAGGCGCCGCCCTGAACCTCCTGGTCCCGCTGCCGATCCCGCTGCTCGTTGTCTGTACCGCGGCCGTCATCTTCGCGATCCAGTATTTCGGCTCCTATTCGCTGATCAGGAGCATCTTCCGCTGGCTGGCCCTCATCCTGTTCGCCTATGTGGCCGCCGCGATCCTCGCCAGACCCGATCCCGTCGAGGTCCTTCGCAGCACCCTCATCCCGCGGATCCGATTCGACGCCGAATTCCTGTCGATCATCGTCGCCTGCATCGGCACCTCCCTCTCCGCCTATGTCTACACCTGGCAGTCGAACCAGGAGGTCGAGGAGCAGATCGCGATCGGACGCCGGCGGCTGTGGCAGCGCAAGGGGGCGACGCGACGGGAGATGGAGCGCACCAAGCGGGACGTCCTGGTCGGCATGGTCTTCTCCAACGTCATTCTCTACTTCATCATCCTTTCCACGGGGACGACCCTGCACAGCGCGGGGCAGACCGAGATCGAGACGGCGGCGCAGGCGGCCTCCGCACTGGAACCCCTGGCCGGCGAAGCCGCCAAGTACCTGTTCGCTGCCGGCGTGGTCGGTGTCGGCTTCCTCGCCGTGCCGGTGATGACGACCGGTGCCGCCTATGACGTCGTCCAGGGCATCGGGCGGGAGGGCAGCCTCCACGACCGTCCGAGCGAGAACAAGCTGTTCTACGGCATCATCGCCACGGTGACCGTGCTCGCCGTCGCCATGAACTTCCTGGGCTTCAACCCGATGAAGGCACTCGTCTGGTCGGGGATCGTCCAGGGATTCTCCGTTCCGCCCCTTCTCCTGATCATGATGCTGCTCACCAACCGGCGGACGGTGGTGGGAGCCCGGACGAACGGGCGGCTGACGAACATCCTCGGCTGGACGACCACGCTGGTGACCTTCCTGTGCACCATGGCGTTGGTGGTGTCCTGGTTCCTGTAACCGGCCGCCGGTGGAGGATGGCGGGGGGCGGAAGACGGCCGGGGCGTGAAGGGCATAATCCGTCAAGGGCATGACATCGCTCCCTCCACACTGTTGTCGAAGATCACAGCCGGAGATTCGGACCATGGCAACGCAGATCCCCTTGTCGGAGGACAGCAGCGCGATCGACCCGGTACAGGATGCGCTGCGCGGCGATCACACCCACGGCCTCACCGCCACGCTCGCCTACCGCCGTCTCGGCATCGTCAACGTGATGTTCCATGGACGGCCGGGCGCCGGCGACCGTGGATGGGTCCTGATCGACACCGGCATTGCCGGCACGAAGGGCTTCATCCGCAGCGCCGCCACCGAGCGTTTCGGCCGCGAGGCGCGGCCGGCCGCCATCGTCATGACCCATGGCCATTTCGACCATGTCGGCGCGCTGGAGGATCTGGCGGAGGAATGGGACGCACCGGTCTACGCCCACCCCCTGGAACACCCCTACCTGAACGGCCAGGCGGCCTATCCGCCCGGCGACCCGTCTGTGGGTGGAGGGGCGATGGCGGCGCTGGCACGCTTCTACCCGCGCAAGCCGGTGAATGTCGGGCGACGGCTGCACCCGCTGCCCGACGACGGCAGCGTGCCGGGGATGCCGGGCTGGCGCTGGATCCACACGCCCGGCCACAGTGTCGGCCATGTCTCCTTCTGGCGGGAGGACGATCGCACGCTCATCGCCGGCGACGCCTTCGTCACCACCGGGCAGGAATCCGCCTATGCCGTGGCGGTGCAACGGGCGGAGATGCACGGGCCGCCGATGTATTTCACCGTGGAATGGGACAAGGCGCGGGACTCGGTCGCCCGGCTGGCGGCGCTTGAGCCGGAACTGGTGGTCACCGGCCACGGCGAGCCGATGCAGGGGGCGGAGATGCGCGCCGCCCTGCACCGGCTGGCGGACGAGTTCGAGCGGATCGCGGTGCCTAGGCGCGGGGTCTACCTGGAAAATCCGGCCCGCGCCGAGGACCGCAGCGCCTACTGCCCGCCGGGAGGATAAGGCCGCAGCCGCCGAAGGCTGTGCAGGTTCGGCCTCTGGCGCCCTACCCCGTAAGCGGACTGGAATGTCCTGGAGGGCCGCGAAACAATCCTCAGCTTCCCGCCTTTGCGTCAAGGCACGGAGGAAGCCGGCCGATGACACTGCCTTGCACCCGCTCCCCGGCGGCCGTCATGCTGATGCTCGCCCTGCTGATGCTCGCCCTGCCCCTGGCCGCACCCGCCGCCGCCCAGGACATGCCGACGGTGCTTCCGAACAACTACGTGTTGTCCGATATCCTGAACAGGCAGAGGGTCGATACCGTGATCGGTTCGGCCACTGGCGGGGCAGCCGGCCCGCCCCAGCGGCAGGTGCCCTCCCCTCCGCCGGCCGCCGCCACGACCTACCGCGCCGCGCCCGAGGTCAGCGCCCGCGTGCGCCGACAGTTCGCCGACTGGATGGGCAGGCAGGCGGGCGCCGAAGGTGGACGCCGCATCGCCGAGGCCATGGTTCAGCGCGATCCGGTCCGCAACTGGGCGCAGATCGTCGGCGGCGACGGCTTGCGCCCAGGCGACTTGGCCGACACCATGGCCAGCTACTGGATCCTCAACTGGGTGATGGCCAACACCGCCGACAGCAACCGTGCTCAAGCCCAGGCCGTCCGCAACCAGGTGCGCCCGATCATCGTCTCCAACCCTGATTACGCGCGCCTCGGCGAGGCCCAGCGCCAGGAGATGTCGGAGGTGCTGATGTTGAATTTCCTGGTCCAGCATGCGGCCTATGTCGACGCCGTGACCCGTGGCGACCGCGCAACCATCCGACGTCTTGGCGACGCAGCCGTCGCGCGCTTCCGCAACGAGATGGGCGTCGACCTGCGTCGACTGGAATTGACAAATGCCGGCTTCGTCCGGGCAGACTAGCGTCCGTCTGGTGCTTCATCAGGCACCGGACGGACTCTCAGCTTTTGGTCTTCCGTGTGAGTCACGTTTCAAGCGATACCGCGTGAAACGATCACACTCTAATCGCCCCCGTCCGGACCGGAGCCGCTTCGGGTTTTGCCCCGTGCCTCCCTGACGCTGAACCGCCACCGACCGAGGAAAGCCGATGCGGAAGAACCGGGGGACGGCCCTTGCGGCCATCGCCGTTCTGCTGCCCGCCTGCGCTCCCGCCACGCCGACGCCCCCACTCCCGGCCGAGGCGCGCCCGATAAGCGGGTCAGGCGCGTACGAACAACGCCTGGACGACGTCATCGGCGAACTCCGCGACGCACTCGACGCCCGGTATGGCCGCCTGGAGGTCAGGGCGTACAGGCTGCCGGCCGGCGCAGGCTGGCCGGGCATCGCCGCCCACTACCAGGCCGCGCTTCACGGCTGGGACGCCGAACCGGCTCTCCCGGGACGGATGCGCGCAGGCCGTGCGCAAACCTGGAAGCGCCACGGTGACGTGATCGCCAGCGCCTTCATCGACACGCCGTTCGCCGGCCAGGACAGCGACTACACCATGCTTGTCGTCGCGATGAACTCCTGACGGCCGCTCCGACGTCGCCGGGGACCGGTTGCAAGCGCCATGCTCCCAAAGCGAAGGCCCCCGTCGGATCGCTCCGGCGGGGGCCTTCGGTCGGCGAGCCGTCCGTCCCAGCGTTACGCCGGGACTGCGACCTTCTCCGCGACGTCCTGGAAGGCCGGGATCTGGTCGAAGTTCATGTAGCGGTAGATGTCGGCGGCCTTCTCGTTCACCACGCCGACCTGGGCCATGTACTCCTCGGTGGTCGGGATCTTGCCCAGCAGCGCCGCGACCGCGGCCAGTTCGGCCGAGGACAGGTAGACGCGGGTGTCGATGCCCAGACGGTTCGGGAAGTTGCGGGTGGAGGTCGACACCGCAGTCGATCCCTTCCGGATCTGCGCCTGATTGCCCATGCACAGCGAGCAGCCCGGCATCTCCATGCGGGCGCCGGCCTTGCCGAGGGTGGCGTAATACCCCTCCTCGGTCAGCATCATCGCATCCATCTTGGTCGGCGGCGCGATCCACAGGCGGGTCGGGATGTCCGACTTGCCGTTCAGGATCTTACCGGCGGCGCGGAAGTGCCCGATGTTGGTCATGCAGGAGCCGATGAAGACCTCGTCGATCTTGTCGCCGGCGACATCGGACAGCGTCTTCACGTCGTCCGGATCGTTCGGGCAGGCCAGGATCGGTTCCTTGACGTCGGCCAGGTCGATCTCGATCACCGCGGCATAGTCGGCATCGGCATCCGGGCGCAGCAGTTGCGGATCGGCGATCCACGCCTCCATCGCCTTGATGCGGCGCTCCAGGGTGCGCGCGTCGGCGTACCCATTGCCGATCATCCACTTCATCAGCGTGATGTTGGAGGTCATGTACTCGATGATCGGCTCCTTGTTCAGGAGCACGGTGCAGCCGGCCGCCGAGCGCTCGGCCGACGCGTCGGTCAGTTCGAACGCCTGCTCCACCTTCAGGTCCGGCAGGCCTTCGATCTCCAGGATGCGGCCGGAGAAGATGTTCTTCTTGCCCTTCTTCTCGACCGTCAGCAGGCCGGCCTTGATCGCGTAGAGCGGGATGGCGTTGACGAGGTCACGCAGGGTGACGCCCGGCTGCATCGTGCCCTTGAAGCGGACCAGCACCGATTCCGGCATGTCCAGCGGCATGACGCCGGTGGCGGCGGCGAAGGCGACCAGGCCCGAGCCGGCCGGGAAGCTGATGCCGATCGGGAAGCGGGTGTGGCTGTCGCCACCGGTGCCGACGGTGTCGGGCAGCAGCAGGCGGTTCAGCCAGGAGTGGATGACGCCGTCGCCCGGACGCAGGGCCACGCCACCGCGGGTGGAGATGAAGTCCGGCAGCTCGTGGTGGGTCTTGACGTCCACCAGCTTGGGATAGGCGGCGGTGTGGCAGAAGGACTGCATCACCAGATCGGCCGAGAAGCCGAGGCAGGCGAGGTCCTTCAGCTCGTCGCGGGTCATCGGGCCAGTGGTGTCCTGGGAGCCGACCGTGGTCATCTTCGGCTCGCAATAGGTGCCGGGACGAACCCCCTTGCCTTCCGGCAGCCCACAGGCGCGGCCGACCATCTTCTGGGCCAGCGTGAAGCCTTTGCCGCTGTCGGCCGGCGAGGCCGGCTGGCGGAACAGGGTCGACGGGGCCAGGCCCAGCGCCTCGCGGGCACGCGCGGTCAGGCCGCGGCCGATGATCAGCGGAATGCGGCCGCCGGCGCGCACCTCGTCGAAGATCACGTCGGACTTGACCGAGAACTCGGCGATGATCTCGCCGTTCTTCAGCGCCTTGCCTTCATAGGGGCGCAGCTCGATGACGTCGCCCATCTCCATCTTGTTGACGTCCAACTCGATGGGCAGGGCGCCGGCGTCTTCCATGGTGTTGTAGAAGATCGGGGCGATCTTGGTGCCGAGGCAGACGCCACCGAAGCGCTTGTTCGGGACGAAGGGGATGTCCTCGCCGGTGAACCACAGCACCGAGTTGGTGGCGGACTTGCGCGAGGAGCCGGTGCCGACCACGTCGCCGACATAGGCGATCAGGTTGCCCTTCTTCTTCAGCTCGTCGAGCTGCCGGGTCGGGCCGCGCTGGCCCGGCTCGTCCGCCTCGATGCCCGGGCGCGGGTTCTTCAGCATGGCCAGCGCGTGCAGCGGGATGTCCGGGCGCGACCAGGCGTCCGGGGCCGGGGACAGGTCGTCGGTGTTGGTCTCGCCCGACA
The DNA here is from genome assembly GCF_017876115.1 of Azospirillum picis. Classification (GTDB taxonomy): domain Bacteria; phylum Pseudomonadota; class Alphaproteobacteria; order Azospirillales; family Azospirillaceae; genus Azospirillum; species Azospirillum picis. The sequence goes on from NZ_JAGINO010000014.1 coordinate 158,615, forward strand.
CCTTGAAGACCGTCAGCGTCATCGACGCCGGGACTTCCGGACGCGAGGTGAACCACTCGGCGTCGGCCCAGGACTGCAGCACCGCCTTGGCGTTGGCGTTGCCCTTGTCGGCCAATTCCTTGACGTCGTGGAAGAAGTCGAAGACCAGCAGGGTCTTCTTCAGTCCCTCCGCGGCGGCGGCGCCGCACTCGGCATCCGACAGCAGGTCGATCAACGGCTGGACGTTGAAGCCGCCGAGCATGGTGCCGAGCAGCTCGGTCGCCTTGACCCTGGAGATCAGCGGCGAGCTGTCGGCGCCCTTGGCGACGGCGGCCAGGAAGCCGGCCTTGACGCGGGCGGCATCGTCGACACCAGCCGGGACGCGGTAGGTTATGAGGTCGAGGAGGAACGCTTCCTCACCGGCCGGCGGTGCCTTCAGCAGGTCGATCAACTCGGCCGTCTGCTTCGCGGAGAGGGGCAGGGCCGGGATTCCGAGGGCGGCGCGTTCGGCCGCGTGCTGGCGGTAGGCTTCGAGCACGGCAGGATTCCTCATAAATGAAAGGCCGCCCTGGGAGGGGAACCGCCAGACGGCCCGCTTGAACTCAGGAGCGGTTTATATCCCTGGGCAAACTAAAGAGCAAGGGGCGACGCCTGGATTCGTGCCGGATTGAGGACAAGTCCAATTGCGGATATGTACTGGTATTACCTGTCTTTGGTATGACCACTTCGAAACGTCGAATTACTTCAGGCCGGCAGCCTGCTCCGCCGTCAGCAGAACGATGCCATCCTCGTCGGCGAACAGAACATCGCCGGGAAGGACGGTGGCGCCGGGAAGCTCGGCCGGCACATCGACCAGCCCCTGGTCCCGCCGGGTAGAGGCCCGCGGCATCGAAGCCAGCGCCTTGATGCCAAGTTGAAGCGCCGCCAGTTCGGCCACATCGCGGACACAGCCCCAGATCACCACCCCGGCCCAGCCGTTGCTGACGGCGGAGGCGGCAATCATGTCGCCCATCAGGGCGCAGCGCAGGCTGCCGGCCCCGTCGACCACCAGCACTCGCCCGTCGCCGGGGGTGGCCAACAGTTCCTTGACCCGGGAATTGTCCTCGACGCACTTGACGGTGACGACCGGCCCGAAAAAGCGCGTGACCGCGCCGAAGTCGCGCAGGCCCGGCAGGACATAGCGGACGGCGTCCTTGAAGCGGTCGAACAGGTCGCAGGTGGGAATATGGCCCGTGGTCATGGGGTGCGGCTCCTCGACATGCCGATGCTGTCGCTTTCGACTGCGACATTTGCGCCAAAGGCGAAAGCAGGGCAAGAGCCGCGGTACCCGCATGCCCGCGGACGGCGATCATGCCGCAGGGACTGCACGGAAGATCAGTCGGCGTCACGGGAGCGCGCCCTAGTTAATTTGCAAATGGAGCGCAAGCATACTGCCAGTTATGGGGATAGCGCATGATGATCAGGAAATTGACGACTTGCGGCGCGGCGACCGGCATCGGCCTGATGCTGCTCGCCGGATGCGCCGGGCTTGAACCGCCGCCGACCGCGAATCCCGATCCCGCGGTGCTGGGGGCGCTGGAGCGGACCAGCGCCAACGAATGCAATCCGTCGGTCGCCTCGGTTCTCACCGGGGCAAAGGTCCCGGCGGGGAGCATCCGCGGCGTGAGCTACGGCCTCTACCGCGACATCAACACCGGCCGGATCGTTCGCTACGACGCATGGGTCGGGCTGACCGACCAGCCGGGAAGTCTCGTGGTCACCGTCGACGACTTCTGCCGCCCCATCCAGATCTATGCACGCGGCGGTGCGGCGTTGCCATCGGCACGGTAAGTCCGCCGTTCAGAGGCAGGTTGCCGTCAAGGCGGCGCCCTGCCCACGGAGTACCGGCACGCCGCAGCCGGGCTGCAGGGACATGCTACGGGTCTTTGCTGCCGGTCTCCGCTGCCGGCCTTTGTGGTGGCAGACAACCGGCGGTCTCCGCGGGACCGGGGTGCCGATTGCCGCTAGGCGGACGGTCCAACCTCTGACCTGTCTTAACTTTGGACCGGCTCCGGACGTGCCATACATCCCTGCCGCCTCGAAACCGGCGCATGGTCACGCCGGCCACCGATAAACCTGGCAAAACAAGCCACTGCGACCCTCGGACCGCGCTTCATGCAGTCGGGAGCAGCAGCGCGACCCGGGCTCGGTCGGCAGCCACTGCGATGCCGGTTCCTCCATGCCGACGCCAAGCCCATGGTCCTACGCATGGGAAAAAGCACTGGGTCGTCGACAAAGGGCCAGCCCGCGTCCTCCTGGCCGGCGCGGAAACCACGACGGCGAGAGATCAGCCCGACGACAGCCACACTTTTTAATTGCTGTTTTTGACGCTTTTTATATTTCAATTATAATATGTGAGATTGACTCTTCCATAGGATGCATGTATCTACAGACACACACTCATTTTCCGGTCACACCCGTGATTGGGGTACACCAACCATTTTGACGGAAGCGAGCGGACAAGGTCGCCACGGGCATCTGCAGCTCACCCTGCATGGCCATGCTTGGCTGTCATCGCCGGGCTGAACCACGAAGCGCGGCACGGTCGAAGGCGCAAAAGTCCCGCGAGGCTCCGCAATTGCACGGCGGAGGAGATGATGGCGGCACGGCGGCCAATGCACGCCATTGGCATTTTTTCGATTTTCTTGGCCGCCATTCTTTTCGGCGTGGCGGGTGCGGCGGCGAAAATGCTGTTCGTGGCCGATGTATCGCCTCTCGACCTGACAGCGGTCCGCACCTTCGTGGCGTGCGCCGTTCTCGGCCCCATCATGGCGCTCCTACCCGGACGGCCGTTCCACGTTCCGCCGCCGGCCCGGCCATTGGTCGTGGCTGCAGGCGTCCTGTTCGTGCTGGTCAATGCCACCTTCTATCTGGCGATTGACATGATGAACGTCGCGGCGGCGATAACCCTGGAATACACATCGCCCTTCTTCGTTCTGGTCCTTGGAGCGATCCTGGGCACGCGCCGCATGAGCCTGCGGGACAGCGGCATCGTTGGCCTCAGCCTCGCGGGATGCGCCCTGCTGACGGGAACCGGCGGCGAGTGGGTTCACCTGTCCGCAGGCCTGCTGGTCGGACTGGCATGCGGGTTCGCCTTCGCACTCTTCAACATGGTCGGAAACGCCTGCAAATCCCGCGGCATCGGCGCGACAGCCTTGACCTTCTGGTCATTCGCCGTCTCGTCGATGCTCTGGACGGCCGCCTTGCCGTTCCTTGGCGTGCATACGCTGCGCCCGAGCCCGGAGATGATCGCCCATATCGGCTTCATCGCGGTGATCGCAACCATCATTCCCTACTGGCTGCTGCTGTTCGGCCTTCGCCATGTCGACGCCCTCCCCGCAACGGTGATCGGGCTGCTCGACCCGCTGGCGGCCGGGATCGCCGCATACCTGCTCCTGGGGGAAACGCTGACACCGCCCAACCTCGCGGGCATCGCGCTGGTTTCCCTTTCCGTCGTCCTCGTCACGCTTTCGGAGAGTCGGACAGCCGGCCCGCCCGCCGCCCGAGCGGACGAGCCGCCCCGCCGGGCCGAAGCCGCCGCCCAACTGGAGGCCAAGAATGCCTGATCGCCAACAAGCCGCCACCGGCCCCCTCGACCATCTCCGCATCGAGCCGCAACTGGACCGCCGCTCCCTTCCGCATATCGCGGCGGCACGAGCCCGGCTGGAGGACCTCTGGGCGAAGGGGACCGATCATTGCGCCAGCCTGGTCGGCGCGGCTTCGATCGCGGGGCGGATGACGCATCTCGACCTCGACCTGACCGGCGAGTGCGCCTTGAAGTGCTTCTATTGCGATCGGACGCCGGACCGCTACAACGGCGTGCCCAACCGCCGGGAACTGACCACCGAGGAGCGCAAGGACATCATCCGGCAGGCGAAGGCACTGGGAGCCACCACGGTGGAATTTCCCGGGGCCGGGGAGCCGATGCTGGACCCCGGCTTCTGGGACATCGTCGAATACATCCATACGCTTGGCATGACGAGCGTCGTGTTCACCAGCGGCTATCATCTGGACGAGGCGGATGCCGACCGGCTGTACCGGCTGGGCGCGACCATCTTCCTGAAATACAACAACATCGATACCACCGTGCAGGACCGCATGGTCGGCGTCCGCGGCTATGGCGACAAGGCGCACGGCGCGATGCGCATCCTCCTGGCGCGCGGCTTCAACCGGACCATTCCGACCCGGCTGGCGATCGACGTCGTCGTGACCCCGAAGTACCACGATTTGAGCGGTGTCGCCGACCTGTTCCGGTGGTGCAGGGACAACAACGTCCACAGCTACATCGTCACCCTGATCCCGGAGGGCATGGCCGACCACAAATCGATCCTGCTGGAACGTAACCGGGCCGACGAGTTGATCGAGATGATGCGGCGGATCGACGAAAGCGAATACGGCCTCCACTACGAGCCCAGCCGGCCGATGGGGGGCGGCTACCGCTGCCGTCAGGTGAACTGCGGCCTGTTCGTGAACCTGTTCGGCGAGGTGTACGACTGCAACGGCCTGTCGCGGCTGATCGGACATGCGCGCACCGACTCCCTGGAAGCGATCTGGACTTCCGCCTATGCCAGGCATGTCCGGCAGCGGGATCAGGATGGCTTCTGCCTGGTACGCGAGCGGCAGTGGGAAGGAAGCGACCTGTCGGCGATGGGACGCAAGCTGGAGGATTATGAAAGCTGGCGGGCGGCCAACGCGCCTGACGAGATCGTCGAGCGCGCCAAGGAGATGGTCGGCGTCGGGCGGATCGAACTCGCCCGCACCGGCGCGATCGCCGTCGGCTCCGACGGCTGACCGATGAGGGTGGAGATGAGCGCACGCGTCGTCCAGGATGCAGCCGTCCGCTGGATTTCCGGTGCCTGGGAACATCCGGGAATGGACGCGTCCGTATCCATTCCCGGCCCACGCATCCTGTTCCTCGGGATACCGTTCGATCATGCGGTCAGCCACCGTCCGGGAACCCGCTTCGGCCCGGCGGCGATCTTGAACGCGCTCGATGGGTTCAGCCTGTACTGCACGGACAAGCGGACCGATCTCGGCAGGCTGCGCCTGTGCCGCGGTGGCGAGATCGATGTCTCGAACGACATCCACGCCACCTATCGCCACATAGCGGACACCGTCGCCGGCCTGCCGGGCGAGGATACGCCGGTTTTCCTGGGCGGCGACCATTCGATCACCGATCCCATCCTCCGGGGGCTGCTGCGGCGGCATTCCCGGCGGACGCTTGGCCTGATCGTCTTCGACGCCCATTTCGATTCCCGCATTCCGGTGCCGGGGAAGGAGCATTCCGGGCACTGGATGCACACGGTCGCGGAGGTGTTTGATCACCGCCACACCGTCCAGCTCGGGATCGACGCCCCGATCTATTCGCGCGACTACATGGACGGCGCCGAAGCCGCGGGCATCATGGTCCGCACGCCGTGGGACATCCGCCGGACGGGATTGCAGGCCACCGTGGACGCCGCGATCCGCCATGCGGTGGAACCGACCGGCGCGGTCCATGTCTCCATCGACATCGATTGCCTGTCGGCCGGCTTTGCCCCCGGCACCAGCGTGCCGAACGCCGCCGGCCTGATGCTGTGGGACGTTGCCGACGCGCTCTTCGAGATCGCCCGCCGGGCACCGCAGGCCAGCCTGGACATCGTCGAGGTCAGCCCACCGCTGGACGGCAGCGGGATCACCGCCCAGTCCGCCGCCCATCTGGTGATGAACTTCCTCGCCGGACGGGCCGCCCGCCTGCCGCCGCCCTGAGAAATAGGACCGGACGGCATCGCACCGGGCGATATCGCACCGACCGATAGCTCGCCCGGCCGCTACCGTTCGGAATCATGGGCGTCGACGGCGCGCTCATGCCGCCGGAGACGCTCCTGCAGGGTGTCGCCCATCCGCAGGGCCACCGCGATGGACAGCACGTCGCCAAGCACCAGATGGGCGATGCGCACGGTCATGGGGGAATGGATGTCGAAGTCGTCGGCGATGTCCGCCACCAGGCTCACCGTCGCCATCTCCGCCAGCGGCGATCCCGATCGGGTCAGGGCGACCACGTCGGCGCCGGCCTTGCGGGCGTTGCGGACGGCGTCCAGGATGTCACGGGTACGGCCGGTGCTCGACACCGCCACCACGGCGTCGCCCTTTCCCAGCGTCAGCGCCGAAGCGAAATAGACGTGCGCGTCGCTATAGGCCACGGTCGGCATGCCCAGCCTGAAGAATTTCCGCTGGATGTCCTCGGCCACCGTGCCCGAATTGCCGGAACCGTAGAACTCGATCCGCCGCGCCGCAGCCAGCAGGTCGGCGGCGCGGTCGACCGCCTCCGCCGGCAGGGTATTGCGCACCTGCATGAGCGTGGCGATGGTGCGGTCGAACAGCTTGCCGGCGAGGACCGCCCCCGTCACCCCCTCCTCCTCCCCCGCGACCGATGACAGGTCCTGGTGCAGGAAGGGCATGCCGCCGGCGATATCCTGCGCCAGCTTGATCTTGAACTCGCGGAAGCCGCGGCAGCCCAGGGCCGAGCAGAAGCGTGCGACCGTCGGCTCGCTGACCCCCGTCCGATCCGCCAGCTCCGCCATCGACAGGTTGATGACGTCGCCGGGATGGGCCATCGCATAGTCGGCCAGCTTGCGTTCCGAGGGCCGGATTCGATCGCGGACCGCCGCAATTCTCGCCAGCATGGGGGCTGTCTCCCTTCTGATTGTGCATAAGCCTAGCACATGTAGTTAAGCTACATATAGAGCGCTGCGAACGACCGATTCCATCATGGCCAGCCGGCCGTCTTTGCGAGGATTTCCAACCTCCTGGGGCGTCGCCTGCGACAATATGTCGGGCGGGATCGCCTTGCCCGGCGGGCCGCGTGGGGTTATGTAGTAAAACTACAGAGCGGATCGAAGACGGCACCGGAAAACAGCATCGGGCCGATCGCGAACCGCCCTCAAGTCTGATGTGTATCAACGAATTCCGGCGCCGAGGCGCCTATCCTTCAATGGCTTCGCGAGACCGCGGGCCGCACATGACCGCCGACACGGCCCCCGACCGCGCCGACGTCTATTCCCAGAGGAGACATCATGGACACCCTGCTGATGGACGGACTTGCCCAGGCCACGGAGCAACAGTCCGCCGCCGACCCCTGGCGCGGTTTCGCTCCGGGCGTCTGGCGCCGCTCGGTCGACGTCCGCGATTTCATCCAGCGCAACCTGACCCCCTATGAAGGCGATGCCGGCTTCGTGGCCGGTCCCACCGACCGCACCACCGCGCTGTTCGCCAAGGTCACCGACCTGCTGAAGCAGGAACGCGCCGCCAAGGGTGGCGTCCTGGACGCCGACACGGAGGTCTTCGCCTCCATCACCTCGCACGGCGCCGGCTACATCGATCGCGACCTGGAGGTCATCGTCGGCCTGCAGACCGACAAGCCGCTGAAGCGCGCCATCATGCCGTTCGGCGGCTGGCGCATGGTCAAGACCGGCCTGGAAGCCTACGGCTTCACCCCGTCGCCCAAGCTGGAGGAGGTGTTCCCCGGCCTGCGCAAGACGCACAATGACGGCGTGTTCGACGTGTACACGCCCGAGATGCTGCGCTGCCGCAAGTCCGGCGTCATCACCGGCCTGCCCGACGCCTACGGCCGCGGCCGCATCATCGGCGACTATCGCCGGCTGGCGCTGTACGGTGCCGATTTCCTGATCAAGGACAAGAAGGCCCAGCTCACCTCGCTGGAGGTCAGCCGGATCGACGAGGAGGTCCTGCGCCTGCGCGAGGAGATCTCCGAGCAGATCAAGGCGCTGAAGGAACTGGTCACCATGGCCGCCGCCTACGGCTTCGACGTCAAGCGGCCGGCGGCGACGGCGCGCGAGGCCGTGCAGTGGACCTATCTGGCCTATCTGGCGGCGGTCAAGGAAGCCAACGGTGCCGCGATGTCGCTGGGACGGGTGTCCAGCTTCCTCGACATCTACATCGACCGCGACCTGCGCGACGGCGTCATCACCGAGGCCGAGGCCCAGGAGATGATCGACCACTTCGTCATGAAGCTGCGTCTGGTCCGCTTCCTGCGCACGCCGGAATACGACCAGCTCTTCTCGGGCGACCCGACCTGGGTCACCGAATGCCTGGGCGGCATGGGGCTGGACGGCCGCACGCTGGTCAGCAAGACCAACTTCCGCATGCTGCAGACCCTGCACAACCTGGGCCCGGCGCCGGAACCGAACCTGACGGTCCTGTGGTCGGAGCAGTTGCCGGAGGGCTTCAAGCGCTTCTGCGCCGATACCTCGATCAAGACCTGCTCGGTCCAGTACGAGAACGACGACCTGATGCGCGGCTATTGGGGCGACGATTACGGCATCGCCTGCTGCGTGTCGGCGATGCGCATCGGCAAGCAGATGCAGTTCTTCGGCGCACGCGCCAACCTCGCCAAGACGCTGCTCTATGCAATCAACGGCGGCAAGGACGAGGTCTCGGGCGAGCAGGTCGGCCCGGCCTACGCGCCCATCACCGGCGACGTGCTGGACTATGACGAGGTCATGGCCCGCTTCGAGCCGATGATGGAGTGGCTGGCCAAGGTCTACATGAACGCGCTGAACGCCATCCACTACATGCACGACAAGTACATGTACGAGCGGCTGGAGATGGCGCTGCACGACCGCGACATCCTGCGCACCATGGCCTGCGGCATCGCCGGCCTCAGCGTGGTGGCCGACAGCCTGTCGGCGATCAAGCACACGACCGTCAAGGTGGTGCGCGACGGGCGGGGCCTCGCCACCGACTTCGTGGTGGAAGGCGACTACCCGGCCTTCGGCAACAACGACGCGCGGGTGGACGACATCGCCATCTGGGCGGTCGAACGCTTCATGACGGCGCTGCGCAAGCAGAAGCCGTACCGCAACGCCATGCAGACCCAGTCGGTGCTGACGATCACCTCCAACGTGGTCTACGGCAAGAAGACCGGCAACACGCCGGACGGCCGCAAGGCCGGCCAGCCCTTCGCACCGGGCGCCAACCCGATGCACGGGCGCGACAAGAAGGGCGCGATCGCGTCGATGGCCAGTGTCGCCAAGCTGCCCTACGCCCATGCGCAGGACGGCATCAGCTACACCTTCACCATCGTCCCCGGCGCTCTCGGCCGGACCGAGGACGAGCGCGTGACCAATCTGGTCGGCATGCTGGACGGCTATGCCGGCCAGGGCGGGCACCACATCAACGTCAACGTCTTCGACCGCGAGACGCTGCTGCACGCCATGGACCATCCGGAGCTGTACCCGCAGCTCACCATCCGGGTGTCCGGCTACGCGGTGAACTTCATCAAGCTGACGCGCGAGCAGCAGCTCGACGTCATCAGCCGCACCTTCCACGACAAGCACTGAAGGCCGTCTGGACGCGTCGTCCAACGGCTCAGGACACCGCTCCGTCACCTCCGCCCCTTCGGGTGGGGGTGACGGAACGGGCACGCGGTCCCATGTGGACGGCAGCCGTGGACGACGGCTCTTTCAAACGGACGCCTTGTGATGACCAACGCCTACCCCCCTCCCCGCCCGCCGAAGACGCTGGGACCGGTTTCCGGCTGGATCCATTCGGTCGAGACCGGCGGCACCGTCGACGGGCCGGGAATCCGCTATGTGCTGTTCATGTCGGGCTGCCCGCTGCGCTGCCTCTACTGCCACAATCCCGACACCCAGCACATGCATGACGGGACGCGGACGACCTCGACGGAAGTCCTCGAAGACATCGCACTCTATGCCGAATTCCTGAAACGGGCGCATGGCGGCCTGACGCTGAGCGGTGGCGAACCGCTGGTGCAGCCGGAATTCACCTCCGCCATCCTGCGCGGGGCGAAATCCATGGGCCTCCACACGGCGCTGGACACCTCCGGCTTCCTCGGAAACCATGCCGACGACCACCTGCTGGAGGACGTCGACCTCGTCCTGCTCGACATCAAGGCCTATACGGAAAAGACCTATCGGCATCTGACCGGCGTGCCGCTGCGCCCGACCCTGGAGTTCGCGGAACGGCTGGCCGGACTGAACAAGCGCATCTGGCTGCGCTACGTGCTGGTCCCCGGCCTGACCGACGACGCTGCCGAAATCGATGGGCTGGCCGAATTCGTCGCCGGGTTGGGCGTGGTCGACCGCGTCGACGTGCTGCCCTTCCACAAGATGGGCGAGCACAAGTGGAAGGCGCTCGGACGCCGCTACATGCTGTCGGCCACCGAGCCGCCCTCGCGCGACCTGGTGGAGCGCGTGCGCGCGCAGTTCCAGGCGCAGGGCCTGCGGGCCGACTGACGGCCGGGCGGGCCGGGCGCCGTAAAGGGCGCCAGGAACGTCACCGGCCGACCTTCAATTCCGGCGTGATGGGCACAGCCTCATGATTCGGCCGCCGGCCGCGTGCTGCCGCGGATCACCAGTTCGCAATCGAGGTTGTGATGACGCGGCGGCACCCGCACGCCATCCAGCGCCGCCAGGATCTGCGAGGCGCTGAGGCGGCCGATTTCGCGCTGCGGCGGGCGGACGGTGGTCAGCGGCGGCGGGCATGAGCTGCTGAAGGGCAGATCGCCGAAACCGACCACCGCCAGATCGTCCGGAACGCGCAGGTCTCGGCGGGTCACCTCGAACAGCACGCCCAGCGCCAGCGCGTCGTTGGAGCAGACAACGCCGTCGATGTCGGAATGGCGGGTCAGGATCTCGTCGATCAGCCAGCGGCCGACCTCGGTGGTGGCGGCGTCGGGAACGGTGAAGTCGATCGGCTCGTGCAGACCGCGGCGCCTCACCTCCGCCTCATAGCCGTCGGTGCGGCTGCGCACCCGCAGGTCCTGGTGGGCGGCGGCACCGATGTAGGCGACCTTGCGGCTGCCCTGGTCGTAGAGGTGGCTGGTCTGCATGCGGCCGACCTCGAAGTGCGAGAAGCCGACGCTGATGCCGACCGCCTCGCTCTCCCCACCCGGGCCGTGGCCGGGCATGTCCCACATTTCCACCACCGGCACGCCGCAGGAGGCCAGCATGGCCCGCGTCCGCTCGGTGTGATGGAAGCCGGTCACCACCATGGCGGCGGGAGACCAGGCGAGGAAGGCGCGGATCAGGCTTTCCTCCTCCTCCGGGCTGAATTCGCTGACGCCCAGCAGCGTCTGGTAATGCGCCGCCTGGAACATGCCCTGGAGGGTGTTGTAGGTCTCGGCGAAGAAGGAGTTGAGGATCGAAGGCAGGATGACGCCGACGGTGCGGCTGCGCGCCGCCGCCAGGCTGCCTGCCACCAGGTTGGGCACATAGCCCATCTCGTCGATGACACGGGCGATCCGTTCGGCGAGGTGGCGCGACACCGCCTCCGGACGGCGCAGATAGAGCGAGACGGTGCTGGGCGACACGTCCGCGGCGGCGGCCACGTCGGTCATCGTCACCCGCTGGGTGCCGCGGCGTGTCCGCTTCCTGGACTCGATCGTCTGCATCGTCGTTCTCCTTGTAAAACCAAAACCACAACCAAAGCTAAAACGCCCTCGCCCTTGGCCCTGGCCCTGGCCCTGGCCCGGTGCCGTCAATGACGGGTCGGCTGATCGGTGAGGGCAAAGGCGGACAGGGACTGGATAGCATCGTGGACGAGCTGGTAGGCAGCTTCAATCCGTCCCAGCGCCCAATCGCATTCGGCATCGTCACCGGATCTGCGGTTTTCCTGCCGGACGGCCCGGAACAGGCTGAGCGCCTCCCTGCCGATCACCGTGTGGCTTTTCCACAGACCGCAGTCGTCCTGCAACGCCAGCGGGACGTTCAGGAAGCGGTGGCGCAGCACCGCGGCATCGAGCTCCAGATCGGCGATCCGCTTGGCCAGAAGAGGGGTCATTTCCGTCATGCCTTGCAGGGCGCGCCCGTGTGGGCGCGCCCTGCCCCAGGGGTCACAACAGCCGGATCAACCGGCGACCAGTTCCGCCATGGCGGCCTTCATGCCCTTGGCCCCGATCGCGGCGAGGCTGTCGGCAACGCGTGCCGCCAGGCCGGGGATCGCGGTCAGATCCTCCTTCCACAGGCGCGTGTCCGACAGGACCGCTTGGGTCAGCGCCCTGGCGTCGATGGTCCCGGCTGTCCCATGAGCCGCCCATGCGGCGGACATGGCGGCGATCACCTCGGCGTTGTCGCTGATCGGGTAGGACCCGGCCTCGCGCCGGCCGACATAGGCGCCGTCGACCGTGGTGCCGCGGTAGAAGCGCAGCAGCGCCGCCAGCGAGAAGGATAGGCCGGCCGGCGCCGAGCCGTTGCGGGCAACCGCGTCCTTCAGGCTGGGCAGCACGCGCACCTGCCATTTCGACACCGAGTTCAAGGTGATCGAGATCAGCTCGTGGCGGATGTAGGGGTTGCCGAAACGCTCCATGATGGTGCGGGCATAGTCCTGGCGCTCCGCCTCCGGCAGCGGCACGTAGGGGACGATCTCCTCGAACATCACGCGGTTCAGGTAGGCCGACACCGTCGGGTCGTCCATCATCGACTTGACGGTGTCGAGCCCGGCGCAATAGGCGGCCAGCGCGCTGGCGGTGTGGGCACCGTTCAGGATGCGGACCTTGCGGGTGCGGTAGGGCTGGAGCTGGTCCGTCCACACCACGTTGAGGCCGGCCTTGTGCAGCGGCAGCTCCTCCGCCAGATGCTCCGGTCCCTCGATGACCCAGACGTGGAAAGGCTCCGCGGCGACGGCGAGCTTGTCCTCATAGCCCCACTTGGCGAAGAGCTCCGCCGCCTCGTCCTTCGGGTAGCCGGGGACGATGCGGTCGACCAGCGTGTTCAGGAAATGGTTGTGCGTCTCCACCCAGTCGGCGAAGCCGGCTTCGAGGCCCCAGCGCGCGGCATGCGCCAGGACGATCCGCTTCAGGTTGCTGCCGTTGGCCTCGATCAACTCGCAGGGCAGGAAAACCAGCCCGCTGTCGGCGGTGCCGCCCAGCGCCTTGTAGCGGGCATGGAGCAGGGCCGCGACCTTGGCCGGGAAGCTGTCCTGGCAGCGGCCGGGGCTGTAGGGTTCCTCGCGGTCGGCGATGCCGGCCTCGGTGGTGTTGGAGACGAAGAAGCGCAGCGACGGCGACGAGGCCAGCTCCATCATCCGCAGCCAGTCGGCGTAGGGATTGAGCGCCTCGGACACGCAACTGACCACACGGCGGGATTCGACCTCCTGCCCGTTCTCGATCCCGCGCAGCAGCACGGTGTAGAGGTTGTCCTGCGCCGCCAGCAGCTTGGCCACCCCCTGGTCCAGCGGCTGGGCGATCGCCACCCCGGCCCGGGTCAGCCCCTGGCCGTTGGCCACATCGACCATCCAGTCGACGAAGCCGCGCAGGAAGTTGCCGTCGCCCACCTGGAGGATGGTGACGGGCAGCGACGGGGCGCCATCGGTATGGGCGACGTCGAGCGCGCCGCCGGCAAGCAGGTCACGGGTCAGGGAGTGCATGGCTGGGCATCCTCGAAGGAGCGAAGGCGGGAACCGGCGCCGCAACCGGGCGCGGTACGGTGCTTAAATATACTAATATATTAATCTCGGAGGCAAGGGAAAAGGCGTGCCCCGCAAGGCTTCGGCCGCCTTTCTTCCCCTCCCCAAGACGGGAGAAGGGAAGAAAGGCGGCCGGTCCGTCAGCTCTTGAAGCCCGCCATGTACTCGAACAGGCGGCGCTTCCGCCGCAGTTCGAGCTCCGCCTCCTCCAGCAGGGCATGGTAGCGCTGGGGATCGCTGCGCTCGACCGCGCTGAAGCGGCTTTCGCCGGCCATGAAGGCCGCCAGCCCGGAGGCCGGCGCGTTGCTGTCGAGTTCCAGGGGCGGCAGCCCGGCGGCGGCGCGGCGCGGGTCGCGCCGATAGAGCGACCAATGGCCGCTGTCGACCGCCAGCTTCTGGTGCTCCAGCCCCTGCGACAGGTCGTACCCGTGGGCGACGCAATGGCTGTAGGCCAGGACCAGCGACGGCCCCCGGTAGCTCTCGGCTTCGACCAGGGCGTTCAGCGTATGGGAGTCGCGGGCGCCGAAGGCGGTGCGGGCGACATAGACGTGGTCGTAGGCCATGGCGATCAGCCCGAGGTCCTTCTTGGCCGCCGAGCGGCCGGCGGTGGCGAACTTGGCCGAGGCGCCGAGCGGTGTCGCCTTGGACTGCTGGCCGCCGGTGTTGGAATAGACCTCGGTATCCATCACCAGGACGTTGACGTCGCGCCCGGAGGCCAGCACATGGTCGAGGCCGCCATAACCGATATCATAGGCCCAGCCGTCGCCACCGACGATCCAGACGCTCTTGCGCACCAGATAGTCGGCCAGATCCTCCAGCCGCCGGGCCTGCGGGTCCTTCACCGCCGCAAGCTGCGCGCGCAGGGCGGCAACCCGGCCACGCTGGGCGGCGATGCCGGCCGCATCGGCCTGCGCCTCCTCCAGCAGCCCGGCCACCAAGCCGGGTTCAAGATGTGCGGACAGCAGCGCCACCAGGTCGCGCGCCTGCCCCTCCATCTGGTCGATGGCAACCCGCAGGCCGAGGCCGAACTCGGCATTGTCCTCGAACAGGGAATTCGCCCAGGCGGGTCCGCGCCCGGCAAGGTCCGTGGTGTAGGGGGTGGTCGGCAGGTTGCCGCCGTAGATCGACGAACAGCCGGTGGCGTTCGCCATCACCATGCGGTCGCCGAAAAGCTGGGTGAGCATCTTGATGTAGGGCGTCTCGCCGCAGCCGGCGCAGGCTCCGGAGAACTCGAACAGCGGCTCCAGCAATTGGCTGTGCTTGACGGTGGCCGGAACCTGATCGCGCCCGACCGGCGGCAGGGTGCGGAAGAAGTCGAACGCCTCCTGCTCGCCGGCAAGGGCCGCGACCGGCCGCATCTCCAGCGCCCTCCGGCCGGTCCCCGCCTTGTCCTTGGCCGGACACGCCGCGGCGCAAAGGCTGCAGCCGGTGCAGTCGGCCGGAGACGCCTGCAGCCGGTAGCGGCCGCCCGGAAACTCCCGTCCCTTGTAGGGGATGGTCTCGAAGCCGTCGGGAGCGCCGGCAAGCGCCGTCTCCGGCACCACGGTGGCGCGGATGGCGGCATGGGGACAGACCAGCACGCACTTGTTGCACGCGATGCAGAGGTCGGCATTCCAGCCCGGCGCCTCGGCGGCGATGTTGCGCCGCTCATATCTGGAGGTCCCCGTCGGCCAGGTGCCGTCGACCGGGAAGGCGGAGACCGGCAGCCGGTCGCCGTGGCCGGCGATCATCATCCCCGTGACCCGGCGGACGAAGTCGGGCGCCCCGTCGGGTACGGGAGGCAGCCGGTGATGGTCAGCGTCGGTGCGGTCGGGCAGCGGAACCGCTTGCAGATGGGCGAGCGCCTGATCGACGGCGGCGATGTTGCGGGCGACCACCTCGTCACCGCGGCGGGCATAGGTCTTGCGCGCCGCCGCCTTGGTGGCGGCGATGGCATCGTCGACCGGCATCACGCCCGACAGCGCGAAGAAGCAGGTCTGCATGATCGTGTTGACGCGCCGCCCGAGCCCGACCTGGCGTGCCACGGCGCCGGCGTCGATGGCGTACAGCGAGAGCCCACGCTCGATGCAGATCGCCTGCACCTCGTGCGGCAGGGCGGTCCACACCTCCTGCGGAGTGCCGGGGGCGTTGAGCAGCACGGTGGCACCGCGGGCGGCAAGCTCCACCACCTCGACCCGCTCCATCAGCGGGAAGTGGTGGCAGGCGACGAACTGGGCTTGGCCGATCAGGTAAGGCGCACGGATCGGCGCGGCCGAGACACGCAGGTGCGACACCGTGGTCGAGCCGGACTTCCGGCTGTCATAGACGAAGTAGGCCTGGGCATGGCCGCCGCTGTGGCGCTGGATGATCTTGATGGAATTCTTGTTGGCGCCGACCGTGCCGTCGGCGCCGAGGCCGAAGAACACCGCCCGGGTGACACCCGGCTCCTCGATGCCCCATCCGGCATCCCATGGCAGCGACAGGTGCGTGACGTCGTCGGTGATGCCGATGGTGAAGCGCCGTTTCGGCCGCTCGCGCTTCAGCTCGTCGAACACCGCCTTGGCCATGGCCGGCGTGAACTCCTTCGACGACAGGCCGTAGCGCCCCGAGATGACCATCGGCTCGAATGGCGGCTCGAATGGCGGCTCGAATGGCGGCTCGAATGGCGGCTCGAATGGCGGCTCGAATGGCGGCTCTACCGGCGGCTCCATTGCCGGCCCGGCCATCGCCCTGGTCGCGGCATCACCGCCGGCCATGCCCGTGGCCCGTCCCTCGGCGAGCGCCGCCACCACGTCAAGGTACAGCGGGTCGGCGACGGCGCCCGGCTCCTTGCAGCGGTCGAGCACGGCGATGCGCCGGACCGTCGGCGGCAGGGCGGCAAGGAAATCGGCGATGGAGAAGGGGCGGAACAGCCGGACGATCAGGCAACCGACCCGCTCGCCGGCGGCGACCAGCCTCTCGACCGCCCCGCAGCAGGTTTCCGTTCCCGACCCCATGGCGATGACGATGCGCTCGGCGCGAGGGTGGCCGACATAGTCGAACAGGCGGTAGGCGCGACCGGTGCGCGCCGCCAGCCGGTCCATCATCTCCTGCACCATCGCCGGACAGGCGTCGTAATAGGGATTGGCGGCTTCACGAGCCTGGAAGAAGACGTCTGGATTCTGCGCCGTTCCGCGCACCACGGGATGATCGGGCGACAGGCCGCGGCGGCGATGGGCGATGACGGCGTCGTCATCGACCAGCGCGCGCAGGTCCGCATCCGCCAGAGGTTCGACCCGGTTGAATTCATGGGAGGTGCGGAAGCCGTCGAAGAAGTGCAGGAACGGCACGCGGGTCCGCAGGGTCGCGGCATGCGCGACGAGCGCCAGATCATGCGCCTCCTGCACGTTGGCCGACGCGAGCATGGCGAAGCCGGTCTGGCGGCAGGCCATGACGTCGGAGTGGTCGCCGAAGATCGAGAGCGCATGGGTGGCCAGGGTGCGGGCCGCCACATGCATGCAGAAGGGCGTCAATTCGCCGGCGATCTTGTACATGTTGGGGATCATCAGCAGCAGGCCCTGCGACGCCGTGAATGTCGTCGCCAGCGTTCCCGCCTGCAGGGCGCCATGGACGGCGCCGGCCGCTCCTCCCTCCGACTGCATTTCCACCACCTGGGGAACGGCACCCCACAGGTTCGGCTTGCCGACCGCCGACCACTCGTCGGCGAATTCCCCCATGGGAGAGGACGGGGTGATGGGATAGATCGCGATCACCTCGCTCATCCTGTAAGCGATCGAGGCGGCGGCCTCGTTGCCGTCCATGATTCCGGCAAGCGGACGTTCGGCAAGCGGGCCTTCGGCGGGCGGGCTTTCGGCGGGAGGCTCAACCGCGGTTCCGGGGACTGGGGCTGCGGAAGCTGTTGCAGAGGGAGTGTGGCTGTCGGTCATGCTGGGAATGTCCTCGTTTGTGGCGTCGCAGGCCTCCCACGGCCGCCCCGGTGGCTGATCGAGGCAGGACCGGCGGGAGGCCCTCACGGGCAGGCAATCCTCATGCGGACCTCGATCCGGCCGCCCCACACCACCCGCTGAAGTTGCAGGCCGTATGGGCATGGCCGACCACGCTAGCTTCGCTCCCCGACGGCAGATGCCGCATTGACTCGGGTCAGTCCGACAACCCGTTCCCAGCGAAATGCGCTGCGCAGTGCGATCATCTGATATATCAGAGGCGGGCGACCAGCGCCCATTATGTCGCAGCGCAGCATTTTTCCCGTGAGCCAATACAGCCGTGGCCACGCTGCCGCCAGCTTCCAGCACTCCTCCGCTGTGATCCCGTTTAACCACTACTCCCTTGATCCAGATCATTCATCGACGGCGGATGCTGTGGCTTTGTATAGGAACGATCGGTTCGGCATGACGAGAGCCAAGGAAAAGGCGTTCAGGCCGGCCGGGACAACATGGGTTGTTTGTTGCATCGCAGCAAATCACCGGAGCTATTTTGCGGCGCAGCAAGCATTGCTGCCTGCGAAGAACCAGACCCTCGAATTGTAGCGCTGCGACATTTTGGCTGCCGAAAATCGGCCCCTGGAATAGTGCTTGATCCTTACACTGATATATTAATATAACTCTGACCGTGATACCCACCCCCGCAAGAGGGGGAGCCGACCTTGGCGAAGCAACGAACAACTGCCATGCAATTGCCATGGGGGTGTCCGTGCGCACCAGTGCCTGCCCAGACAGGCAAGTGAGGAAAACATGAAGAAGATCCGTGGATTGCGCTGGCAGATCCTTGCCCTGATGATGCTTGGGACGGTGATCAACTACATCGACCGCAACACGCTGGGCATTCTGGCGCCGACGCTGAAGGAACAACTGCATTTCACTACCGAACAGTATTCCTTCATCGTCAGTGCTTTCCAGCTCTGCTACAGCCTGATGCAACCGGTTGCCGGCTTCATCACCGACCTGGTTGGCCTGAAGCTGGGCTATGCAATGTTCGCCTTCGTCTGGGGTGCCGCCGCCGGCATGCATGCACTCGCCGGAAGCTGGCAGTCGATGGCTTTCTTCCGCGGCCTGCTCGGCGTCAGCGAGGCGGCGGCCATGCCGTCGGGTGTGAAGACGTCCACCCTTTGGTTCCCGGCCAGGGAACGTTCGATCGCCACCGGCTGGTTCAACACCGGCAGCTCGATCGGCGCCATGATCGCCCCGCCCTTCGTCATCTGGCTGTCGCTCACCTATGGCTGGCAGGAAGCCTTCATCGTCACCGGCCTGCTTGGCGTCGGCATGTCGCTGCTGTGGTACACGCTGTACCGCAATCCCGAGAACCATCCGCGCCTGACCAAGGAAGAGCACAGCTACATCCTGGAAGGCCGCGAGCATACCGAGCTGCCCAAGCCGTCGATGAAGCGGGTGCTGGGCAAGGGCAAGTTCTGGAGCATCGCCGCTGCCCGTTTCCTGACCGAGCCGGCTTGGCAGACCTTCAGCTTCTGGATCCCGCTCTACATGGTCTCCACCCGCGGGATGGACATCAAGCAGTTCGCGCTGTTCGCGTGGCTGCCGTTCCTGGCCGGTGACATCGGCTGCATCCTCAGCGGCTATCTGTCGCCCTTCTTCGCCAAGCGCTTCAAGATGACGCTGGTCAACTCCCGCATCGCCGGCGTCGGCGTGGGTGCGGTGTGCATGATCGGCCCGGCGCTGATCGGCCTGGTCAGCAGCCCCATCGCCGCGATCTTCCTCTTCTCGGTTGGCGCCTTCGCCCACCAGATGCTGTCGAGCCTGCTCTACGCCCTGGTCACCGACACCTTCGAGAAGCAGGATGTCGGCACCGCGACCGGCTTCGGCGGCATGGCCGGCTATCTGGGCGGCATGATCTTCTCGCTGATGATCGGCCAGCTTGCCACCACCATCGGGTACGAGCCGCTGTTCGCCTGCCTGTCGGTCTTCGACCTGACCGCCTTCGCCATCATCGCCCTGGTCCTCGGACAGCGCGGCTCCAAGGCCACCGGCGCGATGCCGAACGCCGCGGCCGGCGCCGACTGACCCCGACGGTCACCTCATCCACAAGGCAGACGCCCCCGGTCATCCGGGGGCGTTTTCTTTTTTGGTGTGCCGCAGATGGAGCTTGCCGCCAAATAATAATACTAGTATATTAGCGCCTGTACCGCTGGATGCGCCGTGGTCAGATCACGGCACAACTTGTTGGACGTTCCTCTCGGACTTCAGAGCCGCCGGCGCAAGTCGCCTGCGGCTCTTTCTTTATGTGCCCGATATGGGCTGCGGCTCCGGATTGCCCTCATCGACCCTATCATTGCCGTGCGGCGCCGTGCCGATATGGCTCCCATCGCGGAAGGAGGAGGGTCAACGCCGACCGCCGACCTCGTCGAGATGCTTCAGCAGATCGGCAGGATCATCATACACGCGCAGGGCGCCGGAACGCTCCAGCTCCTCCCGGCCGTAGCCGCCGGACAGCAGGCCGATGCCCAAGGCCCGTGCCCGGCGGGCAGCGATCATGTCCCAGATGCTGTCACCGACCACGAAGGCAGTGTCGATCCCCACGCCGATTCGCGAAGCCGCGGCCAGGAACAGGTCCGGGTCGGGCTTGGCATAGCGCACCTCGTCGCGGGTGATGACCGGTGCGTTCGCGGGATCGACGCCCAGCTTTTCCAGCGCCGGCCGCGCCGTTTCCATCCGGCCGCTGGTGGCGATCGCCCATGGGATGTCCATATCGCTCAGCGTCCGCAGCAGTTCGGCCGCACCGGGCAGCGGCACGACGTCGGCGGACAGGCGCCGGTAAGCTTCGGCGTGCCGCTTCCTGAGCCGGTCACTCAAATCCTGATCGATGTCGAACCCTGTCTCGCGCAGAAGCATGTTGGTGAACAGGCCGCCGCTCATGCCGATCTTGCGATGGATGCGCCAGACGGACAGCGCGATTCCTTCGGCATCGAGCGCCTCCTTCCAGGCCAGGACGTGATGATACACGGTGTCCGTCAGCGTCCCGTCGAGATCGAACAGAAAGGCGCTGGTGACATGGGGAGTACGGGACATGGCCGGTCATCCATCTCAGGGAGGCGAGCCGCCCATTCGACACCAATGGTGGAACAGCCACCCGCGCTCATCGGTGAAAGGAGGGGTCCGCTTCAGCACTACCTCGACAGGGGCTTTTCGCCGGCATGCAATCGTGCCGGAACGACGAACGCCCCGGCCATTTTGGGCCGGGGCGTTCGTCGTTGATCGAAGATGATTGCGCAGCGTGTATGGATTTGCGTCTCTTGTGCCTGAGTGACCTGGCGGCGACCTACTCTCCCACATCTTAAGATGCAGTACCATCGGCGCAGAGGCTTTTCACGGCCGAGTTCGGGATGGGATCGGGTGTTTGGCACCTCGCCATGACCACCAGGTCACCGAGGCACAAGACCGACGCGGCTGCTTTTGGCAGCTTGTCCTGAACGCTGTCGCAAGTGCAAGTGAGGGAGGGGTTTGTACCGGACGGCGCGTTGTGCGTCAAGCAGCTCCTGGGTGCAGGCTTGCTGCTGCGCATGGCGCGATGTTGATCGGGTGAGGGATCAAGCCGATCGAGCGATTAGTAAGGCTTAGCTTCAGGCGTTGCCGCCGGTCCACATGCCTCCTATCGACGTGATGGTCTGTCACGGCTCTCA
>NZ_JAGINO010000015.1 GCF_017876115.1 Azospirillum picis
CCTCAGCACAGGACATCCGCGGGGTGGAGCAGCCCGGTAGCTCGTCAGGCTCATAACCTGAAGGCCGCAGGTTCAAATCCTGCCCCCGCAACCAAGACACCGAACGCCCCGTTCCGAAAGGAACGGGGCGTTCTTTCATTCGGGCTTTGGTGCGCTTGCTACCGGGCTCGAACCGGCAGAATGCCTGGGACCAGTTCCATTGGCAGCCGGTTCTCCCCATTTGGCTCAGGTCAAACCGGCTTGAGAACGACCAGCACGATGGCGGTGGCCATCCCTAGCATGATCCCCGCAGGTGCGTGGCGCAACAAACCCACCGGTGTCTCCGACCCCCCGCCTGCCAGACGGCGCAGGCGTCCGGCCAATGCACCATGCAGCGCGGAGAGCAGCAAAATGATGGCGAGTTTGGCGGCCAGCCAAGTCTGAGGGAACCATTGGCCCGTCATCGCCAGCATCAGCCCGACACCCCATACAAGGAGCATGGCCGGCGTCGTGACGCGCCGGTCCCAGTGGCGCACGCCTCCGAGGAGCCTGGACCGGCGCGTGGACTCCTGGCCTCCATCCGTTTCGGCTACGGCGCCGATGGTCATGGAAACGGCCAGCATGCCGCCGATCCAGGTCACCACCGCGGCGATGTGCAGGGCCTTGAGCCAGAGATACTCCATGGTGTGTCCTCAGCCGGCTGCTGTCAGGGATGCCTGTCGACGCGCCAGAGCGCGTTCATTCACAAAGGCGCCAAGGGGAATGAAGGCTGCGACAACCATCCGGATCGTTTCGGCGCGCGTCCAACGCCCCTCCGATACGGTCTGGACGAGCATCCAGACATACAGGACAAAGGCAAGGCCGTGGATCGGCCCCATGATGGAGGTTGCCATTGTCAGGCCGGCGAAATGCTTCAGCGGTACGGCAAGGCCAAGGAGCAGAAGAAGCGTTCCCCCCTCCAAGAGCGACACGGCGCGCATCCTGCGAAGCCGAGCCAATTCTTCGGCCCGCTCGGCGGGATCGGTCATTCGACCTCCTTGAGGACCTTCTCGACCCGCTCCAGGCGGCTTTCGATGGTTGAGATGTGCCGGGCCAAGTTGGAAAGCGACGCGGCGCTCTCTTCCTGGGCTTTGACGGCCCGCTCGGCAAGGTCGCGGTAGGCCTCATCATCCGCCAGCCCCAGGCGGGCCGTTCGCGCAGCGGAGAAGTACTTCATGCCGAAGATGAGCAAGACCACGACAAAAGCGACTATCGTGAGGAGGAGAAAACTGCCGGCATGGTCGGCCATGCTTTGGTCCTTTCAGGCTTCCGAGGTTTTCGAAGGCGGGCTTAACGACTGTGCTGCATCCGCGACGGACGTCGGAGTCAAAGCAATGTCGAAGGGTAGGACCTCGTAGAAGTTGAGCGCCTTTCCCTCATCGGAAAGCTCAAGACGGCTCGTCACCAGTCCGGCATCTTCAAGCTTGCGCAAATGCAGATGCAGAAGAGGCCGGCTGATTCCGATCTCGCGGGCGAGCTGGCTCACATAGGTGCGGCCATTGGTCTGGAGAGCTTCGATGATCCTCAGGCGATGAGGGTTGGCCAGCGCGGCCAGGCTCTCCAGCAGCCGGTCTCCTTCGCTTTTCAAATCACCCTCGCAAAGCCGTCTCCACCACCTGTCAGAAAAATCTTACAAGGTTATGTCGGGTGCGGTCAATGATTCCCGTCACCTGAAAGAAAAATATGTCGGGTGCCTTCGTTTGGCTGGCAGGCCGACGCCGAAGCGGGGGACGCCGTCCTGACCGCAGGCAGCGGTGGCGTGTACCGGATGGAGGGGCGACCGTGGCCCACCCCTGCAGCCGCCAAGTCCCGTGTGCGTCACTGCACCTCGAACAGTGTGTACACCCCAGGCACGGCAGGCTGTGCGGGACGTAACCAATCGGGTGGTGTTCCGCGCGTCATCAGGTTGCCGAACGAGATGCTTGCGCCGGTGCTTTCAGCGCCGGACACCTCGCCAATCGGCGCCTGCGGTAGGCAGAACAGGACCCAATGAATGTCCCGTTGCCGCATGACGGTCCTCGCTTGGTCGGCAGGCGCGTCCCAGGTCCGGTTGAAAAGGTTCAGCCCACGATGGCCGCGGTGATACAGCGCGCCGACCACCCGGACGGAGCGGGCTCGGAACAGGAGTTCCGGCGCGTCGTTCGGAAAGACGAGCAGCATCTCCCCGGTCAGGCCGCGCAGGGTCGCTTCGACGTCTCGCATCGGGCAGGGCTTCAACGGCGTGTGGTCGGTATCGGGCGGGCGTGCGGCCGCAGCGCCCATGGAAATGGAGAGCGCCGCCAACGCCAGCGTCATCATCGCGGCCGTCCGGAAACCGCCGGCAAGGGCTGTGTGGCAACGCAGCCATTCCAGACCCAGGACGATGCCGGCTATTCCCATCGCGGCGGCATAAATGGAGAATCGGATATGCACCGCACCCACGAGCAGGCCGCAGCCTCCGCAGGCCAGGCCGTAAACCATGGCCACGCCGCTCACGCGCCGCCGGAGCGCGCAGGCGCCGGCGAGCAGTCCCATCGTACCCAATCCACAGTGGATGACGAAGTCGTAGGCATCGCCGATCGGCTTCATCTCGCTGATCCGGTTCCAGTCAAATCCGGCTTCTTCCCCGGCGGCACCGCTGGTGAGCATGACCTCGGCGGGGACGCGCAGGGCGTCCACGAAGCCGAGGATCCAGGTCACGCCCGTGAATCCCAGGACAAGCATCGTGGCGGTCAGGCGCAGAGGCAGGCGCCATTCGGCCGTGATCAGCATGCTTGCCGCCGCAGTGGTGATGACGAGAGCCGCCATGACGAACGGGACGGACAAGCGGTCCATCTCGACCCCCAGGATTCCGTCCGTCGGCGGGTCGACCAGGATCGCACCCATCATCGTGATGGTCAGTGTTCCGCCAGCCACCAACAGAAGGCGGGCGATCCGCCGCCGTTCCGCCGGTGTCCCGGCCGTCAGCCAGCCGATCCCCAGGCCGCCATAGGCCATTGCGCTGTAGGTCAGGCTTTCAACACTCAGCCAGGCCCCGACCGCCGCCCAGAAGCCCAGCGCCGCTGCGGGCAGCAGCGCCGGGCGCAAGGCAGCACGCCAGGCACAACCACACGCGAGCGCCACCAATGCCACGAGAAGGACATGGTGGTCCGCCACGCCGAACAGCCCGTAGCTGAGCAGCATCGGTGTTACGGCCACCAGTCCGCCGACCGGCGTTCGGGAATGGCGCGTCGGCACCAGTGGGGCGACCGCCCAGCACAAGGCCATGGCGAGCACCATCTCGCTCAACGGTCCGACCATCACGCCCACGGCCGTCAAGGCGCCATCAAGCCCGAGCATGGGACTGAGGAGACGGACGAAGGGAAGCATCACGCCTTCAAGCAGATGCGTCCAATGAAGCGACAGCGGCTGCCCGGCGTCCGCCCCGGCAACCGTATGGACAAGTTGCCCGGTTTCAATGACGGCGCGCAGGCGGTTCAACCGCATCCAACTGTCCGGGTCTATCATCGCCGAGCCGTCGAAGGCGATCAGATTGGCCCTCGCGGAAAGCGCGATCACCATGACGAAGGCCAGGGTTCCGGCGAACAGTACGTCTTTGACGCGCGTTTCACCGAAGTGGTCGCATGGTGCGGCATCGGCCGGCATCGGCCGGCAGACGACGGATCGCGCGGCGGAGGGAGCGTGGCTGGCCATCACTGCACGAGCACCATGGTGGTGAGGTCGGTTCCGACCTGGGTAAAGACGACCTTGAGGTCCTGCGGCAGCGCTGCATGATAGTATTTCGACGGGTCGCTGGCACAGTTCCGCATGAGGGTCTTGTTGACGGAAGAGCCGTAGGTGATGGTGTAGATCACCACATTGTGGTCGGCCTTCGCCGCGTTGCAGATCTTGAGCAGGTCTGTGTCGAGACTGGATGTGGACCTGTCGGTGTTATAGGAAAAATATTCAGGTTCATTGACATCGTTGATGCCGTCAGTCATCAGAACAATAACCTTCTTCATATATGGCACGTCGTAGTCAAGCGGCAGAGCAACCTCGGCGTGCGTGTTCCAAAGACCGCGCCATCCCGGCGACAGCATGCGCCATCCCCAGACCAAACCTTCGCCGATCCAGGTGGACCCTTTGGCCGTGTAGGAGGCCAGCGATGTGTCCAGGTCGGAACGAAAGGCGCTTAGTGCCTGGCTGACGCCCGGCGTTCCCACCGTCTTGCCAACCGTTCGGCGGCAATAGTCTTCCACCCCCCAGGCATCAGGCACCTTCCGAGAATCGAACTTGAAGGCGAGCGGCGGGGCGTTTCCCAGGTGCCGGTTGCCGGTCAGCGAACCCTTGACAGTCGCCAACGGGCAATCGCTGGCGCTGGTGGTGCCGTACTTGACCGGGGTGACGATGTCGCTCTTCGCGTTGACGGCCTGCTGGAGGACGTTCACGAAGCCGTTGTAATGCACCATTCCGACATACAGGTTCTTCCTGGTCTGGTCGCTCTCGAACAGCATGTCGAGCAGGGCCTTGACGCCGGCCTTCAGGTCCTTCTGCGAAGACGACATCGAACCCGAATTGTCGAGGACGATGACCATTTCCATGCCGCCCTTGTTCGACGTCTGGCTGGTGAACATGGCGCCGCTGGTCTTGGTGATGCCGACGCTGCCGACGGGGGAGCCGCCCAGCGTCTCGATCAGCGAAGCGAAGACCAGGGGCAGCGAGGCGGTCACGGTGACGGTGAATCCCTGCACCGTCGGCGGCGTCCCGCTGGTCGCCACAGCCAGGCTGGTGGTGGCACCCATGGTGCCGGGAGGGAAATTGGCGTCGAAATACTGCTGGGCGAGCGCCTTCAGTTCCGCGTTGGTGCGCACCTGGAAGTTCTCGCGGGCAACCGCCAGCGTCGCTGCGTCGGCGGCATAATAGATGCGGGAGGTGGCGAGCTGCGCGCGCGCGAAGTCGATCGCGACCCCGAGGATGCCCAGCAGCACCAGGAAGCTGACGGCAACCATGATGGCGATGGAGCCGCGGGTATCGGCAATGAAGCCGGCTGGACGCGATGGTTCGGCGGTCCGGATGCTGTTCATGCCATGCCTCCCGAACGATGGGTCAATTGGTGGCGAGGGTCCGCAGGTCGGTTGTGGCGCGCGGGCGGAAGACCGCCGATCGCCTGATGACCGGGGTGAAGATGTTCAGGGTGGTCCAGGGTCGGTAGGTGAAGAAGACTTCCGCGACCAGGACATTGTGGCTGGTCGGCAGCACCTGTGCCGCCGGCAGTTTGCCAACCATGCCGGGGCTGCCGACGCTGCTGCCGGCACCGGGCGTGGTGAAGCTGCTGGCCTGCTGCCAAAGGACGGTCTGCGCGCCGTAGGGCGCGGTGGGATTGGTGGTGTACCAGCCGACGCTGGACAGGATGATTTCGCCGTTCCGGGTGACGGCCAGGTCGCCGCCTGCCGTTGCCCCTGCATTGAAGATCGTCTGGACGTTGCATGGCGACGCCGTCTGGACGCTTGGTGCGTAGATCGTCTGGCATTTGGTCGCCAGGTCGGCGACCGTCACGGCCACGCGGTCGAGCGTGGCCGTGGTGCGGGCGTATCGCGCGACGTCGAGTGCGGTCATCACCATCAGGAACAGCGTCGGCATCAGGATCGCGGTTTCGATGGAAACGGCGCCGCGGCGATCCCGCAGGATGGAGAATGCCGACGGCCGCAGGAGCGGGCGCCATGCCGGTGGGAGCGGGTTCATTCGTTCTTGACCACGGCTTCGACCATGAAATGCGCATCGCCGTCGCCCATCAGGGTCTTCCAGATCGGGGTCAGGTAGGGGCGGCTGGCCGTGATGCGGTAACGCACCACATCGCCCGGCCCGCCGGCACCGCTTGCCGCCATGTTGCCGTCCCAATGCCCGTTCTTGTTGACGTCGGTGTAGGGTTCGTCGGCGTCCCAGGTGCCGTTGTGGTTCGTGTCGGTCCAGGGTTCCGGATCGGTGAGGTTGAAGCTTGAATAGACCCACAAGGTGACGAAGACGCGGCTCGGCTGGAAGTAGCCGGCGGTGATCGTCTGCACGGTGTCCTTGATGTACTGCTCGCGGCTGGTGTTGGCGGGCGTCCTGCCGGTGATGCCGATGCGCGACGCCTCGCGGGCGGCAAGTTCAAGGCAATTGCGGCTCAGCTCCAGCATGCCCAGCTCGAAGATGCCGACGAAGATCAGGATGATCACGGGTGCCACGATGGCGAACTCGACCGCCACCGATCCCTTGTTGTCCATCCGCCGGATCGAACGCTTCGGCATGGGCGGGCTCCCTCACTGGCTCCAGGTCCTGGCGACCTGGATGAAGGCGGGGCCGGCGACGATGATGAAGACGGCCGGCAGGATCAGCACCATCAGGGGAATGCTGATGAGGGCCGGCAGGCGGGCGGCACGCTCCTCCACCGCCATCATGCGCGCGTGGCGCATTTCCGCCGCCAGGGTGCGCAGGGCCTGGGTGAGCGGGGTGCCGTATTTCTGGGCCTGGAGCAGCGTCGAGACCAGCGAGCGCAGGGACTCCAGATCGTTGCGGGATGCCAGGTTGCGCAGAGCTTCCCGCCGGTCGGTGAGCACCCGCAACTCGTCGGCGGTGGTCATCAGCTCCTCGCTCATCGCACGCGCGGCGATCCGCATCTCCCGCCCGACGCGGGCAAGCGACAGGTCGAGGCTGTAGCCGGCGTTGGCGCAGATGATCAGCAGGTCGAGGGCGTCGGGAAGGCTGCGGCCGATCGCCGCCTGGCGCCGTTTGGCCAGGGACGCCAGGATTCGCTCCGGCAGGACGATGCCCGCATAGGCGCAGGCGAGGACGGCTCCGAGCTGCAGGGCGAAGACCGGCGGAAGCGGGTTGAAGCCGAACACGGCGACCGCGCCGGCGGCGACGCCCGCCAGTGCGCTTACATTCTTTGCCGTCAGGAAGAGCGGCACGTAATCGGGATCGCGGAAACCGGCGTTGAGAAGGCGCTGACGGATGCGGGCGCGTTCCGCGGCATTGGCCAACGCGACGGTGCCCAGCGCACCATGCAGGGCGCGGAGCATCCGCGCGAGTGCCTCACCGGGCGAACTGGCCCGCAGACCGCCCGCGTCGCTCTCATCGCCGGACGGCCCGCCGGTCTGCCAGCGCACCACCCGGTCCAAATGGTCGCGGATGCGGTCCCGCCCGCGCGAGGCCCCCGCCGCAACCAGCGCGAGAACGCCGAGGGCCAAGAGCAGAAGGACCAGTCCTTCCGCCCCGGTGTTGGCGATGGCTGCATACCAGGATCCGGTCCAACCGCCCATCATCTCAGGCCTCCGCCCGGGTCATGCGGCCGATCGCGAAGGTGCCCGCCCCCAGGCAGCCCGCCGCACCCAGCAGCAGCATATGTCCCACCGGATCCCGGAACAGGATCAGCATATAGGACGGGTCGATGGCGAAGATCATGCCCCCCGTCACGAAGGGAAGGGAGGTGACGATGTACGCCGACATTCGTCCCTCGGCGGTGAGTGCCTTGACCTTCAGGCGCATGTCCTTGCGCTTGCGCAGGATGTCGCTGAGGTTGCCCAGCGTTTCGGCGAGCTGTCCGCCGGTTTCGCGCTGCACGATCAGTGCGACCACGAAGAAATCGAAGTCGGGCAACCGGATGCGGAGGGCGGCCTCGCGCAGCGCGTCCTTCAGGTCGACGCCGATCGACACCGCATCGGCGACGCGGCGGAATTCGGAGCGCACCGGCTCCTCGGTTTCCTGCCCGGCGGCCACGATCGCCTCGCTCACCGGGACGCCGGCCCGGGTGGCGCGCACCACCAGATCGATGGCATCCGGAAGATGGTCGAGAAAGCGGATGGTGCGGCGATGGGTGAGGAAGGCCAGGATCTGGCGTCCGGCGAACAGGCCGACAGCCAGGGCAACGGCGGCCGCTGGCAGCATCGGCAGCGCCCGGCCGGCCAGGAGCAGACCGGTGCCGAAGGCCAGGAGCGCGCCGGCCGCCGTGGGGCGCAGGGCACGCCAGCCGCCGGCCGGCTCGATCAGCCGTTCCAGATGGCGCAGGACCCCGTGGCGCTCGTCGTCGCCGCCATCCACCGACGGGCCGGCATCCCCGCCGATCACGCTGGCCGCCGGTGCGCCGAGGGTCGCGAGGCGCTCGGCGACCGCGCGGCGGCGCCCGGTCAGGGCCTCCCGCAGCACGACGAAGAGCAGGATCACGCCGAGGATCAGGAGGAAGGCGCCGATGCCGGGCGCCAGCATCTGCAATGCCGCCGGCGTCATGGGGTCTTCATCGCTGCCATCAGCGCCTCCTCAAGGCCGTAATAGGCGGCGCGGCGGGAGAAATGCGGCCGCACCCCGGTGCCGACGAACGTGCCGTTGACCTTGTCGCCGAAGGAGGTGGCGTCGTATTCGAAGGTGAAGAGGTCCTGGGTGGTGATGACGTCGCCTTCCATGCCGATCACCTCGGTGATGCTCTGGATGCGGCGGACGCCGTCGCGCATGCGCTCGATCTGGACCACCAGGTTGACCGCTCCGGCGATCTGCATGCGGATGGCGCGGATCGGCAGGTTGGCGTTCGACATCAGGACCATGTTCTCGAGACGGATCAGCGCGTCGCGCGGCGTGTTGGCATGGACGGTGGTCATCGAGCCGTCATGGCCGGTGTTCATCGCCTGCAGCACGTCGAAGGCTTCGCTGCCGCGCGTCTCGCCCAGGATGATGCGGTCGGGGCGCATGCGCAGGGCGTTCTTGACGAGGTCGCGCTGGTTGATCTCGCCATGGCCCTCGACGTTGACCGGCCGCGTCTCCAGGCTGACGACGTGGGGTTGCTGCAATTGCAGTTCGGCCGCGTCCTCGATGGTCAGCACGCGTTCGCGCGAGTCGATCATCCGCGACAGCGCGTTCAGCAGGGTCGTCTTGCCCGACCCGGTGCCGCCGGAGATCACGATGTTCAGCCGGCAGGCGGCGGCGATCTCCAGCAGCTTGGCCATGCCGGAGGACAGGTTGTCCTGCCGCACCATCTGCGCGAAGTCGACCTTGCGCTTGGCGAACTTGCGGATGGAGATGACGCAGCCGTTGAGGGCGACCGGCGGGAGCACGATGTTGACGCGGCTGCCGTCGGGGAGGCGGGCGTCCACGGTCGGGCTGGATTCGTCGACGCGGCGCCCAACCGAGGCCGCGATGCGCTGGGCGACGTTCGTCGCGTGGGCGTCGTCGCGGAAGTGGCAGTCGGTCAGTTCCAGTTTGCCGTGACGCTCGACATAGACCTGGTGGGGGCCGTTGACCATGATGTCGGTGATCGTCTCGTCGGCCAGCAGCGGTTCCAGCGGCCCCAACCCGAACATGTCGTCGAGGACATGGGTGACGATCTGCTCCTGCTCGGCCGCATTGATCGGCAGCCGCTCGCCCGACGCGATGGCGGCGACGATCTCCACCAGTTCGTCATGCAGCCGGCCGCGCCCGGTCGTCACCGCCGCGGACACGTTGATGCGCGAGAACAGCTTCTCGCGGATCAGCCGTTCCAGGGGATCGCGGTCCGCGACGGCGGGTTCGGGCGGGTCGGCCGCCATGGCGCCGGCAGCCGCCGCAGCGGCGGGAGCGGGCGCCTCTCGGTGCCGATCGGGCGGGGCGGGTGGAAGGGTGGATTGAACCTTGCGTCCGAACATGGCTCACCTCAGCGTCCGAACAGGCGGGCGAGCGAAAAGCGCTGGACGGCGCGCCGGCCGGTCAGATCGTCGGTGATGCGCATCAACTGGTCGGTCGCCGTGCAGCGCCGCTGGGCCAGCAATTTTCCGGAATTGTCGGCGAACATGGCATGCCGCGTGAACGGGATCTCGAAGTCGACCCGTCGGCCGACCGCCTTCTCGAAGTCGCGGCGGCTGATGTCGGCCTGCGACGGCGGAGCGGTGTGGTTGAGCACGACCAGGAGCCGCTGGCCGATGTCGTCGCGTCCCGCCAGCTTGAGGATGCGCATGACGTCGCGGATGGAGGCGATCGTCGGGTTGGCGACCACCACGCGGACCTGGGCGCGGGAGAGCAGGTGCTGGTAGACCGGATCGGGCCGCCGCGGCACGTCGAACAGGACGTAATGGTGGCGCTGCTCGAGGACCTTGATGACCTGATCCAGCGCTTGCGGTTCGTAATGCGTGTCGTCGCCCAGCGGCTCCTCCGCGCTGAGCACCGACAGCCGTTCGCCGTGATGGACGAGCGTCCGGTCGAGGAAGATGTTGTCGATGCGGTGGGCGTTCTTCAGCGCTTCCATCATGCCGGTCTGCCTCTTGAGACCGAGCATCAGGCTGATCGCCCCGCATTGCAGGTCGAGATCGACCAGCGCGACGTTCCGCCCGATCTTGTTGGCCAGCAGCCAGCCGACATTGGTCATGACGGTCGAGGTGCCCACCCCGCCGCGGGCGCCGGTGACCGCGATGATCTTGCCGGTGCGCTGGCGCATCGCGCTGCCCGACTGGCCGCCGAGCCCGATCGAGATGCTGCGCCGCAACCACTCGGTCGTCACCGGCTTGACCAGATAGTCGGCAATCCCGAGGTGCATCAGGTCGCGGAACAGGCCGATGTCGTTCTGCTGGCCGAGGACGATGACGACGACCCCCGGTTCGCAGGCGCTGGCCAGCTCGTCGATGTCGGAGAGGGGCAGCCGGGAGCCGGAGACGTCGACGATCAGCACGCGCGGCGGTGCCGCGGTCCCGAGATAGGCGATGGCGTCACGGACCGATCCGCGGCGGACGACCGTGAAGGTCATCACCTGCTCCTGCACGAGCAGGCGCAGCGCGTTCTCCGTCTCGCCATCCGTGACGAACGCCGCGATCTCGGCGGCACCACTGCGCTTGGCCGGCCGTGCCGACGCCTGCTTTCCCAGGATGGACATCGCAATCCCCCGCCCGTTCAATTACCGCGCCGTCGTGGAAGCGGATGACGCCCCGCCGCCGTCTAGCCGAAGTGGCGTGTTCGTCCGGTAGCGTTGGACGGAGTCCTCCATCACCGCACCGGCGGCCGGGCCGCTGCGCTGCGGCTCCGCGAGGTCGCGTGGGTCGGCGAGCATCAGGCCGAGGTTGGCCGCGGTCGCGCAGC
This sequence comes from Azospirillum picis, assembly GCF_017876115.1. GTDB lineage: Bacteria > Pseudomonadota > Alphaproteobacteria > Azospirillales > Azospirillaceae > Azospirillum > Azospirillum picis. Next base: position 11,044 of record NZ_JAGINO010000015.1, read on the forward strand.
CGAGGCGGGGCGGCGGCAGTGCCTTGCGCCCAAGGTCGAAGGCGGTGTCGTTCTCCCGCTCGAGCAGCGTGTCGCGGGTGAGCGGCGGGCAGTCCGGGATCACCAACACCGCCGTTTCCCGGCGCAGATGCAGCATTCGGCCGGCCGGGCGGTTGGCCGACGATACGCCCATGTTGCGGTCGGGAACGCCGGCGGCCGCCAGCGTCGCCAGGACGTTCCGAAGCGTCGCCTCCTCGACCCGATCCCCCGGCGTCAGCAGGATGTGCGCGGCATAGGGATTCCCGTCCATCCGCGCGAAGCGGCGGAGAAGCTCGATGGTGGCGCCATCCAGCGAGCGCCGCCCGGGCGGCAGGTCCAGCGTGGTCTCCTCGGCGGATTGCGCGACGGTGAGTTGCTGCTGGACGGCAGTCTCCTCCTGGTAGATGGGCTGCGGCGAACAGCCGGGGAGAGCGGCTGACGCGATGAGGACGCCGAGGACGGCAAGCGGCGGGGCGATGGGCGTGCGCATCGATGGCACCTCAGTAGATGTAGCCGGCGGGGCCGTAATAGGAGCCGACCGGTGCCGGCAGGCCGAGCGCCTGCTGGCGGCGGCGCACCAGATCCTCCAGCTCCCGGTTCGGCTTCGTGCCGTGTTGCGGGATGACGCCCGGCCCGCGGTGGATCGGGTTGACGACGTAGGGCGTCACGATCACCACCAGTTCGGTTTCGTTGTTGATGAAGCGGCGCGACCGGAACAGCTCGCCCAGCACCGGAAGATCGCCCAGCCCGGGAAATTTGGTCAGCGTGCTGCGGTTGTTGTTCTGCAGGAGGCCACCGATGGCGAAGCTCTCGCCGCTGCCGAGCTCGACGGACGTCTCGACCCGCCGGACCGTCAGCGCCGGGATCGTCAGGCTGTTGATCGTCACGGCGCCGCTGTCGGTGAGTTCGCTGACTTCCGGCCGCACGGTGAGTGCGATGCGGTCGGGCGACAGCACGGTCGGCAGGAAGTTCAGCACGACGCCATACTGCTTGAACTCGACCTGGATCTTGTTGTCCTCCTCGGCGATCGGGATCGGGAACTCGCCGCCGGCAAGGAAACTGGCGGGCTTGCCCGACATGGCCACCAGGTTCGGCTGCGCCAGAAGCGTCACCAATCCCTGGTCCTGCATGGCATCGATGATGCCGGCGATGTTGACCCGCCCGTCCGAGCTTCGCATGTGCCCGATCAGGGATGACGCGCCGCTCGGCGCGCGGGTGTACATGTTCGTCGCCTGGTCGATGAAGTCGCGCCCGAGCGCCGCGGAGGCCAGGAAGTCGCCGATGCGGACCCCGCCTTCCCAGTTGACGCCGAGTTCCTGGCTGACCGAGCGGGAGACCTCGGCGACCTGGACGCGCAGGGTGACCTGGGTCGGCCCGGTCACCGCCATCTGGTTGATGACCTTGTCCTCCGGGCGGGCGAACCCGCTGACCATCTCCATCACCGAGTCCGCGACGGCAGGGGTCGGCACTTCGCCGGTGACGATCAGGCGGTTCGGCTGGGAGGTCACGCCGACCGGAAGGCCGGGAAAGCGGGCGGTGATCTGTTCGAGCAGCGGCGTCAGGCCGTGGGTCACCCGGATGTCGCGGTGGAGGATCACCTGGTCGTCCGCCCCCAAGGCATAGACCGTGGTCCGCCCGGGCTTGCGGCCGAGCACGAAGAGTGCCGTGCCGGAGGCGGCCTGCACGTCGGCGATGTCGGGATCGGCGACATAGACGTTGGTGGCCGGTGCCGACAGCTTGATCATCTCGCTGGTTCCGACGTCGATGGTCATGGTTGCGGTCGCCGCCTGTCCTGAGCAGGGAAGCACCAGCGCCATGACCAGTACGATCCACAGGACGGCGATCCGGGCGGCTGGCCGCCGCAGGGTGCGGAACACGGGCACGAAGGGCGCCTCTTGGCTGAGGGGAGCGGGAGGAAACAGGGTGCCTGGGTTCATGGCGTGCTGCGGCTCGCTCCGCGGATGATAGTGGGGACGGGGGGCTTGCCCAGTGCCGGCGCCTCGGGGGTGGGCGCCGGCGCGACCGGCGGGCGCGGCGTGACGACCGAGACGTCGGTGGCCCAGACCACCGATGGCTCGCCTCTCTGCGCGGAATTGGCCGGGCCAGTCGCGGCGACGCCCGGTGGCCGTGCCAGGCTGCGCAGGCTGAGCGTCAGGCGGCCGAGGCCGGTGGCGACAGAGATGACCTGCGCCTGCTTGGCGGTGACCTCGAGCGTCACCGTCCGGGCGACGCGCGAGGGCTGTCCCGTCCCCTCGCGTTGGATGTCGGTGCGTTGGTCGACGGCGAGGACGCGGAGATCCTCCAGGATCGTTTCGCTCGCCAGCCGATGGCCCGTCGCGTCCTCGCCGACGTCCTGGGTCAGCAGCAGGTCGACATGATCGCCGGGAAAGATCAGGCCGGCGGTTCCCGACACCTCGTCGACCGCCACCGAGGCTGCCCGCAGGCCGGGTGTCAGGACCGCGGCGAGAAAGCCGCGCTCGCGCGGCGACAGCAGCCGGTCGCGGCTGATGATCTCCCCCGCCTTGACGGCCTCGCGCACGACCGAGCCGGTCAGCGCCTCGATGTTGTCCTTGCCTTCGACCAGCGTGTCCGGGCGCAAGGCGTTTTCCGGAAAGGAGTCCCAGCGGACCGCCATCGGTTGCAGGAAGGAGCCGGCGGCGAGATCCGTCGCGGCGACGGCGATCCGCCGTTGCGGAACGTCGACGGGAGGTGCCGCGGCTTGCGTGCCGATGGCGGCCTGCACCATCAGGCCGCCGACGACGGCCATGGCCACAGCCGCGATACCGAGGAAGACCGTGCCGAGCTTCATCGTGCTTCGAACCCAACGAGGTGGAACTCAGGCCTTCTCCCGGCGGCGACGGATGGGCGGTCAGCCGGGAAAGAGCAGGGGATTGGACAGAAGCGCCGCCGCCGCGATGGCGACGCCGTAGGGGAGCCCGTCCCGGCCGGCGGTGGTGTTCCGTCCGCCAGCGCGCAACCGCCGCAGGCCGCGCCGGACGAGCACCGCGGCCGCCAGGAGACCGCCGAACAGGGCGGTTCCCAGCAGCAGGGCGGGCAGTCCCGAAAGACCGGCCCACAGTGCTGCCGCCGTCATGAGCTTGACGTCGCCGCCGCCGAGAAGGCCGCCGAGATAGGCGGCGAACAGGACCGTGAAGGTGACGGCCCCCGCCGCCAGCGCTCCGGCCGGGTCGAATCGGCCCGGCTCGACCATCGCGGTCAGGATGAAGAGGGCGGCCAGGGCCATGGAGACCCAGTTCGGGATCACGCGCCGGCGGACGTCGCAGGCCGCCGCCCAGGCGAGCAGGGCGCACAGCGCGGCAGCGATGCTCTCATCCATGTAGCCTCACCGGTTAGGGGGTGGTGCTGCTCTTGGCGTTGTTGCCGACCGTGGAGATCCTGTCCGAGATGTTATTGAACAGCGTGTTCAGGTTGTTGCCGACGGCCGTGACGCCGCCGATGATGACGACGGCGATGAGGGCGGCGAGCAGGCCGTATTCGATGGCGGTGGCGCCACGCTCGTCTTTGCGGAAACGGCGGAGAATGCGGAGCATTTGATGTCCTCCCGAAAGGTCGCAACACTACGAAAAGAATTTGCGTGTGAAGAGGCAAGAAGAGGATGCGCGTTGATTTTTCAGGGCATCCGATCCGTGCACTTCGCCAATTAACACGCGGTCACAGAGGTTTCCAAGAGGAAATGAATAGAACGTCGAGCGTATGTGCTACTTTGACGCATATCTGGTGGACAGGCACGGTTAAATAAGCAAGAAATATCAATGGCATCCGGTTGCAACGCAAGTGTCGCCAGCCGATCACTGTCCGATCGTCCTTGCATATCCGGATAAACGAATTTTAATCCGTGCAGATGTTTCGCTTACTAAGGTAATGTTTGTGTAAGAACAAAAATACATTTGTTCGATATGTAAATATTGCGATACGTAAGGTTTTTCTCAGCGACAATTTGGCCTATTTATCAGTGAAAACCACTTTACTATCCTGGTTGATAAGCATATAGGCTCGATTCTAAGTCTACGAAAGAGAGTAATCTCTCCCGCTTGACTCGGATATTGCTCGAGGTATGAGCAGTCATCGTGTATTCCCTGAAACAAGTGCTTTTTCTTCGAAGGTTTTCCGAGGCGGGAGGTGTCGCATGCCCCATGTTCTGATTGGGCTAGGTGCGACCGGCGGACAGGTGCTGAAGGCGTTTCGCGGGTTGGTTGAACCGCAGATGCATGAAACGCAAAGCTTGGGAATGGCCGTCCGCTTCCTTCTCGTCGATACAGTGAACGAGGCGCCGGACGATGCAACACAATCGGTTCCCGAATGGCGGACCGGCTTCGCTGATCACGAACGCGTAGACCTCCACCCGGCCGACTTGAAGACCAGGTCTACGAGCACGGCAAGCCATCAGTCGTCCCGTCTGCTTCACGAGCGCGTCGAGCGCGCCATGCGTGGGGATGACGAGCGATCGCTGGCGGCGCTCTGCGCGGACTCCCGACGGCTCGGCAGGCTGCTCCTCGCCGGGGCCGCCGCCTCCTTCACGGCGGCGCTCGACAGGGCGGTCGCGTCCTTGCAGTCCGATGCCGCGATGCCCCTGACCTTCCACATCGTCTTCGGACTGGGCGAGGGGCCGGGCGGCGGCCTGATCGAGGTGGTCGCGGGAATCCGCCTGCGTTGGCGCGACCCGCGGCGCGCGCGCATCCTCGTCTACGGACGATTGCCGGATCCGGATGGAAGCGGCGACGACGGTTCCTCCAACCGGCCGTCCAACACCTATGCCGCGCTTGTGGAACTGAACGCCCTGGCCGCCGGCGAGCTGGCCCCCCAGGACTTCACGTCGGGGGAGCTGAGCGTCGAGAGCCGCCCGGCCTTGAGCGCGGCCTATCTGTTCGGTGGAACGCTGGAGAACGGACAACCGCTGTCCGATGAGGATGTGCTGGAGACGGCGGCCCAATTCCTGCGCCAGCGGATGGAGATCGACCAAGCCGAAGGTGCGGGCCGGGACCGCCTGCGCCAGCTCGAGGGCGGGGCATACGGAGGAAGCGGACCGGACCAGCAGATCTGGAGCCAAATCGCATCCGTCCCGCTTCTCGCCTTCGGGTCCAAGCGCCTGGTTTCCCCGGACGGCGAAATCCGTGAGGCGCTGGGCCTCTCCTTCACCCGCGCCGGGTTGCTCCACTTGCTGCACAACCACTGGCAGGACGGTGCAGGATTCGTCGACGAACCTTCCGGCGCGCCCGCCGGTGCCGCCTTGCGGGGTGATGTGGAGAGCCGATGGCTGATTTCCGAAGATCACCTGCTGCTCTCGCAGGCCATTTTGCCGGCGGAGGCTTCCGACAAGCGCTGGCAGTCGATCACCGACGAGTGGTCGTCGATCATGGAGGGATTCAAGGATCTGGCCCGCCTGCGCGAGCGCGGCAAATGGCTTGATACGCTCATCGCGCTCTGCCATCGCCGCTATACCGAGGATTTCCGGAATGTGGGGGTCGCGGAATTCTATCGGTCGCGCTACGCCGAGGCGGCGGGCATGGCTGCCGAGGTGCGGGCGCGGATCGAGCGCGACCTGATCGAAGGCTGCAGGACGGGCCGCTGGTCGCTGGGCGATCTGGCCGGCATCGTCGACTCGCTGATCGGCTGGCAGGAGGAGCGGCTCGCCGGGATCCCGGAGCGGATTGCGCGGATCCGGAGGTCGGAGGATGAAACGCGGGTCCGGATCATCGGCGTGTGCCAGAAATGGGCCAGCCTCGGACCCTTTGCCCGGATATCCGGCAAATGCGAAGCGGTGCTCGACGAATGCGCCGTGCAGTTGCATGACCTGAACGTGAAGATGACGCGGGCCGAGGCCTGGGCTTTCGCCGGCCAACTGCTCCCCGCCATCCTGACCGAATTGCAGGATCTGAAGCAAACGATCGAGGCGGTCGTCCTGCGGGTGGCCGACGTCGTTGCGACCATCGACCGGCGTCTCGACCGCCTCGCCGACGTGCTGGAGGCGGAGCCGAACGCCTATGTCCCGGTGGTTCGGCTGTTCAACCGCGATCGGTTGCGCGGCATTGCCGCGGCGGTCCTGACTGACGAGCGCGAACAGCGGGACCATGCCACCCGGATGCGCGACTCCCTCTTCGCCAACATGGACAGCCAAGCCGGCTTCCAGGCGCTGCTCGATCACTTCGACGGGAGCGACCCGCTGCATGCGCTGCATGCGATCGGCGACTCGCGGGTCGACGATGCCCATGCGAACCATGTGGCAACCGCCGGCGAAGGGGTGCTGCGGCTGACCGTCCTCGACCAGATCCGGGAAATGTACGGCAGCGATCCGTTGGCGCTGCGCTCCTTCTTCGACACCGTGGTCTCGGCCACCCATTGCCTGATCGAGCTGAACGGCACCGCCAGCGCGACGGAGCGCCGGTCCTTCGCCCTGCTGCCGCATGCGGGCAAGCCGGAGGCCTTCGCCAAGCAGGTCCGTGCCGGCATCCGCGCCTGTGCCGGCGCCGAGATGACCCTGTTGGACACCGGCCGGAGCCCGTTCGAGATCGGCATCGTCACGATCCAGGCGGTGCCCGCCCTGTCCGAGGTCGCGTCGCTCGCCGCCTTCGATGCGGCATACCAGGCTCGGTTGTTTTCCGACACCGCCACCGCCTTCTACGACATGCATACGGTGAGCACCGCCACCGACCTCAAGCCGCTCGTCACCCAGGTTCCCGAGCACCAGAAAGAGATGGCGGCCGGCTTCAACCTGCCGCATCTGCTGATCGGGTTGGTGCGCGGTCTCGTCTACGACCGCAGGGGCGGGTCGTCGGGGACCGACGGATTCCTGCTGGTGCCCAAGGATGCCGACGGGTTCGACGAGCAACCCGTCTATCTCGGCACCGACCTGTTCGCGTCGAGCGAGGCGCTGCCGGCCTCGACGGTGGCGCTGCTGAGCGCGAACAACGCCCGGGCGCTGTCCGATGCTTCGCCGGCGCAACTCGACGACTGGCGCCAGGGGGTGGTGTCGCTGGTCAATCGCACCAAGGCCGAACGGGGCAACGACCCCACAGACCTGATCTACCGCAAATTCGTCGAGGCGGGAAAGACCGCGTCGCAGATGCTCAGGGGAGAACGCCGATGATGGCCAACCGGATGGGGATGTGCCCCAATATCGGGAATTGCTCGGTCGCCAGCGGCCGCACTCAAATCCCGTTGCAAGACGATGAGAACGCCACCTGCCCGGAATGCGGGCGCCTCCTGATCGCTGCAACGGTGCCGAGAGGCAGGACCATCGGACGCCGCCGGATCGTCGCGGCCGTGGCGGCGGTGCTCCTGCTGGCCGGCGGGGCTGCCGGCTATCTCGGCCTGTCCGCCGGCCGGCCGGCCGGGCCGCCCCACCCGCCCAGGGTGGTGGCTGCCCCTTCCACCGCGGGAGGAGACGCCGAGATCGCCATGGCTTCCCCGGAGCCTCCCCTGACGGCGGAGCCGGGTGCCCAGTTGTTGCAGGGCGTGGCGGTCGCCGCCGGATCGATGGTGCCGGTTCCGGCGTCCTCGGACCCCATGCCCGAGACGCCGGTGATCCTGCGCCTGTCGGGCTCCAACACCATCGGATCGAAACTCGCGCCGATGCTGGTCGAGCGCTTCCTGTCTGCCGACGGATACGAGCTGACCGGTCGCCGCTCGAACGCCGCCGGCGAGTCCGTCATCCTGGCGTCGCGCAACGGCACGCGGGTGGCAGTGACCGTGGCGACGCACGGGTCGGCGACCGCGTTCACCGACCTCGAACAGGGGAAGGCCGACCTCGGCATGGCGTCGCGGCCGATCACGCCAGCCGAGGCCACCTGGCTGTCGGCGCTGGGCGACATGACCTCGGCCTCCAGCGAGCACGCCATCGCGCTTGACGGCGTGGCCGTGGTCGTTCACCGGACCAATCCCCTGACGTCGCTGTCGACGCGGCAGATCCGCGACATCTTCAGCGGCAAGGTCACCGATTGGGTTCAGGTCGGCGGCCGGTCGGCGCCCATCCGGCTCTATGCTCCCGACGACAATTCCGGGACCTTCGACGTGTTCCGGTCGCTGGTGCTGGGCAAATCGACGCTGAGCGACAAGACCCGGCGGGTCGAGGACAGCCGCAAGCTGAGCAACGCCGTGGCGGTCGACCCCAACGGAATCGGCTTCGTCGGCCTGCCTTACATCGGCCTCGGCAAGGCGTTGGCGATCGCCGGGGAAGGGGACGGGGAGCCGTTCATGCCGACCGTCTTCACGGTATCGACGGAGAGTTACCCGCTGTCGCGGCGCCTTTTCCTGTATGTGCCGGTCAGCCCCGTCAACCCGCTGGTGCTGAACTTCATCGAGTTCGTGCTTTCCTCCGCCGGCCAGGCGGTCATCGCCGACGTCGGCTTCGCCCCGCTGACCGTCGAGGCGGCAACGGCCGTGGCGCCGTCCAGTGCCGCGCCGCGCGAGTACAAGGACTTGGCTGCAAAGGCCCGTCGCTTGTCCGTCAATTTCCGCTTCCGGTCCAACGCGTCGACGCTGGACGACAAGGCGGCGGGGGATCTCGACCGGCTGGTCGACTTTCTGTCCAGGCAGAAGCCCGAGGATCGCGGCGGGCTGGTGCTTACCGGCTTTATGGATGCGCAGGAGGCCCATGCGACCAATGCCGGCCTGTCGCAGCAGCGTGCCCAGATCATCGCCGAAAAGCTGCGTCGCCGCGGCGTCTCCGTGCAGAGCATCATGGGACTCGGTGCCGAAGTGCCGGCCGCCTCCAACGACACCGAAGAGGGCCGCGAAAAGAACCGCCGCGTGGAGGTTTGGCTGCGGGCACGCTCGTGATGCGCTCCGTCTCTCCCGCCGTTCCTGCCGCCACCTCTGCCGCAGGCGCCATCATCCTGAATCCGGAGTCCCCCATGCGTCGACGCGTCATTCCACCGGTCTTGGCTTCGGCCGCCGTCATCCTGCTGCTGTCCGGCTGTGGCACGACCGCCGACGGCGGATTCGCGATGGGTGGTCTGCAGGCCGATCGGCCACGGCCGTCGGCGTCCCTTCAGGTTGCCGACGCGGCGATGCGGCGCGGCGATGCCAAGGGCGCGGCACTGCTCTACGAAGTCGCCCTGCGCGCGGATCCGGGGAATATCGCTGCGGCGCGCGGCTTGGCGGCGGCACTGGAACGGGCGGAGGAGCCGGACGCCGCCGTCGCCGCTTACCGCGCGGTTCTGGCGATCGAGCCTTCGGACGTGAAGGCGCTGCGGCAGCTCGGGCACCTCGAACTGGCGAGCGGGCAGGCGAAGGCCGGGGCCGACACGTTCGGGCGGCTGCTGGCGATCGACCCGTCCGATGCCGATGCCCGTGATGGCGTCGCCGCTGCGAAATGCATGGCCGGCGCCTGCGAGGCCGCGGTGGCCGAGTACCGCCGGTTGCTGGATCAGCATCCCGAACACCGGAAGATCCGCAACAATCTCGGCTTCACCCTGCTTCTTGCCGGCGACACGGCCGGGGCGATCACGGTGCTGAAGCCGTTCGCCGATGATCCGAGGGCGTCGCCCTCCCACCGCCAGACGCTGGCGCTGGCCTACGGGATGGCCGGCCGGTTCGACGAGGCCGAGCGGATCGGGCGGATGGACCTGGACCAGGCCAGCGTCGATGCCAATCTCGCCTTCCTGAAGGCACGCGGTGCGCCGTCGGCCGATGCCGGACCGGCAGACGGGCGGGGAGGTGCACAGAAAGCGCCTGCCCCCAGCGCCGGGACGTCGGCCGACGGCTCCGTCGACCGCAAGCGGTGACAGGGCGGCGCCTGCCCCCGTGGCTCGGCTCAACCGGGTTGGTTGAAGACGATGCGCAGGGGGCTATCGGTGCGGGTGGCCACGCCGGCGGGAGGCCAGGGGCCGGCAATGGCATCGACGTGAAAGCCTGCCATGTTGTCGCTGTCCGGTTGGCGGCGAAGAGCCGGTCGGCCGTCGCCCGCTCGCCCTCGCCCTCATCCTTGCCTTCGTCCACCAAGACGATCGACACGCTTCCATGTCCGCAGGGCAAGGCGTAGAGGAAGCAACCATCCCTCGACACCGCAGTTTCGGCTTCCCGACGGTCGAGCCGGCATGTCACGGCAGTTGGGCTTGAGCGCCCGCATCCGGAAGGGACGGCGAACGGGCCGCCTTCAGCCTCATCCTAGGAGGACCCGGTGCCCAAAGCCATGGCATCGGCCGCCAAACCCCTGACCTGAAACGACTTTCCGCCTAAGTCTATTTTTCCGCTTCTAATCACGACTAACTTCATCGAGTATAAGATAATTAGGGCGATGCGGTCATATCCGCTCGGCCCTCCCGATGGAGCTCATCATGCGCGGACCAGATGACTGGAGGTGCTCCACCATGCCGGGCAGGGCGCCGGCCTCTCCGCGGATGATCCTTGCCTGACCCATCCACCCATAGGTCGCAACGATACCGAAACGGACAAACCGGAAACACGGCCGACGCAGTTCCCCGGACGCCGACAAGCCCGAGGTCGAAGGGACCGATCGCCTAAGGCCGGCCTTTTCCCGAGCGGATCAAGGAAGGACCGACACCGATGCCTGCAACGCCTAATGTCACCTCTCCCACCTTCTCCCCGGCGGAGCGCCATGTCGTCGTCGTCGGTGCCGGCTTCACCGGCAGCCTGCTGACGGCACATCTGCTTCGCAACACGGCGGTTCCGCTGACCGTCCACCTGATCGAATGCGATCACCGTCCGGGCGCCGGGCTGGCCTATTCGACGCCGAGCGGTGGCCATCTGCTGAACGTCCGCGCCTACAACATGAGCGCCTACCCCGACGACCCGCGCCACTTCCTGCGCTGGCTGTGGAGCAGGGATGGCGACGGGCGGACGCCGCCGAGCGGCCATGCCTTCGTGTCGCGGGCGCTTTACGGCACCTATGTCCAGGACGTGCTGGCGGAGGCTCAGGCCGAGGCGCCGGAACGGGCGCGGCTCCATCTCATCCGCGGCGAGGTGGTCGACGTGCGGCCGAATGGCCCCGCCACCGCCGCGCGGTCCTTCGACGTGCGCCTGGCCGACGGCCGTGCCATTACCGGCGACATGGTCGCGCTGTGTATCGGCAACTTCCCGCCGTCGCCGCCGTCGCTCGGGTCCGCCGGCGCCGCCGAGGCCCTGGCCTCCGACCGCTTCATCGGCGTGCCCTGGGACTTCGACGCGATTTCGCGCATCGACCGCGATGCGCCGGTGGCGATCCTCGGCACCGGCCTGACGATGGTGGATACCGTCCTGTCCCTGCTGGAACAGGGACACCGCGGACCGGTTACCGCGCTGTCGCGCCGTGGCCTGCTGCCGCAGCGCCATGAGGAAACCCGTCCCTACACCACCTTCCTGCATCCGGAGGTGATGCCGCACACGGTGCTGGACGTGCTGATCGCGCTGAAGGCGGACGCGCGGCGGGCGGTGGGTGACGGTTATGACTGGCGCGCCGCCTTCGATGCCCTGCGGCCGCACCATCACCGGATCTGGAAGCACCTGCCGATGGAGGAGCGGCGCCGCTTCCTCCGCCATGCCCGGCCGTTCTGGGAAGTGCACCGCCATCGCATGGCACCCGAAGTTGCGGACCGCATCGACGACGCCCGCGAGTCCGGCAGGCTGGAGATCCTGGCCGGGCGATTGAACGACCTGTCGCTCACCGGCGACGGGCTGGAGCTTCGCATCGCCCCGCGTGGCGGCGCCGGTACCGTGTCGCGGTCGGTCGGGGCGCTGATCAACGCGACCGGCACCAATTGCGACTACGGCCGCATCCGCCATCCGCTCGTGCGCTCCCTGCTCGACCGCGGGATCGCGCGGCCGGACGCCCTGCGGCTGGGGCTGGACGTCACGGAAGATGGTGCGGTGATCGGTTCCGACGGTATACCGGCGCCGTCGCTCCTCGCCCTCGGTCCGGTTTCGAAGGCACCCTTCTGGGAAATGACCGCCGTCCCGGAGTTGCGCAGCCAGTGCGCGGCGACGGCGTCCCGGATCCTTGCGGTGCTGTCGCATGGGACGGGAGCGGCCGACGGCCTCGCGATGGCGGCCGTCGATCACAGGCAGGCGGCGACTCCGCACGCATGAAACGGAGCCCGGCCTGGCCGGGCTCGACATTCTCCGTCGCCGTCGCTACCCGCCGCTTCGGCGGCGGAGAATGGCCTCGGCCAGTGTCAGGTCGGCCGGCCGGTCGACGTCCACGGCGGCATCGGCGAAGGGCAGGTCGACGGCGGCGAGCACCGTCCCCGTCCGGCGACCGAGCGCCGCCAGCGCATCGTCGAGCCGCAGCCGGCCGAGCGCGAAGGCCAGCAGGGTAAGGGGGCCGAGCTGGCGGATCATCCGCCACGGCCGCTTGCGGTCCCGCTCGACCTGACGCCAGAAGGTGACGACCGACCGCGACCGGGGGGTGCGGAAGGCGAACAGGTTGCAGCCGCTGTAGGCACCGCCGCGGAAGCGCAGATAGGTGCGGCGGCTCTCGGGATAGGCGGCGCGGATCGTCTCCGAGCGCGCCAGCGCCACGGCGGCGTCGGCGCCGGACGGCAGGTTGGTCCAGAAGTGATCGACCATCGCCGTGGTCAGCAGCGGGTGGTCGGCGGTGGTGACCAGGAAGGGGAAGGAGGTGTCGGGCCCGGCATGGTCCAGTGCCGCCAGGACGCTGAGGCTGGGCGACTCCGCCGCCGGAAGGACGGTCACCGCGCCGCCTGCCAGGAGGTGTGCGAAGGCGGGGTCTGCCAGCACCAGGTCCGGTTTTTCGATCAGCACGAGGGTGTGACCGATCCGCGGCACCGCGCCCAGGGTCTCCAGCACCCGGACCAGCATCGGCACGCCCGCGACCGGGGCCAGCGCCTTGTGGGACACGCCGGCGGCTGCGGCCACCGGATCCTCCGGTCCCCGGCTGCCCGCCAGCACGATCGCGGTGACGCCGCCCTTGTCCGCCCTGCCGGTCGCGACGCCGCTCACGGGGCCGGTCCCAGGGCCGTTCACAGCGTCTTCCCGTAGATGCGGTAGGTCTTGTAGGCACGGCCGCCGACCGCCTCGGCGATCCGGCGCATCGGCATGTTGTCCTCCAGCACCCAGGACATTTCGATCCGGTTGAGGCCCAGGGCTGCCGACTCTCGGCGGACGGCGGCGATCACCAGGAAAGCCAGCAATCCGCCGGTCATGCCGGCGGCGTGCTTGCGGCGGACGCCCATCAGCGGGACGCGGGCGCTGCCGAGGCCCGACACCTTCAGGCGCCACAGCAGCTTGGCCCAGCCGAACGGCAACAAGCTCCCTCCGAGATCGCGGACCGCCTCGTTCAGGTTGGGCAGGCAGACCGCGAAGGCGGCGGGCTCGCCGTCGACCTCGGCGAACCAGACCAGCCGCTCGTTGATCAGCGGCTTGAGCTGCTTGGCCATATGGTCGATTTCTTCCGGGGTCAGCGGCACGAAGCCCCAGTTGCCGCTCCAGGCGTCGTTGAAGATCGCGGTCAGGGCGTCGATCTCCCGCCGGTATTCGGCCATGCGCAGCGGGCGCACCCGGATGTTCGCCGGCAGCGGGCGCCCGACCAGCGCCCGGATGCCGGCGGGAAGCTCCGGATCGTCGCTGATGTAGGCCAGCATGTCCTTCGCCTTGCGGTAGCCGGCCGCCTCGATCAGCCCGCCCAGGTAGGGCCGGTCGTGCCCCATCAACAGCATGGGGGGCGTGTCGAAGCCGTCCACCAGCAGGCCGGTCTCCTCGTTGATCGACAGGTTGAAGGGGCCAAGCACCTCGCGGCAGCCGCGCTCCCGCAGCCAGGACTCGGCCGCATCCGTCAGCGCCGCGACGACCGCCGGGTCGTCCACCGCGGCGATCAGGCCGAAATGGCCGATCCCGGCCTCGGCGAGCCGGTCGATCTGCGCGCTGATCCGCCCGACGTCGCGGCCGTCGCGGCGCGCGATCCAGAAGGCCGCCTCGGCATGGCGGAAGTACGGGTTTCCAGCCGGCGACAGGGCCGCGCGGCGCTCCATCATCAGCGGCGGGATCCAGTGCGGATCATCGCGGTGCAGCGCGAACGGCAGGCGGATGAAGCGATCCATCGCCTTGCGGCCGCTGACCGGCTCAAGGTCGATGCCGGTCGCGACCGCGCGTCCCGGCCCCTGGTCGGCGAGAGCGCTCATCGCCCCGCGACCCCTTCGCGCGCCCCGGGGGGGCGGTCGCGGGGAGGCGACCCCGTCAGCTCCGCCACCCACGGATAACGCTTCGCCTCCTCGACGTCGTAGCCGAGGTTGAACACGGTGGGGCTGCGCTGGCGGTTGCGCGGCTCCGCCTCGAAGCTGCCGGCGAGCTTGTCGACCAGGAAGGTGGTGATGCCGAAGTTGGAGTTCTCGTCATGGAAATGGTGGGCGAGATGCAGTTGCTTGATCCGCAGGAGGAGGCGGTTCTTCGGCTTGACGTTCAGGTGCTGCATGCAATGGCAGAGTTCGTAGATGCACATCAGGGTGGTGGCGCTGGCGAGCGCGGCGGCGGCACCGGCGCGGCCGTCTATGGCAAAGCCCACGGGCAGGGCGATGACGAGCAGCAGCGGCAGCGTGTTGGCGAGCGAGCCGAACAGCACTCCGAGGTCGTGCGGGTCCTGGTGATGGTCGAAATGGATGCGCTTCCACAGTGCCGCCGTCCAGCGCGACCGGTAGAGGAAGCGGCCATGCAGGATGAAGCGGTGCAGGCCGTATTCCACGAACGGGTAGAGCAGGACGATAGCCAGCGCCGCGAGCATCGTCCGTCCCGGCGCCACGCTCCACAGGGCGGCTGCCGCACCGGCAATGACCGCGATCGCCGCATAGACCTGGATCGCCGGATAGGTGACGTAGGCAGCCACCAGGTCACGCGCGGACATCCGGCCGAGGTCGTAGGTACGCCCATGCCATCCGGTTCCCATCCGCCCAGCTCCTTTCTCTTCCGCCATGCCAGTTTCCACATCACGCAGTTTCATACGCTCACTCCTCCAGATACAGGAGGATGGTGCCGCCGATGCAGGCGAAGATCAGTGGCGGCGTCCACACGGCGAGCGTGGCCGGGAGGGTTCCCGCCTCCGCCAGTGCGGACAGGAGTCCCTGCACCAGCAGGAACAGAAGGCCGAGCCCCAGCCCGATGGCGAGGCCCGACCCGAAGCCCGGACTGCGGCGCACGCCGTGCAGCGCCGGTTGCGCCAGCAGCAGCATGACGAGCGCCGAGGCCAACGGCGAGAAGATTCTCTGGATCTGCACCTCGTAGTAGGCGCGTGCCCGGGTTCCCGACCACGCGCCGTCCATGATCGACAGGATGCGCTGGACCGACTGGTACTGGGTCGGACGTGCGACGAACAGGATGTTGGCGGGCGATGGTCCTTCCGGCCAGGGCATCTCGTCCAGGTGCTTTGCCTTGAGCGTTCCGCTGCCGACCAGCGTGACGGCATCGACGTCCCCGAGCATCCAGCCCGCGTCCGTCCATCGGGCCGTACGCGCCACCGTTCGGCCGGTTGCAAGCCCCTGGTCGTCACGGCTTACGATGGTGACGCCGTCCAGCCGGCGCCCATCCTCCTGCACGCGCTCGATCGAGATGATGCCGGTACCGGAACGGACCCATACCGGCTTCGGCGCCTCGGTTTCGCCGGCCGGCGGCGGGCGCGCCGCCCACCAGTCCTGCAGGGCTCGCTCGGCCCGCGGCGCAACCTGGTCCATCAGCAGGACATGCAGCACGGCGATGACCGTCACCGCCGGGATGAGGAGCCGGAGCAGGCGCCACGGCGACGCGCCGACCGAGCGCAGGGCGATGATCTCGTTGCGCTGCGCCAGGGAGAAATGGGCGGTGAGCGCGGCGATCAGGATGCTCAGCGGTACCAGTTGCCCGACCAGCAGCGGCAGGTGCAGGCCGATGTAGGTGAGCATGTCCACCGGACCGTGCCCGCGCTCCAGCACCGCGCTCGCCTTGTCGAGCAGGTCGAGCAGTTGCAGGAGGCCGGTGAAGGCGAGCAGCACCGCCAGGAAGCGGCCGAGGAACGCCCGCGTGAAATAGATGGCGAGCATCAGGTTGTACGCCGCCGGTGCGGCAGCAGGCGGCGTAGCCGCAGGAACAGCATGTCGATCGCCTCGAAGACGCCCCCGAAGGGGTTGGCGCCGGGACCACGGTCCACGACGGCGTAGAGCAGGATGCAGCCGGCGGCGAAGAGGGCGAAGGGTCCCCAGAGGCTGAGGAGCGGATCGGCCCGTCCGAGGTCGGCCAGGCTCTCGCCGAGCTGGATGGCGTGGTGATACAGCAGAAGGATGACCGCCGAGGTGGCGATTCCCTGCCAGCGGCGGGCACGCTTGGCCGCCATGCCCATCGGAACGGCCAGCATGGGCAGCAGCGGCAGCGACACGGACCGCACCAGCCGGGCGTGGAACTCGGCGCGCAGGCGGCTGCGCGTCACGGATGGGGCGCCGCTGCGCATCTGGTCGCGCAGCTCGCTCATCGTCAGTTCGCGCTCGCTGTCGCCGCGGGCGCGGAAAAGCGGGATGTCGCGGGAGAAGGGGCGCTCGATGACCAGCCGGTCGAAGGCCAGCACCGAGTCCTGCTTGCCCGGCACCTTGCGGATCTGTAGGGCCTCCCGCATGGCCAGGGTCATGCGCTGCCCGTCATCGGAAAGGCGCAGGTCGCCGCGCTTGGCCGTCGTGGTGATCTCCCCGCCGTCGTCGAGCTTCTGGTGGACGAAGACATGTTCCAGCCAGTCGCCGTCCGGGCTCATGCGGTCCGCATAGATGGTGTAGCCACCGCCGGTATCGATGAAGGTGGCGGTCTTGATCGTCGCGTCCCAGGGCGCGTTGGTGACCGCATAGAAGATTTCCCGGTAGGCGTAGCGCGAGTAGGGCTGGATGTAGCCGTAAAGCGCGATGCTGAACAGCGCCAGCACCACGCCGGCGCCGAGGAAGGGAACGCCGAACCGCCGCAGCGAGATGCCGCAGCCGCGCAGGGCGTCGATCTCGCTGTCCTCGCTGAAGCGGGCGGACACCAGGAAGATGCTGATGAAGAAGGCTGCGGGAAGCGCCAGGCCCAGATAGTGCGGCACCAGATTGGCGGCCATCGTCAAAATCTGGCCGAACTGCTTGCCCTGGTCGGCCAGGAGGTCGAACAGCCGAAGGATGCGCTCGAGAATCAGCGCCGTCAGCACGACCACCAGCGAGATCGCCAGCGGCTTGGATGCCTCGGAAAGAATGTAGCGGTCGATCAGGCGCACGTCGCGGCCCTTGTTCCCCGAGAAGCCGCGGTCATGCCGCAGGCGCAGTCCAGCAGGCGCGCAAGGCCGCGACGATGGCGTCGAGTGTCTCCGGGGCGGGCGACTCGGCCTGCCCCAACGCCGGCTGCCCCGGCCACCCATGGTCGCGGAAAGTCAGCCCGCCGAATGCCCGCTCCCCGTCATAGCGCGGGATGACATGGAAGTGGACATCCGGATCCACCATCATCAGCATCAGGTAATTGATCTTCTCATAGGCGACGAACGCCTTCAGCGCGGCCTCGACGCCTGCCACCGCCAGTTCGAGGTCGGCGAACGCCCTGGGACCGATCTGGCCGAAGCCGGTCGCCGGCTCGCGGCAGGCCAGCACCAGCGATCCGAGGGTCACCTGCTGGGGCCGCAAGAGGACCGTCCAGCAGGCGGTCTCGGCCACCAGGGTGCGGGGGTGACCGAACTTCCGCATCGTCGCATTCGCCATGCCCGCCGTTCCTGTCCGCCCGTCGCCATGAGAGGACACTATTTAGGGCTGCCCGGAACGGCAGGCAAATGAAAGACATCGCCATCTGAGGGGAAATCGGCCGTCATGCCGGGATGGGCCGACGGCCGCAGTCGATCTCGAAAGCGCCGTCGGTGTGGAACCCGTCAGCGCCACAGGTGCGGACCGCCCCCGCCAGCCGCCAGCCGCCGTCTGTCAGCGGCGCCACCGTGAATCGGTTCCAGCTCGCCGGTTGTCCGCCGGCCGCGGCGTCGGCGGAGGCGGACGCCACCCCCATCACCGGAATGGTGCTCCCGCCGGGACCCGGCAGGGAGGCGACATGGTTGCGGTGATGATGGCCGTGGAGGACCAGCTCGGCGCCGGTGCGGGCGAGGATTCCCTGGATGCGCCGCCGGTCCGTGAGCGCCTTGCGCTCGGAGCGGCCGACTCGGAGCGGGGGATGGTGCATCAGGACGACGCGGAACAGGCCGCGCCCGCCCAACTCGCCCAGCATCGTCTCCAGCAGCGCGGCCTGGCGGGCGCCGACCGCGCCGGTGGCGAGCAGCGGCGGACTGGGCACGGCAGTCGATACCCCGATGAAGGCGACAGGCCCGCGCAGCCGCAGGAAAGGGAAGCCGGCCCCGTCATCGGAGGGGCCGGCTTCAGGCTCTCCGCCGCTCGCGCCATCGCCGGTCATCCAGGGCCGCCAGAGGCCGAGGCCGGACTCCCAGGGCACGCGGACGGTGGCGTCATGGTTTCCCGGGACGACGGTGACCCGGTCGGGCGGCCCCACCCGTTCCAGCCAGGCCCGTGCCCGCTCGAACTCGTCCGGCAGCGCGATGTTGACGAGGTCGCCCGTCATCACGAGGTGGTCGGGGCGGTGGGCGGCGATGTCGTCGAGCAGCCTGGCCAGCACCTCCGGCCGGTGGACCCGATGCCGCTTGCGCCGCCAGGAAATGAACCCTAACAATCGCTTGCCCGCGAGGTGGTGCAGCCGCGCCGGCCAGCCGGGCAGCAAGGGCAGATGCGGATCGGAAAGATGGGCGAAGCGGAAGACGGGTTGCATGGCAACGACAATACATCGGTGAGCTCTTCCGGACACGCTTCCAAACCGATGGCCGGCGCCGTTCCGGCAGCCTCCTCCCCGAAGCGCCCGCCCGTGGCATCGATTATCGGCCGGTGTCCGGTGCGCCTGTGGGGCATGACCTCCGCCGAGCGGCTGCGCCGTTCGCTCGCCCGTGCTGGCGTGACCGAGGTGCGCCAGGGCCTGGACGTGCAGGAGGTGGGCGACGCATCCCCCAGCGACGACGGGCGGCGCCATCTGCTGGTGCGGGACGATCATGTGTTCGATGCGGTGCTGATCGCCGACCTCGCGCGGGCTGAGGACACGGTCCTCACCACCGATGCCGGCCTGCCGGTCGCCGCCATCGTCGGCGCCGCAGACGTGGGGGCCGCCGCGGCGATGCTGCAGGGGGGCGGATCCGTGCCTGCCGGACTGCGCGTCGTCGGACCCGGCGGACTGAGCTCCGCCTACAACAACGCCCTGCGCAAGCGCGAAGCCCCGTACCTGATGCGGCTGGATGCGGACACGCTTCCGGCGGTGGAGCGGCGCATGTTCGCCGGCTCCTACAAGGGGGTGACCGACCTCGTCACCAAATATGTCTGGCCGGCGCCCGCGCTGCGGGTCACGCGCTGGTGCGCCGGGCACGGCATCACCCCGAACATGGTGACGTGGCTCAGCCTGGTGCTGGTGCTGCTGGCAATGGCCGCCTTCTGGCACGGCTGGTTCCTGAGCGGCCTTGTGATGGCCTGGGGGATGACCTTCCTCGACACGGTCGACGGCAAGCTCGCCCGCGTCACCATGACCTCGACCAAGCTCGGCAACGTCTTCGACCACGGCATCGATCTGGTCCATCCGCCCTTCTGGTACTGGGCGTGGATGGTGGGCCTGGCGGCCGTCGGGCTGCCGCTCGATCCCGGCTGGCTGGTGCTGGCGATCGTCGTCGCCGGCTATGTCCTGCAACGCCTGCAGGAAGGCCTGTTCATCGCGCTGTTCGGGCTGGAAATCCACATCTGGCGCCGCTTCGACAGTTGGTTCCGCCTGATCACCGCGCGCCGCAATCCCAACCTGCTGCTGCTGACGGCGGGGGCGCTGGCGGGACGCCCGGACCTGGGCATGCTGGCGGTCGCCGTATGGACCATCGCCTCGCTGTTGGTCCATACGGTGCAGATCCTCCAGGCATTGCCGGCGCGCCGGTCCGGTCCCCTCGTGTCCTGGCTGGCGCGATGACACGGGTCGGACTGATCACCAATCCGGTCAGCCGCGGCAACCGTGACGGCGAGTTCGGCCGGGCCGCCGCCGACTTCCCGGACTTGCCGCAGGCACAACCGCGCACGACGGCGGAACTGCTGGACAGCTTGGCCGAGTTCCGTCGGCGCGAGGTGCGGGTGATCGCCGTCAGCGGCGGCGACGGCACCTTGCGGGAGGTGCTGACGGCACTGCCCGGCACCTATGGCGACGAGCCCCCGGACATCGCCCTGCTGCCGGCAGGCAAGACCAACCTGGCCGCAAGGGTCGTCAGCCGGGCCGGAAGCGGGGCCGCCGGGCTGCGGCGGCTGCTCGGCGCCGCCAGCGACCGTTCCCTGCAAAGGATCGAATGGCCGGTGCTGGAGGTGGTGTGGAACGCCGAACCGGAGCGGCGGTTGCGCGGCTTCCTCTTCGGGGCCGCCGGTTTCTCCGTGGGTACGCAGCTCGCCTACAGCCACATCCACAAGGCCGGCATCAACGACGCGGCTGCGGTCGCCCTGTCGATCGCCGCAACCACGGCCTCGGCGCTGTTCGGGCGCGGGCGGCGGTCCCTGCTGGCGGGGGAACCGATGGAGCTTGCCGTCGATGGCGGTGCGCAGCGCGGCGGGCGGCATTTCCTGATGCTGGCGACCACGCTCGACCGGCTGGTCTTGGACATCAAGCCGTTCTGGGGCGAAGGAAACGGCGCCCTGCGCTGGCTCGACATCGCGGCGCCGCCCAAGCGGCTGGTGTCGGCCCTGCTGCCGACGCTGCGCGGCCGGCCGCGGCCCTGGATGGCCGAGGCCGGCTATGCCAGCGGGCGGGCGCGCGAGCTGACGCTTGAGCTGACGCACAGCTTTGTGGTGGATGGCGAACTGTTCGAGCCCGGTGCCGCCGGGGTGCGGCTCACCGCCAGCGTGCCGGTCGGATTCGTCGCTCCGGGCGGGCGGTCGTGACGGACCACTTGCCGGAGGCGCCGCAGCCTGCCCAGCCCTTTTCCAATCCGTTTCTGGCGGCCATCGACGAGGGGCTGGGCCGTCCGGTCAGCGCCGAGGCGCGGCGTCTGACCGATGCGATCCTCGCGCGTCATCGCGGGAGCGTGGCGGCGGTGCTGTTCTATGGCTCCTGCCTGCGAAGCGCCGATCCGGAGGGGATTCTCGACGTCTATGTCCTGACCACCAGCCTGCGAGGCTTCCACCGGCGTCTGTGGCCCTCCCTGTTCAACGCGCTTCTTCCGCCCAACGTCTCGTATCTGGAGGTTCCGGGAGAGAACGGACGGATGATCCGGGCCAAGGTCGCGGTGATGGGCCTCGGCGCCTTCGCCCGCGCCATGCGACCGGACGGCCTGGACACCACGCTGTGGGCGCGGTTCTGTCAGCCTGCGGCGCTGATCCATGCCGACGACCGGACGGTGCGCGGACAGGTCGTCGAGGCGCTGGCCGATGCGATGGCGACCGCCGCCGGCTGGGCCGTGCGGCTGGGACCGGAAACCGGCACGCCGGCCGATTACTGGACCACCCTGTTCCGCCACACCTACGGAGCCGAGCTTCGGGTAGAAAGCCGCAACCGGCCTGAACTGATCTATGGCTGGGCCGCCGGACGTTACGACGAGCTTCTGCGCCCGGCATTGGCCAGGGCGGGAATCGTGGTCGAGGACGAGGACGACGGGTGCCTGCGTCCGCTGGTCGCCGACCGCTCTGCGGTGCTGCGCAGGTGGAGGATGCGCCGCCGGTTTGGCAAGCCGCTGAACGTGCTGCGTCTGGTGAAGGCGGCCTTCACCTTCGAGAACGGCGTCGACTATCTGCTGTGGAAGCTGGAACGCCACTCCGGCCGGCGGCTTCAGCTTACCGGCTGGCAACGCCGCCATCCGGTCCTGGCGGCGCCCGGCGTGCTGTTCCGTCTCTACCGGGACGGCACGCTGCGTTGAGGTTTCCCGCCCCCCGTCAAATGCGGAGGGCGGGAAACGGGGTCAGCGGACGGCCATTTCCAGGCACCGGGTCTCCGGGATCACGTCCAGCGAGCGGCCGATCCGGATGATCGCCTCCGCCGCCGCGTCGAGCTGGGCCGGGCTGTGGGCGGCGCTGACGCTGGAGCGCAGCAGCGACGCGTTGTCCGGCGTTGCCGGCGGCAATGCCAGATTCAGGTAGACGCCGGCATCGAGCAGCGCATTCCAGAAGGTGATGGCGACGGTGATGGACGGCATGCGGATGGAGACGATCGGGCTCGTCCGCGGGCCGAGCTGGAAGCCGGCGTCCTTCAGCGTGTGGTACAGGCGGCTCGCATTGTCCTGCAGCTTCCGACGGAGGCCCGGCTCCTCTTCGACGCGGCCAAGCGACCGGATCACCGAGGCGATCACCGCCGGCGGCAGCGAGGCGGTGAACATGTACGGCCGGCAGGCGATGCGGAGGATGTCGAAGTCCGGGAGATTCGAGACGCAGAACCCACCGACGGCACCCAGGCTCTTGCTGAAGGTGCCGACAATGAAATCCACGTCATCTTCGATGCCGGCTTCCTCGACCAGCCCGCGCCCGTGATCGCCGAGCACACCCAGCGAATGGGCCTCGTCGACCAGCAGATGGGCACCCCATTCCCGCTTGACCTCGGCGATCTCCGCCAAGGGAGCGGTGTCGCCGAGCATGCTGTAGATGCCCTCGACCACGATCAGGCGGTTGCCGGGCGTATCCTTCAGGCGGCGCAGGCGGCGTGCCAGATCGTCCGGGTCGTTGTGCCGGAACCTGATGACCTCCGCCTGTCCGAGTCGGCAGCCGTCATAGATGCTGGCATGGCTGTCGGCATCGATCAGGATGTGATCCCCACGGCCGGCGACCGTCGACAGGATTCCGAGGTTGGCCTGGTAGCCGGTGGAGAACACCATGGCCGAACTGCAGCCGTAGAAATCGGCAAGGCGCCGTTCCAGGTCCGCATGGCCTCCATAGGTGCCGTTGGCGATGCGGGATCCGGTGGTGCCGGTGCCGGCCCGCCGGACCGCATCGGCGGCGGCCTCGATCGCGGCCCGGTCGAAGGTCAGGCCGAGATAGTTGTTGGTGCCGAGGAGGATGGTGCGGCGGCCATTCATGACCGCCTCGCTGGGCGAGAGCACCTCGTCGAATCGGACCGAGAAGGGATCTTTGCCGGCAGCCCGAACGGTTTCGTAGGCCGCCTGCAACGGTTTGAACTTGTCGAGGATTGTCATGCGCGCTCGGCGCCCATCAAGTTGGAAAGGGTCGCGGCGAGGTCGGCCACCGTCTCGATTCCCACAAGTCGATCCATGGGGATGGAAACGTCGAACCTGTCCTCCAGGGTCATCACGAAGTTCATCACAGCCAGCGAATCGAGGCCGAGATCGCGGACGATGTTCGTCTCAGGCGTCACGCCACGCTTGGCTTGGGGTAAAGCACCGATCATGTCGATGATCACGTCGGCGATCTCGTTCGTCTGAGGCATGTCTGGATCTTGTCGCCTGCGGGAGAGGGCTGCCCCTCGACACCTGCCGGCGCCGGACACAGCATGAAAAATTTGTAACTCTTTTGTGAAGTGGGCAACCCTATTCTTTGGTATGCCCCTCATGAAAAACGTGTATGCATCAGGCGTGGACAAGCCGTCCGACATAGCGCCTGCTTTCGTTGCAACGTCAGAGTGGCTACGGGAGAGGTACATCATCCTGGACAGCCGGTGCAACCTACATCCAGGCTGCATCGCTGTACCATTTTGCGGTTGCGGCAAAGCCGTCACGCAGCCCGATTCGCGGCGCCCACCACCCGGCCGGCGGTTGAACGGCGGCTGACGACGACCAGTCGGCATGCAGCATTTCGCGGGCCTTGCCGGACGTCAGCATCGGCGTGCGGCCGACCAGGGGTCCGACCGCCCCGGCCAGCGCTCCGGCCAAGGTGACGACACTGGCAGGAACCGGAAGGATGCGCCCGGAGCCGCCGACCGCCCTTGCAGCCTCCTCCAGGACCACGCGCCACGGATAGCCTTCCCGCCGCTCGTCGCTGAGTTCGAAGACCGCTTCCGACGGACCGCCGGCACACATGGCCACGACGGCCGCCGCCGCGTCCTCGACGTGGATCAGGCAAAGGCGGGAGGCCGGTCCATGGAACAGCGGCATCGCCCAGGCGCGCGCCGAACGGAAGATGGGGAAGGTTTCGCGGTCCCAGGGGCCGTAGATCGCCGATGGCCGGAGAACCACCCAGGATGCCCGGCCGCAGGCGGACGTGGCGGCCTCCTCGCCGGCGCGCTTGCTCGCGGCGTAGTCGGAGAGCTGCGGTTCGCGCGCCGCCAGCGACGACACCAGGACGAGCCGGGCGTCGGGGGCGGTGGTGGCGACTGCCCGTGCGATCCGGCTGCTGCCGTCGCGGTTCGTCCGCATGAACTCCTCGCGCGACCGCGCCTTGATCAGGCCGGCAGCATGGACCACGGCATCGGCCCCCTCGACCAGCCGGTGCAGCCGCTCATCGGCGCCGAGGTCGCCGGACACCACCTCGACCCCGCCGGTCGGAAGCTGGGGATGACCGGGATCGCGGCGGGCGAGCAGGCGGACGCGCCAGCCGTTCCGCACCAGTGCGGCGACGACGGCACGCCCGAGGAACCCCGTTCCACCGGTCACGGCGGCGAGCCGTTGTTCGCCGCCCGTCCCCACGCTCCCGTCCATGCCGCCCGGTGGCGTGCCGGCGGCCGTGCTCACTGCCCCTCTCCGAACGCTCCCGACAGGTAGAGCTGGCGGGCCTTGTTGCGGCTGAGCTTGCCCGACGAGGTCTGCGGCAGGCTACGCGGCGGAACCAGCACGATGCCGGCGTCGGCGCCATGGCCGTCCCGGAGCGCGGCTGCGACGGCGGCGGCCAGCGCCGAGCGTTCCGCCGGATCGGTCTTGCGGCATTCCACCAGCACGACGATCCGTTCCGAACCGCCGTCGTCGACCGCAAAGGCGGCGGCGTCGCCGCTGCGCAGGCCTTCGACCTGCTCGGCGCTCCACTCCAAATCCTGCGGCCAGATGTTCCGGCCGTTGACGATGATCACGTCCTTGGCCCGGCCGGTGATCACGAGCTGGCCGTCGACCCGGAAGCCGAGGTCGCCGGTGTCAAGCCAGCCGTCGGCCGACAGCACCCTGGCCGTCTCATCCGGGCGGTCGAAGTAGTCGCGCATCACGCTCGGCCCGCGCAGGAAGATCCGGCCGAGGGCGCGGTCGGGCAGGGCAGTGCCGTCCGCGCCGCGGATTTCGGCCTCGTGGCCGGGCAGCGGCGGCCCGCAGCGCACGAAGTCGCGAGCCCTTGCGCCGTCGCCTGCCGGCGTCGCGATGCCCTCCTCCATCAGGTCGAGGTCGACGCGGTCGACCACCACCCCGGTGTCGAGCGGCGCGAAGGAGATCGCCAGCACCGTCTCGGCCATGCCGTAGCTGGGGACGAAGGCGCGCGGCGAGAAGCCGTGCGGGGCGAAGGTCCGGGCGAACTCCTCCAGGACGTGCGGGCGGATCATGTCGCCGCCGATCCCGGCCGCGCGCCAGCTCGACAGGTCCAGCGGCGGAAGGGTTGCCGTCGACGCCCGCCGGGCGCAAAGCTCGAACCCGAAGCTCGGGCTGTAGGACAGGGTGCCGCGGTTGCGGGCGATCAGCGACAGCCAGGTCAGTGGACGCCGCGCGAACTCGCGCGTCGCCAGATAGTCCACCGAAATCTGGCTGAGCAGCGGGGTGAGCAGGAAGCCGACCAGCCCCATGTCATGGTAGAACGGCAGCCACGACACGCAGCGGTCGGTGCGGGTGATCTGCAGGCCGTACAGCGAGATGGCGCGCGCATTGGCCATCAGGTTGCGGTGCGTGACCGTCACGCCGACCGGGAAGCGGGTGCTGCCGGAGGAGAACTGCAGGTAGGCGACGTCGTCGTCGGCCACCGCCGGCAGCGGTCCTTCGTGGTCGGCCAAGGCTTCCAGTGAGGACAGCGAGCCGGCGACCCGGAGCGTCAGTCCCTGGGCCGCCTCGTTGATCCAGCCGGAGAGCGACGGCGGGGCCAGCACACCGGACGCCTGCGCGGTTTCGATCATCCCGCGGAGATGGGCGACATAGGCGTCGCCCCGCCCGAATGGCATCGGCAGCGGCATCGGAACCGGAACCAGCCCGGCATAGCTGCAGGCGCAGAAGGTCCGGACGAAATCGCCGTCGGTTTCGGCGACGATCGCCACCCGTTCGCCCGGGACGAAGCCCGCCCCCAGCATCCGGCGGGCCAGCGAGACGGCCTGCTCGCGCAGGTCGCGGTAGGACAGCGCCTCTTCCAGTTGCCCGCGCCCGGAATAGAAATTGAGCCCGCGGCTGCTTCCGGCCGCGTAATCAAGAGCCTCCGGCAATGTGGCGAAGTCTGCCGCGCGCGTGGGCAAGGGGCAGATGGTCGGTGTAGGCTCTGGCATTCCCAATTCCTGATAGAAGTCTGTCTGGGCTCTTGGTGCGGAACGATGGGGATCGCGTCATCCCCCGGGTGAAATTGACTGGCCGATCACCCGCGCGGCCCTAGTAGCGTAATCGGATGGACAGGCGGTTATCGCCCTCCGTCGCGGTGAAGCGCGCCGACTCATAGCTCGGAATCCCGGCGATGGCCGGCGCGTCGTTGGAGATGCCGTACCCCTCCACCGGGAAGCCCAGCAGGTTGCGGTTGAAATCCCGGTCATTGTTTTCGTCATGGTACAGGGCGATCGCATAGCTGCGGCGGGCCGGCACACCCAGGCATGCCGCGGTGGCTCCGGCATGGGCGGGGGTGCGCAGGCGCGCCAGCTTCTTTCCCGGCGCGAGGAACTCGGCCGGATTGTCGCCGTAGACCGTGATCGTGATCATCCCATGGTCGTTCCGCACGTTCGTCGCCTCGACATGCAGGCGGACCTGTGTCGGGGAGTCGCCGCAGGGCGCCGCCTCCCCGGTCAGGACGGGGCCGGCGTCGGCGCCGCTCGCCACCGCCGGCTGCGCCGACGCCGTGACCGACGGCCCGAGGCCGCAGAACGGCAACAGCCCGCCGGCCAGGGCGAGAAACATGGTCAGACGACGGCTTGCGGTCATGACGGCCTGCGCAGATGACGATCCGGCGAAGATATGTACTGACGGATACAAAACGCCAGCGACTTATGCGTGATGGCCGCCTGCGGCGTGTGATCGCGGGCTGCGCGGCATTCGCAAGTCGGCGATGGCGGGAAATTTCAGGGCGCCGGCCGCCCGGAGGGCGGCGACTCGCCGGCCCTTGCCGAGGCCCGGCCCGCCGTGGGGGGCTGGCCGGTGGAGACGCCGGCCGACAACGCCGCCGCCGCACCCAGCACATAGAGGACCGCGCTTGCCAGGGCGGTCGCCACCGAGGCCCAGCCGGCGCCGATCAGCCCGTGGCGCTGCAGCATCCAGGCCATCAGCGCACACAGAGCGCCGTTCGACAGGAAGGCCATCTTCAACAGCAGGTCGGGCCGGCCCAGGGCGTAGAGCAGCGGCTCCACCGGGAAGACCGCGACCGTGAGCGCCGTCGCCAGCACGAGCAGTTGGAGCACCGGCACGGCGGCCAGGAAGGCCGGGCCGAACAGGGTGGCGACGATCGGTCCCCCGGCGACCTCGATGATCAGGAACAGGAGGGTGCCGACCCCGCCGGCCAGCAAACCGGCGCGGATGGCGATGGACCTCAGCCCGTGCCATTCGCGGGCGGAAGCGAGGCGGGAGAGATCCGGATAGAGCGTCTGGTTCAGCAGGTCGACCGGCTTGCCCAGGGCCGTGCCGATCTCGCGGGCAACCTTGTAGAGCCCGGCGGCGGCCGGGCCGGCGATGCCGCCGACCAGGAAGACAGAGACGTAGTTCGGCACCAGCGCCAGGGTCGAATGCAGGTTCGAGATCGCCATGAACCGCCAGATGCCGGGATTGCAGCGCCCCAGTCCCCGCAGATCGGCCGTCATGCCGGCGAGCAACCCGCGCCGCCGTGCCTCACGCCACGCCATGACGACGGCGATCACCGCGCCGGCAAAGCCGGCGACCATCCAGACGGCGAGATAGGCCGGCAGCGGGGCATCCAGCAGGAAGGCCACCGCCGAACCGATGAGGCGCACCGCCGGGGTGACCAGCACCTGGCGTGCCAGCAGGTCGAAGCGGTCGAACTGGCGCAGCATGCCCTTCGGCGTCGCGATGGCGTTGGCCAGTGCCAGCGGCGTGAAGCACTGCGCATAGAAGACCACCTGGTCGTTCCATTCCAGGAAGGGCGCCACGGCCGGCGCCAGGAGAACGGCGCAGACCATCGCGACGATCGCCCCGGCGACGTCCATCACCGTGCCGGCCTTGATGGTCGCCTGGAAGCCGGCAAGGTTGCCGGCCTCGACATGCTTCACCCCGTAATGGATCACCGCCTGGTTGGACTGGACCGTCGCGACGCCCGACAGGAACTGGACGTGGGTCTGCAGAAGGGCGAAGAGGCCGAATTCGACCGGCCCGAGGCCGCGGGCGATCAGCGCGAAGCTGCCGAGCTGCATCAGGCCGGTGGCGCCTTTGCTTCCCAGAAGCAACCCGACATTGCGGAGCGCCCGCCGCATCATTCCGACGTGGCGCGTTCCTGTTTGCTGCGTCAAACGACAATCCTCTGGCTCTGCGACCTGCTGCGACAGCGCTATGCGTTGCCGCCTTCCATACGCGATGATAAGTAGCCTGTCTCTTCGGAACACGCCGCTTGATTGTTGCCGAGGCGGTTGGCATCGGCGGTCCGGCGTTCCATGTCATCGGAAATCAGCCCCTCATCGGGGCTCGAAGGGCAGCGATGTTGCTAGATCTCAGGGAGCTTGCCGGGACCTCGTCGTTCGAGACGGGCCTGTGCATCGTCGGCGCCGGTGCCGCCGGGGTGACGCTGGCGCGTCAGATGCTGGCCCGCGGGCACGAGGTGATGCTGGTCGAAAGCGGAGGCGTGGACTTCGAGGCCGACGTGCAGGCGCTGGCCGCCGGCAGCACCAGCGGCCAGCCATACTACGACCTCGGCGACGTCAACCTGCGGATGGTCGGCGGCACCACCCCCATCTGGGGCGGGCGCTGCGCCGAGCTTGAATCCATCGATTTCGCGCAGCGGTCCTGGGTTCCCCACAGCGGCTGGCCGATCACCCGCGACGAGATGGAACCCTACTACGTGCGGGCGGCCGGCGAATTGTCCATCGCCAGGCCGGATGCGGGCCGCGATGCCCTGATGCGGACCCTGCCGATCCTGCGGCGGCTGGAGACCGACGGGCTGCGTGTCGGTTGCTGGAGCTTCGACGACCGCCGCAACCGCTACACGCTTCCCAACATCCGCGACGTCGCCGACCATCCCAAGGCCCGTCTTCTGGTCCATGCCACCGCCACAGGGCTGGCGCTGTCGGACGACGGGCGGCGCATCCTGTCGGTGACGGTGCGGGATGTCGGGGGACGGGAGGCGGTGATCCGCGCCGGCCGCATCGTGCTGGCGCTCGGCGGGCTGGAAACGCCGCGCCTGATGCTGGCGTCCAACGAGGTGGCGCCGGCCGGCATCGGCAATGGCCGCGACCTCGTCGGCCGCTTCTTCATGGAGCATCCGCATGCGCGCGGCGGCCGTCTGGAAACCACGGCGTCCTGGCCGCTGCTCGCCGCCTTCGGGCGGAGCCATCGCGTCGGCGGCACGCGCCATGCAGCCCTGCTCGGCCTCCAGGAGGAGGAGCAGACGCGGTCGCAGACCCTCAACTCGGCCTTCACCCTCGGTGCCCGCCAGGGCGAGCGGGAAGCCCAGTTCTGGGCGATGAAGAGCTACAACGCCATGAAGCACAGGCTGAACCCGTCGGCCCTGAACCGGCGGTTGTGGCGCGGCGTGAAGGACACGGCGCTGTGGGTGCATGAGCGGGTCGATCCGCTGCGGCCCTGGGCGCTGGTGCGCTCCGGCGCCCGGCAGCTCGCGATGATCATGCGGGCGGAGCAGGCTCCCAATCCCGACAGCCGCCTGACCCTGACGGCGGACCGCGACGCGCTCGGCATGCCGCGTGCGGAACTCGATTGGCGGCTGACCGAGCTCGACAAGCATACGGTCCGGGTGATGGTCGCGCGGATGGATTCCGCGTTGAAGCGCCTCGGCCTCGGCGCGGCGGTTCCGTCGCCCTGGCTGGAGGATCCGGCGACGCTCTGGTACAGCGATCCGCTGATCAGCGCCCATCCGCTGGGCGGATACCACCACATGGGCACGGTCCGCATGGCCGACGACCCGGCGCGGGGTGTCGTCGACCGGAACGGCAAGGTGCATGGGGTGGAGAACCTCTATGTCGCCGGGAGCGCCGTCTTCCCGACCTCGGGCTGGGCCAACCCGACCTTCACCATCCTCGCACTCGCCCTGCGGATGGGCGATCATCTCGACCAACTTGCGCCGGCAGCGGCGCGATAAGCGAATGTTCCGAATTCCGCCCGCAGATGGGCGGGCTTGGAAAACCTGCTTCGTCACCTCCAACTCGGGAATCACAGGTTTGAAGGCAATCATCCTCAGCGCGGGCCAGGGCAAGCGGCTCCTTCCCTTGACCGACAGCCGTCCGAAATGCCTGCTGCCCCTGAACGGACGCTCGCTGCTGGAATGGCAGCTCCGGGCGCTGGCGGCCAACGGCTTCACGGACGTGGTGGTGGTGGTGGGCTTCGCCGCGCAGGCGGTCGAGGCCGCGGTCCAGGAATTCGTCGTGCCGGGACTGAAGGTCCGCACGCTGTACAATCCCTTCTACGGCGTCGCGGACAACATCGGCAGTTGCTACGTGGCGCTTCCGGAGATGACCGGCGACTTCCTGATCCTGAACGGCGATACCTTGTTCGAGCCGGCCGTGCTCGGCCGGTTGCTGGAACGTGCCACCGCGCCGGTGACGGTCACCATCGACCGCAAGGAAGCATACGACGCCGACGACATGAAGGTGTGCCTGGACGGCGGCCGCCGGCTGCGCGCCATCGGCAAGACGCTGCCCGTCGACAGCGTCGACGGCGAGTCGATCGGCATGCTTCTGTTCCGTGGCGACGGCGGCCAGCGCTTCGCCGGATCGATCGACGCTGTGCTGCGCGAGCCGGAAGGGACGCGCCGCTGGTACCTGTCGGCGATCGACCAGCTCGCCCGCCGCTGCGACGGGGTGGAGGTGGTCTCGATCGAAGGGTTGCAATGGGGCGAGGTCGATTTCCCGGCCGATGCCGAGCGGGCGCGACGGCTGGTCGAGGGGTGGGTGGAGAGCGGACGGTTCCCACCCCACTGAGGATGGTCCCGGCCACGGGGCATCTTTCCACCTGAGCGCTTGCGGTCCGCACAAGGCGGTTCAGCCGGCCGACTTCCGGCCCTGCAGAGTGTGGGCGAGCAGCGCGATCTGGCCGACCGCCAGCTCCTCCAGCCGCAGCGCTTCGGAAAGCACCGATTCGTCCGTCGACCTTTCGGCGATGTCGCCGAAACTCTCGGCCAAGCGCTCGGGCACCGCAACGGCGGCGCGCACGGCCTGCGCGATGTCGGTCGGCAGAGGACGGGCCGGCAGGGGACCGGCTGCGGCTGAGCCGGGCAATGCCGCGCTGTCGGCCGCCCGCAGCTCGGCCACGGTCCGCTCCAGCCAGGCGACCCCGTCGGGATCGCCCAGGCCGTGTAGCACGGCGGCAAGCTCCTGGAGTTCCGAGACGGCCGCGGACAGCAGGGCCGCCTTCAGCGGCTGGAAATCCGCCATGGATGCGACGCGATGGCGCGGGGCCGAACGGGTGTCGGCGGGATGCGCGCTGCGTTCCCGATGGAACGCGGCGCGTCTCTCCCGCCGGAGTCTGGCGGCATGGGACAGCTCCTCCCGCGCCAGGGCTTCGGCATTGCTGCGGACGGGGTCCGCCTCGGCGTGGGCGGCGATGTAGCTGTAGAAGGCGAAGGCGCGCTGTTCGTTCAGGACCGCCAGGGACAGCGCCTGATAGGGTGTGATGCTGCTGCGTTCCGCCAGTTCGTCCCAGGACGAGGCGATGTCCGGCGGCAGGTGCCAGACGAAGGCCCCGGTGTCCGCAGGCGGCAGGCCGAGCGCATCCTCCCAGTGTTCGACCGCGGCGGCATGCCCTTCCTCTTCGCGGACCAGGGCGCGGAAGATGCCGGCCAGCGCGGCATCGCCCCGCCGGTCCATCATGCCGGCCAACTGGCCGTAGCGGCGTACCGCCTCGCTTTCCATCGCCCGGGCGATGCCCATGAGGTCGGCCAGCGAGGCGACCGGGCCCGGCGGCTCCTGCGTCAGAAACGGCATTCCCACTCCTCCTGTCCGCATCGCCCGCCCGCGATATCCGCCGCAAGCCGGCCGGGCGGCAGTCGTCATGTCCCGCAGCATATTCCGGAAGCCGGTCATCCCGGCTTGACCGCGGTCAAGACGTCCGGGACCGCGGCGCGCTTAGATCCCCCAACGACACCAGGGACATGTCCGGGGAAGAGCGGTGGTGATGGTCGAGACGGTTCGAAGAGTGGCGCGGGCAGTCTTGCTCGGGCTCCTCCTTCTGGCGACGGGAGCAGGCGTAACGGCGGCTGCGGCCGATGGGACGAAACTGGCCCGGTACCTGTCCGCGCTCCAGCCGGCGGATCTGGTGCCCGGCGCCGACCGCTTCGGCCAGCCCGCCGGGGGGGCGCGGCCGCTGGTCCCGGTCTTCAAGGGCGAGACGCTGGCGGGCCACGCCTACCTGACCTCGGACTTCGTCAACACCACCGGCTATTCCGGCCGGCCGATCGACGTGGTGGTCGGCCTGTCGCCCGACGGCACGGTGACCGGCGCGCGCCTGATGGACCATCACGAGCCGATCGTGCTGATCGGCATTCCGCCGGCGCGCATCAACGCTTTCATCAACGGCTATGTCGGCAAGAACGTGCTGGAGCTGGCGTCGCAGAGCGCCGCCAGCCCGCCCGTCGACATCGTTTCGGGCGCCACGGTGACGGTGATGGTCATCGGCGATTCGATCATCCGGTCCGGCAAGAAGGTGATGCAGGCGCTCGGCCATGGCACGCCCGCGGACGCGGCGACGGCGGTCAGGAAGAGCCTGGACCTGTCGCAGACCGCGGTGGAGGACTGGGCGGCGCTGATCGGCGACGGCTCCGTCCGCCGGCTGACGCTGACGGTGGGCGAGGTCAACGCCGCCTTCGAGCGCACCGGCCGTGCCGAGGCGGTGGCCAGGGCGGAAGCCGGAGAGCCGGACGACGGGTTCATCGATCTCTACGCGGCCCTGGTGACGGTTCCGGCCATCGGACGCTCGCTGCTGGGCGATGCGGAATACGAGAGCCTGACCGGCCGCCTGAAGCCGGGCCAGCAGGCGATCCTGGTCGCCGGCCAGGGGCGCTACTCCTTCAAGGGTTCGGGCTATGTCCGCGGCGGCATCTTCGACCGCATCGAACTGGTGCAGCACGAAGGCTCCATCCGCTTCCGCGACCGCATGCACAAGCGGCTGGGAACCGTCGCCGCCGCCGGTGCGCCGGCTTTCCCCGAGATCGGCCTGTTCGTCCTGCCGGAAACGGCGGAGTTCGATCCGACGGAGCCGTGGCGGCTGCAGCTTCTCGTGCAGCGCCCGGTGGCGGCGCTGGACAAGGTCTTCGTGACCTTTGATCTCGGCTACCAGTTGCCGGACAAATACCTGAAGGTCGAGCGTGCGGCCGCACCGGTCGCGACGCAGGCACCCGCCGGTCCGGCTGCCGCGGCGCCGGAGGTCGCAACTCAGAACGGCGTCGACGCCGAGTCCGCCGATGCCGCGGAGACCCCGCTGTGGCAGCGCATCTGGCAGAGCCGGGTCGCCGACATCGCGGTCCTGACTGTCGCGATCCTGCTGCTGACCGGCATCTTCTTCTTCCAGGACCAGTTGGTGAAGCGGCCGGCGCTGTATGAGCGGGTGCGGCTGGGTTTCCTGGTCTTCACGCTGGTCTGGCTCGGCTGGTACGCCACGGCGCAGCTCTCCGTGGTGAACGTCCTGACCTTCGCCAACGCGTTGCGCAGCGATTTCCGCTGGGACTATTTCCTGATGGATCCGCTGGTGTTCATCCTGTGGTTCTCGGTGGCGGCCTCGCTGCTGTTCTGGGGACGGGGCGCCTTCTGCGGCTGGCTGTGCCCGTTCGGTTCCCTGCAGGAGCTGGCGTCGAAGGCGGCCAAGCGTCTCGGCATCCGCCAGGTGACGGTGCCCTTCGGCCTCCACCAGCGGCTGTGGCCGATCAAGTACATGATCTTCCTCCTGCTGTTCGGCCTGTCGCTCTATTCGCTGGCGTCGGCGGAGAAGGCCGCCGAGATCGAGCCCTTCAAGACCGCGATCATCCTCCACTTCGTCCGCGACTGGTGGTTCGTGATCTTCGCGGCGGCGCTGCTGCTCGCCGGACTGTTCATCGAGCGCTTCTTCTGCCGCTATCTCTGCCCGCTCGGCGCGGCGCTCGCCATCCCCGGCCGGCTGCGGATGTTCGACTGGCTCAAGCGCTACAGCGAGTGCGGCAGCCCCTGCCGGCGTTGCGCCAATGAATGCCCGGTCCAGGCGATTCATCCGGACGGTTCGATCAACCCGAACGAATGCATCCAGTGCCTGCACTGCCAGGTGCTCTACCACCACGACCGCAAATGCCCGGTCATGATCCAGAAGCGGCTGAAGCGGGAACGCCGGGAAGCCGGCAGCCAGACGCCGGAGGTGCCGGAGCCGCCGGCCGGCCCAGGCCGGCGCCGTGTCGGCACCGTCAGCACCGACCCGGTGACCGGCACCCTCAGCCTGCGTCCGCGCGGGCACTGACCGCCACCCACCGGCCCCCTGCCTGCCGGTGGCGGGCCAACCGGCAAGACTTTCATCGGGGCCGCCGTCTCGGCGGTCCCGCCAAGCCCCCCAAGAGGGGTTTATCGAAGGAGCAAAGCATGTCGAACGAGATGATTCCGGCGGGCGTGAACCGCCGCGCGCTTCTGGGCGGAACGGCCAAGGTGGCGGCGTTCGCCGGCCTCGCCGGTGCCGTCGGCGGCGGGACCGCAAGCGGGGTCGCCGGAAGCGCACTGTTCGGCGCGGCCGCCGCCCAGGCGGCCACCCCTCAGCCCGGCCACCTCAACGCCGAGGTGAAGCCCGGCGACCTCGACGAATATTACGCCTTCCATTCCGGCGGGCATTCCGGTGAAGTCCGTATCCTCGGCCTGCCGTCGATGCGCGAGCTGATGCGGATTCCGGTCTTCAACCGCTGCTCCGCCACCGGCTGGGGCATGACCAACGAGAGCCGGAAGATCCTGACCGAGCATATGCTGCCGGAAACGAAGAAGTTCCTGGAGACGCGCGGCGGCATCTATCTGAACGGCGATGCGCACCACCCGCACATGTCCTTCACCGACGGCACCTATGACGGCCGTTACATCTTCATCAACGACAAGGCCAACACCCGTGTCGCGCGCATCCGCTGCGACATCATGAAAACCGACACCATCATCGAGATCCCCAACGCCGCCGCCATCCACGGCCTGCGCCCGCAGCGCTACCCGCGCACCGGCTATGTCTTCGCCAACGGCGAACAGCGCGTGCCGACCCCGAACGACGGCCGCGACCTGACCGCCACCAAGAACTACAAGTCGCACTTCACCGCCATCGACGGCGACACGATGAAGATCGCCTGGCAGGTGTGGGTCGACGGCAACCTCGACAACACCGACGCCGACTACCAGGGCAAATACGCCTTCTCCACCTGCTACGATTCCGAAGAGGGCGTCACCGCGGCGGAGATGACCAGCGGTGAGCAGGACTGGGTCGTCGTCTTCAACCTGAAGCGCATCGACGAGGCGGTGAAGGCCGGCAAGATCCAGTCGGTGAACGGCGTGCCGGTGGTGGACGGCCGCCATGGCAGCCCCTATACCCGCTACATCCCGGTGCCGGCCAACCCGCACGGCATCAACGCCGCCCCCGACGGCATCCACGTCACCGTCAACGGCAA
Source organism: Azospirillum picis (assembly GCF_017876115.1). Lineage (GTDB taxonomy): Bacteria > Pseudomonadota > Alphaproteobacteria > Azospirillales > Azospirillaceae > Azospirillum > Azospirillum picis. The sequence goes on from NZ_JAGINO010000015.1 coordinate 46,854, forward strand.
GCTGTCGCCGACCGTCACCGTGTTCGACGTGCGCCTGCTGGACGACCTGTTCGACGACAAGATCAAGCCGCGCGACGTCGTCGTCGCCGAACCGCAGCTCGGCCTCGGGCCTCTTCACACCGCCTATGACGGCCGCGGCAACGCCTACACGACGCTGTTCCTCGACAGCCAATTGGTGAAGTGGAACATCGACAAGGCGCGGCGTGCCTTCAAGGGCGAGAAGGTCGATCCCATCATCCAGAAGCTGGACGTCCAGTACCAGCCCGGCCACAACCACAGCTCGATGGGCGAGACCAAGGAGGCCGACGGCAAGTGGCTGGTGTCGCTGAACAAGTTCTCCAAGGACCGCTTCCTCAACGTCGGCCCGCTGAAGCCGGAGAACGACCAGTTGATCGACATCTCCGGCGACGAGATGAAGCTGGTGCATGACGGCCCCACCTTCGCGGAGCCGCACGATACCCTGATCGTCCACCGCTCCAAGGTGAACCCGCGCTCGGTCTACGACCGCAACGACCCGATGTGGGAAGAGGCGCGCCAGCAGGCCAAGAAGGACGGCGTGGTGCTGGAGGACGACGCCAAGGTCATCCGCGACGGCAAGAAGGTCCGCGTCTACATGTGGCAGCGCGCCCCGGCCTTCGGGCTGGAGGAGTTCACCGTCCGCCAAGGCGACGAGGTCACCGTCTATGTCACCAACATGGACGACATCGACGACCTGACCCACGGCTTCAGCATCACCAACTACGGCGTCTGCATGGAGGTCGGCCCGCAGGCCACATCCTCGGTGACCTTCACCGCCGACCGTGCGGGTGTGTACTGGTACTACTGCCAGTGGTTCTGCCACGCCCTGCACATGGAGATGGCCGGCCGCATGATCGTCGAGCCGTCCTCCACCTGATCGCCTGAAGCTCTCCCTCTCCCGCCCCGGGAGAGGGAAGGGGCCCATACGAAGCATGGGAAGGGTGAGGGTCGATCCAAGGATCAAGATCCATGTTCGGATCACCCCTCACCCTCCCGCCTGCGGCGGGTCCCTCTCTCTCCCGGGACGGGAGAGGGGATCAATCCACCCGCCGATGGAGACAGACCATGCTCCTCCGCACCGCGACAGTCCTCGCCGCAGCCCTGGCAACCGCTCCGGCGCTCGCCGCCACGGCGACGGTCGCCCCCGGCGGCTTGGAAGCGGCGCTGGCGGCGGCGGCTCCGGGGGACACGCTGGTGCTGGCCGCCGGCGTGCATCCAGGCCCGCTGACCATCCGCACCCCGGTCACCCTGACCGGCGAGCCGGGCGCCGTCATCGATGGGCAGGGCAGCGGCAGCACGCTGACCGTCCTTGCGCCGAACGTCACCCTGCGGCACCTGGAGATCCGCAATTCCGGCCTCAGCCTGATCGACCAGAATGCCGGCGTCTTCCTCGGCAAGGAGGCGCGCGGCGCCGTGGTCGAGGACAACCGCCTGCGCGACAACCTGATCGGCGTCTACATCTGGGGTGCCGCCGACAGCCTGGTCCGCCGCAACGACATCGTCGGCCGCACCGACCTGCGCGTGTCGGAACGCGGCAACGGCATCCAACTGTGGAACGCGCCGGGCACCCGCGTGCTCGACAACAATGTGCGGGAGGGACGCGATGGGCTGTTCACCACCTCGTCCCGCAAGAACGTCTTCTCCGGCAACCGGTTCGAGCATGTCCGGTTCGCCGTCCACTACATGTACACCAACGATTCCGAGCTGACCGACAACGTCTCCATCGCCAACAATGTCGGCTATGCGGTGATGTTCTCCAACAACCTGCTGATCCGCAACAACCGGTCCAGGGCGGATCGCGAACACGGCCTGATGCTGAACAACGCCAACGGTTCGCGCATCGACGGCAACCTGATCGAGGGCCGCTTCGCCGGTGCCCTGTCCGACGATGGCGAGGCGCTGCCCGACAGCGACATCCCGCGCGACAGCGAGGCGATGAGCGACCGGCTGCGCAGCGGCACCTGGAAATGCGTCTTCATCTACAACGCCAACAAGAACCGCTTCACCGCCAACCGGTTCGAAGGCTGCGAGATCGGCGTCCACTTCACCGCCGGATCGGAGCGCAACAGCCTGACCGGCAACGCCTTCATCGGCAACCGCACCCAGGTGAAGTATGTCGGCACCCGCTATCTCGACTGGTCGGAGAACGGGCGCGGCAACTACTGGTCCGACAATGCCGCCTTCGACCTGAACGGCGACGGCATCTCCGACGAGCCCTACCGCCCCAACGACGTGGTGGACCGGGTGATGTGGGAGTACCCGGCAGCGAAGCTGCTGATGAACAGCCCCGGCGTCCAGGTGATCCGCTGGGCGCAGAAGCAGTTCCCGGCCCTGCACCCCGGCGGCGTGATCGACAGCGCTCCACTGATGACGCCTCCCCCGATGCCCGCCCCGGTCCAGACAGCCCAAAGCCCGATTGCCGAAAGGAAACAGCCATGACCGACTTCACCGCGGAGGTGCAGGGCGTCACCAAGCGCTATGGCGAGACCGAGGCGGTGCGCGGCGTGGACCTGACGCTGGCGCCCGGCGAATGCGTGGCGATGGTCGGCCACAACGGTGCCGGCAAGAGCTCGCTGATCAAGCTGATGCTCGGCCTGACCACCCCGTCGGAGGGCCGCATCCGCGTGCTGGGCGGCGACCCGGCCAGCGCCGCCTGCTCCCCCATCCGCCGCCGGATCGGGTTCCTGCCGGAAAACGTCGCCTTCCATCCCAACATGACCGGCCGCGAGACGCTGGACTTCTACGCCCGGCTCAAGGGGGCGCCGCGCGGCGGCAACGACGCGCTGTTCGAGCGGGTCGGGCTGGAACCCGCCGCGATCAGGCGTCGGGTCGGCACCTACTCCAAGGGCATGCGGCAGCGTCTGGCGCTGGCACAGGCGCTGCTCGGCGGCCCCAGGCTGCTGTTCCTCGACGAGCCGACGACCGGCCTCGACCCGGCACTGCGCCAGAGCTTCTATGCCATCGTCGCCGAGCTGCGCGACCAGGGCACGACCGTCCTGCTGTGCAGCCATGCCCTGACCGAGCTGGAGGGGCAGGCCGACCGGGTCGTGGTGATGAACCGCGGACGCAAGGTCGCCGACGGCTCGCTCGCCACCCTGCGCAGCCTCGCGCGCCTGCCGGTGCGCATCCGCCTGACCATGCCGGCCGCCGACATCGACGATCTGGTCCGCAGGGTGGGGGAGGGGGCGGCGCCGACCCGGCTGGCCGGCGGGGTGGTGGAACTGGCCTGCGCCAACGACGACAAGGTCGGGTTGGTGCGCCGCATCGCCTGCGACGGACCCGCCGTCCACGACATCGAGATCGTCCAGCCCAGCCTGGACGAGATGTACGCCCACTTCCTGCGCCGGGAGGCCGCCGAATGAACACGCTCCTGATCATCGCCGGCAAGGAACTGCGCGAGGCGACGCGGAACCGCTGGGTCGTCGCGACCACGCTGCTGATGGGCGCGCTGGCCCTGACGCTGAGCTTCCTGGGATCCGCGCCGACCGGCACGGTCGGCGTCGGACCGGTGGAGGTCACCATCGTCAGCCTGTCGAGCCTGACCATCTTCCTGCTGCCGCTGATCGCCCTGCTGCTGTCCTTCGACGCGGTGGTGGGGGAGATCGACCGCGGCACCATGACCCTGTTGCTGTCCTATCCGGTGGCGCGCTGGCAGTTGCTGCTCGGCAAGTTCCTCGGCCATGCGGCGGTGATCGCGCTGGCGACGGTGGTCGGCTACGGCGCCGCCGGGCTGACGATGGCGATGGGCGACACGCCGATCGGCCCGGAGAGTTGGCGCGCCTTCGCCGCGATGATCGGCTCCAGCGTGATGCTGGGGGCCGCCTTCACGGCGCTGGGCTATCTCGCCTCCACCCTCGTCCGCGACCGCGGCACGGCGGCGGGCATCGCGGTGGCGGTCTGGCTGTGCTTCGTGCTGCTGTACGACATGGCTCTCCTGGGTCTTCTGGTCGCCGGAAGCGGCATCGGCGTCGAGGCGCTGAACTGGCTGCTGCTCGCCAATCCGGCCGACGCCTACCGCCTGTTCAACCTGACCGGTTTCAAGGGCGTCAGCAGTTTCGCCGGCACCGCCGGCCTCGCCGCCCATGTCCAGTTGCCGGCCCCGATGCTGCTGGCGGTGATGGCCGCCTGGGTGGCCGCCCCGCTGGCGCTGGCCGCCGCCCTCTTTTCGAGGAAGCAGATCTGATGCGAACCATCCCAACCCTGCCGGCCGCCCTGCTGGGCGCCGCCCTGCTGCTGACGCTGCCCGGCTGCAAGCAGGAGCGCGCCGAGGTCGTACCGCCGCCGCCGGCGGTGCTGACCGCCGACGCCGTCGGCCACTATTGCGGCATGAGCCTCGCCGACCATGCCGGCCCGAAGGGGCAGATCCTGGTGAAGGGACAGGAGCGCCCGATCTGGCTGTCGTCGGTGCGCGATACCTTCGCCTTCACCATGCTGCCGGAAGAGCCGAAGGAAATCCGGGCCATCTACGTCACCGACGTCGGCAAGTCCAAGGATCCGGAGGCGCTCGACATGACCGCCTGGGTGGAGGCGCGCCGGGCATGGTACGTGCTGGGCAGCCGCCTGCGCGGTGGCATGGGAGAGGCCGAGCCCTTCCCCTTCGCCGAGGAGAGCGCCGCCCGTGCCTTCGCCGCCGCCAATGGTGGCGAGGTGCTGCGGTTCGCCGACATGCATGAGGACCGGATCCTCACGCCCCCGGCAGAGCCCGCCATGGCGAAGGAAGACCACCAATGACCATGCCCGTCACCCGCCGCCGCTTCCTGTCCGTGGCCGCCGCCTCTGGCCTTTCCCTGCTGCCGCAGCGAGCGCGGGCGGCCGGGGTGCCGCTTCGCACCTGGCGGGGCGTGGCGCTCGGCGCCGATGCCAGCCTGACCATCGCCCACCCCGACCCGGTGGAGGCCGACCGTCTGATCACCCTCAGCCTGCGGGAGGTGGAACGGCTGGAGCGGGTCTTCAGCCTCTACCGTGCCGACTCGGCGCTCCGCCGCCTCAACCGTGACGGCATGCTGGACAACCCGCCTGCCGACCTCGTGCGCCTGCTGGCCCAGGCGGTGGCGTTCGGCCATGCAAGCGGGGGGGCCTTCGACCCGACCGTGCAGCCGCTGTGGGAACTCTATGCCGGCCACTTCTCCCGCAGCGGAGCCGATCCGGCGGGGCCGCCGGCCGCCGCGGTGCGGGGGGCGCGGGGGCTGGTCGATTTCCGTGCCCTGCGCGTGGACGCAGACCGCATCGCCTTCGCCCGGCGCGGGATGGCCGTGACGCTGAACGGCATCGCCCAGGGCTATGTCACCGACCGGGTGTCCGAGCTGTTGATGGCCGAGGGAATGGGGCAGGTGCTGGTCGACATGGGCGAACTGCGCGCCATCGGCCATCATCCGGCCGGCCGGCCCTGGACGGTCGGGCTGGCCGACCCCGCCGATCCCGAGCGGACCGCGGAGACGGTGGAGCTTGGCGACCGCGCGTTGGCGACGTCCGGTGGCTACGGCACCCGCTTCGATGCCGAGGGGCGTTTCACCCACCTGTTCGACCCGGCCAGCGGCACCTGCGCGGCGCACTGGCTGGCGGTGACCGTACAGTCTGCCGACGCCACCACAGCCGATGCCCTGTCCACCATCCTCTCAGTGGTGCCGGAAGGGCGCGTGGGGTCCATCCTGGCCGGCCATCGCGGCACCGCCGCCCGCCTGACCCGCCCCGACGGCAGCGTCCTTCGGCTCGCGGCATGAACGTTTCCGCACAACGGTTATGGAATTGAGGAGGATATCGTGGGTAGCTTCAGCCTTTTCCATTGGGCCATCGTCCTGCTGGCCGTCCTGCTGCTGTTCGGCGCCGGCAAGCTGCCGAGCGTGATGGGCGATCTCGCCAAGGGCGTCAGGAGCTTCAAGGCCGGCCTGAAGGAGGAGGACCGGGGCGGGGGCACACCCGTCGCCTGACGGACGCACGGGTCGGCACCGGACGGCGGTAAGCCGGTCGACAATGCACCGCGCCGGGTGCTCGGAAGGGCATCGCTGGCCGGCGTGGCGAGGCCGGCGGGGACATCGGTGTCCCCGCCGGCCCGTTCCGTTACTCGCTGTTCTTCTTCAGGAAGGCGATCAGATCCTTGCGGGCCTGTTCGTTCTTGACGCCCGCGAAGGCCATCTTGTTGCCCGGCAGGGCGGCCTTCGGGTCGGTCAGGTAGGCGTCGAGGCCAGCCTCGTCCCAGGTCTTCCCGGCGTTCTTCAGGGCCTCGGAGTAGGAGAAGCCATCATGCGAGCCGACCTTGCGGCCGACGATGCCATGCAGGTTGGGGCCGACGCGGTTGGGACCGCCAGCCTCGATGGTGTGGCAAGCCTTGCACTGGTTGAAGACCTTCGCCCCGGCCTCGGCATCCTGTGCCGCGGCAACGGCGGGCATCATCGCCGACAGGCCAAGCATCAGGCCGAGAGCGGGTCCGATGGCGGCCAACCCGGCAGTGTTCCTCTTCATACCTTGTCCCTTTTCTTCTGGACGTGAAAACAGCCGACCGGCGGAAGCCGGCCGACTCCGGTGGCGGGCGCGCCGCTCAGACGCGGTGCGACGCACCAACGATACGACGGGCGCCCGCGCTGTCGTGGAAAAAGCCGTTGACGAGGGGGGCTTCGGTCAAGCCGGCCAGTTCCGCTGCCACCGCGCCACCCTCCCGCCGGCCGTCGAGCAGGTCGCGGAAGGCCTCGGCGACGCGGACCATGTCGACCACCTGCGGCGACAGGCGGAAGCGCCCGACTCCCATTGCGGTCAGCTCCTCCAGTTCCTCCGCGAGGCAGAGATAGCCGTGGGACAGGGTCTGGGTGCCGTTGACCGTCAGGAAAGGCTGGCCGTCCATCGTCGCCACCGGCATGCCGTCCGGATCGCCGGCGCAGACGAACTGGCAGCCGTCCTTATGCAGGCCGTGGGCGCGCGCGTGGTAGCAGCGGGCGGAGATGGCGAGGGGCGCCCGGCCCCACGCCTGCACCTCCACCGCCGTGCCGACTCCGGCCGCAGCCTTGGCCAGGGCCGCCACCGAGGCCGCCGGCAGTTCCGCCGGCAGTGACACCGCCACGGCGCCGCGTCCGGCGAGCCAGCCCAGCGTCGCCTCGTTGTATACGTTGATGGTCGGTCCGACCGCATGGGGGCGACCCGCCAGCAGCGCCAGCGCCCCCATGTCGTTCGCCTCGATCATCGTGGCATCGGACAGGGCGTTGCCGGGGGACACCAGCTCGCGCATCGCCGCACGCTCGCGCTCGCTGCCCACCAGGATGGGGCTGGCGAGCCAGACGGTCTTGCCGGCCGCCGCCAGCCGCTCGACGACCGACTGCATCGCCACCGCGAAGAAGGGAGCCCGCTTGTGGCAGACGATCTCGCCGACGACCACGGTGTCGACCGGGGCCTCGTCGGCGATGCGGGCGTAGAAGTCGCACCAGCGGTCGACCGACCAGTTGAACAGCACCGGCCCCAGGGTCAGGGAGGGTTTCATCGTCATCGTCTCCTCAGCGCCAGGCGCGGGTGTAGGCGCCGGTGGTCTGGGTCCCGCCCTCCACCATCGCCTGCAGGTCGATCCTCGGCACCGGCCGCCCGGCGGCGAAGGCATCCAACGCCTCGCGGTAGGCGCGGACCACCGCGCCGATATAGGCCTTGCCGCGCTGCCGGCCCTCGATCTTCAGGGCGCGGACGCCCGCCGACTTCAGCTCCGGCAGCAGGTCCATGGCGTTGAGGCTGGTCGGCTCCTCGAACAGGTATGCGGCGGTGTCGCGGGCGACGAAGCGACCCTTGCACAGGGTCGGATAGCCGGCGTTCTCGCCTTCGCCGAAGACGTTGATGGTGAAGCCGCCGAGGGTGGAGGCCAGCGCCTTGCCGCGCGGTTCGTAGCGGACATGGCTGGCCGGCGAGCAGACGCCCTGCTTGTTGGGCGAGAGGCCGGTCGCATAGGACGACAGCGAGCAGCGCCCTTCCGCCATCGGGCAGAGGCCGCCGAACACGAACACCTCGGTCTCCACGTCGACCTCGGCATTGAGCTTGGCGATCTCCGGCACCGTCAGCACGCGCGGCAGGACGATCCGCCGGACGCCGAAGGCATCGCGGTAGAGCCTGATCGCCTCGGCGTTGGCGGCCGATGCCTGGACCGACAGGTGCAGCCTCAGTTCCGGGTGGGTGCGCGCGGCATAGTCCAGCAGCCCCAGATCGGCCAGGATGACGGCGTCGGCCTTCAGCCGTGCCGCATCGTCGACCGCGCGGTGCCAGGGGGCGAGGTTGCCGGCCTCCGGATAGGTGTTGATGGCGACGAACACCTGGACCCTGCGGGCATGGGCGAAGGCGATGGACTCGGCCAGATCCTGGCGGGTGAAATTCAGGCCGGGGAAGTTGCGGGCGTTGGTCTCGTCGCGGAAACCAAGATAGACGGCATCGGCGCCGGCCTCCACGGCGGCGCGCAGGGCGGCCGGGGTGCCGGCCGGGCAGATCAGTTCGAACCTGTCCATCCCTTATGCCTCCCGTCCGGGGCCGAAGCCGGGCAGCCGTGCCTCGATCCGGGCGATTCCCCACTTCAAGGGCGGCGGCAGAAGCCGGCGCGCATCGGCCAGACGGTCGAGCAGGGGGCCAGCATTGCGGCGCAACACCGGCAGCAGGCTTGCCAGCGGTCCGGCGAAGGACAGCGCATCGGCCAGCAAATCCATCTCCTCCCCGTCCAGCGTGTTGCGCAGGGCGACGATCAGCGCGGTGTCACCGGCGATGGACAGTTCGCGGCGGAAGAACAGCGCGTCGCCGTCGATGCGCCCCTCCAGAAGATCGAGCAGCCGGGCATAGGGACCGCTGATGACGGCATCCGCCATCCCGTCCGTTGCAGCCGCGCCGTCCTTCCGCGCCTGACAGGGCCGCAGGCGCAAGGACAACTCGGGCCCGACCCGCAGGAGGAGGGCGACGCGCGCATCGGTCGGCTCGATCAGGACCCTGGCGTCCGGCATTTCCCGCATGGCTACGAACGCACGGGGATGGCGGATTGCCAGGAGCCGGACGAGCCGGTCCAGGAGAAGCCCGCTTCCCCGGTCTCCCATTCGCAGGACGAGCCCAAGACCTGCGCGGCTCAATTCGGCTTCGATCAGGCGGGCGCGGCCATCGGCAATGGACTCCGCATCGGCATCCAGTACGGCATCGGGATCGCGCATCGGCGGTTCCCCTCCTTCTTGGTCAATCCGAGCCCAATGAATTCAAGCCGATAGCCCTTGTCCTTGATAACGATCAAGTCCGTGGCAAATAGCCGCGCTTCAGGCAGCCCCCATGAGGGGGGAGTGGTCGATGATGTCATACAGCCCGTGGTCCTCGCGGGCGATCCGCTGCTTCAGGGCGGTCACGACCTCCCTGGTTTCGCTGACGAAGGCGGCCGGATCCCTGGCGACGGCCAGCGGGCCGGGCCAGCGCGTGCGGTACTGGTCGAAGCGCGCCCTCAGGTTGCCCATCTCGGCCTGGAAGCGGGCTGCCGTGCCGCGCAGGGCGGGATCGGGATGAGTCATCAGGCGGGGGTAGAGCGCCTTGTCTTCCAACGACAGGTGAACCGCGAAGATGCCGAACAGGTCACGGACTGCGGTGGTGAGCGGGCCTGGATCCGATGCTGTCGCGGGGGCCGTGAGCAGGACCTCTATGCGGTCGACGAGCTTGCTCACGTTTGCGTGGTGCTCGCGATAGATGGCGGTGTTGATGAGGGCGGTGGTCATTGGCGATGTCTCCAACCTGCGCCGTCTCGTGTGGGCGGCGTTGCAGCCAGACTGCCCGCTGGGCATCAGCGGATCCTTGCGCCAGAGCAAGTTTCTATACGAAAGACCGGTTTGGTTGCCGGCGGCGTGGGACGGGCATTTCGGCGGCAGGCGTGCCGGCTTGGCCGCGAACATTGGGCTGACCGTTGGTGGAGCACGGCCATCCAGCCAGCGGCTTGATACAAAATCCTTGACTTTGCTTTAAATCCTAAATTCTAGGTAAAAAATCTTAAATCGGTGAGTTTCCGATGCTAGCACTGGAGGTGCCGAGGGGGCGGGCTGCATCCGTCTGTGAAACCCGTTGAATGGAGCAGGACCTATGAAAAGGGCGATCGCTTGCGATCGTTGCAGTCCTGTCGCTTCAAACCCCCGCCATGGCCGATCTGTATCAAGCATCGCGGCCAAGCTCCGGCATCAAGGTCGGCGATGTCGGGTTGGGTGCACGGCAAATCGGAGTGGATGCGGCCGGCCGGGCGTCCCGATCGGGCCGCCCGGTGCGTGCAAATGGGTGAAAGGGACCTGAACCATGGTGACTCAGACCAGTGCGGCGATCCCGTGCCAGTCCGCCGAAAGCATCATCGATGCCATACTCCGCCGGGAGGGCTGGCCCCGCTACACCGATCGTCCGTTGGACCGCGGCGGGCCGACGAAGGGCGGCATCACGCTGGATACCCTGGCCGGCTGGCGCAGGCGGCCGGTCAAGGCGGCCGACGTGGCGGCCCTGGACGAGGCCGAGGTGCGGGCGATCTACCGCGCCCGCTACATCGAGGAGCCTGGCTTCTCCAACATCATCGACCCGGAGCTGCGGGCTCTGGTGATCGATTCGGGCGTCAATCACGGTCCACGCCGGGCCGCGACCTGGCTGCAGGATGCGGTCAACGACATTGCCGGGCGGCCTCTGTTGAGGATCGACGGCATCGTCGGATCAAGGACGTTGGCTGCGGTCAATCGCGGCGATGCGGCCGCGCTGTGGCGCTCCGTCTTCGCCCAGCGGATGCGCTTCTACGGGCAGATCATCACCGGAGACGCCCGGAAGCGTGGGCGGACCGAGGATGACGCGCTGAATGCCTCTGGCTGGCTCAACAGGCTCGCCGAGTTCCTGGAGGTTTGAGCCATGCCTCGATGATGTTCACGCCTCGTCGTATCCCGGTTCCCGTGTCTGTCCTGCGCGCTCGTCGGCCTTCTCGGTCTTGGGATGCGGTGCCCCGCCTTCCGTAGGCCCATTGTCCCGACCAGGCGGCGTTTCCGGTTGCTGCGGCGCCTGCCGGTTGACCTCGCCCGGCACCGGTTGGTCGTCCGTGGGTTTGTCGATCATGGCTCTTGCTCCCTGAGGGTGATCAGACTCCAACAGTGTCCGTCCGACTTCATCACCGCCCGTGCCATTCCGGTTACGTGCCTTGCCCTGCCAGAGAGGAGGTTCCATGCTGCCTTTGCTCGTCGCTGCCGCTGCCCCGCTCGCCGAACTGGCGGGCGAGGAGGTTGCAAGGCTGATCGCCGGGGATGATCCGGCAAATGCCCGGACGGGCGCGGCCGTTGCACAAGCGCTGGTCACCGCCGCCGGTACCGTCACCGGTTTCCCTGTTGCCAAGCCGGAGGACATAGCGCCGCTCGCCGCCTCCATCGCTGCCGATCCCGCCGCGCTGGCCGAGTTCCGGAAGGCCGTCGCCGACCGGATGCTGAGCCTGCTGGCCCTCGACAACGGCGATCGCGCCAATGCCAGGGGGCAAACGGTGGACCTCGCGAAGGCCGGCAGCCGGATCGCCTGGGGGGCGCCGCTGGTTTCGTTCGTGGTGCTGGTCACCTTCGGCGTCGTGCTGTACCGCGTGCTGTCGGTCCCGGCCGGGCAGGCGGACCCGAACGCCTCGCTGATGCTGGGGGCGCTGACCACCATGGCCACCGCGGTGGTGTCCTACTGGGTCGGGTCGAGCGCCGGCAGTGCGGCCAAGGACAAGCTGCTGCGGGGGAAGTGACGAGAGCCGGCGGGAAGCGGGCCACCGCCGTCGGAAGGCCTGGACCGCCAAGAGGATGCTGCGGACGATGGGTCGCCGTTCGCACCAGCCTTGCTCCATACCCGCACGTGGCGGCGGTGCGAAGGGGAGCGGCCGGCGGGCCGCTCCATGAGGTCAGCCCCGATACGCGATCATGCGGCGTTGCCGCAATTCAAGGTGTCGCAACGATCGGTTCGGCATCCGGCACTCAGCCGCACATCCCGCCGCAGCAGGATCCGTTGCGCCGCGCCAGCAGGCGATCGAAGGGGATGCCGACGACACCCACCGGGGGAATGACGTCCTGCAGCAGGGACAGCACGTCCGTTCGCATGGTGCCGGGCGGGCAGCCTGTCACGTCGCAGACGGACGCGCCGGTACCGTCCGGACCCAGGACCGCCCCATCGTCGGCAACCGTCGCGTCGCCATTACGGTCGATGCGGACGCGCAGGGTAAAGGGTGTGTCCGCTTCGGTGGCCCGGCCGATCCGCACCTGCCAAACCCTCGGGCCCTGCTCGCGATAGTCCCAGGTCAGGCCGGCGCCGAAATGGGCGAGAAGCTGGTGGTGCAGAGGGCGTGGGTCGTGGTCGTTGACCAGCAGGAATCCTTCGCCTGCCGCCAAGCCCTGCACGGCCTGGAAGACCAGCGGGTGGCGTTGGAAGGGCGGGATGGCCTGGAGGTCGATGACCGGCTCGGTCCGGTCGGCCTGGATCGTCGTCAGCATCATGGTCCGTCTGGATAGGGGAACAGGGGCGGGATCGCCGGGTCCAGCCTTACCGCGGATGCGTCGGCGCCTCTTTGTTCCAGCACAAACGGCGACTGCGGCCGGCTGCCGGACGGGGGACACCGATCCCGGGACGACGCGATCATGCCGCCGTTGTCGTCATCGCCCCGGCCAGCAGCCGGTCGTCTTGCGATGTAAGCAGGGCATCCGTGGCGGGAAGCAGCGTCGTTTCTTCCTTCTGGATGTGGAGCGGCAGGCTCCGCACCAGCTCGTCGGCGAAGCCGCGGAAGACGGGCCAGAGCTCCGCATCGAAGCCATCGCGCAACCCCAGCCGGCACAGCCGGCCGAGACGCCGGGCGATCGGCAGGATATGGGCATGGTCGGCCAGCAGGTCGGCGGTGAGCTCATGGCCGCCCGCGGCGGCGAGCGCCGGGAACAGGGCCTCCTCTACGGCGAAGTGGCGCTCAAGCCCGCCGATCGGTCCGCTGTCCAGTTCCTCCGCCAGGGCGGCGAGACGGATCCGGTCCTCCCCGCACGGCGGCGGCGGAAGCGTATCCTCGCCATAGCGGCCGATGAAGGCCTCCAGGCCGTCGAGAAGGGCGAGCACGCGATGATGGTCGTCGTGCAGGATTTGGCCGGTCAGGCTGTCCGTATGCATCAGAGCGTTTCCTTCACGGTGCCGGAGCCTCCCCCCGGCTTGCCGTCCGCAGCCAAGAGATCGGCGAGCAGGGCATCGGCGGCCAGGCCATAGGCGGCAGCCGCGTCATGGACCGTCATGAACGGCGCCATGGCACAGCCCGGGCAGGCGAGGCCGTGGCGAAGCAGGCGCGGAACGGCAGCAGGCCATTCCCGCATCAGCTCGGCCATGGTCAGGTTTGCGGTCATCGGGTCGGTTATGGCCGTGACGGGCCTGCGTTCGGCATCCATGAGCTGTCCTCCCCTGCCCGGATCGCACAGCCATCCTAAGCGCCGGTGTGCCGGCGGTCTTTGCGCCACCGCAAGCTCGCGCCGCCGGGTGCGGCACTGCGGGCCGTCAAGCCGGGGCGGCTGTCAGGGCCGGTCGGCGGCGGGCAGATCCTCGGCTATGGCGACCAGCGCGTGCGGCTTGCGGATCACCACCTGTTGCCGGCCGCTCTCGACGATGCCCTGCGCCTCCCAGGCCGACAGGGTACGGCTGACGGTGTGCAGCGTGCTTCCCGTCATTTCGGCCACATCCTGCCGCGACAGCGGGAAGTTGATCTCGACCCCGGCATCCACCCGGCGGCCGGCCTGGCGGACAAGCCGGAGCAGGGCATGGGCGATGCGCCGCTCGACGCGTTCGGTCGACACCTCGCGCAGGCGGTTCTGCACCTCCCGCAACCGGCCGCCGACGATGGCGAGCGCGTTGCGGGCAATGGCCGGATGGCGCTCCATCAGCGCCGTCATGGCGGCGGCCGGCCAGGACAGCTCGACGCAGTCCGCCACGGTGACGGCATCGGCCGGATAGACGCCGTCCGTGAAGATGGCCAGGGTGCCGAACATCTCGCCCGGCCCGATGAAACGGAGGACGACCTGCTGCCCATCGGGGCCGGTCTGCACGATCTTCACCCGGCCGTCGATCAAGGCATGTCCGGCGGCGGCCGGTTCGCCCTGGCTGAAGACCGCGGTTCCCCGAGGGACGAGCCGGGAGCGCGCCTGGCCGACGACATCGCCGAGCGCATCGGCTTCGAGCCCGGCGAACAGCGGCATGCCGTGCAGGACGGCGGGATCGGGGGGCGGGGGCATGGCGGGCGTCCTGTTCCTGCGCGGATCGGTCCGCCCACTCTACCCAAGCCGGCGGGAATTTGATGCCGGACAAAGCGGGGTGGCGTGATCGCGGCCATCCTGGCCGTCCCGCCGCAAAGGGCGCCATAAGGGGCGCCACAAGGGGCGATCCAGGGACGAGAGATGCCGCATTCATCGACCGTCAGCACCGCGCACCGGCTTTTCTATCCGGCCGCCGCCATCCATGGCGCGCTGGCGGTCCCGCTGTGGCTGGCCGCGGCCGGCGGCCTGCTGCCGCTCGGCTGGTCACCGGCCGTCCATGCCCATGAGATGGTTGGCGGATATGCCCTGGCAGTGGTCGGCGGCTTCCTGATGACGCGCCTGACGCGGGCGATGCTGGCGGCGGCCTTCCTCGCCTGGCTGGCCGGGCGGCTCGTGCCGCTGGCCGGACCGCCGCTGGCGCTCGCGCTGCCGGTGGCCGCCGCCTATCCGCTCCTGCTGTTCCGGGTTGCCGGGCTGCCCTTCCTGCGCGCCGGCCGGAGCGGTCACAATGCGGTGTTCGGCCCGCTGGTCGGGGCCTTCACCCTCGCGGAGATCCTTTTCCGGCTGCGCTTGTCCGGGATATTGGCCGGGGGGCCGGCGGGCGGCGCCCTGCCGGTGGAGCTTGCGCTGGTCGGCCTGCTGCTGCTGGCGATGGGGGGCCGGGTGATCCCGGCGGCGACCGCCGGGGCCCTGCGCAGCCGGACCCTCGTGCTGGAGCATCGGGTCCAGCCGCGGCTGGAGATGATGTCCATCGCCGGTGCCCTGCTGTACCTGCTGTCGAGCGTGTGCGGGGTCCTGCCGTCGCTGGGGGCTGCCGGCGCCCTGTTCGCGGGGGCTGGCGGGCTCCTGCGGCTTGCCCGTTGGCGGACCCTTCGGCTTTGGCGCGCGCCGGACATCCTTGCCCTGCACCTCGGCTACCTGTTCGTCGGGTCGGGCTGGATCCTGGCCGGAGCCGCGGAGCTCCTCGGCCTGCCGCCGGCTGCGGCGCCGCACCTGCTGGGCATAGGAGGCCTCGGCATCCTGGCGACCGCGATGATGGTGCGGACGACGCTGCAGCGGGAGGCCGAGCCGCCATGGCTTCCCGCCGGTGCCGTCGCCGCGGTTGTCCTGCTGGCGATGGCGGCGATGTTGCGGGTCGCGGCGGCATGGTGGCCGGACTGGCCGCTGCTGGTGGCGTCGGGCACCTCATGGACCGTTGCGCAACTTCTGGTCGCCGTCGTGCTGCTCACCCGTCCCAGGCGCCGTGTCCGGTAAGCGGCAGCGCGGGCATATGCATATTTTTTTGAAAAAACGGTGGACCGACAGATTGTCTCTGGGTGGAACAAGGCCGGTCCGGAGGATATGCTTGGGAAAAATACGCTAGGGGAAGCTTCGCAATGAAAAGACGCTCGTTACTCAAGGCCGCAACCGTGACCGCGGCCGCCGGTGTTCTCGGCTTCCGGCCGTCTATCCTGCGAGCCCAGGCGGCGCCGCTGAAAGTGGCGTTCGTCGGCACCCTGTCCGGACCCGGCGCCGCCCTGGGCAACCATATGCGCGACGGCTGGCTGGCCGGACTGGCGCGGTTGAACAACCAACTCGGCGGCCGGGCGGTCGAGACGCTGGTGGTCGACGACGAACTGAAGCCGGACGTCGCGGTGTCCAAGGTGCGGGCGGCGCTGGAGCGCGACAAGGTGGACTTCGTGGTCGGGGTCGTCTTCAGCAACATGCTCCAGGCGATCCACCGGCCGGTGACCGAAAGCGGGACCTTCCTGGTCACCACCAACGCCGGACCGTCGACCCTTGCCGGAAAGGGGTGCAGCCCCTTCCTGTTCAGCACCTCCTACCAGAACGACCAGCCGCACGCCGCCATGGGGCAGGTGGCCCAGGACGACGGGCACAAGCGGGTCATGGTGCTGGTGCCCAACTACCAGGCGGGCAAGGACGCGGTGGCCGGCTTCAAGAGCCGATACAAGGGCGAGGTCGTCGACGAGCTGTACGTATCGCTGAACCAGCTCGATTTCTCGGCGGAGCTCGCCAAGATCGCCGCGGCGAAGCCGGACGCCATCTTCACCTTCATGCCGGGCGGCCTTGGCGTGAACCTCGTGCGCCAGTATCGCCAGGCCGGGTTGGAGAAGACTCCCTTCCTGTCCGCCTTCACGGTCGACGAGACCACGCTGCCGGCCCAGGGCGATGCGTCGCTCGGCTTCTTCACCGCCTCGACCTGGGCGCCGAACGTCGACAATCCGCACAGCCGCCAGTTCGTTTCGGCCTTCGAGGCCGCGTATGGCTATGTCCCCTCTCTGTTTGCCGCCCACAGCTATGACGCGGCGCATCTGCTGGACGCCGCGATCAAGCGCACCGGCGGCGACGTCGACGACAAGGCGGCGTTGCGGGCCTCACTGGAGAAGGCGGATTTCCCCTCGGTGCGCGGGGCGTTCCGCTTCGGCGCCAACCATTTTCCGGTTCAGGACTTCTGGCTGTGCAAGGCCGCCAAGCGGCCCGACGGCAAGTACCAGACCGAGACGGTGCGCAGGGTCTTGGAGGCCGACACCGACGCCTATGCCGCAAGCTGCCGCCTGAGCTGAGGGGGCGCGGTTGACCTTACTCCTCGTCCAGGTGCTGAACGGGCTGCAGTTCGGCGTTCTCCTGTTCCTCGTCGCCGCCGGACTCAGCCTGGTGTTCGGGGTCATGGATTTCATCAACCTCGCGCATGGCGTCCAGTACATGCTGGGCGCCTATGTCGCGGCGACCTTCGGGTTGTGGCTCGACAGCTTCTGGCTGGGACTGCTGCTGGCGCTGCCGGTGGCGCTGGTGGTCGGGCTGCTGCTGGAATGGCTGGTGTTCCGGCATCTCTACCGGCGGGACCATCTCAGCCAGGTGCTCGCGACCTTCGGCGTCATCCTGACGTTGGATGAGGCGGCGCGGGCGCTGTGGGGGTCGGCGCCGCTGAACGTTCCCCAGCCAGGCGGGCTGCCGGGCGGGATCGAGATCATGGCCGGGCTGAACTATCCAGCCTACCGGCTGGTGATCATCGGCGTCGGCGTCGTCGTTCCGCTGCTGCTCTGGTTCCTGGTGGAGCGGACCCGCATCGGCATGCTGGTCCGGGCGGGCGCCACCAACGCCACCATGGTGTCGGCGCTTGGCGTCGACATCCGGCGGCTGTTCACCCTGGTCTTCGCCTTCGGATCGATGCTGGCGGGCTTCGCCGGGGCACTGGCCAGCCCGGTCTTCCCGGTGGCGCCGGGCATGGGGGAGAACGTCCTCATCCTGTGCTTCGTCGTCATCGTGATCGGTGGCATCGGCTCGATCCGCGGCGCCTTCGCCGCCGCCCTGCTGGTGGGGCTGATCGACACGCTTGGACGGGCGATGCTGCCGGACCTGCTGCGGCTGCTGCTCGATCCGTCGTCCGCGCGCCAGACCGGGGCGGCACTGGCGTCCATGCTGGTCTACATCGTCATGGCCGGCCTGCTGGCCTTCCGGCCGGCCGGGCTGTTCCCAGGGCCGCGGGCATGAGGGCGGCGCTCACCCGCCTGGCGGCGCCCGCGCTCCTCTTCCTGCTGCTGCTGGCCGTTCCGTTCCTCGGCATCGGCGGCGGGTTCGTCCTCGACCTGCTGACACGGGCGATGATCCTCGGAATCGCGGCGGTTAGCCTGTCGCTGCTGGTCGGCGGCGCCGGGCTGGTCAGCCTGGGCCATGCGGCGATGATGGGCATCGGCGCCTATGCCGTCGCCGCGCTCGATGCCGCCGGGATCACCGAGGGGATGATCGTCTTTCCGACGGCGCTCGCCGCCGCCGCACTGTTCGCGCTGGTCACCGGGGCGGTGTCGCTGCGTACCAGCGGCGTCCACTTCATCATGATCACGCTGGCCTTCGGCCAGATGGCGTTCTTCACCGCCTCGTCCTTCTCGTCCCTGGGCGGGGACGACGGCTATACCCTGTATGCGCGCACGGAGATCCTCGGCTCGCCGCTGCTGCAGGACCGCCGCAGCTTCTATCTCGTCTGCCTTGCACTGCTGGCGCTGGTATGGGGCGGCTGCACCGCGATCCTCGGCAGCCGCTTCGGGCGGGTGCTGCGGGCGGCGCGGGAGAACGAGCGGCGGGTGCGCGCCGTCGGCTTCTCCCCCGTCCCATACCGGCTGGTGGCCTACGTGATGGCCGGGGCGGTCGGCGGCCTGGCGGGGGCGCTGCTGGCCAACGCCTCCGAGTTCGTTTCGCCGGCCTCCCTGTCCTGGACGCGGTCCGGCGAGCTGCTGTTCCTGGTCATCCTCGGCGGCCTCGGCCGGCTGCACGGCGCCATCCTGGGAGCGCTGGCCTTCGTGCTGCTCGAGGAATGGCTGTCCCACCTGTTCGTCTACTGGCGGCTGGTCTTCGGCCCGCTCCTGGTCCTCGCGGTCCTGTTCCTGCACGACGGCATCGCCGGCCTTCCCGGAAGCCTGCGGGCCTGGTCGCGCTGGCGGCCGACCTTCTCGAAGCGGAGGAGCGCCGATGCCTGAGCCGCTGCTGGAGTTGCGTGGCCTGTGCAAGAACTACGGTGCCCTCGCCGTGACCGACGACGTCTCGCTCACCGTCCTGCCGCAGGAGATCCACGCGATCATCGGGCCGAACGGTGCCGGCAAGACGACGCTGATCCACCAGATCAGCGGCACGCTGCGCCCCGACCGTGGATCGGTCCTGTTCGCCGGCCGGGACGTCACGGCCCTGCCGGTGGAACGGCGTGCCCGCCTGGGCCTCGCCCGCAGCTTCCAGATCACCAGCATCGTTCCCGGATTCTCGGTGCTGGAGAATGTGGCGCTCGCGGTGCAGGCCCGCAGCGGCTCCTCCTTCCGCTTCCTGCGGCCGGCGGGGAGCGAAGCCGCGATCAACCGCGATGCCCTCGCCGCGCTGGAGGCGGTGGGGCTCGCCGGTGCGGCGGGGCGGATGGCGAACGCCCTGTCCCACGGCGAGAAACGGCAGCTCGAGCTTGCCATCGCCATCGCCATGCGGCCGCGTCTTCTGCTGCTGGACGAGCCGCTGGCCGGTGCCGGCCCCGAGGAGACGGCAAGGCTGATCGGTCTGCTGCGCGACCTGCGGCAACGCTACGGCATCCTGCTGGTCGAGCATGACATGCAGGCGGTGTTCTCGCTCGCGGACCGGATCTCGGTGCTGGTCTACGGCCGGGTCGCCGCCACCGGCACCGCGGCGGAGATCCGCGCCGATCCCGAAGTCCGCAGGGCGTATCTCGGAGAGGATGAGCTGGCGTGATGCTGGAGGTGGGCAATCTGTCGGCCGGATACGGCCAGACCCAGGTGCTGTTCGACGTCTCGCTCGCCATCGGTGCCGGGCAGGTTCTGGCCCTGCTCGGCCGCAACGGCATGGGAAAGACGACGACGGTCAGCACCATCATCGGCATGCTGCCGGCCTGGGGCGGCCGCCTCGCCTTCGACGGCCGGGAGATCGCGGCGTTGCCATCGCACCGGATCGCGCGGCTGGGCATCGGGCTGGTGCCCGAAGGCCGCCAGATCTTCCCGACCCTGACGGTCGAGGAAAATCTGGTGGCGACGGCGTTCGCGCGCGGCCCCGGCGCTCCCCGCTGGACGCTGGAGGCGATCTGGGAGCTGTTCCCGCGCCTGCGGGAGCGTCGGCGCAGCATGGGCAACCGGCTGTCAGGCGGGGAGCAGCAGATGCTGGCGATCGGGCGGGCGCTGATGACGAACCCCCGCCTCCTCGTCCTGGACGAGGCGACGGAGGGTCTGGCACCGCTGATCCGCGCCGAGATCTGGGCCGTGCTCGCGACCTTGAAGCGGGAGGGCCAGTCGATCCTGCTGGTCGACAAGAACCTCTCCGCGGTGCTGCGCCTTGCCGACAAATGCGTCGTCATCGAGAAGGGCTGCACGGTGTGGAGCGGGACCAGCGACGATCTGGCGCGAGATCCCGGCGTCCAGCAGCGGCATCTGCACATCTGACCGGAGGCGTGTGCCGCCCCGGTCAGGCGGCCGGCGACATCAGCGCGTCGACGATGCGGACCAGTTCGACGATCGAGCGCGCCGCCATCTTCCGCATCGCCTGCCCGCGGTGCAGCTTCACCGTCGCCTCGCTGATCCCGAGATCGTCGGCGATCTGCTTGTTGCGGCGGCCGGCCACCACCATCAGGGCGATCTCGCGTTCGCGTGCGGTGAGCGCTTCGAAGCGGGCACGGTGGGTGAGCTGGCCGCGCTCATGGTCGCGGCGGGCGCGATGCGCGGTGACGGCCGCATGTATGGCGTCCAGCAACTGCTGGTGATGGACGGGCTTGGTCAGGAACTCGAAGGCGCCCGCCTTCATGGCGCGGACCGACATCGGCACATCGGCATGGCCGCTGATGAAGATGACCGGCAGGCTGTTCCTGGATTTGGCGAGTTCGATCTGGAAGTCCAGGCCGCTGCGTTCCGGCAACCGCACGTCCAGCACCATGCAGCCGATGTCGATCGGCGGACAGCCGTCGATATACTGCTGAACCGACGCGAAGCTCCGCGCCTGCAGCCCCACCGAGTCCAGCAGTCCCTCGAGCGCTTCGCGAATCGCCTCGTCGTCGTCGATGATGACGACGGTGACGGTGTCCCTGGGCGTCCCGTCCCTGGATCTGGCGTCCATCAGTCTCCCCCGGGCATGACCGGCAGCACGAACTCGAACCGGCTCCCACGCGGTGCCACGGGCTCCGCGGTCAGGCGCCCGCCGTGCAGTTCGACGATCGACCGGCTGATCGACAAGCCCATGCCCAGGCCGTCGGGCTTGGTGCTATACAGTGCCTTGAAGATTGATTCGGTGTCCGATGCCGGAAATCCGATGCCGCTGTCCTCCACCCGGACGTGGATCCGGTTGCCGTCGGCACTGGTGGTGATCCGCAGGCGGCGGTCCGTCAGCTCGGGCGCCGACATCGCCTCGATGGCGTTCATCACGAGGTTCAGGACAAGCTGCTGGAGTTGCACCCGGTCGCCGTGGACCCAGGGCGGGCCGCGGAGAAGGTCGGTTTCCACGCGTATCTGCGCCCGCCGCAACTCTCCCCGGACCAGGCGCAGCGTGTCGGCGATCAGGGCGCTCATGTCCACCCAGCCCGGCGTCGCGGGCGTCCGGCGGGCCAGCGCCTGAATGCTGCGCACCACGTCCCCCGCGCGTTGAGAGTCGCGCACGATGCGATCGACCACGGCCCGGGTCCTGCCGAGATCCGGCTGGGCTTTCGAGAGGTGCTGCAGGCAGGTGCCGGCGTTGGTGATGATCGCCATCAGCGGCTGGTTGACCTCGTGGGCGATGGCGGCGGCGAGTTCTCCCATCATGGTCAGGCGGCCGACATGGGCAACGTCCTCCTGCGCCTTGCGCAGCGCGGCGGCGATCTGCCGGCGCTGGGTCAGGTCGCTGAACACCAGGATGGCACCCGCCACGGTGCCGCGGTCGTCGATGATGGCGGAGCAACGCTCCTCGACGACGATCCCCGTCGCCGTCTTGGCGGCCGTCTCCCTGCCGCGGGGCAGCAGCATCGACAGCCGTTCCGGAGGAGCCATGTCGCCGCTGCGCAGCACCACGGAGGAGAAATCCTCCAGCCGCTCCTGCGTCTCCTCGTCGACCACGATGAACACGGACGACAGCGGCTGGCCGATCGCCTCGGCAGCGGTCCATCCGGTCATCGCCTCAGCCACCCGGTTCATGAACTCGACCCGCCCGCCGCCGTCGCACAGGATGACGCCATCGCGGATGCTGGCCAGCGTGGCGGCATAGCGCCGCTCGCTCATCCGCAGCTTGCTGTCGCTGGAATGCTTGTACAGCGCCATCTGGATGACCGTGCGCATCTGCTGCTCCTGGAACGGCTTCAGCAGATAGCCGAAGGGTTCGGTCAGGCTGGCGCGCTGTACGGTCTCGTCGTTGGCATAGGCGGTCAGGAAGACGATCGGAATCTGGTGGGCGTCGCGGATCCGGCGGGCGGCCTCGATCCCGTCCATCTCCCCTTCGAGGCGGATATCCATCAGGACGAGGTCGGGCTGATGGCGGCAGGCCATCTGGATGGCGCTTTCGCCGGTTGCGGAAGTGCCGACGACCACATGCCCCATTCGTGTGATCTGCTGCTGGATGTCGCGAGCGACGATCCGGTCATCCTCAACAATCAAAATACGGGCCGCGGTCATTCAAATCCTCGGGTTCGGCCCATCAAAGGGAAAGTGACGATGAATTCAGAGCCGGCCGTCGAACTGCATTGCAGGGAACCATGCAGTTGGCTGCTCAAATCATCGACGAGCCTCAGGCCGACCGTGTTCAGCTTATCGATATCATGTTCGGTGGACAAGCCTACTCCGTCGTCCCGCACCGACAGGCGGCAATCCTGCCCATCCGCTGCCAGCCCGATGTGAAGGACGCCGCCGCGCCCGTCCGGAAAAGCGTGCTTCAGCGCGTTCGATACCAGTTCGTTGACGATCAGCCCGCAGGGGATCGCACGGTCGAGGTCGAGTTTCAGGTCGTCGAGTTCGGTGATCAGCCGGACCGGCCCGCTCTGCGCCGCATAGGCTTGCAGGAGATGCGCGCACACCGACTCCAGATGCGCCCGGATCGGCACGCGCGCGAAGCTGCCGAGCCGGTAGAGGCTTTCATGGACCAGCGCCATCGAGTGCACGCGATCGCGGCTGTCTGCGAACAATGCCGCCACCGACTTGTCCGCGATCCGGTTGGCCTGGAGGTTGAGGAGACTGGTCACCAGTTGGAGGTTGTTCTTGACCCGATGATGAACCTCCTTCAACAGGGCTTCCTTCTCCTCCAGCGTCGCCGTCTCCAGGGCCGCCGCGGCCTGTGCGCCGAGGAGGGTCAGCATGTCGATGCGCTTGCGGGTGAAGGCGTGGGTCGCCAGGGTATTTTCGAGGTGCAGCAGCCCGACCACCCGCTTCCGGCGGACCAATGGCATGCAGAGGAGCGAGCGGGCATCCGTATCCTGAAAATACGGGTCGGCGGAGAACGGGCCCGCAGCCCGCGTGTCGTCGACGATCATGGCCTGCCTCTCACGAATGGCGCCGTGGATCATCGAGTGGGGCAGCGGGAAGCGATCTGCATCCTCCCGCACGAGATGGACCGACACGTCGCTGGGACGTGTTGTGGCCTCGGCTTCCACCCTGAGTTGCTCGCCGCGGGCAAGGATCAGCAGTCCGCGGCTGGCTCCGGCATGCTCAAGCACCAGGGTCAGCAGCGTGGCCGTCACTTGTTCGACGCTTGCCTGGTCTGACATCGCCCGCAGGGTTTCCAACAGCGTCGCCAAGCCCGCGCCATCAAAGCCGGCACCCTCGAGGCCGGCGCCGTCCAAGGCGGCAGGCGCAGGGGCGGGCAGGGCGTCTTGCCGGGCGACCGCCAGGACAGGGTGGCGCTGTTCGATCTGCCTGACCTTGGCGGTCGCCCCCCAGCGCCGGTAACAGGTTGCCGCTTCCCGCAGGCAGGCGAGTTCGAGCGTCGGCAGGCCGGACCGGCGATAGAACGCTGCGGCCCGTTCGTTGGCCAGGGCCTCCACTTGTGGCAAAGCGCTGCGCTGCGCCGCCTGCACCGCCCGGTCGAAACCGCGCATCGCGTCCTCGGACCGGCCTTCCAGCCGTGCCGCTTCGGCCTCGAGGAGGGCGAAGCGCGCCTCGAAGCCGTCTGGATTGTTGCCCGCCCAGTCCCGCAGCTGGTCGCGGTGGTGGAGAAGGGCAAGGGAGTGGCGGTGCCATTCGCCGCCCGCGCTCTCGTCCATCAGCGCCGCCCGCGCCACACCGGCATGGAAATGATACTCCACCATCTCAAGATGGCCCGAGGTGGTCCACAGCAGACCCTCGGCCCGTTCGGCCGCCAGGACGGCCGCAGCCATGTCTCCGGCGATGCAGGAGAGCTGAAGGCTGCGGATCCAGTGCCAGCAGATGGCGATGTCCAGGCTGCGGTTGGCAAGCAGCCTGGCCTCGAAGGCGGCATTGTCGAAGTCGAGCCCGTCGAGCGAGCCGAGCGCATCGGTCTGGCCGCGCAAGGCGCGAAGCATCCGGATCTGCGTGGTCAGGATGTCGGCGCACAGGCCGAACCTGACCTGCCGGACATAGGCCAGGCGGGTTTCCGCGGTCTGCTGTACGGTTTCCAACGGATCACCGCTCGCCAGCATGCTGGTGACGAGCGTGACGCTGGTGAATCCGCCATAGGTCACGTCGCCGGTCTCGCGCGCCTCCTCGAACGCGCGCAGGAGGAGCCGCCGCTCGCTGCGGGCATCGCGTGTCCAGGGCACCACATGATAGGCGAAGGTCATCAGCACCCGCGCCCGGTAGCGCCCGAGCCCGTGGCGCTCCGCCAGTTCGAAGCCGAGGCGCCCGAAGGCGTAGCCTGCGGCATAATCGCCGAAATAGGGGCCGGCGACCATCCCGAGATAGGCGAAGCCCAGGGCGGAGGCGTCGGTGGCGCCATGGCCGAGCGACAGGTTCGCCATCCGGCACAGGATCAGGCAGACGAGATTGTGGTCGCTGAAGAAGGCCGGAGGGAGGGCGGCCGCCAGGACGTCCAGGGTCGCACGGCTCGCGGGATCCGCGGCGGCGGGCAGGTCGGTCAGTGACAGGATGGGCCGCACGCCGATGGCAGACTGCAACACCCTGTACTCGCGCTTGGCGAGTTCGGGCGGCGGATGGGGGGGCCAATCGACGCCAGTGTCGCGGAGATAGGAAAGGCAGCTTTCGATCGCCCGGTCGCTGCGATCGATCGCCGTATAGATCGTCACGAGGAGCGCCGTGATGGCCGCGCGGTCGGTCGGATCCTCGGCCCGCCCGATCAGGTCGATGAGATGGCGCTCCGCTGCGTCGAGGTCACCGTTCAGGAACTCGCATTCGGCACGCAAACGTTCCAGGTCGAAGCGCAGGCGATGCCTCTCCACGCCTTGGGCCTCGGCGAGCAGCGACAGGCCTGTCTGGACATAGGTCAGGGCCGATCCATGGGCGCTTGCGGCCTTGGCCCGCTGACCGGCCGCCAGATACAGGGCCGCGACCTGCTCCCGTTCCTCGCGGGATTCGATCAGGGAGAGGCATTGGTCATACTGGCCGACCATTTCGAACAGGCGGTCGCCGCCGGCATCGTCCGGTACGCCGCCGTGCACGGCCCCGGCGGTATCGGCATGCAGGGCACGGGCGATGTCGAGATGCAGGGACCGCCGCTCGTCTTCGGGGACGAGAGCATAGGCGCCCTCCTGGACACGGTCGTGGAGAAAGCGATAGTCATCCCCGGTCCGCATCAGCAGGCCGTCGGCCACCGCCCGGTCCAGGAAGCGTTCGACGTCGCCGGGCGGCATGCCGCTGGCAAGCGCAAGGGTGGAGAGCCTGCTGCCGCTGCCGAGGCAGGCGAGACGGACCAGCAGGCATCGGGTTTCCCGTGGGAGCGGGACGAGGCGCTCCGTCATCAGCGTGGCGATGTCGTCGCTCTGGCGTACCGTCTCGATGGCGAGCAGATCCCAGGTCCAGCAACCGGTCGCACGGTCGAAGCCCAGCCATCCGGAGCGCTCCAGCGCCGCAAGAAGCTGCGAGGCGAAGAAGGCGTTGCCGCCGGTCCTGTCGTGCAGCAGCCCGGCCAGCGGTGCGGCGTCCTCTGGCTGGCGGTCCAGGCTGTCGGCGACCAACTGCCGGAGTTCGGCGGGCGAGAGCGGCGAAAGGCCGATCTCCTCGATGTCGATGTCTCGGTCGGCAGCACGCACCCGGTCGATCAGTGTCGCCAAGGGGTGGCCGGGCCCGACCTCGTCGCTTCGGTATGCCCCGATCAGCAGGAGATGCCCGAGGCCGCCGGATGCCAGCAGCCGGTCCAGCAGGTCGAGCGTGGCTCGGTCCAGCCATTGAAGGTCGTCGAGGACCAGGGCAAGCGGATGGTCGGGGCGGGCGAAGACCTGGAGGACCCGCCGGAACAGCAGGTCGAAGCGGTGCTGCGCTTCTCGCGGCGGCAGTGCCGCGACCGCCGGTTGCTCGCCGATCAGAAGCGTAAGGTTCGGGATGAGGCCCGTCATCAACGCCCCGTTGGTCCCCACCGCCTCGCGCAGCTCGCGCCGCCAATGATCCTGGTGCACGGTCGGCAAACCCAGGATCCCGCCGACCAGCGATCGGAAGGCGTCCGACAGGCTGGCGTAGGGAAGGTCGCGCCTGCCCTGGTCGAACTTGCCGGCGGCGAATACCCCGCGCGGCGGCAGCACCTGCATCTGCAGCGTCCGGACGAGCGCCGATTTTCCGATGCCCGATTCGCCGGCAACCAGCACCACGCCCATCCGGCCATGGTCGGCGACCCGCTGGAAGGCGGCGAGCAGGGTTGCGGCCGGCTGCTCGCGTCCGTACAGCACCGGTGGCGGGCACAATCCTTCCGGCTCATCGCGCTGGCCGATCGGAAAGACCGGAACATGTCCCTGGATCTCCCAGAGCCGCAGGGCGTCCGAGAGATCGCGCAGCAACCCGTCCGCGCTCTGGTATCGGTCCTCCGCCGGCTTGGCGAGCAGCCGGAGCAGGATGTCGCAGAGAACGGGCGCCAGCCGGGGCGCATGCACCGCCGGCGGAACCGGTGCACGGGTGAGGTGGCAATGGACCCATTCCGCGTCGTCGTTGGCCGTGAATGGGAGCGTTCCGGCGAGCAGTTCGTAGAGTACGACGCCCAGCGCATAAAGGTCGCTTCGCCTGTCCACCGGCCGGTTCATCCGGCCGGTCTGCTCCGGCGCCATATAGGCGGGCTGGTGGCGGCGTTCTGATGCCGCCGCGGCCTCCGGGAGTGGGGTGGCCGGCATCGGGCCGGCAAGGCCGAAGCCGGTCAGCCGCACCGTCAGGTCCTCCCCGACGAGCAGGTTGAATGGCCGCAGGTCGCGGTGCAGCAATCTGTGGCGATGCAGGTGCGCCACCGCCTCGGTGATGCGTACGGCAAGGATGAGCCGCCGGTGGAGCGTCCAGGTCGAGACCGCGAGGGCGCTCAGCGGCTGCCCGCCGGGATCGGCCATCATCAACACCGCGGCGGGCTCCATGGCGGCCAGCGGCGGAACGGCCTCCGCCGGTCGGAGAAGGAGGTCGAGCGGCTTGACCGCCCAGGCTGGATCCAGCCGTTGGGCGAGGTCGTGCTCCCGTTGCAGGAGCGGCTGTGCCGACCGGAGCCGGCCGTCCGGCGCGGCCATCCTGAACAGGATCGGAAAAGGCTGGTCGGCGCGCGTCACGCGCAGCAGGCGTGTTTCGCCGTCGGTTGCGAGAACTGTCGCGCAGGGACCCGTTTCCGCCAGGTCATTGGTCTTCATGCCCATACCGCCAGCCGCCCTCGCAGAGCCTTTCACGCCGTTCCGCCACCGGTGCCGGGGCACGCCCTGCGGAAGCCCGCCGGCACACGCCGTCCGACAGCAGGAGGGTCGTCGGGACTTTCGGCGTTTTCCAGGAGCATGTGAGCACCGGACAGGGGCGCCGTCCAGGGTGAAAGGCCGTTTCCAGCCAAGGGGTTGGAAGGTCCTAGACCAAAGTCTAGGATGGCTCCCCCTAGTCACTATGAAGTCAAATCTGCGTCTAGTGGTTTTTCCCGGCCGCCCGCAGCTATCCTGCGTCACATGGAAGCAGCCGATAGCAACCCCTTGACTTGGTCGCTCGGCTGCCTCGCGTGCCGGCTCCGGCACGGCAGAAGACTCCGGCCGGATGAACGGCCGGATGCTGCAGGCGGTGACAGGGACGCCGTTGGAGCCGGCTGCCGATGGGCAAGCCAAGGGAGACCACAATGGCACGAGCCGTTGTAAGCAACATCGACCTGGACTTCATCCCGACCCGGGATCGGCCGAAGGTGCTGGTTCGGAGCATTGCGGCCGGATCGGTGGGCATCGCACGCGTGCGGTGCGACAGCGACGGGCTCGGGCCTTTCGCCAGCCCGATGATCGAGGACGCCTTCCTCATCAGTCATCACCTCTCAAATTTCCAGTCCGACGTCTGGGTCGACGGCAAGCCGGTGCCCAAGCCGCGCCATATCGCCGGGCTGACCAGCATCCACGACTTCCGCCGACGCATCGCATGCACCATGCACACGGCCTTCGACACGATGACGTTCCATCTGCCGCGCTCCACGCTGGACATCGTGTTGCCGGAGTGCCGGATGGAGAGGCTGGAGGATCTTTCGATCCAGCCCAGCCGTCCGGTCGATGACCCGGCGATCACGGCGCTGGCCGCGGCCATGCTGCCGGCGCTGACCATGCCGGAGCGGATCAGCGCGCTGCTGCTCGACCATCTCGCCTGCGCGCTGGTGACCCACCTGGCAAGCACCTACGGCCGGCTGTCGACCGGCCGGAGCGGCGGAACCCTGGCACCCTGGCAGGAGCGGCGGGTGAAGGACATGATCTCCGCCCGGCTGAACGGCGACATCCGCCTGTCGGACCTTGCGGCCGAGTGCCGGCTGTCGGTGGGCCATTTCGTCCGTGCCTTCCGCAACACCACCGACACCACCCCGCACCAATGGCTGCTGCATCGCCGGGTCGACCACGCCAAGGCGCTGATGAAGGATCCGGGCCGGACGCTCGCCGACATCGCGCTTGACTGCGGCTTCGCCGACCAGAGCCATTTCACCCGCACCTTCAGCCGGATCGCCGGCGTCACGCCGCGCGTGTGGCGGCACCGCAACGCCGTCTCCTGCGATGGGCCGGCCGGCGACAGGGGAGTGGGGCTGGCTGCCGGGCAGTTCGTCTGACCTGTTCAGAACCTCCAGACCAGCGGGATCAGCAGCGAGCCGGCCAGGATGACCAGCAGGTCCAGCCCCAGCCCCAGCCGGGCGAAATCGGCGAAGCGGTAGCCGCCGATCCCCATCACCAGGGTGTTGTTGTGATGGCCGAACGGGGTGAGGAAGTCGCAGGACGCCCCGATGGCGACCGCGATGAGGAAGGGGTCGGGCGAGACGCCCAGCCCGTTGGCGAGGCCGAGGGCGACCGGTGACATCACGACCACCGTCGCCGGGTTGTTCAGCACCGGCGTCAGCAGCATGGTGATCCCCAGCAGCAGGGTCAGCATGGCGTGCGGACCGGAGCCGCCGGCTCCGTGGAGCAGGAGGGCGGCGATCTGCCCGGCGGTGCCGGTGTTCTGCAGGGCATCGCCCAGCGGGATGACGGCGGCGAGCAGAACGATCACCGGCCAGTCTATCGCCTCGTAGATCTCGGGCGGGCGCAGGCAGCGCGCCGCCACCAGCACCAGCACGCCGATGCTGAACACCACGGCTATCGGCCCGATCTCCAGCGCGGCCAGCAGAACGGCGACGATGAAGACCAGGGCGGCGATCGCGGCCCTGCGCGGCGGCAGTTCGGCACCATGCCGGCTCGCGTCGCCGCTTCCGCGGTCGGCGAGAAGGAGGCAGCCCAGGTCGGCGGCGGCGGTGCGGACGGCCTCCGGTTCGCCATGCAGCAACAGAACATCGCCGACGGAGAGCGACGCGTCCGCCAGCCGTCCTTCCGCCCGCCGCTGCTGGCGCATCGCCGCGACCAGGGTGACACCGAAACGGCCCTCCAGATCGAGGGTCGCGGCACAGCTTCCCTGGATGATGGCATTCGGTGCGACCACCGCCTCGACCTCGACACCGTCGGCCGTTCCGGCGCCTGGCGGTATCAGGCCGTCAGAGGCGGCGAGCGCCGGGAGCGCCGCCACCCCCACCCGAAGCAGCAGGATGTCGTGCGCCTGCAGCGCCTGCTCGGCCATCCGGCCGAACAGGCGGCGCCCGCAGCGGAGGATGCCGTAGACCCGGGCGTTGCGCTCCCGCTCCAACTGCGCGACCGGCCGCCCGACGAACGGCGAGGATGGCGCCACCACCAGTTCGGTGTCGTAGAGCGGCGCATCATCGGCCGCTTCCCCGTCGTTGGCTTCCTGCGCGACCTTCCGACCGGTTCCGGCCGGTGGACGCAGGACCCGGACGGCGACGGCCAGATAGCAGACCCCCAGGAGCGTCAGCGGGGCGGCGACCGGGGTGAAGGCGAACATCCCGAACGGCTCGCCCGTCGTGCCGGCCCGGACGCGGGAGACCAGGAGGTTGGCGGGCGTGCCGATCAGCGTCACCATTCCGCCCAGGAGGGTCGCATAGGACAGCGGCATCAGGTAGAGGGCCGGCGAGCGGCCATACCGCCTGGCGGCCCATAAGGCGACCGGCATGAAGAGGGCCAGCGCGCCGATGTTGTTCATGAAGGCCGAGGCCAGCGCCGCCAGCCCGCACAGCACCAGAAGCTGCCCGGTCAGGCCGGAGACGCCGCCCAGCAGCCGTTCCGCCACGGCGTCGAACCGGTTGGACCGCGTGAGGGTGCGCGACAGCACCAGCACGCCGGCCACCGTGACCACCGCCGGGTTGGCGAAGCCGGCGAAGGCCGCCTCCGCCGGAACCAAGCGCAGCGCGACGGCGGTCATCAGCCCGGCCATCGCCACGATGTCGTAGCGCCAGCGGCCGGCGACGAAGCCGGCCAGCATCGCCACGAGGATGGCGGACAACGCCGCCTGGTCGAACCCCATCACCCCTTATCCGTCTGGCCGAACCGTCCGGTCATCCTGCGCAGGGAGCGGGCGCGGCGCAAGCCGGCGGACCGGCCGAGGGATGGACACCGGACGGCAGACGGGGGAGCGGAGTCACAGCCGCTGCACCACCGGGCCCGAGGCTCCGCCGCGGAAGGGAACGAGGGCCATCGGCTCCGGCCGGTCGGGCCGGTCGGCAGGGAACACCAGGCCGCGGCGCAGCACCACCCGCACCCGGTCGCCGGCGCGGAAGGGCATCCGGTCGTCCGCCGGGACGGCGACCTCCAGCAGGGTTCCGGCATAGTCGACCTCGGCCCGCACCAGCGGCCCGACCTCGTAGACGCGGCGGACGGTCCCGGTGGCCTGGTCGTCGCCGGCAGGCTGCAGCTCGATGTCGTGCGGGCGGACATAGACCACCGCCGGGCCGGCCTGGCCCGACACGCCGCCGAGCGGCTGGCCCTGGGAGGCGAGGCGGACCTGGCCGCCCTCGACCCGGCATTCGATGCGGTTGGCATCGCCCAGGAAGTCATAGACGAAGGCGGTGGCCGGCTGGCGATAGACCTCCGTCGGCGTGCCGACCTGCTCGATCCGGCCCTGGCTCATCACCACGACGCGGTCGGCGAGCTCCAGCGCCTCCTCCTGGTCGTGGGTGACGAAGACGCTGGTGATGCCCATGGCGTCATGCAGGTGGCGCAACCAGCGGCGCAGCTCCTTGCGGACCTTGGCGTCGAGCGCGCCGAACGGCTCGTCGAGCAGCAGGACGCGCGGTTCGATCGCCAGCGCGCGGGCGAGCGCCACCCGCTGGCGCTGGCCGCCGGAGAGCTGGGAAGGATAGCGGGTGGCGAGCTTGTCGAGCTGGACCAGCCGCAGCAGTTCGTTCACGCGGTCGGCGATGACCGACTTCGCCGGGCGCTGGCTGCGCGGACGCACCTGCAGCCCGAAGGCGACGTTGTCGAACACCGTCATGTGGCGGAACAGCGCGTAGTGCTGGAAGACGAAGCCGACCTGGCGGTCGCGCGGATGGCGCTGCAGCGCGTCCTCCCCGCCGAACAGCACGGTGCCGCCGTCGGGGGTCTCCAGTCCGGCGATGATGCGCAGGAGCGTGGTCTTTCCCGAACCGCTCGGACCCAGCAGGGCCACCAGTTCGCCGCTGCCGATGCGCAGGTCGACGGAGTTCAGCGCGGTATAGGCGCCGAAGCGCTTGGTGATGGCCTGGATGTCGATGTTCATGGCAGATCTCCCCTTTCGCCTAGTGACGGCGGCTGGCGGCGAGTTCGCCGGCATAGCGCCATTCCAACAGGCTCTTGACCACCAGCGTGACCAGGGCCAGCAGGGCCAGCAGTGAAGCGACCGCGAAGGCGGCCACCATGTTGTATTCGTTATAGAGGATCTCGACGTGCAGCGGCATGGTGTTGGTCTCGCCCCGGATGTGGCCGGAGACGACCGACACGGCGCCGAACTCGCCCATCGCGCGGGCGTTGCACAGCAGGACGCCGTACAGCAGGCCCCAGCGGATCTTCGGCAGGGTGACGCGGCGGAAGGTCTGCCAGCCCGAGGCGCCCAGCATGATCGCCGCCTCCTCCTCCTCCGCCCCCTGCTCCTGCATCAGCGGGATCAGCTCGCGGGCCACGAAGGGGAAGGTGACGAAGATGGTGGCCAGGACGATGCCGGGCAGGGCGAAGACGATCTGGATGTCGTGGTCGCGCAGCCAGGGCCCCAGCCAGCCGTTCAGGCCGAACAGCAGGACGTAGATCAGGCCGGCGATCACCGGCGACACCGAGAAGGGCAGGTCGATCAGCGTCGTCAGCAGGCTCTTGCCGCGGAACTCGAAGCGCGCGATGCACCAGGCGGCCGCGACGCCGAACACTAGGTTGAGCGGCACGGCGATGGCGGCGGCCATCAGGGTCAGGCGGATGGCGGCGAGCGCGTCCGGCTCGACCAGCGAATCCAGCCAGGCCTGGACGCCGCCGGCGAAGGCCTGGGCGAACACGACGGCCAGCGGCAGCACCAGGAAGATGGCGAGAAAGGCGAGCGCCGTCCCGATCAGGACCCCGCGCACCAGCCGGGGCTCGCTGCGGACCGGCCGCGCCGGGGCGGCGGCGGGGCCGAAGAAGGCGTCAAGAGCCATGGCGCGACCTCACCCACTGTTGCAACAGGTTGATGACCAGCAGGAGGGCGAAGGAGACGCCCAGCATCATCGTCGCCACTGCCGCGGCCCCGCCGTAGTCGTACTGTTCCAGGCGGATGACGATCAGCAGCGGCACGATCTCCGACACCATCGGCAGGTTGCCGGCGATGAAGATGACCGAGCCGTACTCGCCGAGCGCACGGGCGAAGGCCATGGCGAAGCCGGTGAGCAGCGCCGGCAGGATGGCCGGCAGGATGACCCGGACGAAGGTCGCGAGCCGGCCGGCGCCCAGCATGCCCGCCGCCTCCTCCTGCTCCGCCTCGAAGTCCTGCAGCACGGGTTCGACCATGCGCACGACGAAGGGCAGCCCGATGAAGATCAGGGCGATGGTGATGCCGATCGGGGTGAAGGCGACCTTGATGCCCAGCGAGGCGAGCATCCCGCCGACCCAGCCGTTGGGGGCATAGAGCCCGGTCAGTGCGATGCCGGCGACCGCCGTCGGCAGGGCGAAGGGCAGGTCGACGATGGCGTCCACCAGCTTCTTGCCGGGAAAGTCGTAGCGCACCAGCACCCAGGCCACCACCAGCCCGAAGACGGCGTTGACGAGGGCCGCCACCAGCGCGGTGGCGAGGCTGATCTGGAAGGCCGCCAGCACGCGCGGCTGCAGAACCGATTTCCAGAAGCCGTCCCAGCCGAGCCCCGCCGCCGAAGCCACCAGGGCTGCCAGCGGCACCAGCACGATCAGCGACAGGTAGGTCAGGGTGATCCCCAGCGTGAGGCCGAAGCCCGGCAGCACGCTGGGCTGCCGGAGCCCGCCGGCAGTGGCGGCGGCCATGGCTCAGCGCCCCGGCGTGTAGATCTGGTCGAAGATGCCGCCGTCGGCGAAGAACTTCGCCTGGGCCGAACGCCATCCGCCGAACTTGCCGTCGATGGTGAACATCTCCAGTTTGGGGAAGCGGTCGGCGTAACGGTCGGCGACCTCCGCCAGGCGCGGGCGGTAGTAGTGGCGGGCCGCCAGATCCTGCGCCTCGGGCGTGTAGAGGGTGCGCAGGTAGGCTTCCGCGGCCTTGCGGGTGCCTTTGCGGTCGACCACCTGGTCGACGATGGCGACCGGCGGCTCGGCGAGGATGCTGACCGACGGCACGACGATGTCGAACTTGTCGGGACCGAGCTCCTTCACCGCCAGGAACGCCTCATTCTCCCAAGCCAGCAGCACGTCGCCGAGGCCACGCTGCACGAAGGTGATGGTGGCGCCGCGGGCGCCGGTATCGAGCACCGGGACGTTCTTGAGGAGCTGCGAGGTGAACTCCTTGGCCTTCGCCTCGTCGCCGCCATTCTTGTCCAGCGCGTAGCCGTAGGCGGCCAGGAAGTTCCAGCGGGCGCCGCCGGAGGTCTTCGGGTTCGGCGTGATGACCTGGGTGCCCGGCTTCACCAGGTCGTCCCAGTCCTTGATCGCCTTGGGGTTGCCCTTGCGCACCAGGAACACGATGGTCGAGGTGTAGGGCGAGCTGTTGTCGGGGAATTCCTTCTGCCAGTCCTTGTCGAGCCGGCCGGCGTCGGCGATGGCGTCGATGTCGTAGGCCAGCGCCAGGGTGACCACGTCGGCGTCGTTGCCGTCGATCACCGAGCGCGCCTGGGTGCCGGAGCCGCCGTGCGACTGGCGGATCGCCACCGTCTGGCCGCTCTCGGTCTTCCACTTGGCGGCGAACAGCTTGTTGTAGTCGGCGTAGAGTTCGCGGGTCGGATCGTAGGAAACGTTCAGCAAATTGCTGTCCGCCGCCGATGCGGTCCGGCTGGCCGTAGCGCCGCAGGCCAGCGCAGCGCCGAGCAGGAGGGCCGCAAGGGATCGGGTGCGTGCGTGCATGTCCAACTCCATCGGGTGGGCCGGACCAGGGGGGCGCCTCCCCGGTCCGGCAAGCTATGCACGAATACTCGATCAAGTAGGTCGAGAATAAAAGCGGGAATTCCCGCTTAACCAAAAAATTGTGCGACTTTATATGTATTTCACCGATGCTGTTTGTTCTATGCCCCGGCCAGCCGGATAACCGGAGCGCCGAAATCGTCCTCGTCCATAAGAGGAGAGGTGGTGCCGGCGAGTGCGCTTGCCAACGTTGTGCTTTCGAGTGCCCGGACTGTGGCCTCATGGATATCGGCGAATGCACGGCGGATGAGGCAGGCCGTCTCGTCCTGGCAATCGTCGCAGCGCTGGTAGGCGACGCGGCTGAGACAGGGCAGGGGGGCCAGCGGCCCGTCGATCACCCGCAGGATCTGGGCGAAGGTGATCTCCTCCGCCGGGCGGATCAACACATAGCCGCCGTTCTTTCCCCGCCGGCTCGCCACCAGCCCATGGTGCTTGAGGTCCAGCAGGATCTGTTCGAGGAACCGCTTGGGCAGCCGGTGGCGCTCTGCGATGTCGGCGATCTGCAGCGACTCCCCTTCGTCCGCGGCGGCAAGGGCGAGCATCGCCCTGAGGGCGTATTTGGCTTTCTGTGACAGCATGCTCCCAGTGTAGCCGATCGACGGCGGCGGAGTCAGCCGGCGGGTGGGGGAATCCGGAAGGATCATCCGCACCGCCGGCCGGGCGTTCGGACGGGGGGCAGGCAGCCGGATGGAACATTTGAAACGCCGTGAACCATTCCGCGCCGCATGTTCCATGTTCCACAACGACGACGACGGCCGAATGCGGCGTTGGCAGGCGGTGTGAGCGGGAGGCTTCAGGGGGGAGGCAAGGCGCGGCATGTGGAAAGCTCCGGGCCGGTGGTCAGCCAGGAGTCCTACCCCATGACCGGGCGGCCTGGAATGGCCGGATGAAAAATCCGCCGGGAGAGATGGCGGCCCGGCTTGGCGGGCGGCTGGGCGGCGGCCGAGGACAGCATCATCCCGGGCGCCATCAGCCCCGTATCCTTGCTAAGATCGTCCCGATCCCCCCAACGGGATCGCCAGTGGCGATGATGGTGTCGGAAAAATGCAGCTTTCGGATCTTGGCCAGCGCATCTGTATCCTGGGACCCTCCAACAGCGGGAAATCCACGCTTGCGGAAGCGATTGCGCGGAAATGCGGTTTCCCGGTCGTCCACCTCGACCGGCTTTACCACGCTCCTGGGACGGACTGGGAACCGCGCCCGGCAGACGAGTTCGTTGCCCTGCACGACGCGGCGATCGCCGGCGAACGCTGGATCATGGACGGCAACTATTCACGGTGCATGCCGCAGCGTTTCCGGCGTGCGACCGGCCTGATCTTCCTGGATGTGTCCATGCCGCTCAGCTTGCTGCGGTACTTTCGCCGGACACTGTTCGAGCCGGAGAGGCGGGGTGCGCTGGAGGGACGGCGGGACAGTATCAAGTGGACGATGATCCACCACATCGCCGTGACCACCCCCAGGAACAGGGAACGAAACCTGGCGACCTTCCATCAGGCCGACCTGCCGAAAATCCGCCTCGGTTCCGCGCGGGACATCAACGCCTGCTACCGGCGGTGGGGGCTTCAGAGGTGACGGACCCCATCGGGGCCGGCGGATTGAGCCGGGCCGATCCCTGCCGCCGCGCCCGGTCCGCCCTCCCGGTGCCGCGGTGTCATCCCGGCCAAGCGGCCGCCTTCCGGCACAGGAAGGGCTTCAGGGAGCCGATGACCTCGTCCGGGGCGTCTTCCGGCTGAAGATGCCCGCCGCTCGTCGATGCTCCGCTCACCCGGTCGGCCCATCGGGACCAGATTGCGACCGGGGTCCCGCCTGCCGGTTCGGCGTCGGCCACCGGCCACTCCTTCGCGGGCCACAGCACATGCACGGGGCATTGGAGCCTTCGGCCCGATGCCGCGTCTTCGCGGTCCTGGACGAGGTCGTCGTCGAGGGCGGCCCGGTAGTCCTCGCACATCGCATGGCGGACCGCCGGATCGCGGAAGGCCGTACGATAGGCGTCGAGGGCGTCCGGTTCGATGCTCTCCAATCCGCCCGCCATCCTTGCCAGCGCGGCGTCGATGAACGCATCCGGGTCCGCCGCCAGCAAGCGCTCGGGCAGATCCGCCTCCTGTGACAGGAAGAACCAGTGGAACGCCTTCGCGGCATAGCGGTGGTCGACCGACGCCATCGCGTCGAGGGTGGGGATCACGGCGAGGGAGGCGTAGGCGGTCACGCGGTCGGGCTGGTCCAGCGCCAGCCTGTATCCCACACGTGCGCCGCGATCATGGCCGACGACGGCGAAGCGGTCATGCCCCATCCGGTCCATCAACGCCGCGAGCGCCGTGCCGACGCGCCGCTTCGTCCAGCGCGGCGTCATCGCCGCCGGTCTGCTGGCGCCGTAGCCGGGCAGGTCGGGAATGACGAGCGTGAAGTCCCGGGCAAGCCCGGGAGCGATCCTGCGCCAAGCGATGTGCGTCTGCGGGTAGCCATGCAGGAGAAGAACGGCCGGTCCGGCGCCGCCGGTCACGCCGGCAAACCTGACGCCGCCGGCCTCCATGCCGATCGGCCGGAAACCGGGATAGAAATCGGCCGCGACGGCGGCGTCGGAGGTTTCATCCATGGTGATGGGCCTTCCTGTGCGGTTCGCTCATGTGGGATGCGGTTGGGCGGGCGTGGGGCAGGCGGGCGTGGGGCAGGCGGGAGTGGGTCAGGCGGGATTTCGGCGTGGCTTGGCAGGGGCGCCGGCCTGCGTCAGGACGACGCCCGCGATGCAGATCGAGGCACCCAGCACCAGCGGCAACGTCACCCCCTCGCCGAGGAAGACGATGCCGGCGAGGATCGCGAAAACGGTCTGGAGCAGCGCGAACGGTGCCACCCGTGCCAGCGTGGCCCGCTCGATGAGCCAGAACCAGAGGCCGAAGGCCAGGATGGCGCCGAACAGCACCGCATAGGCGAGCGAGAGCCACGCGAGCGGGCCGGCCGCGTCGAGCGCCGCCATCTGCCCCCGCTCCAGCATCCAGGACGCCAGGCCGACCTGCGGAACGGTGAAGAGCGACAGCCAGCCGATCAGGCGCAGCGGCCGCAGGGGGCCGAGGCGCTTGATGAGGACGTTGCCGAACGCCTGGGCCGCCGCCCCTCCCGCCACCAGCACCGCCGCCGTCGGGGGCATCGGTTCGCCGGGATCCGCCACCGCCAGGGCGACGCCGGCGATGGCCACGGCGAGGCCGAGGGCGACGCGGGCCGACGGGCGCTCCCCCAGCACCGGCCATGCCATCAGGACCGTGAACGGAGTGGTGAGCTGCACGATGACCGCCGAGAGCCCGACCGCGCCAAGATGAAGGCCGGTGAAGAAGAGCCCGAAGCACAGGCCGCCGAAGAAGATGGAGATGACCGCCGATGCGGCGATCTCGCGCCGCGACGGCCGCGACGGCCGCGGGGCGAAGGGCAGCATCAGCAGCGCCACGAAGGCGAAGCGCAGCGTGACGAAGAACAGGGGCGGGAACGCGTCCACCCCATATTTGCTGGTGACGAACTGCACGCCCCACAGCAGGGCGACCAGCAGCGCGGCGAGCGTTTCGAGGGGGGACACGGCAGCCTTCCAGTCAACCGCGGGCGAACGCGGCCAGCTCGCGATTGAAGCGTTCGGGGCGTTCGTAGAAGGGAGCGTGCGCCGCGCCCTCGAAGATCGAGAGCCTTGCCGCCGGATTGAGGTCGAGCACGCGCTGCGACATCTCCAGGCGGGTATGGCGCTCCTGGTCGCCCCAGGTCACCAGCAGTTTCGGAATGGCGGCCCACACCTCGTCAAGGCCTTCGCTGTCGAGCTTGGGAACGGCGAGCTGCACCTCGCGCGGCACCATGCCGTTGAACACCAGCATCCGGCGGAAGTCGGCGTCGTCGGGCGGGGTTGCGAAACAGGCGGCGAGGAAGGTGGCGTAGGCCGCGCTCCGCACCCCGAGATCCGCCGAGCCCAGCAGGTCGACATGCGCGAGCGCCGCCTGTCCGAGGAGGTCCGGCGCCAGTTTCGTGACGGCGCCGACGAGGTTGACGCCGCCGACGCGATCCTGGCCGTATTTCCTGAGATAGAAGCCGGCGATCAGGCCGCCGAGCGACCAGCCGACCAGGATCGGGCGGGCGAAGCCCGACGCCTCGATGACGGCATGAAGGTCGTCCGCCCACAGGGCGGGATCCGCATAGGCGGCGACGTCCGCGGGCTTGGAGGAGTCGCCGTGCCCCCTCAGGTCGTAGCTGACGATCCGGCAGGTCTCCGCGAGCGTGCCCGCCGTCTGCCGCATCCAGCTCAGCCGGCTCTGGCCGAGCCCATGGATGAGGATGATCCCAGGGCCTTCCGCCGCGCCGTGGCGCGACGCGGCCAGGGTCAGTCCGTCGGCGGTCCTGACGGTGAAATGGGTGGCTGCTGCGGGAAGCGACATGTCCGTTCCTTGTGTGTAGCGATCGCTAAACGATATGCTCTTGCCTTTCCGTGTCAACGAGTTTTTAGTGATCGCTATGGACAAGGCGCGACGAACACGGCGAAGCGGCCCCCGGACCTTCGACCGGGACGAGGCGGTGGCGACCGCGATGCGCCTGTTCTGGCGGCACGGCTATGAGGGCGTGTCGATCAGCGATCTCACCACGGCGATCGGCATCGCGCCGCCGAGCCTCTATGCGGCCTTCGGCAGCAAGGCCGAACTGTACCGCGAGGCGCTGGACCGCTATGGCGAACTCCCGCGCGCTCTCAACACCCTCGTTCCGCTGGAGACGCCGAGCGCCACCGCGGCTGCCCTGCTGCGCCGCGCCATCGAGTTCGCGACCGATCCGCAGGGTGAGGGAGGCTGCATGATCTCCCTCGGCATGGTGCAATGCGGCCCCGACCACGCAATCATCGCCCGCGATCTGGCGGCGCGGCGGCAAGCCATGGTCGAGGCGGCGGCGGACGTCTTCTCCCGGTGGCTCGATGCCGCGTCCAGCCGCGCGCTTGCCCGCTATCTTCTGACCGTGATGCAGGGAATCGCGATACAGACCCGCGACGGCGTCGGCAGGCAGGAACTGCTGGCCATGGCCGATACCATCGTCGACGACATCCGCCGCCGTTACGACGCCGCCGCCGGGCGCATGGCGGAACCCGAGACTGCGTGACCCGGCGGCGCTCCTGCCATACCCTCCTGCCGCGGCGATCATAGGGGTGCTTGCCGGCGGACGGCGTGTCCATGCCACCATGCGCGACGCATCGCGATCGGCCTCGGCCTACTCCGCCCGGCCGGTCGGCGGAAGACGCCGGGCCCGGCGCGCGTGGCCGTTGAGCGGCAGGGGGAACCACCCGACGCTGCCGTTCCGGCTAGGCCGTCCCCGGATCTTCTCGCGATGTTCCTATCCTTGGCGCGGGATTCATGCAAAATTGTGGGCTTGCTTAATGGCCGTCGCCGGAAAGGACGGAGGTCCATGGATCAACGTTCCAGACCCTTTACGCCGCTCGCCTCCCTCACGAAGGCGCTGGCGCGGATATCGCGCGCCCGGACCAGGGACGAGGTCGTCGAGACCATCCGGACGAGCGCGCGGTCCCTGATCGGGTGCCAGGGCATCTCCATCATCCTGAAGGAAGGCAGCCTCTGCCACTATGTGGAGGAGGACGCGATCGGCCCGCTCTGGAAGGGGCAGAAGTTTCCGGCCTCGACCTGCATCAGCGGCTGGTCGATGATCAACCGGAAGACCGCAGTCGTTCCCGACATCGCGCAGGACGAGCGCATCCCGCAGGAGCTTTACGGCGGCACCTTCGTGCGCTCGCTCGCGATGGCGCCGGTGCGCGTCGACGCCCCCGTCGCGGCGATCGGGGCCTATTGGTCGCAGCCCTACGCTCCCGACCTGTGGGAGGTGGAGACGCTGGAGGCGCTTGCGGAGGCCGCGGCAGCCGCGCTGGAGAATGCCGACCTCATCGCCGAGCTGAAGGTCCGGCAGGCGCATTCCCGGCCGCCGGAGGATGGGGCTGCCGCCGAGGACTTCGCCGAAACCATCGAAAAGCTGGCCGGCATCGCGGCGGTGCCGACCATCCTCGACGTCGTGCTGCGGATGACGGGCATGGGGTTCGCGGCCGTCGCCCGCGTGACGCACTCACGCTGGGTGGCCTGCCAGGTCCTCGATCCGTTGGGCTTCGGTCTGAAGCCGGGTGACGAACTGCCGATCGAGAGCACGCTGTGCAACGAGATCAGGAGCCATCGCCAGACCGTCGTCTTCGACGACGCCGCCGAGGACGCGCAGTATTGCGACCACCACACCCCTCGGATCTACGGGTTGAGGAGCTATATCTCCGAACCGATCATCCTGGCGGGTGGCCAGTTCTGGGGCACGCTCTGCGCCATCGATCCGAACCCGGCAAAGGTCAACAACCCGGAAGTGCTGGGCGCCTTCAAGCTGTTCGCCGAACTCATCGCCCATCACCTGGACGCCGAGGCTAGCCTCCGGTCGACGAACGCCTTGCTGGAACGGGAGCGCGAGCTCGCCGAACTGCGTGAACAGTTCATCGCGGTGCTGGGACACGACCTCCGCAACCCGATCGCCGCGCTGGACGCCGGGACGGACCGCCTGCTGAAGGAGGGTTGGACGAAACGAAGCCCGCTGGTGCTGAAGCTGATGAAGTCCAGCATCTCGCGGATGACCGGCCTTGTCGAAAACGTCATGGATCTGGCGCGGGCTCGGATGGGCGGCGGGATCACGCTTGCCGTGACGGCGGATGACCTCGGGGCGACGCTTCAGCATGTGGTCGACGAAATGCGGATGGCGCATCCGGGACGGGAGATCTCGGCGGCCTTCGACCTGCCGGCGACCGTGGCGGCCGACCATCTCCGTCTCGCCCAGATGGCGTCCAACCTGCTGTCGAACGCCATCATCCATGGTTCCGACAGGATGCCGGTCCGGATCGCCGGAGTCCTCGCCGCAGGCGGGCTGACAATCCGCGTCGTCAACGGCGGCCGGCCCATCCCGCCCGAGCAGATCGACAAGCTCTTCCAGCCGTTCAAGCGGGGCGGGGGCATTGCCGGCAGCAAGGGGCTGGGCCTCGGGCTCTACATCGCGTCGCAGATCGCCCAGGCCCATGACGGCAGGATCGAGGTACACTCCGACGCCGACGAGACGTGCTTCACCTTCAGCATGCCGATCAGCATGCCGCTGAACGGCTGACGCCGGGTCCGGCCCTTCCCGTGCGGCGTGCCGCTCATGCGTCTGCCGCTGCCCGCCCGGTCCGTGCGCTCACCTCGTCGAGCAGGGCGGCCACGTCGTCCAGCAGGTCGGACGGGTCCTCCAGCCCGACGCTGATCCGCAGGACCAGGTCGGCGCCGCCCCACGGGCGGGCCGTGCGGTGGCGCTTGATCGGCATCGGCGCCATCAGGCTGCGCGTGCCTCCCCAGGAGGCGCCGATGGCGAAGGTCCGCAGCACGTCGAGGGCCGGCAGGACATGCGGTGCCGCGGCGTCCGTGAACACCACGCCGAAGACGCCGCTGGCGCCGGCGAAATCCCGCTTCCACAGGTCATGCCCCGGCGAGTGGGCGAGGGGCGGGTAAAGGACCTGCCGTACCATCGGGTGGGCGGACAGGCGCCAGGCCAGCGCCGCCGCCCCTTCGGCGGCGTGGCGCATGCGCACGCCGAGCGTCTCCAGGCCGCGCAGAACCAGCGACGCATCGTCCGGCGACACGCCGATCCCGTAGCGGCCGAGGCAGCCGCGGATCGGCGGGATCAGCGCTTCGTCCCGGACGGTGAGCGACCCCATCAGCAGGTCGGAGTGGCCACCGACATACTTGGTCAGCGCCTCGGTCACCAGGTCGGCGCCATGGTCCAGCGGCTTGAAGTTCAGCGGCGTGGCCCAACTGTTGTCGCAGCCGACCAGCGCGCCGTGGCGGCGGGCCACCGCCGCAATCGCCGGCAGGTCCTGCACCTCCATGGTGGTCGAGCCGGGGGATTCGCACCACACCAGCCTGGTGCGCCCATCGATCCGCCGTTCCAGGTCGGCGACATCCGTCGGATCGTAATAGCCGGCCTCGATGCCGAGCCTCGCCAGATCCCGGTCGGCAAAGTCGCGTACAGGCGGATAGGCGCTGTCGGCGATCAGGACCCGGTCGCCGGCGGACAGGAAGGGCAGCATGGCGAAGCTGTTGGCGGCCTGCCCGGACGGCAGCAGGACGGTCCAGGCTCCATGTTCGAGTGCCGTCAGCTTGGCTTCCAGCGTCCGGGTGGTTGGGGTGCCGTAGAGGCCGTAGCTGTAGCCCGCGTGCCCGCGCTCACCCCGTGACTGGTATTCCCTGGACGTGGCGAACCGGATCGTGGAGCCGCGGTGGACGGGAACGGCCAAGCTGTCGAACCCCTCGGCGGGAACCGGCGGGTTCACCACGCATCTGGTCAGGTCCTTCATAGGGGGATCCTTTGGTTGGCTCCCGCAGGGAGCATCCTTTGGCTCGCTCCTGCAGGGAGCATTCTTTGACCAGCTCCCGCAGGGAGCATCGTCACAACCGGCCCCCGCGATTTGATGCCGCTGACCCTATTTCGTCCAATATCGATTTTCGGCTAGTTTATTCTCCCAGGTTATAATGTGGGGCGACATGAATCTGCGTCAGGTGGAGGTGTTTCACGCGGTCATGACCAACGGCACCGCCTCGCGTGCGGCGGAAGTGCTGCGCATCTCGCAGCCTGCCGTCAGCAAGGCGGTCCAGGAGCTGGAGCGCGAGATCGGTTTCGCGCTGTTCCACCGGGCCAAGGGCCGGATGGTCGCGACGGCGGAGGGCCGGCTGTTCTTCCAGGAGGTGTCGGCGTCCTTTGCCGGCCTGACCCGCCTGCGTGCCGCCGCCGCCCGCATCCGAGATTTCGGCTCGGGGGAGATCCGGGTGGCCTGCCTGTCGGCGCTCAGCACCACCATCCTGCCGAAGGCGTTGCGTGCCTTCCAGCGCGGGCACCCGGACGTGTCGATCACCGTCCAGACGCGCCTTTCGTCGGAGGTGAAGGACCTGGTGGCGTCGAGCCAGTTCGACATCGGGCTGGCAGCGGACGAGATCGACGTGACGGGCGTGGACGCCACGGCGTTCATGCGCCAGCGGCTCGTCATCGCCGTTCCCGCCGATCATCCGCTGGCGGAGCGCGAGAGCCTGTGCCCGACCGACCTCGACGGCCTTCCCTTCGTCGCGCTGGCGCCGGAGGACACCGCGCGCCGCCGCCTGGACGTCGTGCTGGCCGAGCAGGGGGTGAAGCCGAAGATCGTCCTGGAAACGCCCTATTCGACCACGGTCTGCGCCATGGTGCAGGCGGGGATCGGCTGTGGCCTGGTCAATCCGCTGACCGCGGAGCCCTATCTGGGGCGCGGCGTGGTCACCCGTGGCTTCGAGCCCGCGATCCGGTCCCACACGCTGCTTCTGCTGCCGCCGGACCGCCGGCCGTCACGCATCGTGGCCGACTTCATCCGGGACCTGATGGAGCATGCGGCGGCCTGAAGGCCTCCCTCATGCCGTCACGGACAGGCGCTGTCCCCGCGCCGGCCCGGCGGCGGCCGAGTTCACCAGTTCCCCCCTGGTCGGCGCGTCGGCGCGTCCGCCGTAACGGTCGACCGCCACGCCCGCACCCAGGGTTCTGGCGAGGTCGCGCACATAGAGGTCGTTCAGCTCATCCTTCGACAGTCCGGTCGCAAGCCCCTGCCGGATCAGCCGCTCCTTATCCCAACCCTGGCC
Source organism: Azospirillum picis (assembly GCF_017876115.1). GTDB lineage: Bacteria > Pseudomonadota > Alphaproteobacteria > Azospirillales > Azospirillaceae > Azospirillum > Azospirillum picis. The sequence continues at coordinate 91,247 of NZ_JAGINO010000015.1, forward strand.
ACCTGGGCTTCGAATCTCCGTGGTCCCGTCACGCCATTGGATGGCGGCGATCCGGCCGTCCTTGCGTATGACGCTGTGAGCCTGGACGGCGAGGAACTCCGCCGTCGCGGCAGAGTCGGGGGCGGCATTCATCCGCTTCGTGGCGACCGCCACCTTTTCGAGCATGTCGGGATTGGGAGGTGCGGGAATGCCTTTGACCGGCGTCAGCGCCGACAGCAACGGCAATGCTCCGCCAAATCCCTTGATGCCGACCATGACGCCCTCCACCACCGGGTTGGTTGCCTTGCCTCCTTTGCAACCCGTGTGCCGTGCTGGATGGGGATAAGGCGCCTTTCCGCCGGCGGTATCCGGCCGAAAATTCCGCGGTGCCCGCAGGGCCGGCATCTTCTGCCGGGGCCGGCCGGAAACTTCTTCCCGCCTGCGGCGGCTCGCCGTCGATGGCGAGTCCAGGCATCCGGTCTCCTGGAACCGACGCCAGGTCGGGGGATGCCGCGCCACCGCAAGAGGTGGCGTATAAGGCTGCCTTTGCGGTTCCCATGCGGATGCCGTTGCACGCATCATTCCCGCCGGAGTGTTAGCCATGGACGGATGCCAGGACCCGCAGCTACGGCCGGCGCAGGCCGACGACCTCGACGAGGTCGCTACGGTCTGGTTCGAAAGCGCAAGCCGGATGGAGGGCGCGTCGGCGATGCTGCCGTCGCGTGAGGAGCTTCGCGTCCGGATCGACCGGGAACTCGCCGCCGGATGGCTCCTGTATGTCGCGCTGTCCGGCGGCAGGATCGTGGGGATGCTTGCCCTCAAGCCCGCGGACGCCAAGCTCGACCAACTGTTCGTCCACCCGGCCGATCAGGGCCGCGGCGTCGGGCGGGTCTTGCTGGGCTTGGCAAAAAGCGCGTTGCCCGGCGGGTTTTCGCTCCGGACCCCTCAGGCGAACCGGCGCGGGCGGCGGTTCTACGAGCGTCATGGCCTGGACTGCATCGGCGAGGGTGTGCATCCCGGCATGGGGACGCCGGTCTGCTTCTATGGCTGGCGCGGCCTGCCTGCCGGGGATCACGGCAATCGCATATGGCAATAATCGCCCTCTCCCGCCCCGGGAGAGGGAGGGGACCCACGAAGTGGGGTGGGTGAGGGGTGGTTCAAGACCCCGGAACCGCAGGGTTTCTTGCATCACCCCTCACCCTTCCCATGCTCCGCATGGGCCCCTTCCCTCTCCCGGGGCGGGAGAGGGGCCATATGCGATTGCCCTGGCCGGGGATGGATGATCGTTGCGTTTCTAAACAATCTCGTATCCAATCATCTCTCGATTGATCGTATGTCGACTGAGCCCGCCTCACGCTCCCCCGAGGTGGGTTCTCTTTTTTCCGGCTTCCGTTTTGCCCGGCTTCCGTCCGTCCCGTGGAGCTATCCGTGGCCGACCGCTTGGCATCATTCCGGCTCCGGCCCGGTATAGACGGCACGGGGGCGGATCAATTGCCCGGTTTCCCGCTGTTCCAGGGCGTGGGCGATCCAGCCGGCCGTGCGGCCGAGCGCGAACAGCGTGAAGGCCGCTCCCTCCGGCAGCCCGAGATGCCGCCGCAGGGCCACGAGGGCGAGGTCGATGGTTGGCGCGCGTCCGGTCAGGTCCTCGGCCGCGTGCAGCAGCTCGGCCATCTCCGGACGGTGCGGCAGGATCCGTGACAGCAGCGCCCGGGCGCGGATGTCGCCGTCGGGATAGAGCGGGTGGCCCAGCCCCGGAACCGCCTCGCCCGCCGCCAGTCGCCGTTCCAGTTGCGTGGCGACGGTACCGCCCGCCGACAGCGCGTTCCAGAAATGCTCGATCCGCGTGGTGGTCGCGCCATGCCGGCTGCCGGACAGGGCGCAGAGGCCGCCGATCACCGCCGCCCGCAGGCTGGCTCCGGTGGAGGCGACGCAGCGGGCGGTGAAGCCGGAGGCGTTCAGTTCGTGATCCGCGCACAACACCAGCGCCATACGGACGAGCTCCGCCCCGCCCTGGTCCAGCCCCCACGCTTCCGCCAATTGCGCATGAAGCGGCGCGGCGCTCGGCCGGCCGCGCCGGGCGGCGGCGAACAGCAGCCGCACCAGGTTGCCGCATCCGCCCAGGAACCGCCGGTCGGCCCGTCGCCACGAGGCCGTCGCCTCGTCGGCGGTTGCGGCCGCCAGCAGGGTGGGCAGCGCCTCCGCCGGCGGCGTGGCGGCGCAATGGGGCAATAGGGCGTCATAGCCGGGAAGGACGGGCGGTGGTTCCGGCGGGAAGGCGGCTTCCACCGCACAGTTCCACAACAGTGCCGCCGTTTCCTCCAGCGTCGCCGTTTCGGCAAGGCGTGCCGCGTCCCGGCCGCGGTAATGGAGCCGTCCGCGATGGATCAGGGTGATCGCCGATTCCAGCACCGGCGTTCCCCAGTCCAGGGTGGATTTGGCGACCTCCTTCGGCCGGCGCCCGCGCCGGCGCTCCGCCCCCAGCCGCTCGACCTCCTCCACCAGATAGCGGCTCTGCCGCGGGTCCTCGGCGGGATGGGCCTGCAGCAGCCCGCGGCTGACATAGGCATAGAGGGTCTGGCGCGACACACCCAACCGGTTCGCCGCGCCCTCCGCCGACAGGTATGCGGCCAAAGCCCGGACCTCATGTTGATTGGAATAATCAAGATTGACGATATACCGCCGCCCGCGGTGAAGTGAAGCCGCCACGCTGCCAAAGCTCGGCGGCTCGGCAGGCAACAAATCCAGTGCGGCCGGTCCAGTACGGCCAATCCGATGGAGCGTCCGATGGCGCCGATGACCGAGGAACCCGGTTCCCCGCAACGCATGGCCCTTGCCGCATTCTGGCAGGCTGCCGGTGGCGACGAGCGGCTTCCCGCCAATGTCGATTTCCGCGGGGACGGGCAGCTTCCCTCCGTCTTCGCGGTCAGCGACCTTGCCGCGGCATCGATCGCCGCGGCCGGTCTGGCGGTCGCCGAATTCCGTAGCGCCGTTTTCGGCGGCAGCCCGGCGGTCACGGTCGACCGCCGCCTGGCGTCACTGTGGTTCGGCACGTCGCTGAAGCCGCTGGGCTGGGCATTGCCGCCGGCCTGGGATCCGGTTGCCGGCGACTATCAGGCCAAGGATGGCTGGATCCGGCTTCACACCAATGCCCTGCATCACCGTGACGCGGCGCTCGCGGTCCTCGGCACCCGGCCCGAGCGCGATGCCGTGGCCATGGCCGTCGGGCATTGGAAGGCCGACGCGCTGGAGGCCGCCATCGTGGAGCGGGGCGGTTGCGCGGCGGCGATGCGTGCTTCCGCCTCCTGGCAGGCTCATCCGCAGGGGCGGGCGGTCGCCGGGGAGCCGCTGCTGTGGGTCGAGGAGCAGGCGGCGGGCGAGTGCCGTCCGCCGGCCTTGCCCGAGCGGCCGCTGGCCGGCGTCAAGGTCCTCGACCTGACCCGCGTCCTCGCCGGGCCGGCCGCCACGCGGTTCCTTGCCGGATTCGGCGCCGACGTGCTGCGCATCGATCCGCCCTGGTGGGACGAGCCCGCCGTGCTGCCGGACGTGACGGTCGGCAAGCGCCGTGCCCGTCTCGACCTGCGCGATGCGGTGGGGCGGGCGCGGTTCATGGAACTGCTGTCGCAGGCCGACCTGCTGGTGCATGGATACCGCGCCGACGCGCTGGCCCGGCTGGGGTTCGACGCCGCGGCCCGTCAGCGGATCCGTCCCGGCCTGGTCGACGTATCGCTCGACGCCTATGGCTGGACCGGTCCATGGGCGGGCCGCCGCGGCTTCGACAGCCTCGTCCAGATGAGCGGCGGCATCGCCGCCGAAGGGATGCGCCGCTATGGCACCGACCGACCCAAGCCCTTGCCGGTCCAGGCGCTCGACCACGCGACCGGTTACCTGCTGGCCACCGCGGCGGTCCGGGGCCTGACCCACAGGCTGGCCGGCGGGCGCGGCTCGCGCTGGCGCACGTCGCTGGCCCGTATCGGCGCGCTGCTGGCCGGCTTGCCGGCGCCGCCGGACGGCCCGGCCGTCGCGGGCGCCGACGACCGCGACTTCGCCGGGGCCGTAGAGGACACGGGATGGGGACCGGCCCTGCGCCTGAGACCGCCCCTGGTCGTCGCGGGCGCCCCGATGCACTGGGACCGTCCCGCCGGTCCGCTCGGCGCCGACGAGGCGCGGTGGTGAGGAGTGGCCGGCGGCGATGACGGGCGCCGGTAGCGGGCGCCAGCTTTGGGCAGGACTCAGGCCGAGCCGCCGCCCAGCACCGCCGCCGGGCGGCGCAGCACCGGGTCGAAGGGGTTCAGTTGGCGGCTGACCGATGCCGCCTCCCGCTTCAGGATGTCGACCACCACCGGCAGCCGTTCCTCGTTCAGCCGCTCGCTGATGGTGCCGACGCTGAGCGCCGCCACGGCATGGCCGTCGCGGTCGAGCACCGGCACCGCCACGCCCGACATGCCCGGCAGCAGGCCGGTCGAGCGGCTGGCGTAGCCGAGGTCGCGCACCCGCGCGATCTCGGTGCGCAGGTAGACCTCGTCGATGATGCCCACCCCCTGCATGCGCGGCAGGTTGAAGCGGATCACCTCCTCCCGCTCCTCCTGGTGGAGGAAGGCGAGAATGGCGAGGCTGCCCTGGCCGACGCCCAGCGTCACCCGGCCGCCGACGTCGCCGGTGAAGGAGCGGATCGGGAATGGCCCCTCGCTGCGGTCCAGGCACACCGCGTCGAATCCGCTGCGCACCAGCAGGAAGATGCTGTCGCGCAGCGTCGCTGACAGCCGCAGCAGGATCGGCCGGCAGATGTCGCGCAGGTTGGCGGGGTTGCCGGCCTGGGCGGCGAGCGCGAACAGGTCGATCCCGAGCCGGTAGCGCTTGGTCGTCCTGTCCGGCTCCACCATGCCTTCCTCCACCAGGGTCTTCAGCAGCCGGTGGACGGTCGGCGGCGTCAGCTCCAGCGCGCGGGCGATGTCGGTCAGCCGGGCGCCGCCGTCGTTGGTCGAGGCGAGCAGGCGCAGGATGGCGAGGCCGCGCTGCAAACTGGATTTCGCACCCGCATCATCGCCAGCCATATCCCGTCTCCATCTGAAATCAATGCGGCAAATCGGCGCCATCTATTCCGTATATCGGAAGCTTTTGCAAAATCTTTTCTGTCAGCGGAAAACCGCGTTGACGGCCGACCCGTTGCGGCGGGAGCATCCTGGCCATACAGGTGAGGCCGTACCGGCAGGACCGGTCGTCGCAAGAGGGAGAATTCCCCCCGTGTCATTCCTCGAATTGAAGAACATCACCAAGCGCTACGGCCCGCTGACCGCGGTCGGCGACGTGTCGCTGTCGGTGGCCAAGGGAGAGTTCGTGTCGCTGCTGGGGCCGTCGGGCTGCGGCAAGACCACGACCCTGCAGATGATCGCCGGCTTCGTCGAGCCGTCGGCCGGCACCATCCGGCTGGACGGGCGCGACATCACGCGGGCCAAGGCCAACAGCCGCGGCCTGGGCATCGTCTTCCAGAGCTACGCCCTGTTCCCGCACATGACGGTGTTCGACAACGTCAGCTTCGGGCTGGAGATGCAGCGGGTGGCCAGGGCGGAACGCCGACCACGGGTGGAGGAGGCGCTGGCGCTGGTCCACCTGTCGCCCTACGCCAAGCGCTACCCGCGCGAGCTGTCGGGCGGGCAGCGGCAGCGCGTGGCGCTGGCCCGCGCGCTGGTGATCCGGCCGCCGGTGCTGCTGCTGGACGAGCCGCTGTCGAACCTGGACGCCAAGCTGCGCGAGGCGATGCAGTTCGAGCTGCGCGAGATCCAGCGCAAGGTCGGCACCACCACCGTCATGGTCACCCACGACCAGGCGGAAGCCTTCTCGATCAGCGACCGCGTCGTGGTGATGGAGGCGGGGCGGATCACCCAGATCGACCAGCCCTACCGCATCTACGAGCATCCGGAGACCGAGTTCATCTCGCGCTTCGTCGGCAAGACCAACCTGCTGCCGGGCCGCGTCGCCGCGGCGCGGGACGGCGGCGCCACGGTGTCGCTGGCCGGCATCGCGGTCGATGTGGCGGCCCCCGGCCTGTCGGCGGGCGAGACCGTGACGCTGTGCATCCGCCCGGAGAAGCTGCGCCTGACCGCGCCGGCGGATGGCCTGCTGGCGGGCCGCGTCGCCGACCGCTTCTTCCTGGGCAGCCAGTGGCTCTACCATGTCGATGGGCCGCTCGGCACCGTGATGGTGGTGACGCCCAACGACGGGACGCCGCCGGTGGAGGCCGGCGCGCCGGTCGGGCTCGACTGGACGGCCTCGGTGGTGCGCGTGCATCGCGGCGCCCTGGCGGAAGCGCCGGACCCGGCGCTGGAGATGGCGGTATGAGCGCCTCCGCCTCCCAGGCCCTGCCGGACGACGAGGCGCCGGAGCGCCGCGTCCGGTCCGCTCCGCTGATCCTGTCGGCGCCGGCCGCCCTGCTGTTCGCCGCCCTGGTGCTGACGCCGCTGCTGCTGACGGCGCTCCTGTCCTTCAACCAGTTCGACTACGCCACCGGCCGCACCGGCGGCTTCACGCTGGAGCATTACCTGTCGGTGCTGACCGACGGCTATTACCTGGAGATCTTCCTGCGCACCTTCCGGGTGTCGGCGCTGGCCACCGCCATCTGCGTGGTGGTCGGCGTGCCGGAGGCCTACATCCTCAGCCGCATGAGCAATCCCTGGCGCTCGGTGTTCCTGCTGGTGGTGCTGGCGCCGCTGCTGGTGTCCGTCGTGGTGCGCGCCTTCGGCTGGAGCATGCTGCTGGGGCCGGAAGGGCCGGTGAACGGGGCGATGATGGCGCTGGGCTTCGGGCGGACCCGGCTGCTCTACACCGAGGGCACGGTGATCGTGGCGCTGGTCCACGTCATGCTGCCCTTCATGGTCATCCCGGTCTGGACCTCGCTGCAGAAGCTGGATCCGGCGGTGGAGCAGGCGGCGCTGTCCTTCGGCGCCTCGCGCGCCACGGCGATCGTCCGGGTGGTGGCGCCGCAGATCCTGCCCGGCATCCTGTCGGGAAGCCTGATCGTCTTCGGCCTCAGCGCCAGCGCCTTCGCCATCCCCGGCCTGCTCGGCGGGCGGCGGCTGAAGATGGTCGCCACCGTGGTCTACGACCAGTATCTCAGCGACCTGAACTGGCCGATGGGTGCTGCGGTCGCCGTGCTGCTGCTGGCCGCCAACCTGATCATCATGCTGACCTACCACCGGCTGGTGGAAGGCCACTACCGACGCCGGCTGGGGTGACGACGCCATGACCCGCAACGGACCCATCGCCCTGATCTTCCACACCCTGGTCGTCATCTTCATGCTGGCGCCGCTGGTGATCGTCTGCCTCGTCGCCTTCACGCCGGAGAACACGCTGTCGCTGCCGACATCGGGATTCTCGCTGCGCTGGTTCGAGGCGGTGTTCCGCCATCCGGACTTCATGCAGTCCTTCTGGAACAGCCTGTGGCTGGCCCTGCTGTCGGCGACACTGGCGGTCGGGCTGGCGGTGCCGGCGGCGCTCGCCGTCACGCGCTGGGACTTTCCCGGCAAGGGCTTCCTCAACGCCCTGTTCCTGTCGCCGCTGATCATCCCGCACCTGGTGCTGGGCGTGGCGATGCTGCGGCTGTTCGCCGTGCTCGGCGCCACCGGCAGCTTCGCCTGGCTGGTGGCGGCGCACATGGTGATCGTCACGCCCTACGTGATGCGGCTGCTGATCGCCGCGATCTCCGGCTTCGACCGCAGCGTGGAGCAGGCGGCCTTCTCGCTGGGGGCCAGCGAGGCGACGGTGTTCCGCCGCGTCACCCTGCCGATGATCCTGCCCGGCGTCACCGGCGGCTGGTTGATCGCCTTCATCAACAGCTTCGACGAGCTGACCATGTCCATCTTCATCACCTCGCCGTCGACCGTGACGCTGCCGGTGCGGATGTACATGTACGCCACCGAATCCATCGACCCGATGATGGCCGCGGTGTCGGCACTGATCATCGGCATCACCGCGGTCGCGGTGCTGCTGCTCGACCGCGTCTACGGCCTGGACCGCATCCTGGTCGGCCAGCACTGAGTCCGCCGCCGGCCATCCCCTCTCCGGAGACCCACCATCATGGCTTTGCTGCAGCGTGTGGCCGAACAGGGCCGGCGCGTGGTCCATTTCACCCTCGACGGCCGCCCGGCCGAGGCGCTGGAGGGCGACACCGTCCTGACCGCCATGCTGACCAACGGCGAGCGGCTGCGTCGGTCGGAGTTCGCCGGCAGCCCGCGGGCCGGCTTCTGCCTGATGGGCGCCTGCCAGGACTGCTGGGTGCGCACCGAGGAGGGCGAGCGCCTGCGCGCCTGCGGCAGCTTCATCGCCGACGGCATGCGGCTGCTCAGTGAGGGCGAATGGGGCGGCGGATTGAGCGGGGAGGGGTCGTCGTGACGGCCGAACTCCCGACCGCCAAACTCCCGACCGCCGAACTCCCGCCGGTGATCGTCGGTGCCGGACCGGCCGGCATCCGCGCCGCCGAGCGCCTCGTCGCCGCCGGCCTGCGTCCGGTGGTGGTCGACGAGGCGGCGCGCTGGGGCGGGCAGATCTACCGCCAGCCGCCGGAAGCGGGCGGACCCGGCGGCGGCTTCACCCGGCCGAAGTCGGCGCTCTACGGCTTCGAGGCGGGGAAGGCCGATGCGGTGCACCGTGCCATGGCGGCGATCCGCGACCGCGTCGACTACCGTCCGCGCACGCTGGCCTGGAATTGCGAGGCAGGCGCGCTGGACCTGCTGTGCGACGGCGAAAGCCTGGTGCAGCCCTTCAGTCGGCTGATCCTGGCCACCGGCGCCACCGACCGGGTGCTGCCCTTCCCGGGCTGGACGCTGCCGGGGGTCTTCACGCTGGGCGGCTCGCAGGTGGCGCTGAAGTTCCAGGGCTGCGCCGTCGGCCGCCGGGTCGCCTTCCTCGGCACCGGGCCGCTGCTCTATCTGGTGGCCTACCAGTACCTGAAGGCCGGGGTCGAGGTGGCCGGCGTGTTCGACACCACCCCCTTCGCCGTCCAGGCCCGCGCCATGGCCGGCATGCTGCGCGATCCCTCGACCCTGGCCAAGGGGCTGCTCTTCGTCGGTTGGCTGCGCGCCCACGGGGTGCCGGTCCACAACGGCGTGCGGCCGCTGCGCGCGGAGGGAACCGAGCGGGTCGAGGCGCTGGCCTGGCGCTACGCCGACGGGCGGGAGCACCGCGTGTCCTGCGACGCCGTGGCCTTCGGGCTCGGCCTGCGCTCGGAAACGCAGCTCGCCGACCTCGCCGGTTGCCGCTTCCGCTTCGACGCCGCCGACCGCGCCTGGCTGCCGGAGCGCGACGGTGCCGGCCGCAGCAGCGTCGCCGGGGTCTATCTGGCGGGCGACGGCGGCGGCATCGCCGGGGCCGATGCCGCCGAGCTGGCCGGCGAGCGGGCGGCCTTCGCCCTGCTGGAGGATCTCGGCCGGCCGGTCGACGCCGCACGGGTGCGCGAGCTGGACCGCCGGCTCGGCGGCATCGCAACCTTCCGCCGTTCCTTGAACGCCGCATTCCCCTTCCCGGCCGACTGGGCCGCAACGGTCGCCGACGACACCATGATCTGCCGCTGCGAGGGCGTGACCGCCGGCGCGCTGCGCGGCGTCGCCCGCAGCGGCCAGGCCCGCGAGATCAACCGCGCCAAGGCGCTCACCCGCACCGGCATGGGGCGCTGCCAGGGCCGCATGTGCGGCGCCACCGCGGCCGAGCTGCTGGCGCAGGCGCTCGGCACCGGGCCGGACGGGGTGGGGCGCCTGCGCGCCCAGCCGCCGATCAAGCCGCTGCCGGTCGCGGCCACCCCCTCGCCCCTGGCAGGCGCGCGGTCCGGACGGGAGGTGGCGTGATGCGCGAGCGGATCGACTGCGACGTCGCCATCGTCGGCGGCGGCATCGTCGGCGGGTCGGCGGCGCTGTTCCTGCGCCAAGCCGGGCTGAGCGTCACCCTGCTGGAGCGCGACTGGTGCGGCGCCAAGGCCAGCGGAGTCAATTTCGGCGGCGTGCGCCGCCAGGGCCGGCCGCTGGAGCAGCTTGCGCTGTCGCAGCGGGCCCATGCCATCTGGGGCAGACTGCCCGAACTGATCGGCACCGATGCGGAGTATGTCCGTTCCGGGCACCTGAAGCTGGCGCGCAGCGAGGCCGACCTCGCCTCGCTGGTCGCCTACCGCGAGCGCAGCCGGGGGTTCGGCCTCGACCTCGAGATCATCGAGGGCGAGGCGTTCCGCCGCCGCTGGCCGGCGCTCGGCGAGCGGGCGGTCGGCGGGTCGCTCTGCCCGGAGGACGGCCACGCCAACCCGCGGCTGGTTTCCCCCGCCTTCGCCCGCGCCGCCGCCGCCCTCGGCGCGGTGGTGCGCGAGCAGACGGCGATCGAGCGGGTGGAGAAGGACGGCGGCCGCTTCGTCCTGCTGGCCAAGCGCGAGTTGGCGGCGGGAGAGCTTGAGGTGCGCGCGCGCGTCCTGCTGAACACCGCCGGCGCCTGGTCCAGGCGGGTGGCGGACGCCTTCGGCGAGGCGGTGCCGCTGGAATCGCTGCACCCGAACATGGCGGTGACGGAGCCGCTGCCGCGCTTCCTCGACGTCAACATCGGGGTCGAGGGCGGCGGCGTCTACGGCCGGCAGGTGCTGCGGGGCAACATGGTTGTCGGCGGCGGGCGCGGCTTCGCCCTCGACCCCGACCGGGCACGGCCGCAGCGCGACGCGGTGCTGACGCTGATGCGAGACGCCGCCGAGCTGTTCCCGCAACTGCGCCACGCCCACGTCATCCGCTGCTGGACCGGGGTGGAGGGCTACACGCCCGACCGCAACCCGGTGATCGGCCCGAGCCGGACAACGCCGGGCCTGTACCACGCCTTCGGCTTCTCCGGCGCCGGCTTCCAGATCGGCCCGGCGGTCGGCCAGACGCTGGCCGAGCTGGTCACCGCCGGCGAGACCGCCATGCCGCTGGAGGCCTTCCGCATCGACCGCTTTCCGCCCGCCCCGCCAGACAACCCCTGATCCCACCCCAGCCCCCCACAGGAGGATGACCATGCCCATGTCGCGTTCGCTGTCGCTCACCGGTCTCGCCGCCGCCACCTCGCTGGCCGCCCTGCTGGCCTTCCAGGGTCCCGCCGCCGCCCAGACCAAGACGGTCTATATCGGCATGAACGGCGGCTCGATGGAGAAGACCTACACCGAGCACGTCTTCCCCGCCTTCGAGAAGCAGACCGGGATCAAGGTGGTGGTCGTCCCCGGCACCTCGTCGGATATCCTGGCCAAGCTGCAGGCGCAGAAGGACAACCCGCAGATGCATGTCGTCTTCCTGGACGACGGCCTGATGTACCGCGCGATCGGCATGGGCCTGTGCCAGAAGATGGCGCCGGCGCCGGTGCTGGACGACGTCTATCCGTCGGCGCGCCTGAAGGGGGATCTGGCGGTCGGCGTCAACATGGGCATGACCGGGTTGGCCTATAACAAGAAGATGTTCGACGAGCAGGGCTGGACCGCCCCGACGAGCTGGATGGATCTCGCCGACGCCAAGTACAAGGGCAAGGTCGTGGTGCAGTCGGCCGCCAGCAGCTCCTTCGGCCTGCATGCCTTCCTGATGTACAACCGCATCAAGGGCGGCAGCGAGGCCAACGTCGAGCCGGGCTTCACCACCTGGCGCAAGAGCATCGGCCCGAACGTGCTGGAATACATCCCCAGCTCCGCCAAGATCGCCGAGATGGTGCAGACCGGCGAGGCCGCCGTCTTCCCGCTGACCCCGACCGCCGTCGGCGCCCTGAAGGAGAAGGGCATCCCGGTCGAGTACGCCCAGCCCAAGGAGGGTTCGGTCGTGCTGATGGTCGGCGAATGCGTCGTCGCCAACACGCCCGACGCCGAGGCGGCGCAGACGCTGGCCCACTATCTGCTGAGCCCCGAGGCGCAGCTCGCCGCCCTGCAGTACGGCGCGCAGATCCCGTCCAACACCAAGGTCAAGGCGCCGGCCGACGTGGCCGACCAGATGGACAAGTTCCAGGGCTACATGAAGAACGCCGTCACCGTCGACTGGGACGTCATCAACGAGAAGCGCCCGGACTGGAACCAGCGCTGGAACCGCGAGATCGAACGGTAACCGGACTTGCCGGAAGTCCTGCCCTCGTGCGGGACTTTCCGGCTCCCGGACGAGGGATCATGGGGGAGGGATCATGGGGCTTGACGCGCCGGTTTCCCCAGGGGTCGGGCGGTCGCTCCGTGGCCGTTGCAACGACCGCCCCCCGGGCCCCTGCCCGGGTTGCCTGCCGGCATGCCATGAGCGGACAGGCGGCCGGGCCGAGCAAGGGAGCGGTGATGACGACGATCAGGCTTGCCAGCCGCAGAGACCGCTACGGTGTCGCGGCCATGATGCAGCGAAGCTGGATCGATGCCTACCCGCCGATGGTGCCTGCGCGGCATATGAGGCGCGACAAGGCGCGCGGCATCGAGAGGTGGCTTGCCGAGCGGATGAAATGGCCCGGGTATCGGGCTTTGACGATCGGAGCGCCAAGGTCGCCGCTCGGCGTTTGCGCCTTCTTTCCCGTTCGCCCCGGCCTCTTCGAGATCGATCTGATGTTCGTGGCCCCCGGTGCACGGTCGGCAGGCGTCGGATCGGCCTTGTTGAGCCAAGCAATCGCAACGATCGAAGAGCGTCATGCCGCGTGCCGTCTATGGGTCGGCACCAGGAACACCCGGGCCAAGCGATGGTATGTGCGGCATGGGTTCGTTCATACCGGGTTGAAAGCGCATCTTCGGTGGAACGGCTTCATGTGGCAGGTCGATGAGATGCACCGCCGTGTCGTTTCGCCTCGTGTTTCCGGAGGCGATCGGCCCGTCATGCCGGAGCCGGCATGTCCCGCTCCAGGGGAAGGGCGGGAGCGAGGGTCAGACCCCCGGCCGTGATCTGCTTGCGGGGCATGCGATCCCGGCGGATGGCAAGGCGCGGCACGATGTCGACGGCGATCCTGGCGATGCGGCGTCGGTGTGGGCCTCCCACATCCGCTCCGCCGTTGGCGCCGGCGAGGCCGAGGCCGCGACCCGCACCGGCCCGTAGTCCCGCGGCCCGATGGCCAACGCCGCCGCGTCGGCCGGCCGGAAGCCGCGGATCGTCATTCCGCCTCCCGCCCCATCGGCGCCAGCCGCCAGACGGCGCCGTCGGACGCATCGGTGACGACGTAGAGCGCGCCGTCCGGACCCTGCGCGACGTCGCGGATGCGGGCGCCCAGCGCGACGCGCTCGGCCTCGCGCGCGCGGTCGCCGTCGATGGCGACCCGCACCAGCGCCTTACCGCTGAGCGCGCCGATCAGCGCGCTGCCCTGCCAGGCGGGGAAGAGCCCGCCGGTGTAGAAGAGCATCCCGGACGGCGAGATCACCGGCGTCCAATGCAGGACCGCGTCGGCGAACTCCTTGCGGGTCGGCGGGTCGGGGATGTCGCGGCCGTCATAATGCTGGCCCCAGCTCACCAGCGGCCAGCCGTGGTTCCTGCCGGCCTGCGGCCGGTTCAGCTCGTCGCCGCCGCGCGGTCCCATCTCTGCGACCCAGAGCGCGCCCGTCCGCGGGTCGATCGCCGCCGCCTCGATGTTGCGGTGGCCGTAGGACCAGATGGCGCCGGCGGCCTTGGGGTCGTTGACGAACGGGTTGTCCTTGGGGATGGAGCCGTCGCGGTTCAGCCGGACCACGGTGCCGAGCGTGTTGCCGGTGTCCTGCGCCGGATCGAAGGTGTTGCGCTCGCCCAGCGTCAGGAACAGGTGGCCCTCGCGCGAGAAGACGATGCGGTTGCCGAAATGGTTGCCGCCCGACACCTTCGGCTCCTGGCGGAAGATGACCTTGAGATCGCGCAGGCGGTCGTCCGCCAGGACCGCACGGGCCAGCGCGGTGCCGGCGGTGCCGCCGCTGCCCGGCTCGGCGAAGGCCAGGTAGATGGTGCGGTTCTGCGCGAATTGCGGGTCGACGGCCACGTCCATCAGCCCGCCCTGGCCCTGGGTGAAGACCTGCGGCGTGCCGGCCAGCGGCGGCGACAGCGTGCCGTCGCGCGAGAGGATGCGCAGGCGCCCCGGCTTTTCCGTCACCAGGGCGCGGCCGTCGGGCAGGAAGTCGATCGCCCAGGGTCTTTCCAGCCCCTCGGCGACCGTGGTCACCGCCAGCGGTCCGGCGTCGGTCTTGACCGTCCTTGCCTGGACCGTCCTTGTCTGGACCGTTCTCGTCCGGTCGCCGCTGCCGGCGCGGTCGGACTGGGCAAGGGCGGGCAAGGCGGGGCCGGCAAGGAAGGCGGCCGAGAGGGTGGTGAAGAGGGTGGCGGCCGGCAGGGTCGGGGTGCTGCGCATGTCGGTCCTCCTGAGCGGTGGCAGACCTCCAAGGTGGGGGTGCGCGGCCTTCGTCCAAGAGGCTGTAGCCGCACACCCTCTCTTTAACACCCTGGCCCCAACACCCTGGCCCCCTTTAACACCCTGGGGGTATTGTTCGTGCACCTCCTCCGCCTTCACCCTCCGCAGGACAAATGGTGTCGTCACGGACCATCAGTCCGAAGACGGCTCCGGAACGGGATTGCTTTGCGGAGATGACGATGAAGGAAGACGTGACGCTCGACCGGGCGCTCGGACTGTCGTCCGTGGTGCTCTTCGGATTGGCCTATATGACGCCGATGATCGTGCTCGGCACCTTCGGCGCGCTGGCGACGGCCAGCGAGGGCACGACGGCGATGGCCTATGCGCTCGCCGCCGGGGCGATCCTGCTGACGGCGATCAGCTACGGGGTGATGGCGCGGGTCTATCCGGTGGCGGGCTCGGCCTACACCTATGCCCGCAAGTCGCTGAGCCCGCATGTCGGCTTCCTGGTCGGCTGGGCGGTGCTGCTCGATTATTTCTTCCTGCCGATGGTGATCTGGCTGATCGGCGCCGCCTACCTGACCTCGGCCTTCCCCGACCTGCCGGCCTGGGCCTGGATCCTCGGCTTCATCGGGCTCACCACGGCGGTCAACCTGGCAGGCGTCCATTTCGCCAGCCGGGTCAACCTGGTGCTGATGGTGGTCCAGCTTGCCGTGCTCGGCGCCTTCCTGCTGCTGGCGGCGCGTGCCGTCATGGCGGCGAGCGGGCCGGGCGGACTGGCGTCGCTGACGCCCTTCTTCCGGGCCGACGTGCCCATCGGCGCCTCGGTCGCCGGGGCGGCGATCGCCGCCTATTCCTTCCTCGGCTTCGATGCCATCTCGACGATGACCGAGGAGGTGCGCGATCCCCGCCGCACCATGCCGCGGGCCATCCTGATCGTCGCGCTGGCCGGCGGGGCGATCTTCGTCGGCGCTTCCTACGTCGTCCAGCTCGTCCATCCCGGCACGCAGTTCGAGTCGGTGGACGCCGCCGCCTTCGAGATCGCCAAGACCATCGGCGGCGACCTGTTCGTCACCGTCTTCCTCGCCACGCTGGTGGTGGCGCAGTTCACCTCCGGCCTGGCGGCGCAGGCCAGCGTCGGCCGGCTGCTGTTCGCCATGGGGCGCGACGGCGTGCTGCCGGCATCGCTTTTCGGCCGGCTGCATGCGCGCTGGCGGACGCCGGTGTTCAACCTGGTGCTGGTCGGGCTGGTCGGGCTGGCGGCGCTGTGGATGGACGTGACGACCTCCACCTCCTTCATCAATTTCGGCGCCTTCCTGGCCTTCACAGCGGTCAACCTGTCGGTCATCGCGCTGTATGTGCGGCGGGAGCCGCAGGTCCGTGCGGCCGGCGCGCTGGTCGGCCTGGTCATCCCGGCGGCGGCGGCGCTGTGCGACCTCTACCTGCTGGCCAACCTCGACGGCCATGCCAAGCTGCTGGGTGCGGCGTGGCTGGCTTTGGGCGTGCTGTACCTCGCCTACCTCACCGGCCTGTTCCGCAAGGCGCCGCCGGAGATCGACTTCGTCGAGCATGCCTCATGACGCCCCGGCCGGGGCCGGCGGGACGGGCGCCGTCAGGAAGAGGCGGAACAGCTCGCCCTGGCTGGAAATCCGGAGCTTGGCGTAGATGCGGCGGCGATGGACCTTCACCGTGTCCGGCGACAGCGACAGCAGCGCCGCGATCGACTGGCTGGAATGGCCCTTCAGGATCAGGGTGACGATCTCCTGCTCCCGCCGGGTCAGTTGCGGATGCTCGAACAGCCGCGGGGCGGCACCGGGCTCCGCGGCGCCCGATCCGGCGGGGGCGGGGATCGGACCCCAATGCCGGACGGCGAGCGCGCAGACCAGCGGTGCGGCCTCTCCCAGCAGGGCCAGTTCGGCCGGAGCGAAGGGGCGGGCCTCACCGATGCGCGACAGCGACAGGACCGCCACATGGTCCCCGCCATGGGCGGCGGGCAGCCGCAGCCGGAACCCCGCCTCGTCGACGATGCGGGTCGCCGCGTAATGGACCCGGTGGTATTCCGACTGCTCGAAATCGTCCGGCGCGAGGTCGCGCATGGCGATGAAGGGCGGCCCGTCCCCCGCGCGGGCGGCGTCGTAGAAGGGGTCGAGCACATAGGCCCCGGCCAGGTACTGGTCGACGATGATGCTGCGGTCGGCGCTGAGCCGGTCGTTGTGCAGGTCGAAGGCCCGGCCGTCCGGCGCGTAGCGGAAGCCGTTCATCATCTGGAACGGCGCCAGCGCCTGCAGGGCGGCCTCCAGCGCTGCCGGAAAGCCCGGCGTGCCGATGGCCTCGACCGAGCGGGCGACGGCGAGGTTCCAGGCCGGGAAGGGCAGGGGGTGCATCGCGGGTGTCGCCTTTCTTCGGTCGCCGGCATCCGCGAGGATGGTCGCACGCCACCCGCCGGCCGTCCAAGCCCACAGCCGGATCCGTCACCGCTTCACCCCGACCCCTACCAAACGATCGACAGCACGGGTACGCCATGATCCTTCCGATGCAGCAAGACAGCCACCCGCTCGACCTGCCCGCCGACGCCATGGCGGAGGGCATGCGGGCCGGACGCATCCGTGCCGAGACGGTGGTGGCCGAGGCGCTGGAGCGTGCCCGCGCCGTCGCCGGCCCGCTCAACCCCTTCGTCCTGCTGCGCGAGGAGCAGGCGCTGGCCGCCGCGCGCCGGGCCGACGCGGCGGCGGCACGGGGGGAAGCGACCGGGGCGCTGCACGGCGTGCCGTTCGCCGCCAAGGACCTGACGCCGACCGCCGGCGACCTGACGACGCTGGGATCCTGGACCGAGGAGGCGCTGCCGGACCGGACGGCGCTGTGCATCCGCCGTCTGGAGCAGGCGGGCGCCATCCTGATCGGCAAGACCACGACCCCCGAATTCGCCCATTCCAGCTTCACCTACAGCCCGCGCTGGGGGGTGACGCGCAACCCCTGGGACGAGACGCGCACATCGGGCGGCTCGTCGGGCGGCTCCGCGGTGGCGGTGGCGGCGGGCGTGGTCCCCTTCGCCGAGGGCACCGACATGGGCGGCTCGGTGCGCATCCCGGCGGCGCTGTGCGGCACCGTCGGGCTGAAGCCCAGCCTCGGCCGCATCCCGATGACCATCCTGCCCAGCGTCTTCGACAACATCTCCCATTTCGGGCCGCTGGCGCGGACGGTCGAGGATGCCGTCGCCTTCATGGCGGCGGCATCCGGACCGAGCGACGAGGACATCCAGTCGCTGCCGCTCGCCTTCTCAGCCGCCGCGGCGCGCGACGGGCGGCTGGCCGGCCGCCGTTTCGCCCTGTCGGTCGATCTCGGCTATTACGAGGTCCAGCCGGGGGTGGAGACGGCGATCCGCGAGACGGCGGCCCTGCTGCGCGCCGGCGGTGCGGTGGTCGAGGAGGTCTCGCTGCCCTGGACGCGGGCGGTCAACGACCGCTGGCTCGACCTGTGGTGCGTGTTCATGAGCGCCTATTTCGGCGACAGGCTGGAGGAGCACCGGGAGCGCATGGACCCGGCCATCGTCGAGCTCATCGAGCAGGGCTTCGCGCTCGGGGCCACCCCGGTCAAGCGGGTCGAACTGCTGCGCACCGCCATGTGGCGCGACATGGCCCGGCTGTTCGAGCGTTACGATGCGCTGCTCTGCCCCGCCTGTGCGGTGACGGCGCCAGCCGCCGGGTCCGGCGACGACGCCTTCATGGCCGACGCCCCCGGCGGACGCTACCGCGGGCTGGACATGACCTGTCCCTTCAACCTCCTGCCGCAGTGCCCGGCCTTGTCGCTGCCGGTCGGTCTGGCGGCGGACGGGCTGCCGGTCGGCCTGCAGATCGTCGGCCGCCGCTTCGCCGACGAGGAGGTGCTGTCCATCGCGCTGGCCGCCGAACGGCTGCTGGCGAAGGCCGGGCGGACCGCCGTGTCGCCGCGCCGGCATGGCGGGCGCAGATAGCAAGGCAGGCCCGTCACGGGCGGCACGATGGTGGCCGGGGCCTCCGCGATCCGGGGGCGGTCACCGTGCATTCGGTCGGGACAGCCTCGAAGCTCGGCTCACTGGCCAGGAGGCTGGTCCTTGGGATAAGCCTGGGCGAAAGCCGGAGCCATGTCGGCGCCGGTGACCGTCGGGAAGGCCGCCCGCATCCCTTCCCTGGCCTCATCCTCACCATACCCCGCCATGGACATCGCCCATATCAGAGTGCCGAAGACGTAGTCCGCATGCAGCAAGATCATCTGCCGGCCGCAATCGGCCCCGCCGATCCCAAGTGCCCGGCAGTTCTCGACCAGGTCGAAGGGGTCGTAGGTGGGCGGATCGAGCCGGCGGATGATCTCGTCCAACTGTTCGGAGGTGATCGACGGGAACGCCGCCCGCACTGCCGTGCGGATATCGTCCTTGCGGTATGCCGAGACATCCATCGCCTTGGCCAAGCCATAGGGAAGCAGAGCCGGGAAGGCGGTGATCACCGCCCGGCCGCAGGCGGCGGGATCGCCGTCCTTCTTGCGGTCCCGGACCATCCTGACCGGCCCTCCCGGCAGGGCGATCAAGGCGGTTGCCGGAGCGCTCAACGGGCTGCCGACGACCCGGTCCGGCCCGTCGACGGGCAAGGCCTGCAGGGCGACCGTCCAGGCGTCGCCCTCGGCCGCCGACGACAGCGACTTGGTGTATTGCTGACGGTGGATATCGGTTGCAACGACCGTCTCGGCCAGTCTCCTCCCGTCCGGGGTGGTCAATAGCAGGAAATAGGTTCCCGCACCGGCGACGCTGTTCCATATAACGCCGCAAGCCGTGGGAGAGCGCTCGACCTGCAACAGAACGGGAGTGGCGAGCCGGAGCAGGGGGGATGCGGCGGACGCCGTGCTGGGAAGGGTTTGGTCCCCACCTCTTGCGGTGACCGTCACCGAATACTCGCCGGCGGGGTCATTGGAGGTGAACCCCAGCACCGCCTCGGCAGCCGTGACGGTGACGCTGAGTGTCACCGGCCCAACGGCGGTCACTGTGTAGGATGTCGCCTGGGCGACAGCGCTCCAGCGAATCTCGGCCGCAACGTCGGGCGGATCGCAAGCCGCGCTCCTGACGACGGTCAGCCCGGTAGGAGCCGGCAGGCCGGTCAGGGTGACCACGGCCGATGCCGCACCGGCGACGGTCGAGGACTCCCCGTCGGGCGGCAGCGCCTGAACCGCCAGCGTCCAGGCGCCGGCGGCCGGTGCCGGCACGACGACCTCGCCGGCCTGGGAGGCACCTTCGGCAGCGGCCACCGGGACCGCGGTGACCATGCCGTCCGGCGCGGTCAGGATGAGGCGGTAGGAAGCGGCGCCGGCGACCGACGCCCAGGTGGCGCCGACCGTGGCAGGCGTCACGGCATCGGCGGCGGCCTTCGCCGTGGCGGTCAGCCCGGCGGGCGTGCCGAGCCGGGTCAAGACCAGCGGGGCGGATGGCAGGCCGGCGATGGTCCCCTCCCCGCCGGTGGCGGCGATGGCCACCGCATAATCACCGGCCGGGTCGTCCGGGCCGAAGGTCAGGGTGGTTTCGGCGGTGGTGACGGTCCGGCTCAGCGTCACCGGTCCGACAGCGGTCATCGTGTAGAAGGCGGCGCCGGCGACGGCGTTCCACCGCAGGGCGACCGTACCGGCGTCGTCGACGGTGGCAGCCGGCCTGTCGGGGCGGCCGAGGCGGGTCAGGGTCAACGGCGTGGACGCCGGGCTCGGCACGGTTCCGGCACCACCGGCGGCGGCGACCGTCACCACGTAGGCGCCGGCCGGTTCGTCCGGGCCGAAGGTCAGCATGGCGGTGGTCTCCGGCCCGGTCCGGTGGATCGTCACCGGTCCGGCGGCGGTCAGCGTGTAGGATGTGGCCGCGGCGACGCCGGTCCAGGTCACCTCCAGGCTGGCGCCGCCATCGGAAACGGTCACCGGCCCCATGCCGAGAGTGCCGGGAGCGGCGAGATAGGTGACCGCTGCGGTCGCCGCCGGGCCGCTTCCCTTGGCGTTTGTCGCGGTGACGGCGATGGTGCAGGCGGCGGGAAGGGTTTCCGGCTGGACGTCGAAGGACTGGGAGCGGGTCCGGTAGTCCAGCGCGCCGCTGGTGGCCAGCAGCTTGCCGTCCTGATCGGAGAGGTTGGCCATATAGCCGTGAGCGCCGCTGCTGGGCATCCAGCGGGCGGTGACCACCCCACCGGAAACGTCGAGGGTGAGGTTGCCCGGTGCGGCGGGGGGACCGTCGTCGGGGCGGCTGTGACTGCCGGCGGTGGCAAGGGCGGTGGCGATGGCCGTTCCCATCGCCGAGATGGCGGCGGCGGGACCGGCCGCGGTCGCCGCCGCGTCGGCCAGAGCGGCGAGGGCGGCATCGACGGCGGCGTCCAGCGCGGCATCGGCCAGTTCCTGGCAGATGAGGGTTGCGGCATACTCCGCAGCCTCCTTGCCGGCAAACAGCGCCAGGAACTTGGCAATCGATGCCGTGTCGTTCAGCAGCGCCTGGACGATCGATTCCGCAGCGCCCTCGATGGCCTTGCCGATGACCGTCCACAGGTAGTTCGGGCTGGAGGATTCGAGACTGACGCTGTTGGGGATGGGGATCACCAGCGCGTCCTTCAGCGTGACGGTGGCGAAGGCATTGCCGTCGCAGGCCAGGCTGTAGGAAAGGCTCAGGTTCAGGCTGAGCCCCCTGGTGCTGTCGGAGGCGAAGGCGGGCGACAGCGACCATGTCTGGCCCAGCAGCTTGTCGGTGATGATGTCGACGATCTTGCCGCAGATGCCGTTGCCACCCTTCGCGCTGGACAGCTCCTTCAGGGTGCTGAAGAAATCGATGATGTCCTCGGCCGCCTCGAATCCCGGCCAGTGATCGATCTTGAAGCCCTGATCGGCGCTGTAGCTGAAGGACAGCCGGTCGGATGCGTGCAGGAGCGGAAGGTAGTCGCGGGTCGGGGAAAGGGTGGTCTCGATCTTCAGCTTCCCGGCCGCGCTCTTCGTGGCGGCGACGGTCGCGTCGACACCGAAGGATTCCTGGAAGAACAGCAGCGATCCGGCGAAGCTGAGCGATCCTGTCCGGCCCTTGGTGTTCAAGGACAGCACGGGGCCGAGACTGTGGTCGCGCTGGCGGGTGATCGACAGGACATAAATGTCGATCGGCTTGGCGATCTCGATCCTGGCGGTGACGCCGTCGTCGTTGACCAGGAGGGTGCCGGCGATCTCGATGTCCTTCAGCAGGGTCAGGACGAACGAGGCAGCGACGTTGAAACCCTCGCGGTAGGTGACGCTTCTCGGGCCGCCGGGAAGCAGCCCGGCCGCGCTGGCGGGAGCAGGCAGCAGCGTCGGGGCTGTTCCGTCATGGGACAGCGTCAGGGTCAGCGGGGCTTGCGTCGCGTTGTAGTAGACCTGACTGCCTGCCAGCAGGGTCAGGTCGACCAGATCGGAGGGCCAGGATGCGTTCCTGATGCACTGCTCGAACAGCGTGCCGATGGATGCCGAGCGGGTGAAGACGACGCTGGCCAGCGTCGGCCGGGTGCCCTCCAGATACAGGAGGCCGGTGAATTGGAGGCTGGCGAAATTGCAGTTGCCCCGCACCATGAACCTGGCGGCGCTCTTGTTCCGCCCGTACGGATAATGGAGGTTGAAGCGGAGGCCGGTGAAGGAGATGTTCGGGAAAGCGCCGTCGAACAGCGAGGCGAGATCGACGTCCCCGACCGCCGCGACATTGGCGGTGACGACCTGTCTGGTGCTGTCCGACTGGATGTCGCCGGTGAAGGTGAAGTGGCTTCCGAACAGGGAGACGTCGAGCGAACCGCTGACGGAGAGCTTCTTCCCCTCCGCGATGCTGTAGGTGACGGCGATGTCGCGGAAGGTGAAGGTGTCGAACAGGCTGACCGAGCCATCCAGCCTGGCGGTGTAGAGCGCATTGCGGATGGCGGTGGTGGCCTTGGTGTCCTTGGCGAAGGTCGCCGACAGGGATATCGTACTCGCCTTGGAAATTCCGATCTCGGCGATGCTGTAGAACAGGCCGCCGTCGGCATCGGGATCGGTCAGCGCGATCGTCAGCCAGAAGGACGTGGTGCCGGTCACCGGGCGGGTGACCGCCGCGACGGAGGCGGGAACCGGCGACTGGGGAAAGGCGCTCCGCAGTGTGGTTTCCGGAGACCCGCCGCCTGTGGCGGAAAAGGTGAAGAAGCCTGCCGAGGAAACCTTGAGGAAGACCCCACCCGTTTCGAGATCGAAGGCCTCGTTCAGCAGTTCGACGATATCGAGGTCCGTCATTTCGGCATAGATCAGGCTGTGCGTCTTCGATATCGACAGCTTGCAGACCGTCGGCGCTTCCAGTTTCTTGCTGAAAACCTTGAAGACCTGGAAGGTTCCGCTGATGCCGATCTGCATGGAAGGGCTCTTTCCGCAAATATCAGAAGGAGAACGCGGGTACGCGGCGGGCGCCCAGGCCGGATCACGGGACCGGATCACCGGACCGGAACGCCGCAGAAGAGGGCCGCACTGGGATCGGCCGCGCACCATCGGAACCGATCCCAGGCATGGCCCCGGCCACCATGCAGGACGCTATGGCTTTGCGGGTCTCAACTGCCTTCGATCGCTGCCGCCGCCTTGAAGGTCTTCTTCACCTTGTCGTACTCGCCTTCCGCAACCACGACGTTCAGGGACTGGACGATGTCGCCGGCGGCGGCGGTGATCAGATCCTGCGGCGGAGCCACCGCGACATAGACGAAGCCGGAACCGCCGACGGCAACGGTCAGGACGCTTGCCTCCTTGTCGTCGCCGTCGGTCGCCGGCTTGCTGGTGACGTCGAAGATGAAAGGACTGTCCTTGGTGGGCGTCGCGGCCGGAACGCTCATGCTGGCATTGTAGATCGCGTTACCGACCTTGAACACTGCGGTCAATTGGATATCGATCGACATTTCATTCTCCAGATCGGCATTTTTGGCGCGTCAAGCGCGAAAGCCAGCGACAGTATTGCTGACATGATGGATCGGCCGATCCGTCACGATAAAAACAGTAAGGCTGCACACTTCATAATAGCAACAATCGAATTGAAACCCTCTTTTGTGGTAAATTGATTCAATAATATAATTCTATAATGGAATCGTGCCGCTCGAAAAATCCGCGGCGCTGTCAGCGGTGGCGCCAAGTTTCAGGTCGTATCGGCAAACGGGTGACGGGTTCGGGGAGCGCTCCCTATTCATGCCGTATAAGACCCTGTGATCTGGCTGATGCACAATGGAGTGGGCTGGAGCCTGCATGTCGCGGGCAGCACCGTCGCCCCGACCTGATGCCATCGGTTCCCGACGGACACACCACGGGTGGGTCTTCTTCCTGCAACGGATGGTGCTTGCCCTGACCGGCCCGCAGGTCGCAAAACGGGTCGTGGATGCCGCCATTCTCCAGGCCGCCACTCTCCAGGCCGCCATTCTCCAGGCCGCCATTCTCCGGGCCGGCAGACGACCGCCTTCGGCAGGTCCTCTCCAGCGACGTCGTGACGTCCGGAGGAGGGTGGGCGTTGGCAAAGAAGGGCAGCGCCTACGCGCCCTCAGGCGAAGGACGCCTTCAGGCGAATGGCGGCTTTACCGGTGAGGCCCCGTCATCCGCGGATGTGTTCATCGGGTGATGGTCCGGCCCGGACGGCGGGGCGGGGTCATGCGGCCACGATCAGCAGGGCGGCGGCCAGAGCCACGGCGTCCTCGATCAGCGCGGCCGGCCGGTCGCGGCCGAAGGCCCGCGCCATCCGCATGCGGGCGGCGTAGCCGCCGAGCGTGCCGGCGACAGCGCCGAGCCCGCCGGCGATCAGGCCCGCCGCCCAGGGGCCTCCTCCGGAGCCGGCGACGATCGTGGCACCGGCGATGGCGCCGGCGGCGATGCGGCTGGCGAAAGGAAAGGGCAGCTTGCGGCTGGGTGTGGTGGGCAGCTTGTCGGCGACCAGCTCCAGCGCCGCCAGAACGGTGAACACCCAGGGCGACACGGGGTGTCCCATGAAGAACAGCCAGCTTCCCGAAACGTCGAGCCAACCGACGTAGGCGGCCCAACTGACCGCCGCCGGGGCGAGAAGGGTGCGCGATCCGGCGACGGCGCCGATCAGCACGGCGAGGATCAGCGGAACGAAGAGCGGGGCGGACATCGGGATTCCTCAAGGATTGCGGCGGCTCGGGGTTGGGGGCGGGGGTCGCAGGCCGCGGCTCAGCGGCCGCGGCGTTGGCGGAGCGCGGCAGCCAACCTGGGCAGCGCGCCGGCCCGTCCGGCCAGTCCGCCGTGGAAGAGTTCGAGCGCCGCCAGCAGCAGCGCCTCGTCCCCGTCGCCCGGCGGGTCGAAATGCGGGCGCAGCCGGCCGCGGTTGACCGAGATGGACTTCACCCGCGTCATCTCCAGCAGCCCTTCGGCGCCGCGCGTGACGCCCCAGCCGCTGGCATGGCGCCCGCCGAACGGCAGGCGGGGGTCCGCGGTGGGGGCGATCAGGTCGTTCACCGTCACGGTCCCGGCGTCCACCCGCAGGGCCAGCGCCCGCGCCTGCGCTTCGGGGCCGAAGATCGAGGCGCCGAGCGCATAGGGGCTCCGCGCGGCGCCGGCCAATGCGTCCTCGACGTCGGTGACCGGGACCAGCGACAGGATGGGGGCGAACAGCTCCTCCTGCAGCAGGGCCATCTCCGGCCGGGCGTCGGCCACCACCAATGGCGTCATCCCGGGGGTCTGCTCGTCGGGCGGCGGGCCGAGCGGCCGGGCGCCCTCCGCGGCGGCCGCCCGGACCAGGGCGGCCAAGCGGCGGCGCAGGGGCAGGGCCACCGGGACGGGCGGGCTGGCGGCGACGGCTTGCCGCACCGCCTCCTCCAGCGCCGGGGCCGCCTCACGCGGCACGAAGACCCGCCTTGGCGCGATGCAGGTGGCCGAGCCGTTGAAGCGCAGGCCGAAGGCCAGCGCGCGGGCGACCGCCGTCGGTTCGGCACCGGGCAGGACGAACACGGCGTCGTTGCCCGACAGCTCCATGGTCGAGGGGACGAGGTGGCGCGCCGCCGCTTCGCCGACGACACGCCCGGTCGCCGCGGACCCGGTCAGCACCAGCTTGTCGATCCCGGCGTCGAGCGCGTCGGCCACCGCGTCGGACGCCTCTCCCAGCACCTGGAACAGCCTGTCGGGCAGGCCGGCCCCGGCCAGAAGCCCGCCCAGCCGCTCCATCGGCGCGGAACAGCCGGGAGCCGGCTTGACCAGCACGGCGTTGCCCGCAACCAGTGCCTGGATGGCCTGCACCCCGGGCAGCAGCAGCGGGTAGTTCGACGGGGCGACGACCAGGACGACGCCGAAAGGGTCGCGCCGCACCTCGGCGTCCACCCCGAACAGCCAGGCGGGACGCCCGCGCCGTCCCAGCCGCCGCGGCGCCAGCAGGCGCGCAGCATCCCGTTCCAGGAAGCGGCAGGCGTCCGCGAGCGGCAGGACTTCGGCGCTCAGGCTTTCCGCCGCGCTGCGTCCGGGACGTGATGCCAGGGAACCGACGAGATCCTCGGCCCCCGCCGCAATCATCCGCCGAAGTCCGCGGACGATGCGAAGTCTTTCGGAAATACTCGTGGCCGACCAGGATGCCAATACGGCGCGGGAATTTTCAACCAGCCGTCGGCTCGTATGGGCTAAGCCAGGAGAGTAAGGGCTATTGTTGAGATCCATTTCCGACCCAGCTTCGTACCCGTCACGGCAAAAGTCGTCATTACAGGAGCTTTTGGCAAGCTGATGGAACGACAGGTCGTGATCATCGGCGCGGGACCGGGCGGACTTGCGTCCGCGATGCTCCTCGCGCTCACCGGGGCGAAGGTCACCGTGCTGGAACGGATGGACCGGGTGGGAGGCCGGTCGGCCGGCTTTGCCATGGACGGCTTCCGCTTCGACAGCGGCCCGACCTTCTTCCTGTATCCCCGCATCCTGGAGGAGATCTTCGCGGCCTGCGGTCGCCGTCTGGCGGAAGAGGTCGACCTGATCCGCCTCGATCCGCTCTACCGCCTGGTGTTCGAGGGCGGCGGCGAGTTGCGGACCCATGCCGAAATGGGTGCGCTGATGGAGGAGATCGGCAAGCTCAATCCGCGGGACGCCGGGGGGCTGCCGCGCTTCCTGGCGGAGAACCGCAAGAAGATGGAGCTTTTCCGCCCGGTGCTGGAGTCGGACTTCTCCAGCCCCAGGGCGCTGGCCTCGCTGCCGATGCTGAAGGCGCTGGGCAAGCTGAACCCGCACCGGTCGGTCGACCGCGAGCTGTCGCGCTTCTTCGAGGACCCGCGCGTCCGCCTCGCCTTCTCCTTCCAGAGCAAGTACCTGGGCATGTCGCCCTTCCGCTGCCCCAGCCTGTTCACCATCCTGTCCTTCCTGGAGCATGAGCACGGCGTCTTCCATCCCCGCGGCGGGACGGAGGCGGTGATGACGGCGATGCGCCGGGTTGCCGAGGACATGGGCGTGACCGTCCGGCTGAACGAGACGGTCCGCCACATCCGCTTCCAGGGGCGCCGCGCCGTCGGTGTCCGCACCGAAGCCGGGGACTATCCGGCCGACGCGCTGGTCATCAACGCCGATTTCGCCCGCGCGATGAGCGCGCTGGTTCCGGACGACCTGCGCCGGCGCTGGAGCGACGCCCGCATCGCCACCAAGAAATTCTCCTGCTCGACCTTCATGCTCTATCTCGGCATCGAAGGGACGGTCGACGGGCTGGACCACCATACCGTCTATCTGGCGGAGGACTACGCCCGCAACCTGGCCGAGATCGAGGAATGCCGGGAGCTGCCGCGCCGCCCGTCGATCTATGTCCAGAACGCCTGCGTCACCGACAAGGAGCTGGCGCCGCCCGGCTGCAGCACGCTCTACGTCCTGGTCCCGGTCGGCCACCAGCGCGGCCACATCGACTGGCAGGCCGAGGCGCCGCGCTATCGCCGCAAGGTGCTCGACCGCCTGGCGGACTTCGGCGTGCGCGACCTGGAGCGCCGCATCCGGGTGGAGCGCATGCTGACCCCGGCTGACTGGGAGGCGCAGTTCGCCGTCCACCGCGGCGCCACCTTCAACCTGGCGCACAGCCTGGACCAGATGCTGCACCTGCGGCCGCGCAACCGCTTCGAGGATCTGGACGGCGTCTATCTGGTCGGCGGCGGCACCCATCCCGGCAGCGGCCTGCCGGTGATCTTCGAGGGCGCCCGCATCACGTCGCGGCTGCTGGCCCAGGAACTCGGGCTGCCGACGCCGTGGCGCAACACGAACAAGGGCATGGCCGCCGGCATCCGGCAGGCGCTCGCAGGGGGGATGGCATGACGGATCGGATCGCGGTGATCGGCGGCGGGCTCGGCGGGCTGGCCGCGGCGGTGGTTCTGGCGGCGCGCGGGCACAGCGTCACGCTGCTGGAGAAGAACGGCTGGGTCGGCGGCAAGGCGGCGGTGCTGGAGGAGGACGGCTTCCGGTTCGACATGGGGCCGACCATCCTGACGGTGCCGCGCGTCCTGCGCCGCATCCTGGAGGAGGCCGGCTGCGACCTCGACCGCGAGCTGGAGATGGTCCGGCTGGAACCGCAGTGGCGCTGCTTCTTCGACGACGGCACGGTGCTGGACCTGTCTGAGGATGTCGGCCGGATGGCCGGGGATCTGGACCGGCTGGCGCCCGGCAGCAAGGCCGGCGATGGCTATCGCCGCTTCCAGGCTCTGTCCGAGCGGCTGCACGGCATTTCGGAGCGTTTCTTCTTCTGGAAGTCGGTGGAGGATCTCGGCGACACCCTGAATATGCGGGACAGTTTCAACGCCCGCACCCTGTCCGACGTGCTGGCGCTGCGCATGGGGACGACGGTCGCCGGCACCATCCGCGGCCATGTGCCGGATGCGCGGGCGGCGCAGATGCTCGACCACTTCACCCAGTATGTCGGGTCCTCGCCCTACGGCTCGCCGGCGGTGCTGTGCGCCATCGCCCACATGCAGACCAACGACGGCGTCTGGTACCCGATCGGCGGCACCCGCGCCGTGCCGGCGGCGCTGGAGCGGGTGGCGCAGCGGCTCGGGGTTGACATCCGCACCGGGACCGGCGTCAGCCGTCTGGTGGTGGAGCGCGGCCGGGCGGTCGCCGTGGAGACCGACGGCGGCGAACGCATCGCGGTGTCGGCGGTGGTTTCCAACATGGACAGCGTGCGCACCTACGAGGAACTGGTGGGGGGCGAGCCGGCCAAGCGCTTCCGCAAGCGCCGCCGCTACGAGCCGGCCTGCTCGGGGGTGGTGTTCTACCTTGGGCTCGACCGCGGCTACGACCATCTGCTGCACCATGATTTCGTCTTCTCCCGCGACCCGGAGGAGGAGTTCGACTGGATCTACCGCCAGGGAGAGCCGGCGCCCGATCCGACCTGCTACATCGCCGCGCCGGCGCGCACCGAACCGGGGGTGGCCCCGCCGGGCGGCGAGGCGCTGTACGTGCTGGTCCACACCCCCTACCTGCGGCCCCGCCACGACTGGTCGCGCATGCTGCCGAAGTACCGCAAGGTCGTCTTCGACAAGCTGAAGCGCACCGCCGGCATGCCCGACCTGGAGGAGCGCATCCGCTTCGAGCGGGTGCTGACGCCGCAGGACATCCACGACCGCTACCGCGTGCTGAACGGCGCCATCTACGGCCTCGCCAGCCATGGCCGTTTCATGGGCGCCTTCAAGCCCGGCAACCGGTCGCGCGACGTCGAGGGCTTGTATCTGGCCGGCGGCGCCGCCCATCCGGGGCCGGGCATGCCGATGGTGCTGATGTCGGGCTGGATCGCCGCCGACAGCCTCGACCGCGACCTGAAGGGTGCCGGCCGCGACGGCGCCCTGCGCGCCGTCGCCTGAGCGGGGGCGGCATGAACGGCGATCCGCTCGGGCTGCGTTCGTCCGCGCTCTTCCGCTTCTTCGGCGCGGTGATGGCGCACCGGCTTCGGCGCGGCTTCCACGCGGTGCGGCTGGCGCGGCCGGGCTGGCCGGCGCTGGCACCCGGCCGGCCGGCGATCGTCTACCTGAACCATCCCTCCTGGTGGGATCCCGCCGTCCTGATCCTGATGGCGGACAGCCGCTACCGCGAGAGGCCCGGATACGGGCCGATCGACGCGGCGATGCTGCGCCGCTATCCCTTCATGGCCCGCATCGGCCTGTTCGGGATCGAGCCGGGCCGGGCCGGGGCGGCGGCCTTCCTGCGGCATGGCGAACGGATCCTGGCCGATCCGCGCGCCATGCTGTGGGTGACCGCTGAGGGCACCTTCACCGACCCGCGCTGCCGTCCGGTCCGCCTGCGGCCCGGCGTCGCCCATCTGGTCCGCCGGGTGCCCTCGGCGCAGGTGGTCCCGATGGCGCTGGAATATCCCTTCTGGAACGAGAGCACGCCGGAGGTGCTGGCCCGTTTCGGCGAGCCGCTGGACGCCGCCGAGCTCGCCGGCCGGCCGGTGGCGGAGATCGCCTCGGTGCTGGAGAGCAGGCTGGAGGCGGCGATGGACCTGCTGGCCGCGGACGCACGGAGCCGGGATCCCGCCCGTTTCACCACGCTGGTCGCCGGCAGGGCCGGGGTGGGCGGCGTCTACGACCTGTGGCGGCGGGCGCGGGCCTGGGCCGGCGGACGGAACTTCTCCCCCGCCCATGAGGATCTCCATGAGGATGGCGGAGCCGGCGAGGCGCGCCGGTGACCGCCGTGCCAATGGCCACTCTGCCGGAGGCCGCCGCCCTGCTGTCGCTGCTGCTCGCCCTGCTGCCGCTGGTGCTCGGCATCGCCAACCTGCGCCACTACCGGCGTCCGGAGGCGGAGCCGCCGCCGGGGACGGCGGTCAGCATCCTGATCCCCGCCCGCGACGAGGAGGCGACCATCGCCGCGGCGGTGGAGGCGGCGCTGGCCAGCCGCGGCGTCGTGCTGGAGGTGGTGGTGCTGGACGACCAGTCGAGCGACCGCACCGCGGAAATCGTGCGCGCCATCGCCGCCCGCGACCCGCGCGTCCGGCTGGAGGTCGCGCCGCCGCTGCCGCCGGGATGGTCGGGCAAGCAGCATGCCTGCCACGTGCTGTCCGGCCTGGCCCGGCATCCGGTCCTGCTGTTCCAGGATTCCGACCTGACGCTCGCCCCCGACGCCGCCCGGCTGGCCAGCGGCGCGCTGCTGGCGACGGGCGCCGGGCTGGTCAGCGGCGTGCCGCGGGAGGAGACCGGCGGCCTGGCCGAGGCGCTGGTGATCCCGCTGATCCATGTCCTGCTGCTCGGCTACCTGCCGATGGCGATGATGCGGCGGTCGGAAGACCCGCGCTTCGGGGCCGCCTGCGGCCAGTTGATCGCGGTGCGGCGCGACGCCTATCGCGCGGCCGGCGGCCATGCCGCCATCGCCGCCTCGCTGCATGACGGGGTGACGCTGCCGCGGGCCTTCCGCCGGGCCGGGCAGGGCACGGACCTGTTCGACGCCACGGGACTGGCGCGCTGCCGCATGTACCGCGGCTGGCGCGAGGTCTGGGCCGGCTTTTCCAAGAACGCGACCGAGGGGATGGCGACGCCGTCGGCCCTGCCGGTCTGGACCCTGCTGCTGTTCGGCGGCCATGTGGCGCCCTGGCTGCTGCTGGCCTGGGCGGCGGTCGCGCCGCTGGCGGACTCCGCGGTGCCGGATTTCACGGTGGCGGCGGCGGCGGCCGGGGCGGCGGCCGGCCTGCTGTTCCGCCTGTTGCTGGCCGTCCGCTTCCGCCAGAGCATCCTGGGGGCGCTGCTGCACCCGCTGGGCATCCTGCTGCTGCTGGCGATCCAATGGTCGGCGTTGCTGCGCGCCCGCCGCGGCCGGCCGGCCCAGTGGCGGGGACGCGCCTATCCGGGCGGCCTGCCGTGACGCCCTGGCTGCGCCGGCGCGCGCACCGCATCTTCCACCCGCTGGCCGGGGCCGATGCCGCGACGCTGGCCACCGTCCTGCGCGAGGCCCTGCGGGACGGCGGCGGGGTGGCGCCGCGCCACCTGCATCGGGTGGCGACCGCGCTCGGCAGCGCCGCGTTGCGGGCACCCTTCGACGCCCTGGAGAACCACAAGGTCGGGCGGTCCATGGCCACGGGGGCGGGGCTGGCCGGATCGCCGCCGCCGCTGTTCATCCTCGGCCATTGGCGCAGCGGCACGACGCATCTTCTGAACCTGATGGCGCAGGATCCCCGCTTCGCCGCCCCCGATCCGCTGGCGGTCGGCCTGCCCTGGGGCTTCCTGGGGCTGAGCGGCTTCTGGCGCGCCCGGCTGGAGGAGTGGCTGCCGCCCGACCGCATCATCGACCCGATCCCGGTCGATCCGACCGCCCCGCAGGAGGACGAGCTGGCGCTGGCGCTGATGCAGCCGCTGTCCTACTACCACGGCATCTTCTTCCCCAAACATCTGCGCCGGGCCTTCCGGCAGGGCGTGCTGTTCGAGGACTGCACGCCCGAGGCGGTCGATCTGTGGCGCCGCCGGCTCGACCATTACCTGCTGAAGCTGCAGTTGCGGCATGGGCCGCGCCGGCTGCTGGTCAAGAACCCGGCCCACACGGCCAAGCTGGCGGAGCTGCTGGCGTTGCGCCCGGATGCCGTGGTCGTCCACATCCACCGCGACCCCCACGAGGTCTACAGCTCCACCCGCCGGATGCTGCTGACGCTGCTGCGGGAGTTCTCGCTGCAACGCTATGATGCCGGGGCGGTCGACGCGCTGGTGCTGGACCTCTATCCGGCGATCATGGAGCGCTTCGACCGGGACCGGTCGGCACTGCCATCGGGGCGGCTGGTGGAGGTCGCCTACCGCGACCTGACCGCCGACCCGCTGGGGGTGCTGGCCGGCATCTACGAGGCACTCGGGCTGGGAGCTTTCGAGGCGGCCCGTCCGCGCATCGAAGCCTACCTGATGGGGATCAGCGGCTACCGGCGCGCTTCGCATGCGCTGGAGGAACCGGTGCGCCGGCAGGTGCGCGACCGGTGGGCGTTCGCCTTCGACCGCTGGGGATATTAGAGTCTTCCGTGTGAGTCACGTTTCAAGCGGCAGGGGGGCTGCGCCGGTCAGGGACTGTCCGCCCGCCGACCCCGCCGCGCCCAGTCGTCCCGCCCGAGACGGTAGAGCACATGGCGCTTCAGGGCGTGGCCGTCCGGGACCCGGGGATGGTCGAAGTCGCCCCCGGCGTCACGCGCCATGCCCAAGCGCTCCATCACGGCCCTCGACCGCCGGTTCGCGGGAACGGTGACGGCAATCACCTCATCCAGGCCAAGCGCCTCGAACCCATGGGCGAGGGCCAGGCCGGCGGCCTCGGTCGCATAGCCCTTTCCCCAGAAGGCGGAGTCGAGGCGCCAGCCCACCTCCACCGCCGGGGTGAAATGAGCCTCGTAGCCGACCCTCAGCAATCCGGTGAATCCGATGAACGGGCGGATCCCCGGCAGTTCGACCGCCCAGAAGCCGAAGCCGTGCCGGTCGAAATGGTCCATCAGGCGCTGTATGACGGCGTCGCTCGCCGCACGGTCGGGGATGGGGAGAAGATGCTCCATCACCGCGGCGTCCCGCGACAT
The DNA here is from genome assembly GCF_017876115.1 of Azospirillum picis. GTDB lineage: Bacteria > Pseudomonadota > Alphaproteobacteria > Azospirillales > Azospirillaceae > Azospirillum > Azospirillum picis. Next base: position 124,002 of record NZ_JAGINO010000015.1, read on the forward strand.
CCGGTAGAACGCTTCCCCGTCACCGTCCCGCCACGGGCGCAGGACGAGGCGGGAGGATTCGAGGACCGTGTGCGTCATGCTGCTTCTCCACCGCCGGGGCGCCCCGGGCTCATCTGCCGTTGCCGGACGTGCACATCCAGAGGCGGCATCAGATCACGGGAGGGAAAGGGCTTGCCATCATCCGCGCGATGGCGATCCGGGCCGGTATACTCCATGTGCCTCGGGCACAGAAATGTGCTGTCTTCCCCGGGAATCGGTCACGGCATAGATACGGAGTCATCGAAACACGGGATGGCCGGAAGCATGCTGCTGTACCAGTTCCAGAAGGGCACGAACCCACGGCGCGTCATCATCTACCTGGCGGAAAAGGGGATCGAGGTTCCGCGCTACGAACTCGATTACGCGAACGGCGAGCACCGCACCGCCCGCTACCTGGCCATCAATCCGGCGGGCCGCGCTCCCACCCTGGTGACCGACAGCGGCCTCGCCATCACAGAATCGGCGGCGATCGTCGAGTATCTGGAGGAGCTTTACCCGGACAGGCCGATGATCGGCTCGGATCCGCTGACGCGTGCGCGCGTGCGTGCCCTGGAGCGGATCGGCAACGACCTGATCGCCCGGGGCCAGTTATGGCTGTGGAACCGGACCGGCGCGTTCCCGGCGAAGGAGCCGAGCCCGTCGGCGGAGACGGAGAACCGTCTCCACCGGTACGTAACGGAACTTCTCGACGTGCTGGAGACGGAGATCGGAGAGAACGGGTTCCTGGCCGGTGCCGAGCCGACGATCGCCGACTTCACCGCCTTCCCCATCTTCCAGACCGCGCGCGAGCGGTTCGATTTGCCGTTCGCGGACGGTCACCGGCGGCTGGATGCGTGGTACAGGCGTTTCCGGGCGCGTCCGAGCGCGGAGTACTGAGGCGGCGGTTCCGTGCGCTCCGCCGGCCCGGTACCGGGCGGCAGGTCCGTCACCGTCGCCGTCGTGATGTTCAAGAAGGCACCGGGAGCGACGCATCCGGCCGGTGCCGGGCACCGGTGCGGTCAGGGGCCGATCGCCGCCGACAGGACCGGGTAGCGGGCGATGGTGGCCGAGATCGCCATCGCCGCCGCGCGCAGGTCGAACAGCCGCTCCTCGACCAGCTTCTGCGGGGTCAGCAGCCCGGTGTAGCCCGACGAGTTCACCGCGGCGACGACCTCGTTGCCGGTTCCGCGGATCGGCACGGCCAGCGCGGTGATGCCGTAGTCGAGCTGGTCGACGGTGGTGGCGTAGCCGTCGGCGCGCGCCTGCAGGATGACGGCGCGCAACTCCTCCTTGTCGGTGACCGTGTGGCGGGTCAAGGCCTTGGGCTCCATCTTCTCCAGATATGCGTCCAGCGCCGCGTCCGGCAGGCCGGCCAGCAGCACGCGTCCCAGCGAGGTCGCATGGGCCGGATAGCGGGCGCCGACCACGGCCGACGCGCGGCGGGCATGCTGGACCGAGACATGCGCGATGTAGATCAGGTCGGTGCCGTCGAGCGTGCCGACCGAGGAGGCGTCGCCATAGGTATCGACGATCCGCTTCAGCTCCGGCTTCAGCAGGTCCTCTATGCGGGCGGAGACGTAGTAGGCCGAGCCCAGCGCCATCACCTTCGGGCGGAGGTGGAAGCGCTTGTTCTTCTGGCCGACATAGCCCAGCGCCATCAGCGTCAGCAGCGAGCGGCGCGCCGAAGACGGTGAGGCGTCGATCCGGCGCGCCACCTCGCTCAGCGTCATCTCGGCATGGTCGGCATCGAACGCCTCGATGACCGCAAGGCCCTTGGCCAGCCCCTCGACGAACTCCGTGGGCTTTTCAGATTCGTCCAAGTCCATCCTCGCCTGATGCGCGTCCGCGTCCGCCGCCGGTCTGTTCCGCGCCTCGCGGTCCGGCCGGACGCAAGGGCGAAGGCTAACGCCAGAGATGAGTCCCGATCAAGAAATCTTTCGCATTCCGAAATTTACCGCCGCAATACGAATAAATTGGGCGAACCGATACCGGCGGGAAGGCGGCACAGCGGCAACGATTCGTTCGTCTGATAATCAAATTCCCTTGACTCGATAGCCGATAAGCGAAAGTATTTTCGCTATGAGAAAAAACTTACCGGGAGCGGCCCGTTGAGAATCGGAAAGCAGGACAACGCCCTCACCGCCATCGCGACGTCGGATGCCGACAGCATCACCGTCCGTGGCTTCGACCTCTGCTCCGAGCTGATCGGCGTCGTCGATTTCGTGGACCATTTCTGGCTGCTGGTGACCGGCGAACGGCCGAGTGCCGCGCAGCGGATGGTGACGAACGCCTGTCTCGTCTCGCTCGCCGAGCATGGGCTGGTGCCCAGCGTCCAGGCGGCGCGCATGACGCTCGCCGCCGCACCCGAGGCATGGCAGGGGGCGATGGCCGCCGGCCTGCTCGGCATGGGCAGCGTGGTCGCCGGAAGCTCGGAGGTGGCCGGCCGCTACCTGGCCGAACTGGTGCAGGAGACCGAGGCCCCGGGCGCCGAGATGGCGGCGGTCTGCGCGCGCAGCCTTGAGGCGATGAAGGCGTCGCGGCGGAAGGTCCCCGGCCTGGGGCACCCGCAGCACAGCGGCGGCGACCCGCGCGCCCACCGGCTGATCGCGGTCGCCGAGGAGGCCGGCATCGCCGGCCGCCACGTCGCCGTCCTGAAGACGCTCGACGCGCTGGGTCCGGACATCTTCAAGCGCCCGTTGCCGATGAACGTGTCGGGGGCGATCCCGGCGGTGATGCTGGACGCCGGCTGGCCGCTGGAGGCGATGAAGGGCGTTCCGCTGCTGGCCCGCTGCGCCGGCCTGGTCGCCCACCTGTTCGAGGAGGCGCGGCGCCCCATCGGCTTCATCATGTCCCATCAGGCCGACATGGCGATCGGCTACGACGGCCGCCCGTCCTCCGCGGCCGGCCACAAGGCGGAGTGACGGCGATGACCAAGATGCTCGCCGCCATCCGCGTCGTGGAGATGGGGACCTACATCACCGGCCCCGCCGCCGGCATGCACCTCGCCGACCTCGGCGCCGACGTCATCAAGGTGGAGCGGCCGGGGGAGGGGGATCCGTTCCGCGCCTTCAAGGGCGGCCTCTATTCCCCGCATTTCCAGACCTACAACCGCAACAAGCGCTCCATCGCGCTCGACCTGCAGAAGCCGGAGGACCGCGCGGTCTTCGACGGGCTGATCGCCGAGGCCGACGTCTTCATCCAGAACTTCCGTCCCAGGGTGGCCGAGCGCATGGGCTTCGGGCCGGAGCAGCTCCGCGCCGCCAACCCGCGGCTGGTCTATTGCGCCATTTCCGGCTTCGGCCGCACCGGCCCCTATCGCGACCGTCCGGCCTTCGACACGGTGGCCCAGGCCGCCGCCGGCTACCTGCGCCTGCTGACGCCGCCGGACCGGCCGCGCGTCATCGGGCCGGCCATCGCCGACGCCGTGACCGGCCAGTATGCCGCCCTCGGCATCATGGCGGCGCTGCTGCAACGGGCGGCGACGGGGCAGGGGCGGGTGATCGACATCTCCATGCTGGAGGCGATGACCCACTTCAACCTGGACAGCTTCACCCACTTCTTCAGTGCCGGCGAGGTGATGGGGCCGCTCAGCCGGCCCAAGGTGTCGCAATCCTACACCTTCGCCTGCGCCGACGGCCGCTGGTTGGCCATCCATCTCTCCTCCCCCGTCAAGTTCTGGGAGGGGCTGACCGATGCGGTGGGGCGGCCCGACCTGCGCGAGGATCCGCGCTTCGCCGAGCGTCCGGCCCGCATCGCGAACCAGGACGCGCTGATCGCCATCATGGCGCCGCTGTTCGCGGCCAAGCCGCGCGACGAATGGTGCGCGATGCTGGAGACGCTCGGCGTGCCCCATTCCGCCGCCTACGACAGCGACGAGGCGCTGGACGACCCGCAGGCGGTCCACCTGCGCCTGAAGGTCGAGGCCGAGCATCCGGTGATGGGCCGCTTCCGCACGGTGCGCCCGCCCTACACCGTCGACGGCGAGCCGGACCTGGAGGTCCTGCCGCCTCCCACGCTCGACGAGCATGGCGCGGCCATCCGCGCGCAACTGGCCGCCGGCGCGCAAAGCCGCTGGCCGGCGGCCTGATCAACAAGAACGGGAGGAGAGCGAGATGAAAATGGGCTTCAAGGCGTTCCGCAACACCGGCATCGCGCTGCTGGCGGCGATGGCGACGACCGCGCTGACGGCCGGCACCGGCCATGCCGCGGACACGATCCGCATCGGCCTGTCCACCAAGGCATGGTTCCCCTCCTTCGTGGCGGAGATCACCCAGCAGCAGGGCATCTTCAAGAAGCATGACATCAACGCCGAGCTGACCGTCTACCAGAGCGGCTCGGAAGCGCTGACCGCCATCGCCGCCGGTGCCGCCGACCTGATGTCGAGCAATCCCAGCATCGTCGGCGAAGGGCGCGAGGCCGGGGTGAACGTCAAGATGGTCGCCATGCTGGCGACCCGGAACTTCGGCTGGCAGATCATGGTGCCGCCCAAGAGCGGCATCAAGGCGGTCGCCGACCTGGCCAAGCACAAGGTCGGCATCACGTCGGCCGGCTCCAACACCGACCTGCTGGCGAGCTGGGTGAAGAAGAAGTACGGCATCGACTTCGTCGCCATTCCGGTCGGCGGCGCCGGCCTCGTCCCCAACCTGATCAGCGGCAACCTGGACGCCGTCATCATCTACCCGCCGCTCAGCTATCAGGTGGCGCTCGACGGCAACGGCCGGGTGCTGACCGACTTCAGCGACGAGATGCCGCCCCATCTCGAGGCCGGCTGGGCCGCCGACGACGAGTATGCCGCCAAGCACAAGGACGCGCTGAAGCGGGCCTTGACCGCCCTGTTCGAAGGGGTCGCCTACATCAAGGGCAATCCCGACGCGGTCATCCCGCAGCTCGCCAAGTATGACGGCGTCTCGGCCGAGGTCGCCAAGCAGGAATACGCCAACACCTTCGGCCACCTGTCCGACGACGGCGCGATGACCAAGGAGCTGGTCCAGGAGACGCTGAACCTCTACGCCAACGGCAAGAAGGAACTGGATGCCTCGACGCTGTTCGACAGCTCCTTCACGCCCGTCGCGATCGCGCGCTGAGCCCGGGGGATGGCGACCCGCGACGCGGTCTTGGGCTACGGGGCGGCGGGAGCCGTCTTCCTGGCCCTGTGGGAGGCGGCCCCGCGGCTGGGCTGGATCGACGGGCGGCTGCTGCCGCCCTTCTCCGACGTCGTCGCGGCCCTCGGCGCCATGGCCGCGACGGCGACCTTCTGGCAGCAGGTCCAGCTCACGCTGCTGGAGACCCTGACGGCCTTCGTCATCGCGCTGCCGGTCGGCGCGCTGCTGGGGGTGCTGGTGCAGGAGAGCCGGTTCGCCTCGCTGGTCTTCAAGCCGCTGATCTTCTTCGTCTTCAGCATCCCGAAGTCGATCTTCCTGCCGATCTTCATCCTGATCCTCGGCATCGCCTTCTGGCAGAAGGTCGCCTTCGGCATCTTCTCCACCGTCTTCATCGTGATGATGACCACCTTCTCGGCGGTGGAGTCGGTGCGCGAGGACCAGTTGCGCGTCGCCCGCTCCCTCGACGCCTCGACCATGCAGAAGATCCTCTTCGTCTACCTGCCGAGCATGACGCCGGTCCTGCTGGAGGCGGTGCGAGTGGCGATGATCTTCAACTTCACCGGCATCCTGCTGGCCGAGATGTACGCGTCGCGCGAAGGGATCGGCAACGCCATCGGCGTCTGGGGCCTGGGATTCCAGATCAAGGAGCTGCTGGCGATGGTGCTCTTCGTCTCGGTCCTGGCCATCGGCTTCAACGAGGCGATCCGCTACGTGGAAGCCAAGTGCGAACACTGGAGGAACTGACTGTGATGCCCCGCATGTCCCAAGCCACGGCGTCCATCCGGAAACCGCACGGCGCCACCATGTCGGTGGTCGGGCCGGACCATCCGGCGGCCGACGCCGGCAAGACGCTGGAGGTCCGCGACCTCAACCACACCTACAACGTCAACGGCAAGACGACGCAGGCCTTGAAGGACATCGCCTTCAACGTTTCCGCCGGCCGCTTCCTCTCCATCGTCGGGCCGAGCGGCTGCGGCAAATCCTCGCTGCTGATGATGCTGGCCGGCCTGCTGACGCCGAGCGACGGCACGATCGCCGTCGGCGGTCGCCCGCTGACCAAGCCGGACCCGACCCGCGTCGGCGTCGTCTTCCAGGATGCCAGCCTGTTCCCCTGGCTGACCGCCCGCCGCAACGTCGAGTTCCCGCTGTTCCTGCGCGGCGTCGACAAGGCCGTCCGCCGCGAGAAGGCCGAGGAGGCGCTGGCGCTGGTCGGGCTGGAGCGCTTCGCCGACAGCCTGCCGCACGAGCTGTCCGGCGGCATGAAGCAGCGCGTCTCCATCGCCCGCGGCCTCGTCCAGGACCCGCCGATCCTGCTGATGGACGAGCCCTTCGCCGCGCTGGACGAGCAGACCCGCATCACCATGGGCGACGAGCTGCTGCGCATCTGGGAGAAGGCGCGCAAGACCATCGTCTTCGTCACCCACGGCCTGAGCGAGGCGATCTACCTGTCCGACGAGGTGCTGGTGCTGTCCGGGCGTCCCGGCCGCATCCTCGACCGCGTCGTCATCGACCTGCCGCGCCCGCGGTCGCTGGAGATGATGGCGCAACCCCGGTTCGCAGAGCTGCGTGAGGCGATATGGCATATGATCAAAGCGTGACGCACCTCCCGCGCGGCCGCGAGGCGTCCGCCGGGATGAGCCTGGAGGCCAAGGCCCGGATCTGCCGCTATGTCATCATCGCCGCGATCATCGCCGCCTGGGAGATCGTGCCGCGGCTCGGGCTGGTGCCGCGCCTGTTCCTGCCGTCGCTCAGCAGCACGCTGACGGTGCTGGTGGCGCAATCCGGCGACTTCGCGGTCCAGATGCTGGTGACGCTGCAGGAGGTCGGCATGGCGCTGGTCTTCGCCTGCGGCTTCGGCATCCTGTTCGGCCTGTGGGTCGGCAGCACACTGACCGTGCGCAAGGCGCTGCTGCCGGTGGTGTCGGCGCTGTTCGCGGTGCCGCTGGTGGTGCTCTATCCGCTGTTCACCGCGTGGTTCGGCATCGGCTCGGCCTCCAAGGTGGTGTTCGCCAGCGTCTACGGGCTGCTGCCGACGGTGCTGGGAACGGCGGCCGGCGCGCAGACGATCGACCGCCAGCTCACCCAGGCCGCCCGCAGCATGGGGGCGACGCGCCTGCAGCAGATCCTGTGGGTCACCCTGCCGGCATCCGTCCCGACCGTCCTGGCCTCGTTCCGTCTGGGCGGGGCGCTGGTGATCGTCGGTGTGGTGGTCGCCGAGATGATGATGTCCAGCGCCGGCATCGGCTTCCTGCTGTCCAAGTACCGCACGCAGCTCAACAGCCCCGGCGTCTTCGCCGCGATCATCCTGATCCTGGCCCTGGCCATCGGGTTCGACCTCGCGGTGCAGGCCATCGAGCGGCGCTGGACCGGCAGCCGGAACAAGGCGGCGGGCCGTCCGGCGGACGCGCCGTGAGGGAAGGGAGGCCAATGCGATGAAGAAAGTCACCCTGAGCTTCGACAACGGTCCCGATCCGGACACCACGCCCAAGGTGCTGGACGTGCTGGCCCGCCACGGACTGGCCGCCAGCTTCTTCGTGGTCGGCGAGCGGCTGCGCGATCCCGCCCGCCGCGCGGTGTGCGAACGGGCGCGGGCGGAAGGGCACCTGATCGGCAACCATACCTACGGCCACATCATGCCGCTGGGCATGAGCGCCAACCCGGACCTGCCGGCCTGGGAGATCGGCAAGGCGCAGGAGCTGATCGGCACGCTGTCCGAGCCGGTGCCGCTGTTCCGCCCGTCCGGCGCGCTGGGCGCGCTGAACGACACGCTGTTCAGCCGGCGGGCGCTCGACCACCTGGTGGCCGGCGGCTACACCTGCGTGCTGTGGAACGCCGTCCCGCGCGACTGGGACGATCCGAAGGGCTGGGTCGACCGCGCGCTGGAGATGTGCGAGCGGCAAAGCTGGCCGCTGGTCGTGCTGCACGACATCGACACCGGCGCGATGGATGCGCTCGACCGCTTCCTCGGCGAACTGGCGCAGCGGGACATGGCCGTGGTCCAGGAGTTCCCGCCCGATTGCGTCCCCATCGTCGGCGGCCGGATCGTCGCACCGGTCGAGCAGTATGTCGCCGCCTGACGGGGCGGCGGCCTCCGCCGCTGCCGGCCGCACCGTCACGCTGACGACCCCCGACGGGGTCCGGCTGGCGGTGCAGGACTGGCGCCGCCCGTCGAGCGGGCGGGACGTGCTGCTGATCCACGGCTTTTCGCAGTCCCACCAGTGCTGGCGCCGGCAGACCGGCGGGGCGCTGGCGGCGCGCCTCCGGCTGGTCACCTACGACAACCGGGGGCATGGCGGGTCCGCCAAGCCGGCGGAGGCCGGCGCCTACCGCGATCCGGCGCTGTGGGCCGACGAGGTGCGGACGGTGATCGACGGCATGGCGCTCCGGCGCCCCATCCTGGTGGCCTGGTCCTACGCCGGGCGGATCGTGCTGGACTACCTGACGCGCCACGGCGACGGGGCGATCGGCGGCCTCGTCATGGTCGGCGCCACCAGCACCCTTGCCCCCGCCTGCGTCGGACCGGCCGCCGTCCTGATGGGGGCGATGGGGCACGAGGACCGGGCGACGGCGGATGCCGCCGCCGCGGACTTCATCGACCGCTGCACCCACCTGCCGCTGCCGGCGGTGGAGGCCGAGGCGATGCGGAGCCATACCGCCCTGACGCCGCAGGAGGTGAGGCGGGCCCTGGCCGGCCGGCCGGCCGACTACGACGCCACCCTGCGGGCCTTGCGCGTCCCGGTGCTGGCGATCCATGGCGAGGAGGATGCGGTGATCCGCCCGGCCATGGCCGAGCACACCGTGCGGCAGGCCGCGGGCGCCGGGCTGCGCCTCTATCCGGACGTCGGCCACATGCCCTTCTGGGAGGCTGCCGACCGGTTCGACGCCGAGCTGGCGGCTTTCGCCGACGCCTGCCCCTGAGGGTCGGCCGTGTGGGGCCGGTGGACCGCTTCGGTCAGGACCCACCGCCCCACCGCGGAGGACGTGCCGGGCGGCTTTCCTCTACACCGCGGTGCCGCCCTGCTCCGTCACTTGGCCAGGTCGACCGCCTCCGCCAGGCGCTGCACCGCGTCCTTGCTGCTCATGCCGGAATTGAAGTGGCTGGTGACGACGTCCAGGAAGGCGCCGCGGACGGCGCCCGGCACCGCCATTTCATGGGCCATCGAGGGCACGGCGCTGTTGTCGGCGATCGCGCCCTTCAGGTCGTCCATCGACTTGACCGCGCATTCGTCGAAGCTGTCGCGCGCCATGTCCTGGCGGGCCGGGATCGAGCCCTTGAGGACGTTGAAGGTTTCCTGGAACTTCTTGCCCAGGATCAGCTTGGCCAGCAGCTTCTGGCCGGCGGCGCGGTCGGCGTCGTCGGACTTGAACATGACGAAGCTGTCCGAGTTGACGATGTAACCCGATTTGCCGGGCACATGGGCGCAGACGAAGTCCTTGCCCGGCAGCTTGCCGGCGGCGGTCAACTCGCCCTTCTCCCAGTCGCCCATGATCTGCATGGCGGCCTGGCCGTTCATCAGCATGCCGGCGGCGATGTTCCATTCGCGGCCGGGGAAGCCGTCGTCGACGAAGCCGCGCAGCTTGCGCATCTGGTCGAACACCTTGACCATGGTGTCGCTGGTCAGCGCCGTCTGGTCCAGCTCCACCAGCGCCTTGCGGTAGAAGTCCGCACCGCCGAGGCCGAGGACCACGTCCTCGAACAGGGCGCCCTCCTGCCAGGGCTGGCCGCCATGGGCCAGCGGGACGATGCCGGCGGCCTTCAGCTTCTCCGCCGCGGCGTTGAACTCGTCCCAGGTCTTGGGAATCTCGACGCCGGCCTTCTTCATCGCCTGCGGGTTGACCCACAGCCAGTTGACGCGGTGGATGTTCACCGGCACGGCGTAATAATGGCCCTTGTCGGTGACGACGTCGCGGATCTGCGGCGGCAGGATGGCGTCCCAGTTCTCCGCCTTGGCGACCTCGTCGAGGGTGGCGAGCTTGCCCTGGGCCGCCCAGTCCTTGATGTTCGGCCCCTTGAGCTGGACGGCGTTCGGCGGGTCCCCCGCCAGCACGCGCGAGCGCAGCACGGTGCTGGCGGCATCGCCACCGCCGCCGGCCACCGGCGCGTCGATCCATTTGCCGCCCGACGCCTCGAAGTCCTGGCGCAGCGCGCCGGCCGCCTTCGATTCGCCCCCGGAGGTCCAGTAATGCAGCACCTCGACCGTCGGTTCCGCCCTGGCCGGCGCCGCCAGCAGGCTGCCGGCCAGCACGCCCGCCAGCGCGGTCGCCATCCTGGTCATGGCAAGGTGGGATTTCCCGGTACGGGATTCTCGTTGCGTCCGCATCTCCGACATTTCCCCCTTGGACCGTCTTGATTGCTGGCCGGATGGCCGTGCCGGAACTCTAACGCGCGTGCAATCAGGCGGCCCCATTATTTGGTAACAACGCCTTCTCACCGGCGCCGAGCTGTTACACGGCCGTTACAATGGCTGCCGGCGACGGACTATACCGCGGCCGGCTGGTGCGGCTAGAGTGGGGCGGCAAGACGGCGATCGGAGCCGGATGGGCTGAGCCGGGCAGGCGGGGCGGACGGGGCATGGAGCGCGCGCGGCATCTTCTCGTCGTGGACGACGATCCCGAGATCCGGGACATGCTCCACGATTTCCTGGTCAGGAGCGGGTTCCGCGTCTCCACCGCCGCCGACGGGCGCGAGATGGGGCGGGTGCTGGCGCAATGGCCGGTCGACCTGATCGTGCTGGACCTCATGCTGCCGGGCGAGGATGGGACCAGCCTGTGCCGGTCGCTGCGCGCCAGGTCCGATTCCAGGTCGGACACGCCGGTGATCATGCTGACCGCCATGGGCAGCGAGGTCGACCGGATCGTCGGGCTGGAGGTCGGCGCCGACGATTATCTGGTGAAGCCGTTCAGCGCCCGCGAACTGCTGGCCCGCATCCGTGCCATCCTGCGCCGCAGCGGCGGGTCGGAGACGGTGCGAGAACGCCACCGCGTCCTGGGCTTTGCCGGCTGGTCGCTCGACCAGGGGCGGCGGGAACTGCGCACGCCGGACAAGGTGGTGGTGCATCTGAGCCAGGGGGAATACGCCCTGCTCGGCACGCTGCTGGAGCGGGCGCCGCAGGTGGTGGAGCGGACGGAGCTGCTGGAAAAGCACCGCGGCGACACGTCGATCCCGTTCGACCGCAGCATCGACATCCAGATCAGCCGCCTGCGCCGCAAGCTGGAGGAGGGATCGGGCGGTTCGGCGCTGATCAGGACGGTGCGCGGGATCGGATACCAGTTCACCGTGACGGTGGACGACCTGGGCGAGTCGGTCGCCGCCGGAATCGGCCGTGGGGCTTGACCGGCCGGTGCCGGCGTGGCTGTGCGCCGCCCGCCTGCGCCCCTCCCGGCTGCGTCACCGCATCCTGCTGGCGATGGTGGTGCTGCTCCTGCTGACGCATGGCGGCGCGCTGGTCGGAACGCGGCTGCTCGACGACCGCGCGCGGGAGCTGCTGACCGCCCATCGGCTGGGACCGGCGATGGCGGCGGCGGTGGAAGCGGCGGAGCGGGGAGCGCAGGACGGCACCGCCGACGGGCCGGCGCCGGCGTCGCCCGGCACCCCCGACCTGTCGGTCGGTCTGCAGCCGGGCGCGCCGGCCTCCGCACGCCCCGAACCGCCGGTGGGATGGCGCCTGGAGGAGGTGCCCGGCACCCCGCGCCCGGTCTTCGTCGCCGGTCCGCCCGGCCTGCCCGATCAGGCGCCGGCACCGGCCGCCACCCTGGCGCAGTCGCTCTCGACGGTGGCGGAGCGGGTGGCAGGGCAGCTTCGCGACGCCCGGGTCTATGTGCGCCTGTCCTCCGGCGCGTGGCTGGAATTCGCCAGTGCCCGCTACTGGCGGGTCCGCAGCACGCCGTTCGAACTGCTGCTGGCCGGGCTGGCCGCCTTCGGGCTGGCGGGGGCGGTGCTGCTGTGGCTGCCCGGCCGGCTGGTGCGGCCGCTGGAGGACCTTGCCGAGCAGGCGACCCGCCCGCATGACCGCCTGCACCCCCGTCCCCTGCCGGAGGACGGGCCGGAGGAGGCGGCGGCGCTCGCCCGCGCCTTCAACCAGACCCGCAATGCGCTTCGCGACCTGATGGAGGGACGAACCCACCTGCTGGCGGCGATCAGCCACGACCTGCGGACGCCCGCCACCCGGTTGCGGCTGCGCGCGGAGTATGTCGAGGACGAGGCCTTGCGGGCCAAGATGATGGCCGACATCGACGAGATGGCGGCGATGGTGGCGGCGACGCTGGAGTTCCTGGGCGACGACGTGCTGCGCGAGCAGGTGGAGGTCGTCGCCTTCGCCAGCCTGCTGCAGAGCCTATGCGACGATTACGCCGATACCGGCAGGCCGGTGGCCTACCAGGAGCCGCCGCCCCTGCAGTTCGCGGCGGTGCGCACCATCTTCGGCGTCGCGGGCGGCGGCGGCGAGCGCAGCGACCGCTTCGACCATTCGCGCCAGCTCCGCCTCGCCGGCCGGCCGGCCAGCCTGCGCCGGGCCTTCGCCAACCTGATCGACAACGCCCTCAAATATGGGGAGCGCGCCACGGTGTCGGTCGATGCCGACGCGGCGGAGATCGTGGTGGATGTCTGCGACGAGGGGCCAGGGATCCCGGATGGGGAGATCGCCAACGTCTTCAAGCCCTTCGTCCGGCTGGAGGGTTCGCGCAACCGCAGGACCGGCGGCAGCGGCCTTGGCCTGTCCATCGTCAAGTCGATCATCGAGGCGCACCAGGGCCGGATCGAGCTGAGCAACCGGGCGGGGGGCGGCCTGCGGGTGCGGGTGACGCTGCCGCGGATGCTGTGAGGGGATTGGGCTTCCCTCGGGGAGGGGGCCTGCGGAAGGCGGAAGGCTGCGCCGGGACTCTTCCTGCGGCGCAGCCCGTGGCAACGGATGCGTGCTACATCAGCTTGTCGAGGGTGATCGGCAGGTCGCGGATGCGTTTGCCGGTGGCGTTGTAGACGGCGTTGGCGACGGCGGCGCCGACGCCGGTGATGCCGATCTCCCCGATGCCGCGGGCGCCCATCGGCGCCTGCGGGTCGGGGATGTCGGTGTAGAGGATGTCGATGGAGGGTACGTCCATCTGCACCGGCACATGGTATTCGGCCAGCGAGGCGTTGACGATGCGGCCGGTGCGCGGGTCGAAGTTGGTCTCCTCGGTCAGCGCCAGTCCCAGTCCCATGATGATGCCGCCCTTGAACTGGCTGGTCGCCGTCTTGGCGTTGAGGATGCGGCCGGCGTCGAAGGAGCCGAGGAAGCGCGAGACGCGGGTCTCGCCGGTGATCTCGCTCACCCGCACCTCGCAGAACTGCGCGCCGTAGGAGTGCATCGAGAAGGCTTCCATCTCGGCCGGCGGCGGCGCGTCGGCCTCGCAGGACAGTTCGTCGCGGCCCGACCGGCGCAGGATCGACTCATAGCTCTCGAAGCGCGCGGGATCGTCGCGGTGGCCGATGCCGCCATCCCGCGTCTCGACGTCGGCGAGCGAGAGGCCTGCCAGCGGAGAATCGTTGCCGGCGAGCTTGAGCAACTCCTCGACGAACACTTCCGTCGCGGCGATGACGGCGCCGCCGACCGAAGCCGTCTGCGTCGAACCGCCGGCGATCACCCCGCGCGGCAGGGTGGTGTCGCCATACTCGAAGGTGACGCGGCCGAGGGGGACGCCGAGGCGGGCGGCGACGTGCTGGATCTGCACCGTCGCCGTCCCCATGCCCATGTCGTGCACCGCGGTCGACACGGTGACGTGCCCGCCGGCCGTCAACCTGATCCGCGCGGCGCCGCCGGGGAAGCGGTGGTAGGGGTAGGTCGCCGTGGCGCAGCCCATGCCGATCAGCCATTCGCCGTCGCGCCGCTGGCGCGGCGTCGGGCTGCGGCGGTCCCAGCCGAACCTCGCGGCACCCTTCTCGTAGGCTTCGATCAGGTGTCGGGAGGAAAAAGGCTTGCCGCTGGTCGGATCCTTGTCCGGCTCGATGCGGCGGCGCAGTTCGATGGGGTCGAGCCCCAGCTTCTCCGCCAGTTCGTCGATCGCGCATTCCAGCGCGAAGGTGCCGACGGATTCGCCGGGCGCCCGCATGAAGGTGTTGGCCACCATGTCCATGTCGGCGACCGCCTGTGCCAGCCGGACGGTCTTGGCGGCATAGAGATGGCGGGTCGGGAAGGTGAACTGTTCGGGGCAGGAGTTGTGGGTGGTCATCGCGACGATGCCGGTGTGGATCAGCGCGTCGAGCCTGCCGTCGGCGCTGGCGCCGAGCGCCACCCGCTGTTCGGTCAGCGTCCGGCCGCCGACGATGCGGAACACCCCTTCGCGCGACAGCATGATGCGCACCGGCCTGCCGGCGAGCCTCGCCGCGGCGCAGGCGAGGATCTGGTGGTCCCACAGGCATTTGCCGCCGAAGCCGCCGCCGACATAGGGCGAGGAGACCCGGACCTTGTCCGCCTCCAGGCCGAAGATGTCGGCCAACTGCCCGGCGGTCAGGTCGAGAAGCTGGCTGGCGTCATGCACCCGCAGTTCGTCGCCGGTCCAGGCGACGGTCGCCGCGTGCAGCTCTATGGCGTTGTGGTTGTGCCGCGGCGTCCGGTAGATCTGGTCGACCCGCACCTCGGCCGCCTTGAGGGCGGCCTCGGCATCGCCGATCTCGACGACCGGCGGCTGGCCGAGGATGTTGTCGAGCTGACGCGGCGTCTTCTTGGCGTCGTCGAACGAGGTCACGGCCGGCAGGGCGGCGTACTCGGCCCTCACCAGCGATGCCGCGTGATCGGCCTGTTCCTGCGTCTCGGCAAGGACGACGGCGATCGGCTGGCCGTTCCAGTGGATCTGGTCGTCCTGCATGACCGGCAGCTCGCTCGCCCCGGCTGCGGTCGGCGACGACATCATCAGCGACGGCGCCTTCATCCGGGGCGCGTTGCGATGGGTCATGACCAGCACGACGCCGGGTGCGGCTTCGGCCGCCGCCGTGTCGAGCGTGGTGATACGCCCGCGTGCGATGGTGCTGAAGGCGAGTGCTGCATAACAGAGGCCCTCATAGGGGAACTCCGCGGCGAAGCGGGCCTTGCCCTGCACCTTGAGCGGCCCCTCGATGCGCGAGACCGGCTGGCCCAGCGGGCCGTTCCCCTGCGCGCCGTGCTTGCGAAGGATGGGATCCTGCGTGACCGCCGGCTGCCAGCGGCCGGGACGGGCGGACGCCGGATCGGAGTGCGCGCTCATGCGTCTTCTCCCTTGAGGTCGGTGAGGACGGCGACGATCGTCCGCTTCGCCAGTTCGATCTTGAAGGCGTTGTCGCGGAGGCCGGCGGCGGCGGCGAGTTCCGCCTCCGCGGCGGCGCGGAAGCTCTCCGCAGTGGCGGGCCGGCCCTTCAGCGCGGCTTCGGCCGCCGAGGCCCGCCACGGCTTGTGGGCGACGCCGCCGAGCGCCAGCCGGACCTCGCGCACCATGCCGCCATCGTCGACGTCGAGCGCGGCGGCGACCGAAACCAGCGCGAAGGCGTAGCTCGCGCGGTCGCGCACCTTGCGGTAGGTGGAGCGGCGGGCGATGGGCAGCGGCGGGATCTCGACAGCGGTGATCAGCTCGCCCGGCTTCAGCTCCGTCTCGACGTCCGGCCGGTCGCCCGGCAGGCGGTGGAGGTCGAGAAGCGGGAGGCGGCGTGCCCCCCCCGGGCCGTCCAGCTGCACCATCGCGTCGAGCGCGGCGAGGGCCACGCACATGTCGGACGGGTGCGTGGCGACACAGGACGGCGACGCGCCGAGGATCGCGTGGTAGCGGTTGAAGCCGTCGCGTGCGTCGCAGCCGGATCCCGGCTGCCGTTTGTTGCAGGCGGCCGCGGTGTCGTAGAAATACCGGCAGCGCGTGCGCTGCAGGATGTTGCCGCCGACTGTCGCCATGTTGCGGATCTGGGCGCTGGCGCCGGCGAGGATCGAGCGCGCGAGGAGAGGGTAGTGGGTGCGCACGTGCGGATCGGCGGCGAGCGCGGTGTTGGTCGCCGCCGCACCGATCAGCAGGCCGCCGTCGGCGCGCGGCTCGATGCCACCCGGCAGTCCGGTGACGTCGACCAGCATGTCCGGCCGCTCGACCGTCTCGCGCATCAGGTCGACGAGGTTGGTCCCGCCGCCGAGATAGCGCGCCGCGGCGTTCCCCCTGGCCAGGTCGATGGCGCCGGAGGCGTCGGACGCCCTTTCGTAGGTGAAGAGGTTCATGCCCGTGCCCCCTGCTGTGCCGAAGGCGTCGCCTGGGTCGCCGGCGCCCGGGATGCCGGCGTCTTGACGAGTGCTTCGGAGATCGCCTCGATGATCCCGTTGTAGGCGCCGCAACGGCAGATGTTGCCGCTCATGCGCTCACGCAGCTCCGTCTCGTCGACGGCGATGCTGGCTGACGACAGGTCGGGGGTGACCACGCTCGGGACGTTGCGCTCGATCTCGCGCGCCATGCCGATGGCGGAACAGAGCTGGCCCGGCGTGCAATAGCCGCACTGGAAGCCGTCATGCTCGACGAAGGCCTGCTGCAGCGGATGCAGGCTGCCGTCGGCGCCGAGCCCTTCGACGGTGGTGATGCTGCGGCCCTGGTACTGGACCGCGAGCGCCAGGCAGGAGTTGATGCGTTCGCCGTCGACCAGGACGGTGCAGGCGCCGCAGGCGCCCTGGTCGCAGCCCTTCTTGGTGCCGGTGAAGCCCAGCGTGTTGCGGAGGAGGTCGAGCAGCGAGCTGCGGATATCCGCCTCGACCTCGACGCTTTGCCCATTGATGGTGAAGTTCATCAGCGCATTCCCCATGTCGGAACGGATACCGTGTCGGAACGAGTGCTCGCGCGTTGTTGAGGACCGTGGTCCGTAACGGACACGCGCCCTTCCTGTTTCTTGACCGGTGACAGCCGGCGGCCATGTCCCGCCGGGTGGGGCGCATCAGGCGCGTCGCCGGAAGCCCGGTGCGGCGCGTCGCCGCGCCCCGCGGCTGGGCTGAATCCGCTCGATAACCATCAACTGCGATGGAAATCACGATGGCCGAGCAAAGATCGCCTGTCGGGGCAGGGTTGAAAAGGACGCGGACGGAGACGTTTCGCCCGAACGCTCGGCGTAGATGCCCAACCGCCGATGGAATTCGAGGTGGGGCGTCCGTGCCGCAAGGGGCATGGCGGACAATTCGGGGCAGGGCGAGGGAACCCGGCGGCCCGAAGGGCCGGCAGCCTCGCCCGCTTGGACGAGGCTGGACGAGGCTGGGCGGGCGGGCTGCGGCGGTGCCGCGTGCCGCGAGGCGCGGTGGGCCCGGACGGGATTCCCGGCGGCCCCTCAGATCCGCTGTTCGGTCTTCGGGTCGAACAGGTTCGCGCGCGCCATGTCGATCATGAAGTCGGCGGTAGCGCCTTCGGTCACGCGGTCGCTCGGCTTGATGCGGGCCACCACCTCCTGGCCGTTCAACTGGATGTAGGTGATGGTGTCGGCCCCGGTCGGCTCCAGCACGTCGACGCGGCAGGACACCCGCGCGAGCGCCGGGTTGCCGGCGGCGGCGGCCGGGTCGTGGCAGGTGACCGCCTCCGGACGGATGCCGAGGATCACCTCCTGCCCCAGCCAGTGGCCGGCCTGGTCCGGCGCCTGGTCCGGCGTCTCGGGCAGCGGCAGGAACAGGCCGCGGTCGCGGCCGACGCTGACGCCGAGCCGGTCGCCCTCGGCCGACAGGGTGCCGCGCACGAAGTTCATGGTGGGGGAGCCGATGAAGCCGGCGACATACATGTTGGCCGGCCGCTCGTAGACCTCCTGCGGCGGGGCGAACTGCTGGACGACGCCCTCCTTCATGATGGCGATGCGGCTGGCCAGGGTCATCGCCTCGATCTGGTCGTGGGTGACGTAGACCACGGTGGTGCCGAGCCGCTGGTGCAGCTTCTTGATTTCGGTGCGCATGTCGACGCGCAGCTTGGCATCGAGGTTGGACAGCGGCTCGTCGAACAGGAAGATCTTGGGGTCGCGGACCAGCGCGCGTCCCATGGCGACGCGCTGGCGCTGGCCGCCGGAGAGCTGCGCCGGCTTGCGGTCGAGCAGGTGCTCGATCTGCAGGAGCTTGGCGACGCGGCGGACGGCGGTGTCGCGCTCGGCCTTGGACTGGCCGCGCATCTCCAGCGAGAAGCCGATGTTCCGCGCCACCGTCATGTTGGGGTAGAGCGCGTAGGACTGGAACACCATGGCGATGTCGCGGTCCTTGGGATGGACGCCGTTGACGACCCGCTGGTCGATGCGGATCTCGCCGGCGCTGATCGTCTCAAGCCCGGCGATCATGTTGAGCAGGGTGGACTTGCCGCAGCCCGACGGTCCCAGCAGGACCAGGAACTCGCCGTCGGCGAGGGTGAGGTCGATGCCCTTCAGGACTTCGACGGCGCCGTACTGCTTGCGGACGTTGTTGATGCTGAGAGTCGCCATCGGATGTCACCCCTTGACCGAGCCGGCGGTCAGGCCGCGGATGAAGTATTTGCCGGCGAGCACATAGACGACGAGGGTGGGCAGGCCGGCGATCATCGCCGCCGCCATATCGACGTTGTATTGCTTCACGCCGGTGGTGGTGTTGACCAGGTTGTTCAGCGCGACCGTCACCGGCTGGGCCCCGCCCGCCGCGAAGGAGGCGCCGAAGAGGAAGTCGTTCCAGATCTGGGTGAACTGCCAGATGATCGTCACCACCAGGATCGGAAGCGACAGCGGCAGCATGATCTTGGTGAAGATCTGGAAGAAGCCGGCGCCGTCGATGGTGGCGGCCTTCACCAGATCGTCCGGGATGCTGACATAGTAGTTGCGGAAGAACAGGGTGGTGAAGGCAAGGCCGTAGACGACATGGACGAGGACGAGGCCGCCGGTGCTGCCCGCCAGTCCCAGCACGCCCAGCGTCCGCGCCATCGGCAGCAGGATCACCTGGGAGGGCAGGAAACTGCCGAACAGGATCATGGCGAAGACGATGTTGGCGCCGCGGAAGCGCCACTTGGTCAGCGCGTAGCCATTCAGGGCGCCGAACAGCGTGGAGAGCACGACCGAGGGCACCACGATGGCGACCGAGTTGAGGAAATAGGGCGCCATGCCACGGCAATCGGCGCCGATGCAGGCACGGTTCCAGGCATAGCTCCAGGCGTCGAGGCTGAGCTCGCGCGGCAGCGACAGCAGCGATCCGGTGCGGATCTCCTCCGGGCTCTTGAAGGAGGTGGCGATCATCAGCAGCAGCGGCAGCAGGTAGTAGGCCGCGAACAGCGCCAGGATCAGGTAGAGGCCCCAGCGCGCCAGCCGCGCGCCGGTGCCCTGCGCCGGGGGCAGGGCGGAGGTCAGGCTAGACACGCTTGCCTCCCTTCAGTTCGGAATAGAGGTAGGGGACGATGATCGCCACCACGGTCGCCAGCATCATCAGCGCGCTGGCCGAGCCGATGGCGATCTGGTTGCGGCGGAAGGTCATCTCGTACATGAAGGTCGCCGGCAGGTCGGACGCATAGCCGGGGCCGCCGCCGGTCAGCGCCACCACCAGGTCGTAGCTCTTGACCGCGAGGTGGGCGAGGATGACGAAGGCGCTCATGAAGACCGGCCGGATCGAGGGCAGGACGATGCCCCAGTAGATGCGGGGCAGGCTCGCGCCATCGAGATAGGCCGCCTTGATGATCTCTTGGTCGACGCCGCGCAGCGCCGCCAGGAACAGCGCCATGACGAAGCCGGAACTCTGCCACACCGCGGCAATCACCAGCGTGTAGACGGCGGTGTCCTGCTGGACGATCCAGTCGAAGGTGAAGGCCGGGAAGCCGAGCGAGCGGACGAACTCCTGGATGCCGATGGTCGGGTTCAGGATCCATTTCCAGGCGGTGCCGGTGACGATGAAGCTGAGGGCCATCGGGTAGAGGTAGATGGTGCGCAGCACGCCCTCGCCGCGGATGCGCTGGTCGAGCAGGACCGCCAGCAGGATGCCGATGGCGAGGCTGATGCCGATGAACAGCCCGCCGAAGATCAGCAGGTTCTCGATGGCGACGTACCAGCGGCTGATCCGCCACAGCTTGGAGAAGGCGTCCGGCCCTACCAGCTCGTAGGACGGCAGCATCTTGGAGTTGGTGAAGCTGATGTAGACCGTCCAGGCGATGAAGCCGTAGACGAACAGCAGGATCGCCGCGAAGGACGGGGCGACCACCAGCTTGGACAGATGCCGCTGCGCCAGGGCGCGCAGCCCGGCCGGACGCGGCGGGGCGGCGTCGGCCGTCCCGGCCGGCGGCCGGTATGTTGGGTTCTGCAGGGTCATGGTGCGATCCTCGGTTCCCTCCCGCAACGGCGTGCCGTCGGATCGCCGGTTGCAGTCGTTTGCTTGGCGGTCACTGTACGCCGCCGATGGTGTGGAGGGCGGACAATTTGGTAACGCGGCGCTTTCGCGGGCACGGCGTTGTTACGTCGCTGTTACAAACACGCCATTCCGGATAGCGCTTTCATGTCAAGGCCATAGGCCAAAACCGCATATCGGTCAGACCGCTCGCGAGCGCCATGAGCGATCACGCGCATCAATGAGAGAGCGCTGAATATCGGATTGCTCCCGCCATCCTGACCTCGATCCACTCGGCTCCACGGACGTCGCGATCAAGGGCCGTCATGTCGGCCTGTTCGTAACCCGGCAGCATCCGTGTGTCGACGCCCTGACCGCGGTGGCGCGGGTCCACAAATCCGGGAGGAGGACAGGGCGGGCCAGGAGCCGGGCGGGCTTCTGGGCGGAGAACCCTGCAATCTTCATCACGGCAGAGATTTGGTTCCGGTGCTTTCGGTCCTGTTGCCGTGCCGGATGGATGCGGAATGTGCTTGCCGGGGGGCTTCCCATGAATGCCCGGGAACATGCATAGCGCATGTTGCGTTTGCGCCCGTTGACTCACGCAGAGGTAATGAGCAGTGTATGGTCATGGCATACGCAGCGTTGGCAATCGACGAGTTCCAGGGTAGCGGGGCCGGGCAACTGTTCGGCCCTGTTGCCAAGGCACTGGCTCAGACTGACGCGCGCAAAATGTCTGCCAAACTGGCGGAATTTGAAGCTGTCCTGCGCCAGGCCAATGCCGAAGGCGCAATGATGCTCAATCGGATCAGGTCGTCGGTTTCGGCGAAGCTGAATGTTCTGGAAAAAGCGAGCGCGGATGGACTGCATCTCGACATTCGGTCGCTTGGTGAGCGGCTGAATGCCGTCGAGCGTGAAGATGCTGCGGAAATTGATTCCCTTCTAAAGGAGCTTGGGCCTCTTTCCAAACAGGCGCGCCAGGTTTCTCCGGATTTGGCGCACTTCTTGAAAGTCGTCAAGGAGGACATAGAGGCCTACAAGGAGGCCTACATCAACGAGCGTCGATCCGTTCGTGCGCGGCTGCGTAAGATGGAAGAGCGTGCTAGCCGCATGCCGAAAGACCGCGGGAAGATAGAGAAGGCAACGAAGCTTTACAGCGAGGCGCTAAGCCAAGCCTTTGGCTATGCCAAGCTCACCAAAATCGATGTCCAGACAGAAGGTGATTTGCCTGTCTATGTGATGAAGATACAGGTGTCTCCTGCGTTGTATCGGGATGCCAAGCAGCTCGTGTCGCTGGAGCGTAAGGCGGAAGAGATCATCGAAAGCAAAGATCCTAGCCTTGTGGGCTTCCTCGCAATTCAATATGAGCCGATGACAAGTGCTGCCACGTGAGCTGTTGGCGGAGGCCAAGGAGATTGTTGCGCGTCAGGGAGCAGGAGAAGCAGCTTACAGAGCGGCAACGCATGCAGCCTATTACGCGCTCTATCACCTGATGTGCGACTACTTTAGCCTCGATCCTTCGAAGCGGGATGAGGCGAGTCATGCGGACATCATGAGAAGGCTTGATCAGCTCGACATCCCGTCTGCGAAGCCACACGCGACGAAGGCCAGGGCGAAGTACAGAAGCCTGTGGCGACTGCGCCGGCAGGCCGATTACTTCTTCAACGACCCCTATGATGACACACAAGCCGAATTGGCCATTGGCTATGCCGACGACGTGTTCAACTTGTACCCATAGACGGCCCTCGGCTGACTGTATGGGAAAGGGCCGCCCCAAGGAGCGGCCCTTTTTCATGCGGGAAACCGATGCGGATAGGGGTTGCGGGAAGCGCTGAGGTGGTCCCCTCGCCAACCTGCCCGCCATGACAGCCTGACAAGTCCGGCCAGACAAGCTTGGCCAGGCACGCCGGCAACCAGGAGCGCCTTCCCTGCTCCTGCCCCACGACGGGGGCACGATCCTGAATGGATTGCGGCAGCGCGTGCCCGTCGCTGTTACAGTCAAGCCGGGTCCGGTCAAGCCGAAGCCGGCTATGGTCGGCGCGGGGGTGGAATGGAAGGGAGGCGGACGATGAGGACGCTGTCGGTCGGGTTGCTGGGGTTCGGTCATGCCGGATCGGTGTTCCACGCGCCGCTGATCCTGGCGGAGCCCCGCTTGCGCCTCGCGGCGGTCGGCAGCTCGCGGGCCGACGAGATCCGCAGCGCGGTTCCGGGGGCCGTGGCGACGACCGCCGAAGCGATCATCGCCGATCCGGCGATCGACCTCGTGGTGGTGGCCACCCCCAACACCAGCCACGCGCCGCTGGCCCGCGCGGCGCTGCAGGCGGGCAAGCATGTCGTCATCGACAAGCCGATGGCCACCACGGCGGCGGAGGCGGACGAACTGGTCGACCTCGCGGCGCGCCAGGGACTGCTGCTCAGCGTCTTCCACAACCGGCGCTGGGACAACGATTTCCTGACGCTGCGCGCCTGCCTGGAGAGCGGGGCGGTCGGCCGGCCCTACCACTACGAGGCGCATTACGACCGGTTCCGGCCGCGGATCAAGCCGGGCTGGCGGGAACGGTCGCTGGCGGGGTCGGGGGTGCTGTTCGACCTGGGCGCCCACCTGATCGACCAGGCGCTGGTCCTGTTCGGCAAGCCCGACCGCATCCTGGCCGACGTGGCGAGCCAGCGGCCGGACACGCTGGTCGACGACTGGTTCCACATCGTGCTCGGCTACGGGCCGATGAGGGCGATCCTGCATTGCGGCACCGTGGTCTGCCGGCCGGGGCCGCGTTTCCAGCTTCACGGCGACGGCGGCAGCTTCCTCAAATACGGCATCGACGGACAGGAGGCTGCGCTGCGCGCCGGGCAGCGGCCCGGCGGTGCCGGTTTGGGTGGCGCCGGCTGGGGTGGCGCCGGCTGGGGTGGCGACGATCCGGCGAACCATGCGCTGCTGGTCGCCGCCGACGGCAGCGAGCAGAGGGTGGAGACGCTGGCGGGCGACTATCCCGCCTATTACCGCGGGATCGCCGCCGCCATCCTGGACGGCGGCGCCCCGCCGGTGACGGCGGAGTCCGCCCGCGACGTGCTGACGGTGCTGGAGGCTGTCCGCAAGGCGGCGGGAGCGGCGGGGTAGCGGGTGCCTCAACTCCGGCCGGGGATGCGGCGGCGCAGGAGCCTCACGGCGCCATGCAGCACCAGGCCGACCAGGCAGAGATGAAGGACGATCGCGAACATCTGCGCCGTCTCGAAGGAATTGATGCGGCTGACCAGCAGGTAGCCGAGCCCGGAACTGCCCGAGACGAACTCCGCCACGACGGTCCCGACCAGCGACAGGACGATGCCGACCTCAAGCCCCGCGAAGACGAAGGGCAGGGCGTAGGGAAGTTCCAGCCGCCGGAGCAGTGGCAGCCGGCCGGCACCGAACGAGGCCATGATGTCGCGCAGCCCCTCCGGGACCGAGCGGATGCCGAGCAGCGTGTTCATCATGACCGGGTAGAAGGGCAGGATGGCCGCCGTGAGCACCTTCGGTCCGAGGCCGAAGCCGAGCCACACCACGAACAGCGGAATCAGCGCGACCTTCGGAAACACCTGGAAGGCGACGATGAAGGGCGAGGACAGCCTTTCCAGCGTCGGCGACAGCGACAGCAGGATCCCGGCCGCGATGCCGAAGCCGGCGGCCAGGAGGAAGCCGGCCAGCGTGCCGAGGACGGTCAGGCCGGTGTGCAGCCAGGCACCGGGTGAGAGCAGAAGTGCGCCCCACTCCGCCAGCACCGGCCCGGGGGCGGGCAGGATGAAGCCCGAAACCCGCCAGTGCGTCACGAAGCCGTTCCAGGCGAGCAGGGCGAGCGCCAGCAGGCAGGGCGTGGTGAGCCAGGGCGACAGCAGCCGGCGGCGCCACGCCCGGTCCTGTCCCGGCCGTCCGGAGGCCTGCCGAGTCATGCCTGCCCCATCAGGGCGGACATGCGTTCGTGCAGGTGGCGCACGACCTGCTGGAATTCCGGGGTGAACATCAGCTCGGGCTCGCGCGGACGGGGAAAGCGCAGCTCGACCAACTCGGCGATGCGGCCCGGACGCGGCGCGAACAGAACCACGCGGTCGGCGAGGAACGCCGCCTCGGCGATGGAATGGGTGACCAGGATGATGGTCTTGCCCGTCTCCAGCCAGAGCTTCTGCAGTTCGAGGTCGAGCGCCTCGCGCGAGATCGCGTCGAGTGCAGCGAAGGGCTCGTCCATCAGCAGGATGTCGGGATCGCAGGACAGCGCACGGGCGATGGCGACGCGCTGGCGCTGGCCGCCTGAAAGCTCGTGGGGCAGGCGGGAGCCGAGGTCCCCGGCACCGGCCAGCGCCAGCATCGCCTGCGCGCGTGCCGTCCGCCGGCCCCGCTCCGATCCGCCCCGCAATTCCAGCGGCAGCAGCACATTCTCCTCGGCGGTGAGCCAGGGAAACAGGTTCGCGTCCTGCAGGACCAGCCCCAGACGGCAGAGCAGGGCCTTGCGGCAGCGCCCGCCGCTGCTCCACAGGGGCTCGCCGGAGATGAGGATGCCGCCCGAACTCGGCGGCAGCAGGCCGGCAATCATGCGCAGCAGCGTGGTCTTGCCGCAGCCGGACGGGCCGAGGAGGACGAGGAACTCCCCACCGCCGACAGCCAAGCTGGTCGGCAGCAGCGCGCTGACGCCGCCGCCGTAGTCCTTCCCGACGCCGTCGAGCCGGATCAGGACGTCGGGAGGCTCCGCCATCGTCAGCGCACGTCGACGAACCGGTTGGTGTAGAAGGCGGACGGGTCGAGGCCGCCCGGCACGTAGTTGCCGGAAACCATGACGTCGTAGGCGCTCCGCCAGCGCGACGGCACATTGCGCAGCAGGTTCTCCCGGCCTTCGGCCAGCAGGAACCGGAGGTTCTCCCGGTAGATCGCCATCGCGCGGTCACGGTCCCTGGCCTCGGCGATGTCGAAGCGGCTCAGCGCGTCCAGGGCGTCCGCCTCGGAGACCGTGCCGTCGACGAGGCCGGAGACGGCGGCGCGGACCGCGGCGATGAAGCGGTGCAGGGTCTCGCCCTGCCGGTCGAGCACCTCGCGGCGGACGGAGTAGCAGAAGCCGGGGGTGGGCAGGACATCGTCGGTGTTCCAGACATCGACCGGCCGCCCCGACAGCCGCAGCGCGACCGCGATGCTGGGCGTCACGAAGTAGGCGTCGATCCGCTTCTGGTCGATCAGGTCGACGCCGGCGGGGGAGTTGCCCACGACCACCCGCTGCACGGCCGCCCGGTCGACGCCGTTGGCGAGAAGCATCATGTCGAGCAGGATTTCCGTCGTGCCGCCGACCGACTGGATGCCGATGGTCCTGCCCGGCATGTCCTGCGGCGTCCGCACCGGGCGGTCCGGCGAACTGACGACGAACCAGGGGGAGCTCTGCTGCACCGTGCCGATGGCGACCAGATCGCCAGCCTGCTTCGCGCTGGCACGGATGTGGTCGACGGCGCCGATGCGGCCGACCAGGGCATTGCCGGCCATCACCTGCTGCAAGGCCATCGCCGACCCGCGCCCTTCCTCGACGCGGACCTCCAGTCCCTGCCGTTCGAAGTGGCCGGCGGCCTGTGTAAAGAGAATGTCGGCAAAGGCCAGAAGAAGCTGCGACGGCATGACGATTGTCAACGCGTCCGCCGCGCGCGCACCGAGCGGGCCGACCGACGCCAGCAGCAACCCCGCCGAGGCGCCTTTCAGGATTTCCCGTCGATTCAACGTCATGAATGCCCCTGCTGGTGACGCCGGAGACGCTGTCGCGCCTGCCGGCACCGCCGCGATCTGCGACAGCGACGCATATTGCGGTCCGCCGCCGGCCTTGCCAAGGTTCTTCGGCACCGCTCAGGCTGGCGCCGGGCCGGGAGAGGGCGTCGGGCGGCCTGCCGGCGTAAAGCCCTTTACAACGATTTACTCGTCCGCCGCCCGCCGGCCTGCCACAGTTCCTCCAGCAAAACGCAAACAGGAGCAGGTGCCATGGCTGCGCTTTCCACCTATCGCGAGGTCCGGCCGTCCGCGCTGCTGCACCAGCCGCGGCCGGAGCCGTCGCCGGCCATGCAACGGCCGGCCATGCCGTCGGGCCAGGTGCCGGACGAGGTCGAGAGGCAGGTCGAACTCTGCGTCAGGGGCCTGGTCAATGCGGTGACCGCGGCCAAGATGGCGGCCGAGGCGCGGCGGCGCTGGATGAGGATCAACGGCAGCGGCTGTACCGAAGCGGCGCGGATGCAGGCGTTGCTTGCGGCCGAGAACGGCCGCGTCAGCGACATGGCGCACCGCATCATCGACCTTCTCGATTCCGCGCATCTTGCGGTTCCGGCCGTGGCGGCCGAATAGGGATGCCGCCGTGCCGGCCGGGCCGCCGTGCCCGTGCCGATCGTCTGCAGGGTGCCGGAATGGAAAAGCTGTTTCACCCCGTCAATATCGGGGCTCTCGATCTCGCCCATCGGGTCGTGATGCCGGGGATCGTCGATTACCGGCGTGCCGCCTCGTCCGGCCCGGCCGACGCCGGTGCCTGCGATTGCGTGCGCCGGGCGGCGCCGGGCGGGCTGGTCTTCACGCCGCCGGTGCCGGTCTCGTCCCGCGGCGCCCTTCCTCCCTTCACGGACGGGTTCGACGCCCCCGCGGCAGCCGGGGTGCTGGGCGAGGCGGTCGCCATGGCCCATGCCAAGAGTGCGAGGATCGTCGCCCGGCTGTGGCATGCGGGACAGGACGCGGGCCTCTTGGACGATGCCGGCATCGATCTGGTGCTTGAGGATTACCGCCGCGCCGCCCGGCACGCCCGGCGGCTGGGATTCGACGCGGTGGAACTCGACGCCGCCGACGGGGCGCTGCCGGACCGGTTCCTGCAGGACGGCGCCAACTGCCGCCGGGACCGTTATGGCGGGCCGGTCCAGAACCGGCTGAACCTGCTTGCCGAACTCGCGGACCTCCTGGTCGCCGAGTGGGGGGCGGAGCGCGTCGGCGTGCGCCTGTCGCCGTTCGGCACCTATCGCGGCATGTCGGACACCGACCCGCCGGCATTGTTCGAGGCGGTGCTCGGCATGCTCGCCGGGCAGGAGATCGCATTCATCCATCTCGTCCGCACCGACGCCGACGGGGCGGCGCTCGGCCATCTGCCATACGAGCAACCCGGCTTCGGCGGCCGCCTCCGTGCCGCCTTCCCATCGGCCATCATCGTGTCCGGCGACTTCCCGCGCGACTGCGCCGTGGACCTGGTCCGCCGCCGATGGGCGGACGCGATCGGGGTCGAGGACGGTCCGCTGGCGGCGGAAGCCGCCACGCTGGCGCCGCGCTGAGCCCATCCCGGGGACTGCCCGGCTGGCGATGCCCCTGCGGCTTCCTGGTTGGCGGATTGACCTTTTGCTATACGCCCGTATTCTGACGGTGCCCTGCGCAAAGGCGGAGACGGCGGACGAGGCGGCTCGGCCCGCAGCCGGCGGGGACGTCGCGAGAGGTCATGGGCAGGTGCTCGGAATGGGGCGGGACGAGGTTGCGTTCGGGCCGTTCAGCTATTCCCCGGAAGGGGGGCTGGCGAAGGACGGCAGGGCCGTAAAGCTGGGCAGCCGCGCCCTTGCCATCCTGAAGGTCCTGCTGGAGCAGAGCGGAGACATCGTCAGCAACCGCGACATCATGGCCAGGGTTTGGCCGGGCATGTTCGTGGAGGAGGCGAACATCCGCGTCCATATCGGCGCGTTGCGCAAGACGCTGGGCAAGAACGACGCCGGCGCCGATTTCATCGAGAACATCCCGGCCCAGGGGTACCGCTTCGCCGGGCCGCTCCGCACCGTTTCCGGCGCCGGGCGCGGCGGCCCCGCGGCGCCGGATGCCGAGGCGGCCACCGTCGCGGTCCTGCCGAGAAACCTCGACCGGCTGGTCGGCCGCGAGAAGACGATCGCCGACATCGTGCAGAAGGTGACGGAGAAGGGGTTCGTCACCATCACCGGCGTCGGCGGCATCGGAAAGACCAGCGTCGCCATCGAGACGGCGCGGCTGCTGGCGGACAGCCACCCCGACGGTGTCCACTTCGTCGATCTCAGCACCCTGTCCGAACCGTCGCTGCTGCGCCCGACGATCGCACAGGCCATGCGGCTGTCCGGCGCCGGCAGGACGGAAGCCGACGGGTTCCTCGCGGCGATCCGCGGGCTGAAGGCGCTGCTGGTGCTCGACAATTGCGAGCACCTGATCGAGGACGTCGTTCCGCTCGCCGAAGGCATCCTGATGACGGCGCCCGGCATCCGCCTGTTGGCGACCAGCCGCGAGATCCTGCGCGCCCAGGGTGAATGGGTCTTCCGTTTGCCGCCCCTGCTGGTTCCGCCGGGTGACGAGCGGGCGCCGACCGCCGA
Source organism: Azospirillum picis (assembly GCF_017876115.1). Classification (GTDB taxonomy): domain Bacteria; phylum Pseudomonadota; class Alphaproteobacteria; order Azospirillales; family Azospirillaceae; genus Azospirillum; species Azospirillum picis. Next base: position 152,719 of record NZ_JAGINO010000015.1, read on the forward strand.
GCAGGCGATGGACTATTCCGCGGTGGAGCTGTTCGTCGAGCGGGTGACCTCCGGCGACGGCTCGTTCGAGCTGTCGGATGCCGACGCCCCGGCGGTGGCGGAACTCTGCCGCTATCTCGACGGCGTGCCGCTCGCCCTCGAACTGGCGGCCGCACGCGTGCCGATGCTGGGCATCCACGGGCTGGTGGCGAGCCTGGACCGCGTGTTCGACGTCCTGCGCGGCGGGCGGCGGACCGCGCTCCAGCGCCACCACACCCTGCGGGCGACGCTGGAGTGGAGCTACCGCCTGCTGGACGAGCGCGAGCGGACGGTGCTGGACCGGCTTTCCACCATCCGCGGCGCCTTCTCGGGCGTGCTGGCGGCCGGCGTCGCCGCCTATGGCGCCGTCGGCGAGGAGGACGTGGTCGACGGGATCGCGGAACTGGCCAAGAAGTCGCTGGTTTCCGTCGAGCACCGGAACAGGACCGTCCAGTTCAGGCTGCTGGAGACCACCCGCCAATATGCCGCCGAGCGGCTGGAGGAGAGCGGCGACGGCGACATCGTCCGCCGCAACCTCGCGCTCTGCCTGTGCCGGATGCTGGAGGAGTCGCAGTCGACCAACACCGCCGCCTGGCGCACCATTTACGACGGGCGGGTCGATGATGTGCGCGGCGCCCTGGAATGGTCGCTGTCGCCGGCCGGCGATCCGGGGATCGCCGTCGAACTGACCATCGCGTCGGCGCCGATGTGGTTCCAGCTTTCCTTGACCGACGAGTTCGGCCGGCGGGCCGAGAAGACGCTGGCGGCGGTACGGCAGGCGCCGCAGCCCGACCTGCGATCAGAAATGGCGCTGACCGCCCATCTGGGGCCGGCGCTGTGGAACTCGCAGGGGCCGACGCCGGCGGTCAAGGAGATCCTCGGGCGCGGGCTGGAGCTGGCGCACCTGCATGGAGAGACCGGATACCAGCGCCGCGCCCTCTGGGGCCTCTGGCTCTACCATCAGGCGCTGGAGGAGGATCGCGAGGCGCTCGACGCCGCCGAGCGGTTCGGAACGCTGCTGGGCCTGCCGGCGGATCCCAACGCCGAGTCGATGCATCAGCGCATGATGGCGCTGAGCCTGCTGACGCTCGGCGAGTTCGATCAGGCGTTGGCCTTCGCCGACCTTTGCCTGAGCGGGCCGGCGCCGACACGGGGGTCGAGCCTGCGCGGCTACCAGTTCGAGCAGAGGATCGTCGCCCAAACCCACGTCGCCCGCATCTCCTGGATCAAGGGCTATCCCGACCGTGCGCGGGAGGCGGCGCAGGAGGCCGTGGAGCAGGCGCTCGCCTCCGGCCACGCCTTGTCCTTGTGCTTCGCCCTGTCGCTGGGCGCCTGTCCGGTCTTCTCCTGGTGTGGCGACCATGATCTGGTCGCGAAGTACGCCGACATGCTGGTCGACAAGACCGGCGAGGCGTCGCTGGTCGTGTGGCACAGCTACGGGCTGTGCTTCCAGATGGCGCTGGAGGCGCGGGATTGCCCCGATCCGCGGATCGCCGTCCTCCGCCGGTCGGCGCGCTTTGCCGAGCTGCAGAAGGGCAAGCGGCTGAGGATGCTGGCGACCGTCGCCCCACGGTTGGTTCCACGCGACATCCTGGCCGGCATGGCCACGGGCGCGACCAACTGGGCGACGGCCGAGCTGCTGCGGTTGCAGGCGGAGGACATCGCAAGGGAGGACGGCCCGGCCGCGACCATCGAGGCCCTGCTGGCGCGGTCGCTGGAGCTGGCCGGTGCCCAGGGCGCGGCATCCTGGCGCCTGCGCACGGCGACCAGCCTGGCGCGCCGCCACCGCGGAGCGGGGCGCGTCGACGCGGCGCTGGCGGTGCTCTCGCCTGTCTTCGACGGCTTCAGCGAAGGGCATGACACGCCCGACCTGCGAGACGCGGCGGCGCTGCTGGCTGACCTGCGGGGCGGTCGGTGGTAGGCTGCCGAACGGTGGGCCGGTAAGGGCGGGCCGGCAGGCGGATCGGCCGGGATGCCGACACTTGGCGGCCTCTGCCGCTCCCGGATGAACGTCCGGCGAGCCGGCGGCGCGCCAGGGGTGAAGATGGACGAGAGCTCAAGCCTGCTGACGAGGGCGAAGCGGTGGGCGCGCACCCTCAAGCGCGACGTGATCGCCATTTCGCTGGCCGCCGGGGATCCGCGCACGCCGTGGCCCGCCCGGCTCGTCGCCTTGTGCGTGGTGGCCTACGCGCTGTCCCCGATCGACCTCATTCCGGATTTCGTGCCGGTGCTGGGCTACCTCGACGATCTCATCATCGTGCCGCTCGGCATCCTGCTGGCCATCCGCCTGATCCCGCCCGACGTGATGACCGAGCACCGCGCGGCCGCCGAGGGGCGCGAGGGCAGGCGGCCGGCCAGCTATGCCGGAGCGGCTTTCATCCTGGCGGTGTGGCTGGCCGCGGCGGCCGGGCTGTCATGGTGGTTCGCCAAGGAGGTTTTACCGCAATGACCGGGCGCATCGGGGGCGTCGCCGGAGCCTGCCGGTCCCTGCCTGCTGAAACCGCCACCTGCAGCGGCCGGGGGGCCGGATGAGCGGGGAAGCCGAGGGCCGTGCCCACCCGCACCTGGAAGAGCGCCGGGCGGTCTGGGAAGCCTTGTCGATGATGTACCTGGATGCGGACGTCGCGTCCTCGCGCGAATGGCGGATTGCCGCGCTCGCGGCCTCGCCATACAGCCCAACGGAGATGGACGCCATCCTGCGTGACGAGGTTCACCCCGTCTGCTTCCCGAACCTGCTCAGCCCGGCCGGGGAGTGGAGCGGCTTCGATCCCGTCTGGCTGGAGCAGGCGATCCGCAATCGCAGGAACGGCTGGGGTTCCAGGCTTCTGGCCGCAATCAGCCGGACGCTGCCGGTCGCCTTTCCCCGGGAGGAGTGGGAGGCGACGCGGCAGGGGGTCATCGCCCTCCGCCGCGGTGCCGGGCCGCCGCAGCGCTGAGCGGCATGCGCTGCGGCCGGCTGGCCGGGTGCCCTACTCCCGGCCGAGTGCGCCATCGACGCGTCGCCAGATGCCGAGCGGATTGCCGTCGCGCAGGGCTTCCGGCAGCAGCTCGGCCGGCAGGTCCTGGTAGCAGACCGGGCGGAGGAAACGGCGGATCGCCAGCGTGCCGACCGAGGTGGTGCGGCTGTCGGAGGTCGCCGGGAAGGGGCCGCCATGCACCATGGCATGGCACACCTCGACGCCGGTCGGCCAGCCATTGGCCAGGAGGCGGCCGGCCTTGCGCTCCAGCACCGGCACCAGGCCGGCCACCGCGGCGGCATCGGCGGCGTCCATCTGCAGCGTCGCGGTGAGCTGGCCCTCCAGCCGCTCCGCCACCTTGCGCATCGTGGCGACGTCGGGGCAGCGGATCAGCAGCGAGGCGGCGCCGAACACCTCCTCCTGCAGCGCGGCATCGGCCAGGAACTGCTCCGCCGTCGTGGCGAAGAGGGCGGCCTGGGCCTGGTTGGGGCCGCTGCAGGCAAGCCCGCGCGCCAGCGTCGCCACCGCCGTGCTGCCGGCCAGCGCGGCGACGCCGCTGTCGTAGGCGGCATGGATGCCCGGCGTCAGCATGGTCAGCGCCGCGCTGCCGCCCAGCGCCTCGACCGCCGTCGCGACGAAGCGGTCGAGGTCGGGGCCGTCGACGCCCAGCAGGATGCCGGGGTTGGTGCAGAACTGCCCGGCCCCCATGGTCAGCGAGGCGACGAACGCCTTGCCCAGCGCCTCGGCGCGGGCCGCCAGCGCCGCCGGCATCAGGAAGACCGGATTGATGCTGCTCATCTCGGCATAGACCGGGATCGGCTCCGGCCGCTTGGCCGCCACCTCCATCAGCGCCAGCCCGCCGCGGCGCGAGCCGGTGAAGCCGACCGCCTTGATGCGCGGATCGGCGACCAGGGCGGTGCCGATCGGGTTGCCGGTGCCGAACAGCAGCGAGAAGACGCCCTCGGGCAGGCCGCAGGACGCCACCGCCGCCTGGATGGCGCGGCCGACCAGCTCGGAGGTGCCGGGATGGGCGGAATGGCTCTTGACCACCACCGGGCAGCCGGCGGCGAAGGCCGAGGCGGTGTCGCCGCCGGCCACCGAGAAGGCGAGCGGGAAGTTGGAGGCGCCGAAGACGGCGACCGGGCCGAGCGGGATGTGGCGCTGGCGCAGGTCGGACCGGGGCAGCGGCGCGCGCTGGGGCAGGGCGGGGTCGATGCGGGCGTCGAGCCAGCTTCCCTCGCGCACGACCTGGGCGAACAGGCGGAGCTGCCCGACGGTGCGGGCGCGTTCGCCCTCCAGGCGCGGTCGCGGCAGGCCGCTTTCGGCCATGGCGCGGGTGATCAGCTCGTCGCCGATGTCGAGGATGTTCTGGGCGACGGTCTCCAGGAAGGCCGCCCGCTGCTCCAGGCCGGTTTCGCGGAATGCGTCGAAGGCGGCCTCGGCCAGGGCGCAGGCGCGCTCCACCTCGGCCGGGCCGCCGCCGCCGAAGACGGGATCGAGGGCTTCGCCGGTGGCGGGGTCGATGGCGCGGATGTCGCCGTCACGGCCATGGTGGCTGGCGGCGCCGATCAGCATGTCGCCGGTGATGGGCATGGGGAGGCTCCTTCGGGGCGAGAGGTATATTGCCCCCACCCCGGCCCTCCCCCGCTGGGCGGGGGAGGGAGAGAACCCCTTTCCTGCAAAGCGGGGGAGGGATGGGGAGGGGGCATCGTGGCGACGGCGCGTTACCGCGCCCAGCGCAGGACCAGCGGGTCCAGGCGGCGGGCGGCGTCGAGCAGGCCGGCGCGGGTGGCGCGGTGGACCGGGCTCAGCGGGTGGCGGACGGCATCGCAGGCGATGATGCCACCCTCCTTCATCAGCACCTTGGCGGTGGCGATGCCGCATTGCCGGTTCTCGTGGTTGATCAGCGGCAGCCAGCGGCCGTAGGCCGCCACCGCGGCCTCGCGGTCACCGGCGAGATAGGGATCGACGATCTGGCGGATGCCGTCGGGATAGCCGCCACCGGTCATGGCGCCGGTGGCGCCGGCATCCAGGTCGGCCAGCAGGGTGATCGCCTCCTCGCCGTCCCAGGGTCCTTCGATGGCGTCGCCGCCGAGTTCGATCAGGGTGCGCAGCTTCCCGGCGGCCTGCGGCACCTCGATCTTGAAGTAGGAGACCTGGGCGATCTCGCGGGCCATGCGGGCGAGCAGCTCGGCCGACAGCGAGGTGCCGCTGACCGGGGCGTCCTGGATCATGATCGGGATGTCAATGGCGTCGGACACCCGGCGGAAGAACTCGACGATGCCGGCCTCGGGCACGCGGATGGTTGCGCCATGGTAGGGCGGCATCACCATCACCATGGCGGCGCCGAGCTCCTGGGCGCGCCGGCTGCGCTCGGCGCAGGCACGGGTGCTGAAATGGGTGGTGGTGACGATGACCGGCACGCGGCCGGCGACGTGGCCGAGGATGGTCTCCATCAGCACCGTGCGCTCGTCGTCGCTTAGGACGAACTGCTCGGAGAAGTTGGCGAGGATGCACAGGCCGTTGGAGCCGGCGTCGATCATGAAGTCGACGCAGCGCTTCTGGCCGGCGAGGTCGAGGTCGCCCGTCTCGGTGAAGATGGTGGGGACGACGGGGAACACCCCGCGATAGGGACGTGTCATCGGTTTCCTCCCTTTGCGGCTTCAGCGGCCGTCATGTCAATGGCCGTCAGATCAATTGCCATCAGGTCAATGGTTGTCCCGCGGCACCGGTGCCCCGCTGCATCCGACCAGGAAGTCGAGGTCGGCGCCGCGGTCGGCCTGCAGCACATGGTCCAGGTACATCTTCACATAGCCGCGCTCGGCGTGCGGCGTCGGCGGCACCCAGGATGCCCGGCGCTCCGCCAGTTCCTCGTCGCTGACATGCAGGTGGAGGAGGCGCTTGTCGACGTCAAGCGTGATGGTGTCGCCGTTGCGCACCAGGGCCAGCGGACCGCCGACCGTGGCCTCCGGCGCCACATGCAGCACGACGGTACCGTAGGCGGTGCCGGACATCCGCGCGTCGGAGATGCGCACCATGTCGCGCACCCCCTGGCGCAGCAGCTTGGCCGGCAGCGGCATGTTGCCGACCTCGGCCATGCCGGGATAGCCCTTCGGCCCACAGTTCTTCAGCACCATGATGCAGGACGCGTCGATGTCCAGAGCCTCGTCGTTCACGGCGGCCCGCATCTCCTCGACCGTCTCGAACACCACGGCGCGGCCGGTGTGCCGCATCAGCTCCGGCGAGGCGGCCGAGGGCTTGATCACCGCGCCGTCGGGGCAGAGGTTGCCGCGCAGGATGGCGATGCCGGCGTCGGGCTTGAACGGCGCCTGGAAGGGCGTGATGACGTCGGCGTTCCAGCAGGGGGCGTTCCGCACATTCTCCCACATGGTCCTGCCGTTGACGGTCGGGGCGTCGCGGTTCAGCAGCCCCTGCTCGCCCAGGCTGCGCAGGACGGCGGGCAGCCCGCCGGCATAATAGAAATCCTCCATCAGGAAGCGGCCGGACGGCATCAGGTCGACCAGGCAATGGACCTCGCGGCCCAGCCGGTCGAAATCGTCGAGCGTCAGCGGCACGCCGACGCGGCCGGCGATGGCCAGCAGATGCACCACGGCGTTGGTCGAGCCGCCGATCGCCGCCAGCGTGCGGATGGCGTTCTCGAACGCTTCGCGCACCAGGATCCTCGACATGGTCAGGTCATCGCGCACCATCTGGACGATGCGGCGGCCGGCCATGCGCGCCAGCTCGTTGCGGCGGGCGTCGGAGGCCGGGATGGCGGCATTGCCGGGAAGCCCGATGCCGAGCGCCTCGACCATCGACGCCATGGTCGAGGCGGTGCCCATGGTCATGCAGTGGCCGGAGCTGCGGTTCATCGCGCTCTCGGCCTCGTGGAACTCCTCCAGCGTGATCTCGCCGGCGCGGAGCTGTTCGCTCATCGAGATGATGTTGGTGCCGGAACCGATGGTCCGGCCGTGATAGTGGCCGTTGAGCTGCGGCCCGCCCGAGACGCCGATGGTCGGCAGGTCGGCCGAGGCGGCGCCCATCAGCAGCGCCGGCGTGGTCTTGTCGCAGCCCATCAGCAGCACGACGCCGTCCAGCGGATGGGCGCGCACCGCCTCCTCGACGTCCATGGCGGCAAGATTGCGGTAGAGCATCGCAGTCGGGCGCATGGTCACCTCGCCCAACGAGGAGACCGGGAACTCCAGCGGGTAGCCGCCGGCCTCCAGCACCCCGTAGCGGACATGCTGGGCGATGTCGCGGAAGTGGGCGTTGCAGGGCGTAAGTTCGGACCAGGTGTTGCAGATGCCGATGACCGGCTTGCCTTCGAACTGGTCCTGGGGCGTACCGCCGTTCTTCAGGAAGGAGCGGTAATAGAACCCCATCTTGTCCTGGCGGCCGAACCAAGCCTGGCTGCGCAGTTTCTTGCCGGAGCTGCTGTCTGACATGGCTGAGCTTCTTCGTATCTCGGGGATATGGGGGGGAACCTAGGGCATGGTCGATATAACTGTCTAATGCTCGTTTTGCCCGTTTCGATATGCATTCGGATATCGTGGATAGGCAAGGCGGGCCGGGGCGGGCCGGTCAGTGGCCGAACCAGGCGGCGGGAACCATGACCAGGGAGGGGAACAGGGTGAGCAGGAGCAGGACCACGAGCTGCACGACCATGAAGGGCCAGACGCCGCGCACCACCTCCTCCATGCTGACCTTCGAGACGCCGCAGACGACGTTGAGCACGGTGCCGACCGGCGGGGTGATCAGGCCGATGGCGTTGTTGACGATGAACAGCACGCCGAAATAGACGGGATCGATGCCGGCCTCCCGGCACACCGGCACCAGGATCGGCGTCAGGATGAGGATGGTCGGCGTCATGTCCATCGCCGTGCCGACCGCCACCACCAGCGCCATCATCGCCAGCAGCAGCAGCGTCGGGCTGTCCATCAGCGGTTCCAGCAATTCCGTCACCATGCCCGGCAGGTCGGCCACGGTGATCAGCCAGGACGACACCAGCGCCGCCGCCACCAGGAACATGACGACGCTGGTGGTCTTCGCCGCCCCGACCAGCGCCGGGTAGATGTCGGCGACGGTCATCTCGCGATAGACGCAGACGGCGACGAACAGCGAGTAGACCGCGGCCACCACCGCTGCCTCGGTCGGCGTGAAGACGCCCATCTTCAGCCCGACGATGATGATCACCGGCAGCATCAGCGCCCAGACGCCATCGCGCAGGATCGCCAGCACCTCGCGCGGCGAGCGGCGCGGCGGCGGCGTCACGTTCTCCTTGCGCGAGACGTACCACCAGGCGCCGCACAGGCCGATGCACAGCAGGATGCCGGGCACGATGCCGGCGAGGAACAGCTTGGTGATCGAGACGTTGCCGGCGACGCCGTAGATGACGAAGCCGATGGAGGGCGGGATGATCGGCGCCACGATGGCGCTGGCGGAGATCAGGCCGGCCGAGCGCGAGCGGTCGTGGCCGGCGGCCACCATCATCGGCACCAGCAGGGTGGCGAGTGCCGCGGCATCGGCGACGGCCGAGCCGGACAGGCTGGCCATCACCGCGGCGGCGAGGATGGCGACGAAGCCGAGACCGCCCCTGATGTGGCCGACCAGCGCCATGGCGAGGGCGACGATCCGCCTCGCCAGACCGCCGGTGTTCATGATCTCGCCGGCCAGCATGAAGAAGGGAACGGCCATCAGCGGGAAGCTGTCGGCGCCGTTGATCAGGTTCTGCGCCACGATCTGGGCGTCGAACAGGTCGAGATGGATCATCAGCGCCACGCCGCACAGCAGCAGGGCATAGGCGATCGGCATGCCGACGGCCATGGCTCCCAACAGGGAGCCGAGGAAGATGGTGATGGTCATGACCGGACCTTCTCAGCGGCTGGAGGCGGTGCGGGCGGCGAGCGGCGACGCGTCGCGATGCGTGCGGTGGCCGCCGGTGTGGAGGTCGTGCGCGGCGTCCTCCGGCAGATCCTCGCTCTCCGCCACCATCAGCAGGTCGGCATCGGTGGCCTTGCCGGTCAGCACGCGGTAGAGCTCGTGCAGCAGGATGGCGCCGGTCGAGACGCCGAACACCACGCCGACGCCGTAGACCAGCGCCATCGACATGCCGGTGGCCGGCGACCAGACCTCAAGGTTGATGACGGTCTGTGCCCAGCTCCCCTGCAGGATCAGCCCGGTGATGTAGAGCATCATGCCGTAGCTGAGCACCGCGCAGGCGATCCGGCCCGCCCGCGGCAGCCGCGCCACCAGCGTGTCGACGCCGAGATGGGCGCGCTCGCGCAGGCCGACGACGGCCCCGATGAAGCAGAGCCAGACGAACAGCAGGCGTGAGACCTCCTCCGAGGCGGTGATGCCGCTGTTGAAGCCGTAGCGCAGGACGACGTTGCCGAACACCAGTACGACCATGCCGGCCAGACACAGCGCCATCAGCAGTTTCAGAAGTTTGAAATAGGCCTCGACCAGTTTCGTCATGCCGTCTCTTCCTCTGGCTTCGACGTCCGGTGGCGCCCGGAGCTGCCGGGCGCCGCCGGTCGGGGGCGGTTATTGGCCGGCGCGCATATGGTCGAGCTGGTCCTGCATCTGCTGCACCAGCTCGGGATTGATGGAGGCGGCGAGCTTCTCGGTCACCGGCTTCAGCTTTGCGGCGATGCGGGCCTTCTCGCCGTCGGGCAGTTCGGTCACCACCATGCCCTTGGCCTTGAGGGATTCGGCGACCTTGGCCGTCATCTCGCGCGAGACGGCGCGCTGGTAGGGCTTCACCTCCTCGGCGGCATCGGTCAGGATCTGGCGTTCGTCGGGAGACAGCTTGTCCCAGAACTTCTTACCCGCCAGCACGATCAATGGGTTGTAGGAGTGGTTGGTGATCGTCAGGTACTTCTGCACCTCGTTGAACTTGGCGGACTCGATGGTGACCAGCGGATTCTCCTGGCCGTCGACCGCCCCGCTCTCCAGCGCGGTGTAGAGCTCCGGCAGCGGCATCGGCACCGCGTTGGCACCCAGCGCGTTGAAGGTGTCGATGTAGAGCGGCGACTGCAGGACGCGGATCTTCAGGCCTTCGACGTCCTCCAATTTGGCGATCGGGTGGCGGTTGTTGGTCAGGTTGCGGAAGCCGTGTTCCCAATAGGACAGGCCGACCAAGCCCTTGTCGGGCAGCATGCCGGTCAGCGTCTTGCCGACCGGGCCATCGAGGACCGCATCGCTTTCCCTGGTGTCGCGGAAGATGAAGGGCAGCTCGAAGATCGAGAATTCCTTGACGAGCCCGGCCAGCAGCGACGGTGCCATCATCGACATCTCGACGGTGCCGCCCTGGAGCGCCGAGACGGTCTGGATGTCGCCACCCAGCACGCCGCTGGCGAAAGGCTTGATCTTCAGCTTGCCGCCGCTCTTCTCCTTGACGATCTCCGCGAATTTCTGCGCCCCGAGGCCCCAGTGGCTGTCGATGGTCTGGACGAAGGCGAACTTGATGGTGCGGCTCTGGATGTCGGCGGCCGTGGCGGTGCCGATGCCGCTGAGGGAGGCGGCCAGGACCAGTGCCGAGCAGCAGGTTTTCAGAAAGCTTGTCATCATGCGCCTCCTCTTGCGTCCGCCCGATAGACGCGGGGGCGGACTTATGGGGATCATCGGCAGGACCGACGTCGTGGAAGCGACCGGGCAGAGAGAGGCCGGCCGTTTGTCCGCATGTTTGCGCGGCGAACAAACGATTGAGCTACAGGCTGAACCAATATGTGTCCAATATGGTTTTCAGCAGAACCGATATCAGAATTGGCATTACGTGGGTTGTGCACGGGCGCCGGCCTACGTGCGGGGGCGTTCGGAGAGGACGCGGGAGCGCCATGATCGTCGGCCATCAAGCCTCGAAATCCCCGTCGGCGCTCGTCGTCACGATGGGATCGAAGCGAGGCCGGGAGGTGAATCCGCCAACATGTGGCGCCCGCTATGGCTGGACTGCCGGGCCTGCCGGATCATCGGGCGCCTCCCCGGGGGAACCCCAATCGGCGGACGCAGCCGCCTGCTAGAGTCTGCCTGGTGCTTATTGAAGAACCAGGCAGACTTTAGGCTTTTGGTCTTCCGTGTGAGTCACGTTTCAAGCGATGCCGCTTGAAACGATCACACTCCAAATCAGGGGCTTCCAGGCTTCAGCGCGGCCAGCCCGTCGGTGATCCCCTTGGTGGAGACTGGGATGGCGACGGTCTGCTGGCCGTTGTAGGGGCGCAGCAGGATCTGCGCGCCCTTGGACTTGCGCAGGGCGTTCAGCGCCTTGTCGTCGAGGGCCATGTTGGCGATGCAGCCCTCCTGCAGGCATTGTTGCAAAGCCAGCACCAGCGGCGCCCCGTCGTCGATCCGCAGCGCCGCCCCGGCCCGCAGGTCGATCCCCAGCGGCAGGATCGCCACCATCACCGGCTTGCCGTCCGGAGCGAGATAGCCCACCGAGACCTTGAGCAGCCGGGTGGGCTGGCCGCTCTGCTGGTCCTGCACCACCCGCGTCTGCGACACGAAGCAGCGGGGCTTGCCGTCGGCCGGCGTCTCGCACTCGCTCTGCCAGTCGCCGAAGCCCTTCCCCGGCTCGACGGCCAGGGCGGGAGCGCCGGCGGCGATGAGGAGCGGGAGCGCCGCCAGCGCTCCCGCCCACGTGGATGAAGGACGGCTCCTCACAGCTTCCAGCGCAGGCCGGCGGTTGCGGAGACGCTGTTGGCATGGGCACGCAGCTCGTCCTGCACCGTGACGCCGGCGCTCAGCCGCTCGTCCAGGTCGACCGCCAGCCCGGCGCCGAGCAGTGCGGCGTCGCGGCCGGGGGTGGCCGACTGCACGCGGAAGGCAACCCCGGACAGGCGGTTGGTGCTGTCCGCCGTCACGTCGGCGAAGTCGTGCGCCCACGCCGCCGAGGCGCTCGGCCGCAGCGTCCAGCCCCCCAGCGTCACCGCCGTTCCCGCCCCCACCCCGATGCTGCTGCGCACGCTGGTCCAGGCCGACGCCTCCACCGACAGCGCCGCCGCGCCGCCATCCTCGGTGAAGCCGCCGCGGGTGATGCGATCCAGCCGCAAGCCCGCCCGCGGCTCGATCCAGGCACTGCCGGCCAGCGCCATCCG
>NZ_JAGINO010000016.1 GCF_017876115.1 Azospirillum picis
ATCTCGTCGAAGGGGTTCATGCTCATCTTCACGTTGGCGGTCTCGACGCCGCTGCCGTCCGCCTTCACGCGGACCTTCACGTTGTAGTCGACCACTCGCTTAACGGGGACGAGGACTTTCATAACTCACCCTGGCTGCTGGACGTGCGCCTGTTACGGCGAACACCGCGAAAATTGCTGTGGTTGCGAACGGACCATAGGATCTGGCATTACCACTGTCAATGACGCCCCGACATGCCGCCGACCCGTTCCGGTCGCTCTCTTTGCGGCAGCTTTCGTCAGCGATTGGCCCCCGGAACCCATAGCACGTCATCGGCACCATTCCGGTTCGCGACGCGACTCAGCACGAACAGGTGGTCGGACAGCCGGTTGACGTATTTCAGCGCCGCCGGGTTCACCGGCTCGTGCCGTGCCAGGTCGGTCATCAGCCGTTCCGCCCGGCGGGCGACGGTGCGGGCGAGGTGCAGGTGGGCGGCGGCCGGCGAGCCGCCGGGCAGGATGAAGGAGGTCAGCGGCGCCAGGTCGGCGTTCATCGCGTCGATCTCCGCCTCCAGCCGGTCGACCTGGGCCTGGACGATGCGCAGCGGCGGGTATTTCGGCGCCTCCTCCTCCGGGGTGCACAGGTCGGCGCCGAGATCGAACAGGTCGTTCTGGATGCGCCCGAGCATGGCGTCGGCGTCGGGCAGGTCGCGGGTATGCAGGCGGGCCAGCCCGACGGCGGCGTTCGCCTCGTCCACGGTGCCGTAGGCGGCGACGCGGCGGTCGTGCTTGGGCACCCGGCTGCCGTCGCCGAGCGAGGTTTCGCCGGCGTCGCCGCCGCGCGTGTAGATCTTGGTCAGCTTCACCATGGTCGCGTCAGCCCTGGGTCAGGATGGCGAGGACGAACAGCAGCAGGGCGGCGCCCTGCAGCATGACGCGCAATCGCATCGCCTTGTTGGAGCGGCGGGGATCGCCCTGGCCGCCGCGGGCCATGAAGAAGAGGCCGACGAACAGCGAGCCGACCACCGCCAGCATCGCCAGGACCAACAGGAAGGGGAATAGCTCGTGCATGCCGCCATCATAGCCCAGCGGCTGTGCGTTCGCCTATGGCGATGCCGGCGCCTTCGCGGCTGTCGGCGACGATTCCGGCGAGGTGAAGCCCATAAGAATCACGACACTGGGGAAACCCGCCGTTGCCAAAGCCGCCGGACCGCATAGAGTGCGCCTCCGGGATTTGGAGCGATGGGGCGAGGCGATGAAGCGGCGGGCTTTCCTGAAGGCGGCCATGAAGGGTGCGGCGGCGGCGACGCTCGGCGGCGGCACGCTGGCGGCGCTGACCCGCGGCGGCGTCCAGGCGGCGCCCGGCGGCCCCGCGGTGGAGCGGGTCGCCTTTCCACAGGGCTTCCTGTGGGGCGTCTCAACCTCCTCCTACCAGATCGAGGGGGCGGTGGCCGAGGATGGGCGCGGCCCCAGCGTCTGGGACAGCTTCAGCCACTCCTTCGGCCGCATCGCCAACGGCGACACCGGCGACGTCGCCTGCGACCACTACCATCGCTACGCGGAGGATGTGGAACTGATGGCGCGGGCCGGGATGCAGGCCTACCGCTTCTCCATCGCCTGGCCGCGGGTGCTGCCGCAGGGGACAGGCTCGGTCAACGCCAAGGGCCTCGACTTCTACGACCGGCTGACCGACGCGCTGCTGGCCCGCGGCATCCAGCCCTGGCCCTGCCTCTTCCACTGGGACCTGCCGCAGGCGCTGCAGGACAAGGGCGGCTGGACCAACCGCGACATCGCCGGCTGGTTCACCGACTACGCCCTGGCGGTGACGGCGCGGCTGGGCGACCGCGCCAAGCACTGGGTGATGCTGAACGAGCCGTCGGTGGTCGCCATCTTCGGCCACGGCACCGGCGGGCATGCGCCGGGCATGACCGGGCGCACGACCTGCCTGAAGGCGATCCACCACCAGAACCTCGCCCAGGGAACGGCGCTGGCGGCGCTGCGGCAGGCAGGCGGCAAGGGGTGGCAGCTCGGCACCGTGCTGTCGCTGCAGCCCTCCTGGCCGGTCGGCGGCCTCGACTCGAACTATCCGGCTTCGCTGATGTGGGACGCGGTGTGGAACCGCTCCTGCCTCGACCCGCTGTTCAAGGGCAGCTTCCCGGAACTGCTGGCCGCCGAGTTCGGCGCCATCGCCCGCGCCGGCGACCTGGAGCGGATCCGCCAGCCGGTCGACTTCCTCGGCGTCAACTACTACAGCCGCATGCACCAGCAGCCCGATCCTGGCGGGCTGTTCGGCACCGGCTACGGCTCGCCGCCGGAAGGCACGCGCAAGACCGGCATGGACTGGCCGGTGGAGCCGGACGGGCTGTCCGAGATCCTGTCCGATCTGCAGGAGAGCTACGGCAATCCGCCGGTCTATGTGACGGAGAACGGCGCCGACTATCCCGACACGCCCGGCCCGAACGGTCAGGTGGATGACGGCGACCGCATCGCCTATCTGCGCGGCCATTTGCTGGCCGCCGCCAAGTCGATCGACGAGGGCTGCAACCTGAAGGGTTACATGGCCTGGACGCTGCTGGACAACTTCGAGTGGGCGGAGGGCTACCGCCGCCATTTCGGTCTGGTCGAGGTCGACCGCAAGACGCTGGCCCGTCGGCCGAAGGCAAGTTACGACTGGTACGCGTCGGTCATCCGCAACAACGCGGTTCCGGTGGCCTGAGCGGGATTTCCGAACAGCGCCCCCTTGTGGGCGGGTCCGGGAGCGCTGCATGACCATCGGGTCCGCAGGCTTTTCGGGGCTTGGCCACGAGTGGCGCGATCCGGGCAAACCTTCCCGGGGGCCGGGTGTGGTACCCTGCGGCCGATTTCCAGACCGTGTGAGCCATGCCGCCTCCCCGCCCGCCCCAGCCGACCCGCTACGCCATCCAGAAGGCGCGCGGCCAGGGCTGGAAGACGCTCGAGGTCGGAGAGGACCTGCCGCAGGCCAGGGCACGGTTCCAGCAGATGGTCGGCGTCAACCCACGCGCCTATTTCCGGCTGATCCAGCTCGATTACAATGCCGACTCCGCCTATGACGGGATGGAGTTCACCTGGACGCTGATCGAGCTGCACGACCCGACGAGGGGCCGGCCGCCGGCCAAGGCCGCGCCGGCGGCGGTGCCGCGCCGGACGAGGGCTGCCCGCCCGCGCAAGGCGAAGGAAACCGTGGCGCTGCCGCTGCGCATCTATCTGGCAGTGATCCTGGTCGGCACGCTGGCCGGGGCGCTGGCCTACCTGCATTTCGCCGGCGGGCGGTAGGCGTCAATTCTCCTGGCTGTAGCCCTTGCGCCGCATGCACTGGGCGAAGATCGCCCTGCGGTACTGGAATTGCGGCGTCTCCGGCAGCGGGCGCAGCGGATAACCGCGCAGGCGCATGCTGTCGTCCACCTGTTCGTTGCATTCGTCGAACGCGATGGTCGGCACCTGCTCGCCGGCCGCCCAATCGCGATAGGCCGGCGGGCCGCCGCAGCCGGACAGTAGGGTGACTGCGGCCAGCGCAGCCAGGGGGCAAGCGATCCTGAACCCGGTCATGCTCCTCGGCCTCCTCCCGCTACCCCGGATTTGTCTCCGAAATGACGGTAGCACGTGGCGGCCCGGCCGATCCATTTTCGCAGGCGATTTCGGCAGCGCGCCTTTTCGGCAACGCTGCACGGGGGACAACACAGACTCACCAAAATCGCCAGCGGAAAAGTGCCGCAATCTGGTAACACGGTCGTTGCCCCGGCGAGCGGGGCATGTCGTGGCTCTGTGGTCGGTGTGGTGTCACGGACGGAGGAATGGGCATGTCTGGGATTGCGCGGCGGATGCAAGGTGGCGCCGCGGTTGCTGTGGTGATCGCATCGGCTCTGGCACTGGGCACGCCGGCAACCGCAAGGGCGGAGCCGGGGGCGGCCGACATCCAGTGGGCGCAGATCATCCTGAAGGAGAAGGGGTTCGACATCGGCGGCCGGCCCAAGGGCCAGATGACGCCGGAAACCCGCGCCGCCCTCAGCGCCTACCAGAAGTCGGTCGGCCTGCCGGCCACCGGCAACCTCGACCAGGCCACCGTCGGCAAGATGATGGCGGAGCGCGAGAAGAAGGCGACGCCGACCATGGGCAGCCTGTCGAAGAGCCAGGTCGGCCAGACCCACCGTGACAAGGAGGTGGCACCGCGCGCCGCCCCCACCGGCCGGGTTTCCGCCGGAAACGAGACGGTCGGCGGCATGGCGCAGTTCGGCGGCGCTCCGGTGTCCTCCTCTTCGTCCTCTTCCTCTTCCTCTGCGTCCTCCTCCGCCAGCCGCACCGAACCGGCCGCCCCGGCGGCGCGTCCGGCACCATCCGCCGTGGCATCCTCTGCCGCTCCCGCTGCGGGTACCGGTGCCGCCCCGGCGGCCCACACCGCCGCCGACGGGCCGGTGCCGCAGGCGGCGCCCCGTGGGGCCGTGTCTGCGACCACGCCGGACGGGCGGCCGGCGGTGGTGGAAGAGGCGCCCGCGATCGGCAGCGGCACGCCGATCTGGCAGTCCAACGCCGCACGCTACGGTGTCGCCGGGTTGGTTGCCGCGACGCTGGGCGGCATCGGCTTTGCCTGGTGGCGCAGTGGCCGTGGTGCCGATCCGCTGCGCGGCGCCCCGGCCGGCGACGACCGGCCGCGCGACACCCGCGTCGAGCCGAGCTTCGGAGGCCCCCGCCGCCGCGAGGAACTGACGACGGGACCGCGCCTGACGGCCGACGCCCGGCGGCGCTGACGGCCGAGCCTTCCGGCTTTCAGACCTCTGCCCCTTCCCTGACCCTTCGCCGCTTCACGGGAGAGGATCAGGGAAGGGGCGCCCCATCACATCATCGACATCACCGGGCACCCGCCGCCGCCGCAACCGCCGGGGGCGCAGGCCGGCGTGCAGGCGGGAGCCGGGGCGGGTTGCGCCTTGCCGACGCGGGGCGCCATGATCGCCTTGGCAACGTCGGTGCCGCCGCAGGACGGGCAGGGAAGGCCGGCGGACTTCTTGGCATCATAGTCGGCCATATTGTCGAACCAGCGGTCGAACTCGTGGCCGCAGGCGCAGCGCAGGGCATAGACGATCATCGCGGAGCCTCAGGAGGGATGGAAGACGGCGCCCTTCTACCGGCCAGCCGGCACCTCCGCCAGGATCTGCATCAATCGGTTCAGCGGGAACCGGTGACGCCCACCCGTGCGCACATCGACAACAGCGGGCAGGTCGAGCAGCGCGGACGCTCGCCGGTGCAGATCCATTTGCCGAAAGGCACCAGCCGCTCGTTGATCTCCACCCAATACCGCTTGGGCAGCACCGCCAGAAGGGCGGTCATCGTCTTCTCTGGCGTGCGCGCGGCGACATAGCCCCAGCGGTTGGTGACGCGGTGGACATGGACATCGACCGCCAATGCGGGGATGTCGAAGCCGACCGCCAGCGTCAGCGCCGCGATCTTCGGCCCGACACCGTGGAAGCTCATCAGCGCGTCTGGCGTGTCGGGGACCTCGCCGTCATGCTCCTCGACGATGCGGCGCGACAGTTCGCGGATGTCGCGGGCCTTGGGCTCGGGAAAGGTGGCGCCGTGCAGGAGCTCCACCAGCCGCTCCTCCGGCAGCGCAGCCATCGCCGCCGGGGTATCGGCGATGGCGAACAGGCGCTCCGACACCTCCAGCGTCGTCTCGTCGCGCGTGCGGGCGGAGATCAGGCTTGCCACGAGCTGCTCGAAGGGAGAGGCACGGCCGCGGTCGCGCAGCTCGAACATCGCCGCCTTCGGGTAGGGGGCGACGGCGACGCGCAGGCGGCGGAACGCCTCGTCGATGTCGAAATCCGGAGCGGTCGCCGGGTGCAGACTCAAGGATGGAGCCCTTCGGGGAAACGGGAGGTCCGTGGTGAACAACTCCCGAAACCCCGGTGCGTTCCCTGCGGGTGCGGCTCGCGCGGGTATGCCGGCATGTGCGGGCGCAGCCGGGGCAGCGGCCGGCAGCGGCGACCGCCGCCGTTACAGGGCGCGCACCTGCATCTTGATCGGCCCCTCGGCCCGGCCATGGACGAACTGGTCGACATGGGCGTTGCCGGAATGGTCGATGTCGCCGGCATGGCCGGTCCAGATGATCCGGCCCTCGTAGATCATGGCGACGCGGTCGGCGATCTTGCGGGCCGAGGCCATGTCGTGGGTGATGGTGACCGCGGTGGCGCCGAGGTCCTTCACGCACTGAACGATCAGCTCGTTGATGACGTCGGCCATGATCGGGTCGAGGCCGGTCGTCGGCTCGTCGAAGAAGATGATCTCCGGCTCGTCGGCGATGGCGCGGGCCAGGCCGACGCGCTTCTGCATGCCGCCCGACAGCTCGGCCGGCGACAGCTCGGCCACGTCGGGGCTGAGGCCGACGGCGCCGAGCTTGGCGATGGCGATCTCCTTGGCCTGGGCGCGCGGCATGTGCTCGCCCTGGATCAGGCCGAAGGCGACGTTCTCCCATACCTTCAGGCTGTCGAACAGGGCGGCACCCTGGAACAGCATGCCGAACTTGTGCAGCAGCTTCTCGCGCTCACGCGTGCGCAGCTTCGTCGTCTCGACGCCGTCGACCATGATCGAGCCGGCATCCGGCGCCAGCAGGCCGAGAATGCATTTCAGCATCACCGACTTGCCGGTGCCCGAGCCGCCGATCACCACCAGCGACTCGCCCTTGCCGACCTCCAGGTCGATGCCGTTCAGCACCTTCTTCGGGCCGAACTGCTTCCTGACGCCCTTCAGCGCGATTTTCGGGAGCGCGATCTTGGGATCGGTCATGGCTTCAGCGCTCACTTCGTCGAGAAGAAGATGCCGGTGATCAGGTAGTTCCACACCAGGATCAGGATGGAGGCCGACACCACCGCGTTGGTGGTGGCCGCGCCGACGCCCTGGGCGCCGCCCTTGGAGTGGTAGCCGTGGTAGCAGCCCATCAGCGCGATCAGGAAGCCGAAGATCGCCGCCTTCACCAGGCCGGAGATGACGTCGACCGGCTGCAGGAACTCCCAGGTGCGGTTGATGTAGCTGGCGGCGTTGAAGTCCAGCCGGTAGACGCCGACCAGGAAGCCGCCGAACACGCCGATGACGTCGGCGACGATCACCAGCAGCGGCAGCATGGTCAGGCCGGCGATCAGGCGCGGGGCGACCAGGTACTTGTGCGGGTTGGTCGACAGGGTGGACAGCGCGTCGATCTGCTCGGTCACCCGCATGGTGCCGATCTCCGCCGCCATCGCGGCGCCGATGCGCCCCGCGACCATCAGGCCGGCCAGCACCGGTCCCAGCTCGCGCGTCACCGACAGCACCACCACCGTGGCGATGGCGCCCTCCGCCTGGAAGCGGGAGAAGCCGCTGTAGCTCTGCAGCGCCAGCACCATGCCGGTGAACAGCGCCGTCAGCCCGACCACCGGCAGCGAATAATAGCCGATGTCGATCATCTGGCGCAGGATCTGCCGCGGGTAGAGCGGCGGGCGCACGCAGTGCGACAGGGCCGAACCGGTGAACAGAGCAAGACGGCCGGTCGCTTCCAGGAAGATCAGGAAGGCCCGGCCGGTGGCGGCGAGGAAACCCATCAGTCGGCCCGCATCCTTGTTGAGGTTCGTTGGGGCGATGCGGTCATAGCACCGATGTGCGCTGCGGTCATCCTTGGACTTCGCATTGGTGCAGCGACATCCTCGCCGCGGCGTGGGCGCCCGCGTGCGATCCATGCCGGTCCTGCCGCCGGTGCCTCAGGCGCCGGTATGGACCCGGTGGTAGCGGCGGCCGAGCGAGGTCAGGATCTCGTAGCCGATGGTGCCGGCTTCGGCGGCCACCTGATCGACCGGGCGGCTCGGGCCGATCAGTTCGACCATTCGCCCGGGCCGGGCCGCCGGTTCGGGCAGCCCGGTGACGTCGATGGTGATCAGGTCCATGGAGATGCGGCCGACGATCGGGGCTGGAGTCCCATCGACATGCACATGGCCCTTGCCGCCGAGCGTGCGCAGGTAGCCGTCGGCATAGCCGACGCCGATGGTGGCGATCCGCGCCGGTCCGGCAACCGCGTGGGCGGCGCCGTAGCCGACCGTCATCGGCGGCGCGCAGTCGCGCACCTGCAGGATGCGGGCGTCCAGCCGCATCACGCCGCCCATCGGGTTGGGCAGATGCGGGGTCGGGTTGATGCCGTACAGCGCGCAGCCCGGCCGGGCGAGGTCGAAATGATGGTCCCGGCCGTGGAAGATGCCCGACGAGTTGGCAAAGCTGGCCCGCGCCTTGGGCAGGCGCGCCAGCGCCGCGCGGAAGCGCTCGCGCTGCGCTCCGGTCATGGGGTTGTCGAACTCGTCGGCGCAGGCGAGATGGGTCATCCAATAGCGGACGTCGATGCCGTCCAGCCGCTCCGGGTGCCCGGCCAGGTCGTCCAGTTCGTCCGGGCCGAGCCCGAGGCGGTTCATGCCGGTGTCGATGTGGATGATCGCCGGCAGCCTTTCGCCGCGGCTGCGGGCGAAGGCGCTCCAGGCGGCGATCTCGCCGGCGTGGTTCAGCACCGGCAGGATGCGGGCGGCCAGGAAGTCGGCCTCGCAGCCGGCCGGCAGGCCGCCGAGCGAGGCCACCTCCGCCTGCGCCGCCACGGTGCCGCCGGTGCCGTCGAGCGCCCGGCGCACGGCCAGGGCTTCCGAGAACTGGGCGACGAAGAAGCTGCGGCAGCCGGCCGCCGCCAGGGCGGGCACGATGCGTGCAGCGCCCAGCCCATAGGCGTCGGCCTTGACCACGGCCGAACACTCGGCCGGCGCCACCCGGTCGCGGAGTTGCATCCAGTTGGCGACGACCGCCCCCACGTCGACGGTGAGGATGGCGCCGGCGCTGGCGGAAGGATCGGTCGCGGACACGTCTGTCGTCCTGTTATTCGTCGTCGTGATTGCGCTGGTCGAGGTCGCCGAACTTGGTGAACTGGCCGTCGAAGTAGAGGCGCACGGTGCCGATCGGACCATGGCGCTGCTTGGCGATGATCACCTCGGCGGTGTTGTGCACCTCGCCCAGGCGCTGCTGCCAGCGCTGGTAGCGGTCGTTGAACTTGTCGTCGCTCTCGTCCGGCCGGCGCGACGGCTCGGCGCGCTCCAGGTAGTACTGCTCGCGGAACACGAACATGACCACGTCGGCGTCCTGCTCGATCGAGCCCGACTCGCGCAGGTCGGCGAGCTGGGGCCGTTTGTCCTCGCGCAGTTCCACCGCACGGCTGAGCTGCGACAGCGCCACCACCGGCACGTCGAGTTCCTTGGCGATGGCCTTCAGGCCGCGGGTGATCTCGGAGATTTCCTGCACCCGGTTCTCGGACCCGCGGCTCGACGAGCCGCGCAGGAGCTGCAGGTAGTCGACCACCACCATGCTGAGGCCCGAGGTGCGCTTCAGCCGGCGGCAGCGGGTGCGAACGGCGGCGACCGACAGGGCCGGCGTGTCGTCGACGTAGAAGGGGCAGCGCGCCAGATCCTGGCTGGCCTGGACGAATTTCGGGAAATCGGTGTCGCGGATCTCGCCGCGGCGGATCTTGTCGCCCGGCACCTGCACCTCGTCGGCGAGGATACGGGTGGCGAGCTGCTCCGCCGACATTTCCAGCGAGAAGAAGCCGACGACGCCGCCTTCCTGCCCGCTGGAGCGCATGTGCGCCTTGGCGGCGTTGAAGGCGATGTTGGTGGCGAGCGCCGTCTTGCCCATCGACGGCCGGCCGGCCAGGATGATCAGGTCCGACGGGTGCAGGCCGCCCAGCTTGCGGTCGATGTCGATCAGGCCGGTGGTGACGCCGGTGACGTGGCTGGAGCGGCGGAAGGCCACCTCGGCCGTGGCGATGGCGTGCTTCACCGACTCGCCGAAGGCGACGAAGCCGCCCTGGACGTCGCCGGTGGAGGCGAGGTCGAAGAGCTGCTTCTCCGCCTCGCCGATCTGGTCGAGCGCGGTGATGTCGAGGTCGTGGCGGTACGCCTCGTTCACCATGTCGGTGCCGACCTCGATCAACTGCCGGCGGATGAACAGGTCGTGGATGGTGCGGCCGTAGTCGCCGGCGTTCACCACCGTGACGACGTTGGCCGCCAGCTCCGCCAAGTAGGCGGCGCCGCCGTCGACCGCCAGGTCCGGGTCGTTGTCGAACACCGCCTTCAGCGTGACCGGGTTCGCGATCTGGCCGCGGTCGATCATCTTGGTGATGGCGCCGAAGATCCGCTGGTGCGCCGGATCGTAGAAATGCTCCGGCCGCAGGAACTCGCCGACCTTCTCGTAGGCCTTGTTGTTGACCAGGATGGCGCCCAGCAGCGCCTGCTCCGCCTCCTCGTTGTTGGGGGGCGTTCGGTACTCCGCCGTCGGCTTGACCGCGGCGGAGGGGCGGGGATCGAACAGCGAGGAGGTCTGGTTGCTCATGGCGGCTACAATAGCAGAAACATAACGCGAACGCTCTGCGAAGGGCGGGGTACCCTCCACAAAAGCTGTGCACAGAAGTTATCCACAGGATGGGAAGTCCGGGGATAACCGCGGGAAGCCGTTACAGCTTGCGGGGCTGGACCGGGTGGGACGGCTGGGGCATCCCCTCCAGCGCCTCGAACACTCCGTCGACATGGTCGGCGACGCGGTAGAGGGCGGAACGGTCGATGCGGGCGAAGCCCTGGGCGACCATATGGTCGATCAGCCCGAGCAGCGGGCGCCAGTAGCCGTCGACGTCGGCGACGACGATCGGCTTGTCGTGCAGCCGGAGCTGCTTCCAGGTCAGGATCTCGAAGGCCTCGTCGAGCGTGCCGAGCCCGCCCGGCAGGATGACGAAGGCGTCGGCGCGCTCCACCATCATCCGCTTGCGGGTGTGCATGCTGTCGACGACGTGGAGTTCGGTCAGGCCGGTGTGCTCGACCTCGGCCGACTGGATGTGCTCCGGGATGATGCCGACCACCTCGCCGCCGGCGGCCAGCGCGGCGTCGGCGCAGATGCCCATCAGCCCGACCCGGCCGCCGCCGTAGATCATCCGGATGCCGCGCCGCGCCAGCCCGTCGCCCAGCGCATGGGCGGCTTCCTTGTGGACATCGGCGACGCGGCTGGAGGCGCCGCAATAGACGCAGACGGACGACAGGCTCTTCATCGCGGGTCAACCTTTCCCACCCCCGCCTCATCCTGAAGAGGGAGCGTCAAAAATCCTGGTGAGCACCATGGAATATCGGGTGAGGGCGCCGCGTCAACCACGGCACAGCCACCGTTTCAGGGCCATGGCTTCATCGGGAGGGACCACATGAACAACCGCGTCGTCAACGTCCTTGCTGCGACATCCGTCGCCGGCCTGCTTTTCGCCCTGTTCGGCTTGTCGTCGGGCACGGCCGGCGCGGCCGATCCGGCCGCGCAGGTGAAGGAGCGCCAGCAGACGATGAAGGCGATGGGCGGCGGACTGGGCGCCGTCGCCAAATACGTGAAGGGCGAGGGGGCAACCGCCGAGGACGCGTCCAAGGGGGTCGCGGCCCTGGTGGCGGCGTCGGGCAAGGATCCCAAGGCGGTCTTCCCCGAAGGCACCGAGGTCGGGGTCGGCGACAGTGCCGCCAAGCCCGAGCTGTGGAAGAACTGGAGCAAGGCGCAAAGCGACTGGGGCGCCGTGCAGCCGGCGGCGCAGAAGCTGCAGGCGGCGCTGCAGGGAGGCGACCGTGCGCAGGTCGCCCAGGCGCTCGCCGCCACCTCGAAGACCTGCGGCGGCTGCCACGAGGACTTCCGCATCAAGAAGAACTGACGATGGGTCGCACACTTCCGGTCGTGGTCCTGGCGCTGCCGCTCGCGTTCGCGGGCGGCGCCGCAGCCGATGACGGAGCGCCCGGCGGAGCGGTCGCCAGCATGCCCGCCACCACGGCCGGCAGCGCGGCTGAGCGCGGCGCCTACCTCTTCCATGCCGCCGGCTGCCAGGGCTGCCACACCGCCTCCGAGGGCGGCGGGGAGCCGCTGGCCGGCGGACGGGCGCTGAAGACGCCCTTCGGCACCTTCTACACCCCGAACATCACCCCAGATCCGGCCAACGGAATCGGCCGCTGGAGCGATGCCGACTTCATCCGCGCCTTCCGCGAGGGGGTGCGGCCGGACGGCACCGCCCTCTACCCGGCCTTTCCCTACGCCAGCTACACGCTGATGACCGACGGCGACCTGCTGGACCTGAAGGCCTACCTGTTCGCCCAGACGGCGGCGGCGGCCCCCAACAAGCCGCACGACCTGTCGCCGCCCTTCTCCTGGCGGTTCCTGCTGCCGGCCTGGCAATGGATGTACCTGACCCCCGGGCCGCGGCCCGACGAGCCTGCGCGGCCGGCGGCCTGGAACCGCGGGCGCTACCTCGTCGACGCGTTGGGCCATTGCGGCGAATGCCATACGCCGCGTAACCTCCTCGGCGCCATGGAGGCCGACCGCTATCTGGCCGGCAATCCCGACGGTCCCGACGGCGACAAGGTGCCGAACGTCACCGGCGCGACCGGCAAGGGGATCGGCGGCTGGTCGGACGGCGACCTCACCTTGCTGCTGGAAACCGGCCTGACCCCGGAAGGCGACGTCGTCGGCGGCGCCATGGGCGAGGTGGTGCGCAACAGCACCTCGAAGCTCACGGCCGAGGACCGGGCGGCCATCGCCGCCTACCTCAAGACGGTTCCGGCGGTGGAGTAAGCTGCCGGAACCCGTGCATGCATCCTGCTTTGGTAGGGGCAATCCGCCTCTTCAGGCGGACGCACGTGCTCCAACGGCACCATTCTTTTGCGCCCTTGAGTTCTGCTATGATCGGCCATCCGCCTCTGTTGGCGGGCCGCCGGATGGGTGCTCAGGTGAAACGAAACGCGCTGTTCGCAGTTGTGGGCGTGGCTCTGCTCGGCGGAGCCGCGGCGGTGGCCCTGTGGCCGGTGGCCAATCCGGTGCCCGGAGCGCAGCCGGCGGAGCGAGGCCTGACGTCGGCCGCTCCGGCGGTCCAAGGCGTGGCGGCGCGGATCCCGGCGGACGCGCGGAAGGAACAGCTCAAGGAGCGGCCCGGGGACCCGGCAAGGGATCAGGCGGCCGGCACGCCGCCGGCGCCCAGCTTCGACGTGGTGCGGGTGGCTCCCGATGGAGCGACGGTGATGGCCGGACGGGCGGCTCCCGGCTCCGAAGTCGCGGTTAGCGAGGGCGGTGTCGCCATCGCCACCGCCAAGGCCGACCAGCGCGGTGAATGGGTCATGCTGCCGGACAGGCCGCTGGTTTCCGGCACCCGCGAGTTGAGCCTCTCGGCGACGGCCCCCGGTGCCGGTGCGCCTGTTCCTGCCGACAAGGTGGTGGTGGTGACGATCCCGGAGGCCCAGAGCGCCGGTTCGGCCGCGGCCGCGCAGGCGGAGGAGCGGACGGCGGTCGCGGTGGCGGTGCCGCGCGACGGTCTGGCCGGCGTCGTCCCGTCAGCCGGCGGCAGCTCGGTCCTGCAGGCGCCACCGGTGCCGGACCGCGGGGCGCCCGCCCCTCCCGGTGGCGTGACGGTCGAGACGCTCGACTATGATCCGGCGGGGCGGGTCGCCCTCGGCGGCCGGGCGACGCCGAACAGCGCGGTGCAGCTCTATCTCGACAATATCCTGGTCGGCAGCGCCCACACCGATCCCAAGGGCAACTGGCGCCTGTCGCCGGAGAAGCTGATCGACCCCGGCCTCTACACGTTGCGTGCCGACCAGGTCGCGCAAAGCGGCAAGGTGATCGCCCGCGCCGAACTGCCTGTCCAGGTCTCGGCCATGCCGGCGGACCTCACCGACGGGCGCAAGCTCGTCGTCCAGCCCGGCAACAGCCTGTGGCGCCTGGCCCGCCGCACCTACGGCGACGGCATGCTCTACACCACCATCTACACCGCCAACCGCGACCAGATCCGCGATCCCGACCTGATCTATCCCGGCCAGATCTTCGCTCTGCCGCAGGTGAACTGACCCCGATCCTGGGCGCCGGCGGCGGCCCGCTTCCGCTCCACCACCATAGGGCTCACCGAGGCATACCCGCAGCGCCCGGCGCCGCCGGGCGGCGATGATCACGCCGGCGGTGCCTTCCCCAGCGCCGCCCAGCCGAGCGGGGTCAGGCGCAGCAGCTCCGGCCCCTTGCCGGCGGGGTTCGGCTCCAGGCTCACCAGTTCGCGGTTCTCGAACCAGGCCCAGCGCTTCACGTCGGCGGTGGTGCCCATCCAGCCCTCGGCCAGCCTCGACAGCACCTCGATGTCTGCAGCGGCGATCGGGAACTTCGGCCTGTCCACCGCAGGCTTGGCGGGAGGAGCCGCCGGGGCCGGGGCCAGGGCGGGGGCGGGAAGCGGCGGCGCCTCGTCCCCGGCGCGGGCGCGGATCCACTCCGTCTGGTAGCTGCGGAGCGCCTGCTCCAGGTCGCTGCGGGCGGCCTCCACCGGGCAGCGCAGATAGGCGTCCAGCAGGACGTGCAGTGTATCCCTAGACTCTTTCATCGTCCCACCCCTCGCACCACGATCCACTGTCACAGCCAGCCCGCCCGCTTGAAGCGGACATACAGGGCGACGCAGCTCACGGCGATCACCGCCAGCACCGCCGGGTAGCCGTAGCGCCAGTGAAGCTCCGGCATATGCTCGAAGTTCATGCCGTAGAGGCCGGCGATCGCCGTTGGCACGGCGAGGATGGCAGCCCAGGCGGCCAGTTTGCGCGTCACGTCGTTCTGCCGCCCCGCGGCCAGGATCATACTGGTTTCGAAGGCGAAGGACAGCACCTCGCGCAGCGAACCGATCTGGTCGTTGACGCGGATCACATGGTCCTGGACGTCGCGGTAATAGGGCCGCATCACCGGATCGATGATCGGCAGGTCGAAGCGCTCCAGCCGCGAGCACACCTCCAGCAGCGGCGAGGCGTTGCGGCGGAGCCGCTCCATGTCGCGTCGGAGCTGGTGGATGCACTCGACGTCGTTCATGCCGGGGGGGCGCGAGATCAGGCGGGTATCCAGGTCGTCGACCGTCGCGGCCAACTGGTCGAGCACCGGGAAATAACAGTCCACGACATGGTCCATGATGGCGTAGACGACGAAATCCTCCCCATGCTTCAGCAGGCTCGGCGCGCTTTCGACCCGCGCCCGCACCGTTGCGTAGCTGCTGGACGCGCCATGGCGGACCGTGACGACATAGCCCTTGCCGGCGAAGACATGGGTTTCGCCCAGCATCAGTTCGTTGTTCTCCAGGCGTGCGGTGCGCAGGACCATGAACAGGCTGTCGCCGTAGACCTCCACCTTCGGGCGCTGGTGGGCGTGCAGGGCGTCCTCCACCGCCAGCTCGTGCAGGCCGAACTGGTGCTTCACCTCGTCGAGCAGTCCCTCCTCCGGCTCCAGCAGGCCGATCCAGACGAAGGTGTCCGGCATCTTCGCCCAATTGCCGGCCTCGGCAATCGGGACGTCGGCGATGCGGCAGCCGGCACGGTAGGCGGCGCTGGCCACCACGCCGTTCCGGGTGGCGGGAGGTTCGATGGGGTGGGCGGTCGGTTCCGGGGGAGGGAGCGGCGTCATCGTCGGTGAAAACCCTATGGGGGTGTGACAGGACCAATGGTTTGACGTAGTTGGACACCGGGATCCGGTGGGATTTGCCGGGACCGCGTGGGACGGACGCCTTGCAACAGTTGGGATTTGTGCGCCTCAAATCCCGGTCACGTCAAACCATCCGTCGCCGGCCTCACCCGTCCATCTGCGCAGTATGGTTTGACGTCACCGGTTTGGCCGCCGCCCGTAGTTCGAAGATGACGTCGCCCAGCGCCTTCCGGAGGCTGCCGAGAGCGAACACGATCAGGCCACCGATGATCACACTCAGGCCGGCGAACATATCGCCTCGTGGGTCGAGTGCCAGCAGTGCGCCGACCAGCACCACAAGCGCGCCAAGCACCCGAAGGAAAGTGGCGGCGGCCGACGGGTACCGCAGTGCGTCCTCGCGTAGGTCTTTCATCTTGCCTCTCAGTATAAAAATGCTGACCCAAAATGGGAATGACGACGCGACCGGCTTAAAGCCGCCCATTGTCGTTGATTGCAGCCGGCGCTTGAATATCACGAACTGAGAGTTGAGAAGAAGGGAAAGAACCAGTTCGCTCACACGCGATGGTGAACATTTTACTTTGCCGGCGCCTGTCTCGATCGGCCATGGCTATCGCGAAGATTTGGCGAACTTCAGCGGCTTCGGGAAAACCGTCAGCCGCGGGGTAACGACACATTGGCACACTCCGTGCTATCCCACTCTTGCCGCGTGGCCGGTGGGGGGAGGGGTCTCATCGAGACCGGGTCGATGTTGCTCCTCAGACGGGTTGTGCCATCATCCCGCGACCAGGGTCACCAGCCCTGGCCCCCGCTGCTGGCGGCATACGTCGGTATGCCGTTGAGGTTGCAGCGGTGAAGCCAATATGCCACCTAAGGCATTAAGCGCGCAAGATTTGCGCGACCAAATGATTCAATGTTTCGCGCCTGCAACGAAACGTAATCGGTTACTGAACCAAGCGCACAATGTCGGCAAGGTCCGGATCGGCGGCGATGTCGATGGGGTGACCGGCCGTCGAGAGTTCCGGCGGCACATCCAGTCCGTCCGCAAGCATCTTCGCGCGGCGCCGATCGAGCAATCGCCGGAATAGGACGACCACCCGCGCCTTGTGGCGCGGATGCAAACGCAGGTCTTCGGCTAGCAGATAGCTTTCCAAGCCCTCAATCAGGTTGCCGAGAAGCGCCTCGTCCGACGCTGTCGGCAAGGCCGGCGCATGGTCGCCATCCCCCAGTCGCATTGGGCCTTCACCGAACGCCAACCATTGCAGGGACACGCCGTGCGGGTCCGCCAGTCGAACCGCGACCTCGAATGGCAGCCGATGCACCCCCTGGACATACCGTGCGAGCATCTCAGGCGTCGTTTTGGCGACCTTCGCCGCCGATCTCTTCGTGTCGAACAGGCCGACGACGAGGGAAAGGCGCTGTCCAACTTGGATATCCGAAGCTGGACGTTCATCCCTGACCTCGTCGCCGCTGCCGCTTGTTGGCTTAGTTGTTGATTTCATTGAAAAACCCGCTTTACGGCACCCGGTCAAGCGTCTGCCGAAGACGGACAGCGTCCAAGATCCATAATTCGACTGGTGCGCGTCGAAAAAGACGTGTATGACAGTAGAAATGTCGATTGAAGCAAACGTGATGACACGACAAAACGACGTCCCCTCCGACCCGCTTGCTCGCCGCGAATGGGTGTTGGCCCGTTTGAAGCGGCGAGGAACCAGCCTCCGGAAGATCGCCTTGG
Organism: Azospirillum picis; assembly: GCF_017876115.1. Lineage (GTDB taxonomy): Bacteria > Pseudomonadota > Alphaproteobacteria > Azospirillales > Azospirillaceae > Azospirillum > Azospirillum picis. Next base: position 17,209 of record NZ_JAGINO010000016.1, read on the forward strand.
AACTGGGGGTTTCGCCTCAGGCTGCCGCACAGGCCCTGATGCTGCCCTCCGTCCGGCTCGAAGAGGCTTTGGCCGGCGCCCTGGAGATCGAAGTCCATCGCCTCTTCCCCGAACGCTACCGCGCCGACGGAACGCGGATCGCCCGCACCCGTCCACCGGATCGCAGGGTGGCTTAGAAGCGGCGGCGGTAGAGCCGCCCGATCGCCAGCGAGGACGCAGCCCACCCCAAATGTGCGTCCGCGATGTCGAGCAGGACACCGGCAAACGGCCGGGCGACGTCGATCAAAGCCACCGCCATCGCTGCCGTAGCCAAGTCCAGATGACGCAGCGCTGCAGCCGAAAAGACCTCTTCATTCAGTTTCATCATCAACCTCAAGCGTCGCTGTAAACGACGGTCGCAGAGCACTGATACAGCCACAACGGGAACATCAATGCCCAAATCTCCCTACATGCAACGGCGCCCCGGAACGCTGAAGGCTGCGGTAGCCGATCTGATCGAGCGCTGCGGCGGGTTCGCGCGGTCGGCCGAACTCGCCCGTGTCAGCCGTTCGCAGCTATTCCGCTATTCGAACGACTCCGAAGATGACGCGAGCACGCATATGCCCGCGGACATCGTTGCGGCATTGGAACGCTACTGCTCCACCCCCGTCGTCACGGAATGGTTGGCAGCCGAAGCCACATGCACGCTGCTGCGCGTCGAGATCGACGCGTCGGAAGAGACGATCCCGCAGAACGTCGCAGAGATCGCGCAGCATGCCAGCAAGCTCTTTGCGGAGTTCGCCGCCGCCTTCACGGACGGCCTGATCGACGGTCCCGAAGCGGCCAGGATGTTGGCCGCCGGCGATGCCATGATCCGGGAATACATGCACTTGCGGCCGGCGCTGACCGGCCGGACTCGGGCCTGACCGCCATGGCGGAGGACTGGTTCACCGCTGCGCAACTTGCAGACCTCGCTCTGCCGGAGTTGCCCAGCAGTCAACGCCAGATCAAGCGCCGCGCAGAGGCCGATGGCTGGCGTAGCCGCACACGCGATGCGCGTGGAGGCGGTACAGAGTACCACGTCTCTTCCCTGCCCGAGGCGGCCCGCCTGGAACTCGGGCGCCGGGCGGCAGCCGATGCCGTCATCGCCCCTATTCCGGCTTTGCCGGCACCGAAGGCAGCCGTTCCCGTCCTGCCGGAGACGATAGAGGCCCAGTTGCGCCAGGACTACAAGCTGGCGATCCTGGCCGTCTTCGACGGCTTCCATGCCGCCAGCGGCGACAGCCTTACGCCCGCCCGCCACAAATTCGTCGGTTTCTACAACGCCCGCCAAATCGACTTGCCTGATTGGGTGCGGTCCGCCTGCCCCACCATCAGCATGTCGTCGCTCGAACGTTGGGCGCGGGCGCGGGCAGCCGGTGACGCAATGGCCCTTGCCGGCCGCTATGGCAACCGCAAGGGCGCCGGCGTGCTCGACACCGCGGTCGCGGACGTCAAAGGCTACATGGTCGCCTTGATGGTCGAGAACCCGCACCTCGCCATGCATCAGGTGCGCCGGCTGCTGGTGCAGCGCTTCGGCGACGATGTCGAACTCTTCGATGGTACGACCCGCCCGATCCCGACCGAACGCCGCCTGCTCGATGCGTGGCAGGACTGGAAGGCGAAGAACCGGCAACTCCACCTCGCACTCACCAACCCCGACGACTGGAAGAACAAGCACCGCGCCGCCGTGGGCAGCTACAGCGAGGGCATCGAGCGTCCGAACCAACTATGGGAGATCGACGCCAGCCCGTCGGATGTCATGCTGACCGACGGTCGCCACAGCATCTATGTCGTGGTCGACGTCTACACCCGCCGGATCATGATCCTGGTGACGCGCGTACCGCGCACCTCGGCCGTCCTGCTGCTGATCCGCCGCGCCGTGCTGGCGTGGGGAATGCCGGAGGCGATCAAGACGGACAACGGGTCGGACTTCACGTCCCGCGAGGCCGAGCGCGCCTATTTCCTCCTCGGCACCGCTCACCCGACCTGCACGCCCTACAGCCCGGAGCAAAAGCCCCACGTCGAGCGCGCGATAGGCACGGTCCAGCATGGCCTCATGCCGCTATTGCCCGGTTACACCGGCCATAACGTCGCCACCCGGCAGGCGATCCGGTCACGAGAGACGTTCGCCGCCCGTATGGGTGAGAGCGACGCCGACATCTTCAAGGCGGCCCTGACCGGCGACGTGCTGCAGCAATTGGCCGACGATTGGGTCGCCAACGTCTACATGCACAGCCCGCATGAGGGATTGGGCGATCGCACCCCCTACGCCCTGGCGGAAAGCTGCGCCGGCCGGGAAGCCCGCCTGACCAACGAACGCCATCTGGACCTGCTGCTGATGCCGGCTCCCGAGGGTGGCACGCGCACCGTCAGCAAGAAGGGCATACGGGTCGAGAACGCAGATTTTTGGGCACCCGACCTGATCCCCTATATCGGCACCGGCGACCGCTTCGACGTCCGTCTGGACCCGGAGGATATGGGGCGGGTGTGGGTCTACCACTCCGAACCCTTTGCGTTCCTGTGTGTGGCCGAGAACCCGGAGCGCGCCGGCTTGTCGCGCGCCGCCCTGGCCGCCGAGGCGGCGGAGCTGCAGAAGCGCTTCGTCCAAGCCGGCAAGGCGGCGATCCGCGCGGCCAAGTCGCGTTTCCGGCCGCACGATCTGGCCGACGCGCTGATCGGCAAGCCGGCTGCCACCGTCACCGCCCTTCCCACCGCCGCTCCGCCGCCGGCTTTGCCCGCACCGTCACCGTCGGGGCTGCAGCCGTCGGTCGGTCTGGTCGCGGCGCAGCGGGCGATAACCGCGGTCACCCCCTCGGCACCACGCCCGCGGGACGCCAACGAGCAAGCCCGCACGGCTGACATCGCCCGTCGCATTGCGGCGCCGGTGCCGGCCACCGAGAAGCCGGAAGACCGCTGGTGGCGCCGCGCACAGGACATCGAGGCGCGGATCGCCGCCGACGCCGAGGTCGGTGCGGACGAGCTGGAATGGCTGCAGTCGATCGAAAGCTCGGCTTGGTACTGCGCCCGCAAGAACGACGCCGCCCGCCGGGCGGCCTTCGCCCGCGTCGTTGAGTGACCTGACGAACACCAAAAAGAACGGCCCGGCGCGTGGGGCGCACCAGGCCGCTCAGAACAGAACCGAAGGACGACACCATGTCAAAAGTGAACCGCTCTCGCAAGTCCGCATCCTTCGCACCGCTGCGGAACCTGACGCTGCTGGAAGAGCTGGTGATCAAGCTGAAAGACCGCTCTCCCGACGTGCCCGGCCTCGGCGTCTTCCATGGCCGCTCCGGCGACGGCAAGAGCCGCGCCGCCGCGTGGGTCGGCGCCAGTGACCACATGGCCTATTACGTCGAGGCCAACGACTTCTGGACCCCGCGCGCGATGTTGTGCGCGATCGTCGATGCCATGGGGCTGGCGCTGCCCCCGCACGCAACGAGCAATGAGCTTGCGGGAAAGATCGCCGAAGAACTCGAAACCAGCCGTCGGCCGCTGATCATCGACGAGGCCGACCACTTGGCCAAGAAGGACATGATCGACAAGGTGCGCGCCTTGCACGACATGGCCGCGCCCGGTGCCGCGTCCATCGTCCTGATCGGCGAGGAGGGGTTGCCGCAGAAGCTGCAGCGGTATGAGCGGTTCCACCGCAGGATCCTGGACTTCGTGCAGGCCGAGCCTTGCGACATGGACGACGCCCGCCAGTTGGCGACCCTCTACTGCCCGCGTGTCGCGGTGGCCGACGATCTGCTGCAGCAGTTGCTCGACCAGACCTACCGGTCGACCGGCCGGGTTGCCGTCAACTTGGTGACGATCGCCGACTACGCCGCCGGTGAGGGATTGCGGGTGATCGACGCTGCGGGCTATGCGGGCCAGCGGATCAACACGGGTGCGGCCCCCGCGGTCCGGAGGTTCGCCTGATGCCGCGGAAGTACCGCATCCGGCAGGCGGGACCCCGTCGGTGTTGGCAGCTAATGAGAAGCCTGCGGCACTTCAAGGCGCGCGACCTCATGGGCAATGGCGTGTCGAAGAAGTGCGTCTTCGATTTCTTGAAAAACACCATCACCGCCGGCCTGGTCGCGGTGAAGATACCAAAAGGCCAGGACAGCGTCTTCGACGCCGCCGAGTACGAGTTGGTCAAAGACGTCGGCCGCCGCTGCCCACGCTTTCGGAAAGGGCAACTGGACCCCGTTCCGCTTCCCCATGAGCGGATGTGGGCGGCAATGAAACCGCTGCGGAGCGGCTTCACTGTCCGCGAACTGGCCTCTCTGACCAGGTCGGGGGAAAGCAACACCTGGAACTACGTGGCGGCCTTGCGCCGTCACGGGTACCTGGAAACCCTGACCGAGGCAGTCGGCGGCGCGTATCCGACCGAAGGGCGGTACCGCCTCAGGAAGTTGATGGTTACCGGTCCTGACGCCCCCCAACTGCTGCGGGGCGGTGCGGTTTGGGACCCCAACCGCAACGTCGTTGCCGAAGAGGTGTCTGAATGACCGGCCACCTCGACAAGGCTCGTGCCGCTTGGAGCGGGAGGCCGCCGGCCTTCGTGGTGGCGCTTGCCGAGCGGGCCGACCGTGACGGCCTGGCCGCCGCAGGTGCTGCGATCGGCTACGGCAAGGCCACCGTCAGCCTCGTGCTGTCCGCCCGGTATGGCGCCAACCTCGACCGTGTCGAGGCCGCCGTGGCGCAAAGGCTGGGCGTCTCCCAGCCCTGCCCGGTGCTGGGCGCCATCGACGACACCCGCTGCGGCCGGGAACAGCAGGCCGCCAAGCGCAACCGCTCCCTACTCGCCGGCATGCTGCGCAACGCCTGCCGGTCCTGCCCCCGGAGGATGGAATGACCCACATTTCACCGGCCGCCGTGGCGTCGTCGCTCGACGCCTTGGCCGGCCAGTTGAGCCACCTGGCCAAGAACCCGTCGCAGCAGGCGCCGGCACAGGCCGCCACCCTGGCCGACCGCTTCGACGATCTGGCCCGCATGCTCCGCCTGGTCGACTTCCGGGGCGGAGTGCGCTTGGCCCAACACGCCGAGAAGGTCCGCGGCCGGGCCGTCGCCCGTCCTTTCATGGCCTACAACTCCTCGGAGCTGGCAGAGCTGGTCGCGACGCTGCAGACGGCGGCGGCCCTTGCCCGCGAGGCTGCCCGCCGGCCCCACGGCGCTGTGACCGGTGGCGGTGACGCGGCATGACGTACCGGGCCATGCCCCAGCCGGACGGGCTGGTCGAGATCGACATCCCCGCCGTTGCCGGCGCCGCCATCCATACCATCACCCGCCGGGTGGTGACGGTCCGGGATCACGGCGACGGGCGTTACACCTGCCTGCTGTCCGATACTGCCGGCGGGGCTTTGTCCACCATGACCATCGCCCCGGCCGAGAGCGGCGGGTGGGTCGGCGTGCAGCCCCCGATCTCCATCGACGGCGCCGTCCATGTCGCTCAAAGCGTCCTGGCCGGGGTCACCCTGCATCGCTCCATCAACGAACAGATGCGCCTGCTGTCGGAGGCCGTCCTGCTGCTGACCGGGCAACAGCGCGCCGTCGGTCGCCCGGTCGCCGCCCGCTTGGCCAGGGGCGCCCGGTGACGGCCGACCGCATCCATCAGGCGCTCTACGCCGCTTTTGGCATCGCAGCGCCCACCACCCCGCCGCCGGCCGATCCCAGCCGGTTCCCGATCTTCTCCCGACCGGCGCCGGTCACCCTCCATCCCCAACGTCTCGCCGCCGGCGGGACGATCACCACCGCGAAAAGGTAAGCCTGATGGAAGTCGTCACCAACACCGACACCCCGGCCACCGCCCCGGCGATCCCCGCCGGCTACATGGCCGACGCGAAGGGGCGCCTCGTGCCCGAGGCTCTGGTCAAACCGACCGACAAGCTGCAGGACCAGCTAGTGCGCAAGCTGATGGGCTACGCCGACGACCTGTCCGCGCAGGTCGCCCGCTTCAAGGCGCACACCTTCGACGACGTCGGCGCCTTCCTTGCCCTGCTGGCCGAGCAGTATCAGGACACGCGCGGCGGCCAGAAGGGCAACATGACCCTGACCAGCTTCGACGGCACCATGAAGGTGCAGGTGGCCGTCGCCGACCACATGACATTCGGGCCCGAGCTGCAGATCGCCAAGAACCTGATCGACGCCTGCATCGCCGACTGGTCGACCGGCGCCAACGACAACATCAGGGCCTTGGTCGAGCATGCCTTCAGGGTCGACCAGGAGGGGCAGGTCAGCCGCGACGCCATCTTCGCCCTGCGTCGCGTCGCCATCGAGGACGAACGCTGGAAGCAGGCAATGGCTGCCATCGCCGACAGCGTCCGGATCGAAGGCACGAAGAGCTATGTCCGCTTCTACCGCCGTCCGTCCCCTGACGCGGCGTGGAAGGCGGTCACCATCGACCTCGCCAGCGCGTGAGGCGAAGTCATGGCGCACCTCATCGCATTCCACGAAACGGAAGCCCTCCTTTTCAACCCATTCGAAGGGGGCGACGGCGAACAGGCGATCGTCAACGAGATCGTCACCGTCCCGGAACCGCCCCGTTGCCACACCTGCGGCGGCAGGCTGACCCCCGGCACCCGTTGCCGCCATCTGGTCGAGCAGACCGGCGACAAGGCCGAGGGCGACGTCCCCGAGAGCATCCAGCGCAAGGAATACTGGTTCTGCCAGCACTGCTGCGCGGCGATGGCGAAGGACGTCAACGACGGCGGCGACCGCCTCGGGAGCCGCACCGCCCGCATGATCGCCAACCGGGAACGGGTTGCCACCCCCCATGCAGAAAGCACCTGCCATGTCCTCTAAGAAGGTTAAAGCCTCTCTCGTCGTCGAGATCGTCCAGGCCACCGGCCTTCGCCTGACCGACGAGGGTGCGGTCAAGCTCGAAAAGCTGCTGGGCGAAATCGGCGCCTGCGTCATCCGCCAGTACCCGGCGCCGGTCGCCGGCAACGGGCCGGCCATCTTCGACCGGGTCGAAGTCGGGTTCGCTGCCTTGATCGGGCAGCTTGAACGGGCTTCGTCCGGTGCGCCGGCACGCAAGGAGATCGTCGAAGCGGCGGCCTGTCTGCTGGCTTGGGTCTGTGCCCTCGACCTGCAGCCGGCCGACCAACAGCGGCCCGAAAACGCCCTCCCGGCCCTGACCGCGACGAGTGCGACGGAGGGCATGGCATGACCAGGATCATCGACCTGATCCACCGCAGCGGGCTGGACGTGCCGGGCGTGCGTCCGGAGGTGTCGGCCACCCTCGCCGGGCTGGTGGAGGTGGAGCGGCAGCACGGGACCGAGAAGGCGGTGGAGGCGACGCTGTCGGTCTACATGACCGTCGTCGCCACCTTGGCGGCTCGCCACGACAACTCCGCTTATGACCACGGCGCCACATTGCTGGAGACGGCCGCCAAGCAGTTGCGCGAAGCCAAGGCAAGCATGGCGGCCGGCCGTGTGCCGGCGGGCGCCGTCATCAAGCTGGGCGCCTCCACCGGTCACAGGGAGGGCCGGGCATGACCTCTTGCCCCGTTCCCGGTTGCGCCGGCACGCAGAAGACCGGGAAGCTCATGTGCCTGCGCCACTGGCGGTTCGTCTCCGACGGCACGCAGAAGGAGGTCTATCGCAGTTGGCGAGCCTTCAACCGGGCCGCCATGTCGGATCGCTCCGGGAAGCTTGCCGCCTACCGTGTGGCCCGCGACAAGGCGATCGCGGAGGCGACGCGGGAGCAGCAACTGCATGACGGCACCGACCCACTGGACCGAATGGTGAAAGCCGCGGAAGGGCTGATGCCATGAGCCTGCTTCAGCGTCTTCGGAAAGGCGGTGTCACGTGACCACCGCCCCACTGCCTCTCTCCATCACCCTGTTCGACGGCGGCATCGTGCCCGTCCTCCTGGTGGCCGGCCTCCCCGGCCATCCGGAGGAGGTGGAGTTCCTGGTCGACGGATCGCACGTCCGGACCCTCCGGCGGGTGCGCGGGGTCCCCGCGCGCCTCCCCGAGGCTCCCATGGCGCCCGGTCTGCCCAGCCTCTCAACACTGCTCCGTCAGGCCATTCCTCAGGAGAACCCCCTTGTCTCTCCATAGCGACTTCCAGCCCTCACAAACCATAGGACAGCGCCCTGACCTCCGATGGCTGCCGGTCGGCATCCTGGTCAGCGATCCAATGTATCAACGCCCCACCAATACCCTGCGGTCGGGTCGCCTAATCCGCGCAATCGCCGAGGGCTTCGCTTGGCATCGCTTGAAGGCGCCCACCGTCTCGGATCGAGGCGACGGGAGCTTCGCCATCATCGATGGGCAGCACACGATCGAAGCCGCGAAGCTTCATGGCGGCATTCCGGAGCTGCCTTGTCTTGTCGTCGTCGTTCCAGGCTCACGTTCCGAGGCGGACGGCTTCGTGGCATGCAACGAGCAACGTATCAAGGTCAACGAGTTTCAGCTCTATCACGCGAAACTGGCGGCTGGTGACCCGGATGCTCTGCAGATCGATGCCATCTGCCGGGCGGCGGCTGTGTCCATACCCCGCTTTCCTATCCCGGCGGACAAGATGGCGCCACGCCAGACCTTGGCAATCAAGGCCATCGACATCGCCATGCGAAAGCATGGCGACGGCCCGGTCATCCGAGCATTGTCGGCTCTGGCGGATGCGCATGGTGATAGCGGCGGCGAGCTGCGGGCGCAGGTCATCCGTGCCCTGATTGACTTGATTGTAGCCTGTGGCGAGCAGCACGCGATTGATCGTGACCGACTGGTAAAGGTGCTATCCGAAACGACGTCGGAAGAGCTGATCGAGGCTGCCCGCACTGACCGCCGGCACAACCGGCGACCGACCGAGACCAACGTTCAGGCGGCGATCGTCGCCCGTTACAATCAACGCCTTCCAGAGGACCGGCGCCTGCCGGCTCCATTCTGATGACCGGCGCCGACACCACCAGGCTGGCGATCGCCGCCGGCGCCGCCGTCCGACGCCTGCGCCGGGGCGATGCCGTCGTCGGTGCCTTCCGCGCCGATCTGATCGCGCTGCTGACGGGCATGGTTGTTGTCGGCGCCGGCCGGACGGCCTCGCCGGCGATCGCCACCAACCCGGCGGAGCTGGTCGACCTCGTGATTGACCTCTGTCGGGCGTCGGGCATGTCCGGCCTCGACATGGCCGCTCACTTCAATGCGGCCGTTGAGCGGAGGCCGCGGTGATGCAACTGGACCTCTTTCGCAAAGCCCGCAGGCCAGCGCGGCGCAACCCCAGGACCCTGACCGTCATCGACGCGGGCCACGTGGGCGGCGACAGCCGCCATGGGGCCGTCAGCATGGAGTGCGGCGTCTGTGGCCATCGCACCGGCTGGCTGAAGTCGCGCGGCGTGGAGGCCGAGAGGGCGGGCCGCGTCTGCCCGATCTGCAAGGGCGACCCCGACAACGTCAAACCATCCGACGCCAGCGGCAAGGAGGCCACCGCGTCATGACTTCAACCGTCAAACCATCTGACGCCCGCCGGTCGGCCGACCTGAAGGCGATCCACGCCATGCGTCGCGAACTGTCTCTGACGGAGGACTGCTACCGCGCCCGCGTCTCGCAGGTCGCGGGTGGTCGGACCGACAGCGCAGCCGACTTGACGGCGCGGGAGCGCTCCACCCTGATCGAGCAGTTGAAGGGCTTGGGCGCGGGCAAGAAGCTCCGCGGTCGCCCGTTGCGGCCGGCGCTGACGCCTCAGCAGCGCAAGGTGCGCGCCATGTGGCTGGACCTCGCCGACAAAGGCGTCATTGGTGACCGCAGCGAAGCCGCCCTCGCCGCGTGGTTGAAAAGCCGCATTGGCGTCGATGCCCTGCAATGGCTGCAGCCGGCCGATGCCGGCCGCGCCATCGAGCAGTTGAAGCGCTGGACCGATCGTGTCGAGGAGGTGCCTCAGCCATGAGTCTGCGCCTGCCCATCCGCAATCTGCCGGGCGTCCTGGCCGACATCCAGCGCCTGTGCGGCGACGACACCGCGGTTCGCTTCGCCGCTCATTTCGGCGACCGGACACTCCATATCCCGAGCTTGGCGCGTCTGCGGGACGATCATCCCCTTGTGATGGCACTTGGTCGGCGGGCGGCACGGCTTATCGCCTCCCAACTGGGCGGGCAGGAATATTCGGTTCCGACCGGCCGGTGGAGCATGAGCCATCACAATGCCCGCGTCCTCAGGCTGAACGGCTGGCAACCGCGGCCGATCGCCCGTGCCCTGGCCCTGCACAAGGGCACCGTCGATCGGCTGACCGCCGACCTCCAGCCGGCCGTTGCCGCTCCCCAGCCGGTGACGCTGACCTGTCCCTGCTGTGGCCGGGCTTACAAGCTGACCCCGCCGCCGGAGAAAGGGCAGACGGCAGAAGACGACATTGCCTTTCTTGCCGCCCAGCCCCCGCTGTTGCGGGCGGCGGTTGCGGCCGGCGAACTGACTGTCGAGGATCTGAAAAGGTTGGAGGGCAGGCGCGGGTAGCGCCGAGCCATGCGCGGGTTGTGCGTTACGAGGATCCTGTAACGCGTTATTCGGTCGGATCCCAGCGGCGCCTCCAAGGGCGCCGCTGCCGTATCCGGTGAGATCTCGCTCCCTGAAACTAAAGGGGCAGGGTCTGCACAATAGGGTTATGACGAACGCCCTCACTACCCCGCCCGGACTTTCCCCGCGCCACCTCGCCCTGTTCGTGGTGCGCCCCACGCTCTCGATGTTGAGTGGCCCTGACGTGCCGGGCATCGCGTCCGACGCCTCGGTGGAGCTGCTGCTCGGCACCATCGCGCAGGAGTCTGGTTTCCGCGCGCTGGACCAGATCACCGGTCCTGCCGACCGCACGATCGGCCCGGCTTATGGCCTGTACCAGATCGAGCCGGCGACGCTCGACGACCTGCACGACAATTTCCTGCGCTTCCGCCCGACCCTGGCCGCCCGGCTGGCCGGCCTCGCCGCCAGTTGGCCGTCCCCGGCCATGCAGCTTGCCACCAACCTCGCCTATGCGACCGCGGTGGCTCGCCTGCTCTACTACCGCTCGCCGGTCCGCCTCGCCGCCCCCGGCGACGTCGAAGGGCACGCCCGCACCTGGAAGCAGGTCTTCAACACCCCCAAGGGCAAGGGCCGGCCGGAGGACTTCGTCGCCAACTACCAGCGCCTCGTGGCGCCGTACCTCTGAAGGAACTCCGACCTTGCGCATGACCCGATGGGCGTTGATGACGCTCTGTGCCGCCATCACCTTCGCCACTCCCGCCCTTGCGGACACCATCCGGATCCCGGTGCCGCCGGAACTCGTATCTACGCTCGTCGACTATGCCTTCCTCGGCCTCTCCGGCCTGCTCGGCTGGGCGATCAAGCGCGGCGCCGCCCTGCTGCACATCCGTCGGGAAAGCCTGCTGGTTGAACGGCTGGAGCAGGGCATGGGCTATGCCCTGATGTATGCCCGCGAGAAGGCACTGCAGCAGGGTGCCTCGCTGACGGACATCAACACGCGGTCGGAACTGGTGGCCATCGCGGCCGGCTACCTCGCGCCCAAGATGCCGGGCGTGCTGAAGGAACTGGGCATCGATCCCGAAGGACTGCGCGAGCGCCTGCTGGGGCGGGTCGACCTGGTGGCACCCGTGACGCCGCCCGGCTCGTTGCCGGCGGCCATGCAGCCCACCAGCGCCCTATAGGGGCGGGGAATGGCGGACATCGGCGACGACGGGGAGGCGTGCAGCGCCTTCCTCACCGCAGCGGCGGTATCCGTCGTCCGCGGACGTCTGACGCAGGTCGGCTCGGCCGCCTGCGTCGACTGTGACACGGCGATCCCGCCGGCCCGCCGGGTGGCACTGCCCTCGGCGACCCGCTGCGTGGACTGTCAGGACCGACACGAGCGGGGACTGTGATGGATGAGCTGTGGAAGTGGGGCTGGGCGATCGTCCTGGCCATCAATGTCCTGCTGGCGTGGGTGGTCTGGACACTCCGCGCCGGCTTTGTGCCTCGGGCCGAGTTCGCGCGGCTCGACACCCGCGTCGCACTGATCGAGCAGGAGGTGAAGCACCTGCCGACACAGAGCGACATCGCCGCCGTGCGTGACGTCCTCGCGCAGGTGAAGGCGCAGGGCGAAGCCCAGCAGCAGACGATGACCGGCATCTCCAACAGCGTCCGGCGCATCGAGGACTACATGATGAGGGCCACCGCATGAGCTGGACTGAGCACCTGACGGAAGACCTGCGCCTTGTCATCCTCCGGATCCTGTCGGAGGCGCCGGGCCACCGTGCCAACAGCAGCATCATCCAGACCGCCGCCAACGCGTTGGGGCACCATGTCACCCGTGCGCAGGTCGAGCAGCAGATCGGCTATCTGGGAGACTTGGCGGCCGTCACCACCGACAAGGTCGGCGCCGTCCTGGTCGTGACGCTGGGCCAGCCCGGCGATGATCACCTCCGCCGCCTCGGCACGCCCCTGCCGGGCGTCAAGCTGCCGTCGCTGGGCTGACCATGGCCCGCTCGACCCTTGACCGCCTGCCCAAGGAAATCCGTGAGGAGCTGGGGCGCCTGCGGGAAGACGGATGGACCATCGACGAACTGCTGCACAAGCTGCAGGAGCTGCGCGCCGCCGGTCGCCATGACCTCGACGTGTCGCGGTCGGCGGTCGGCCGCTATGTGCAGGGCATGGACAAGGTCGGCGAGCAGCTTCGCCAATCCCGCGCCATGGCGGAAGCCCTGGTGCGCCAACTCGGCGACGAACCCGATACCAAGGTCGCCCGGCTCAACATCGAGCTGGGCCACTCGTTGATCATGAACCTGATGACCGGCATGGCCGGCGGCGGCACGGAAGGTGACGACGGCCAGCCCGTCCAGTTGGACCCCGAGCAGGTCATGTTCCTGACGTCCAGCATCCAGAAGCTGGCATCGGCGCGCAAGACGGACGCCGAGTTGATCCTGCGTCTGCAGACCGAGGCGGACAAGCGGGCGATCGCCGCCATGGAGGCAACGGCCAAGCGCAAGGGCCTGTCGGCCGACACCATCGCCGACATCAAGAAGGACTTCCTCGGCATCCGGAAAGCGTCATGAAGCTCCGGCCTGCCGTTGCCGAGGACTTCGGCCGTCTCCCCACCGAAATCCCGTCGTTCGGTCATAACGGCGGCCCGCCGCTCGACCTGCTGCTGCTTTACCAGAAGCGGCTACTGGAAACGACAGCGGTGTGCGCCGTCGTTGTCGTCGAGAAGTCCCGTCGCATCGGCTACACGTGGGCGATCGCCGCCGACGCCGTCCTGACCTCGGCCGCCGAGAAATCGGCTAAGGGCATGGACACGCTGTATATCGGCTACAACCTCGACATGGCGCGGGAGTTCATCGACACCTGCGGCGCGTGGGCGCGGCTGTTCGATCGTGCCTGCTCGGCCATGTCGGAGGAGCTGTTCGACGACGGGTCGGACGACGGCATTAAGGCATTCCGCATCACCTTCGCCAGCGGGTTCGAGATCGTCGCCCTGGCTTCGCGCCCGCGCAGCCTGCGCGGCCGGCAGGGCTACGTCATCATCGACGAGGCGGCGTTCCACGACGATCTGGCCGAGCTGCTGAAATCGGCCATGGCGCTGCTGATCTGGGGCGGCAAGGTCGCCGTCATCAGCACTCACAACGGCACCGCCCATCCCTTCAACGGATTGGTCGAGGAGTGCCGCGCCGGCAAGAAACCCTATGCCGTGCTGCGCGTCACCTTCGACGATGCGCTGAAGGATGGGCTCTACAAGCGCATCTGCCTGGTCAAGGGCGAGGAGTGGACGGCCGAGAAGGAAGCCGCCTGGCGGGCCGAGATCGTCGGCAGCTACGGCGACGCGGCCGACGAGGAGCTGCACGTCATCCCCAAGAACAAGGGCGGCGTCTGGCTGCCGCGCGAGCTGGTGCTGGCGCGCATGTCGGCCGACATCCCGGTCTTGCGCTGGGAGTGCGAACCGGGCTTCGTCGATCTGCCGGACTATGCCCGTCGCGCTGTCGCGTCGGCTTGGTGCGATGAGACGCTGCTCCCGCACCTGCAGCGGCTCGACCCATCCCGCATGTCGGTCTACGGCCACGACTATGCCCGCCTGCGCGACGCCTCTATCGGCATGCCGGCGCAGATCATGTCGGACCTGACTCTGCGCGCGGCCTTCATGCTGGAACTGCGCAACGTGCCGGACGAAGAGCAGAAGCTGATCGTCCGCTTCGTGCTGGATCGGCTGCCACGCTTCGTTAAGGGCGCACTCGATGCCGGCGGCAACGGCGCCAGTCTGGCCGAGCGCATGCGCCAGCTATTCGGTCCCGCCCGGATCGAGGAGGTGAAGTTCTCGACCGAGTGGTATCGGGTCAACATGCCTCCCTTCAAGGCGGCGCTGGAAGGCGCGTCCATACTGCTGCCGAAGGATCCGGACGTCCTGGTCGACTTCGGGCAGTTGGAGATGCGGGACGGCGTCGCGCAGCTAAAGCGCCAGCAAGCCCGCACCACCGGCGCTGACGGTAACAAGCGCCACGGCGACGCGGCGATCGCCGCCGTCCTCGCCCATTACGCCAGCCGTCTGCCCTTCGCCGAATACGACTACACCCCGGCCCGGACGGCCGAGGCGGCCCATCGCCGCGGCCTGCCCGACCACTCCGAAGACGATGACCGCGGCCTGTTCGGCGCCGGCGGCTACTGACCAAAGGCCAACCTATGCCCGCGATCCGTGTGACCTCTCCGATCCTCGACCCCAACACCGGCAAACCCATCGTCCGCGAGGTGTTGACCGAGGAGCTGTCCGGCCCCACCGTGACCGGTGTGCGCCAGGTGCTGGCCGAGCATCCGTCACAGGGGCTGACGCCACGCCAGCTCGGCGCCATCCTCGCCGAGGCCGAGCAGGGCGACCCCACCGCGTACCTGGCTCTTGCGGAGGACATCGAGGAGCGGTTCATCCACTACCGGTCCGTGCTGGGCACCCGCCGCCTGTCGGTCTCCCAACTGGACGTCACCGTGGAGGCGGCCAGCGACCAGCCCGACGATGTCGAGGCTGCCGACCTGGTGCGGCTGGCGATTGCCGACGAAGCCTTCGCTGACGTGCTCTATGACCTGCTCGACGGCATCGGCAAGGGCTACGCGGTCGCTGAGATCATCTGGGACACCTCGGGGCGGCAGTGGATGCCGGCCCGGATCGTCTGGCGCGATCCGCGTTGGTTCACCTTCGACCGGATCGACGGCACCACCTTGCGCCTGCGGGACGGCGGCACCGTCGACGGCGTCGACCTCGCCCCCTTCAAGTACATCGTCCACCGGCCCAAGACCAAGTCCGGGATCCCGATCCGTGGCGGCTTGGCGCGGCCGGCCTGCTGGGCTTGGTTGTTCACCGCCTTCGGCACCAAGGACTGGCTGTCCTTCGTCGAGACCTACGGCCAGCCGATCCGCGTCGGCCGATATGGTCCGGAGGCGTCGAAGGAGGATCACGCCGCCCTACTGCGCGCCGTGCGCAACATCGCCAGCGACGCCGCCGCCATCATCCCGGCCAGCATGCAGTTGGAATTCGTCGAGGCCAGCAAGGCCGCCGCGAACGCCGCCGTCTTCCAAGGCTTGGTGGAGTTCTTCGAACGGCAGACCAGCAAGCTGGTGTTGGGCCAGACCGCAACCACGGACGCGATCGCCGGCGGCCATGCGGTTGGCCAGGAACACCGGCAGGTCCAGGAGGACATCGAGCGCGCCGATGCCCGCCAGCTAATGGTGACGCTGAAGCGTGACTTGGCCGTGCCGCTGGTCACGCTGAACCTCGGTCCGCGCGCCGCCTATCCGACCATCCGGATTGGCCGGCCGGCGCAGGATGATCTGAAGCTGCAGTTGGATGCCCTCAAAGGGCTGGTGCCGCTGGGGCTTCAGGTCAGCATGTCCGAGGTGCGCGACAAGTTCGGCTTTGCCGACCCGAACGCCGAGGACGAACTGCTGGGCGCTGTATCCGCGCCGTCATCAGCACCGCTGCCGCCCCCTGCAGCGCCGGAGCCGCCGCCGGCCGAAGCGCAGGCCCTTGCCGCGCAGAGCGTCGGCCAAGCGGACGCCATCGACGGGATGGTGGACGAGCTGCTAGCCGACTGGAGGCCGCTGGCGGCCCCGCTGGTAACTGCGATCCTGGCGGCTGCCGAGGATGCCGCCAGCGCTGAAGACTTTGTGTCCCGCCTGGTCGCGGTCGCTGCCGATGATCACGGCGCCACGTTGCGCGATGCCCTGGCCCGAGGTCAGTTCATGGCGCGGGTTGCAGCGCGTGCGGGCGCCACCGGTGCCTGATTCCGTTCCCCGCCGGCGGCCGGCAGGGGCCGGGCTGCGTCAACAGCCCGAGCCGCGAGGTGATGTCTCGCACGACCGCAATAGGCCGTCTCACGGCCGTCCCGCCACCCCAGCGCTGGGGACGGGCACCATAGGCAGTAACTCCAATGGAGGAAATCCGTTGCGGGAAATGCGCCAAGCTTTTGGCGCGCGGAACCGCGGAAATACTGGAGATCAAGTGCCACCGCTGCGGCACGTTGAACCTTTTGAGGGTCCAGAACCCCCCATCAGAACGCCCGAGAGCGTCCGACTCGATAGAGAGTAATCGTGGACACTATGATTGATCGTTTCGCTCCCGTCGTTCTCGGCAATGGGGCGGCAGTGCTGTTCCGCGGTGACATCCTGCACATCCTTCCAGCCCTGGATGCCGGCAGCGTCGACCATGTTGTTACCGACCCCCCTTATTCTAGTGGAGGGCAGTCCCGCGGCACCCGAATGGCGACCACAAGCCAGAAGTACATCGTCACCAACAAGAACGGGGGTAAGTATTCGGACTTCCTTGGGGATAACAGGGACCAGCGCGGTTACACCTACTGGTTCTCGCTGTGGGCATCGTTCTGTTATCGGCTTCTCAGACCTGGCGGCTTGTTCCTTAGCTTCACCGACTGGCGTCAGTTTCCAGCGACCTCTGACGCCATTCAGGCCGCTGGCTTCGTCTGGCGTGGCGCTGTTGTCTGGGATAAGACAGAGGGTAGCCGGCCGGACAAGGGGCGGTTCCGGCATCAGGCGGAGTACCTGCTGTGGGGCAGCCATGGACCACACCGCCCCCGCCCTAACGCGCCCTGTCTTCCTGGGGTCTACCGCCATGCGGTTCGTGCTGTCGACAAGCACCACATGGCCGGGAAACCAACTGCGCTCATGGCCGATCTGCTGCGCATTACAAATCCTGGAGACGTCATCCTTGATCCGTTCATGGGGAGCGGAACCACCGGTGTTGCTGCGATCCAGTCTGGTCGGCGGTTCGTCGGGGTCGAACAGTCGCCAGCGATCTTTGACGTGGCCGTATCTCGCATCAATGCAGCCCTATCCGAGTAAGGCATGCCGATCTCGTCTCTGACGCCCCTGCCACCCGAGCAGGCCATCACCTTCCTGGAAGCCAAAGGCTATCGGGTCGGCTTCGCCTGGCAGGACGTGTGGGAGGCCGAACACGCGGTCGCCTTCACGGTCGCCAAGATGATGGAGGTCGACCTGCTGGCCGACGTCCATCAGTCGCTGGTGACGGCGCTGCAGGACGGCCAGTCCTTCGCCGAGTGGCGCAAGGGGCTGGAGCCGCTGCTCCAGGCCCGCGGCTGGTGGGGCAAGGCGATCGACACTGACCCGCTGACCGGCGAGGAGAAGGTGGTGCAGTTGGGCAGCCCGCGCCGGCTGAAGACCATCTTCGACACCAATGTCCGGATGAGCATGGCCGCCGGCCAGTGGGAGCGGATCGAGCGACTGGCGCCGGCGCGGCCCTTCCTGCGCTATGTCGCCGTCAAGGATGACCGGACGCGGCCGGAACATCTCGCTTGGTCCGGGACCGTCCTGAAGGTGGGTGACCCATGGTGGGATACCCACAGCCCGCCTTGCGGCTGGGGCTGCCGCTGCACCCTGCAGCAACTGTCCGCGAAGGACCTGGAGCGCAACGGCTGGACCGAGGCCGCCGCACCGCCGCCGCTCGACCCGCGCCCGTGGATGAACAGCCGTACCGGCGAGACGATCGAGGTGCCGGCCGGTATCGATCCAGGCTTCGCGTACCACAAGGGCAAGGCGGCCCGCACCGCGTCGGCCGCCCGCCAGTTGCTGGAGAAGATGGCCGCCCTGCCGCCCGAACTGGCGGCGACGGTGGCCGACCCCAAGACTCTAGCCCGGCAGATCGGACCGGAGTTCAGCCGGTGGGTCGACGGCCTCGACCTCGCCCGGCCACGCGGCGAGATGCGGCCGGTTGGGACGCTGACACCGGACGTGGTCCACTGGCTAGCCGACAACAAGCCGGACATGATGCCGGACAGCGGCGCCCTGATGGTCACCGACAAGGGGCTGGCGCATCTGATGCGAGATGCCAAGAAGGAGACGCAGCGGCTGTTGCCGGCCGACGTGAAGGCCCTGCCGGCGATCTTGGCCGAGCCACAGGCGGTCTATTTCGACACTCAGGATCCGGCGCTGCTCTACGTCTTCGACCCGCCCGGCCGGGACGACAAGCTGGGCAAGATCGTGGTGCGGGTGAACTTCGCCACCAAGGAACCGGGCACACGCGTCTCGTTCCGGGGCAACTTCGTCACCACCGGCGGCCTGTTGAAGCCCTCCGACATCGAGGGCCATCCGCGCTACAGCAAGATCATGTGATGCGGGCCTGAGGTCAGGGGGGCACGCCACTTTCCCCGTGACAGTCGGCGCTTCCGCGCCCACCGAACCGGACCGGCGGTTTCCCGGTTGTCACTGGCCTCAGGCTCGCCCCTATAGATAAGCCTGCCGGCCCATCGGGTAAAGACCCGCCAGATGGCCGCTGATGCGTTTCGCCGCTGTCCGACGCACGACGGCTGCGGCGGACCCCTTGACCGGTTTAAAACCTCGTTTAAACGGCCGGCACGAGCCCACCGCATCGGATGGGGTGCCGCGCACGGAGCGTTTACCTCTAAATCGACCGCAAACCCCCTCGTAACTCGCACGGGTCACATCGCCTGTCGGCACCGTCAGAATGGCGGTATGACGATCCAGCGCTCCCCGAACTTGCCCACCATCGCCGGCGAAGCGGTCGCAACCTGCGCCTTCTTCGCGGACTTGACCACGGCCGACGGCATCGTGCCACGCCGCATCCGGTTGCTGCCCACTGGCGCCGTCACGCCCAACGATGGCCGGGAGCCTTGGACGGTCACGGATGCGGCGGCGGTGGTCGCGGCGTCGCTGGCGACGGCTCCGCATGGTCTGCTCGCCATCGACTACGACCATGCCGCCGATCTGGCCGCACCGAAGGGCGGCCCTGCGCCGGCGGCGGGCTGGATCACCTCCCTGCAGGTCACCGCCGAAGGCATCCAGGCCGACGTCGACTGGACCGAAGCCGGCGCCCGCGCCATCGCCGCCAAGGAGTACCGGTTCATCTCGCCGTCCTTCCGACACGGACCCGATCGCCAAGTCACCCGCATCATCGGCGCCGGCCTCACCAACCGGCCGGCGCTGTCCGACCTCCCCGCACTTGCTCACCAACACGGAACGTCCATGGATCCGATCCTCGCCGCGTTGCTGGAGGCGCTTGGCCTGCCCAAGACCGCCGACCAGACAACGGCTCTTGCGGCGGTCACCGGCCTGAAGGCCACCGCCGCCTCCACCACCGCGCTCTGTGCCGCCGCCGGTCTCAATGCCGGCGCGACGGCCGACCAGGTCGCCACAGCCGTTGCATCGCTGCAGGCCACCGCCGGCCAAGTCAAGGCGATCGCCTCGGCCGCCGGCTTGGCGGAGAGTGCCACGCCCTTGGAGATCGCCACCGCCGTTGCGTCGCTGAAGGCGAACGCCACCGCGGTCACCCTGCTCGAAACGCAGGTCGCCACCCTGTCCGGCCGCCTGCAGGCGCTGGAAGGCGACAAACTGGCGGGCGAGGTCGACGCGGCGATCGCCGCCGGCAAGTTCGTCCCCGCCCAGCGGGCCGAGCTGGTTGCCCTCGCATCGGCCAACAAACCCATCTTCGACCGCTTGGTCGCGGGTGCGGTGCCGGTGCTGCTGCCGGGCGAGCAACTGGGCGGCGGTGCGCCGGCCGGTGGCGGGCTGACCGCCGAGCAGAAGGCGGTCTGCGCCGCCATGGGCCTTTCGGAAGACGACTTCAAGAAGTCGCTGGGCACCAGCGCCGGCAAGGAGGGTTGAGCGATGGCGGCCCTGACCAACGATCGCAACACGCCGGCCTATTCCGGCGGCTTCCACGCGATGGAGCGAAACCTCGCCGCCTCCACCACCGTCCATGCCGGCTCCATGGTGGCCCAGTCCGCCGCCGGCGACGCCGTGCCGGCGGCGGCGTCCAACACGCTGACCGTGCTCGGCCGGGCTGCGAACCGGGCATCCACCGCGGCCGGCTCCACCCTGCCGGACAAGGTGCGCATCGAGCGGGGCGTGTTCCGCTTCGCCAACTCCGCGTCCGACGCCATCACCATCGCCGACTACGGCAGGCCCTGCTACGCGGTCGACGACCAGACGGTCGCCAAGACCGACGGTTCGGGCGCGCGGCCGAAGGCCGGCATCATCCGCGACGTGGACGCCCAAGGCGTCTGGGTCGAGTTCTAAGGGGACCGCCCGCATGCTCATCACCCCGGCAAGTCTGCTTGCCCTCTACACCGGCTTCCAGACCTCGTTCCAGCAGGGGTTCGGCGCCGTCCAGTCCCAATGGAACCTGGTCGCGATGGAAACGCCGTCGACCACGTCGGAGGAAAACTACGGCTGGATGAAGGACATCCCCGGTTTCCGCGAGTGGATCGGCCCGCGCGTCGTCCACAACCTGGAAGCCGCCGGCTACACCATCCGCAACAAGTCGTGGGAACTGACCGTTGGTGTCGAACGTGACGACATCGACGACGACAAGTTCGGCGTCTATGCGCCGCTGTTCGGCGAGATGGGACGCCAGACCGCGTCCTTCCCCGACCGGCTGGTGTTCCCGTTCCTGAAATCGGGCTTCAGCACGCCCTGCTATGACGGTCAGTATTTCTTCGATACCGATCATCCGGTCATCAATGAGTACGGCGATCTCGCGTCGGTTTCCAATGTGCAGGCTGGCAGCGGTCAGCCTTGGTTCCTGATGGACCTCAGCCGGATGATCAAGCCGGTGGTCTACCAGAAGCGCCGCCCCTTCGACTTCAAGCGGATGGACGCGCCGACCAACCAGGTGGTGTTCGACCAGAAGAAATACGTCTACGGCGTCGACGGCCGCGCCAACGTCGGCTTCGGGTTCTGGCAGTTGGCCCATGGGTCCAAGGCGGACCTGACCCACGACAACTATTCCGCCGCCCGTGCGGCCATGCAGGCGTTCAAGCGCGACCATGGCGAGCCGCTGGGCGTCAACCCGACCCACCTGGTCGTGCCCCCGGCGCTGGAGGGGAAAGGCCGCCAGATCCTCGAAAACCAGCGCAAGGCCAACGGCGAGGACAACGAGTGGCGGGGCACCGCCCAACTCGTCGTCGTGCCCTGGCTCGCATGATGGCTCGCATGATGGAAGACCCGTCGATGAAAGACCTGCTGATCGCCGCCCGCCCCACCAACGGTTTCCGCCGCTGCGGTGTGCATCATCCGCCGGCCGAGGTGCGCCACCGCGCCGGCGCGTTCACCAAGGAAGAGGTGCTGGCGCTGAAGGCGGAGCCCAACCTGATCGTCATCGAGGCCGATCCGGAAACCAGCGACGAGGCCGGCGAGGAGGGCGCCGGCAGGGTCTCCCGGTCCGGCAGGGGCGGTGGCCCCAAGGCCACCGGCACCGGTGCGTGACGGCAGGGCGGCGGGCCGCAAGGCCCCCGCCTCAGGTGCCGACGTCAAACCATCCTGCGAGCCCGGCATGCCCTACGTCACGAAATCGGACCTTGTCCTCCGCTACAGTCAAACCAAGCTGCGCGAGCTGACCGACCGCGAGGCGCCCTATCAGGACGCCATCGTTGATACGGTGCTCGACCAGGCGATCGCGTCGGCCGCCAGCGTGATCGACGGGTACCTGTCCGGCCGCTACACCCTGCCGCTGGCGCAGGTGCCGGCCATGCTGACCGACGTCGCCGCGCGTCTGGCCTATGCGGCCCTCCACCTCGACACGGCGCCCGAGAAGGTGACCGCCGACTATCAGGCGGCCATGCGGACCCTGCGGGACATCGCCGGCGGCACCGTCCGGCTCGACGTCGGCGGCACCGCCGCGCCGGCGGCGCCGGCCGACGGGATAGAGGTCGTGGCCTCCGACCGCGTCTTCGGGCGCGTCGGGCTGCGGGGCTGGTGATGGCCGATCCCACCGGCGCCAGCATCCAGATCGACGACGCGGACCTGCGCAAGCTGCTCGGCCGGCTGGACGCGTCGGCGCGGGACATGACCGGGCTGATGGAGCAACTGGCGGCACAGGTCGAGTTCGACACACAGCGCCGGTTCGAGACGCAAACGGATCCGGACGGCAACCCCTGGCCGCCGTCAGCCCGTGCCCTGGCGGAGAATGGCGAGACGCTGACCGACACCGCCCGGCTACGCCAGTCCATCACCAGCCGCGCCGGCCGGACCGAGTTCTCAGTCGGCACCAACGTCGTCTATGCCGCCATCCACCAGTTCGGCGGCACCATCCACCAGCAGACCCGGCAACAGACGCTCTACTGGCACCACGCCGGCGACACCGGGTCGGCCGCTTGGCGGGCGTCGCGCACCTTCGGCGACTGGCGGTTCGCCAAGCGGTCGCGGGCGAACTACAGCGAGGTTCACACCGTGCAGGCCCACGATGTCACCATGCCCGCCCGGCCGTTCCTCGGCGTGTCGGAGAGCGGCATGGCCGTGCTGGGCGAGATCGCCCGCGATTGGCTGGCCGTCGCCGGCGGGCTGGGCGCCGCGCCATGACCGTGCCGCTCGACCTGGCGGCGGCGGTACAGGATCGCCTCCGCGACAAAATTCCAGCGTTCTCACTGCCGGACATCAAGGGCGAAACCGACTTCGCCAAGCTGGTGGCCGAGAAGCGGCTGCCCCAGCGTCTGCCGGCCGCCTTCGTGCTGTCGACCGGCTGGAACGCCACGTACCAGCGACGGGTCGGTGCCGTCAGCCATGACATTGCGCAGGGCGTCGCCGTGGTGCTGGTGCAGAGCCACGCCGGCGACGCCTCGGGGGACAAGGCCCGCGCGTCTGTCTGGCCGCTGGAGCTGGCGGTGGTCACGGCACTTGCCGGCTGGTCGCCGGCGACCGGCTATGCCGCTTTCGCTGCCACCGAAAGCCGCCTGCAGGGGCTGGGCAGCGCCGGTGCCGCCGGCGCGGTCGCCAGCACCTTGTCTTTCGTCACCGAATGGAAACTGCACGCCCACGCCAAGGAAAGTCCATGAAGCGCGCCATCGACACCATCGTCCACGACCAGGCCGACGGCCCGGTGCCCGCCGGCACCCTGCCTCGGTCCGCTGCCGGCATCGATCCCGCCCCGGTGGCCGACACGGCCGAGCCGGCCCCGCCGACCACCGAACCGCCCACCACCAGACGTCGCCGGACCACCGGCGGCGAGGAGTAAGCCAACATGGCGACCCTGCCCAGCTATCCGGTCCACTGGGACCACAAGACGGTCCTGGCCGCCGTCGAGACGGCCTTCGGCGCCGGCGCCGGCGGCCTGACCGGTGCTGATGCCGTACGCCTATGGGACGTCAATTGGACGCCGCTGGAGGCGGACACCAAGGAGCTGCCCTACGTCAAACCATTCAACGGCGCGAACGCCGCAATCCTGCTGAACAGGCGGTCGAAGCTGGCCGGCAAAGTGGCGCTGGTCGGCGCCGGCACCGGCGGGACTGGGGTGCCCTGCTGGGATCGCATCATGCGGGCCGGCGGCACGGTCCGCGCGCAGGTCGCAGCCACCCCGGCCGCCACCATCGCCGCCACTGCGACGAAGACGTCGGGCGCCGGTGCCTTCACCTACGACCGCACCACCGCGTTCGGCGGCGTCATGGCCCGCGTCGCGACCCTGACCTGCACCACGGGCGGCGGCAGCGGCGTCGCAACCTTCACCGTGTCGGCGCCGGCGGCCGGCACAGCGGCAGCCTACAACCAGACGGGCGTCAAGATGACGACAGGCACGCCCTTCCTGCTGCCGGACGGGGCGACCATCACCCCCACGGCGATCGGCACGCCCATGGTCGTCGGCGACATCATCACCATCGCCCTGACGCCGGCCGGCTGCACCTACACCCCATCGAGTGACCGGGCCGGGCACAAGAGCCTGGAGGTGCTGCTGACACTGCCCGACCCGGAGGATGCCACCAAGGCGCAACGGTGGCGCATGCTGGGCGGGCGCTGCACGATCAAGGCGACGGGTGCCGCCGACGATTACCCGTATTTCGAGTTCGAGATCACCGCCGACTATGCGGCGCCGGCGCTGGGTATCGAGATCGATCCTGTCTACACCGCCTGGCCCGATCCGCTGGTGGTCAGCACCGAAAACACGCCGATCGCCCGTCTGTTCGGTCAGGACGTGGTGTTGGAAACCTTCGGCTGGGATGCCGGTAACACGGTGGAGTATGTGAGCCGTGTCGGCCGCAAGGGCGCCCGCATCAATGACGCCAAGGCCAGCCTCTCCGCCAAGATCGAGGCGCCGTCCATGTCCTCGGTCGACTTCTTCGACCTCTGCACCTCGCGTGCCTTCGGCGAGTTCGTGTTGCAGCACGGCGTCGCCGCCGGTGATGCCGTCATCCTGCGCAGCGACCGGTGGCAGCTCGACCCGCCCAAGCCGGGCGAGAGCAAGTCGGATTTCATGCTCGACTTGAGCGGCAAGGCGGTGCCGATCGCCGAGGGCACCGACTGGTCAATCTTCGCATCGGCCGCCGCCTGATTCATCGCTCGCTCTTCTTCTGGGGAACCCACATGAGCAAACCGGTATTCGTGCTTGACGGCGACCTGACTGTCGACGCGCCCGTTCTGATCCAGGTACCGACGTCGGCCCGGACGACTGGCGGTGTCGCCCGCCAGTCGTTCAAAACCAGCACCGCCTACGTC
This sequence comes from Azospirillum picis, assembly GCF_017876115.1. Lineage (GTDB taxonomy): Bacteria > Pseudomonadota > Alphaproteobacteria > Azospirillales > Azospirillaceae > Azospirillum > Azospirillum picis. The sequence goes on from NZ_JAGINO010000016.1 coordinate 42,115, forward strand.
ACCTTCCGCGTCCCGACCGAAGACGAGCTGGACACGACGCTGGAGGAGGTGGCGAGCCACAACGAGCGTCTGACCCGCCAGATTAACGAGGCGGACAAGGAGCGGACCGACGCGGCCGACGATGAAACCCGCGCCGCTGTCGACCGCAAGCTCACGGAGCTGCGCCGCGATGTCCGAACCGCCCAGATCGAACAGCTAAAGGCGTTCATCGTCGCCCTGCCATCGGGCCATGGCTTTGCCGAAAAGGACGGTACGCCGTGTGAGTTCTCGCCGGAGCTGATCGGCCGGCTGTGCCAATACCGGGCCGTCCGCAACGCCCTGTGGGCTGCCTTCCTGCTGGTCCTGAACGGAGACCCCAAGAAGGGAAACTGATCGCCGCCGTCCGCCGTTGGGCGGGCGGCGACGCTCCGGCCCGTCAACGCAACGTCTCTCCCCGGCCGACCGCGTCCGACTGGGAGGAGTTGACCGGCCAGCCGGCGGCATCCGACATCGAGGAGCGGTCGCCCGCGCCGGTGCCGGAAGTGGTGCGGGTCTGGTCGGGTGTCTGGCCCGTGTTTGAACTCTTCGTTGCGGCCGAGCGGGTCTGGCGCTATCCGCCCTTGGGCGGGCCGCCGATGGGGCTGGACTGGGGGCAGGTGCGGGCATTGGCGGACGGCTACGGGGTGCCGTGGAGCCGGGAAACGCTGACCCTGTTACAGGCTGCAGAGGCCGAGGCCGCCCGCATATGGACGGCCGAGTGGAAGCGCCGAAATCCGCCCACAGGTGGTCGGTCACGCCATATCCGGCGGCAACTCGGGGGGGCGTATGGAGAGGCGTGATGGTCGAAAATGACCATCACGCTTTTCTTTTGCGATGGCTCCCCGTGTCCAACACCATGAAGGTCGCCTTTCAGTTCGTCGCCGACGCCGGCGGCCTCGTCGGCGGCATCCGCGTGGCGCGCGATGAACTGGACCGGTTGGGCAAGGCAGCCGAGGCCGCTGCGAATGACACCGGCAGTGCCCTTCGTAGGGTCGGCGACGCCGGCGCCCCAGTCGTGCCGCTCGAAGCGCAGCGCCGCGCGACGCAGGGATTGTCGGCGGACATGGGCGAAGCCTCCGTGCGCGCCCGCGCCCTGCAACAGGCTGCCGCCGCCAGTGTCTCGCCCCATCGCAATGCCGCCGATGCCATCGCCGGGGCCGCCAATGCCGCACGCGGTTATGGTGGTGCGACGGAGCAGGCCGCGAAGGGCGCCTCAGGATTTGCGGGCACGCTTGGCACCGTGGCGACCGGTCTGCGGACGATGGTGGCAGCCCTGGCAGTCGACCGGGTGCTGGACATCGGAGCAGCTTTCATCAATGCCGCTGCAGCCTCCCAGCAGATGGAGCGCCGCCTTGCCGGCTTGGTCGGCAGCGGCGACGCCCTCGCCGAGAACCAGGAATGGCTATCGCGGACGGCTGATCGCCTTGGGCAGAGCACGTCGGTCCTTAGCGACAGCTACACCCGGTTGCTCAACCTGCAGCGATCCGGCCTCGTCAGCATGGACCAGGCGCGCGGCCTCACCGAAGGCTTGGCAAATGCGCAAGTCAAATACGCTGCGGATGCCGGCCGGATGGGTGACGTCATGTATGGCCTGTCGCAGGCCCTGGCGTCACCAACACTCCACATGGAGGAACTGAACCAGGTCACGGAACCACTGCCGGGGCTGCTGCTCGACCTCGACAAGGCGGCCGGGCAACCGACCGGTGGTTTCCGCAAGCTGGTTACCGAGGGCCGCGTCACGTCGGAGATGTTCCGCGACACGCTGCTGAAGGCGCTGAAGGGCTATGCCGGCGAGGCGGAGCGCGCGTCGGGCTCGGTCGAGGCGGCCTATCAGCGGATGGAGAACGCCCGCAACCGGTTCCTGGCCAACGGTGGCAAGCTGCTGGTCGACGGATGGACCAATCTGGTCAATGCCGGCACCGCCGGCATCAACCTCGCCGATCGTGGCCTGTCCTGGGCGCAGCGGCGGTCGACGGAAGGCGATCTCGCGGTCGAGCGCATCCAACTCGACAAGCTTCTGGCGCAGCGCCAGGAGTTGGAAGCGGCCCGGTCACGCTATGCATCTGGCGCCGGCGGGGTCTATGCCCGGCGCAACGTCGAGATGACCGACAAGGAGCTGGCGGGCGTCGAGGGCGAGATAGACAAGGTGCTGGCCAAGATCCGCCAGTTGGAAGGCAAGCTCGGCGACGCCAAGGACGGCTGGGCGCAAATGTGGGGCAGCGCCACGACCGGCGGGCGCACCGTGGTCGACGAGCTTGCGCCCAAGCTGGCCGACGTCGCCGGCGGCCTCGACCTGGTCGTGACCAGGGCCGGTCTGCTCACGAAATCCGAAGTCGAACTGCGCACACAAACCGATGTTCTGACGCGCGTGCTGGCCCTGCCGCCTGCGGAGCTGAAAAAGCTCGGCATCACGGCCGCCGACGCCAGCTTCATGCTCGACCAGCTAGCCGAGAAAAGCAGCGTGGTCGCCGCCGCGATCGCGGACTTGAACCGCGCCACGGCCACGGTGGGGGTCAGTCCGAAATGGCGTGACCTCTATTCCACCCTCGACAAAGCCGCGCAGGACAAAGGGCGTCCGCTGACCGATGACGAGAGCGCCGACCTGACGTCGGCATGGCGTAGGAAGCGCAATGCCGACAGTGCCGAGCAGGTGCGCCTAGCCAACGAGGCGGCAGCGGCGGCAACCAAACTGGCGCAGGCACAGGCGAGCGGCAGCCCTGCGACCGTGGCGGCGGCTCGGGCCGACCTGCAGGTGGCCGAGGCGCTGCGCGATGGTGTGATCGTCCAGGCCGACGCGGCCAGCTATCGGGCCGGCAAGCTGCGGGAGAACATGGCGGGGCTGGCCGGCCAAGCCGGCGAGGCCGCGACCGCGTCCAGCCGGCAGGCGCGCCAGCTACTGGAGATGGCCGCCGCCACCGAGCGGGGTGGCGCTGCCGTCGCCGTCACCACCCTGAAGCAGCAGATCGAGAACGAGACGCTGAAGGTCGGCGCCGGCGCCCACGGCGACCTGGCGAAGCGCCTGACCGAGGAAGACGCGGCGCGGCGCAAGCTGGCGGCTGCGCAGTGGGACCGCGACATGGATCTCCAGATCCAGGCGGCGCAGTCGCTGGCCGATGCCGAAGGCCGTGGCGTGCGGGCCGTCGCCGATGCGACGGCGGCAAACCAAGTTGCGGCACAGGTCGAGAAAGAGGGCGTTGCGGTCGACGGCGAGCGGGCCAAGGCGATCGGCGTCAAGACGGCCGAACTGGCCAAGTGGCAGGAACGGCAGACCTACCGCCGCTCGCTCCACGACGCCGACGACGACATCGCCCTGCTGCAGCGCGAGCTATCGCTGCAGGGAGAAGGGGAGACCATCCGCACCCGCACCCTGGAGCTGGCGCGGGCCGAGCTGGACATCCGCCGCCAGTTTCCCAACGCGACCGAGGACGAGATCGCTGCCCTGCTGCGCAAGCATGAGACGGCGATCAAGCTGCGAGAGGAGATCGCCCAGCAGCGGGGCATCTGGGACGAGCTGGGGCAGCTCGGCGAGCGTGCATTCGACCGGATCGGCAGCGCCATCACCGAAGCCTTCGCGCAGGGCACGGCCAGCACCATCAGTTGGGGATCGATCGCCAAAGCCGTCATCTCCGAGGTGGTGCAGGCGGCGCTGCAACTGGCGATCCTCAACCCGGCGAAGAACCTGGTGACCGGTGGCAATGCGCCGTCGATCTGGTCGGCATTCGGCGGCCAGCAGCAGTCCTCCGGCGGCGTATCCGGCGCGCTGACCAACACGGCGCTGTCCAAAGGCGCCGGTTGGGCGATGGACAAGGTCGGGTTGTCCGCGGGCATGGACACGCCGCTGTGGGGATCGGCGGTGTCGATGTCGTCGGTCGGCGGAGGCTCCACGGTCATCGCGACGGCCAACCCGATCATCGGGCAAGCGACGGGCGCGGTGCAGGCCGGCAGCCTCAACGCCGCCAATGGCGTCGTGAATGCCGGCAACACGGCGGCGCTTAATGCCAGCTACAGCGGCACCGCCAGCGGTGCGGCCGGGACGGCGGGCGCCACGCTGGGCAGCGTGCTGGGCACCGCTGGCATCGGCGCCGGAGTGGGCGGGCTGCTGGGCGGCTGGCTTGGAACGAACAGCAACAGCAAAGTTGTGGGCGGCGCGGCGGGTGCCGCCAGCGGCGCCGCTGCGGGCGCACTGGCCGGTACGTTCATCTTCCCCGGTGTCGGCACGTTGCTCGGCGCACTGATCGGCGGCGGCGGCGGCTTACTGGGCGGCCTGCTGGGCACGCAGAAAATGTCGGTCGGTCCCAACAGCTCCGCTGAGCTGCACTACTCGCGAACCGGTGTGTCGGCCGACACCGCCCTCGCCGACAATGGGGCCGACGCCTCGGGCATCCAATCGGTGGCGCAGGGCATCGCCACGTCGGTCAACACCATCATCAGCGGCATCGGTGCTCAGTTTGCTGCGTCCACCCGACAGACTGACCTTGCCGCCGTGCGCTGGTTCCAGCAGGGCGGCAAGTGGTACGTCGATCCGCGGGACGGCAGTGGTGGTCGCCAGGAGTACGGGTCGCAGGAAGCGGCGATTGCCGGCCTGATCAAGTGGACCATCCAGCGCCTCGACCAGTCTGGCGCCGTCTCCGGTGTGTCCGGCGATGTCCGTACAGCCCTGAAGAACACCAAGGCCACAAATGCCGAGGACTTGGCGAACGACCTTCAGTTCGCGTCCACCTTCCGGAACCAGATCGACGCGATGAATGCGTCGATGGATCCTGTCAGCAATCAGCTTAAAACGTTCACGGAACAGGCGAAGACCCTCGGCGACCAGATCAAGACGAATATTACCGACTGGAGGACTAAGGCCGCCGAGTTGGGCTTGGCGACCGAAGATGAACTGACGGTGGCGGCGCGGCGCGGCATCGAGGCGCTGATGGGGATCACCCCCGCGGCGCAATCGCTGACCGGCCTTGCCGCCGTCTCGAAGCAAGCGGAGATCAACGTCGAGGCATTCCGGCCGGCCTTGGCATCGCTCGGCTACACCGCCGAGGAACAGGCGTCGCTGATCGCCCGCTATACCCAGAAGCTGACGGACGATTACACCAGCTCCGTCCAGCTTGTGCAGCGGCAGGGTATGGCGGCGGTATCGGCTTTGACCGATCCTACTGCGACGTTGGCCATAGCCGACCGGTTCCGGACGTCCCTTGGTCTGGACCCGACGACCTCGGCCGTGAAGGGGCTGGTGACCACCTTCGACAGCGTCGAGCAGTCCGCCCGAACCGGCACATTGTCCATGGCGCAATTGAAGGCGGCATTGTCGCAGGTCGATACGGCGCTGATGGACGGCACGGTGTCGGCCGAGCAGTACACCAACCTGGTCACGAGCCTCACCGCCGCCTGGACTACGGCGCAGGCCGTGCTGTCGGCCCAGCGCCAGGGGCGGATCGCCGTTGAGCAGGCCATCGACCCGACCTGGCGGCCGGACCTCACCACGCGCTTTGCGGAGGCTGGACTGTCCGATGCCGTCGCGGCTGCCCTGCGCCCGACCTTTGCCGCCCTGGTCGACGCCGCAGGACGTGGCGAGGCCACGGCCGGCCAGATGCGATCCGCCCTGGTCGCGCTGGATGGGCAGTTGTCGGCCGGCACCATCACGGCCGACCAGCACCGTTCGACGATCAACCTGCTGACGGCGGCATGGGCCGACAGTGCGGCGGCGGCCACGGCGGTGACGGAAGCGGAGAAGACAAAGGCGGAAGCGGAGATCTCGACGCAGACTGCGATCGTCACCAGTTGGACCCGCATTCGCGACCAGGCGCGCTCCGCCATCAACTCCCTACAGATGGACAACAGCCTGTCGACGCTGGGCACGAAGGCAAAACTCGACTTCGCTGAAAGCCAGATGAACGACGCATACAACCGCGTCCTGACGGCGGCCAACGACAACGACCGGTCCTCGGCAGCGGATGAGTTTGGTTCGTTGTGGCGCCCGTACCTGGAGCAGGCCCGGTCCTACTATGCCAGTCAGCCGGAGTACGAGGCGCGCGAGCAGAAGGTGCTGTCCCTGCAGACCACGATCGCCGGACGGGCCAGCGATCAGGTCGACACCGCCACCCGCGCGTTGGGCGTCGCCGAGAAGCAGCGTGACTATCTGGCTTCGATCGACGGGCGGCTTGCCTCCGGTGCCTCGTCGGCCGGTCCCAGCGTGCCGGCGAGCAACAGCGGACCGGGCACCTACTTGGGAGAGGCGGGCCACAATTATCGTTGGATCCAGCACCCCGACGGTAACTGGAGCATCGAGCAGTACGCCACCGGCGCCGCCGCATTGGGCCAGGGTGTCTACCACCGCCCGACCCGGTTCCGGGAACTCGGGGAAGCCGGGCCGGAAGCGATCATGCCGCTGGCCAATGTCGGCGGGCGGTTGGGCATCCATGCCGTCCTGCCCGGCTCGTCCGCCGCGTCGGTCGACCTGGTGCCTGTGGTGGCTGCGGTCGGCGGCACGACGGGCGCCGTGCTGGAGATCGGCAGCATGATCGCCGACCGGCTCGACACCATGATCGGCTTGTCCGGAGCCATCCTGCGCGAACTGGCAGATAGCCGCCGCGTCACGCGCGACCTAGTCACGCTGCTGGAACGGCGGGCCGCATGACCGAGGAAATCGCCTGGATTGCCGAGTTCGACTACCAGCGCCCATCGGGTGTTGCGGAGACGCTGCACCTGTCGCGCGGCGCGGTCCGGCCGATGCCTGCATCCGACCCGGACCGGCCGAACCAGAAGTACCGTAACAGGCTGGTCGAGGTGCCGAGCTATCAGACTCGCGCGCTGTCCGACCCCAGCACCTTGGGCGGTTCCATCGGGACGGGCAACCTGACGGTCAGCAATGCCGACGGGGCGTTGAGCTATCTGCGTGACTGCCGGCCGGTGGCCGTGCGCGTCTGGCGTGGCGTCTCCGGCCGGCCGCTGGTCGCCTGGCGGCAGATTGCCGCCGCCCGTCCCGGCCCGCTGCGCTGGGAGATCGGCAGCGGCGACCAGGCCGGCCGGGTGTCGATCCCGATCCTGGATGCCCGCGCCGACCTGGAGGACGCGATCCTGGATGCCACCTATGCCGGCACGAACAGCGGCGCCACCGGCTATGAGGGCGAGGTGGGCGGCATCAAGGGGCAGACCAAGCCGATCGCCTTGGGTGACCTGACCGATGCCCATGTCCCCGGTGTGTGGGTCAACCAGCCCGCCAGCGTAGCGCAACTCCACGATGGCGCAGATGCGGGTCCTATGGCGGCGGTAACGGCCATCTGGGATCGGGGCGGGAATGCTCAGTTGACGGCATTGTCGGATCGCACCGGTAGTGCCTTCGACACCGCGGCGCTGACGTCGACGCAGTACGTGACCGACCTTGTCCGCGGGTACTGCAGGATCGGCGGGACCTTGGGAGCGCAGCCGACTTTCGGCCTGCGCGGTGCGGCTGCCGCCGGCGACACCGCACCGTCGATCCTGCGGTGGTTGCTGACGCGTCGCGGCCACGGCACCCGTATCGGCGCCAGCCTGGCGGCGTGGGCAGCTCCCGCCAAGGTCGGAGTGTGGCTGGAGCAGCCGTCGAGCTACCGTGAGGCTTGGGACCCGATCGCCGCCTCGGCCGCCGCGTGGGTGCTGCCGGACGCCACCGGCCAATGGCAAGTCGGCACCTTGGCCGCCCCGCTGGGAGCGCCGGTGCTGTCGTTGTCGGAGCGCAAGATCAAGGAGCTGTCGGTCGCCGACGCCACGATCGCGCAGCCGGTTTGGAAGGTGACGGTTCGCTGGGGCCGCATCTACCGCACCTTTGCCCGCAATGACTTGGCCGCCGTGGTGATCGGCACCGCCGCCGAAACACGGTTGGCCGAGGAATGGCGGTCGGCAGTCGCCAAGTCGCAAGCGGTCAAGACCCTCTGGGGTGACCAGGCGCGCGAGATCACCATCGACACGGCCCTGCGGTCGGAGGCCGACGCCGAGGCTTTGGCGGCGCAACTGCTCGCCCTGTTCGGTCCGCGCCCCGACGGCAGTCCCCGGCAGTTGCTGCGCGTTGCGACGGAGATGACGGACCCGCTGCTCGACCTCGCCCACGGCCAGGAGGTTGCCCTGTCCTACCCGTTGGAAGGGTTGACGGGAAGCTGGGCCGTGTGGGGCAAGCGGCCGGCCGCCCCTGATGACCACCTGATCGAGTTGGAGTTGTTCGGATGAGCGGGCAAGATCGCGGCGCCCTGTGCCGTATCCTCGACCGCAATTTGGCCCTTGAAGGGACGTTGCGCGGCAACGGTTGGGTGCATCTGGACGACGTGCTGATGCCGACCGTGATCGAGGACGTGGCGCGTTGGACGTCGAGCGGCATTGCCACGCTCGACATCGTGACGCCGGCGCGCGATCCGGTTACCGCCCTGATGGTGTCGGGCACCACCCTGCGGCGGGATGTCCGGGTGAGGATCACCTATGCCCTCGACAACAACGCGCAGGTTCTGGCGCCGGGGGCGCCGGCACCGGTCTGGCGACGTGCACTCGGCCGGGCATGGCAGCGTAAGAGCCTCGACTGGTCGGCACGCAACTGGTGGATGGGACGTCCCAGCGCTCGCGACATGGCCGGCTATGCGGTGCCCATCATTGACCTGCCGCCGCGCTGCCGGCCGGCCGTGACGCGGATTGAAATCGACAATGGCGGCGACCCGTTCGACCTCGGTCACCTCTTCCTCGCCGCCGCGCTGGTGCCTGAGTGGGGGTTCGACTGGGGCCGCGATATCACACCGCAATCCCGATCCAAGCTGGACGTCACTCCTGGTGGCGGACGGATCGTCGCCTATCAACGCCCCCAGCGCGTGCAGACGCTCACCTTCGAGGATCTGACGGACGACGAGGCCGCCGCCTTCCAGGATCTGAGCATGCGCTTGGACAAGGTCGGCCCGGTTGCCGTGATCCCGGAGCCTAAGAAGACCCGCCACGTCTGGCGTGAGGCATACGTGGGCTTTTTGGCCGAGAGCGTGACCCGGCGCCAAGTCGCCAACGATCTGTGGCGGGCGTCGCTGAAGGTTGAGGAGATGGTGGGATGACGATTGGTTGGGCCGATGCAGTCCAGAAGTTGGTGAATGGGTACTGGAACAGCGATCCTGTCGGGCCGGACAATCTTGGGGGCTTCGATGAGGCTGTGGACGGCAGCCGCGCTGGCCACGAGGAGAACTTTCCGGCAGCGCTGGAAGCGGTTGGGGTAGCTGCACAGTATGTCGGTCAAACGGCGCAACAGGCGCAGGAGGCGGTGAACACAATCGCGGCGTCGCAGTCCACACTCTCCCTGAATTGGGATGCCGGCACGGCCGATGCTGATCCAGGGGCTGGAGAGGTGCGAGCCTCCATCGCCAGCCTGACCGCCGGCAACTACACCCTCTATGTCAGCGTCACCAATGCGGATGGCGGCGATGCGACCAATGTGCTCGCCGGCTATGCCGCCAGCACGTCGGCGACCAAAGGCCGGCTCCGGCTGGTCACGGTTGGGAACAGCAGCCGCTATGTCGACGTCAATGTTACCGGGATTGCGACGGCGACGGGCTATCGCAAAGTGTCGGTGGCTTATGTAGCCGGCCCTGGCGGCTTTGTGGCGGGTGATCGGCTTGCACTCGGCTTTGCGCGGACGGGCGACAAGGGTGATATCGGCAATACCGGCCCGACCGGTCCCGCGCCCACCATCGTTTCGACCTCCACCACCAGCTTAGCGATCGGCACCGGGTCCAAGACGCTTGTGACCGCGGTCGGCCTCGGCCTCGGTGTCGGCGCCAACATTCTGGTAGCGAGTACGGCCAACGCCGCAAACTGGATGTACGGCCCCATCACGGCGATCGCCGGCACCAGCATCACATTCAACTGCACCCTCACCGGCGGGTCCGGCACTCTGGCGAGTTGGAACGTCAGCCAAAGCGGCGTGCAGGGACCAACCGGTGCAACTGGCCCGGCGGGAGCGGCTGGCGCTGGGTCCGTCTGGTACGGCACCTCTGCGGGGACCGCAAATGCGCAGACTCTTTCCGGCCCGCTGGCGGCTCTGACGGGCCATCCCTCGATCGAATTCATCGCCGGCTACACGAACACCGCGGGCCTGATCCTGACCGTCGGCACGACAGCGGCAACAGCCGTGCGCACCGCTGCCGGCGCCGTGCTGACCGGCGGCGAGGTGGTGGCCGGCACGAAATACGAGGCGACCTATGACGGCAGCTATTGGCGCCTCGACGGCTCGGCCGGTGCTGCCGGCGGCTTTGACTTCGCAATGCTGATGGCAATCGGCGGCGGCGTCAATATCCCCTATCTCGGCAAGTAAAGGACTAGATAATGGCTACGAACACTTCCCCTGTTTTTGCGGGTGCGCCGCGGAGCTTCACGATTACGCTACCCCCTGGAGTAATGGCAAACACCGCCGGCAATACTCCAACGGGCGTGACCACGCTCGGGACCATCGGCGCGGCCGGTGGTCAAGGCGGGTGGTGTCGGATCACTCCGCTCGCCACAAATACGGCCGCCGTCGTATGCGTCCTCAAACGCAAGGCCGGCGAAGCCGCGAACATCTGGCACCTGATCGCTGCTCAGTATGTCGGTGCGACCACGATCAACGCCACCACCGCCCCGGTTCCCCAAAGCATCGCCAGCATCGCTGGAATGGACTTCGAGGCGGGTGACGTGCTCGGCATCGGCTCGTGGGCCACGCTGACCGCCTCCTGTGAGGTGGACCTCGGCTGGTACGACCTGACCAAGCCCGCGTGAGGTGAGCCATGAGTATTCGTGATCCTCTCGGAAGCAGACTGAGTGTGCGCCGACGCTTTGTCGGTAGCACTTTCTTTTGCAGCACTTCACTTACCGGCACGATTAGCTGCCCCGTCCCTGCCGGGGTGGATAGCTGCGATATTATTGCAGTCGGCGGCGGCGGTGGATGCTGGGGCGGTCGTGGTGGATCGGCTGGTGGCATGGCCATACGCAGGAATAAGGCAGTTGTTCCGGGTCAGATCATTCCGGGAACAATTGGGCAAGGTAGTGCCGCACAAACTGAACCAGATGTGAAAGCGGGTTCTACCACGGTAGATGGCATGACGGCGGAGGGCGGTCTAGGCTGCACCACATATGGCCTTGGAGGCGCCGCCTACGGTGGGGATATCAATCTTAACGGAGGCATGACGTTTAATGGTAACGGAGGCGGCCTGCCTTCCCCAGCCTGGATCGTAACTGACCCCGCTGCAACTTTCAACGACTCCGGCGGCCCATATATTCACCCCAGCTTCAAAGGCCGTTCAGGGGGACCACCAGAACTTCCAGGTGCTGGGGCAAGATACGCCAGTTTCAATTCTGCAGGAGCCAACGGCGGTATCTTCTTCTTCTGGTACGTGACGGAGGCGGTGTGATGGGTTTCCTCGGACAAGGGCTTCAGCGCACACGGCGCGATGCGCCCGGAACGCTGCAATTCGCAGGGATGGACTACATCACGGCGGCAGGCGCATTTAACTGGCTTGTGCCAGCCTACATAGACGTGATCGACATCATCGCGGTGGGTGCGGGCGTATCAGCTATCAACGGGGGCGCCGTTTACGGAGCATCAAGCCCCGTGTCGCAGCGAGTGGGTAAATCAGTCACTCCGGGTCAGAGTATTACTGGAACGATTGGAACAACTGTGTCGGTTGACGGAATGTCGCTGAATGATGCAGCCACCAATATCTACGTAGTTCAACCCGCAGGTGTTGGGGGAGACGTCAATTTTCCTGGCTTTCAGGAGAGTAATGGGCCGGCTGATATCTACTCACTCACGGGAAACCTTATCGGACCAAGTATTGATGGAAGCGCACGCATTAACCGATCATATAGTCCCACCGCGCAGTATAGCGGCACCTTCCCCGGCGGTGGGGCATCTAGGGGAATTGGGTCTACACCGAACTACGGCGGCTCCGCCGCTGTGTTCTTTGTAATGTTCCGGAGGGTCAGGTAATGGCTTACTGCAAGATCAACCTCGAAACCCTCGCCGTCGTCAGCGGCCCGGAAGATCTTCCCCCGGCGCTCATGGGTTTGCTTCCAGAGTCCTTGGTCGATCTCGGCTGGACTGACCCCGCTCTGGGGATGATCGGTTGCGGGTACTGGCTGACAACCGAAGAGGCTGTCGAGCTCCCGTCGGCGCTCACCCACCAGATCGTCGCCGATCCTGATCGGGCGCCCCTGGTCGATGAGGACGCCAAGAGCATCACCATGCCGCGCAAGGTGGTGCCTCTGCCGGCCGATGTGCTGGCGGCCAATCTGGCGGCACGCCAGGGAGCCAAGGTGGACGCGATCAATGTGGAGCGGGACCGCCGCTTGGCGCTTGGCGTGACACACGGCGGTAAGACCTTCGGGACGGATGTCCTGACGCGCACGGACCTGGGGGGCATGGCCACCACTGCGGCTCTTGTGCTGGCCGGCGCGCTCGACTGGCCTGACAGCTACGCCCAAGGCTGGATCGCCATGGACAATAGCAGGCTCCCGCTGCCGGCCCCGCAGGACGGCATCGCCCTGGCCGCTGCGGTCGCCGGCACCTATAGCGCGGTGGTGCAGCACGCCCGCGATTTGATGGACGCCGCCCTTCAATCGAATGAGCCCGAGGCGATCGACCAAACCCTAGGTTGGCCACAGCAAGCCCGTTGACCGACGTCAAACCATTGTGCGCGTCACGTCAAACCAAATTTCGCGCCACAGGGGGCCGGTTGGGTGCGCCACTCTAAAGAGGTTCTCCGGCAGCGTCGATGCATGCACGGGCTTGAGCGGAGCCGATACCCCGTGCCGTGCGTTGTTGCATGTCATGGGAAAGACGGCAGACGGGAGTTCGACGGCAATGTTCCAATCGGCGGCGCGAGGGATGTACCGGCTGGCGGCGGTGACGCTGACCCTGTTCTCCCTGCTGTTCATCGGGCTGTCGGCGCTGACGGTGGTGGAGGGGGTCGTGGCGCTGAACGCCGCGACCCTGACGTCGGCGATGCTCGACGGGGTCGGGATGATCGTGCTGGCGATCGCCGTGTTCGAGATCGCCAAGTACCTCTACGAGGAGGAGATCGCCCGCGACCGCGAGCTGCGCCGCGCCGACGAGGCGCGCCGGACCCTGACCAAGTTCCTGACCACGATCATCGTCGCCTCGAGCCTGGAAGGGCTGGTCCTGGTGTTCGAGGCGAGAACCTCGGAGATCTCCGAGATCGTCTATCCGGCCATCCTGCTGGCGGTCGTCACCCTGCTGGTGGTCGGGCTCGGCACGTTCCAGTGGATGACGCGCCGGGCCGAAAGCATCCCGGTCGATCCCAGCGCCTCCGAAGCCGACGAGGCGGAGGACGACAAGCGCACGGAGGCATAGGCCGACACGGCGAGCCGTCCCGGCAGCCCTCGACCGTTCGGCGTCATTGACCCGCCCGCCAAGCCTGCGCCAAGCTTGCCGCCATCCTAACTGGTGCAGGGGGAAGGGTCATGGCCCGCGATACGGGCAACTACACCGGAGTCTACGGCTTTCCGGATTCCGAGGCGGCGGCGCGCCGGCTGGCCGAGGCGCTGGGCATCCCCTGCCATATCGCCGAGCTGCACCGTTTTCCGGACGGCGAGAGCCTGGTCAGGCTGCCGGAGCCGGTGGAGCGCGCCATCGTCTACCGGTCGCTCGACCGTCCGAACGACAAGCTGGTGGAACTGACGCTCGCCGCGTCGGTGCTGCGCCGGCAGGGGGCGACCGACCTGTGCCTGGTGGCGCCCTACATGGCCTACATGCGCCAGGACGCGATCTTCCGCCCGGGCGAGCCGGTCAGCCAGGCGGTTGTCGGAGACTGGCTGGGGCGCTGTTTCGACCGGTTCGTCTGCGTCGAGCCGCATCTGCACCGCACCCATACCCTGGACGAGGTTTTCGTCGGCCGTCCGTCCGTCTCGCTGAGCGGTGCCGCGCCGATCGCCGACCATCTGCGCCGGCAGGGCGTGGCGCCCGGTACCGTGATCATCGGCCCAGACGAGGAGTCCGCGCCGCTGGTGGAGGCGGTGGCCGGTCCGCTGGGCCTCGCCGCCATCGTCGGGCGCAAGGAACGGCGCGGCGATCGCGACGTCACGGTGACGCTGCCGGCGGATTCTCGCCTGGCCGGACGGCCGGCGGTGATCGTCGACGACGTCATCAGCTCCGGCGAAACCATCTTCTCCTGCGCGCGGGCGGCGCTGGCGCAGGGGGCGGAGGGGGTGCGGGTCTATGGCGTCCATGCGCTGTTCGGCGACGCGGTCGCCCAGCGTTTCCTCGACGAAGGGCTGGGCCGGCCCCTGTCCTGCGACGGCGTACCGCACCCGTCCAATGCCCTGGCGCTCAGCGGCCTGATCGCGGACGCGATCCGCAGCTTCGCAGCGACCTGACCGCGGGCCTCCGGGGGCCCCTGGCACTTGCTCCCCACAAGACGGGCCACATGCCCCCGCCGGCCGGCGGGCGGCATCGCGGCGGTGCGCACCCTGGCAGGCGCGTCCGGTAATGCTTAGGATTGGAGGCGATTTTGATGTAAGCTGAAGGGGTCCGCGCTGCCCGGGGGTGGTATGGCGGCGGAGCGGGCAGCGGCACATGACGGGGCCGGCGGTGAGCGGAGGCGAGGGATGGCCAGGGTGACGGATGTCGTGCTTCGGATGGCGCGCAAGCTCACCGAGGATATCGCCAACCTGGGCCGGCAACGCGCCGCGGGAAAGCCCCGGACCTTCCCGCGCTTCCGTGAAATCCGTGCCGCCTACCTCGACATCCAGGGGCTGGTCTTCTCCATCCAGGAAAAGCTCGACGCCGCGGGCAAGGAGCTGCCCCCCAATTTCCCGCAATGGGTGACCCGGCAGAAGCTGACCGCCATCGCCATCTTCACCGACATCAGCCATTCCTTCATCAGCGATCCGCCCCTGGCCCTCACCGCCTCGCTCGGCGCCTTCGACGTGCTGGTAGCGGAGCAGAAGGCCTTCAACGAGACGCTGCACAGCTTCGACACGATGCTGATGGAGGCCGGCATCGACGACAAGACCGCCGACGAGCTCGACGCCACGCGGACGAAGATCGAGCAGATCCTGGGCATGATCGAACGGCTTCTGAAAAGCAGCCCCAAGATCCTCGAGGAGTTCTGATGGACGGGCCGGCCGCCGATCCTGCCGCAGGCAGCGCGCCGGCTTCGCAGTCCGGCCTTCACGGCGACCACCCCCCCGGCCCCCGGCCGTCACGCCGCCATTTCCGGCCGCCCACGACCCTCGTCCTGACGGTGCTTGTCCTCGCCGTCGGGGCGGGGCTGTCGGTGCTGGCATGGGACCAGAGCAGGCGATGGCTGCATGCCGAGGAGGTTCACCGCTTCTCGGACCGGGCGGAGGAATTGCACAGCCGGTTGGCGGAGCGGGTGAGGCTGTACGAACAGGTCACGCGCGCCGCCGCGTCCCTGGTTATGGCCTTCCCGGCGCTGGGTTGGCGCGACTGGAGCCGCTTCGTGGAAGCGCTGGACGCGCCTGGCCGCCATCCGGGCATGACCGCCGTCGCCTATGCCCGTGCCGTTCCGCCCGGCGGCTCCGGCGACCTCGTGGCGTCGATGCGGGCCGTCGGCCTGTCGGATTTCCGCATCTGGCCGGACCGGGGCGGCGACCGGGCGGGCGACGGGGCCGAGCGGCTGGTGAATGTTTTCGCGGCGCCGGTGAACGAAGCCAACGTCCGCGCGCTCGGCTTCGACATGATGTCGGACAAAGTCCGGCGGGCCGCCATCGAGCAGGCGCGCGACAGTGGCGAGCCGTCGGCGACCCCGGCCGTCACGCTGAAGATCGACGAGGCGGCCGGGGTGAAATCCGCCTTCATCGTCTATCAGGCGACCTACCGTGGCGACCCCCAGCCGCCGTCCGTCGAGGCCCGGCGGGCTGCCTTCACCGGCGTCGCGCTGACCCCGGTGCGCATCGGCCCGCTGATGGGGCGGCTGCTGGAGGATCGGCGCCCGGACATCGGGATCGAACTCTACGACGCACCGCCGACCGCGGGGGATTTCCCGCTGTACCGCAGTCCCCAGCTTCCCACCGCCAGGCAGCCGGCGTCGTCCGCCGCCATCGCCATCACGCGGGAGCTGCCGGTCGGCGGCCGGGCCTGGACCGTCCGCTATGTGGACCTGCCCGCGGCCTCCCCGGCGGCGGGCTGGATGCCGCCGGCGGTGCTGGCGGGCGGGCTGGTGCTCAGCCTGGCATTGGCGGCGATGCTGCGCGTGATGATGGCGACACATACGCGCGCCCTGGCCATGGCGCAGCAGATGACCGCCTCGCTGCGCCTCCAGGAGGCCGAGCGCAGCCGGCTTTTCACCCAGGCACCGCTGGGCATCGCGCTGATCGGCGTGGACGGCACGGTGACCGATTGCAATCCCGCCTTCGCCGCCGCTGCGGGCATGGAGCGCGGCGACCTGCTGGGCGTCGATGCCCGGCTGCGCTTGGCCGACCAGGCGGCCGTCTTCGCGCTGGACGCGGCGCTCCAGGGCGAAAGCGGGCGGCTGGAAACCGACCAGCCGCTGCTGATCGGCGGGCGGCGCAGCCATTTCAGCCTGCATTTCCAGCCGGTCACCGTCGGCGGCGACCTGAAGTTCGTGCTGGCCTTCGCCGAGGATACCGGCGAGAAGCGGCGGGCGGAGCAGCATATCCAGTACCTTGCCCATTTCGACGCGCTGACCGGGCTGCCGAACCGCGTCCTGCTGTTCGACCGCCTGGCCCAGGCCCTGCGCGAGGCGCGGCGCGACGGCGGCAGGGTGGCGGTGCTGTTCATCGACCTGGACCGCTTCAAGGTGATCAACGACAGCCTGGGCCATTCCTTCGGCGACGAGGTGCTGCGGTCGGTGGCGCAGCGGCTCCAGGCCGGCTTGCGCGACTGCGATACGGTCGGGCGGCTGGGAGGTGACGAGTTCCTGATCGTCGCCCGCCGGATGGCCGTGCCGGACGATGTGGCCCGCATCGCCGGGAAGGTGGTGGCCCACCTGGCCAGCCCCTTCGCCGTCGGTGGCCGGAACTTCGTGGTGACGCCCAGCATCGGCATCAGCCTCTATCCCGACGATGCCGAGGATCCGGAGGGCCTGATCCGCTGTGCCGACATCGCGATGTATCACGCCAAGGAGCATGGCCGGAACAGCTTCCGTTTCGTCACGCGGGAGATGGGTGCCAGGTCGCGGGAGCGGCTCGACCTGGAGGGCAACCTGCGCCGGGCCATCCAAGAGGGCCAGCTTTTCCTGGTCTACCAGCCCCAAGTCGATACCCTGTCGGGGCGGATCGTCGGATTCGAGGCGCTGGTCCGCTGGCGCCATCCGGAGGAGGGGCTGATCATGCCCGGCCGCTTCCTGCCGGTGGCCGAGGAGAGCGGCCTGGTGCTGGCGATGGGCGACTGGGTGCTGGGCGAGGCCTGCGCCCAGATCCGGCGCTGGAAGTCGAGATTCAGCCTGTCGGTCCCGGTGGCGGTCAACGTTTCCGGCGCCCAGTTCCGCGACGGCCAGTTGCCGCTGAAGGTCGCCCATGCGCTCGACATCAACGGGCTGAGCGGGCCGGAGCTGGAGATCGAGGTGACGGAAGGCACGCTGATCGGCGACGTCGAGGCGGCGGCGGCAACGCTGACGGCGCTGAAGCGGCGTGGCGTGCTGATCGCGTTGGACGATTTCGGCACCGGCTATTCCAGCCTCAGCTACCTGCACCGGCTGCCGATCGACAAGCTGAAGATCGACCGCTCCTTCATCCACGACCTGTCCACCGGCGCCAGCGACTCCTCGGTCCCCCGCGCCATCGTCGGGCTTGGCCGCAGCCTGGGACTGTCGGTGATCGCCGAAGGGGTCGAGACGCAGGAGCAGCTCAGGCTGCTGCGCGACCTGTCCTGCGAAAGCTACCAGGGCTTCCTGTTCAGCCGTCCCGTGCCGGTGGAGGAGGTGGAGCAGTTGCTCGGCCGGCGGGAAGCGGGCGAGCCGGTGCCGGCCTGACGCGCCCGCCAGTCTTCCCGGGTGATCTCCCACAGTTCCGTCTCAAGCCGACCGGCAACATAGTCGCGCATCTCGATGCCGACGAGCCGCATGCCCATGCGCTCCGACAGGCGGCTGGAGGCACGGTTCGCCACCGCCTTGGGCACGCGCAGGACCGGCCGCCCCAGCGTCTCGAACCAGAAGCCGGTGACCGCCTCGGCGGCCTCGGCCATCAGCCCGCGGCCCTGCCAGGGCAGCCCGAGCCAGAATCCCCGGTTGTTGTCCTCCTCCAGCATCAGGCTGATCGCGCCGATCACGTCGTCCGGAGCCTCGCGCAGGCGCAAGGTCCAGTGCCATTCCTCGCCACGGGCCGCGGCCGGCAGCGCCACGTCCCGGACATAGCCGAGCGCGCCGTCGGGCGGGTAGGGCCAGGGGACACGGTCGTTCAGGTGGCGCACGATCTCCCACCGCGGGAACAGCCGCTGGATGGCCGCGGCGTCGGCGATGGCCAGCGGCTGCAGCACCAGCCGGCTGGTGGCGAGCCGCGGCGCGGCCGGGAGCAGGGCGTCGCCGTCGCAAGGCGCCGTCATGTGGCGGAGGCGCGGGAGGGGCGGCCGAGCAGATCCAGGGTCGCCAGCGCCATCACCTGTGCCGAATGGACCATGTCGTCGATGCCGACCCATTCGTCGGGCTGGTGGGCGAGGTCGAGGATGCCGGGGCCGTAGGCGATGCAATCCTTCAACTGGCCGACGCGCACCACATGCTTCTGGTCGTAGGTGCCGGGGGACACCACGCGTTCGGCCGGCCGGCCCAACACCGCCTCGATGGCGGCGGCCACCGCCTGCACGACCGGCGCCTCGGCGTCGGTCATCGTCGGCAGGAAGGCCAGCACCTCGCGCAAGTCGTAGTCGAAGCCCGGCCGGATGCGGCGCAGGTCGTCCAGGATGGCGACGATCTCGCCGCGCACCGTTTCCGGATCCTCCTCGATCAGGTAGCGGCGGTCGATCACCATGCGGCAGCGGTCGGGCACCATCGGGCTCGGCAGCCCGCCGTGGTCCTCGGCCTGGCCGCCGTGGATGGCGTTGATGTTGATGGTGGACTGGCGCGCCCCCTCCGGCACCACCGGCATGCCGGTGCGCCTGGCGGCGAGGCGGGGGATCAGCTCCGTCTCGATCCGGTGCAGCACGGCGCCCATGTGGCGCACCGCGCAGTTGCCGAGGAAGGGCATGGAGCCGTGGGCGACGCGGCCCTTGGTCTCGATCTCCGCCCACCAGACGCCGCGATGGCCGACGCAGACGCGGTCGACGTTCAGCGGTTCCGGGATGATGACGTGGTCGACCCGCGGCCGGGAGAAGTATCCCAGCCCGGCCAGATGCCCGACCCCGCCGTAGCCGCCCGACTCCTCATCCACGGTGCCGGAGATTTCCAGCGCGCCGGCGGTCAGCCGCCCCTCGTCCAGCAGCGATTCCACCGCGATGATCGAGGCGGCGATGCCCCCCTTCATGTCGCAGGCGCCGCGTCCGTAGACCCGGCCGTCCCTGACCAGGCCGCCGAAGGGATCGACGGTCCAGCCCTGGCCGGCCGGCACCACGTCGATGTGGCCGTTGAAGTGGATACAGGGGCCCGGCCGCGGCCCCTCGATGCGGGCCACCACGTTGGTGCGCGGATAGCGGTCGCTGTCGCCCGCCGCCCCTTCCGCCCGCACATACCCGACGGTGAAGCCGCGGGCCGCCAGCCGGCGGCCGATCAGCTCGGCGCAGTCGGTGTAGGCATCACCGGGCGGGTTGACGGTGGGGATGCGGATCAGGTCGCGCGTCAGCGCCACCAACTCGTCGCGGCGCTCCTCGATCCGGCGGAACAGGCTTGCGGTGGCGGCATCGGCGGCCGGTCGGTCGGGACGCATGGGCTCTCCCGCGAAGATTGCGGGCCCAGTGTCCCCCGAACCGGACGGTCAGTCCACCCCGCCTTTCGGAAACGTTGCAGTCCGTTATGTTGCGATGCACTTTCCTGGTGCGGCCCTGCCCGTTGGAGTGTGACCGGTTCAGGCGGACTCACTCGAACCGTGAATCGCACGGGAAAACAATGGCCGGAGTCGCGCCGCCCCTCTACCGGAGACGCCGTGCCATGACCGTTGTCCACCCCCATGGGCTCAGCGCCCCGACCCTGACCGATGCCGAGATCGCCGGCATCGCCGCAAGCTTCGTCGATGCCCGCCGTGGTGCCACCGCGCTCGCCGACTTCCCCGGCCCCCTGCCGGCCGACCTCGCCACCGCCTACGCCATCCAGGCCGCGGCGATCGCGGGGTGGGGTGACGAGGTCGCCGGCTGGAAGGTGGCGCGCGTGCCGCCGGCCCTTGAGGAGAGGCTGGGCGCCATGCGCTACATCGGCCCGGTCTTCGCCCGCGGCATCCGCCGTTTCGACGGCGGCGACCTCTCCTTCCCCGTGATCCCGGGTGGCTTCGGCGCGGTGGAGGCGGAGTTCGCCGTGCAGGTCGCCGCCGATGCGCCGGCCGACAAGCTCGATTACAGCCCGGCCGAGGCCGGCGCCTTCATCGGCGCCGTCCACGCGGCCATCGAGGTGGCGGGGGGACCGCTGGCGCCGGTCAACGACCTCGGCCCGACCGCCGCGACCTCCGTCTTCGGCAACAACACGGCGCTGATCGTCGGCGAGCGGGTCCCGACCGACGACGAGGGCGGAGGCACCGCGGGCGCCGACGCGCTGAGGGCCGAGGTGCTGATCGACGGCCAGAGCGTCGGGGTCGGCAGCACCGCCAAGCTGCCGGGCGGCATCGCCGCGGCGCTGGCGGTGGCGTTGGGCACGGCCGCCCGGGTCGGCCGTCCGCTGAAGGCAGGACAATGGGTGTCGACCGGCGCGCTCACCGGTGTCCATGCCATCGCCATCGGACAATCGGCGCGTGTCTGCTTCACCGGCTTCGCGCCGATGAGCGGGATCGCCGTCGCCGCCATGCCGGCCGAGTGAGTTCGACCCTTCACCATCCGTGCCGCGGATGGCGCAATCCTGGGTCCGACCGGGGGCATGGCGACCCGCCTTCTTGACGGAAGCCAACGGGAGGCGGGGGTGCTTCAATGGCGCCCCTCCTCCCATCGCCCCTGCACGAGACCCACCCCTTGTCCCAGCCGAGCGCCGCGTCCGAGGCCACCCCCCTCAATCAGCCGTCTCTGCAGCCGTCCCTGCAGCCGTCCCTGCCGCCGGCGCGGCTGTTCGCCGGCGTGGCGCTCGCCGTCCTCGGGGTCATGGCCTTTTCGCTGCGGCCGGTCATCATCAAGCTGGCCTACCGGTACGACGTCGATCCGGTGACGCTCATCATGCTGCGCATGGTCTTCTCGCTGCCGTTCTTCCTGGCGATGGCAGCCTGGTCGGGGACGCGGGGCGGGCGGAGCCGGGTCAGCGGGCGCGACTTCGCGCTGACCGTCGGGCTGGGCATCACCGGCTATTACGCCGCCAGCTTCTGCGATTTCCTGGGCCTGCGCTACGTGTCGGCGGGGATGGGGCGGCTGTTGTTGTTCCTCTACCCCACCATCGTGGTGGTCCTGTCGGCACTGTTCCTCGGCAAGCGGATCGGCCTGCGCGAGGTGGTGGCGCTGGTGGTCTCCTATGTCGGTGTCGCCCTTGTGGTGTGGTCGGAGGTCGGGACCGGCCATCCCGACTTCATGACCGGGGCCGGATTGGTCTTCCTGGGCGCCTTCCTCTACTCGGTCTACCTGGTCGGCAGCAGCCGGGTGGTGCAGCGGATCGGCTCCATGCGCTTCACCGCCTACGCCATGACGGCCGCCAGCCTGTGCTGCATCGCGCAGTTCCTGGTGCTGCGGCCGCTGTCGGCACTCGACCTGCCGATGCCGGTCTACGGGCTGTCGGCGCTGATGGCGGTGGCGTCCACCGTCCTCCCGGTCCTGATGACGGCGGAGGCGCTGCGCCGGGTCGGCCCCAACCTGGTGGCGATGAGCGGCGCCATCGGCCCGGTCTCGGCCGCCGTTTTCGGTTATCTGGCGCTGGCGGAACCGATGGGCTGGCTGCAGGTCGTCGGCGCTGCGCTGACGGTCGCCGGCGTGATGATCATCACCCTCTGGAAGACGCCCTGACCCTGTCCCGGGCCGACCCCGCGGTCGCGACGGCAGGATCGATCGGCGTGCCGGCGGCCGCCTTCCGGGTTGGATGGAATAATCGCCGCGGTGGCGGCGTCGCACATGACCTGAACAACATGCCGCCGGCACGGACCGGCGGCGGGGACCGGAAAGGGATGAGAGAGATGATGAACAATGCCACCGACGCCGGCTGGACCGACCGCAGCGTCGGCGCCGGCCAGGACGCCCTGCTGCTGGCGGCGCGCGTGCTGCTGGGCGCCATCTTCGTGCAGAGCGGCTTCGGCAAGCTGATGGCGCTGGGAGGCTTCATTTCCGGGCTGGAAAGCCAGGGCGTGCCGGCCGCCGCCGTGCTCGGGACCATCGGCGCGCTGGTCGAGGCGTTCGGCGGCCTGGCCGTGGTGCTGGGGGCCTGGACCCGCCTGGCGGCGCTGCTGGTCGCCGTCTTCACCGTGGCCGCCACCCTGATCGCCCACCGCTACTGGGATGCGGCACCGGAAGCGGCGAAGATGCAGCAGATCCAGTTCATGAAGAACCTCGCCATCATCGGCGGCTTCCTGTCGCTGGCCGCATCCGGCGGCGGGCGCTTCAGCATCGACGGCTGGCGGATGGGGCGCCGCTGACCTGACGTTCGGTTGCCGCCGGACGGGAGAGGGGCCATATCTGGCTCTTGTCAGAACCCGCCGGCGGTCCCGATGTCCTTGCGTGCCCATGTCCAGCAATCGGCCAAGCGACTGGCCAGGAAACTGTCCGGAAGGGGCCGCGGCATCGCGGTGGCGGGGGTGTTGCTGCTTGGCGCCTCGGCCGTGACGGCGGTTCCCGCCGCAGCGGCGCCGGCCGCCTCCGACCTGGCACAGAAGACCTGCGGCGTCCTGACCAGCCGCGTCGACGAGGTTGCCGGGCGCGGCCCGCTGTTCCTGCGCAGCTACGACAATGCCTTCGCTCCCGGCCCGACCAGCGAGCCGGCGCTGTCGACCGCCGCCTTCACCTACGACAATGCGCTGGCGATCATGGCGCTGACCGCCTGCGGCCGGCAGAGCCAGGCGCTGCGCATCGGTGAGGCGCTGCTGGACGCCGTGTCGCTCGACCGTGCCGGCTACAAGGGCCGGCTGCGCAACACCTACCGCGCCGGTGCGCAGAGGCAGCGGCCGATCCCGCCCAACGGCTGGTGGGATGCCGTCGGCAACCATTGGGGCGAGGATCCCTATCAGGTCGGCACCGCCACCGGAAACGTCGCCTGGGCCGGGCTGGCCCTGCTGACGCTTGCCGAGGCGACCGGGCAGGACAGGTTCCGCGACGGTGCGGCCGAATTGGCCCGCTGGGTGGTCGACAACGCCCGCGACCCGCGCGGGCCCGGCGGCTTCACCGGGGGCGTCCAGGGCTTCGACGACGCGCCGCAGCCGCTGACCTGGAAATCCACCGAACACAATACCGACCTCGCCGCCCTGTTCGGCTGGCTGGGAGGCGACTTCGCCGCCCCCGCGCGCGAGGCGCGGGGTTTCCTCGATGCCATGTGGCAGGCCGGGAACGGCCATTTCCCGATCGGCACCACGCCCGACGGGGTGACGGCGAGCATCGCCACCTCCGGCCTCGACGCCCAGCTCTGGCCGCTGCTTCTGCCGGGGGCGCCGGCCGGATGGCGGGAGGCGTTGGCCTATGCCGAGCGGGCGCACGGCGCGGATGGCGGTTTCGACTTCAACGACGACCGCGACGGGATGTGGGTGGAAGGCACCGCCCAGGCGGCCTTGGCCTACCGCGCCGTCGGCCGCCCGACGGACGCGGAGCGGCTTTTCGGCGAACTGCTGAAGGAGATCAGCCCGGGCGGCTACCTCTACGCCACCCGTCCGCAGGTCCTGACCACCGGCCTCGCCATCGGCCCCGACAGCAAGACCGACGACTTCCTCTATTACCGCCGGCCCCACCTGGGGGCCACGGCCTGGGCGTCGCTGGCGTCCCTGGGGTGGAACCCGTTCACCGGAAAGAAGATCCCCTGACCGCGGCCCGGATCGGTGCCTGGTTCAGCCCGCCCGGATCTGCGACAGGAAGCCCTCCACTTCCCGGTGCATGGCTTCGGACTGCCGCGAGAGCTCCCGCGCGGCGGACAGCACCTGGCCGCCGGCCGTCTCGGTCTGCGTCGCCACGCCTGTCAGGTCCGAAAGGCTCTGCGACACGCTGACGGTGGCATGCGAGGCCTGCTGGATCGCCCGGCTGATCTCCTCGGTGGTGGCGTTCTGCTCGACGATCGCGCCGGAGATGGCGGTGGCGATCTCGTTCATGCGGGCGATGGTGACGCCGATGCCCCGGATCGCCCGCACCGCGCTGTCGGTGACCGACTGCATCGCCTGGATCTGGGTGGCGATCTCGTCGGTGGCGCGGGCGGTCTGGCTGGCCAGGCTCTTCACCTCGCTCGCCACGACGGCGAAGCCTTTGCCCGCCTCGCCGGCACGCGCCGCCTCGATGGTGGCGTTGAGCGCCAGCAGGTTGGTCTGCGCGGCAATGTTGCTGATGAGCTGCACCACCTCGCCGATCCGCTGGGCGGTCTGGGACAGGTCGCCGACCACCGCGTCGGTCTGTTCGGCCTCCTTCATCGCCGCTCCGGCGACGGCGGTGCTCTGGTCGACCTGGCGGGCGATCTCGGCGATGGAGGCGTTCATCTCCTCCGTGGCGGCGGCGACGGCCTGCACGTTGGCGGAGGTCTGTTCCGACGCGGCGGCGGAGCCGGTTGCCTGATGCATCGACTGCTGGGCGATGCCGCTCATGCTGCGGGCCGTGCTCTCCAGTTCGGTGGCGGCGGAGGATACCCCCCGCAGGATGCCGGAGATCGCGCTGTCGAAGGCGCGCAGCAGCCCTTCGCGGCGGGTTGCCACGGTCAGCGCCTCCTCGCGCCTGCGGTCGGCGTCGGCCTGGGCCGCCCGTCCCTGCACCAGCCCCTGGCGGAAGCCCTCCACGGACCGCGCCAGCTCGCCGATCTCGTCCTTGCGGGCGATGCCGTGGACGGGGACGTCCAGCGCACCGCCGGCCATCCGCCGGACCTCCAGCATCAGGGCGCGCAGCGGCAGGACCAGCCCGGCGCGCGAGATCATGAGCGACGCCAGCAACCCGATGCCGAGCGCCAGCGCCGCCGCGACGGCCAGGGTGGTTTCCATCGTCCGGGCAAGGCTCGCCGCGTCGCTCACCGCGGCGTCGGTGCGCTTCGTCACGTCGGCGTTGTAGATCTTGACCGCGTCGGTCAGCGCCATCTGGCCGTTGCGGCTGTTCTTCAGCCCGTCCAGGATCATCCCGCGGTCGTTGCCGGCCGCCGCCGCCTTGGCGGTGTCGATCATCGCATGGACATTGGCTTCGTAGCCGCGGAACCCGGCACGGATCGCGTCGACCTTCGACGCCCCCTCGGGCGGAGTGCGCGAGGCCAGCGAGTCCAGCCGCCCGTTCATCTCGGCGATCCGCTTGTCCGCCTGAGCGGTGAAGGTCCCGGCCTGGGCGGGATCATTGCCCAGCTCATATTCCATCCGGCTCAGCGCGATGATGTCGATGCGCATGTCGAAGGCGTCGAGCTGTTCCTTCTGCGTGCGCACCAGTTCCGCCACCGCCTGCTCCGTGCGGTTCAGGGCGTAGAAGCCGGCGGCGGCGGTCACCACGGAGAAGAGGCCGACGATGGCCGCGGCGGCGGCCGTTTTCGTTTGGATGGGCCAATCGGCAAGCATGTCCTTCACCTTGCTTGGACAATGGTCTGTGCAGGCACGGGTGCCGCTGCAGGTCCATGGATGGAATGGGGAAGCATCCGCGCTTTAATGAGAGCCATCCGAGCACAGCATTGTTTATTTTTCTTGAATCCCGGCGCAAGGCGCCGAGAAAATCCCTAATTGCGGGTTGTAACGTCAGTGTAATACAAGCGTTTTCCGGCTGTTGTTCTTCGAACGCTTCAGCCGTCGGGGCGCTCTGCCGGGGTTGTCCACCCTGGATGTGTCGCTCACGGGATCGGGATCACCCGTGGAAATACTCGTACAGCTTCTGGGCGATGGCGGCGCTGATGCCCGGCGTGGCCTCAAGATCCTTCAGGCCGGCCGACGCCACCGCGGCGGCACTGCCGAAATGATGGAGCAGGGCCTTCTTCCGGGTCGGGCCGATGCCGGGAATGCCGTCGATACGGGTGTGGGACATCGCCTTCATCCGCCGGGCACGGTGGCCGTCGATGGCGGTGCGGTGCGCCTCGTCGCGCAGCCGCTGCAGGAAATGCAGGACCGGATCGTTGGGCGGCAGGCTGAGTGGCGGCTGACCGGGCCGGAACAGGCGCTCGCGCCCGGCATTGCGGTCGGGACCCTTGGCGATGGCGACGAGCGGGATGTCGGTGATCCTCAGCATCGCCAGTTCGTCGCGCACCGCGTTGAGCTGTCCCAGCCCGCCGTCGATGAGGATGAGGTCCGGCCACAATCCGGCGCTGCGGTCCGGGTCGTCGGTGCGGGCGCGGGCGAAGCGGCGGGTGAAGGTCTCGCGCAGCATGGCGTAATCGTTACCCGCGGCCTCCGGATCGCGGATGTGGAAGCGGCGGTAGGCGTTGCGCTGGAATCCCTCGGGTCCGGCGACCACCATGGCACCGACCGGGAAGGCGCCCTGGATGTGGGAGGTGTCGTAGATCTCGATGCGCTTCGGCGAAGCCGGCAGGGCGAAGAGGCGCGCCACTCCCGCCAGCAGCGTTTCCTGGGTCGAGCGCTCGGCCAGCCGCCGGCCGAGCGCGTCGCGGGC
Source organism: Azospirillum picis (assembly GCF_017876115.1). Classification (GTDB taxonomy): domain Bacteria; phylum Pseudomonadota; class Alphaproteobacteria; order Azospirillales; family Azospirillaceae; genus Azospirillum; species Azospirillum picis. The sequence continues at coordinate 68,894 of NZ_JAGINO010000016.1, forward strand.
GTTGGTCAGCGCATGCTCCACCGCGCGCTGCTTGGGGCCGCGTTTCGGGCATTCCACCGTCACCCGCCGGCCCGCGGTCAGGCTCAGGGCTTCGGCAAGCAGGTCCGGCGCCGTCGCCGGCTCGCTCAGCAGCAGCAGGGCGGGCGGCGGCATGTCGGCGTAGAGCTGGGCGGCGAAGGCGGCGAGGATGGCGCCGGGCTCCTCGTCCGCGTCCACCCGTGGGAAGAAGGCGCGGGTGCCCTGGTTGCGGCCGCCGCGGAAGAAGAAGGCCTGGACGCAGGCCGCCGCCCCCTCGCGGTGCAGGGCCAGCACGTCGGCGTCGCCGAGCGTGCCTTCCAGGTTGATGTCCTGGCGGCTCTGCAGTGCGGTCAGGGCGCGGATGCGGTCGCGCCAGCGGGCGGCGTCCTCATATTCCAGCCGGTCGGAGCTGTCGGTCATGCGGCGGGCGAAGGCGGCCTGGACCTCGGCGCTGCGGCCGGACAGCACGTCGCGCACGCCCTGCACCTGCTCGGCATACTCCTCCTCGCCCACCCGCCCGACGCAGGGGGCGGAGCAGCGCTTGATCTGGTACTGCAGGCAGGGCCGGGTGCGCGAGGCGAACACGCCGTCGTCGCAGGTCCGAAGCTGGAAGGCCCGCTGCAGCGTCGAGATGGTGATGGCGACCAGATGCGGCGAGGCATAGGGGCCGAACAGGTCGGAGTCCCGACGGTTGCCCTTCCCGCCACCGCCACGGCGGTCGGCGCTGCCGCGGTGCTGCATCAGGCGGGGAAAGTCATGACCTTTGCCGCCCTGGCCTTTGCCGCCCTGGCCTTTGCCGATGACGATGTAGGAGAAGGAACGCTCGTCCTTGACCAGGATGTTGAAGGGCGGCAGCAGGCTGCGGATCAGGTTGGCTTCCAGCAGCAGCGCCTCGGCCTCGGTGTGGGTGGTGACGAATTCCATGGCGCGGGTCAGCGCCACCATGCGGCGCGTGCGGTTGGGCAGCCCGTCGGTCCGGGTGTAGCTGGCCACCCGGCGCTTCAGGTTCTTCGCCTTGCCGACATAAAGGACCGACCCGTCGGCCGCCAGCATCCGGTAGACGCCGGGCGTGTCCGGCAGGGTCGGCAACTGGGCGCGGATCACCTCTGCCCCGTCCATTCCTGTCCTCGATCCCCTGATCCCGATTCGCAGCCACACAAGCAATAGAACGGAACGGGATCAAAGGACAAGAATCGGACACGGGAATCGGATACGGGGCTCCGGGGTGGCGCTGGCGGATCAGCCGCCGAAGACGGTGTTGAGCTGGGCGCCGACCCGCACGAAGGTCGTGCGCTTCGGCACCTCCTTCAGCCGGGTGGCGCCGATGTAGGTCATCATGCTGCGGACGCCGCCCATCATTTCCTGCATCGTGCCCTCGACCGGGCCGCGGTAGGGAACCTCCACCGTCTTGCCCTCCGAGGCGCGATAGGACGCCACGCCGCCGGCATACCTCTTCATCGCCGTGTCCGACGACATGCCGTAGAAGGTCATGGCGACCGGCACCCGCTCACCGTCCCGCTCCTCGAAGCGGATGTCGCCCTCGCACTCGTCATGGCCGGCCAGCATGCCGCCGAGCATCACGAAGTCGGCGCCGGCACCGTAGGCCTTGGAGATGTCGCCCGGCACGGTGCAGCCGCCGTCGCCGCAGACCTGGCCCTTCAGCCCGTGGGCGGCGTCGGCGCATTCGATGATGGCGGAGAGCTGCGGGTAGCCGACCCCGGTCATCTTGCGGGTGGTGCACACCGATCCCGGCCCGATGCCCACCTTGACGATGTCGGCCCCGGCCAGCAGCAGCGCCTCGGTCATGTCGCCGGTAACGACATTGCCGGCCATGATGACGCTGTCGGGATTCTCGTCGCGCATGCGGGCGATGATCTCGACGAAGCGTTCGGTGTAGCCGTTGGCGACGTCGAGGCAGATCTTGCCGACCGGCGCCTGGGCCTTCACCGCCTTGAACTTCTCGTGGTCGGCATCGGTGGTGCCCATCGAATAGAAGACGTTGTCGAGCGTCACCGACTCGTCCTCCGCCCGGAAGAAGGCGATCAGGTCGTCGGCCCGGTAATGCTTGTGCAGCGCGCTCATGGCACCGAAGCGGGCGAGCGCGCGCGCCATCGACATGGTGCCGGTGACGTCCATGTTGGCGGCGATCAGCGGGAAGCCGGTCCAGTCGCGCTTGGTGTGCAGGAAGGTGAAGGTCCGGTTGACGTCCACGTCGTTGCGGCTCTGCAGCGTGCTGCGCTTCGGCCGGATCAGCACATCCTTGAAGTCGAGCTTGAGATCGCTTTCGATGATCACCACGCACCTGTCTGGTCTGTTTGGTAGGGCCGATGGTTACGCAAGGCCCAACATCACAGAGTGGAGGTGCGGCGGCGGTTCGGCAAGCGGGATCGCGGGGGCCGGCAGGGGCGTGCCTTTGAAGGTGTTTCCGGAATGCCGGGGGGTGTCTCCCGTCCTATTCGTCGCCGTCTTACTCGTCGACGTCCTCGGCGTCGCCGCTGGCGGGTTCGCTGCCGTCGGCGACATGGACCTGGCAGTCGGCGGTGCTCAGCACCTCCATCAGCTCCGCGGACGGCAGGCGGTCGGTGAACAGCGCGTCCAGCACGCTGACATGCGCCATGCGGATCATCGCGTTGCGGCCGAACTTGGTGTGGTCGGTGACCAGGAAGACGCGCCGCGAGCTCTCGATGATGGCGCGGGCGACGCGCACCTCCTGCTCGTCGTAATCGAGCAGGTCGCCCTCGGCGTCGATGCCGCTGATGCCGATGATGCCGATGTCGACCTTGTAGCGGCGGATGAACTCGACCGTCGCCTCGCCGATGATGCCGCCGTCACGTTCGCGCACCTGGCCGCCGGCGATCGACAGCGCGAAATTGGTGCTCTTGTGCAGGACGGTGGCGACGTTGAGGTTGTTGGTCAGCACCCGCAGCCGCTTGTGGCCGGTCAGCGCCTGGGCCACCGCCTCCGTCGTCGTGCCGATGTTCAGGAACAGCGAGGCGTCCTCGGGCACGTGCCGGGCGACCAGTTCGGCGATGCGGCGCTTTTCTTCCGCCATCAGGGTCTGGCGGGTGGAATAGGCGATGTTCTCGACGCTGGACGGGACGGTGACGCCGCCGCGGAACCGGCGCACCGCCGATTGGGCGGCCAGATGTTCGATATCGCGGCGGATGGTCTGCGGCGTGACGTCGAAATGCTCGGCCAGCCACTGGATCTGCACCATGCCTTTGGCATGGACCAGGGCAACGATCTCCTGCTGGCGGCGTTCGGCGTCCAGGCGCGCGTCCATATGGGGGCTGTCTCCGGCGGGCGGGGTTTGGGAAGGGCGGGGCGAGTGGATCAGAAGTGCGGAATGGAGCAAAGCGAAAATGGACGCCAGCGGAACCGGTGCCGCGTCCGCGGGGTAAGCTAGCCGCAAGATTGTTTGGCGGACAAGCTTAATTGTTACGGAACATCGATGCCCCAAGGATGGGGCGGGTGGCGTTTGCGAAAATCCGGCCGGATCATGGCGCCGACACCCATCGGAAAGCCGGCCGGCCGACCGGCCGGCCTCGCCTATTTTCCTATGGGAAAGCTCTGCGTTCCGGCGTAGCCTTCATACATCATCAGCAGAACAAACATTTTCCTTTTCAATCGCAAACGAACACCGTATGTTCCGAACCGAAAGCGTCAGGTTTCGAAAGCGACCGGCGCGATGGGCAGAGGAACTCGAGGAAGTCATGGCAAACGCCACCAGCGCAGGGGCCGGCGCAGAGGCTGCCGATCACCCGATCGTCGATCTTCTGGTCGTCGGCGGCGGCGTGAACGGCGCGGGGATCGCCCGCGACGCCGTCGGGCGCGGCATGTCCGTGGTGCTGTGCGAGCAGGGTGATCTGGCCGGCGCCACCTCGTCGGCCAGCACCAAGCTGATCCATGGCGGCCTGCGCTACCTCGAATACTACGAGTTCCGGCTGGTGCGCGAGGCGCTGCAGGAGCGCGAGGTGCTGCTGCGCGCCGCGCCGCACATCATCTGGCCGCTGCGCTTCGTCCTGCCGCACGACAGCAGCATGCGTCCGGCCTGGATGGTGCGCATCGGCCTTTTCCTTTACGACCATCTGGGAAAGCGAAAGCTGCTGCCGGCGTCGCACGGTGTCGACCTGACCACCGCGCCGGCCGGCCGGCCGCTGGCTGGCGGCTTCACCAAGGCCTTCGAATATTCCGACTGCTGGGTCGAGGACAGCCGGCTGGTCGTGCTGAACGCCATGGATGCGCGCGAGCGCGGGGCGGAGATCCTGACGCGGACCCGCTGCGACAGGGCGGTCCGCCGCGGCGGGCTGTGGGAAGCGACCCTGGTCGACAGCGACAGCGACAGCGGCGCCGTCCGTGCCGTCCGTGCCCGCGCCCTGGTGAACGCGGCCGGCCCCTGGGTGCGCGACGTCATCACGCGGCGTACCGGCGTCAAGGTCGACAAGTCGGTGCGGCTGGTGAAGGGCAGCCACATCGTGGTGCCGAAGATCTACGAGGGCGACCACGCCTACATCTTCCAGAACGACGACCGCCGCATCGTCTTCGCCATTCCGTACGAGCGCGACTTCACGCTGATCGGCACGACCGATCTCGATTATTCCGGCGACCCCGCCGCAGTCGCCATCAGCCCGGAGGAGATCACCTACATCTGCCGGGCGGTCTCGCGCTATTTCAAGGCGCCGGTGCGCGAGAGCGACGTGGTGTGGACCTACAGCGGCGTCCGGCCGCTGTTCGACGACGCCAGCGGCAACGCCTCCGCCGTCACCCGCGACTATGTGCTGGAGATGGACGAGCCGGCCGGCGAAGCGCCGATGCTGTCGATCTTCGGCGGCAAGATCACCACCTTCCGCCGCTTGGCGGAGGAGGCGGTCGACAAGCTGGGCGGCGCGCTCGGCAAGAGCGGGGGGAACTGGACCGCCGATTTCCCGCTGCCCGGCGGCAACATCCCCGAGGCCGATTTCGCGCGCTTCCTCGACCAGTTCAAGCGCGGCCGGCCCTGGTTGCCCGATGCGACGGCGCTGCGGCTGGCGCGCGCCTACGGCACGCGGGTCGAGGGCCTGCTCGGCGGCGCGCAGGGGCTCGCCGACCTCGGCCGGGACTTCGGCGGCGGCGTGTACGAGGCCGAACTGGACTATGCCGCGCGGGAGGAATTCGCGCTGTCCGGCGACGACTTCCTGTGGCGGCGCTCCAAGCTCGGGCTGCATCTGGACGCGGCGGCCCGGCAGGCCATCGGCGGCTGGTTCGAGGACCGCCGCCGCGACCGGTCCCCCGACCGCCGCCAAGCCACAAGCGACGTGCAGGCCGGCCGCCGGTCGATGGGAGGGCTGCGGTGACACTCAGACTTGAAGGCGCGGCGAAGCGCGTCGGCGCGGAGCAGCATCTCCACCCCCTGTCGCTGGAGCTTCAGCCGGGCAGCTTCAACGTGCTGCTTGGCCGGACGCTGGCCGGCAAGACGACGCTGATGCGGCTGATGGCGGGCCTGGACGCCCCGAGCGCCGGGCGCGTGCTGGAGAACGGCAAGGACGTCACCGGCCAGTCCGTCCGCCACCGCGACGTGGCGATGGTCTACCAGCAGTTCATCAACTATCCGGCGATGACGGTGTACGAGAACATCGCCTCGCCGCTGCGCCGCCAGGGCAAGGACAAGGCCGAGATCGACGCCAAGGTGCGCCGCACCGCCGCCATGCTGCGGATCGAGCCCTATCTGGCGCGGCTGCCGGCCGAGCTGTCGGGTGGCCAGCAGCAGCGCTGCGCCATCGCGCGGGCGCTGGTGAAGGGCGCCGGCCTGCTGCTGCTGGACGAGCCGCTGGTCAACCTGGACTACAAGCTGCGCGAGGAGCTGCGCGCCGAGCTGCGCGACATCTTCGCCGATGGCAGGACCACCGTCGTCTACGCCACCACCGAGCCGCAGGAGGCGCTGATCCTCGGCGGCAACGTCACCGTGCTGCACGAGGGGCGGATGCTGCAGACCGGCCCGACGGGCGAGGTGTTCCATGCCCCGGCCTCGCTGGACTGCGCCGAGGTGTTCAGCGACCCGCCGATGAATGTGGTGGATGCCATCCTGACCAACGACCGGGTGGCGCTGACCGACGGCACCAGCCTGCCGCTGTCGGCCCACGACCGCAACCTGCCGGCCGGCCCCTGCCGCGTCGGCATCCGCGCCAACCACCTGACGGTGCTGCGCCGCAGCGAGCGGCTGGTGCCGATCCGCGGCCGGGTCGAGCTGTCGGAGATCAGCGGGTCGGAGACCTTCATCCACCTGCGCCATGGCGGCACCACCCTGATCGCACGCGAGGAGGGGGTGCACAGCCACCCGATCGGCAGCGACATCGAGGTCTACGCCGATCCCGACCGCATCTTCGTCTTCTCCGCCGCCGGCCGGCTGGTGGCGGCACCCAATTGGCGGCGCCGCGCGCTGCGCAACATCGCGTGAGGGCGGAAGCGATGGCGACCATCCAGTTCGACAATCTCGGCCACTCCTACCACCCGCATCCCGGCAAGCCCGAGGATTACGCGCTGCGCCGCCTGTCGCAGGAGTGGGAGGACGGCAAGGCCTATGCGCTGCTCGGGCCCTCGGGCTGCGGCAAGTCCACGCTGCTGAACATCATCTCCGGCCTGCTGGTGCCCAGCGAGGGGCGGGTGCTGTTCGACGGGCTGGACGTCACCCGCTGCACGCCGGAGGAGCGCAACATCGCCCAGGTGTTCCAGTTCCCGGTCATCTACGACACGATGACGGTGTACGAGAACCTGGCCTTCCCGCTGCGCAACCGCAAGGTTCCGGCCGCCGACGTCGACCGCCGGGTGCGGCAGGTGGCCGAGGCGCTCGACCTGACCGCGGACCTGAAGAAACGCGCCCAGCGCCTGACGCCCGACGCCAAGCAGAAGATCTCGATGGGCCGCGGGCTGGTGCGCTCGGACGTCGCGGCCATCCTGTTCGACGAGCCGCTGACCGTCATCGACCCGCACACCAAGTGGATCCTGCGCCGCAAGCTGCGCCAGATCCACGAGGACTACCGCCTGACCATGATCTACGTGACCCACGACCAGGTGGAGGCGCTGACCTTCGCCGACAAGGTCGCGGTGATGTACGAGGGCGCCATGGTCCAGCTCGGCACCCCGCAGGAGCTGTTCGAGAATCCGCTGCACACCTTCGTCGGCTACTTCATCGGCAGCCCCGGCATCAACCTGATGCCCTGCACGCTGGGCGGCGACCACGCGCTGGTCGACGGCATCGCCATCCCGCTGCCCGAGCGCACCGTGCCGGCGGTGGAGGGCAGGGCGGCGGGGCGCTTCGAGTTGGGCATCCGCCCGGAGTTCCTGGAGCTGACCCGCGCCGGCGGCGCCGGAGCGGTCCCGGTGCAGGTCACCGGCGTCGACGACCTCGGCACCTCCAGGCTGGCGACCGTCCGGCTCGGCAGCCACACGCTGAAGGCCCGGCTGAACGAGGAGCAGGAAGTCCCGGCGCTCGACGCCGCCGTCCGCTTCCCCGGCCGGTGGACCAAGCTCTACCGCGACAGCCATCTGGTCAACTGAGGACCCATCGCCATGGACAAGGTCCAGGACAACCGGGCTTGGTTCCTGATCATCCCGGTCTTTCTGATCGTCGCCTTCAGCGCCGTGGTGCCGCTGATGACGGTGGTCAACTATTCGGTGCAGGAGATCTTCGGCCCCGGCCAGACCTTCTTCGTCGGCACCGAATGGTTCGAGGCGGTGCTGGCGGACGACCGGCTGCACGATGCGCTGGTCCGCCAGATCATCTACTCGCTGGCGGTGCTGCTGATCGAGATTCCTCTCGGCATCCTGATCGCGCTCGGCATGCCCGGTGGCCGCAGCGCCAGGACGTCGTTGACGCTGGTGCTGCTGGCCCTGCCGCTGCTGATCCCCTTCAACGTGGTCGGCACCATCTGGCAGATCTTCGGGCGCGGCGACATCGGCCTGCTCGGCGCCACCTTCCGCGCCATCGGCATCGACTACAACTACACCAGCAATTCGGCCCACGCCTGGATCACCGTCCTGGTGATGGACGTCTGGCACTGGACCAGCCTGGTGGCGCTGCTGTGCTACGCCGGCCTGCAGTCGATCCCGCCGGCCTTCTACCAGGCGGCCAAGATCGACGGCGCCTCGAAATGGGCGGTGTTCCGCTACATCCAGCTTCCGAAGATGCGCGGCGTCCTGATCATCGCGGTGCTGCTGCGCTTCATGGACAGCTTCATGATCTACACCGAGCCCTTTGTGCTGACCGGCGGCGGCCCCGGCAACTCCACCACCTTCCTCAGCCAGTACCTGACGCAGATGGCGGTGGGTCAGTTCGACATCGGCAAGGCGGCAGCCTTCTCCATCGTCTACTTCCTGATCGTGCTGCTGTTCAGCTTCGTCTTCTACACGATCATCACCCGCACAGGCGAGGGAGAGAGGAAATGAGCAAGGCCGCGGTTCTCGCTCCCGGTTCGCTGGCGGCGCCGGCCAACATCCGCCGCTCCTCGGCGCGGGTGTCGGGCAGGACGGTCGTGCTGGTCTGCTACGTCGTCTTCCTCATGCTGCCCATCTACTGGATGGTCAACATGTCCTTCAAGACGAACGAGGAGATCCTGTCGGGGCTGACGCTGTACCCGCACAATCCGACGCTGCGCAACTACGCCGTCATCTTCACCGACCCGAGCTGGTACAGCGGCTACATCAACTCGATCTACTATGTGACGCTGAACACGATCATCTCGCTGTCGGTGGCGCTGCCGGCGGCCTACGCCTTCTCGCGCTACCGCTTCATCGGCGACAAGCACGTCTTCTTCTGGCTGCTGACCAACAAGATGGCGCCGCCCGCGGTGTTCCTGCTGCCCTTCTTCCAGCTCTACCAGACGGTCGGGCTGTTCGACACGCACATCGCCGTGGCGCTCGCCCACTGCCTGTTCAACGTGCCGCTGGCGGTGTGGATCCTGGAAGGCTTCATGTCGGGCGTGCCGCGCGAGATCGACGAGATGGCCTACATCGACGGCTACAGCTTCCCGCGCTTCTTCACCACGGTCTTCATGCCGATGATCCGCGCCGGGATCGGCGTCACCGCCTTCTTCTGCTTCATGTTCAGTTGGGTGGAGCTGCTGCTGGCCCGCACGCTGACCTCGGTCGACGCCAAGCCGATCGCCGCCACCATGACCCGCACCGTCAGCGCGTCGGGCATGGACTGGGGCCTGCTGGCCGCCGCCGGCGTGCTGACGATCCTGCCCGGCGCGCTCGTGATCTGGTTCGTCCGCAACTACATCGCCAAGGGCTTCGCCCTGGGCCGCGTCTGACAGGGGCCTTGCCATGGACATGGACTGGATGGCGTGGACCACGCCGACGGCGATCTTCTTCCTCTGCATCGCCCTGATGCTGGCCGCGATGACGGCGTGGGAGGTGGTGTCGCCGACGGTGGAGGCCAAGGGGTTCCTGCCGATGCGCACGACGCGCGGCGACCGCCTGTTCATCGGCCTGCTGGGCAGCGCCTTCATCCATCTGGGCTGGCTCGCCACAACGGACCTGTCGCTGTGGGGAGCCCTGGCGGTCTCGCTGGTCTGGACCGCGGTCGTGATCCGGTTCGGCTGAGGGGGAGGGGACAACGGAAGGGGACGCGGAAGGCGGACAAACGCCTGACATTCGGTCGCGCAGAAACGGCGAAGTCTCGACACCAACAGGATCCAGAATGGCAGGATCCAGAATGGGAGGAATCATGCTCAAGAACACGTCACTCAACAACCTGCCCCTGCGGCGCCGGCTGACCGGCGCGGTGATGGCCGGCGGCATCGGTGTGGTGATGGCCATGGCGTCGGCGGCGCCGTCGGCGGCGATGACGCCGGACCAGGAAGCCGTAGCCAAGCGCATCATCGAGGAACTGCAGCCCTCCACGCTCTCCAAGGACGAGCAGATGAAGGAGCTGGAATGGTTCGTCAAGGCGGCCGAGCCCTACAAGGGCATGGAGATCAACGTCGTCTCCGAGACGCTGACGACCCACGAATTCGAATCGAAGACGCTGGCCAAGCTGTTCAGCGACCTGACCGGGATCAAGCTCAAGCACGACCTGATCCAGGAAGGCGACGTCATCGAGAAGCTGCAGACCCAGATGCAGTCGGGCCGCAACGTCTATGACGCCTACGTCAACGACAGCGACCTGATCGGCACCCATTTCCGCTATGGCCAGGCCATAGCGCTGTCCGACTTCATGAGCGGCGAGGGCAAGGACGTCACCCTGCCGACGCTGGACGTCAAGGACTTCATCGGCACCAGTTTCACCACCGGCCCGGACGGCAAGCTCTACCAGCTTCCCGACCAGCAGTTCGCCAACCTCTACTGGTTCCGTGCCGACTGGTTCGCCCGTCCCGACCTGAAGGAGAAGTTCAAGGCCAAGTACGGCTACGACCTGGGCGTGCCGCAGAACTGGTCGGCCTACGAGGACATCGCCGAGTTCTTCACCAACGACGTGAAGGAAATCGACGGCGTGCGCGTCTACGGCCACATGGACTACGGCAAGAAGGACCCGTCGCTCGGCTGGCGCTTCACCGACGCCTGGCTGTCGATGGCCGGTGCCGGCGACAAGGGCCTGCCCAACGGCAAGCCGGTGGACGAGTGGGGCATCCGCGTCGAGGGCTGCCGACCGGCCGGCGCCTCGGTCAAGCGCGGCGGCGACACCAACGGCCCGGCGGCCGTCTACTCGCTAGTCAAGTACATCGACTGGCTGAAGAAATACGCGCCGCCGGAGGCGGCCGGCATGACCTTCTCCGAATCCGGCCCGGTCCCGGCGCAGGGCAACGTCGCCCAGCAGATCTTCTGGTACACCGCCTTCACTGCCGACATGACCAAGCCGGGCCTGCCGGTGGTCAACGCCGACGGCACGCCGAAGTGGCGCATGGCCCCGTCGCCGCACGGCCCCTACTGGGAGGAGGGCATGAAGCTCGGCTACCAGGACGTCGGTTCCTGGACGCTGCTGAAGTCCACCCCGGCGGAGCGCCGCAAGGCTGCCTGGCTCTACGCCCAATTCACCGTGTCGAAGACGGCGTCGCTGAAGAAGACGCTGGTCGGCCTGACCCCGATCCGCGAGAGCGACATCCAGTCGGAGCCGATGACCGCAGCGGCGCCGAAGCTCGGCGGCCTCGTCGAGTTCTACCGCAGCCCGGCCCGCGTCGCCTGGTCGCCGACCGGCACCAACGTGCCCGACTATCCGAAGCTGGCCCCGTTGTGGTGGCAGAACATCGCCGAGGCGGTCACCGGCGAGCGCACCCCGCAGCAGGCGATGGACAACCTGGCCGAGCAGATGGAGCAGGTGCTGGCCCGCATGGAGCGCGCCAACATCGGCGGCGAGTGCGCGCCCAAGCTGAACAAGGCCGAGGACGCCAAGGTCTGGTTCGACAAGCCCGGCGCGCCGAAGCCCAAGCTCGACAACGAGAAGCCCAAGGGCGAGACGGTCGCCTACGACGACCTGCTCAAGGCCTGGAAGGAAGGCCGCGCCCGCTGAACGCGGGCGCGGTAGGGGGCTCATCCTGCCGGCACCTGTCCTGGTTGCGCCGGGGGTGACCCTGGGGCGGCGGTTCGCCGCCGCCCCCTCTTTTTGCTCGGCGGCTGCCGATCGCGTCACCTGGTGCCGGGCATGGCTTGGGGGAAAGCGAGGCAGGCGCGAGACCGGAACATTCACGGGGAACACGCACCATGAGCAAGGCCGGCCATATCCTCGCCATCGACCAGGGCACCACCTCGTCCCGGGCGATCCTGTTCGATGGCCGGGGGACTCCGCTGGTGGAGGCGCGGCGCGAATTCCCGCAGCATTATCCCGGCGACGGCTGGGTGGAGCATGATCCCGCCGACATCCTGCGCGACGTCCGCACCGTGGCGCGCGAGGCGGTGGAGAAGTCCGGGATCGACGTCTCCGCCATCGCCGCGATCGGCATCACCAACCAGCGCGAAACCGCCGTGGTGTGGGACCGCGCCACCGGGGAGCCGATCCACCGCGCCATCGTCTGGCAGGACCGCCGCACCGCGGCCCTTTGCCGGGACCTGGTGGCGGCGGGCAATGCCGAGCTGGTGCGGTCCAAGACCGGACTGCTGATCGACGCCTATTTCTCCGCCACCAAGATCGCCTGGATCCTCGACAACGTGCCGGGTGCCCGCGCACGGGCTGAGCGGGGCGAGCTGTGCTTCGGCACCATCGACAGTTTCCTGATCTACCACCTGACCGGCCGCCGGGTGCACGCGACCGACGCCACCAACGCGTCGCGCACGATGCTGTTCGACATCCATGCCCAGGACTGGGACGACGAGCTGCTCGGCCTGTTCCGGGTGCCGCGCGCCATGCTGCCGCGGGTGCTGGACAGTTCCGACGATTTCGGCGCGACCGATCCCGAGCTGCTCGGGCGTCCCGTCCCGATCGCCGGCGTCGCCGGCGACCAGCAGGCCGCCGCCTTCGGGCAGGCCTGCCTGACGCCGGGCATGGCGAAGTCCACCTACGGCACCGGCTGCTTCGCGCTGATCAACACCGGCGACACGCCGGTGGTGTCCAAGAACCGGCTGCTGACCACCATCGCCTACCGTCTGGACGGACGGCCCGCCTATGCGCAGGAAGGCTCGATCTTCGTGGCGGGCGCCGCCATCAAGTGGCTGCGCGACGGGCTGGGTGTCATCACCCATGCCAGCCAGACCGACGACATGGCAACGCGCGTTCCGGACAGCCACGGCGTCTACTTCGTTCCGGCCTTCGTCGGGCTGGGCGCGCCGCATTGGGATTCGCATGCCCGCGCCGCGATCTTCGGCATGACGCTTGATGTCGGTCCGGCCCACATCGCCCGCGCGGCGCTGGAGGCGGTGGCCTACCAGACCCGCGACCTGATGGAGGCGATGGCCGGCGACTGGGGCGGGACCATCAACGCGCTGCGTGTCGACGGCGGCATGTCCGCCAACGACTGGCTGTGCCAGTTCCTCGCCGACCTCCTGGACATGCCGGTCGAGCGGCCGAAGGTGATCGAGACCACGGCGCTAGGTGCCGCCTGCCTGGCGGCGCTGCGCGTCGGCGTGTTCGACGGGCTGGATGCTGTATCGGAGGCCTGGCGAAGCGAGCGCCGCTTCGACCCCCACATGGACCGGGCCAAGCGCGACCGCCTCTATGGCGGATGGCGCGAGGCGGTGGCGCGGGTGCGGACGGAGCGCTGACCGTTCCCGACCGACGCAGGCTTCCTCCCTCGACTGCGTCCGTCCCCGCCTCCCGGGCGGGGAACACTGGGCCGGGCGGCGATGCCGCCCGGCCCCTTTCTTTCCGGTGCCGGCCTCATACCAACGGCTTTTGAACCTGACTTGTCAGGATCAATAGCTTCGGCGGCATGTGCCACCGCCGCGCCAGTCGGCGCGGATACCAGCGGTCATCATCAATGACCACTGGTATCAGACGATCGACAGCATCGCCGCTGCCGGGGCATCGAGGGCGTCGGCCAGGGCGCGGAGCCCGCGGGCGGCCTCGTCGCGGCCGCGCGGCATGCACAGGCCCAGGCGCACGGCATGCGGGGCGCTGGCGCGGCCGACGGCGAAGGCGTCGGCGCCGGTGACGATCACGCCGCGCCGCCGGGCCTCGGCGATGAAATCCTCCCGCCGCCAGGGTTCGGGCAGCACCAGCCAGAGATGCTGGGCGGCTGGATGGCCGCAGACCGCATCGGCCGGCAGGATCGACCGGGCCAGACGCTGGCGGGCCAGATCCTCCTCCCGCTGGGTGGCGACGATGCGGTCGGCGGTGCCGTCCTGGATCCAGCGTGCCGCCACCTCGGCCGGAAGCGCCGGGGCGGAATATTGCAGCGCCCGGATGGTGGCCTCGGCGCGGGAGCGCAGCTCCGGCGGGGCGACGATGAAGCCCAGCCGCAGGCCGGCGGCAAGGCTCTTGGACACGCTGGACACGTAGAGCGTGATGTCCGGCGCCATGCCGTGGATCGGTTCGGCGTCGGGTACCATGAAGCCGAACACGTCGTCCTCGATCAGCACCACGCCGTACCGGCGCGCGATCTCGATGATCTCGCGGCGCCTCGCGGTCGGCATCACGACGGCTGTCGGGTTCTGCAGCGTCGGCACCAGATAGGCCGCCTTCGGTCCCAGCCGGCGGCAGGCGCTGTCGAAGGCGGCGGGCACCAGCCCATGCTCGTCGATCGGCACGCCTTCCAAGTGGTACCCTTGGGTGGCGGCCAACGCCTTGGTGCCGATGTTGGTCAGCCGCTCCGCCAGGATGACGTCGCCCGGCCGCGCCACCGCTCCAAAGGCCACCGCCAGCGCATTCTGCGCCCCGTTGGTCAGCAGCACCGAGTCGGGCCCGGTCCTCACCCGGTGCTGGCGCTCCAGCCACGCGGCGATCGCGGCCCGATGCTCCGGCAGGCCGGCATGCGGGCCATAGCCGATCAGGGTGGCTGCGCGGCCCGATGCTGCGATGTCGATCAGCGTCTGGCCGAAGGTCTGAACCGCCACCGCATGCTCGGGATGGACCGTGGTCATGTTGACGACGGCGTCGGCGGTGTTCCCGCCGGCCGGCGGCCAGGTGATCGGCAGCGGCGCCGGCGGCGGACGCTGCCCCTGGACGAAAGTGCCGCGCCCGACCTCGCCGCCGATCAGCCCGCGCTTTTCCGCCTCGGCATAGGCACGGGTCACCGTGCCAACCGTCACGCCCAGGCGGAAGGCAAGGTCGCGGTGGGTCGGCAGGCGGCTGCCCACCGGCAGGGTGCCGTCGGCGATGTCGTCGGCGAGCGCATCGGCGATCACCCGGTAGAGCGGACCGGGTCGGCCTTCCAGGGACGGAGTCCAATTTGTCATGGGTACAAGTGTGACATTGTTCGCGACCACAGGCAAGTTCCGCGGAATTGTCACCCAATCCGACCGTGGTGTGGCTCGACAATCTGGGCTTGCACCTCGCAGAGTTCCGTCGGCAGCCATTAGGCGTGCTTGGCGGTTGTCAGGAGCCCGCCGAGCCGATAGCTTGCGGATGAAGCCCGTCCCGAAACAGGGGGCGGGCTTGGCCAGAGCTGTGGCGGATGGGCGGCGGCGGCCCCCGCACCCGGCTGAGAGGGCGGAGGACTGCTCCGCAGCGGGATTCCGGCGTGGGGGACAATGCACACGATCGCGGTGGTTGACGATGATCCCATCACCCGCGAGACGCTGAGGGCCTATCTGGAAGGCGAAGGCTACCGGGTGATGCTGGCCCGCGACGGCGACCAGTTGTCCGCCCTGCTGGCGCGTGCCAGGATCGACCTGCTGCTGCTCGACATCCGGCTGCCGGGCAAGGACGGGTTGGCGGTCACGCGGGACCTGCGCGCCAGTTCCAACATCGGCATCATCCTGATCACCGGGCGTTCGGACCGGATGGACCGCCTGATCGGGCTGGAACTCGGCGCCGACGATTACATCACCAAGCCCTTCGAGCCGCGCGAGATCCTGGCCCGCACCCGCAGCCTGCTGCGCCGTGTGGGCGGGCCGGCGAAGCCCGTCGGCGGACGCGTGAAGCGGTTCGACGGCTGGGAACTGCACCTCGACAAGCGCCGGCTGCGTGATCCCGGCGGTGGGGACGCGCGTCTGACCTCGGCCGAGTTCGACCTGCTGGCCGCCTTCGTCGAGCATCCCGGCCGGGTGCTGAGCCGCGACGACCTGCTGGACCTGACGCTGCGTGGGGACGCCGTTCCCTTCGACCGTTCCATCGACCGGCTGGTCCGCCGCCTGCGCCGCGTGGTGGAGCCGGACCCGGCGGAGCCCACCCGCATCGTCACCGTGCATGGCATGGGGTACATGTTCCAGGCTGCCGTGGATTGACCGGGTGCCCCCGGGCAGGCCCGCCGGTCAGCCCTCTGGCCGCCGGGGCGGTGACCGGAGGAAGGAGTCGACGTCCTCCAGCACCGGGGAGAACCAGCGCAGGGGGACGGCGAAGGATGCCAGGATGCCGACATGGCCCAGCCCCTCGTACTCCATCTCGCGCACGGGCACGCCCAGCCGGCGGGCCTTGGCCGCGAGGTTGCGGCTGTTGCGCGGCAGCACCGTTTCGTCGGCTGTTCCGGTGGCCAGGAACAGGGGCGGGGCGGCCTCGCCCAGATGGAGGATGGGCTGGGTATCGGGGCGCCGATCCTCAGGCCCGAACAGGTCCTTCAGCATGTCGCTCCGCAGGGGAAGGAAATCATAGGGGCCGGCCAGTCCGACCGCGGCGGCGAGGTCGCGGGCCGGGTCGAGTCCCTGTTCCGCCAGCCAGCGGGGATCCGCCGCCAGCATCACCGCGTTGTAGGCACCGGCCGAATGGCCCATCACCGCGACGGGACCGGGCCGCAGGCCATGCGCGGCGCCGTCGCGCCGCACCCAGGCGACTGCGGCGGCACAGTCGCGCAGGAAGTCTGGATAGCGCGCCTGCGGATAGAGGCGGTAGTCGGGAATGGCCACCGCATAGCCGCGGCTGGCCAGCGCCTGGGCGACGAACCGGTACATCCCCTTGTTTCCCGAGTCCCAGTTGCCGCCATAGAAGAACACCACCGGCGGGGCGTCCGGCAGCGGTCGGTCGGGGCGGTAGAGGTCGAGCCGGAGGCGCGGATCCGCGCCGAAGGCAAGATCGGCCGTCAGGCTGTAGCCGGAGCGCGGAGTCAGGGTGTCGACCAGGTCCGCGCCGGAACAGGCCATCAGCAGCGGCACGGCGAGAAGCGGGCGCAATGCCGCCAATGCTGCCCGGCCGGTCAGCCGGCGCCTCGGCACTGGAGGGAAGGGGCGCCTTTCCTCACGGCCGGGCCGGGGTGGCCCGGCGCTGCGGCCGTCCGGCAGGGGCGTTCTCCTCGGCCCGGCCCGGCATGCGGAAGGTGCTGAGCTCGGCGATGCGGTTGACCGAGAGGCCGCTCAGGCGGCACCCGGCCACCTCCAGGATCTCGAACCCGGCCTTGCGCGGATAGCGGGCGGACACCCGTTCGCGCGCGTCGCGCTCCCCATCGGCGGTCAGCAGGTAGCGGCGGATGCCCGTCCAGCCGCGATAGCCGCGCTGGTCGGCGAAGCTGACGCCGCCCGGGCTGTAGCGCACCGCCACCTCCCAGAAACGGCCGGGGCGCGGCTCGTTGCGGTCGAACACGAAGTAGCGGTCGAGCGGCGCGGCCTTCTTCTGGTCGAGTTCCAGGACCGCGGCCTGGAGGTCGCTTTCCGCCTTCTGCACCCGCCGTTCCAGCTCCGCCTGGGCCTGGATGAGTTGCCCATGGTCGGCCGCGACCTCTGCGACGTCCGCCGTCACCTCCTCCACCTTGTCCTTCAGCTTGGACATGGCGGCGCGGGTGAGCACGAGCTGCCTGCGCCAGTAGCGGTTGGACAGGACGGTCAGCACCATCAGGCCCAACGCGAAATAGAGCATCATCCCCGTCATGCCGGCCCCATCATGCCACTGCCGCCTCGGCTTCGGGGTCGGGAGCCAGGGCCAGCGGCACCACCGGCGAGCAGATCAGCCCGTTGCGCGTGCCGAAGCTGGCACGCACCGCGCCGTGCGCCTGGTCGGCCGAGGGCGCGATGATGTGCGCCACGTTCCGGTATTCCCAGATCTGGCGGGAAAAGATGATGTCCTTGCGGTCCAGCTCGTTGAAGTTGGGACCGACCCCGAGCTGGGACCAATAGACGTCGCCGTTGGAGTCCGGATCGCCCAGCTCGTGGACCAGTTCGATCTTGGAGAGTTCCAGCGCCCTCAGTTCGGTCTGCGCCTTCTGACGCCGGCCGGTGAACTCGGTCAGGCGGGCCTGCAGCGCCGTCAGGTCGGCGCGCTTGCGTTCCGTCTTCTGCCGCCATTCGGCCAGTGCATTGCGCTTCTTGTCATACAGGCGCTGGTTCATCGCCTCGCGCGTCTTCTCGGCGCTGACGCGGCCGACGTCGACGACGATCGACAGTCCGAGCGCCGCGGCGCTGGTGATGAGGAGCAGCATCCCCAGGAACTCGGCGGAAATGACCATTCGCCCTCCCCCACAATCCCGCGCCGGCGCCAGACGCCCGGTCGTCCCCATCGTGCCATGGGCGGGGGACGGCTGCGACAGCCCGCGGCAACCAGCCGCATGGGGAAAATCATACCATCGCGCGTGTTCGGAAGGATGCGGTTTCTCGGCGAATCCCCCGGGATTGCGCCTATTTTCGGAGGAGGCCATGACCGGATGGCCAGGACGGCGCACCCGGTCATAGTCCTAGCGGATCAGCCGGTCTTTTCCTCGCCGGCCGCCGGGACGAAGGTCATGGCGACGCCGTTCATGCAGAAACGCTTGCCGGTCGGCCGCGGCCCGTCGTCGAAGACATGGCCGAGATGGCCGTGGCAGCGGGCGCAATGCACCTCGGTGCGCGGATAGGCCAGTTTGTAGTCGGTGGAGGTTTCCACCGCTCCGGGCAGCGGATCCCAGAAGCTGGGCCAGCCCGACCCGCTCTCGTATTTGGTGTCGCTGGCATAGAGCGGCTGTCCGCAGCCGGCGCACACGTAGGTTCCCTGCCGCTTTTCATCGTTGAGCGGGCTGGAACCCGGATATTCGGTCGCATGCTCGCGCAGCACGCGGTACTGCGTCGGGCTCAGGCAGCATTTCCAGTCCTGTTCCGTCTTGTCCGAGTCGGCCATGCCGTCGGTCTCCCTCTCTGATGTCCCGTGATGTACCCGACTATATTGGTCGGCGATGGCGCTTGCCCAAGGCGCCGCCGCCGCGGATCACGATCCTGTGATGGATCGCTGCCGCCGCGGCGTACCGAACGTACGGTCTGCCAAAAGAATCTTGCGGAGCGGTGGGGCGGCCGCTTCCGGATTCCGGCCCGTTCCGGTAAAATCCGCAGCGCTGACAGTCTGGGGCAACCGGTCCGGGGCAGAGACGCGCCGCATGATGGAAGAACGCTACCTTCGCGCGGTTCGCGACGCCCTGGTGCGGCACCAGCAATGGCTCCTGCGCGACCCGGCTGGGCGCGGGCGGCGCGCCAATCTCAGCTTCTACGACCTGGGCGGGCTCGGGCTCAGCCGCATCAACCTGACGGGGGCGAAGCTGACCGGCGCCAGCCTCGCGAAGGCGCGGCTGGTCGGCACCATGCTGTCGAAGGCCGACCTTTACGGTGCCAATCTGGCGGGAGCCGACCTGACCGGCGCCCAGTTGCAGCATGCCGACCTGCGCGGTGCCCGGGTGGACGGCGCCCGGCTGCAGAGCGCCAACCTGCAGGGTGCCGACCTGCGTCGCGGGCTGGTGCTGGAGGCCGGGGAGTTCCGCGCCGCCGGGAACGCCGACGGCGCCACGACCTTCGTCGGCTGCAGCCTGTCGGGGGCGATCCTCACCGATTGCCGGATGGCGCAGTGCGACTTCTCCGGCAGCGACCTGTCGGGCGCCGATTTGACCGGGAGCGATCTCAGCGGAGCGATCCTGATCGGTGCGGACCTGACGGGGGCGACCATGCGCAAGGCGACGCTTGACGGCGTCCTGATGTGCGGCGCCCGCCTCGGCGACGAGTTGCGCATCGCGCTGGAGCGCCAGGGCGTCGATGTCGACGGCACCGGCATGACCACCACCGCCGCGCGGATGTCGGACCTGATCGCCGGCCACCAGATCTGGGTGGACAAGCTGGGCAAGGGCGGCGAGCGGGTCGAGCTGCAGCGCATCGACCTGCGCGGCTACAATTTCGCCAACCAGCTCCTGTGCGGGGCGGTCATGCGCTTCTGCGGCCTGCGCGGCGCCGATTTTTCCGGCGCCAAGCTGATGATGGCAGACCTGTCCTACAGCGACCTGCGCGATGCGGACTTCACCAGCGCCGACCTGTCCGGCTGCAACCTGGAGGGGGCGAACCTGGCGGGCGCCAAGCTGTGGCGGGCCAAGCTGCGCAAGGTGGATCTCAGCGGCGACGGCAGCCGGCTTTGGCCGACCAGCTTCGCCAGGGCGCGCCTCAACGGGGCCGACCTGCGCGATGCCAGCCTGGCCGGCGTGCTGCTGCACGGCACCGACCTGACGGCGATCAAGACCAGCTTCTCCACCCTGAAGGGCGCCGACCTGTCCGCGGCCCGCGGCTGGCAGCCTTGCGGAGCGACGGCATAGGCTGAGGCGGTGCCGGGGCGCGGCTGTATCCTGCGGCTGCGGTTCGTGAGCGGTTCCTCGGGGATGGACCGTCCGCCGGCCCGCAGGGTTGCCCGGTCACCGGTCCCTCACGACCCGTCGGTCACCGGGATGCGCCCGGAGACGATGCCGCGGCGGGCAGCCTCCGCCGCGTCGACCATGGCGGGGGTCAGCAGGGCGCGGTTGTTCTCGTCGACCGCATAGTCCATCCCGCCATCGGCCAGGCCGAGGGCCATCATGCCGGCAGTCCATCCGCCCTGGCGCGCCGCCTGGAAGCTCGATTCCACCGCGAGGTCGACACGCTTCAGCATCGAGGTCAGGATCGTGCCCGGGTACAGGTAGTTCTGGTTGCTGTCGACGCCGATGGCCAACCGTCCAGCCTCGTGCGCCGCGGCGAAGATGCCGAAGTTCGACACGCCGGCTCCGGCGAACACGACATCGGCACCGCGCTGGAACTGGCTGCGTGCCACCTCGGCGCCGGTTGTCGGGTCGTTGAAGGCATCCGGCGTGGTGCCGACGAAATTGACCAGGAGCTTCGCATCGGGACGGGCGTGGCGGACGCCCTGGTCGAATCCGGCGGAAAACTTGCGGATCAGCGGGATGTCGAGGGCGCCGATGAAGCCGACGGTCCCGGTCTTCGACGCCAGCGCCGCCAGCACCCCGACCAGGAAGGATCCCTCCTGCTCCTTGAAGGTGACGGAGCGGATGTTCGGCCCGTCCGCCAAGGCATCGATCAGGGTGAAGCGGACCGACGGGTGTGCCGGCGCCAGACGGGCCAAGGCTGCCGCGTAATAGAAGCCGATGGCCACGATGTCGGTCGCGCCGCGGCGCAGAAGTGCCGCCATGCCCTGTTCGAACTGCACCGGGCTGGAGGGGAGGAACTCCATGACCGGGATGCCGGTCGCCGCCTTCAGCCGCTCGCCGCCGGAAAACGCGCCTTCGTTGAAGCTCTTGTCGAACTTCTGGCCGGCGGCATAGAGCAGCGCCGGCCGGATCGTGTCTGCGCGTGAGCGGGCCGGAAAGGCGGTCAGTGTGGCACCGGCGGCACCGAGCAGCAGAAGCGACCGGCGTGACTGGTTCGGCATGGCGTTGCCCGGCCTTGAAGGAACCCGACGTGACAGGCCTATTGTTGGCACGCGGGCTCCGATCGGGCCAGAATTTTGTTGCGCTGCAACGGATTGCCCGCCGCGGAACGGCGCGGTCACGGACTGTTCGGCTTGTTGCATGGCGCGCACCGGTCAGGGCAGCCATGTCAAGACGTGACTTTGCCGCAGGCGGCGGACCGAGCAGCTTAAAGGCTGCGGACTCTGTCCGGCCGTTCCCCCGATTTCCAGTCATGCGGATTCCCTGATGCTCGCGCGCCTTGCCGCCGTCCGTTCCCGTTCGCCTGCCGAAAGCCCCTTCTTCATCGCCGCGCTGGGCGTGCTGATGTCGTTCGGCCCGATGGGGACCGACATGTATCTGCCCGGCATGCCGGCGATCGGCCGCGACCTGCATGTGCCGCAGGATCAGGTGCAATGGACCCTGTCCGCCTTCTTCCTGGGCTTCGGGCTGGGGCAGCTCCTGTGGGGGGCGCTTGGCGACCGGTTCGGCCGGCGGTTGCCGGTGGCGACCGGCATCCTGCTCTATGCCGTCGGCTGCGTCGGCTGCTCGCTGACCACCGACATCACCCATCTGGCGGCATGGCGGTTCGTCCAGGCGGTGGGCGCCTGCGCCGGTCCCGTGCTGGTCCGCGCGATGATCCGCGACGTGTTCCAGCGCGACCGCGCGGCCAGCGTGCTGTCGATGATGATGCTGGTGATGGGAGCGGCACCGATCATCGCGCCGCTGATCGGCGGCCAGATCCTGATCTGGGCGAACTGGCGCTGGATCTTCTGGGCGCAGGCCGCCTTCGGGCTCATCGCCCTGCTGGCGCTCGCCTCGCTGCCGGAGACCCATCCGCCGGCGCGCCGCGGAAGCCTGCGGCCGATGGTGCTGCTGGGCTCCTACCGCACGCTGCTGACCGATCGCCGCTATCTCGGCTATGCGGTGGGGTCGTCCTTCATCTATGCCGGCATGTTCGCCTTCATCTCCGGCTCGCCCTTCGTCTACATCGACCTGTTCGGGGTGAGGCCGGAGAATTACGGCTTCCTCTTCGGCCTCAACATCGTCGGCATGATCATCATCAACACCATCAACAGCCGGGCCGTGATGCGGTTCGGGTCGGACGTGATGCTGCGGATGGGGGTCTGGCTGTCGGCGGCCAGCGGCATCCTGCTGGTCGCCTGCGTGTCCGGCGGCTGGGGCGGCTTGTGGGGGCTGGTCGGCTGCCTGTTCCTGTTCATGGCGCTGACGGGCTTCTGCTTCGCCAACTCCATGGCCGGGGCCTTGCAGTCCTTCCCGCAGATCGCCGGCACCGCCTCGGCACTTGCAGGGATGCTGCAGTTCAGCAGCGGCGCGTTGTCGGGCTGGGTGGTCGGCGTGATGGCCGACGGCACCGCCATGCCGATGGCCGCGGTGATCGGCGGCGCGGCGCTGGTCAGCCTCGCTCTCAACCTGTGGCTGGTGCGTCCGGTGCGCCGGATCCAGGCCGCGGAATAATCCAGCAAGAAATTATTGTTGTTCTTCGACGCGGCTTGCGCCGCATCGCGTGAATTGAGTTTTCCGGCGGCGCGCTCTACGCTGCGCGCCAAAGGGAGACACGCACATGCCGCCGACCACGCCGCCGAAGCACCGCCCCATCCTGACCCGCCGACAGATCCTGGCATCCGCCGCCGGCGCCGCTGCCCTGGCGCTGCCGCCAGCCGTGGCTCTGTCGCTGGCCCGGCCGGCCCTGGGCGCCACCGCACTGCGCGTCGGCTACATTCCCATCATTCCGATGACGCAGCTCTATGTGCTGATGGGTGAGGGCTGGGCGAAGGATGCCGGCCTCGACCTGCGGACCACCAGCTTCCAGTCGGGACCGGCGATGATCCAGGGGTTGGCCTCCGGCACGCTGGACGTCGCCTATGTCGGCATCGGCCCGGCGATGATTGCGCGCTCGAAAGGGGTGAAGCTGAAGGTGGTGGCCGCCAACGTCATCGATCAGGTGGCGCTGATCGGCCGCGGTCCGCTGGTGAAGGCGATCACCGGCGCCGCCGCCCCGGCCGTCGGGTTCAAGGCGTTCCGTGCCGCCAACGGGCGGCCGGCCAAGATCGGCTCGCTGCCGTCCGGCTCGGTCCCCGACACTGTGCTGCGGTACTGGATGCAGGAAATCGCCCGCATCGCCCCTGACGACATCGAGATCGTCGGGATGGGCGAGCAGCCGCTGCAGCAGGCGCTGCTGACGGGTGCCGTCGACGGCGCTTCGATCCTGGAGCCGACGCTGACCCTGGTGCAGGACCGCCTGCCGGATGCGGCGATCGTCGCCAAGGCCGGCACGATGTTCCCCAGGCAGCCGGGGGCGGTGCTGGCGGTGACCGAGGATGCCATCGCCAACAACCGGGCCGCCGTCCAGGAGCTGGTCAAGCTGCACATCCGCGCCACAGCCTTCGCCAAGTCCGATCCGGGGCGTACCGCGGAGCTGGTGACGGCCGCCATCGGCAAGGGGCTGGTCGAACAGGAGGTGATGCTGAAGGCCCTGACGTCCGACGCGACGACCTTCGTCGACGACCCGCGTGCCATCCTGGACTCCACCAAGCAGATGCAGGCGTTCCAGCAGACGCTGGGCCAGATCACCGACTCCGTCAATGTCGACGGACTGTTCGACCTTTCCTTCCACGACGCCGCGAGCGGAAAGTGACAGCCATGAGCGACGATACCGGCACCGGTCGCATGCCCCTGCGGCTGGTCATCCACGCGCCGACCCCGGCGGCGCTGGAACGGGCTCGCAACAACGCCCGCAACCTGTTGAAGGCACGGCCGGACGCCGAGGTGCGGATCGTCGTCAATGCCGGCGCGGTCGCGGCGGCGCTCGACACCCCCGACGGCGACACCGATGGGCTGCTGCGGGTTTGCGGCAACACGCTGGGCAGGCTCGGCCGCAGTGCCGGCGGCCTGACGGTGGTCGCCGCCGGCGTGCTCGACATCGCCGAGGCGCAGGCGGCCGGCTGGGGCTACATGCGGGCCTGAATGGCGACCGCCCCGCCGCGCCTTAGAGTCCATCTGGTGCTTTTTGAGGCACCAGACAGACTCTTAGTTTTTGGTCTTCCGTGTGATTCACGTTTCAAGCGATACCGCTTGAAACGATCACACTCTAGCCCACGCCCCATCCTCCGGTATCGGGGAAGGGCGCGGCCGGCGGCGGCAGCGCTGCCGTGGCATCGGGTGTGATGCCACGGGGCAGCGCCGGCGCGTCGGCGGGCGCGGGACGCAGGCGCGTCGCCCTGACCCACCAGCGCGGTTCGGCCGCCGCGATGGCCGCTGCTGCGGCCTCGGCGGCCACCGCCGTTGCGTAGAGCCCGAAGGCGGTGGCACCGCTGCCGGACAGGCGGGCCAGCAGGCAGCCGGCGCTGCGCTCCAGCGCCGCCAGCACGTCGGCGATCACCGGCGCGACGGTCAGCGCCGGGGCGGTCAGGTCGTTGCCGCGCTCGGCGAGACGGGCGGCGAGGCCGGCGGCGTCGGTCGGCCGGCTGGAGAAGCGGGCTGGGGCAGAGAAGCCGGCGCCGCTCGCCGCCCGCGCCTTGAACACGGCCGGCGTGGGGACCGGCACGCCGGGATTGGCGAGCACGACATGGGTTTCCGGCAGCTCGGGCGCCTCGTCCAGGAGATCGCCGATGCCGCCGAAGTAGCAGCTCCGGCCGGCGACGCAGACCGGCACGTCGGCGCCCAGCCCGGCGGCGACCGCGAATAGTGACGGGTCGTCGGCCGGCACCCCCCACAGCCGCGCCAGCGCCCGTAGGCAGGCCGCCGCGTCCGCCGAGCCGCCGCCGATGCCGGAGGCGACCGGCAGCGCCTTGGACAGGGCGATCATCACGTCCGCCTCCCGTCCGAGGCGCCGGGCCAGGGCATGAGCGGCACGGATCACGAGGTTGGTCGCCGGATTCTCCCCCATCAGCGCCGTGCCGAAGGGGCCGGAGATCGTCAGTCGCGGCCCCGGCTGCGGCAGCCCGGCGCCGCGCAGCGCCACCCGGGCCGCTCCCGGAGCAAGCGTGATGGTATCGCCGAACTCGGCGAAGGCGACGAGGCTGTCGAGTTCATGATAGCCGTCGGCACGCCGTCCGGTGACATGAAGGTAGAGATTCAGCTTGGCCGGCGCGGCCTCGACGATGGGAGTGCCAGTGGAGTTGCCAGTGGAGGTGCCGGTGGAGGTGTCGGTCAGGGGGGCCGATGCCATGGGTTCCGATCCGATGGAGCGCGACGACGGCCCTTCTCTCGCACCGATCCTCCGGAGCGGCAAGAGAGGATGCGCCAGGAGAGGATGCCGCAGCAGAGGATGTTGCCGGTGGCCCGTCAGAGCGACGCCGCCAGTTCCTTCACCAGGGCCTCGCCCATCGGCCAGGGACCATGGCCGCTGGCGGGGTTGATGTGGCCGGCATCGCCGGCGTCGATGAAGTCGGCACCCCACAGCGCCGCGAAGGCGCAGGCCCGCGCCGCGGGGCAGTAGGGATCGTTGCGGCTGCCGACGACCAGGGCCGGGAAGGGCAGGGGGGCGGTCGGCACCGGGGCGAAGCCGTGCACCTCCGGTGGGGTGTGGTCGGGCGATTCGACATCGGGCGGGGCGACCAGGAGGGCGGCCGCAACCTTGCCGGTCGTCGCATCCGTCGCCGTGGCGGCCCAATGCGCGACCAGGATGCAGGCCAGGCTGTGGGCGACCAGGACCACCTGGCCGGGAGCCGCCCGGACCGCCTCGTCCAAACGAGACGACCAGTCTTCCAGGGCCGGCGCATCCCAGTTCCCGAACTGCACGCGGGACAGTGCCGGCAGACGGTCCTGAAGCCAGCTCTGCCAGTGCTCGGGTCCGGAATTGCCCAAGCCCGGAAGGATCAGGACGGCAGGCTGCGTCATTCTTTCAACCCCGTGATCGTGTCCGTCGCGCAAGGTATCAGCCTGCCGGTACGGGGCAAGCGGGTGCGTCGACCGGCCGCCGCTTGCCCGGCGGTGCTGCGCTCAGACCGGCGGACAGGACTGGGTGTTCGGCGGCTCGCCGCCGGTGCGGGCGTTGCTGCTGCGCGCGGCGGGCGCTACACCGCCCGGCAGCGGCACGATCAGCCGCCGCTTGACCGGTTGCTGCGCGGCGCGGCGCGACACCCCGGCGAAGATCTGCTTGGATGCCTCGATCATCGTCACGCCGGCGAACGCCTTGAACCAGCGCCCGCCGACCTCCTCCCACGCCGGTGCGGTCTTCTGCAGGAAGTGCGAGCGGAGCGGGGGGATGAACAGGGCGTGGCCGGTGCGCTCCGGCACGAACATGGTGTCGCGCAGAACCTGCTTCAGTTGCGAGGCCGAATAGGGAAAGCCGTGGCCGAACGGCGTCCAGTCGGCGCGTGCCCACAGGCCGCGGCGGTTGGGCACCACCGCCAGGACCCTGCCGCCACCGGCCAGGACCCGCCAGATTTCCCGCATCATCGGGCGGAGCTGCTCTGTGCCCTCCAGGCCATGGACCAGCAGCACGCGGTCGATGGTGTTGTCGCCGAAGGGAAGGTCCGCCTCGTCGCCGAGGGCCACCATGCCCGGCCCTTCCACCGGCCAGAAGCTGACGCCCTGGCTGGCCGGCATCACCGCCATCACGCGGTCGGCTTCGCCGATGAAGGGGCGCAGGTACGGCGTGGTGAAGCCGACGCCGAGGACGATCTGGTCGCGCAGGTCCGGCCAGATCTGGCGGATGCGGCGACGGATCATCCGCTGGGCGGTCCTGCCCAATCCGGACTCGTAGAACTCCCTCAGATCGACGATATCGGTGTACATGGTATCCCAGCGTAACACGGGTTTCGTATCGCAACAGCAGGGGAGTCCGCTGCCGTGGAGGTCATTCTCGTTCCGGCTTTCGCCGACAACTATATCTATGTGCTGCGCGACGCGGCATCCGGCAAGGTCGGCGTGGTCGATCCGGGAGAGGCAGGCCCGGTTCAGGCAGCGTTGGAGCGTCGCGGCTGGACGCTGACCCACATCCTGCTCACCCACCACCACGACGACCATATCGGCGGCGCCGCGGAACTGAAGGCGCGGTATCGTGCCACGGTGATCGGTGCCCGGGCCGACGCGCACCGCATCCCCGATCTCGACGTCGCGCTCGGCGACGGCGACCGAACCATGTTCGGCGAACAGACGGCGCGCGTGATGGCGGTGCCCGGCCATACCAGCGGCCACATCGCCTTCTGGTTCGAGGGAGCCGAGTCGCTGTTTTGCGGCGATACCCTGTTCTCGCTGGGCTGCGGCCGCCTCTTCGAGGGAACCCCGGCCCAGATGTGGCAGTCCCTGCAGGACCTGCGCGCCCTCTCGCCGTCGACGCGGATCTATTGCGGGCATGAATACACCCTGTCCAACGGCCGTTTCGCATTGACGGTCGACCCCGACAACGGCGCCCTGCGCGAGAGAATGGATGAGGTCACGGCATTGCGGGACCGCGGCCAGCCGACCATTCCCACCACGATCGGGCTGGAACGCCGCACCAACCCGTTCCTGCGCGCCGACGATCCCGCCGTGCAGGCGGCGGTCGGGATGGCCGGCGTCCCGGCGGTGGAGGTATTCGCCGAACTGCGCCGCCGCAAGGACCATTTCCGCGGGTGAGGACCACCCAACCCCGCCGACACTCGCGATCCACAGGAAGGAAAAGCCGATGATGAAGCTGCGCTGGAGCGCCACTTCGCCCTATGTGCGCAAAGTGATGATGGTGGTGATCGAACGTGGGTTGGCGGATCTGGTGGAACGGGTTCCCACCGATCCCTGGTCGGCGGACACCGACCTGCCGGAGGACAATCCCCTGGGGAAGGTCCCGGCCCTGACGCTGGAGACGGGAACCACGCTGTTCGACAGCCCGGTGATCGTCGAGTATCTCGATTCGCTGGGAGATCGGCCGCCGCTGCTGCCACCCGCCGGCCCGGCCCGCTGGGCGGCGCTGCGCCTCCAGGCGGTTGCCGACGGCATCTGCGACGCGGCGATCCTGCGCCGGCTGGAGGCGCAGCGTCCTGACGGGGAGAAGTCCGCCACCTGGATGGAGCGCCAGCGCCGCGCGGTCGCCCGTGCACTCGACCTGCTGGAATCCGAAGCGCCGAGCCTGGACGGCGACCTGACCATCGGCACGCTGTCGGTGCTGGTGGCGCTTGGCTACCTCGATTTCCGCTTCGGGCACGAGGATTGGCGCGCCGGACGGCCGGCGCTTGCCGCATGGCACGAAGCGGCGGCGGACCGCGACAGCGTCCGCGCGACGGCGCCGCCGGCGTAAGGTCCGGGGCTGGTTTTCCGGGAGCGGCCTTCAAAGCCTTCCGGCACAGCCGGCCAGTTCCCGGGCCGGCTGTGCCGCAGTGCCTCGCGTGACTATAGTGCGCTCGGCTTAGAGGAAAGGTGAAGTCCAGGCAGGCCCCGGACCGTCTTCCGAAGCACAAATATCCCGAACGGCAAGCAATCCGCGGCTGAAATTCCCTGGGGCGGGGACCAAGTCGCCGTCGGCTGCATTTACATTTCATTCACCATGAGCGGCCGCGCATCTCCCTGCGATGCCCATGCTCCGCCACGCGCGACATCGCTTCGATTGTGCGTCGCGAAAACTTCATCGAACCGTCACCGATTCATGCAAACAGAGGCGCTACCCATGGCGTGGCCGGCATGCGGAGAACCGCAAGGCCGGTTCCGCGAACCTTCAGCCACGGGTGGCCCACATGGCAGAGCGCATCGACCCGCGCCGGCGGTCCGGCATCAAGTCGAAGATGCTGATCGCCTTCGGTACCGTGGCGGCCCTGCCCTGCATCGCCGCCGTGGTCGGCTGGATGTCCTACGGGGCGGTCAAGGACCATGTCGCCGACATCACCGGCACGCAGGTTCCGGTGCTGAGCGCCGCGCACGGGCTGGCCACCACCACCGCCCGGGTGCTGGCGATCGGGCCGCTGATCGATGCGGCCTCGTCCGACGCGGATCTCGCCCGGCTTCGCGGCGAGGCCGACGCGCAACGCACCGGGCTGGACGCGCAACTCGCCAGGCTTGCCGGCGGCTATGCCGTTCCGGAAGCCGCGGGCGCCGCCCGGATCGCGGAGCTGACGACAACCGCGCGCTCGCTGCTCGGCACCGTCGACGCGCTGGGGGCGGCCACCGGCCGCCGCCTGGCGCTTCAGGAGCGGCGCAGCGCCCGGCTGGCCGAGCTGAGCGAGATCCATGCCCGGCTGCTTGCCGCCCTGAGACCTGACATGCAGGCCTCGCGCGAGCAGTTGGCCAACGCCATCGCCGCCATGGTCGAGGCGACGTCCCAATCCTCCGCCGCCATCGGCGGTGAACTCGGCCAGACCGTCATCCCGCTGTTCCAGTTGCGCGGGGCCGCCTCGGCGCTGACCAAGTCGCTGTTGATCGGCGCCTTCGAGACCGACCGTTCCAAGGTGATGTCGCTGTCGACCGACTTCGACTCGGCGGCATCCGACCTGCAGGGGGCGCTGCGCCCGCTCGCCCGGAGCGAGGCCGCGGCCCCGGTGATCGCGGCGATGAACGAGCTTGCGGCCTATGGCGGCGATGGCGAGCAGAACGTCTACATGCGCCGCGTGCGCCAGCTCGACCCGACCGTCCCGCAGGCGGAAGCCCGCGCGATCGCCAACGGGCTGGCGGCCAGCGTCGACGACATCGTCCGGCTCGACCGCGACGCCAGCACCCGCATGCTGCCGCTGATGCTGAACTCGCGCAGCCGCATCGCCGAGGCCGGCGGCGCCATCGAGACGCGCATGCAGGACCTGTCGACCAGCGTCGTGCCGGCGGCGCAGCAGCGCTACACCATCCTGAGCGGCCTGATGGCCGATGCCAACCTGCTGGCGGGAAAGCTGGCGGAAGCCGGCAACGCGGAAACCCCCGCTCGGCTGGCGGCACTCCGCCGCACGCTCGACCCGCTCGCGGAGGGGATGCGCAAGACCTTGGGCGAGGCGGGTGGCGATCTCGGCGATGCGGTCCCCACCCTGGCGGCGGCGCTGCTCGCGGCAGGGTTCGGCGACGACGGCATCCTGGCGCTGCGCGGCGGCGAGCTGGCGGCCTATGCCGAGAACGCCAGCCTGATCGACGGCAATCGCCGCACCGGCGCCGCCTTGACCGCCATGGTCGACGAACTGGTCCAGTCGGCCGAGCATGCCACCGTCGAGGGCGCCGCGGCGGCCCACGCCGCGCTCGAGCGCACCAACGACGTCCAGATCCTGCTGGCCAGTTCCGGCGTGCTGCTGGCCGGCCTGATCGTCACCCTCTATGTCGGGCGCCGCGTGGTCGGCCGGATGGAGGCGCTGGCCGCGGCCATGCGCCGGGTTGCCGCCGGAGACCTCGCGGTGGACCTTAAGGCCGTCGGCAACGACGAGATCACCGACATGGCGGCGGCCCTCGACGTCTTCATCGCCAACGCCCGCTCGATGGACGAGGCGCGCGAGAAGGTCGAGGTGGAGCGGCGCAACGCCGCGTCGGCCCGCCGCACCAGCATGCTGGAGATCGCCGACCAGTTCGAGCGCAACGTGCTGAGCAGCGTGGAGACGCTGGCCGAGGCGGCCCGCGTGATGGCGGCACGGGCCCGGTCGCTGACCGACATCGCGGCCAACGCCAACGAGCGCGCTGACGCTGCGATGCAGCTCTCGGGCGAGATGGCGGCCGGCATCCAGCAGGTGGCGACCGCCGCGGCGGAGATTTCCCAGTCCATTACCGAGATCAGCCGCCGCACCGGCGAGTCGGCCCGCATCATCGGCGACACCGCGGCCGGCGCCGAACAGGTGAAGGCGACGGTGGCCGGCCTTTCGGCGACCGCCGGCGAGATCGGGGCCGTGGTCGGGCTGATCGACGAGATCGCCGGCCAGACCAACCTGCTGGCGCTGAACGCCACCATCGAGGCGGCCCGAGCCGGCGAGGCGGGAAAAGGCTTCGCCGTGGTGGCTGGCGAGGTCAAGGCGCTGGCCGGCCAGACCGCCCAGGCAACCTCCGAGATCGCCCGGCAGATCGCCGCGACGCAAAGCGCCAGCCGCCAGACCGCCGATGTCGTCGCCACCATGACCGGCAGCGTCCAGCGCATCGAATCGAACGCCTCGGCCATTGCCGCGGCGGTGGAGGAGCAGGCGACCATCACGTCGAGCATCGTCGACAGCACGCACCGGGTCGCGGTCGGAACGCAGGCGGCGTCGGACCATGTCGCCGGCCTGTCGGAGGCCGCGGCCAAGGTGCGAGCCCAGGCCGGGGACGTGCTGCAGGTCGCCGAAGGCCTGTCTCACGAGGCGACCAGCCTCGGGTCGGCGGTCAATCTCTTCCTTCAGGAAATCCGTGCTGCACGCTGAGCGTGCAGGCGTGAGCAGGGTGGGTCGGTTTCATAAAACTGACACGTAAACAAAACAAACCCGTCACCGGCGGTGGCTATGGTCACCGCGACGGAGAAGGCGGGTCGCGCCGTCCGGCCCAGGCCGGGCACTCATCAAACCCGACGACAACGTCCAAACCTATCGGGAGTTTCTTGCCGTGAAAACGATGACTTCGGCGTTCGCTCGCTGCGCCGCCTTCGGTGCCCTGGCCGTCCTGTCCGTGTCGGTCGCCTCGGTGTCGGTCGCCTCGGCCGCCGACATCTCCGGCGCCGGCGCCACCTTCCCCTACCCGATCTATGCCAAGTGGGCCGACGCCTACAAGAAGGAGACCGGCATCGGCCTGAACTACCAGTCGATCGGTTCGGGCGGCGGCATCAAGCAGATCAAGGCCAAGACCGTGACCTTCGGCGCGTCGGACATGCCGCTGAAGCCGGAGGAGCTGGAGCAGGCCGGCCTGATCCAGTTCCCAATGATCATGGGCGGCGTCGTCCCGGTGGTGAACCTGAAGGGCATCAAGCCGGGCGAGGTCAAGCTGTCGGGCACGGTTCTCGCCAACATCTACATGGGCGAGGTCACCAAGTGGAACGACCCGCAGATCAAGGCGCTGAACCAGAACGTCAACCTGCCGAACACCGCCATCGCCCCGGTCTACCGCTCCGACGGGTCGGGCACGAACTTCCTGTTCACCGACTACCTGTCGAAGACCAGCCCTAAGTTCAAGACCCAGATCGGCGCCAACACCTCTGTCCAGTGGCCGGCCGGCATCGGTGCCAAGGGCAACGAGGGCGTTGCCAACATGGTCAAGCAGACGGATGGCTCGATCGGCTACGTCGAATACGCCTACGCCAAGCAGAACAACATCACCTACCTCGACCTGCAGAACAAGGACGGCAAGACCGTCTCGCCGAAGATCGAGGCGTTCCAGGCCGCCGCGGCCAATGCCGACTGGGCCAACAGCCAGGGCTACTACGTCATCCTGACGGACGAGCCGGGTGCCGAGAGCTGGCCGATCACCGGCGCCAGCTTCATCCTGATGTACAAGAACCCGCAGGACACCGCCGCTTCGGCCGAAGCCCTGAAGTTCTTCTCCTGGGCCTACAAGAACGGCGGCAAGATGGCCTCCGAGCTTGACTACGTCCCGATGCCGGAAAAGGTCGTCGAGATGGTTCAGAAGACCTGGTCGCAGCAGATCCAGGCCGACGGCAAGCCGGTCTGGACCGCGTCCGCCAAGTAATCGGGCCACCCCGTTCCCGGGTGCGGCCGCATCCGGGGACCTGATCCGCCGGCGGGGAAGGGGGGTAGCCTTCCCCGCCGCTCGTCTCACGGAGCGGCCATGACCGAGATCGCGCTAGCCTTGACCGAACAAGCCTCCACCACCCGACGGGCCCGCCGCCAGCGCCTGCAGGACGCGGCCTTCCGCAACGCCACCCTTGCATTCGCGCTGCTCGTCCTGCTGATCCTGGGCGGCGTCACGGTTTCACTGATCGACGGCGCGCTTCCGGCCTTGCGTGCGTTCGGCTTCGGTTTCGTCGCCACCGAGGTCTGGAACCCGGTGTCGGAGAATTTCGGCGCGCTCGCCCCGATCTACGGCACGCTGGTCACCTCCATCATCGCGATGGCCGTCGGCATCCCGGTCAGCTTCGGCATCGCCCTCTTCATCACCGAGATGTGCCCCGCCTGGCTGAAGCGCCCGCTCGGCGTCGCCATCGAGCTGCTCGCCGGCATTCCCAGCATCATCTACGGCATCTGGGGCCTGTTCGTCTTCGCCCCCTTCATGCAGTCGACGGTGCAGCCCTTCCTGATCAGCACGCTGGGCCAGATCCCCGGCCTCGGCAACCTGTTCATGGGACCGCCCTACGGCATCGGCATCCTGACCGCCGGCCTGATCCTCGGCATCATGGTCCTGCCCTTCATCACCTCGATCACCCGCGACGTCTTCGAGACGGTGCCGCCGATGGTGCGCGAATCGGCCTACGGGCTGGGCGCCACCACCTGGGAGGTGGTGTGGAACGTGGTGCTGCCCTACACCCGCACCGGCGTGATGGGCGGCGTGATGCTGGGGCTGGGCCGCGCGCTGGGCGAGACGATGGCCGTGACCTTCGTCATCGGCAACGCGCACCGCATCAGCTCCTCGATCATGGCGCCCGGCACGACGATCTCGGCCTCGATCGCCAACGAGTTCACCGAGGCGGTGGGCGACGTCTACACCTCGTCGCTGGTGGCGCTGGGCCTGATCCTGTTCCTGATCACCTTCGCCGTCCTGTCGCTCGCCAAGCTGATGCTGCTCCGCCTGCAGCGCAAGGCCGGAGTGTAAGGCCATGACCATGACCAATTCCGCCACGCTCGCCGCACCCGTCGGCGGCCTCTACCACCGGCGCCGCATCACCAACAAGGTGGCGCTGGGCCTGGCGCTGGGCGCCGCCGGCTTCGGCCTGTTCTGGCTGGTCGCCATCCTGTGGACCCTGCTCTACAACGGCCTGTCGTCGATCAACATCGCCCTGTTCACCGAGAACACGCCGCCGCCGGGCGGGGAGGGCGGCCTGCTGAACGCGATCTTCGGCAGCGTGATCATGACGACCGTCGCGACCCTGGTCGGAACGCCGATCGGCGTCATGGCCGGCACCTATCTCGCCGAGTTCGGACGCAACACCAAGCTGGCCGAGGTGGTGCGCTTCATCAACGACGTGCTGCTCAGCGCCCCGTCGATCATGGTCGGGCTGTTCGTCTACGAGGTGATGGTCGTCCGCATGGGCCATTTCTCGGCCTGGGCCGGCGCGATGGCGCTGGCGGTCATCGTCATCCCGGTCGTGGTCCGCACCACCGAGGACATGCTGAAGCTGGTGCCCAACAGCCTGCGCGAGGCGGCCGCCGCACTGGGTGCCCCCCAGTGGAAGGTGATCACCATGGTCGCCTTCCGCGCCGCCCGCAACGGCATGATCACCGGCGTCCTGCTGGCCATCGCGCGCATCAGCGGCGAGACGGCGCCGCTGCTGTTCACCGCGCTGAACAACCAGTTCTGGAGCGCGGACATGAACGCGCCGATGGCAAACCTGCCGGTGGTCATCTTCCAGTACGCGATGTCGCCGTACGAAGACTGGCGCCAGCTCGCCTGGGGCGGCGCGCTCCTGATCACGGTGACCATCCTGCTCCTCAACATCGGCGCCCGGCTGCTGGCCGGTCTCGGCACGACGAGAAAGTAACCATGACGATGACCCACATGGACGCCAACAGCCACGCCCACGGCAGCCGCATGATCCCCCCGACCGCCTTCGCGGGCGGCGAGCGCCCGATCGCCGGTGCCGGCCTGCCCGAGAAGATCAGCGTCCGCAACCTGGACTTCTTCTATGACGGCTACCGGGCGCTGAAGAACATCTCGCTGCCGCTCTACGACCGTCAGGTCACCGCCTTCATCGGGCCGTCGGGCTGCGGCAAGTCGACCCTGCTGCGCATCCTCAACCGGATGTACGATCTCTATCCCAAGCAGGTGGCGACCGGCGAGGTCATGCTGGACGGCACCAACATCCTGTCGCCCAAGCAGGACCTGAACCTGCTGCGCGCCCGCGTCGGCATGGTGTTCCAGAAGCCGACACCCTTCCCGATGTCGATCTACGACAACATCGCCTTCGGCGTGCGGCTGTACGAGAAACTGTCCAAGGCCGACATGGACGAGCGGATCGAATTCTCGCTGCGCCGCGCCGCCCTGTGGGACGAGGTGAAGGACAAGCTGCGCCAGAACGGCATGAGCCTGTCGGGCGGCCAGCAGCAGCGCCTGTGCATCGCCCGCGCCATTGCGGTGAAGCCGTCGGTCCTGCTGCTGGACGAGCCGACCTCGGCGCTCGACCCCATCTCCACCGCCAAGTGCGAGGAGCTGGTGGACGAGCTGCGCTCCGACTACTGCATCGCGATCGTGACGCACAACATGCAGCAGGCGGCCCGCATCTCCAACTTCACCGCCTTCATGTATCTGGGCGAACTGATCGAGTTCGGGAACACCGAAGAAATCTTCACCAACCCGACCAAGGAAAAGACGTCCGAATACATCACCGGCCGCTTCGGCTGACCATCGGGCCGGGCAGGGCACGCAGACGGGAAGGGGCCGCAGGACGTGCGGCCCCTTTTCCTTTTCCCATGGCCTGCACGGACGATCCGAGCGGGCGGCTTGAAACGGCCGTCCTCCGGTGCATCATGGCGGTGCGGCCTCCTGTGACCGCCGAACGCCTGACGAACCGGATGATTGGACCACCACGATGTCGAGCATTCATCGATCCGCCGCCGACGGATTTGCGGCCGAGGCCGCAAGCTATGTCCGCGGCCGTCCCGACTACCCGGCGGAGGTCGCCGACTGGCTTGCCGGCGACCTCGGACTGGGGAAAGGCAAGACCGCCCTCGATCTGGGTGCCGGCACCGGGAAGTTCACCACCTACCTCGTCCGGACCGGTGCCGCCGTGGTCGCGGTGGAGCCGGTGGCGGCCATGCTCGATCAACTGGTCGAGCGGAATCCCGGCGTCGAGGCGAAGGCGGGAACGGCGACGGCCATTCCCCTGGCCGACGGATCGGTCGACGCCGTCCTGTGCGCACAGTCTTTCCACTGGTTCGCCAATGGTGACGCGTTGGATGAGATGCGCCGGGTTCTGAAACCGGGCGGCATGCTTGGCCTGATCTGGAACGTGCGCGATGAACGCGTCGGCTGGGTCGCCGAACTGACCGGTATCATGGCCCCCTACGAAAACGGGACGCCGAGATTTTACAGCGGCGAGTGGCGGCGCCTGTTTCCGGCCGACGGCTTCGGGCCGTTGCAGGAGCGCCATTTCCATCATGGCCATACCGGACCGGCGGAGCAGGTGATCGTCGACCGGACCCTTTCGGTGAGCTTCATCGCGGCTCTGCCGCCGGAGGAGAAGGCGCGGGTGGGCGACCGGCTTCGAAGCCTCATTGCCGGCACCCAGGAACTGGCAGGCAAGGACGAGGTGACGTTTCCTTATGAAACCGCAGCGTATTTCTGCCGGAAACTGGGATGAGTGGTTTGCATCGGTCTCCAGGATTTCCGCGCCCACATACTCCGATACGTTCCGACGTTCAAAAGATTGCCACCTTTCAATCTCCCCCATATTCGTCGAGGGATTTGACGCAAATCAACGCCAACTAATGCCCTTCGAGGTGACGGTCGCCTCATGGGTTTCACTGTCTTCAGACAAACTTTCATGCCTAAGTAATGAAAAGATAGCGCGTCATACCCATTGCTGTCACAGCGAATAGTTGATTCGTAGGTTATGTCATCCGGGAGGTGTTCTTTGAACCAAATGCGGCACATGAGAGTGGGCAGTCTCGTCTGCGGGTTCGGCGAAGATCCTTGGATGGAGCAGAGTGGAGGCCTTGAAGAGCGGCTTCAGTCGTTGCATGAGGAGATCCGCGAATGGCCTGGACTGGAGCATCTGCACCGGATCGCCGTGGTGACCTACGATGCCAGGGCGGAGCGGGTCCGGACATTCGCCCACAGCAACGTCGGTCCGCGCCCCCTCGACCCCCTCTCCGGCAACCTGGGCGATTATCCTCTTCTGCAGGCCGTCGCCGAGACGGGACGTCCGTGGATTGACAATGCGATCATCTCAGTCCCCGGATCCACCGGCCCAGGCGGCCGGCTGCTCCAGCAGGGCTTCCGCTCACGCTATCTGAGCCGCATTCACTGGCAAGGCAGCCTGTATGGATTTCTCTTCCTGAACTCACGGAAGGAAGGATTCTTCACGGAATCCATCGTGTCCGCACTCATGCCGTACCGGCGGGTCATCGGCGTGCTTGTCGCATCCGAGATGACCAGCACACGCGCCATGCTGGCGGCCGTCCACACGGCCCTGGAGGTCAGCCACTACCGCGATGAGGAAACCGGCGCTCACCTCAGCCGTATGAGCCGCTACGCCCAGCTCGTCGCAGCGAAAATCGCATCGAAGCACGGTCTTTCGGACGAGTTCATCGAGTATGTGCTCCAGTACGCCC
Source organism: Azospirillum picis (assembly GCF_017876115.1). Taxonomy (GTDB): domain Bacteria; phylum Pseudomonadota; class Alphaproteobacteria; order Azospirillales; family Azospirillaceae; genus Azospirillum; species Azospirillum picis. The sequence goes on from NZ_JAGINO010000016.1 coordinate 106,356, forward strand.
CCCTGCATGATGTCGGCAAGGTGGCGATCCCGGACAGCATCCTGCTCAAGCCCGGCAAGCTGACGCCGGACGAGTTCGGCGTCATGAAAACGCATGTCACCAAGGGCTTGGACATCATCAACGCGATGATTCACGACCACGGCCTTGGCGCTTTGCCGCACGCCGCCATTTTGCGCAACGTGGTGGCCTGTCACCATGAGGCGTTCGACGGCTCCGGCTATCCCAACGGCCTCTCCGGCGAGGCCATTCCACTGGAAGCCCGTATTGTCGCGGTCGCCGACGTGTTCGATGCGCTCACCTCGGTGCGTCCCTACAAGGGAGCGTGGACGAACGAGGCCGCGGCGGCTTTCCTGCGCGAGCAGGCGGGCAGGAAGTTCGATCCGGACTGCGTCGCAGCACTGCTCACGGACATGAGCGTCATCGAGGCCATCCAGCAGCAGTTCCGTGACGTCCCCTCAATCCCGCCCGCGCCCGGCCGCTGATGCCCGCCACGAGGAACTCGCAAATGGGATGGGCGGCCTGAGCTCCCTCGATTTCACAGACTCGGCTTCACAGACAGAATCCCCGTTATGGAGTCGCTCGGCGGACGCTCCAGCCGTCATCGAACCGGCCGCCGGCCGGCTGGCAGGCCCCGCCTTGCGCGATAACGTTTGGGGCGGCGGGAGCAGGGTCTTGGTCAAAGCCTTGGAAAACAAGGCAAAAGCAAATTCCATAATCATCCTTATGTGCCATGGGAGTGACGCCGGCCGGGGGAGCGGCAGCGTCACTCCCGGCTTGCCGCTCTCACCCTCGGATCCGGTCAGCCGCGCCGTGCTGCGGCGATCGCGGCCACGTCGATCTTCGTCATGCCCATCATGGCCTCGAATGCGCGCCTCGCTTCAGCGCCGCCAATCGCCAGCGCCTCGGTCAGCACACGCGGCGTGATCTGCCAGGAGACGCCCCATTTGTCCTTGCACCAACCACAGGCACTTTCCTGGCCACCGTTGCCGACGATGGCGTTCCAATAACGGTCGGTCTCCTCCTGGTCGTCGGTGGCGATCTGGAAGGAGAAGGATTCGTTGTGCTTGAACGTCGGGCCACCGTTCAGGCCGAGGCATGCGACGCCGGCGACCGTGAACTCGACCGTCAGCACGTCGCCTGCCTTGCCGGATGGATAATCGGCGGGCGCGCGGTGAACCGCGGTGACGGCACTGTCGGGAAAGGTTGCGGCGTAGAGGCGGGCGGCATCTTCGGCATCCTTGTCGTACCACAGGCAGATCGTGTTCTTGGCCATCGGCGTGTCCTTTCGGCGAAAGCAGCCTCAGACCTTATATCTCATCCCCTGTGGTCGGGAGCATGCCGCGACGTGCATCTCCCGAACCGGAGAGGCTCTCCGGAGGCCGTGACCGCGATACATCCGATATCGGAATAAATGCGCTTTGCAGTGCGTGGGAAATCAACTATGATCCGCCTCCTTTCATCGCCCGCCCCCTGCCCTTTTGCCGGCGCGGAGCGTCATGCCCGGCCGACACCGGCCCTTTCGTGTTTCAGGATCCCTGCATGTCTTCCGTTCTCCGGCCGCGCAAGGCCGCCATGGCCTTCATCCTCGTCACTGCCGCGCTCGACATCGTGGCGATGGGCATCATCATCCCGGTTCTGCCGGCGCTGATCGAGGAGTTCGCCGGGGCCGATGCCCAGGCCGGCACCATCAACGGCGCGCTGATCGCGCTCTGGGCCATGATGCAGTTCTTCTCGTCACCGGTGATCGGATCGCTGTCCGATCGTTTCGGGCGGCGGCCGGTCATCCTGTTGTCCGCCTTGGGGCTGGCGGCAGACTATGTGCTGATGGCGGTGGCACCGACGATGTGGTGGCTGGTCGCCGGGCGTGCGATCGCCGGCATCACCTCCTCCAGCTTCACCACCGTGTTCGCCTACATGGCCGACGTGACGGCACCCGACCGGCGCGCGCGCGCCTACGGCTTGGTCGGCGCGGCCTTCAGCGCCGGCTTCATTGCTGGCCCGCTGCTTGGCGGCCTGCTGGGTGAACTGTCGCCGCGCGCGCCATTCTGGGCCGCGGCGACGCTGAGCGGCATGACCTTCCTCTATGGCCTGTTCGTGCTGCCGGAATCCCTGGCGCCCGAGAACCGCATGGGCTTTTCCTGGCGCCGGGCCAACCCCTTCGGTTCCCTGCGCCTGTTGCGCTCGCATCCGGAACTGTCGGGGCTGGCGTTGGTCAATTTTCTGCTGCACTTCGCCCATCACGTCTTCCCAGCCGTCTTCGTCCTCTATGCGGCGCACCGGCATGGCTGGAGCGCCCGGGATGTCGGCCTTCTGCTGGCGGCGGTCGGGACGCTCGACATGACGGTGCAGGGGGTGCTGGTGTCCCGCATCGCCGGCCGGCTGGGGGATCGTGCAACGCTGTTCCTGGGTCTGTTCGGCGGCGCCTGTGGCCTGGCCTGGATGGGGTTGGCGCCGAACGGTACATGGTTCGCGCTTTCCATTGTGCCGACTGCCCTGTGTGGGCTGGCAATGCCGACCATCCAGTCGCTGATGACGCAGCGCGTCTCGGCATTTGAACAGGGGCAGCTTCAGGGTGCCAACATGAGCGTGGCGAGCCTTGCAGGCATCCTGTCACCGGTCTTCTTCGGTACCCTCTACTCCGCGTCGATCGGCGCCGGGGCCCTGTTCCCCTTCCCCGGCACACCGTTCCTGGTCGCCGGCCTGGTGCTGCTCGCCGGGGCGCTGATCGGCTGGACGGTGGCACGGCGCAACGGTCGTGCCGCGGAGGCGGATGGTATGGCAGCGTAGCCGGCCTGGGGCGGGAGCGCGGTAGCGGAGGTCATCCACGCCGATGGCGCCCCTTCGGAGGCGCGATGGCTGTTCACCAAGCGACGCCAAGGCACGACGGGGCGACAACACTGGAGTTCGTTGCCCTGTCCGCCATCCCGCCGGCCATTCGATTGCCCGGAAGCCCATGAGAAACGAGAGCCTCCGGCCAGTTTTTCACGGCCCGCTGGTTTTGTTATTCTTCTTCGCCTTCTCCTTCTTCGCTTCATCGTGATGCCACTTGATGGCGAAGAACATGCCCGTGCCCAACACGATGATCTTGAACGGAAAGAAGACGAGAGGGAACCAGTCATACATTTTGAATGTCTCCAAGCTGTGACACGACCTGTCGCCAGAGAAGCCTGACGACAGCCGGGTCAAGCGCGGGTTTTGTCTTCAGGCAGAGCTTCAGGCGGCTGGATCGGCGCGGCTGTATCGAAACGGGCCTCCTCGGCCTTGTAGAAGTACTGGCTGGCCACCAGCCAACCCTTCAACGGTCGCAAGGGCGGAATACAGGTCAGCAACAGGAACGGCAGGGTCGTGACGACATGTACCCAGTAAGGGGGTTCAAACCTTACCTCGATCCAAAGCGCCAGGATGACCGTGGGGATGCAGGCGAAGCAGATGACGAAGAAGGCGGGACCGTCAGCCGGATCGGCGTAGGAGTAGTCCAGTCCGCAGACCTCGCAGTGGGAGCGCAGCTTCAGGAAGCCGCTGAACAGATGCCCCTGGCCGCAGCGTGGGCAGCGACCACGCACGCCGGTGCTCAGAGGGGGAAGAGGCGGCCACTCCTGTGCGGATGACATCGCATGTTCCTTCGGGGCAAAAGCAGGCAATTGCTGCATGCAATGCGGCATTATATGCTCAATTACGGCATACAATGTCAACAGAAATCCATGCAATATGCGGTCAAGATTCATACAACCTTGGAGCACAGGGCACGTGCCACCGGCCCTCATCTCTGGCCGTCACCTCCAGCCGTCCTATCGAGCCGCCCTCCTTCTCCGAAGGCGGCGACCGCGATTCAGCTCTGGAAGACGGCGAGGTTGTCGATGAGCCAGTCGTGCAGCGTGCGCGGATCGCTGCCGGTTAACTCACGGACGGTCGCGGTCGTCTCGCTAAGCGCGGAGTCCCGGAACATCTGGTCGAGCCCGGTCAGCAGATCAGCGATGAGCGGCGATAGGCCGCTGCCGAGCAGTGCGGCATGCTGCTCCTCAAGTGTACGGCTTCCATAGTTGATCCGGCGCCCCAGCAGGGCCGAGAGCTCCTGCGCGATCTCCTGCATGGTCCAGGCCCGCGCACCCGTCAGATGGTAGGCCCGCTGGGAGTGGGGATGGACCTTCTCCAATAGCGCGACCCGCGCCACTTTCGCTATGTCGCGCGTGTCGATGAAATTGACCCGCCCCTGGGTCGCCGCACCCGCCCAGGCACCGCCGGCGATCTGGGGACCTGAGCGCTTCAGCACGTCGAAGAAGGCCGATGGCCGCAGGACCGTCGCGGCTATCGCCTGACGGGCAAGGTGCGCCTCGATCTTCATGTGCCAGGCGAACGGAGTCAGCCGGGTCGCAGGGCAGAGCGCCGAGAGCTTGACGATGTGCCGCACGTTGGCGGCAACGGCGGCATCGATGAGCGCGACCTCGTTTTCCACCTGTCGGGGCGAGGTGCCATGTGCCAGGAACAGCCGCTCGGCACCGCGAAGGGCGTGCCACAAGGTTTCGGGCCGGTCGAAATCGATTGCCGCGACGGCTACGCCCTCCGGCAGCGTCGCCGTCCTGGGATCGCGGGTCAGCGCGATGGTTTCGACCGGGTCGGACGCGAGAAGACTGATCAGGGTGGCCCCGACACGTCCGGTCGCACCGGCTATCGCGATCCGCGGGCCGCTTGTGCCCGAATGGTGATCTGCAGACATCTTACCTTCCCGTCGGTTCGGTTCATGTTAGGATCGGGTGGCCCCGCCCATCCGACTGACGGGCTACCGGTATGAGCAGGCCGGGGACGGCTCGCCGGGCACCGGTGCCGGAACGCGGTGAACTGTGCGTCCGTATGTCCCGGCGGGCGTCGCGCCGTCCGGTGCCGCCTGGGTCAGTCCGCAAGACAGGTGGGTCAGCCCCATCCCTTGCCACGCATGGTGCCCCAGGATCCCGAAGTGGACGATCGTACCTAGGTATGGGTGGAGGGGCTGGAAACGCGCACGGCCAAGGGGACGCGGAGCAAGGCTCCGACGGGACGGCGGTTCCGGGGCGGGCGGGGGCTTGCGCCTGCTGTGGGGCGTCCCACATAGCTGCGCAGGACAGACCACGCAATATCCCATCACCGTGCTGCGTTATCGGCGGTGGGAATTTGCCGGCCGACACGCTAAGACTATCGGCTTGTCCACCCGCACCGATTCATGAGCCCCGGAGAACGCGATGCTCGCGGCCCCCAACCTGTTCGCCGACCGCCCCGACCGGAGCGTGCGCCCGAAGGCGGCGCCCTTCCTGCCGATGTCGCGTGCGGAGATGGACCGGCTGGGCTGGGACCAGTGCGATGTCATCGTGGTCACCGGCGACGCCTATATCGACCACCCCAGCTTCGGCATGGCGATCATCGGCCGGTTGCTGGAGGCGCAGGGACTGCGCGTCGGCATCATCGCCCAGCCGGACTGGAGCAGCGCCGAGCCGTTCAAGGTGCTGGGCAAGCCGCGGCTGTTCTGGGGGGTGACCGGCGGCAACATGGACTCGATGGTCAACCACTACACGGCCGACCGTCGCCTGCGCCACAACGACAGCTACACCCCCAACGACGAGGGCGGCAAGCGCCCCGACCGCGCCGTCATCGTCTATTCCCAGCGCTGCCGCGAAGCGTACAAGGACGTTCCCATCGTGCTGGGCGGCATCGAGGCGTCCTTGCGCCGTATCGCCCAGTACGACCATTGGAGCGAGAAGATCCGCCGCTCCGTCCTGGTCGATTCGAAGGCTGACATGCTGGTCTACGGCAATGCCGAGCGTGCGATCATCGAGATCGCGCGCCGTGCGCGCGCCGGTGAATCGCCCAAGGAGATGACCGACATCCGCGGCACCGCCATCATGCGGTCGGCGGTGCCGGAGGGCTGGAGCGTCATCGACAGCAGCTCGATCGACGATCCGTCCGCGCCGGTGTCGCCACGGGCGCCGGGGGCCGACCGCATGGCGGTGCGGCTGCCCAGCTTCGAGCAGGTGACCGCCGACAAGGTGCTCTATGCCCACGCCAGCCGCGTCCTGCACCAGGAGAGCAATCCCGGCAACGCCCGCGCGCTCGTCCAGCGCCACGGCGACCGCGAGGTGTGGCTGAACCCGCCGCCGATCCCGCTGGAAATGAACGAGATGGACGGCGTCTACGACCTGCCCTATGCCCGGGCGCCCCACCCGTCCTACGGCGATGCGCGCATCCCGGCCTGGGAGATGATCCGCTTCTCGGTCAACATCATGCGCGGCTGCTTCGGCGGCTGCTCCTTCTGCTCGATCACCGAGCATGAGGGGCGCATCATCCAGAGCCGGTCGGAAGGCTCCATCCTGCGCGAGATCGAGCAGATCCGCGACAAGACCAAGGGCTTCACCGGCGTCATCTCCGACATGGGCGGGCCGACCGCCAACATGTACCGCCTCGCCTGCAAGGACAAGGAGACGGAGTCGGTCTGCCGCCGCCCGTCCTGCGTCTTCCCCGACATCTGCAAGAACCTGAACACCGACCATTCCTCGCTGGTCCAGCTCTACCGCAAGGCCCGCGCGGTGCCGGGCGTGAAGAAGATCCACATCGCCTCGGGCCTGCGCTACGACATCGCCGTGCGCAGCCCGGAATACATCAAGGAGCTGGTGACCCATCACGTCGGCGGCTACCTGAAGATCGCGCCGGAGCACACCGAACCGGGCCCGCTGTCGAAGATGATGAAGCCCGGAATGGGCGCCTACGACGACTTCAAGCGGATGTTCGACAAGGCGGCCAAGGAAGCCGGCAAGAAGCTCTACCTGATCCCCTACTTCATCGCCGCCCATCCCGGCACCACCGACGAGGACATGATGAACCTCGCCCTGTGGCTGAAACGGAACGGCTTCAAGGCCGACCAGGTGCAGACCTTCCTGCCGTCGCCGATGTCGCTGGCGACCGCCATGTATCACAGCGAGCGCAACCCGCTGCGTCCGGTCCGCCGCGTCGGTTCGGAGATGGTGTCCTCGGCCAAGGGATTGAAGCAGCGCCGTCTGCACAAGGCGTTCCTGCGCTACCACGACCCGGAGAACTGGCCGATCCTGCGCGAGGCGCTGAAGCGCATGGGCCGCGACGACCTGATCGGTCCGGGAGAGCACCAGTTGATCCCGGCCTGGCAGCCGGTCGGCGCCACCGCCAAGCCGCGCGACCATGCGGCCAAGCCGGGGGCGCAGAAGGGGCCGAAGGGTAAGGCCTTCCTGACCCAGCAGGCCGGCCAGGGACGGCGGATGGTGCCGCCGGTGGCGAAGCCGGCCGCTCCCAAGGCCACCGGCAAGCCGGCGCCCTCCTCGGCGACGCCTTCGGGAATGAAGCCGCGCCAGACCAACCTGAAGGGGCGCTGACGGCACCGCGCCATTACCAAAGAGGTATTGGCGAGCCGCGGCGGCTTTGTTATACGAGTATCCCTTTTTCACATCCTGGCCGGTCGGGAGGCTGCATGCGTATGAAGTGCCTGCTGAACGCTCCCACCCCGGCCAGCAGCTTCCGTCCGGGCCGCCACTTCTAGGCTCCGGCTGGGTGCGGCTGCGACAAGCCCCCCACCACTCCAAACACCTCCTTCAGAACGGCGGCACCAGCCGCCGTGATGCCTGCGTGCCTGCGCGCCGGCCCTGCTCCGGTTTGAAAGCCGGTTGGAATCATGGCTCAGAAACGCCCCCCGCGCGCGGATGCGATCCGCAGCGTCCTCGCCTTCACGTTCCGCCACTGGCGGCGCCAAGCACCGCTGGCGGCGGGGATCGCCGGCGCCATCGCGCTCGCGACCCTGGCCGACGTCTTCATGCCGCTGTTCGCCGGCCGCCTCGTCGATGCGCTGACCCTGCTGCCGAACGACCGCGACGCCGCCCTGGAATCGGCTCTGGCCGCCTTCGCCGCCATGGTCGGGCTCGGTGCCGGCATGGTCGTGATGCGCCATGTCGCCTGGAGCGGCGTCATTCCGCTGACCCTGCGCATCATGAGGGATGTCGGCCAGGACAGCTTCCACCGGGTCCAGCGCTTTTCCACCGACTGGCATGCCAACAGCTTTGCCGGGTCAGTGGTGCGCAAGATCACCCGCGGCATGTGGGCGCTCGACACCCTGAACGACACGCTGCTGCTGGCCCTGTGGCCATCGCTGGTGGTGCTGTTCGGCACCATGCTGGTGCTGGGGCTCCACTGGCCGGCCATGGGGCTGGTCATTGCGCTCGGCACCACGGTCTACATCGGCATGACGGTGATGTTCTCGACGCTCTACATCGCGCCGGCCGCCCGGCTGTCCAATGCCTGGGACACCAGGATGGGCGGTACGCTGGCCGACGCGGTCGGCTGCAACGCGGTGGTCAAGGCGTTCGGCGCGGAATCGCGTGAGGACGACCGCTTCGCCGGCGTTCTGGGCAAGTGGAGCCGGCGCACCGCCCGCACCTGGACCCGTCACACCCGCCACAGCACCGTGCAGCTTGCGGTGCTGCTGCTGATCCGCAGCTCCGTGGTGGCGACCGCGCTTTGGCTGTGGTGGCGCGGCCAGGCGACGCCGGGCGACGTCGCCTATGTGCTGACCACCTATTTCGTCGTGCACGGCTACCTGCGCGATATCGGCATGCACATCAACCATCTCCAGCGCTCCGTCAACGAGATGGAGGAACTGGTGGCCATCCATGCCGAACCGCTCGGCGTCGAGGACCGGCCGGACGCGGCCCCCATCCGCATCGGCAAGGGCGAGGTGCGCTTCGACCATGTGACCTTCCGCTATGGCGGCCACACGACGCCGCTCTACCACGACCTGTCGCTGACCATCCCGGCCGGACAGCGCGTCGGGCTGGTCGGGCCGTCGGGGTCGGGCAAGACCACCTTCGTCAAGCTGATCCAGCGGCTCTACGACGTGACCGACGGCCGTATCCTCATCGACGGACAGAGCGTGGCCGGGGCGACCCAGCAGTCTCTGCGCTCCCACATCGCCATCGTCCCGCAGGAGCCGATCCTGTTCCACCGCACGCTGGCGGAGAACATCGCCTATGGCCGGCCCGACGCCACCATGGAGGAGATCGAACAGGCGGCGCGGCTGGCCAACGCCCACGACTTCATCGCCCGCCTGCCGAAGGGCTACGCCACGCTGGTCGGGGAACGCGGCATCAAGCTGTCCGGCGGCGAGCGCCAGCGGGTGGCCATCGCCCGCGCCTTCCTGGCCGATGCCCCGATCCTGATCATGGACGAAGCCACCTCCAGCCTGGATTCCGAATCCGAAGCGCTGATCCAGGAGGCGATCGAACGGCTGATGCAGGGACGGACCGCGATCGTCATCGCCCACCGGCTGTCCACCGTGCGGACGCTCGACCGCATCCTGGTCTTCAACCATGGCCGGGTGGTGGAGGACGGCAGCCATGCCGCCCTGATGCATCGGACAGGCGGGCTGTACCGCCGCCTGTTCGAACAGCAATCGGCTCCCCCGCCGCTTCGCATGAACGGGTGAGGCGGGTCCCCTCCCCCACTGTCCCAAGGGGGCAACGCCGCGAGGGGCGAAAGGCCAGTGGACGGGTGCGGGGGCCGGCGTATCTTCCTGCCGGGCGCTCGTGCCGCACCCGCACATGGGCGCCCGCCCCCACCCGCGCGCCCGGCTGGCGCCACACCGTGACCCAGGAGTTTCCATGGCACAGAACGCAACGGACACGCCCGTCTGGTTCATCACCGGCTGCTCGACCGGTTTCGGCCGCGAACTGGCCCGGCTGGTGCTGGAGCGTGGATGGCGCGTCGCGGCGACCGCGCGCGACCCCGGCACGCTCGGCGACCTGCTGGCCGGGCATGACGGGCGCGGCCGCGCGGTGGCGCTCGACGTCACCGATCCCGACCAGGTCGCGCGTGCCGTGCGTGAGACTGAACAGGCGTTCGGGCGGCTGGACGTGGTCGTCAACAATGCCGGCTACGGCTATCTCTCCGCCATCGAGGAGGGCGAGGACGCCGAGATCCGCGCCATGTTCGAGACCAACGTCTTCGGCCTGGCGGCGGTGACGCGCGCCGTTCTGCCGGGCATGCGGGCGCGGCGCAGCGGCCATATCGTCAACATCTCCTCCCAGGGCGGGATGATCGGCTTCCCCGGCTCCGGCTATTACGCCGCCACCAAGTTCGCGGTGGAAGGGCTTTCGGAATCGCTGTCCAAGGAAGTCGCCCCGCTCGGCATCCGCGTCCTGATCGTGGAGCCCGGCCCGTTCCGCACCGACTGGGCGGGGCGCTCGCTGAAACAGTCGGCGACATGGATCGACGATTACGAGCAGACCGCCGGCACGCGGCGCAAGCAGGTCTCCGGTTACAGCGGCAAGCAGCCCGGCGACCCGGTGCGGGCGGCCGAGGCGATCATCACGGCCGTGACGGCGCCGAACCCGCCGCTGCGCCTCGTGCTCGGCCGCCCGGCCCTGGAGGGCGTGCGCGGCAAGCTGCGCTCGGTGCTCGACGAGATCGACGCCTGGGAGGAGACGACGCTCGGTGCCGATTTCCCGGACGCGGGTTGAGGCGACCGGCGGCCGGTGCGCTCACACGGCACCTTTCCGTCAACGCTGGCCGAGGCCGGCGATCCAGTCGGCGAAGAGGCGGGAGCCGGCGTCGCGGAGCACCGGGCCATGGCGCTTGCTGTCGGCCCTGAGCTGCCGGGGGTCCAGGCCGGCCGCCGCGATCTCGCAGGCATGGCCGACGAGCCAGCGTTCGATGTCGGCGCCGTCGACCTCGCCATGGAACTGCAATCCGAGTGCGTTCCGCCCGAGCGAGAATGCCTGATGGGCGCACAGGTCGGTCGAGGCGAGGAGCTCGGCGCCGGCCGGGAGGTCGAAGGTGTCGCCGTGCCAGTGCAGCACCGCCGCACCGTCGAGATGGGCGAGTGGAGAGGCGCGCCCCGCCTCGGTCAGCGCGAGCGGTGCCCAGCCGATCTCCTTGCCGGGACCGGGATAGACGCGCGCGCCGAGGGCGCGCGCCATCAACTGGGCGCCGAGGCAGATGCCGAGCGTGGGAAGGCCGGCCGCCAGCCGCCGCTCCAGGAGCCGCAGCTCGTCGGCGAGGAACGGGTACCGGTCGTCCTCATAGGCGCCGACCGGCCCGCCAAGCACGACGAGAAGCTGCGCGTCCGATGGGTCGATGCCCTGCAGGTCGTCGATTCCGGCGTCGTGGACATGCAGCGCATAGCCCGCCCGCCGCAGGATCGGCTCGACGATCCCGAGCCCTTCGAAGGCGATGTGGCGGATGGCGATGGCGGTCGGGGTCATGGCGGTTCTCCTCGGTGCAGGGTGGTGACGCAGCGTGGTGCGCAGGGCTGATGAAGGCGGCCGGCCGCTTCCGACCGGCCACCTTGCGGCATCAGGCGGTACGCGAGAGCTTCACGCCGGGAAAGTCGACCGGGACGTCGAAGGCGACGTTCACGTAGTTGGTGAAGAGGTTCAGCGCGACATGGGCGAGGATCTCGACGATCGCCTCGTCGTCGAAGCCCGCGGAGCGCAGGGACTGGACATCCGCGGCATCGATCGCGCCGCGGTTCTCGACCACCTTCACGGCGAAGGCCAGGGCTGCGGACGCCTTGGGGTCGGCCGAGCGCCCCCGCTGGGCATCCGCCATCTCGGCGGCGGTCGCCCCGGCCTTCTGGCCGAGCAGCGTGTGGGCGGCCAGGCAGTAGCGGCAGTCGTTGCGGTCGGCGATCGCAACCGCGATCTGCTCGCCGAGCTTGGCGCCGATCGTGCCCTGCCCCAGGGCGCCGAACGACCCCCACATGCTGGCGAGGGCGGCGGGCGAGTTCGCGACCGCCTTGAACATGTTCGGAACGACGCCGAAGGCGCCCTTGATCCGGTCGAGCGTCGGCTTGACGGCGGCGGAAGAGGTGGCTGGATCGACGAGGTTGACGTGTGCCATGATGCTTTTTCCTTCTCTGGTGCTTGGAGGGGGATTTTCGGGCGGTCCGGCGATGGCAGTCGTCGGGCCGCTTTCGAGCCGGGACCTGCTTTCCCGGAATTACTTGGCCGGAACGACCTTGCCGGGCAGCGACAGGTTGCCGGACGCGACCTTGTGGACGTCGGTGACGCACAGGAGCGGCGTGTGCAGGTTGGCGTTGACCCTCAGGCCGGCCGTCACGCCGTCGAACGAGGCGGTGGCGAGGGCGCCGATCCTGTCCAGCGGGATGTGCACCTCGACGAGGTCCGCCTTCAGTTCGGTCCTGTATTCCGGGCTGTCGATCAGGATCGGTGCGCCCGGCCACGTCTCGGGCAGCCGGGGTCTGGTGCCCTCGGGGATGTCCTTCACCTTCAAGCCGCCCGGGCAGGCCTTGTCCTCGTTGAGGACGACCCAGTGCGGGTGCCAGCGGTCCCGGTTCTTCGCACCCTTGGCGGCGTCGTCGAAGTCGGGGTGGAAGGTGACGGCAAGCGCGACGATGCCCTGGTCGCTCTCGAAGCCGACATCGGAGGAGTTGAGCGACGTCGGCCAGACATAGGCGTAGACCTCGGACCCTTCGAACTTGCCGGTCGCCGTCGGCGTCGCCTTGCCGGCGTCCGCCCGGACGCGGGTGCTGAAGACCGCGTGGCCGTGATCGGTGACGATGCGGGTCTCGATGATGTCGAACGAGGCCATGACCGCCTGGTTGCTCGCCGACGTGATCTCGTGCGCGCCGGCCGGGGCCGCGAGGCAGCAGAGTGCCGCAGCCACGAGGCCGGCGCCCCGTGGTCCATCGATTGTCATGATCCTGGACTCCTTCTTCTGGTCGTGGTGCTTGGAGTTGCGGCTACCCCCCGGTGAATGCCGTCCAGGTGGCAGCCTGGACGGCGGGGGCGGCCGCTTCATGCTCGCCGCAATCGAGCCGGAGATCCCGGTCGACGATCGGGGCGTTCACAAAGGCGCAATGGTGGGGAGCGGCCTCGCCCGGATGGGCGTTCGGCCGGAAGTGGCGGCAGGTCACGCACAGGCGCTGGACCGGGATGGCCCCGGCCTGTTGCAGTGTCCGGATCAGCTTGACCTGGGCCAGCAGGAGATCGGCCTGCTCGCCGGGAGACAACCGCGCCAATGCCGCGGTGACCTGGGTGGCGGCGGCGGCGAGGGCTTGCCCCTGGGCGGCTCCCTCCTCCGTCAGGCGGGCGATGACGGCGCGTGCGTCGGCAGGATCCGGCGTGCGCCGCAGCAGGGCCTTGCGTTCGAGCGCGGCCAGCGTGTCGGCCATGCTGGGAGCGGAAACCGACAGGTGCGCCGCGATCTCCTTGGGCCGGAGGCCGGCAGGCCGGGCGGCCAGAAGCGCCAGCACCTGCGCCTGCGTCGGGTTGAGCCCCGCCTTGCCCGCCGCTGCCCAGAGATCCGCACGCAGCACCAGAGCGATGCGCTCGAAGCCTTCGCGCAGGCGGGTCAGGACGGGGTCCGGTTTGGGGGCGTGATCCATGCGCTTATTAATAGGAGTCCTATCTATATCCGTCAAGCGGAATCTGCGCGAGACCTCGCCCGGTCGGCGCAACCGCCCTCCGGCTCTGCCCAGATCACCGCGATCCGGCGTCCCCGCCTGATATCAGACGAACAGTTCCATGGTCTGCGGCACGTTGCGCGGGGTTTCTCCGGCCAGGACGGCACGGGCCGCATCGACGGCGGCGAGCAGGCCGCTTTCGGTGAAGGGCTTTGGCAGGCAGCCGATCCCTGCCACCGGCCCGCCCTTCTTCAGCTCGTCGCGGAAGGAGGTGATGAACAGGCTCGGCACGCCGATCGCGGCAAGATCACGTGCCGCGTCGATGCCGCTGGACCCCTGGCCGAGATGCACGTCGACCAGCGCCAGATCCGGCTTCTCATCGCCGGCGATCGCCACCGCCTCGCCGGCGGTGGTCGCGGGGCCGCTGACCGTATAGCCGGCGGTCTCCAAGTAGAACTGCTGTTCCAGGGCGATCAGCACCTCATCTTCCACCAGCAGGATCTTCATCCCTCGCACTCCGCCGTGGAAGAGGTTTCGAGCAGGGGCGTCGCTTCCGGCACCGGCAGCGTGATGCTGAAGGTCGTCCCCATGACCGTGGTGTCGATCCCCACCTCCGCCCGGATCTGCCCGGCGAGGCTGGAAACCAGCCGCATGCCCAGGCTGCGGCTCTTGCGGATATCGAAGTTGGCCGGCAGGCCGGGACCCCGGTCGGAGATGGTCAGGACCAGCGTCTCCGCTTCGCGGCGGAAGGTCACCGTGACCAGCGCCGGACCATCGCCACGGTGCTTCACCGCATTGGTGATCAGTTCGTTGGCGATCAGGCCCAACGGCGCCGCATGATCGATCGGCAGGTCGATCACGTCGGTGCGGACCGAAATGTCGCACATGCTATCGCCGCCGGAGGCACGGCCGAGATCCTCGCACAGCTCCTTCAGGTAGGTGCCGAACTCGATGGTCTGGAACTGGTCGGCCTGGTAGAGGCGGTTGTGGACGCGGGCGATCGCCTCGATCCGGCTGCGGGCATCCTGGAAATGCACGCGCACCGTCGCGTCGGGCAGGCTCAGGGTCTGCAGCGTCAGCAGGCTCGACACGAGCTGCAGGCTGTTCTTCACCCGGTGGTTGACTTCGCGCAGCAGGGTCGACTTCTGGCTGACCAGCTTGCGCAGCGCCGCTTCCATCGACTTGATCTCGGTCACGTCGATGTGCATCAGCACGGCGCCGCCGAACGGGCCGGCCGGCATCGGGGCGGCGAGGCAGCGGAACCAATGCTGGCTCGCGGTGACATACTCCGCCGCCACCGGCGGGGCTCCCTCGTCCAGAAGGATGCGCAATCCGTCCATGACGGCGTCGGCACGGGGATCGGCCGTGTATCCCTTGCCGCAATGCTCCAGGTAATTGTCGCCGACGATGCAGCCCTGGCCGAGAAAGGTCGTTTCAGGACCGGCTTCCGCCCAGGCCCGGTTGACCGACACGATCCGGCCGGAGCGGTCGAGCACGGCGATGAAGGCCGGCAGGGCGTCCAGCGTCGCCTTGGTCTGCTCGGCGAGCTGGCGCATGGCGAGCGCGCTCGCCCGCAGTTCCTCGCGGGCGCGGCGTCGCTCGGTGATGTCGCGCAGGATGCCGGTGATGAAGCTGCGCCCCTCCGACTCCCAGCGCGCCATCGAAAGTTCGAGATCGACGGTGCTGCCGTCGCGGCGTCGGCCGGTCAGTTCCACCGGCTGGACGGCGGCGTCGAAGCCGCCGTTGCCCGGACCGTTGCGCACGGCCATGTCCAGCCAGTCGGGCGACTCCTCGCCCAGCAGGGTCCGCACGCTCTGCCCGATCAGCTCCTCCGGCCGGTAGTCGAACTGGCGGGCGGCGGCGCCATTCATCCACTGCACCATGCCGCGCGTGTCGGTGGTGATGATGGCGTCGTGGGCGGTGTCGACGATGGCGCGGTGGCGGGCATCGCGCTGCTCGCGCAGCACACGCTCGCGGTTGACCGCGGCGGTGACGTCGGTCACCTGGATCAGGCAGCGTGCCTCGCCGCCCGGCGGCAGCGGGCGGATCACCACGTTGTGGACCATCCGCCGCCCGTCGGGCAGCCGCAACGGGAACAGCATCGGGTTCAGCGTGTGCGACAGGACGCCGGGAGCGCCGGTGGCGAGCGTGTCGCGCACCGCGCTGTGCAGACGCGATTCACGCAGGTTGGGTAAGGCGTCGAACAGCTCATGCCCCAGGATCTGGCGCGCCGGCAGGGCGGAAGCCTGTTCCATCCAGCCGTTCCAGAAAAGGACATGACAATGGCGGTCCAGAAGCAGGATGCCGGCGTCCAGCGCCCCCAATACATCCAGCGCCCAGGTCGGCTGTTCAGGCAGAGTGGGGGCCATGCGGCGTTCCGGCAGAAGAGGATTCGGACGCGATGCCCTCGATGAAGGCATGGATCAGTTGCTTTAGCGATTCCAGAGACGAAACTCCCATCAGCAAGGCGATGTAGCCGCGGATGCTCCGGCTGCGGATCGTGAAGTCGATATAGAGGAATAGCACGAGTTCATCGGTGTTCCCCGCCTTATCCTTCAAAATATTCGCGCCGTCGCCGCGCAGCACGGCCGGCAGCGAGATCGTCAGCCTGTCCTTCAGAGCGTTGGCGACGATGACCAGGCAGCCGTTCAGGATGATGTTGCCGATCTCCGCCAGGGCGTCCTGCTCCAGATCGACGATCTCGGCCAGCGTCAGGTCGCCCCCCAGGACCGCGCGGGCCAGTTCCAGGCTGTTGGCTTCGGGGAAGATCAGCATGGCGCGGCCGTCGAACGAGCCGCGGAACTGCTGTTCCACCGCGACCAGCCCGTTGCGTTCGCGGGCCGTCAGGAAGTCCGACGCCTCCTGCCGGCTGACGATGTCTACCGTCGGCACGGACAGCAACACTTGGTCGTTGACCATGCGGCTGAGATGGGTGGCGGCCCGGCCGACGCCCATGTTCACCAACTCGGTCAGCGCGTCGCGCTCCAGGTCGGCCAGTTCCACCATCGATTGGCGCTCGCCCATTCTTGCTTCGTCTCGGCCCGAAAACGTACTGCCAGCCGGCGCCGCCCGGCGGTCGCATAAGGAATGTGGCCTATCGACCCGGAAAAAGGCACCCCCGTCAATGTCATATGTTAAGCCTGCGACGCCATAGCCGGTATAGCCGCACGCTTCTCACAATGGTCAAGCCGGTGACTGGCGGATTGCCCTAAAGACCGCCGCTGCATGAACGAAATCACCGGCAAGCTGTTGGCGTGCTTGTACAAAGTTGCGCCCGACACGCAACAGGCTTTCCGCACGTCCACCAGACGCCCGGCCGGACATGCGGCCTGGGACTTGTCTTGCCCGGTATGCCGGTTCCACATAGGTATAGTGCCCACCTGACCACGCGCACAGCAAGGAGACATCGATGACCCCCGAGGAACGTACGCTGTTGTCCGATCTGTTCCGTCGCCTGCGCGAGGTCGAATCGCAACCACGCGACGGCGAGGCCGAGGACTTCATCCGGCGCTCGGTCCAGGACCAGCCGCTTGCGTCCTACTACATGGCGCAGACCGTGCTGGTCCAGCAGCAGGCACTGAGCGCCGCGCAGGGCCGGATCGAGGAGCTTGAGCGGGAGTTGCAGGCGGCACGCGGCCGGCCGGCTGCGCCCGCGGCTTCCGGCGGCAGCTTCCTGTCGAACGCGCTGGGGCTCGGCCGCAGCCCCTGGCGCGGTGGCGGGCCTTCGGCCTCGCCGCCTCCGGAGCCGGCCGGCCGCAGCCCGTGGGGATCCCCGCCCCCCGCCCAGGCCGGCGGCGGTTTCGGCCAGCCGCAGGGCACCTATCCGCAGCAGCCCTATCCGCCGGCCTATCCGCCACAAGGGATGGCGCCCCGCGGCGGCGGGTTCTTCGCGGGAGCGGCGCAGACCGCGGCGGGCGTCGCCGGCGGCATGCTGGCGGCGAGCGCCATTTCCTCCCTTCTGCATCACTCGCCCGGCCCCTTCGGCAGCGCCATGGCCGGAACCCCGGCCGGCGAGACGATCAACGAGACCGTGATCAACAACTATTACGGCGACGACCAGGCGCCGGCACCCGACTTCGACGCGCGGGACGTGACCTACAACGAGCCCGATCCGCCGCAGGCGGATGACGCCTCCTACGACGACGGGGGGTCGTTCGATGACGGCGGTGGCGGCAGCGGGGACGATTCCTGGATCTGAGACATGGGAGCGGGGATGCCGCAGCCGCAGGGATGCCGCAGCGGTGTCGCAGCGGCGCGGCTCCCCTGCCGGTGCCTCCCTTGGGGTTTTCCTTGATCAGGGCCTTAACCCCATTGGGCATAGGGTGGTGATTTGCTGGCTCACGGCCGGTGTCAGGCCGTGCGACGCCAGAAGGTCCGTTCCATGCCCAAGTCGATGCCCGAACCGATCCACTCCCTCCGTCAGGCCGTCATTCCTGCCGCCGTGCCCGCCCCGATCACCGTCACGATCGGCCCTTGCACACCCGCACGCGCGCCCAACGGGCGTGTCAAGGTGCCGATGCAGTTGCTGGAGATCGCGCAGGCGATGTCGGACGAGTGCGACGGCGACCCGATCCGCGTTCTGGACTGCCATGGGCACCAAGCCGCCGTGGTCGGCCGCCAGGATGTCGACGTCGAACTGTTCTGACCGCCGGCTTCCCCCGGCGCCCCCGGAGCACCCCAGCGCGTCATCCTGCCGCCGCCGGCGCGGTCGCCGCTGCGGATGGCCCGCCCGGACGCATGCAGCCGGCAGGATACCGGGCAGGCGGTGACCTGGACCGGTGGTGGCGGCAATCCCGCGCTTTCGTCCTCTGGCGGAAATACCGAAGCGTTTCGTAAGATTCTGTCAACCACACCTCGGTATGTTTGTGCGGCAATCAATGGATTGGCATAGCGGTCCTGGCGGACCGCAGCCTGTCCAGCGGAGCAGCAGAGGCCAATCACGCGGGCGGGACGCCCGAATGTGCGCACATTGCCGGAGGGGCTGCACAGATGACGATCAACGAGCGCGACGACACCACCAGGGCGGGACGGCCGCCGGAACAGGCGGCTGCCCCACCGCCGGCCAGACGCCTTGGCGTACGGGGCAAGCTGCTGCTTGCCTTCGCCGGAATGGCGGGCATGACCGTCGCGGCCAGCATCGTCGGGCTCACCTCCTTCTCCGCGGTGGAAGCCCCGCTGACGCGAATCGTCAGCACCGGCCTGCCGGAGATGGAACTGGCCAAGCGCCTGTCCGGGGAAAGCAGCGGCATCGCCGCGGCCGCACCGGCGCTCGATGCCGCCGTGACACAGCAGGACCGTCAGCGCATCTATGGCGAGATCATGGGCCAGGGCAAGACCCTGGGCGCGCTGGTGGAGGAACTGGGAAGCCGGCGCCCGAACGACCCGCAGATCACCGAGTTGCGCGGCAAGACACAGGCGCTCGTCAAGACGCTGGAGCGTGAGAATGCGGCGGTCGAACGCCGGCTGTCGGTGCGCGACAGCCGCGACGCGGCGATGACGGATCTCTCCAAGGGGTATGACGCTTTCCTGACCAACCTGGCGCCCCTGACCGACCGCGCCGGGGCCACGCTGCGCGGCAAGGGCGAGGCGCTGGATTCCAGCACGGAACGGGACATGGATGCGCTGGGCGACGCCGTCCGCTCGCTGATCACCATGTTCGAGTTGCGCGGCGACATCGGCGTGGCGTCCGAAGCCCTGACCCGCGCCGGCGGCGCCGACAGCGCCGTCGCGGTCACCCAGCACCAGCAATCCTACCTGGAAGCCGCCGCCCGGATGGTCAGCGCCACCGGACAGGTCGCCACCCATCTGAGCCAGGAGACCAACGACGGGCTGGACGCCTTCTTCAGGCTCGGCGACGGGGCGGACGGCGTGTTCGACCTGCGCCGCCAGGCCCTGGAGCTGCCCGTCGGCACGCCCGAGCGCGACGCGTTGCGGCAGAAGATCACCGCGATCCTCGCCGATGCCGCGAGCCGGCAGAAGTCCCTGTTCGAGCAGATGGAATCGCCGCTGATGCGGCTCAAGGCCGGGATCAAGCTGTCGAGCGTCAACATCCGCTCGCAGACCCGTGACGCGATGCAGGACCTGCTGGGTGACGGGCTGGCCCGCTTCCGGACCTATCTGGAGCTGTCCACCCATGCCGCCGCCGCGGTGGGTACGCTGAACGAAGCGGCGCAGGCCCCAAGCCTCGACAGGCTGAAGACGCTGGAGGTCCGCTACGCCGCTGCGGCAAAGGCGATGGACGAGCGGCTGAAGGCGCTGCAGAGCGGTGGCGACGACGGGCTGCCCAAGCTGATCAAGAGTGCCGAACTGCTGGCGGTCTACGGCAGCGGAGACAAGAGCCTGTTCGCCTTGCGCCGCGCGGAGATCGGGGCTGCACAGGAGAACGACGCCGTGCTGGCGGAGAACCGGGACATCGCCCGCCAGTTCGCCGGTATGGTCGACAGCCAGATCGCGGCGATGAAGGCGGAAGCGGATGCCGCGGCGGCCGGAGCCACCGAAGCCCTGTCGGCTGGCCGGATGATGCTGATCCTTTTCGCCGTGGGCAGCCTCGCCGGTGCGGCGGCGCTCGCCTGGTTCGTGGTCGGCCGCAACATCGTCGCCCGCATCGGCCTGCTCTCCGACGCCATGCGCGCGATCGCCACTGGCAACCTGAACGCCCCCATTCCGACCGCCGGCTCCGATGAAATCGGCGACATGACGCGGGCGCTGATCGTTTTCCGCGACACCGCGAACCGCGCGACCGAAGCCAATGCGCGGGCCGAGGAGGAACGCAGCCGGGCGGCCGGCGAGCGCCGTCGCGCCATGATCGAGATGGCGGAGAATTTCGAGAGCAGCGTCCGCTCGGTCCTGGACCGCGTCGCGAAGGCGGCGGGCGAGATGCAGGGAATGGCCCAGCGCATGAGCCGCAACGCCGAGGCCACCAGCGGAGAGGCGGCCACCGCCGCCAGCACCTCCCAGCAGGCCGAAGGCAGCGTCAAGGCCGTGGCCGCCGCGACCGAGGAACTGTCCGCCTCCATCCAGGAGATCGGCAGCCAGGTCCATGCGTCCAGCCAGATCGCCCGCAAGGCGGCATCCGACGCCGAGCGGACCGACCGCACGGTGGAAGGCCTGTCGCAGACCGCCGGGAAGATCGGCGAGGTGGTGCAGTTGATCAACGACATCGCCAGCCAGACCAACCTGCTGGCCCTCAACGCCACCATCGAGGCCGCCCGTGCCGGCGAAGCCGGCAAGGGTTTCGCAGTGGTGGCGAGCGAGGTGAAGAGCCTGGCCAACCAGACCGGCAAGGCGACCGAGGAAATCTCGTCCCAGATCCAGGCGATGCAGTCGGTCACTCAGGATGCGGTGGACGCCATCCGCTCCATCGCCGGCACCATCCGGGAGATCAACGAGATCGCCGCCACCGTCGCCGCAGCGGTCGAACAGCAGAGCGCCGCAACGCGCGAGATCGCCCGCAACGTCGGCGAGGCCGCGGACGGAACCCAGCATGTCCGCCGCAACATCGACTCCGTCGCCCGGGCGGCAGCGGAGTCCGGCGAATCCGCCACCCACGTCCTGACGGCCTCCTCCACCGTCGCGGACGAGGTGCGGTCGCTCGGATCGCAGGTCGACACCCTGGTCAACCGGATGCGCGCCGGCTGATCGGCCGACGGCCGTTTCCTCTCCCGCCCGAAGCGGGAGAGGGCCGGCGAAGCTGAAAGGTCGCCGGGGCGACGCGGACGCCCCGGGGCGGCGGCGCTGCTTTTCAGCGCTGCCGCGTTTCGACCGTGATCGGACGCCAGATCACCGCCGCGCCGGCACCGGCACCGCAAGCCCCCCCACAGAATCCGTCATCCTGTCCGGTGGCTCCCTGCTGGCTGGCGGCGGTGCCGCCGGCGCCGGCCTGTCCCTGTTGCGGTTGGGCCATCTGCTGCTGCTGTGACTGAGTGGTCATACCATTTCTCCTCTCAAGGAGGAGTGGGGTATCAAAATATTCGCCGACGATCAATTGGCTTTTCAGCAAGGATACCCGTGACTTCTTTTGGGATGTGGCAATATGTCCGCTCTTTATTTTGCATTGCCGAAGAATCGGGCTGCGGTGCACAAGATTAGGGCAAGGCGGACCAACTATTTGAATACAAACGCAAACGCCCTTCCCCAGGCTGGGAAAGGGCGTCGGAGCCGCACCCTTTGGATGGCTGCGGCATTGTGCAGCGGCGAAGGCGTCAGCCGCTGTTGCGCAGGCCGGCGGCGATGCCGTTGATGGTCAGGTGGATGCCGCGGGCGATCTGCTCCCCGCTGTCGCTGGTGCGGTGACGCTTCAGCAGTTCGACCTGGACATGGTTCAGCGGGTCCAGATAAGGGAAACGGTTTCGGATGGAGCGGGCGAGCAGCGGGTTGCTTTCCAGCAGTGCCGACTGTTCGGTGATCGCCAGCAGGGCGTCGATGCTGTCCTGCCATTCCGCCCGGATGCGGGAGAAGATGCTGTCGCGCAGCGCCGGGTCCGATACCAGTCCGGCATAGCGCGACGCGATGGCGATGTTCGACTTCGCCAGCACCATGTCCATGTTCGACAGCAGCGTGCGGAAGAAGCCCCAGTCGCGGTGCATCGCGCGCAGGCGCCCCATCCCGTCCGGGTGGGCGGCGAGATAATCCTTCACCGCCGACCCGAAGCCGAACCAGCCCGGCAGCATCAGCCGGCACTGTGCCCAACTGAACACCCAGGGGATGGCGCGCAGATCCTCGATGCTCGTCGACTTCTTGCGCGAGGCCGGGCGGCTGCCGATGTTGAGGTTGGCGATCTCGCCGATCACCGTGGACTCCCAGAAATACTTCTCGAAGCCCTCGGTTTCGTAGACCAGCCCGCGGTAGGCCTTGAAGGCGTGCTCCGACAGTTCCTCCATCGTCTCCAGGAACTGCTCGGTGCAGGGCGCGGCCGATTCCGGGTGCAGCAGGGTCGCCTCCAGCGTCGCCGCCGCCAGCGTCTCCAGGTTGCGGCGCCCGACCTCGGGGTTGGAATATTTGCCGGCGATCACCTCGCCCTGCTCGGTGATGCGGATGGCACCCTGCACGGCACCGGCGGGCTGCGCCAGGATCGCCTGGTAGCTGGGACCGCCGCCGCGGCCGACCGAGCCGCCGCGGCCGTGGAACAGCCGCAGCCGCACCCCGTGCTTCTCGAACACCTCGACCAGCGCGATCTCGGCCTTGTACAGCTCCCAGCCCGAGGTGAGGAACCCGCCGTCCTTGTTGCTGTCGGAATAGCCGAGCATCACCTCCTGCAGGTTGCCGCGGCTCTCCAGGAACCGGCGGTAGACCGGGATCGACAACAGCCGGTCCATGGTGACGGCGCAGTTGCGCAGGTCGGCGATGGTCTCGAACAGCGGCGCGATGTTGAGGTCGAGGACGCCCTCCTTCGGCCGCAGCAGCCCGGCCTCCTTCAGCAGCACCGCGACTTCCAGGATGTCCGACACGCCGTCGGCCTTGGAGATGACGCAGTTGACCACGGCATCGCTCCCGAACCGCGCCCGGCTGTCGGCCGCCGTCCGCAGGATGTCGAGCTCCGAAGCCGTCTCTTCCGAGTACAAGGTATAGTTGGAGGCGAGCGGACGGTTGGTTTCCAACTCGCGGACCAGCAGCGCGATGCGTTCGTCTTCGGACAGCGACAGGTAGTCGACGCCGGCGTCGGCGAAGCCCAGGAGCTCGGCCACGGTACGCTCGTGGACGTCGGAGTTCTGGCGCAGGTCGATGCTGGCCAGATGGAAGCCGAACAGGTCGACCGCGCGGCGCAGATGGCGCAGCCGGCCCTTGGCGAGCGCCGCCGAGCCGTTGACGGTCAGCGACCGGTCGATGACGTCGAGGTCGGCGCGGAACTCCTCGGCCTTCTGGTAGGCGGGAGCGTCGCCCACCGCATGCAACGGCGAGTCCAGCCCGTCCAGGCTGCGCAGCGTGGCCGCCAAGCGGGCATAGATGCCGGAGATGGCGCGGCGGTAGGGTTCGAGCTGGCGGTGCGGCGACGGGTCGGGCGAACGCTCGGCCAGCAGCCGCAACGGCTCCGACACCGAGATGACTCGGGTGCTGAGAGACAGCTCCGCCCCCAGCGTGTGCAGCTCGTCGAGATAGAAGCGCAGCGCCCGGGTGCTCTGCATCCGCATCGCCTGGCGCAGAACCGGAGCGGTGACGAAGGGGTTGCCGTCGCGGTCGCCGCCGATCCAGCTTCCCATCCGCAGGAAGGACGGCAGCTCCGTCGTCGACCAGGACGGATCCATCCGCCGCAGTTGGTCCTCGAGCTGGGCGTGGAAGCGCGGGATTTCACGCAGGAAGGTGTAGTCGTAGAAGGTCAGTCCGTTCGCCACCTCGTCCGTCACCGCCAGCTTGGTGGCACGCAGGATGGCGGTCTGCCACAAGGTCAGCACCGCCTGCTGCAGCGCCTCCTGGTTGGCTTCGTCCTCTTCCGGGGTCATCGGGCCGTGGTCACGCTCGGCCAGCAGCTTGGCGACCGACATCTGGACGGTCAGGATGCTCTTGCGCTGCACCTCGGTCGGATGGGCGGTCAGCACCGGGCTGATCAGCGCCCCGTCGAAGAACGCCTTGAGCTGCTGGGTGGTGACGCCGGCCTTCGTCGCCTCCTCCAGCGCGTGGGTCATCGTGCCCTCGCGCGGGGCGGATCCGGCGAGCGCATGCGCGCGCGTGCGGCGGATGTGGTGCTGGTCCTCGGCAATGTTGGCGAGGTGCGAGAAGAAGCTGTAGGCCCGAACCACCCGCGCGGTCTGCGGCGGCGACAGGCTGTTCAGGATCGCTTCGAGTTCGCGCCGCGCCCCCTGGTCCTCGTCGCGGTGGAAGCGGATCGAGGTCTGGCGGATCCGCTCGACGATGTCGAACACCGCCTCCCCTTCCTGGCTGCGCACCGTATCGCCGAGGATCCGCCCAAGCATGCGGATATCTTCGCGAAGCGGCTGGTCCTTCGTCTCGGAACTTTCCTGAAGCAGGATGGCGGACATGGGCGGCGGTTTCCTGGAGGAGGAGGGACGGATGGGCGCGGTGTCGCAAGGCGATGGTCAAAAATCGGGCAGAGGCTGCACCTGCGCACGAAATGACCGGGACATCGGGCACAGCATGCCGATTCCACGCGAGTTTTCAACCATCCGTATGCTTGTGCGAAGGCTTTCCCACGGGACGGGGCGGCGCTATGCGACGTCGCATGGCATGCCCATGGAATGGCCCCTCCACCCGCCACCAAGGTGCGGGCTTGCTTCGCCACTAGTATGGTAGTATGCTTCTAATCTGTTCATCGCCCGGGCGGATCCGCAATCGCGGCGACCGGGCCGGAAAGGTGGCGTGACGATGCTGGACAAGATCGATGCGGAATCGAATGAGCCGATCGCGCGGCGTGTCTACCGGGTCCTGCGCAACGCCATCGTGACGATGCAGTTCCGTCCGGGCCAAGCCCTGTCGGAACAGGAGATCGCCGACCAGCTCGGCGTCAGCCGCCAGCCGGTGCGCGAGGCGTTCATCAAGCTGAGCGAAGGGGGGCTGCTCACCATCCGGCCGCAGCGCGGCACCTTCGTCGTCAAGATCTCCACCAAGCAGGTGCTCGACGCGCGCTTCGTTCGCGAGGCGGTCGAGACGGCGGTGGTGCGCAAGGTCTGCGAAACCATCTCCCCCGCCGGCCTGCGTGACCTGCGGGACAATGTGAAGGCGCAGTGGAGCTTTGCCGACGAACCCGACCCCGAACGTTTCCTGGAACTGGACGAGGCCTTCCACCGCGGGATCGCCGCCGGGGCCGACTGCGACTATGCTTGGCGCATCGTCGAGGAGACGAAGGCGCAGATGGATCGCGTCCGCTACCTCAGCGTCCCCTACGCCACGCCGATCCGCCGGCTGATCGCGCAGCACGAGGCGGTGCTGGACGCGATCTCGGCGCGCGATCCCGCCAGGGCCGAAGCCGCCATGGGACTGCACCTGCGCGAGATCCTGACCTCCCTGCCCGAACTGGAAGGCAAGTTCCCCGACCTGTTCAGCCACGAGGAGGCCGCCGTGCCGCCGCCGAAGCCGCGTGGCCGCGCCCGGTCCGGCGCATCCCTTCGCGCCCGGGCGGCCGCGCAGCAATGACGGAGCAGATTTGATTGGGGCGATCGACAATCAGCGTTGTCATCCTCCCTGCCTGGCGGCATACTACCATACAAGGATGTGATCCGAAGGTCCGCCAGGAAGGAATCAGCCCCTCATGCCCTCTGCCGCCCGTTTGAGCAGCATCAACCTCGCCACTCTCCCGCCGCAGGTGAAGCGGCCGGCCTATGACCGCGAGGCGCTCGACATCGGGATCGTCCATCTCGGCGTCGGGGCGTTCCAGCGCGCCCATCAGGCCGCCTACATCGATGCGCTGCTCGCCCGCAGCGTCGGTCCCTGGGGCGTTGCCGGCGTCAGCCTGCGCAGTCCGGACACCCGCGACGCCCTGGAGCCGCAGGACGGCCTCTACACGATGGCGGTGCGCGACGCCGAGGGGGAGCGGCTGCAGGTCGTCGGCTGCCTTCGGGAACTGTTGGTGGCGCACGAGGATCCGGCGGCCGTTCTGGAGCTGATGGCGCGCCCGTCGGTCCGCATCGTCACCCTGACCGTCACCGAGAAGGGATATTGCCATGATCCGGCGACCGGCGCGCTGAACGAGGACCATCCCGACATCCGCCACGACCTTGCCGATCCCGCCGCTCCGCGCACCGCCATCGGTTTCATCGTCGAGGCGCTTGCCCGCCGCCGGGCTGCCGGGCTGCCCTCCTTCACCGTGCTGAGCTGCGACAACCTGCCGAGCAACGGCGACACCGTCGCCCGCATCCTGCGCCGGTTCGCCGAGCTGCGCGACGCGGACCTCGGCGCCTGGGTGGCTGCCGGCGTCGCTTGCCCCAACAGCATGGTCGACCGCATCGTGCCCGCCACCACCGAGGCCGACCGCGCCCGCGTGTCGGCAGCGCTGGGCGTATCGGACGCCTGGCCGGTGGTGACCGAGCCCTTCACCCAATGGGTGGTCGAGGACCGCTTCCCCGCCGGCCGCCCGGCCTGGGAAACGGTCGGCGTGGAGATGGTCGCCGACGTCCATCCCTATGAGACGATGAAGCTGCGGCTGCTGAACGGCAGCCACTCCACCATCGCCTATCTCGGCTACCTCGCGGGCTACGAGACGGTGTCCGACACCATGGCCGATCCGGCCTTCGCCACCCTGATCCGCAACCTGATGGACCGGGAAACCGGCCCGACGCTGCACATGCCTCCGGGTGCGGACCTGGACCATTACAAGGACGCGCTTATCACGCGCTTCCGCAATCCGGCGCTGCGCCACCGCACCTGGCAGATCGCGATGGACGGGACGCAGAAGCTGCCCCAGCGCCTGCTCAACCCGATCCGCGACAGGTTGGCGGCCGGCCGGCCGATAGACCGGCTGGCGCTCGGCGTCGCCGCCTGGATGCGCTATGTCACCGGCCTCGACGAGAAGGGGCAGCCGATCGACGTGCGCGACCCGCTGGCCCCCCGGCTGGCGGAGATCGCCGCCGCGTCGGGCGGCGCGCCCGACCGGCTGGCCGAGGCGCTGTTCGGCCTGACCGTGGTGTTCGGCGACGACCTGCCGCGCGACCCGCGCTTCACCGCCCCGACCGTCACGGCGCTGCGCCGTCTGTTCGCGGAGGGTGCACGCGCCGTTGTCGCGGCCACCGCCTGAACGGGCTCAAGAAAGCAACATCAGTTATAGGGAGAGTTCCCGTCGTGGTTGCCCTGACCGTCGAGAAGCCGCATGTGCTCGCCCTTCGCCCTGAAAGCGCCCCGGACGCCGCACCGGTCAAGTCCGGCGAGGTCCTGGTCCGCGTCCAGCGCGCCGGCATCTGCGGCTCGGATCTGCACATCTATCACGGCTCCAATCCCTTCGCGGTCTACCCCCGCGTGATCGGGCACGAGTTCGCCGGCACCGTCGAGGCGGTCGGTGACGGCGTGACCAATGTTGCGGCCGGCGATCACGTGGTGGTCGACCCGGTGGTGTCCTGCGGGCGCTGCTATGCCTGCCGGGCCGGACGCACCAACGTCTGCGCCAATCTGGAGGTGTTCGGGGTCCACCGCGACGGCGGTTTCCGCAACCATGTCCTGGTGCCTGCGGCGAATGCCGTCAAGGTGCGCTCCGATCTGCCCTTCTCGTTGGCCGCCCTGGCGGAGCCGCTGTCGATCGCCGCGAACGTGCTGTCGCGCACCGGCATCGGTGCCGACGACACGCTCCTGGTCTATGGCGCCGGCACGGTCGGTCTGACGGTGGTGCAGGTCGCAAAGCTGCACGGCGCCCGCTGCATCGTCGCCGATCTCGACGACAAGCGGCTGGAACGGGCAAGGGAGTTCGGTGCCGACGTCGTCCTCAATTCCTCGCGCGTGTCGGTGCCGGACGCGGTGCGCGACGAGAATGACGGGCTCGGCCCGACAGTGGTGATCGACGGCGCCGGCGTGCCGGCGCTGCTGGAGGAGGCCTGCCGCCTCGCCAGCCCGGCCGGGCGCATCGGCCTGCTGGGCTTCTCCCCCGCCCCCTGCAACATCAGCCAGCAGGAGATCGTGAAGAAGGAACTGACCCTGGTCGGTTCCCGCCTGAACCGCCGCCTGTTGCCGCAGGTGATCGATTGGCTGGAAAGCGGCAAGCTGAAGCCCGCCGCCATGATCACCCAGGTCTTCCCGATCGCCGACGCCGCGAGCGCCTTCGCCCTGATCGAAACTGACCCGTCCAGCACGATCAAGGTCCAGCTCGACTTCGAAAGTTGAGCGCCGACCAAGCTCCATCTTCTGCACAAAGGAAGGCGGGCCCGATCCGCCCATAACGGAGGAACACCACAATGAACAGCAAGACCCCGATCTCCCGCCGCACGCTCGCAAAGAGCATCGGCCTGGGCGCCGGAATCGCCGCCGGCGCAACGCTGCTGGGCGGCATCGCAGCACCGGCCATCGTTCGCGCGCAGGCGAAGACCACGCTGAAGCTCGGGCACCTCGGCAACGAGGACAATGTCTGGCACAAGGCCTCGTTGGTCTTCGCCGACGAGGTCGCCAAACGCACCAACGGCGCGGTCGAGGTCAAGGTGTTCCCCAACGAGCAGCTCGGCAAGGAAACCGACCTGATCAAGGGTATCCAGCTCGGCACCATCGACTTCACCATCACCGGCGAGTCCCTGCAGAACTGGGCGCCGGCCGCGGCACTGCTGGCGGTTCCCTACGCCATCCGCGACCTCGACCATCTCGACAAGGTCGTCACCGGCGAGCCGGGCAGGAAGATCGCCGAAGCCATCGAGCAGAAGACGCAGCTCGTGCCGCTGACCTATTTCGCCCGCGGCCCGCGCAACCTGACCAGCAAGCGCCCGATCAAGTCGCCGGATGAACTGAACGGCCTGAAGATGCGCGTCCCCAACGTGCCGCTGTTCGTGTCCTTCTGGCAGGGGCTGGGTGCCAAGCCGACGCCGATGGCCTTTTCCGAGGTCTTCACCGGCCTGCAGAACGACACCATCGAGGCACAGGAGAACCCGCTGGCCCTGATCAAGTCGGCCAGCTTCTACGAGGTCCAGAAGTACCTGAACCTGACCGAGCACGTCATCAGTTGGATCTATCTGGTCGGCGGCTCGAAGAAGTTGAACAAGATGCCGGCGGACCAGCGCACCGCCATCATGGAGGCCGCCAAGGCGGCCCAGGCCGCCGAGCGCAAGCTGTTCATCGAGGACGAAGCCAAGCTCGCCGCCGACCTGAAGGCCAAGGGCATGGAGTTCGTCACGGTCGACAAGGCCGCCTTCGCCGAGAAGGGCCGCCCGGCCGTCGTCGCGGCGCTGTCGCCCGAGATCAAGCCGATCTACGACGAGATCCTCGCGGTCAAGTGAGCGGGGAGACTGCCTCCCTCTCCCGTCCCGGGAGAGGGAGGGGACCCACGACGTGGGGAGGGTGAGGGGTAGGGCAAAAATCCAGAACCGCATGGTTCCTTAGTTCACCCCTCACCCCTCCCACCGCTTCGCGGCGGGTCCCTCCCCTCTCCCGGGGCGGGAGAGGGTGTACTCCCCCAACCGCAAGAGTGCTTTCCAATGCGCAACGCCTTTGCCGCCCTGGTGTCGGCCGTCTCCGCCCTTTGCCGTTGGGGAACCCTGGCGGCCATCGGCGTCCTCATCGTCGTCGTGACCATCCAGGTGCTGGGCCGTGTGCCCGGCTTCCCCTCGCCGGCCTGGACCGAGGAGGTGGCCCGCTTCGCGCTGGTCCATCTCGTCGCCTTCTCCTGCGGGCTGGCCCTGCTGCGCGGCGAGCTGGTGAACGTCGACATGTTCATCCTGCTGCTGCCCACCCCCTTGCAGGCCGCGGTCGCCCGGCTGGTCGACGTGGCGATCCTGGTCTTCGCCATCGCCATCATCCCCGGCTCCTGGGACTATGTCGTCGGCAGCCTCGGCGAGCGGGCACGGTCCATCAACATGCCGATGATCTGGGTCTACGTGGTGACGCTGATCATCCCGGTGTCGCTCGCCTTCTTCTCCATCGCCCGGCTGGCCGGGCTCGGGCGCGATTCGGCGCCGCCCAGCCACGGGGAAACCATCTGATGGTCACCGCACTGTTCCTCACCTTCGCCATCCTGCTGATCCTGGGCGCGCCGGTCGGCATCGCGCTGGGCGGCGCATCGGCGGTCTATCTGGTCGGCAGCGACATCGACCTCGCGGTGGTGCCGCAGTTCATGTATGCGGGCATGGACAGCTTCGTCCTGCTCTGCATCCCCGGCTTCGTGCTGGCCGGCAACCTGATGAACGGCGGCGGCATCACCGACCAGATCGTGCTGTTCAGCAACCGGCTGGTCGGCCATATCCGCGGCGGCCTCGGCCTCGCCAACGTCACCGGGTCGATGGTGTTCGCCGGCATCTCCGGCACCGCAGTGGCGGAAACCGCCTCCATCGGCGCGGTGATGATCCCGGCGATGCGCAAGTCGGGCTACGACGCGCCCTTCGCCGCCGCGGTGACTGCCGCCGCCTCCACCGTCGGACCGATCATCCCGCCCAGCGTGCCGATGATCATCGTCGGCACGCTGACCGGCCTGTCGGTCGGCAAGATGTTCATGGCCGGCGCCGTCCCCGGCCTGCTGCTCGGCCTCGGCATGATGCTGACGGTGTGGATCCTGGCACGGGTGCGCAACTATCCGCGGGAGCCCTGGCAGGGCTTCGGCGCCCTGGTCCGCGCCAGCCGCGGCGCGTTCTGGGCGCTGCTGATGACGGCGATCATCCTGTTCGGCATCGTCGGCGGCTATTTCACCCCGACCGAAGCCTCGATCGTCTCGGCGATCTACGCCTTCGTCATCGGGCTGTTCGTCTACAAGGGCTTCACCCTGCGCCAGCTTCCCGGCATCCTGCTGGAGAGCGCCATCGGGTCGGGCGGGCTGATCCTGCTGGTCGGCCTCGCCAACGTCTTCGGCTGGATCCTGACCAGCGAGCAGATCCCTCAGGCCATCGCCGCCTCGATGCTGGCGCTGACCACCAACAAGTATCTCATCATCCTGCTGATCAACATCCTGCTGCTGATCGTCGGCACCTTCATGGAGACGATCGCGGCGCTGATCATCCTGTTCCCGCCGCTGCTGGCGGTGGCGACCCAGGTCGGCATCGACCCGATCCATTTCGCCACCTTCGCCGTGCTGAACCTGATGATCGGCCTGACCACCCCGCCGGTCGGCGTCTGCCTGTTCGTCGCCGCCAACATCGCGAAGATCTCGCTCGGCGCGATCACCAAGGCGATCTGGCCCTTCCTGCTCTGCAACATCCTGATCCTGTTCCTTGTCTCCTATGTGCCGGCCCTGTCGTTGTGGCTGCCCAACCTGCTGTTCCGCTGATCACCGTCGACGACACCCCAAATCCAAAAATCCCTCCAGAGGAGTTCGAAGCCATGGAACAGTCCTGGCGCTGGTTCGGTCCCGAAGACGCCATCAAGCTCAACCACATCCGTCAGGCCGGTGCGTCCGGCGTCGTCACCGCGCTGCACCACATCCCCTACGGCGTCGTCTGGTCGGTCGAGGAAATCCAGAAGCGCAAGGCGATGATCGAGTCCGACGAGGAACTCGGCCTGCGCTGGACCGTCACCGAAAGCCTTCCCATCCACGAGGCGATCAAGATCGGCGAAGGCGACCTCACGGAGCTTTTCGACAACTACCGCCAGTCGATGCGCAACCTCGCCGCCTGCGGCGTGACGACCATCTGCTACAACTTCATGCCGGTGTTGGACTGGACCCGTACCGAACTCGCCGCGGCGCTGCCGGGCGGCGGGACGTCACTGCGCTTCAACGCCTTCGAGCATGCGGCCTTCGATGTCTACATGCTGGAGCGTCCGGGCGCCGAGGAGGACCACTCGCCCGAGGTGCTGGCGCAGGCCAGGGAGTG
The DNA here is from genome assembly GCF_017876115.1 of Azospirillum picis. Lineage (GTDB taxonomy): Bacteria > Pseudomonadota > Alphaproteobacteria > Azospirillales > Azospirillaceae > Azospirillum > Azospirillum picis. Next base: position 138,132 of record NZ_JAGINO010000016.1, read on the forward strand.
GTTCGACCGCTCCTCCGAAAGCGACCGGGCCAAGCTGCTGTCGAACATCATGGCCGGCCTGCCGGGCGCCTACGACCGCTACGACATCCCCGGCCTGCGCCGGATGATCGCGCGCTTCAACGGCATGACCGCCGACGGCCTGCGCGAGACTCTGGCCCGCTTCCTGCGCGAGGTGATCCCGACCGCCGAAGAGGTCGGCATCCGCATGGCGATCCATCCCGACGACCCGCCCCGCCCGCTGTTCGGCCTGCCGCGCGTGGTCAGCACCGAGGACGACCTCGCCCACCTGATCAACGCCGTGAAGTCGCCCAGCAACGGCCTGACCTTCTGCACCGGCTCGCTCGGCGCCGGCCAGACCAACAACGTGCCGGCGATGGCCAAGCGCTTCGCCGAGGACATCCATTTCGTCCATCTGCGGAACGTCTCCAAGGAACTGGACGGGTCCTTCGAGGAGGCCGACCATCTCGACGGCGACGTCGACATGGTGTCGGTCGTCACCACCCTGCTGGAGGAGCAGAAGCGCCGCCAGGACGCCGGCAAGGACAACTGGCGCCTGCCCTTCCGCCCCGACCACGGGCACGAGTTGCTGGATGACGTCGGCAAGCCGACGCACCCCGGCTACCCGATGATCGGCCGGCTGCGCGGCCTGGCGGAGATCCGCGGCGTGATGACGGCCGTCGCGGCGCTGCGCGGCCTGCCGGTGTAAACGGAGCGATTGCCCTTCCCCGGCCCTTCCCGGGGCTGCGGGAAGGGCAACCGGGAACGGGAGCGGTCTACCGACCCGCCGCCCCGGCGATATACGGCTTGTACCGGCTGTCCGTCTGCTGGATGTGGTCCACGAACCAGTCCTTCAGCAGCAGGATCAGGTCCATACGCAGCATCGTCGGATTGTCCCCCTCGATGTCGCGCGCCAGCTTCTCGACCTCGCCGGCGAAATAGCGGTGGGCGGCGAGATGCCCTTCCAGTCCCGGATAACGGCCGCGCTCCATCATCGCCTCTTCCCGGGCGAAATGGACGGCGACATAGTCGCGGAGGCTCGTCAGCAGTCCGGACAGCTCCTCCCGGTTGTCGGGCGTGATGCCGCTGTCCAGCAGGCCGTTGAACAGGTCGAGCAGACGCCGGTGCTCGTCGTCGAGGACAGGCACGCCGACACTCATGGATTCGTCCCAGACGACGTAGCTCATCGCAGCGATCTCCTCCGCGCATCCCGTCGTTTCAAGCGGTTGCGGCCGGCTGCCATCAGGTTGTGGGCCTCTTGACAGGGATCCTAAAACCGGCAACCGTGCCCGTCCAAGCGGCAAATCCCCGCAGGGGGCCGCCAGCCCCCTGTCACCCGGTCCTTATCCTCCTTCGACAGTGTGACCGATGACCCTGCTCGACGAGATCGCGGAGAAGAAGCGGGCGCTGGACGCGGCCAGGCCCCTGCCGCAGGCGGCCGTGCACGCGATCGCCGACCGCTTCGAACTGGACCTGACGGTCGCCGCCGTGGCGCTGGAGGATCTGCCGGTCAAGCCGGTGGACGTGAAGGCGATCCTGGAACGCGGCACCATCCTGCGCCACCGGCCGGCGGCCGAGCAGCGGTTCGTCCTGAACCACCGCGGCGCGCTGGAACTGATGGCCAGGCTCTCCTTCGACCCGTCTGGCGCCGTGACGGAACGCACCATCGCCGCGTTCCACAGCGTCCTTTGCCACGGCATCGATGAGGCCGCAGGAAAGTACCGCGACGGCCCGCTGGCCGACGATGCGGCGGAGGCGGCGCCCGATCCGGCCAAGCTGCGTGTCGCGATGTCGGCCCTGTCGACCTGGATGCGCAAGGCCGACGCCGTCCCCGAGACCGCCTTCGAGGCGCATCACCGGCTGAGCGCCATGCGTCCCTTCAGCACCGGCAACCGGGCGACCGCACTCCTGCTGTGCAACCTGATCCTCAACCGTGCCGGCTATCCGCCGGTGGTGGTGCGGCTCGAGGACCGCGACCAGTACCTCGACCTGGTGCAGCGCGCCTGGTCGGTGGGCGACAAGACGCCCTTCCGCGACCTGATGCTTCGCCTGCTGGCCCGGAGCCTGGAGTCCTGCCTCCAGGTCGCTGCCAGGAAGCCGGTGGAACCGGGCACCCCGGCCCGCTAGCGAATCCTGCAGTCCTCTCCGGCGGGAGGCGGTGCTCACGCACCCGCCGGGCTCGCGAAATAGTCGGTCGGCGACCGCCCGAGTGAGCGCCGGAACATCGCGGAAAAGGCGCTCGGGCTTTCGTATCCGCAAGCGAGCGCGACGCTCAGGATCGACTGCCCATCCGCAAGCAGCGACAACGCATGCAGCAGGCGCGCCTGCTGGCGCCAACGGGCGAGGCTCATGCCGGTTTCGCGCTGGAAACGGCGCATGAAGCTCGACCGGCTCATATGCAGGTCGGCCGCCGCCGTTTCCAGGGAAACCGCGAGGGCGGGTTCGTTCCGCAACCGCTCGCAGAAGCGCGCGAGTTGCGCGTGCCGGGGGGTGGGCAGGTTGAGCGGCTCCACCGGCAGGAACGACAGCTCCAGAAGCAGGAGCCGCGTGACGGCTTGGCAGAAGTCCGGCTCCCTCGGCGCGCCCGCCAGTGCGGCCAAGCGCAGGATCAGTTCGCGCAGCAGCGGCGTCACCTCCACCACGGCGCAGGCGCCGGGCAGCCCCTGCGCCTCCGCCGCGTCGATCAGCAGGGCACGGAACCGCACGGCGGCATGGCTCCTGGTCTCATGCTCGATGCCCGCGGGCACCCAGACCGCACGGCTCGGCGGCACGACCCATGTGCCCTGCGCCGTCGTGACCGCCACCACCCCGGTGATGGCATGGATGAGCTGCGCCTGGTCGTGCCGATGCGAAATGCTGGCAAAGCGGTGGGCATCGCGGCTGACGACGGTGATCTGATCGGTAGCGGCCGGCCCCGCCATTGCGCACTCTGACCCTCTCGCGACGATGAAAGCTCCCCGCGCGCGAGATTATCACCGCCAGCCGGTGTAATGAAAACCCCTCTTGGAACCGATACAGATCAGAACACGCCCCCAATGGCCGACACCGCCTTCGCCATCAGCCGGCATCGCCGGCAACGCCTTGCGGCCATGGCCGCCATCGGCGGCGCATGCGGTCACGGCCGGTACGGTTCCACACGGATGGGCCTCCTTTGCACCGCGCCGCGACTTATCGGCGGTCGCCGGGACTGACGGCATCCTGGCGGCCGTATGCAGCCGTGTCCGCTTGTCCCCGCTCCCGCGTGCATTGGAAATCGACCATGCTGAAAAACCCGGATACCAAATACCGTCCCTTCATCACTCCCGTCGACCTGCCGGACAGGCGATGGCCGTCCCGGCGCCTGACCGCCGCGCCGCGCTGGCTGTCCACCGATCTGCGCGACGGCAACCAGGCGCTGGCCAACCCCATGGGGTCGGAGCGCAAGCAGCGCTTCTACGACATGCTGGTCGCCATCGGCTTCAAGGAGATCGAGGTCGCCTTCCCGTCCGCTTCGCAGACGGAGTTCGACTTCGTCCGGCACCTGATCGATGAGAACCGGATCCCGGAGGACGTGACGATCCAGGTGCTGACGCAGTCGCGGCGCGACCTGATCGCCCGGACGTTCGAGGCGCTCGACGGCGCACGGCATGCCACCGTCCACCTCTACAATGCCACCGCCCCCCTGTTCCGCCGCGTCGTCTTCGGCATGGATCGGCCGGAGATCGTGGCACTCGCCGTCTCCGGCGTCACCGCCATGCTCGACGAGAGCCTGAAGCGTCCGCAGACCGACTGGACCTTCCAGTATTCGCCGGAAACTTTCTGCTTCACCGAACCCGACTTCGCGCTGGAAATCTGCGAGCGCGTCCTCGACGTGTGGCAGCCGACGCCTCAGCGGCCGGTGATCCTGAACCTGCCGGCGACGGTAGAGGTCGCCATGCCGAACGTCTATGCCGACCAGATCGAGTGGTTCTGCCGCAACATTTCCCGGCGTGACTCCGTCATCGTCAGCGTACATCCCCACAACGACCGCGGCACCGGGGTCGCGGCGGCCGAGCAGGCGCTGCTGGCCGGTGCGGACCGTATCGAGGGATGCCTGTTCGGCAATGGCGAGCGGACGGGGAACGTCGATCTCGTGACCCTGGCGCTCAATCTCTACACCCAGGGGATCGATCCCGGCCTGTCCTTCCCGGCGATGCGCGAGATCGTCGGTACGGTCGAGAGCTGCATCGGGCTGCCGGTCCACCCCCGCCATCCCTATGCCGGCGAACTGGTGCACACCGCCTTCTCCGGCTCGCACCAGGACGCCATCCGCAAGGGCTTCGCCGCGCATGAACGGCGCAACGACGGCATCTGGGAGATGCCCTACCTGCCGATCGATCCGGCCGACATCGGCGAAACCTACGAAGCCGTCATCCGCGTCAACAGCCAGTCGGGCAAGGGCGGCGTCGCCTGGGTCATCGAACAGGACCGCGGCATGAGGCTGCCGAAGCGCCTGCAGGCGGACTTCAGCGCGCATGTCCAGGCGCTGGCGGACGGCACCGGCCGGGAACTGGAGGCTGCCGACATCTGGGCGTGCTTCGAGAGCCGGTATCTGCCGCGTCTGGCCGACCGCTTCATGCTGGTGGATCATGAGGAGCGTGGCGCGGCCGGCCGGCGCCTGTTCGTCGGCCGCGTGGCGGTCGACGGCGCGGTCCGCTCGATCTCCGGGCACGGCAACGGCCTGATCTCGGGGGTCGTCGCTGCCCTGGAAGCGGCTGGCGGACCGTCGCTTGACGTCGTGGACTACCAGGAACATGCAATCAGCCGCGGTGCCGATGCGCAGGCGGCGGCTTATGTCGAATGCCGCACCGCCGACGGCCGCGCCGTCTTCGGCGTCGGCATCGATCCGGATGTCGCCACCGCCTCGGTCAGGGCGGTTCTGAGCGCCGCCAACCGCACCTGCGCCTGAGCGCGGGTGCGCCGCCGGACCGCAAGCCGGCGGACTGGAGTGTGATCGGTTCAAGCGGGATCGCTTGAAGCGTAACTCACACGGAAAACCAAAAGCTTAGAGTCCGTCTGGTGATTCAATGAGCATCAGACGGACTCTAAGCCATCCCGGCGGCCAGCCGCAGCCGGGATGGCCGGTCGGGGCCGCTGTGGATCAGCAGCGTGATCGGCAGCGCGTCCACCCGGCGGGTCTCGCCGGGTTCGGCACCGGTGCCGGGATTGACCGGGTAGGCAGGGAAGCAGGAGCCGGCGAGGCTGAGCCGCAGCGCCGATCCCGGTGCCAGCGTGGCGCAGGCTGCCCGCATGCCGATGGTCAACGGCCGGGTCGGATCGCCGGGCTCCACCCGCGCATGCCCCTGCGTCAGTGCCAGCACCTGGCCATCGGGACGGACCACCGACAGCACGGCGCTGACATCGAAGGACGGCGCGTCGGCCTCCACCCACAGGTCGAGCGCGACCCGGCCGGCCAGGATCAGCGGCTCCTCCAGGGGAAGGCTGGTGTAAACGGCGACATCGTGGCGGCGGTCGACGGCAGCACGGTCGCACCGGCCGGCCGAGGACGGCATCGCATGGCCGCCGACCGACGGCACCGGGCACCGTGGATCATGCACCACCACGTCGAGCGCCTCCAGGTCGGGCGGCTCGACGGCCAGCCTGCCGCCCTGGCGGTTGGCGAGCCCGTCGCTGGCCAGATGCAGCGCCGCGGCGGCCGGGGAAACCGACGGCAGGTCATGCCAGCGACCGCTTTCGACATCATGCAGGCGCACCGGGCCGCCGCGATCGGCCATGCTCCCTTCGCCCTTCAGCACGCGGTCGAACCAGGGCAATTGCAGGCCGTCGAGGTCCGGCAATCCGTCCGGCGCGCCATCCGGCAAGGCCGCCGGGCCGACGGCTCCCCAGGGTCCGACAACCAGCCGCACCGGAGCCCGTCCGCGCGCCGCCAGTGCTTCGTGAGCGTCGAGGATGCCGGCCAGCCGCGGGTCGTACCAGCCGCCCAACTGCAGGACGGCGACGTCGGCCGCCATGCCGGGCAGCATGGCCCGGGGCGACAGCGCGTCCCAGGCCGGGCCGGGCAGCGGATTGGTCAGCCAGTCGTCGTAATGGGAATAACGCGCGTAATCGCGCAACGCCTGCGGCCGCGACGGGATCTCGTCGTCGACCGGCAGGGCGCGGACGGCGTCCGACAACAGGCGGTGGCCGGTGCCGTCCTCCACCCGCCGGGCGGACTCCGCCGCGGCCGCCAAGGCCCAGCCCATGGCGTCGGCTAACCGGAAGGCTCCACCCTCGTAGGCCCAATCGGAATAGACGTCCCAGCCGGCGAAGGCCGGCGCGATCGCCCGCAAGGCCGACGGAGCCTCGGCCATGGCCAGCCATTGCGCCATGCCGGCATAGCCGCGGCCGTACATTCCGACCGAACCGGAAGAACCAGGCAGCGAGGCCGCCCAGGCGACGGCGTCGGCACCATCCTCCCGCTCGGCCTCGAAGGGACGGAACCGGCCATCCGACGTACCGCGGCCACGCACGTCCTGCACCACCACGACGTAGCCGCGGGCAGCGTACCAGCGCGGATGCGCGTAATGGCTGGTCTCGCAGACGCGCCGGCCGCAGGCCGTGCGCAGCAGCAGCACCGGCCAGGTTCCGGCAGCGTCGGGGCGGTAGAGATCGGCGTCGAGGCGGATCCCGTCACGCGTCCGCATCGACACCGTCTCCGGCGGGCGGACCGGCAGCAGGGCGTGGGATAGATGGATCATCGGGGCCAGATGGGTCATGGCGGAATCGGACTCGCTCGATGACGGTCTTCGCTAGATATGTCCCCGAGGCAAAGCCCGTGCCACGGGGGCATCATGCCGCACATGTCATCCCATCGGGTCCGGCGCCCCCCTGCAGGGATGACCGTTCTCAGCCGGAATACCGCGACGGAATGGCACCCATCCTCACCCCGAACTGCCTCATGACGGAGCGGCGGCATCGGTTTCCGAAGGTCCGCCCGGTGCGGAGCCGGTGCGCCACCCCACCGACTGCCCCTCCGGCGAAAGTGGGAGGCCAGGCATTTCAATCACGTGGGCCGGAAGTTCACCCCGCTTCCTCGGGAGATGACGGCCGGGGACACCGTGGGGGAGGGGCATGCGCCGCGCATCCCGGCGAAAGACCCGCAACGCCTTTGCGGCACTGGCGGGCCTGCCACTCTCCTCATCCGCAGGGCAACCAAGCGACTGCCGCTTTTTCATGCACCCCGATCAATCAGGCGGCAATCAGCTCGAAGCGATCGACATCGACCATGCCGCGGTCGGTGATCTTCAGATGTGGAATCACCGGCAGCGGCAGGAAGGCCAGTTGCAGGAACGGCTCGGCCAACGGGCAACCCATGGCGCGCACTGCGGCGCGCAGCGCGCGCAGCTTCACCTCCACCGCCTCATACGGTTCCAGGCTCATCAGGCCGGCGAGCGGCAGCGCCAGTTCGCCGAGGATCCGTCCGTCGCGGACGGCGACGAAGCCTCCCTGGAGGTCGATCAGCCGGTTGACCGCCACCGCCATGTCGGCATCGTTCGACCCGACGGTACAGATGTTGTGGCTGTCATGGCCGACCGACGAGGCCAGCGCCCCGTCGGCGAAGCCGAATCCCTGGACGAAGCCCCGTCCGACGTTGCGGTTGCTGCCGTGACGGGCGAAGACGCAGACCTTCAGCAGGTCGCGCGCCGGATCGGCGACCATCCGTCCGCCCACCGCCGGCACCTCGATCCGACGGTGCTCGGTCAGGATCTTCCCCGGTTCCAGCCCGATCACCGATTGCACCGATCCACCGGCCGGCACCGCGAAATCGTCCACCGTGACCGGATCAAGCTTCACCGAGTCGAGACCAACCGGCGCCACCGCCGGCCGGCCGCCGAAACTGTGCTCGCCGACCACCCGGCCGTTGCGGATCACCCGGTTGACCGCGCACTCCTCCAGGTCGTCGAGCAGGACGAGGTCGGCGCGGTGCCCCGGCGCCACCAGACCGCGGTCGTACAGGCGGAAACCGCGGGCCGCCGACCATGTGGCGGCGCGGTAGACGTGGGCGACCGGCGCACCGAGGCGGATGGCGCTGCGGATCAGGTGATCCATGTGCCCCTCCTCGGCAATGTCGAGCGGGTTGCGGTCGTCGGTGCAGAAGCCGAGGAAGGGGGAGGTTTCCGGCCCGATCACCTCGGCCAGCGCATGGACGTCCTTCGACACCGAGCCGTCGCGGATCAGGACCTGCATGCCCTTGCGCAGCTTCTCCATCGCCTCGGCGGCGCTGGTGGTTTCGTGGCAGTTGCGGATGCCGCAGGACAGATAGGCGTTCAGCTCCTTCCCGGTCATCAGCGGCGCATGGCCGTCGATGTGGCGGCCCTCGAAGGCGGCCAGCTTGTCGAGGACGCCATCGACCTTATGGAAGACCCCGGGGAAGTTCATGAACTCGGCAAGGCCCAGCACGCGGGGATGGTCCATGTGGCGGATCAGGTCCGGCGCCTCCAGCCGCGCGCCCGAGGTCTCAAGCTCGGTGGCCGGCACGCAGGAGGAAAGCTGTACGAACAGATCCAGCGCGGTGCCCTCGGCGCTGTCGAGGAAATAGCGCAACCCCCGCTCGCCGAGGACATTGCAGATTTCGTGCGGATCGCAGATGGCGGTGGTGGTGCCGCGCGGCAGGACGCAGCGGTCGAACTCCTGCGGGGTGACGCAGGTGGATTCGCAGTGGACGTGGGTGTCGATGAAGCCGGGGACCACCGTCAGCCCGCGACCGTCGATCTCCTCCACGCCGTCGTAGCTGTCATAGGTGCCGACGATGACGTCGCCGCAAACGGCGATGTCGCCCTCCGCGATCTCCCCCGTCACGACGTTGAGGAAGCGCGTGTCCTTGATGACCAGATCGGCCCTCGCCTCGCCGAGGGCCTGCCCGATGCGCGCCTTCAGCCGCTCGCGGCCTGCCGTCAAATTCAGGCTGGCCAAATCCCGGCTGGCCAAATCCCGATCAGCCCGATCCCGTCCGGCCATGTCCCGCTCCGCCTGTCGTGTACGCATGGATTGCAAGGTGGCCCGCAGCGTCGCAGCGTGCAAGCGGCGATCGCCGCCGCCATGGCGACGCCGTTCCGCTATTCGCCGTCATAGGGCGGAGCGACCGGCAGGCGCACGCTGACCGTGGTGCCTTCGCCCTCGCGGCTGCGGATATCGAGCGTGCCGTTCAATAGCTCGACGAAGGATCGAACGAGCGGCAGCCCGAGCCCGGTGCCGCCCGACCGGCGGGACAGTTGGCTGTCGACCTGGCCGAAGGGCTGCAGCGCGATGGCGATGCCCTCGGCGTTCATGCCGATGCCGGTGTCCGCGACCTCGATCAGCACATGGCCGAGGCCGCCGCCCGCCACCGGGTCGGGACGGACCCGCAGCGTGATGGATCCGCCCTGGCCGGTGAACTTCACGGCATTGGACAGCAGGTTCAGCAGGATCTGCTTCACCCGCACGGGATCGCCCAGCAGGTGCGGCGTGCCGACGGCGATGTCCTGCACCAGCGTCAGCCCGCCTTCCTCCGCCCGTTCGGCGATCAGCAGCAGCGAGCTTTCGACAGCATCGCGGACGTCCATCGGCTGCGGATAGAGATCCAGTTTCCCCGCCTCGATCTTGGCGACGTCCAGGATGTCGCTGATGACGGCCAGCAGGTGCTGGCTCGATTTGCCGATCACCTTGGCGTAGTCGAGGTACTTGGGATGGCCGAGCGGCCCGACGATCTCGCTCTCCATCATCGAGGAAAAGCCGATGATGGCGTTCAGCGGCGTGCGCAGCTCGTGGCTCATGTTGGCCAGGAACTCGCTCTTGGCCCGGTTGGCCAGTTCGGCCTGCTCCTTGGCGTGGATCAGCGCCTGTTCGGCACGGCGGCGCTCCTGCACCTCCTGCAGCAGGGCGCGGGTGCGCTCGGCCACCCGCGCCTCCAACTCGTCGCGCGCCTGCCGCAGCGCCAGCTCCGCCCTCTTCCGGCGGGTGATGTCCTGGCCGACGCAGAGGATGCCGGACGCCATGCCGTCGCCGGCCGGCAGCCGGTTCAGGTTCCACAGCAGCACGCGCTCGCCGTCGCCGCCGTCGGGCAGCACCTGCTCGAAGTTGCGGACCTCGGTGCCCTCGGCGGCAATGGCGAGCTGGGCGGCGAAGACGCCGGCCGGCCGCTGCCCCACCACCTCGATCCAGGGTTTGCCGATGGCGTTGCCGTCGATCCGGAAGGCGCGCTGGGCCTCACGGTTCGCTTCCTGCACGCGGCCATCGTCGCCCAACACCAGGATGATGCTGGCCGCCATCTGCACCAGCGACCGGAAGCGGGCATCGCCGGCCGGCATCCCACCCCGGCCCAGCGCCGCCTCCAGCTCGGCGATGCGCCGTTCCAGCCGGTGCACCGTTGCGAGCGGATCGTCGGAAGGAGTCCGCTCGGTCACGCCTCGGCGTTTTCCAGTTGCATGATGTCCCCGAGCTTGGCCAGCAGGAACTCCAGATCCTCGGGCGCCAGATCCTCGTACTGGGTCAGGATGCGTTCGATGACGCGCCGGCGGTGGCGGCCGCGATCGCCCTCTTCGCCGTCATACGGGGTTTCCTTCAGCACATCGATGGCGATGCGGCAGGCCGGCAGCAGGGCCGGCGGCAGCTTTGCCTTGTCGTAGAGGGACTTGAGCCCGAGCCTGCCGGCGTCATGGATCAGCAGCCGCGTATTGGTCAGCGGCACGTTCGCCAGACGCGCCATCGCCATCTCGAAGAAGCCGATGTCGCCGGTGCACAGCGAGCGGACCAGCAGCGACGGGGTCAGGCGCCCGGTACGGACGAGCTGGCTGACCAGCCGCTCCAGTGCCGCCTCGTCGCTTTCGCCGGTGAGCAGGGCGACGGTCGCGCGCTCCCGGCTCTGCAGGATCAGTTCGGAAGCCACCCGCGACGGCAGCTCGTGATGGGAGACGAGATGCTGGCGCAGCTTTTCCGACACCACGGCGACCAGCCGTTCGGCGATGGTGATCGGCAGGCGGCTGCGGTGAACCAGCGGCTCCTGCACCGCCTCGCTCCGGCCGAAACGGTCGATGACGCGTCCCAGGCTCTGCTCGCCGAGTTCGGCGCCCTCGTTGGCGACCAGGGCTGCGACCGCGGTTTCGGACCCGCTCTCGATCAAGGCGTCGGCGACGGCCGCGGGCACGTTTCCGCGCCGGGCGATGGCAGTGCTCTTGGCGTCCGTCCCCGAGCGCACGATCTCCACGAGATCCGCCGAGGTCAGCACGGTCGAGACGCTGAGCACCGGGATCGCCACCGCCTCGACGTCGCGGGCAAGCGTCAGCGCGACGTCGCGCGGCAGCGACGGGCTGGCCTTCAGGTTCTCCGCCAGGGTCTGGCGGACGCGCAGCACGGTGTCCTTGACCATCAGGCGGATGATGTCCTCCGCCAGTTGCCGCTCGGCGGCCGATAGGTCGATGCTGTCGAACTGGAGCGCGACCTTCGCGGCCAGATCCGTGCGGGTTGCCGGAGACGGATCCGCCAACAGGCGCACCACGTCGTCCCTGGTCAGATGACCGCTTGTGAAACCGTCGCTCATGGGTTCCGGACCCTTCCTGCCCTGGCCGTCTCCCGAGCCCGCCGGCTTGGCTGCGGATCTATGGGCGGAGACGTGTCCATGCCGCAGGATCTTCTGAAAGCGTTGAACCTTCCTTAACGCCCCGCAGTCATAGGCCGCCGGGCCAAGCCGGCCGGACCTGCGGCGTCAGGACGCGTCCGCCAAACTCGGGCGGCGGCGGGCACCGCGCAAATGGGTGGCGATCTCGGCGATCTGCGCATCGACCGAGATCAGGCGCTGGGAGGCGACCTCCAGTCCCCGGTCGTCATAGACGTAGGTTCCGGGATGCCCGGCGGTCCAGCGATCGATCACGGCGTCGCGCTCGTGCAGCAGTTCGACGATCGTCGGGCGGAACAGGCGCATCATCGCCGTGATCCAGCGGTTCGCCGGCCAGGACGGACGGGCATGGTCGATCTCGAAGGCGTCGAGCATGGCGATCACGTCGTCGGCCGCGTACCAGGTCTCTCCCGTCACCCAGCGGTTCGTGGTGAACAGGCGCACCGGCTGGCCCGCGACGTCCATGGCGATGCCGATCAGGTGCGACAATGCGTCGTTGTCGTTTTCCGGTGGCCGGTAATCGGGCAGCGCCATCGGCTCCATCCCCGGCGGCATGCCGTGGGGACGCAGGAAGGTGTGGAAATGGCCGTGCTCGCCGTGGGGGCGCTCGCCTTCCGGATGGCAATGGTAATAATACTGCGCATGGAATTCGGCGTCATAGACGTCGCCGGGCGGATAGTGCTTCCACTCGTACAGCGTGCCATGGCCGCGCAGAAGCTCTCCCACCACGGTGTCGCCGGTCTTCGCCAGGACGCGCTGGCACAGCCGCACCTCGCGGCCGGCCTCCGCCATCGCCTCCAAAGACTCGCGGGATACCCCAGACAGATCCGTCATCGCCCGATCCTGCTTGCGCGAACATCCCCATTACGTACGCGGGCAAGGGATCCTGGCAAGTGGACATTTCCACAAGGCGGGGCACCGGCAATCGGGGACGCGGGGGGCGATGTGCCGGCTGCGTCCCGGTCCGCCGCAATCGGTCCGGCGCAATCAGCCCGCCGCAATCAGCCCGCCGCGGCGTGGCCGGGGGCGAAGGGTTGAGCCAGCGCCCAGGTCACCAGTTCGCTCGTGACGCGGCCCAGCGCCTCGTCGAAGGCGGCGATGACGTCGGTGAAGGCGCGCCCCTTGACCGGCACCACCGCCTCGAAGGAGTCGCCCGCCTCGATGGTGCGGCGCGGCATGGCGACCAGCTTGGCCGACAGGCGCACATGCACGGTATCCGGACCGGCAGCGGCCGGTGCGGCGTATTCCGCCTGGAAATCGCGCAGTTCGGTCTTCAGCACATAGTCGGAACGCAGCCCCACCGTGTCGCGCCCGACGGAGACGATGCGGCCGCTGTCCTCGAAGGTCTGGACGATCAGCCCCTGAACCATGTTCGGCGCCCGGTCGGCCCAGGAAACGTCGGCGAAATAGTCGAGCGAGGTCGGGGTGCGCGACAACGCGATGCGCGGGGTGTCGATGCCCGCCGCCGCCGACGGCGCCTCGACCAGCAACTGCCAGTCGGCCCTCGGGCCGGCCGGAACGGTCGCGCGCGGGGTCAGGGTGTAGAGCTGCGGGGCCGTCGGGTTGAGGGTGGAGCAGGCCGCCAGTCCCGGCAAAGCCACGACGCCGCCCAGCCTGACGGACAGCCCGCCGGCCAGCCCGGCGAGGGAGGAGAGCGCCGTCCGCCGCGTGAGTGCGGCGCCGGTGAAGCCTGCACCGCCGTGTCGTCCCGTGCCGTTCCGCGTCATTTCCCACGAACCTCCACACCCTGCCGCGTTCCGCCGAACAGGAAGTTCGACGGATCGTTCTCGATCCGCGTGACCACCCGTGAAAGCTGACCGGACAGGTCGCGCAGTTGGGTGATCAGCAACGTCAGTTCATACAGTCCAGTCGCGGTAAAGTCGCGCACGGGTTCGCGATTCTCGTCAGCCAGGGCGTTCAGCGTGTCGGAGGTCCGCTTCAGCGTACGCATGAGTTCCCGGGTATCGCCGGTCAACTGCCTGGCGCTGCCATCCACCGTCGCGAGGGTTCCGCGTGCCTGCTCCAGCGTCCGGTTGAGCTGCGGGCCGACCCCGTCGAGGCCGCTCAGCGTGCGCCTGGCCTGATCCATCGTCTCTTCCAGCCCGGCGCCGGCACGGGCGAGTTCGGCGCTGAGGGTGCGGACGTTGGCGAGGATTTCCCCGATGGCCTTCTGGTTCTCGCCGTTCAGCAGGTCGCCCAGGCGGGTGACGACCTCCAGCGCCCGGTTGACGAGCTGCGGCGCGCTGTCGACCACGGCGGTGAGCGAGCTCGGCCGCGACGGGATGGTCAGCACGCCGTCGGCGTCGGTGGCTGTCAGCCGCTTGCCCCCTGCCGCCCCGCCGGAGATCTGGACGTAGGCGCCGCCGGTGATGCCCTGAAGCTCCAGCGAGGCGATCGAGTCCGCCATGATCGGCGTGCCGTTCTGAACCAGGACGGTCACCCGCACCCGCGTCACGTTCTCCGGGTCGAGCCGGATGTCGGACACCGTGCCCACCGGCACGCCGCGGTAGCGCACCGGGCTGCCCTGCTGCAGGCCGGTGACCGAACCGTTGAAGTAGATGCGGTAGGTTTCCCGCGACTCGTCGAGCTGGACCTTGGCGACCCAGGCGGTGAAGACAAGCAGGCCGGCGACCAGCGCCAGCACGAAGCTGCCGACCAGGATGTAGCTGGCGCGGGTTTCCATGGCGACCCTATCCCTTGGCTTTGCGGAGGGCGGCGTCGGGGCCGGCCGTCCGCTCCCTCGCGTCGAGGGCGGCGCGGCCGCGCGGCCCGTGGAAATAGTCGTGGATCCAGGGGTGCGGGTCGGCCAGATGCTGGGCCAGCGTCCCCACCCGGATCTTGCGGTCGACCAGCACGGCGATGCGGTCGCAGATCGAGGTCAGGCTGTCCAGGTCGTGGGTGACCATGAAGACGGTCAGGCCCAGGCTTCGCTGCAGCCCCTGGATCAGCGTGTCGAAAGCGGCGGCGCCGATCGGGTCGAGCCCGGCCGTCGGCTCGTCGAGGAACAGGATGTCGGGATCCAGCGCCAGCGCCCGGGCCAGGCCGGCACGCTTGATCATCCCTCCCGAAAGCTGGGCGGGATGCTTGGTGCCGGCATCCGGCGGCAGGCCGGCCATGGCGATCTTGACCCGCGCCACCTCGGCGATCAGCGACGGCGGCAGCGCGGTGTGCTCCTTCAGCGGCAGCATGACGTTCTCGGCCACCGTCATCGAACTGAACAGCGCTCCATTCTGGAACAGCACGCCGGTCCGGGCCTGGAGCGCCGTGCGTTCGCTCCGGCCAAGCGCCGCGGTGTCGTGGCCGAGCAGCTCGATGCGGCCGGCGGCCGGCTCCATCAGGCCCAGGATCTCCTTCAGCAGCACCGACTTGCCGGTGCCGGAGCCGCCGACGACGCCCAGGACCTCGCCGGGCCGGACATCGAGGTCGAGCCCGTCATGCACGACCTGCGGGCCGAAGCGGGTCACCAGGCCGCGCACGCGGATGACGGGAGGCGCCTCCGCGCCGCGCCGCAGTTCGGGGAGATCGGCCATCACACCCCCAGCATGGAGAAGAGGATGGAGAAGACCGCGTCGATGACGATCACCAGGAAGATGCCCTCCACCACCGCCCTGGTCGTCATGATGCCGACGCTCTCGGCGCTGCCGGAGACCTTCAGCCCCTCATAGCAACCGACCATGGCGATCACCAGCGCGAAGACCGGCGCCTTGACCAGGCCGGTCAGCACCGTGTTGATGCCGACCGCCGTGTGCAGTTGGCGGATGAACTGGCCGAAGGTGATGTCCAGCGTGGCGTAGGCCATCACGGCGCCGCCGAAGAGCCCCATGATGTCGGCATAGAAGGCCAGCAACGGCAGGGTGATCATCAGCGCCAGCGCTCGCGGCACCACCAGCAGCTCGACCGGGTCCAGCCCCATGGTGCCGATGGCGTCCACCTCCTGGTTCACCTTCATGGTGCCGATCTGCGCGGTGAAGGCGGAACCCGACCGGCCGGCGACGATGATCGCGGTCATCAGGATGCCGATCTCCCGGAGGACGGAAATGCCCAGCAGGTTCACCACGAACAGCTCCGCCCCGAAGCGCTTCAACTGGTCAGCCCCCTGGAAGGCGAGCACCACGCCGATCAGGAAGGACAGCAGCCCGAGGATCGGCAGGGCGTTCAACCCGGTCTGTTCGATATGGAACAGGACCGAAGTCAGGCGCAGCCGCGACGGGCGGACAACCAGACGGGCGAAGGTGACGGTGACGAGCCCGAGGAAACCGACGAGGTTGAGCAGTTCCTTTCCCGCGGTCACGGTGGTTTCGCCGGTGCGGACGACCATGTCGATGACGGGGTGATGCTCCCGCTCTATCGGGCGGGGGGGCACCTTGCAGGCGTCGTGCACGGCGGCGAACAGGGCGGCCTGCTCCGGCCGCAGCCCGATCGTTTCGACCGTGTGGCCGCCGGCCCGCAACCCTTCGGCCAGGCGGTTGATCAGGTAGGCCCCGACGGTGTCCAGCGCATCGACATCGGTAAGGTCGAGCCGCACGGCGGTTTCTTCCGCCGGCTGCGGCATGCCGTCGAGCGCCTCGCCGGCAGGGCCTGCGACGTCGAGCGTCCAGCGGCCGGCAACGCCGATCCGCCATCCGTTCCCGTCCGGCCCGGACTCGATCCGCGCCCCTTCCTTCGCCACAATCCCAGCCACACGCCCCGCCGCAGACAGCCGCACACCGACCAGTACCGCCGGGAACGTGGCGGAGCACGGCCGGATGGTCAACCCCATTGCGGCGGGGACCGGGAGGCGGGGAAGCCGGCGTCCGGTCCAGTGGCCGCTTTGCCAAGGGGCGATCAGCCGCTAGAGTGCCGCCCGGTGAGCCGGCACCCGATTGACACTGCCGCAGGCCGTGATCCGGCGAGACCCAAAGGACGGGATTTCCGATGAACCTGAAAGACCACATCCGCGGCATCGCGGATTTCCCCAAGCCCGGCATCCTGTTCTACGACGTCTCGCCCCTGCTGGCGGACGGCGCCGCCTGGAAGGCGGCGATCGACCAGTTGGCAGAGGCCGTGCGCCCGCACAAGCCCGACCTGCTGGTCGGGATCGAATCACGCGGCTTCCTGGTCGCCGCCCCGCTGGCGCTGGCACTGGGCATCGGCTTCGTGATGGTGCGCAAGCGCGGCAAGCTGCCCGGCGACAAGATCGCCCATTCCTACGACCTGGAGTATGGCACCGACACCATCGAGGTGCAGGCCGATGCGGTGATGCCCGGACAGCGGGTGGTGGTGCTGGACGACCTGCTGGCGACCGGCGGCACCATGGCAGCCGCCATCACCCTGCTGCGCCAGGTCGGCGCCGATGTCCGCGCCGCCGCCTTCCTGGTGGAACTGACCTTCCTGAACGGCCGCGACCGCGTCGACGTGCCGAGCATCTCGCTCATGGCTTACGATTCCTGAACGGCGGGAAGGAGGCGCAAGCGGAATTTCCTGCCGCCCCCGGGCGGTCAAATCTGCCGCCCGGCACCGAACGCCGTCAAATAATGCGTTCCGGATCAACGCTTTGGCCTTGGCCCGCATCCTGCAAAGCACCTCCTGCCACGTCCCGACGGGGCTGGAATGCGAGGGGAGCGAACCATGGTCAGCCTGTCCAGTTACGCCGATGTCGGCGGCATGGCGCAGAGCCTGCAGACGTCGATCGACGCGGCGGTCAAGCGGGTGCAGCAGCAAGCCGCGGCCGGATCGGGCGCACCGGCCGGCAAGGTCCAGGAGTACGAGCAGACCGTCAACAAGTCGGCGCTGAACGCCGCGCCCTTCGCCACAAGCATCGGCACGCTGGTCAAGGATACCAGCCGGCTGAACGTCTTCAGTTCGCTTGCTGCCAACGACCCGGCCGACTTCTACAAATTCTCGGTCACCGGCTCCGGTGCCGTCACGCTGGGGACGGTGGGCGACGCCGGGGTGCGCCTGCAGTTGATGGACCGCGGCGGCAAGATCGTCGCCGACAGCAGCAAGGACTCCGGCGCCACCTATGACGCCTTCCAGAAGCTGAAGAACGGGCAGCTCACGCTGGACAAGGGCGACTACACGCTGCGCGTCGCGCGCGACAAGGACGTTCCCGTCAAGGATGCCAAGGATTACGGCGTCCAACTGCGCATGGGCACCTACAGCAAGGACTACGACACCATCGCCAAGCAGCCGGCCAAGGGCGACAATCCGTTCGGCGGGAACCTCAAGCTGCAGGGGCTTGCCGCCATCCTCGGCGGCTCGACGGGCACCCCGCTCAACGCGGCAAGCATGCTGCTGGGCGGGTCTGCCAGCGGCTCCTACGGGGGACGGGGATCGCTGCTGAACGCGCTGCTGTGACAGCCGGCCGGCGATCCCCGGCCACCAGCGTCACACCAGACGATCGCGCCCCGACTCCTTGACCAGCAACACCGCCTGGGTGCGGCTGCCGACGCCCAGCGCCTTGAGCACGCCGGTCACGTGGGTCTTGACCGTCGACAGGTTCAGTCCCAGGCGCTCGCCGATCTCCTGGTTCGACAGGCCCTGGGCCAACAGATCGAGCACCTCCAACTGGCGCCGGGTCAAGCCGTCGAAGACCGTGGGAGCGCCGTTGCGCGCCGCGCCGGGCGCCACCGCCGGAGCACCCGGCATGCCGAGCACCGGCGGCACGTAGGAGCCTCCGGCCATCACCAGCCGCAGGATGTTCACCACCAGCACGTCATCGGTGGATTTCGGGATGAAGGCACGCACGCCGCGCGACAGCACCGCGCGCATCTCATCCGGCGAATCGATCATCGAGAAAATGACGACGGGAACGGGAGCGACCCGCTTGACCAACCCTTCCACGTCATCGAGGCCGCCGAGGCCCGGCATCCGCAGATCCATGACGACCAGGTCGAATGCCGCCCCTTCATCGAGAATGGCGTTCAACTGGCCGAAGCTGGTGGCGGCGACCACCACGGCCTGTTCGTCCAATTCGCCAACCAAATGCGTCAAGCCGCTGCGGACGATGGAATGATCGTCGGCGATCAAAACCTGCATGTAACGTCTCGGACCGGAAAGCCTAGGTACAGCACCGTCATACGCTGACGCAACGGTCCGCGCTACCTCCTTCGCAGGCGGTGCGGCCCCGGCATGGGCCGGGGCCGGCCGCCTCTTCGGCGGCCGGCCCCCTGCCCCACTGCCAATCGGGAGGCTTCGATCAGAAAACCCCGATCAGAAAACCCCGATCAGGAGACCTTGATGAGGATCTGGGCACGGCGGTTCGACGGCTCACGCACGTTCGGACCGGTCGGGACCATGAGCTGGTTTTCGCCCACGCCGTCGACACGGATCATGTTGGCCGGCGTGCCGCGGGCGATCAGGGCCCGGCGGACCGCTTCGGCGCGGCGCAGGGACAGCCGCTGGTTGTAGGCCGGCGAACCCGAGGTGTCGGTGTGGCCGATCACCTGGATGTTGACGGCACGCACGCGGCCGGCGGCGTCGGCCGCGTCGGCGATGATCTTCTCCGAGGTCGGCGTGATCGTCGACTTGTCCCAGTCGAAGAACACCTGATACTCGGTCTGCGGCTGGGCCTGGACCGGCGCCGGAACGGGGGCCGGGGCGGCCACCGGGGTCGGACGCGCCGGGCCGCCGAAGCTGTAACGCAGGCCGGCGAGGATGGTGTGGTTGCGGTATTCGCCCTTCGAGCTGGCCGGCCCGAGGTCGAACTCCGGATCGGTGGTGGCGAAATACCGGTAATCCAGCGTCACGGCCAGATTGTCGGTGATGTCGTAGGACGCACCGACGATGCCCTGATAGGCGAACACCCAGTCGCGGTCGCTCTGGCCGCCGAGCGTCTGCTTCACGCCGGCCACACCGGCACCGACGCCGATGTAGGGGGTGATGGGCAGGCCGAACTTGAAGTCGTACAGCAGGTTGCCCATGAAGGCGATGGAGCTCATCTTGCCATCGACGCCGTTCAGGGCGGGGGTGGCGCTGCTGGTGTCGTCAACGCGGTTGCGCCAGCGCCACGCCGTCTCCAGCTCGGCGCGCAGGCCCATGGCGGTGGCGTAGCCAGCCGACAGGTCACCGATGCCGCCGATCTTGAAGTCCTCGGTCAGCCCGAAGCCCGGCGCCGGATAGCTCCTGACATCGGCATCCCGGGTCCAGTTCACACCGGCGCCGGCACCGACGTAGAAGCCCTCCGTAGCGGCGGACGCGACAGCCGGCAGAACCAGCGAAGGAACGGCGACAGCCAGCGCCGAACCCAGCAAAACCCCACGCATCGTCATATTCTTGTTCCCTTCATTGACGGCGTTGGCGAAACGATTCAGCCGTGGTCTGCATCAAAACGCCGTGACAGACCGGGCTCTGGCCGGGACAATGGAGGTCGGCGGACAAGCTGCCAATCCCGCTCCGGCAAGGCTTTTCAACCTGTTGCCGATTTGCCGCAGCGCACTATGAGCAAGATTTCCATTTCGTAACAGACACTTGGATAGAAATACCCATGCTCTCTACCACGAACGGAGCGCCGGACTACCCCTTTTGCTCCACCCCCGAGGCCGGTGGATGGCTGGAAGTCGCGCCCGGCGTGCTCTGGATAAGGCTGGCCCTGCCCTTCCAGCTCGACCACGTGAACGTCTGGGCGCTGGATGGCGGCGACTCCGGATGGACGTTGGTCGATTGCGGGTTGGGCGATCCCCGCAGCCTTTCGGTCTGGGAGGGACTGCTCCGCGACGCCCTCGCGCGGCGCTCAGTGCAACGGGTGGTTGTCACCCACTTCCATCCCGATCATATCGGGGCGGCGGGCTGGCTGGTGGAGCGGACCGGTGCCGTCTTCGCCGCGTCGCTGACCGAATGGCTCCTCGCCCGCGCGCTGTCTGCGGGCAGCGATGCCGCCGCCGACGCCGCAGCGGAGCGTTTCTATCGCCGCAGCGGGATGGCGGAGGAGGCGATAGCGTCCATGCTCGGACGCAAGGGCGCCTACAACCGCGGCGTGCCGAGCGTGCCGCCGACCCTGACCCGGCTGCGCGCAGGCGACCGGCTGACGGTGGGACGCCACGAGTGGATCGTGATCGGTGGCAGCGGCCATACCGCCGAACCGGTCAGCCTCTACCGCCCCGCCGACGGGAACGGCGAGACCGGCCTGCTGATCTCCGGTGACCAGATCCTGCCGCGGATCAGCCCGAACATCAGCGTCTGGCCGGCCGAACCCGATGCCGATCCCTTGGCCGACTATCTCGCCAGCCTCGATGGCTGGTCGGCGTTGCCGGCCGATACGTTGGTTCTGCCCTCTCACGGCCGTCCTTTCCGCGGCCTGCACGAGCGGGCACGGGCGCTCGCCGACCACCATGCGGAAAGGCTGGAGGAGATCGAGACGCTGTGCGCCACGCCACGGACCGCGGCCGCGGTGACGCGGGCGCTGTTCCCCCGACCGCTCGACGCGCAGCAGACGCTGTTCGCGCTGGGTGAGGCGATCGCCCACCTGAACCACCTGATCCACCGGGGGAGGATGCTGAGGATGGTGGCGGACGAGGGGGCGGGAAGGAGCGGCGCCGACCTCTATGGGCTGGCCGGCACCGCCGGAACGCTCATGACTCGGTGACGAGTTCGAACTCGTGGGGATCGAGCAGGGTCGACACCGACAGCGTCTTCAGTGTCTTCGGATCGTCGGTCCTCTGCATCTGGGCGTGCTGGGTCCCCATGCCGTCCTTGCGGATGGCGATCACCAGCCAATAGCCTCCACTGGGTGAGAGCTTGCGATAAATCTGGCCCTCGACCACCTCGCGCTTCCTGCGCATTTTCTTTTCTCCAAAACCCGTCCCTGACCGGCGGCCGCGGGGGCCGCTGCGAAGGGCGCCATTGAAGCACAAAACACCCCGGTCTTGGCGAGTGTCCGATCGGTGACCCTTGAAGGTCGCGCATGAGATCGACGCCATGGTGCGCTGCGCCGGGCAATGCCGCATCCGCTCTGCCGCAGCGCAGCATCGCCCGGGGCACCTCGTATGACCCTTTGCCGCAGCGCGGTTTCAGGCTGGAACAAACGCCTCGCCTGTGGGTTCATAAGGGTCATGAATACCGACCTCGACGTGCTTGTCTTCGCAACCCGCCTGGTTGATGAACTGGGCGAGACCGCGATTCGCATGAGCCGCGTTCGTCTTGTCGAACTCACGGCCGCCAACCACACCCGCGCCGCCGCCTTCTGGCGGGACGTCCTGCGAACATCCGAAAGGCTGCTGAACGAACGATCCGGTAAACGGGTCAACGCTGCGGCGATCGCGGCGGCGCAAACTGCGCCGGCCTCCGTGATGCATGTCCCAAGGCCCATACCCTGACGCCGGTGCCCTGACCGCGCCCCGCGCGGGACCCTCCGGCTGCGCCTGACAGCCCCGCGATGGCGGGGACCGGAGGCCCAGGGACCGCGAAACCGCCCACCCGAACACCACAAGCGCAAGAAAAAGGGGCCGGCACCAGGTGCCGGCCCCTCATTTGCTGACGGACTCAGTCCGCTTACTTCACTTCGGCGTACTGGCCATTGGTCCACTTGTACCAGACATAGGCCGGGCTGGTGACGTCGCCCTTGGCGTCGAACCCGATCTTGCCGATGACGGTGTCGTAATCGCCCTTGCGCAGGACATCCGACACCTTGGCGACATCGGTCGAACCGGCCTTCTTCACCGCCTCGGCCCACGCCTGCAGGGCGGCGTAGGTGTAGAGGGTGTAGCCTTCCGGCTCGTAGCCGGCCTTGCGGAAGTCCTCGACGACCTTCTTGGCCGTCGGCTTCTCGCGCGGGTCCGGGCCGAAGGTCATCATGGTGTTCTCGCCGGCGTCGCCGGTGATGGCCCAGTACTCGTTGGTCACCAGCGCGTCACCCGACACGATGGGGGCCTTCATGCCCTGGTCCTTCATCTGGCGGGCGATCAGACCGGCCTCGGTGTGGTAGCCGCCGACATAGACGACGTCGATGTTGGCCTGCTTCAGCTTCGACACCAGGGCCGAGTAGTCCTTCTCGCCGGCCGTGTAGGCCTCGTAGATGGCTTCCTTCTGCCCGCCGGCGTTCAGCGCCTTCTGCGTCTCGTCGGCCAAGCCCTTACCATAGGCCGACTTGTCGTGCAGGATGGCGACGTTCTTGCCCTTGTAGTTGTCGAGCAGGTACTTGCCGGCGATGGCGCCCTGCTGGTCGTCACGGCCGCAGACGCGGAAGACGTTCTTCAGGCCCTGTTCGGTCAGCTTGGGGTTGGTCGAGGCCGGGGAGATCTGCAGCATGCCTTCTTCGGCATAGACCTGGCTGGCGGGGATCGACGAGCCCGAGCAGAAATGCCCGGCCACGAACTTCACGCCGGCCTTGGCCAACTGGTTGGCCACCGCGACGGCCTGCTTGGGGTCGCAGGCGTCGTCGCCGACTTCCAGCTTCAGCTTCTGGCCCAGGACACCGCCGGCGGCGTTGATGTCCTTGACGGCCTGCTCAATGCCCTTCTTCATCTGCTCGCCGAAGGTGGCGTACTGGCCGGTGATCGGGCCGGCGGTCGCCACCGCGATGTCGGCCTTGGCGGCCGTGGCGGTGAGCGCGGTCGCCGCGATCGCGGCGAGAAGGGACAGCTTGAATTTCATGGGTGTGCTTGCTCCCTGTTCGATGAGTGGTCCCTGTTGCAACATACCCCCGACCCTTGCGGGTCTTGCCGCCGGGTCCCCTCCGGCGGTGTCCAGGCTACCATACTCCAAGTGGCGCGGAGAGCGACAGTTTCGCGGACGCCCCTGGCGGTATGGCCTATGATTGGCGGCTCATTTCGCGGACGCCGAACCCGACCGCTCCCTCCAGGCGAAGGGACCTGCGCGCTCGTAGAGCCACGGGTACTGGTTGACCATGCGGCGGGCGATGGCGATGCGGTGGGCGGTCAGGGTGATGGCGGCGATCACCGCCGTGTGGACGATGAAGCCCCAGGGCGCCAGCAACTGCTCGCCGAACAGGCCCCAGGCCAGGAAGCGGTCGCCCACCCCCAGCAGCAGCGAGTAGGCCAGCACGCTGCCCACCGGCTTCCACCCCTCCGCCAGCGTCTGGCCGGTCAGAACCCCGCAGCCCCCGAACACCAGAACCGTCAGGAACACGAACACCGCAAGCGAAGACCCCAGCAGCGTCTCCATCTCAGTGCCCCCCTTCCAGATAGGCCGCCCGGACCTCAGAGTCGGCCAGAAGCTGCGCCCCGGTCCCCGTCATCGTGATCTTCCCCGTCACCATCACATAGGCACGGTGCGCCAGCTTCAGCGCGTGGAACGCGTTCTGCTCCACCATGAACACCGTCATCTTCTGTTCCCGGTTGATCTCCGCGATCACCTGGAAGATCTGCTTCACGATCAGCGGCGCCAGGCCCAGCGACGGCTCGTCCAGCAGCAGAAGACGCGGCTGGCTCATCAAGGCCCGCCCGATCGCCAGCATCTGCTGCTCGCCCCCGGACATCGTCCCCGCCCGCTGGTTGATCCGCTCCTTCAGCCGCGGGAACAGCGTCAGAACCCGCTCCAGTTCGCGATCGAAGCTGCCGGGCTGCGCCACGATCGAGCCCATCTGCAGGTTCTCCAGCACCGTCATCCGCGGGAAGATGCGACGCCCCTCCGGAGACTGCGCGATGCCGCGCCGCACGATCTCGTGCGTCGGCAGCCCGGTGATGTCCTCGCCCTCGAAGAGCACCCGGCCCTGGCG
>NZ_JAGINO010000017.1 GCF_017876115.1 Azospirillum picis
CCTTGAACTCCAAACTTCGCTTCTCTCCCATCGGTCCTCTCCATCAGAGAACCGGAACACTTTAACTCTGTCTCAGTTTCGGGGGGCACTCCAGGGGGCTGTTCACTGTTCCATCCGGCGGGTGCGCGGGAGGATGGGCATAAGGGGGCGTGGCACCAGTGGCGATGCATGCAGGACACTCCTCGGGTAATTGAGGCTTATAGTCCTACCATGGATGATGGTTGGCGGTAAGGGGGCGTGGGAAAGGCGTGGCGGCTTGCCACTGGGGGGCTGCGTCAGGGGCGGTTCTGTGCCCCGTGCCAAATGCGCAGAATGGTGACGCTGGGCGGCGTCACGTCATAGACGATCACATAGGGGTGGACCGCCACCAGTTCCCGCGCTCCATCTCGCCGAAGGCGGCCACGGTCAGGGAAGTCAGCGAGGCTTTCCGCAGTATTTCTGAGACGGAGCGCCATGCGCCGGGCGGCCGCGGGATTGAAATGGCCGATATAGTTGCGGATCGCGATCAGATCGGCAATGGCGGCCGGAGCGAAGATTACTTCCACGACGGAGCAGGACGCTCGTCCGCCGTGCCCCAACTGTCGAGCCAGACGGCAACGTCGCGCAGAGGAATCGTTTGACCAGCGGCAACCTGTGCCCGCGCCTCGGCAACGGCGCGTGTCAGCGCATCGTCATCGGTCGGTTCGAAAGCGGTCGCGGGTTCGGCCATGGGGCACCTCCGTCAGTGAATATATGCGGTGAGCGTGGGTTGGTCCAGCCAACTCGGCTTTTTACCGAATAGGTTGAGTGTCAGAAATTAATTAGCGGAGGCGCGGCAATCCGTATCTCCGCTAATTATCAGGCGTTCCTATCAAGGTTCCGGCGGGATTTCTGAAAATTTCCTTCCGGTCTTGATTTCCGATATGCGGCCAGGATTGACATCATAGTCTGCCGCAATCCGATGCAAAAACTCTTCTGCGTAAATGCACTTTTTGATGCTAGGAACATCGGATGGGTGGATGCGTCGGCTTGGCGTGCGATTAGATCTCATAGCGGCGCCTCATTGGGAAACAGCTTGAGGAAATGCGGGAAGCGGAAAATCCGTTCCCGCATTGTGGATTGTCTGGTAGATGGCTTGTTACTCATCTACCAAGATCGGCCAAGCCTTGATCCCATAGTGGCGAGCCCACAGTCGTTGGCCGGTGCGGGGATCATCCTTATACGGGCGGAAAACGTAGCGCTTACCAGGCGGTGCCACGAGCTTACGCTTCATGGATTGCTCCTTAGTTTGCGCGAGCCAAAAACCTTGCGTCTTCCGCGTGGGCGAGATATAAACTACGCCCCGTAGCACACGTTGACGCAAGCCGGAACAGTGGTCGCAAGCCGTTTCCGGAACATCTTGTGTTCTGGACTCGCGATCCAGATCGCAAGAAACTTTTATAGAACGCCCTCTTGTCTCCAAGCTTTGGTTTGGACATCAAGAGCTTTTTTCGACACTCCGAAGATGTTGCAAGCATCTTCGGAGTGCTTTAATTTTTTAAACAACTCAAGCGGTACAAGTAACTCTCCTGCGAAGGCGTTTGCCTGCCATTCTGGATCTAGATATGGCTTTACTTTTGCTGGCGTCGCGATTCTTTGTAATCTGTGATCTGTGTGCAGAACAAGATGGCCTAACTCGTGTGCTAAGGTAAAATTATCGCGTGGATTTCCTAGCCGCGCTCTCATGTACACGTCGAGTCGCACTCTTATTAGCGCCATCGCTGGAAGTGCTTCTGCATATACACCTTTCATTTCATCGGAATCAACCACTTCGAATACTGCGTCAGGTATCAATTGAGGTAAAAGATTCTCGATCACGTGTAATAGAGGAAAGCGAGGCGTTTCTGAGAAGCCAAACAGCTTTCTGACTTCTGATGCAGTATGCCGAATCGTTGCCCGACTCATTGGGGCCGCCATATACGATAAGGTACTCATCGCTTCACCTTTTCGATTGACTCCCTCAAACGAGCAAACTCATTTTCATCAAGCTCATTAAAGCGGCGAGCTAAAGCTGTCATAAATCGAGATTGTTCTGTAGATGTCGGGCGTAATGTAATCGTCCTTGCGGAGGCGTCTGCTGCATCTTGAAGAGAGTTTATCTCTTCGTCACTTAATCTGTATATGCTTACCAGTTTCGTAATCAAGTTTCCTGGTATTGATTTTTTTCCAGTCTCAATACCTGACAAAAAGGCTGCCGAGACTTCTAGCTCTTCAGCCATGTCGGCGAGCAGTAGACTGCGATCAATTCGCAGCTTTCTGAGGGCCTTTCCGAATGGTGTGAGCTGCATCTGAGACTCCCCGAGAGTGGGCGCGTTTCCTAAAGCTTATTGTTATCGTACTGCGGCTTGCTTCTTAACCAGAGTAGGTTAAATGGAAACACCATTCAAGCGAAAAACACATCTAATTCGCATGCGATTCCGGCGATCTTCATTATCTTGAGAGGAATATCGTCTTAATGAAACTCTTGTACTCGCGATTTCCAAGATCGTGAAGATGAACATATCAAGAACAGACAAAAATTAGGAAAATTCGCCTGGAGCGGGAAAGGTATATCGATCTTGAGTAGATGTTATGTCTCCCACGCTTTATGAGGCTTGGGCTGAGCGCTGTTAGCGAGACCGAGAAGTTTGGAAACCGTCTCCGGGCGTTCGGTGGCGATCAGTTGCATCAACGCCCGGTTGGCCGGGGTCAGCACGCCGAGAAGGCCGGAGACCGACTCGTCATCCGTTACCGACCGCACCGGGGGAATCGGGCGGGTGCCCTGGGCGACTGCCAGCATCTCGTCGCGCAAATCATGCAAGGTCCGCATGGTCGGGCTCCCTGGTGTCTTCGGCGCGGTGGTCGGTGAAGAGCATCTAATATGCGCTTGGCGAGGGGGTGCGGCTACCGCATTTGCGCCCGGCTTTGGCTGGAGGTGCAGGGACCATGCGGTTCGGGAGCCTTGGGACACCCCTCCCCCTTCCCATGCTCCGCATGGGACCCTTCCCTCTCCCGGGGCGGGAGAGGGGGATTGTCGCCACGTGGCGGCGGAGTTGTGGGGGGTGGACGGGCGCGCTTTGGCGCGCCGCCAAGGGGCATGCTGCCCCTTCGCAATCCCCTGGCAAAGGCTGGTGCCTTTGCGGCCCCCTCACCCTGACCCTCTCCCCAGGGGGGAGAGGGGAAGTTTGCGGAGGGGCGGGGCGGGGGCCGGCCGTTACCGACCCCTCGGCTTCGCCCTGGCGGTCGGCTCGGCTTCCAGCGGGTTGTCGGGCCAGTAGTGTTTCGGGTACTGGCCCTTCAAATCCGCCTTCACCGCCTTGTAGGCGTTGGCCCAGAAGCTCGCGAGGTCGCGGGTGACCTGCACCGGGCGGCGGGCGGGGGACAGCAGGTGCAGCAGAAGCGGAACCCGGCCGCCGGCGATGCGCGGGGTCTGGGCCAAGCCGAACATCTCCTGCAGGCGAACCGCCAGCACCGGCTCCTCGCCGTCATAGTCGATGGGGATGCGGGAGCCGCTCGGCACCTCGACATGGGTCGGGGCCTCGGCGTCCAGGCGGGTCCGCAACTCCCAGGGCAGCAGGGCGCGCAAGGCGCTCGACAGGTCGACGCGCTCCAGATGGGCACGGCGCGACACGCCGTCGAGGAAGGGGGCCAGCCACTCCTCCAGACCGTCCATCAGGGCCGCGTCGGACAGGTCGGGCCAGCCGTGGGCATCGCCCTCGCGGGCGCGCAGGAACATCACGCGGGTGCGCCATTTGCGCAGCTCGTCGGTCCAGGGCAGGCAGGCGGGGCCCAGCGCGCGGATGCCCTCGATCATCGCGGCGGTCATCGCCTCGGCCGGCGGTTTGGCCAGCTTCTCGTCCTTCAGGATCAGGGCGAACAGCATGCGGCGGCGGCGCGCCAGCACCATCTGCTCGCGCGCGTCCCAGGCGACGATGGTCTCGCTGCGGATGTCGTCGGCGAAGCTCTCCTCCAGATCGTCCAGCGTGACCGGGGCGGCAAGGAAGATGCGCGATTCGCGGGCGGCGCCGTCGAGGTCGGCGATGGCGAGCCACTCCTCGGCCGACAGCGGCTCGGCATCCTGGAAATAGGCGCCGCGCCCGCCCGACAGGCGATACTGCGCCGCAACTCCGCCGGGCTGGCCTCCGGGGCGGCGCTGGCCGATGCGGTCGGGATATGCCAGCGCCACCAGAAGGCCGACGGCGTTGGAGTCCATCGCGTCGTCGTCGCGCACGCCGAGCTGGCGGCGCCACTGCCGCGCCTGCTTCACCGCCTGCTGGGCGCCGCCGCGGTCGACGCTGAGGCCGCGCGCGGCACCCTGGCCGCCGCGCTCCTCGCCGCGCAGCAGGTCGACGCGCAGGCGCAGGTCGGCGTCGCGGAAACCGGGTTGGCTGCGGACGATGTCGCGCTCACCCAGCAGGGCCGCGACCAGACAGGCGAGCGCGCCCTGGCCCATCGCCTTGCCGGCCAGCATCATGTGGGCCAGACGCGGATGCACGCCGAATCCGGCCATGCGGCGGCCGTGCGGGGTGATGGCACCCGCCTTGCCATCTTTCTGATCGGTTCGGTCGAGCGCGCCGAGGCCGGTCAGCAGCTCGCGTGCCTGGGCCATCGCCGCGGCCGGCGGGTGGTCGAGCCAGGACAGGCCGGCGGGGTCGGAGACTCCCCACACCGCAAGCTCCAGCGCCAGCGGGGCAAGGTCGGCGTCCATGATCTCCGGCGTGGTGAAGGGGGCCAGCGCCTTGTGCGTCGCCTCCGGCCACAGGCGGTAGCAGACGCCGGGCTCCAGGCGGCCGGCGCGGCCGCGGCGCTGCTCGGCCGAGGCTTGGCTGACCTTCACCGTCGCCAGACGGGTCATGCCGCCGCGCGGGTCGAACCGCGGAACCCGCATCAGCCCGCTGTCGACCACGATGCGGATGCCCTCGATGGTCAGGCTGGTCTCGGCGATGGAGGTCGCCAGCACGATCTTGCGCTGGCCGGGCGGGGTGGGAGCGATGGCGCGGTCCTGCGCCTCGGCCGACAGGTCGCCATAGAGCGGGGCGAGGGTGACGTTCGGCCCCAGGTCGGACTGGTCGAGCAGGGACTGGACGCGGCGGATCTCGCCGACGCCGGGCAGGAAGACCAGCGCGTTGCCGGGCTCCTCGCGCAGGGCGCGGCGGACGGCGGCGGCCACCGCGTCCTCGATGCGGGTGCCATCCATTCTTCCTGTGGGCGCCGGGGCGTCGAGGTGGCGGGTCTCGACGGGGTAGGCGCGGCCCTCGCTGGTCACCATCGCGGCGGGGCCGTCGGCATCGGCCAGCAGGGTGGCGACCGGGGCGGCGTCCAGCGTCGCCGACATCACGACGAGGCGCAAATCGTCGCGCAGCGCCCCGCGCGCCTCCTGCACCAGGGCAAGGGCGAGGTCGCTGTCGATGCCGCGCTCGTGGAACTCGTCGAACAGGACGGCGCCGACGGCGGGAAGCTCCGGGTCCTCTTGCAGTTGGCGCAGGAACAGGCCGTCGGTCACCACCTCGATCCGCGTCCTCGGGCCGACCTTGGTGTCGAGGCGGACGCGGTAGCCCACCGTCTCGCCCACCGCCTCGCCCAGCATCGACGCCATCCGGCGGGCGGCGGCGCGGGCGGCGAGGCGCCGCGGCTCCAGCACCAGGATCTTGCGGCCCTTCAGCCAGGCGGCGTCGAGCAGGGCCAGCGGCACCCGCGTCGTCTTGCCCGCACCCGGCGGCGCCTGGAGCACGGCGGTGCCGCGGCGGTCCAGCGCCTCCAGCAGGGCGGGCAGGACGGGGTCTATCGGAAGGGGCGGGAAGACGGGGACGGCGGGCTTGCTCATGAGGGGGAGTCTGCTGCCGCGATCCGCCGCGAAAGGCAATGGTTTTCCAGGACCCGGAGAGACGAAGCGCGCCAAAAGGTCGCAGCCCCGGAGGTCCCCGCCGAGGAGGGCGACCGATGACCTCAAAATCGTTATGGTTTTAGCGTCGTCGGGCTTATTCGCATTCGCAGGATTCCATGACCGATATCCACGACGCCGCCCTGTTCCTTGCCCACGCCTGCGCGCTGGAGGAGGACGCCGCCACTCGTTTCGCCGACCTGTCGGAGGCGATGAAGACCTATGGCAACCAGGAGGTCGCGGCCTTCTTCGGCCAGATGGCGACATTCTCGCGCCTGCATCTGGCCGAGGCGCGGGAACGGTCGGGCTTCCGCAAGATCCCGGACCTTGCACCGGAAGACTTCCAGTGGCCGGACGGGGAGAGCCCGGAGGCAGCCTCCATGGAAGGCTCGCATTACCTGATGACGGTGGAATACGCGCTGGAACTGGCGCTCGACAGCGAGCGGCGCGGCCAGGGTTTCTACGCCGAGGTGGCGAAGACCACCACCGACGCCGAGGTCCGCATGATGGCGGAGGAGTTCGCCGCCGAAGAGGCCGAGCATGTTGCCCAGCTCGAGCTGTGGGCGAAGCGCTATCCGGCACTGCAGGCGTAAGGGAGCGGTGGGGCGCTTTGCCCCGATAGCATGTTGCCCCATCAGCCACTTGCCCCCACCGGCCAGTTGCCCCCACCCCGGCCCTCCCCCGCCTTTGGCGGGAGAGGGTGCCTGTCGCGAAGCGGCGGCAGTCCCCTCCACCGCCAGGGACGGGGGAGGGTTGGGGTGGGGGCAAAATGCGTGAAGGGACGGCAGGCGGATGCCGGGGGACTGGCGCTTACTTCGACAGCTCCGCCCACTCGATCTCGTACACCTTGTCGACCGGCTTGTAGGTCTTGAAGGCGGCGATCACGTCGTCCTCGCTGACGTCGGCGGGCACGTTCTGGATTTCGTAGACGACCGAGCTGCCGCTGGTCGGGCCGACGTCGGCGCTGCGGTGGGCCTTGCTGACCAGCCCTTCGCCGGCCTTCTTGATCATGATGGAAGCCATGCATCCGTCTCCTGTTTCAAAACGCCCGACCGAAAGACCATAAACAAAAAATGGCTTAATCGGAAGGCGGAATGAACGGCACCGCAACAGGACGGGAGCATGACCGCCGCGAAGGGCCGTCAAGAAGGGGCGTCACAGGGGACAGGGCACCATGGCCAGGGGGCGTCAGGGAAGCGACGCGGCCTCGGTCGGGGCGTTGCGGCCGGCCGGCGCCTTCTGCGTGGCCGTGACGATGCGCCCCGGCATCCGGTCCGGCTCCGCCCCGGCGACCGCGCCGGCGATGCCGCCCGCAAGCCAGGTCGAGAAGGCGGTGCGGCCGCCGGCGGTGGCGGTGCCGTCGGCGCAGCCGTTGTCGGCCACCACCCCGTCGCCATCCTCGTCCCCCAGGTCGGCATAGTTCCACAGCGGCAGGTTGGCGCCGGACGAGTTGGTGACCTCCGCCGCCTGGGCGGTGGCGATCAGGCCGCGGGACGGCTGGGTGGAGCGGGGCTGGACCTCGATCAGGGCGACGCGGATGCCGGCGCCCCAGGCGCGGTCGATGAAGGCGCGCACCCGTTGCGCGGTGGCATCGTCGCCGGTGACCGACCCGGCGGTGCCGCCGGTCAGCCAGGCCGCCGGGGTGGGACCGCAGGTGCGGCGGTACTGCATGGCCACCTGGTCCTGGACATAGGGGCGGCCGCTGTAGAGCCGCATCAGGCCATGGCCGTAGCGCTGCAGTTCGTCCAACGTACCGCGGCTGGAGGTCAGCAGCTTGCGGTCGATCAGGATCATGGTCGGCTTGATGGCGATCAGCCTGTCGAGCAGCGGCTCGAAATCGGCGAACTGGGCCTGCCGGTGGACGATGCGCAGGAACTGGAGGTTCGGTACCCCGCGCCTGGCGGCGATCTCGGTCATCCCGGGCTCGTCCAGCGTCGCGTCGCGGAGCGCGGTGTCCCCCAGCGCCACAACCGTCACCGAGCCGGGATGGCGGGCCGCCCGTTCGGCAACCGCGCCGATGCGGTTCAGGTTGTACCAGACGAAGGGCTGGTCGTAGAGCCGGGACCCCGTCCACAGCACGGTCAGCACGCCCAGGACGGCCAGCGACAGCGGCACCAGGACCAGCCCGGCCGCGAGCCGCCATGCCGAACGGCGCCGACGGCCGGCCGGCGTCCCGGAGTCCGGCCGGTCATGGCCGGGATCGGCCCGGCCCGGTGCTATGGGGCTCGGTGCGACGGCGTCCGGTGTGACGGGACCCGGTGCGGCAAGGATCGGTGCGGCGGCATCCTGCCGGGTGGGAGCTTGCGGGGTGTGGGGGTGCTGTTCCGGGCCAGGCATCGGCGGTCTCCAGGGCGGGTGGGGACGGCGGCCGGGCGCTACCGCCGAGAGGGGAGGCGCATCCGGCGACTCCCACAACGCACGAGGGGGGTGATCCGTCCCGCGAAAATCAGGGGTATCCCTAAGGTCCCGGAACGCCCCGGAAGCCGGGTCGCGGTTTGCCGAATGCGCCGTTTGTGTGTAGGCTCCCCCGCAGACTGGAAGGCCGACAGCAGGGGCTGGCGATGAGCACCGAAATCCGCACCTTCATCATTCCGGACGCCACCGCCGAGGAGGGGCAGGCGCAACTGTCCTCCTTCCTGCGGACGGTCGAGGTCCAGCGCATCGACACCGCCTATGCCGACGGCGCGTGGCGGGTGCTGGTGCTGTTCACCGACCTGCGCCGCAAGGAGGAGTCGCTGCAGATCGAGGCGGCCATCGCCGCGGCGCTGAACGGCTGGCGCGACAAGGCCGCCGCCCAGGCCGGCCAGCCGCGCGAGGCGATGCTGTCCGACGACGTGGTGTCCGAGATCGCCCGCTTCGCCCCGACGACGGAGCATGAGCTGTCGATCATCCTCGGCGCCCGCGGCCAGACCGCGGCCCCCCATGGCGCCGAGATCGTCCAGGTCGTCCGCTCCACGCTCGACCTGCTGATCGACTGACCGCCCGCGGGGCGGCCCCGCGCCGCCGTCCTATCCGGTTCGGTCGGGTTCGCCCGTGTCCAAAGGCTGCGGCGACCCTGCCATATGAGCCGTTGGCCTTCGAATGTTGCCGTGCCAGCATGCAGCCTGAGATGGCAGCAGCGTATGGAGCGGTTGTGGCATCGTTCGATCCTCCGGCCAACCGGCGCGCCGATTTCGAAGCGCGGCCAAGCTTCGAACCTCGGACCGCTTTCGAATTGCGGGACGGGGTGCCCGACTATCACAAGATCGCGCGCGAACTGGCCCGGCTGGGAGTCGAGGCGGCCCGCCAGGCCGCGGCCACCGGCAACAGCCGCTACGACCGCCTGGCAGACACGCTGACCAGCCGTGCCGGCGCCATGCTGGTCGACCTCCACCGGCGCGGCAAGCTGAGGCCCTGAAGGCCGGCGGGCGGACGCGACGGAAAACGGAAACGGCGCCCTTGCGGGGCGCCGTTTCCGTTTGGGGCTTCCCCCGCCGGCCCCGGTTGGCCGGGGCCGGCGGAGGGAACCGAAGGCCTGCTCTGCTCAGACCACCTTGGCGTCGTGCATGGCGGCGATCTGGTCCTTGCTGTAGCCGAGCTGGGCCAGCACCTCGTCGGTGTGCTCGCCGAGCAGCGGCGACCCGGTGATCTCGACCGACATGTCGGAGAACTTGATCGGGCTGCCGACGGTCAGGTACTTGCCGCGCTGCTTGTGGTCGACCTCGACGACGGTGCCGCTGGCGCGCAGCGACGGGTCGTTGGCGATCTCCTTCATCGACAGCACCGGCGAGCACGGGATGTCGTACTTGCGCAGGATGTCGACGGCCTCGAACTTGGTCTTGTCCTTCAGCCAGTCCTCGATGATCGCGAAGATGTCGAAGATCTTGTCCTGGCGGGCCAGCGCGGTGTTGTAGGCCGGGTCGTCGATCCACTCCTCGCGGCCCAGCGCCTTGCAGATCGGCGCCCAGGCATGGCCCTGGATGGTGAAATAGATGTAGGCGTTGGGATCGGTCTCCCAGCCCTTGCACTTCAGCACCCAGCCGGGCTGGCCGCCGCCGCCGGCGTTGCCGCCGCGCGGAACCACGTCGGTGAACTTGCCGTGCGGGTACTGCGGGTATTCCTCCAGGTAGCCGACGCGGTCGAGGCGCTGCTGGTCGCGCAGCTTGACGCGGCAGAGGTTGAGCACGCTGTCCTGCATCGACACGGCGACCTTCTGGCCCTTGCCGGTCTTGGTGCGGGCCATCAGGGCGGTCAGGATACCGATGGCGAGGTGCATGCCGGTGTTGCTGTCGCCGAGCGCCGCGGCCGACACGGTCGGCGGGCCGTCCCAGAAGCCGGTGGTCGAGGCCGCGCCGCCGGCGCACTGGGCGACGTTCTCATAGACCTTCAGGTCCTGGTAATGGTGGCCGTCGCTGAAGCCCTTGACCGAGGCGACGATCATGCCGGGGTTCAGCTCGCGGATCCTGTCCCAGCTAAAGCCCATGCGGTCCAGCGCGCCGGGGCCGAAATTCTCGACCAGGACGTCCGATTCCTTGATCAGGCGGGTCAGGACCTCCTTGCCCTCGGCGGTCTTGGTGTCCAGCGTCAGGGAGCGCTTGTTGCTGTTCAGCATGGTGAAGTAGAGCGCGTCGGCATCCGGGATGTCGCGCAGTTGGCTGCGGGTGACGTCGCCGGCGCCCGGACGTTCGACCTTGATGACGTCCGCGCCGTACCAGGCCAGAAGCTGCGTGCAGGCGGGGCCGGCCTGCACGTGGGTGAAGTCGATGATCTTGATGCCTTCGAGCGGCTTGGTCATGACTGCAACACTCCCTTATTCGCGTTGTTTCGGTTTGTCTCTTGGACTGCTCATCAGTCCGGCCGGCCCGACGCCCGCGGATCGCGGGCGCCAAGGTCGTTGGCCGGCCGGGATTCGATTCTCGCCGCCGTTCTGGTCGCCGCCCTGTTGGCCGCCGGCCGGACCGGCCGTCAGCCGGCGGCCGTGGTGGCCGCTTCGAGTTCGGCGAGACGGCGGCGCACTTTCCGCTCTTCGGTCCAGCGGGCGGTTTCGTCCCGCACCACGGCGACGATCCCGGTCACCGCACCGTCTGTCCCGCGCAGGAGCGCGACGGTGAAGGCGATCGACAGGCTGTGCCCGTCCTTGTGGACGGCGGGCACCCGCAGCAGGTCATGGCCGTAGCGGGTCTCGCCCGTGGCCATGGTCTTCTCGTAGCCGTCCCAATGACGCTGGCGCTGGCGCTCCGGAATGATGATGTCGAGCGACTTGCCCATCGCCTCGCCGGCGGTGAAGCCGAACATCCGCTCCGCCGCCGCGTTCCACAGGGTGATGGCGCCGGCCGGGTCCGACACGATGACGGCATCGCCGATCACCGCCACCAACTGTTCGCAATCCACAACCGCGGGGGTGCCCGCTGCTGCTTTCGGTTCCATGTCGATCTCCTTGGCGCTCGCCCCCTCTTGGATTGGGCGCCGGGGGAGCCGGTGCGGCCCGGCCCTGAACCGGAACCACACTGACATTATCGATACGGTATACCAGATACCATTACCGGTGCAAGAGGATTTGAGAGCGCCGCAAATTGTCCTGGCCGCGAACAGATTGCCGGTGCGCAGCCGCCGTTTTCCCCCAACCGCGAAACCGGGCCGCCGGTCGGCGCCCGCCGCGATCGTCCGGATTTCGGGTTTATTGTATCCGAACGGTTATCCGGCGGAATGTCGCGCGGCGGCGCCGATGCCGGCAGCCGGCAGGCATTTGGAAGGGAGGGGGACCGGGATGGCCGCGTTCGACAGCCAGTGTGTGGCGCCCTTCAAGCACCGCCTGCCGATCCAGCGGCTGTTTCCCAAGGACCACGAGGTGAACAGCGGAATCTGCTTCGGCCTCAGCCTGGAGTGGATCGCGCGCCACCGCGCGCACAAGGGCGAAACCTCGGCGGCGCGCATCGCCTACATCGACCTGGACAACACGATCCTGCACGCCAGCATCAAGCAGCGCCTGTACGGGGCCGAACTGCACGACGACATCGACCTGCCGTCCGCGCAGCTCGGCTCACGCAGGCAGGCGATGGCGCAGGCCGGCTTCGGCGCACGCCACCTGCTGCTACAAATCGGGGGGCAAGGCGTTCGGGTTGGGATCGCACCGGTATTTCTTCGATCCCAACTTCGGCGAGTACAAGGCGTCCAGCGGCAGCATCGCCGACCTGTTCACCGGACTGGTCGGCCAGTACCGCAACGTCGTGAAGCGGGACAAGTCGGTGGTCGACTACAAGGTGAAGGAGTTCGTCGTGCAGAGCATCTCCTTCAACTGAGCGGTCACCCGACGAGGTCGAAGAAGGGCATCGACGCGTACCTGCTGCTCTTGATGTTGGCGACCACCTTGTCCTGCGAATGCCCGCCGGTCATCATGGTCGCCGGCAGCTTGATCACCTTGCCGACCGCCTTGGACGACTTGCTGATCGGGTCCCATTGCAGGTTGAAGTTGATGATCTGCTTCTCGATGGCCGGCAGGTTCTCCTGCTTCACCCGGACATAGGGTCCGTGGATGATTCCGCCGCGGACCATCTTCGAGACGGTCGGCGCGTTGAAGGCGCAGCAGGGCAGCCCGGCTTCGACCGCGACGATGGTGGCGATGGCGCCGCCCAGCGAATGGCCGCAGAGGATCGGCCGGTCGGCGCCCAGCAGCATCTTCGCCTGTTCCAGCAGCAGATGGGCGGCGCGGATGCCGGCGGGCAGGCTCTCGATGGTGTAGAGGGCGATGTCGGTCTTCAGGTTCTTGGTTCCGGCCATCTGGCCCGACGTGCTGCTGCCCACCGCCGTGCCGCGGTAGGCGACGATGTACTGGTCGGAGTGCTTTTCCTGGTAGACGGCGCCGAAGAAACCGACGTCGGTGTCCTCCTGCGTGAAAAGCACCTGGGAGCCGGGCGGGGAGCGCCGCGCCCCTTCCGCCTTGTCGAACGCGGACCTGTCGTTGCCGCGGCCTTTCTGGAAATTGTAGACGGTGTTCGCGGCAACGGCCAGATCGAGGATGTTGACCGGCATGAGGGCGCCCTGCGTCGAATTGTGGGTAGCCGAGCCAACCCTATGGGTAGCGGATTGTCAACAAACCGGAACGATTGTTATCGAGGGTCGCGCCCGTTTTCCGGTTGCAGGATGCCTCGCCCCCTTGCCCCCGGCCCGAAAGCCGTCCCGAAAAGAAAAGGGCGCCTCGCGGCGCCCTTCCAGGGTACCGGGGACCGGCGGTCCCCGGCGGATGGAGCGGGGGAGGGTGGAGCCTTCCCCCGCCTCCTTGGCCTCAGACGTCCAGCAGCAGGCGGCGCGGATCCTCGATCAGCTCCTTGATGCGGACGAGGAAGGTGACCGCTTCCTTGCCGTCGATGATGCGGTGGTCGTAGGACAGCGCCAGGTACATCATCGGGCGGACCTCGATCTTGCCGCCGACGACGACCGCGCGGTCCATCGTCTTGTGCATGCCGAGGATGGCCGACTGCGGCGGGTTGATGATCGGGGTCGACATCAGCGAGCCGTAGACGCCGCCGTTGGAGATGGTGAAGGTGCCCCCGGTGAGCTCGTCCATCGACAGCTTGCCGTCGCGGCCCTTCTTGCCGAGCGCGGCGATGGTGCCCTCGACGCCGGCGAAGTCGAGCTTGTCGGCATCGCGGACCACCGGAACCACCAGGCCCTGCGGCGTGCCGACGGCGACGCCGATGTCATAGTAGTTCTTGTAGACGAGGTCGGTGCCGTCGATCTCGGCGTTGACGGCCGGGATCTCCTTCAGGGCCTGGACGGCGGCCTTGACGAAGAAGGACATGAAGCCGAGCCGCACCTTGTGGCGCTTCTCGAAGTAGTCCTTGTACTCGGCGCGCAGCGCGATCGCCGCCGACATGTCCACCTCGTTGAAGGTGGTCAGCATGGCGGCGCTGTTCTGCGCCTCCTTCAGGCGCTCGGCGATGCGCTGGCGCAGGCGGGTCATGCGGACGCGCTCTTCCTGCGCGGCGCGCGGACGGTCGCCCTGGGTGCCGGCGGTCCACTGGTACTTGGCCGGGGCGGCGGCCGGGGCCGCGGCCGGCTTGGCCGGAGCGGCGCCGGCGGCCGGGGCGGCGAGCACGTCGCCCTTGGTGATGCGGCCGTCCTTGCCCGAACCGGCGATGGTCGCGGCGTCGACGCCCTTCTCCTCGGCCAGCTTGCGGGCGGCCGGGCCGGAGGCGGCCAGGTTGCCCGGAGCGGCGGCCGGGGCGGCCGGGGCGGCCGCCGGAGCGGGGGCGGCGGCCGGAGCCGGAGCGGCGGCCGGAGCGGCGGCGGCCGGGGCGGCACCGGCGCTGGCGCCCTCGTTGATGACGCCCAGCAGGGCGCCGACCTCGACGTTGGCGCCGTCGGCGGCGACGATCTCCGCCAGCACGCCGGCGGTCGGGGCGTTCACCTCAAGCGTGACCTTGTCGGTCTCCAGCTCGACCAGCGCCTCGTCCATGGCGACGGCCTCGCCGGCCTTCTTCAGCCAGCGGGCGACCGTCGCCTCGGAGACGGACTCACCCAGCGTGGGGACCTTGATGTCGGTAGCCATTTCTTATCCTCGTTCGTCTTCTTTTTGCGCTCGGGTGGCCGGTCAGCGGACGGTGAGAGCGCCGTCCAGCAGCTTGGCCTGCTCCTGGTTGTGGCGCTTCAGCAGGCCCGTGGCGGGCGAGGCGGCCGGCGGGCGGCCGACGTAGGACGGGCGGCCGGCCTTGTGGCCGATGTCCTTCAGCACGGCTTCCAGGCGGCGGTCGGCGAAGTGCCAGGCACCCTGGTTCTCCGGCTCCTCCTGGCACCAGACCAGCTCGGCGTTCGGATACTTGGCGAACTCGGCCGCCAGCGTGTCCTTCGGGAACGGGTAGAGCTGCTCCAGGCGCAGGATGACGACGTCCTTGATGCCGCGGCTCATGCGCTCCTGCAGCAGGTCGTAATAGACCTTGCCGGAGCACACCACGATGCGGCGGATCTTGTCGTTGGCGGCCAGATCGTTGGCGGTCTCGCCCAGCACGCGGTGGAAGCTGGTGCCCGGCCCCATCTCCGACAGGTCGGAGATGCACAGCTTGTGGCGCAGCAGCGACTTCGGCGTCAGCAGGACCAGCGGCTTGCGGAAGCTGCGGTGGATCTGGCGGCGGAAGACGTGGAACAGGTTGGCCGGCGTCGTGACGTTGCAGATCTGCCAGTTGTCCTCGGCGCACATCTGCAGGAAGCGTTCCGGACGGGCCGAGGAGTGTTCCGGACCCTGGCCCTCGTAGCCGTGCGGCAGCAGCATCACCAGGCCCGACAGGCGCAGCCACTTGGACTCGCCCGACGAGATGAACTGGTCGATGATGGTCTGCGCGGTGTTGGCGAAGTCGCCGAACTGCGCCTCCCACAGGACCAGGTTGTGCGGCTCGGCCAGCGAGTAGCCGTACTCGTAGCCGACGACGGCGGCTTCCGACAGCGGGCTGTCATGGACCTC
Source organism: Azospirillum picis (assembly GCF_017876115.1). Lineage (GTDB taxonomy): Bacteria > Pseudomonadota > Alphaproteobacteria > Azospirillales > Azospirillaceae > Azospirillum > Azospirillum picis. The sequence continues at coordinate 15,312 of NZ_JAGINO010000017.1, forward strand.
GAAGGTCGCCTGGTTGGGGCTGACGTGGCAGAGCGGGACGTACTTCTCTTCGGTGTTCTGGTCGTACATCACCGCATGGCGGTGCGAGAAGGTGCCGCGGCCGGAGTCCTGGCCGGACAGGCGCACGCCGGTGCCCTCGGCGACCAGCGTGCCGTAGGCCAGCGCCTCGGCGGTCGCCCAGTCGATGCCCTCGCCGGTCTCCAGCGTCTTCTTCTTGGCTTCGAGCTGGCGCGCGATCTTGGAGTTGATCGCGAAGTCCTTCGGGTACTCGCAGAGCTTGAGCCCGATCTCCTTCAGCCTGGCCAGCTCGACGCCGGTCTCGCCGCGGTGCGGGGAGCTGGCGCTCTGCGCCTGCAGGCCGGCCCACTTGCCTTCCAGCCAGTCGGCCTTGTTCGGCTTGTAGGTGCTGGACGCCTCGAACTCGCCCTCCAGCTTCTTCATGAAGTCCTGGGCGATCTGGTCGCCCTCGGCCTGGGTGATCACGTTCTCGTCGACGAGCTGCTTGGCATACAGCTCGCGCGTGGTCGCGTGGGCGCGGATCTTCTTGTACATGATGGGCTGGGTGAAGCCCGGCTCGTCGCCCTCGTTGTGGCCGTGGCGGCGGTAGCACACCATGTCGACCACGACGTCCCGCTTGAACTTCTGGCGATACTCGATGGCGATGCGGCTGACATGGACCACCGATTCGGGGTCGTCGCCGTTCACGTGGAAGATCGGCGCCTGCACCATCTTGGCCATGTCGGAGCAGTACACGCCCGAGCGCGAATAGGTCGGGTTGGTGGTGAAGCCGATCTGGTTGTTGATGATGAAGTGCATGGTGCCGCCGGTGCGGTAGCCGCGCAGCTCCGACAGGCCGAGCGTCTCGGCCACGATGCCCTGGCCGGCGAAGGCGGCGTCGCCGTGGATCAGGATGCCCATCACCTGCTCGCGCTCGAGGTCGCGGCGCTGCTGCTGCTTGGCGCGGACCTTGCCGAGCACGACCGGGTTGACCCATTCCAGGTGGGACGGGTTGGCGGTCAGCGACAGGTGGAGGATGTTGCCGTTGAAGTCGCGGTCCGACGAGGTGCCGAGATGGTACTTCACGTCGCCCGAGCCCTGGACGTCCTCGGGGCTCGACGGGTTGCCCTGGAACTCCGAGAAGACGGCGGAGAAGGGCTTGCCCATGAAGTTGGTCAGCACGTTCAGGCGGCCGCGGTGGGCCATGCCGACGACGACTTCCCGGAGGCCGAGCTGGCCGCCGCGCTTGAGGATCTGCTCCAGCGCCGGGATCATCGACTCGCCGCCCTCAAGGCCGAAGCGCTTGGTGCCGGTGTATTTGAGCTGCAGGAACTTCTCGAAGCCCTCGGCCGCGGTCAGGCGCTCCAGGATGGCGCGCTTGCCGTTCACCGTGAAGTCGGTGTGGTTGCGGCCGCCCTCGATGCGCTCCTGGATCCAGGCCTTCTCTTCCGGGTCCTGGATGTGCATGAACTCGACGCCGATCGTCCCGCAGTAGGTCTTGTGCAGGATGTCGAGGATCTGGCGCAGCGTCGCCGATTCCAGGCCGAGCGAGTAGTTCAGGAAGATCGGCCGGTCGAGGTCGCCGGGGCCGAAGCCGTAGGTCGCCGGGTCCAGTTCCGGGTGCGGCTCGCGCTTTTCCAGCCCCAGCGGGTCGAAATGCGCGTTCATGTGGCCGCGGACGCGGAAGACGCGGATCAGCATCAGGGCGCGGATGCTGTCGAGCGTCGCGGCGCGGAGCTGCTGGTGGCTGATGCCGCCATAGACCTGCTGGGCATGGGACAGCATGGCGCCGTTGCCCGGGCCTTCCAGCATGGCGGCGGCGCCGTTGGCGCCATTGGGGCTGCCGGCGGGAGCGGCGCCGTTGACGACGAAGCTCTCGGCGACCGGGTCGCGCTTGGCCTTGGGGTCTTCCAGATCGGTCACGGTCCAGGAGGCGCCGCGCAGCTCGTCCAGGACGGCGCGCGAATCGTCATCGAGGTCCTGGAAGAAGCCGCTCCAGCTCTGATCCACGGCGGCCGGATCGGAGAGGAAGCGGGCATAGAGTTCGGCGACGTAACCGGCGTTCGAGCCGAACAGGAACGAGGTCTGTTCCAGATTTGCCGACATGGTTTCACCTCGGGCCGTATGCCCGGGTCCCTGTGGGAGATGAACTTGAAGGGTGAAGGCGACGGGGATCGATGGAGACCCATGTGCAGGAACCGGCGGGGGGTGCCGGCGGGATGCGGGACGCATCGCCGATGCCTGCATATGGGTTCCCAGGATCATCCGTCCAGTGGAAGCCCTCCGATGGAGGTCGTCCATCGGGGCTGTCCGAAGGGGTGGCGGGCGGGGCGCCGCTGCGTCCCGCCCGTCTTCCTTCCAAGGTGCCTGCCGGAGGCGGGCGGCATGGCGCCGCCCGCCGCCCCGATCAGCCCTTGAACACCTTCAGCATGGTGGAGCCCAGGCTGGCCGGGCTGTCGGCGACCGCGATGCCGACCGACTTCATGAACTCGATCTTGAAGTCGGCGGTGTCGTTGCCACCGGAGATCACCGCGCCGGCATGGCCCATGCGGCGGCCCGGAGGGGCGGTGCGGCCGGCGATGAAGCCGACGACCGGCTTCTTCGTGCCCGACGCCTTGATGAACTCCGCACCCTTGACCTCGGCGTCGCCGCCGATCTCGCCGATCATGATGATGCCCTCGGTCTCCGGGTCATTCACGAACAGCTCGAGCGCGTCGACGAAGTTGGTGCCGTTGACCGGGTCGCCGCCGATGCCGATGCAGGTGGTCTGCCCCAGCCCGGCCGCCGTGGTCTGCGCCACCGCCTCGTAGGTCAGCGTGCCCGAGCGCGACACGATGCCGATCTTGCCGCGCTTGTGGATGTGGCCCGGCATGATGCCGATCTTGCACTCGTCCGGCGTGATGATGCCGGGGCAGTTCGGACCGATCAGGCGGGTGGCGGAGCCGTCGAGCGCCCGCTTGACGCGGACCATGTCGAGCACCGGGATGCCTTCGGTGATGCAGACCACCAGCGGGATCTCGGCGTCGATCGCCTCCAGGATGGCGTCGGCGGCAAACGGCGGCGGCACGTAGATCACGGAGGCGTTGGCGCCGGTCTTCTCCACGGCGTCGGCCACGGTGTCGAACACCGGCAGGTCGAGGTGCTTGCTGCCGCCCTTACCCGGGGTGACGCCGCCGACCATCTTGGTGCCGTAGGCGATGGCCTGCTCGGAATGGAAGGTGCCCTGGGCTCCGGTGAAGCCCTGGCAGATCACCTTCGTGTTCTTGTCGACGAGAACAGCCATGTTACGCGGCCTCCTTCACGGCCTTGACCACCTTCTCGGCGGCATCGGCGAGGTTGTCGGCCGAGAGGATCGGCAGGCCGGATTCGGCCAGGATCTTCTTGCCCAGATCGACGTTGGTGCCTTCCAGGCGCACCACCAGCGGAACGTGCAGGTGCACTTCGCGGGCCGCGGCGACCACGCCCTCGGCGATCACGTCGCAGCGCATGATGCCGCCGAAGATGTTGACCAGGATGCCTTCGACGTTGCTGTCCGACAGGATCAGCTTGAAGGCCGCGGTGACGCGCTCCTTGGTGGCGCCGCCGCCGACGTCGAGGAAGTTGGCCGGCTCGCCGCCGTACAGCTTGATGATGTCCATGGTGGCCATCGCCAGGCCGGCGCCGTTGACCATGCAGCCGATGTTGCCGTCGAGCTTGACGTAGTTGAGGCTGTGCTTGGCCGCCTCGATCTCCGCCGGATCCTCCTCGGCCTCGTCGCGCAGCTCCTCCACGTCCTTGTGGCGGAACAGGGCGTTGTCGTCGAAGCTCATCTTGGCGTCGAGCGCCAGGATGTCGCCCGAACCGGTGACGATCAGCGGGTTGATCTCGACGATCTGGCAGTCCAGCTCCACGAACGCCTTGTAGGCGGCGGTGATGAACTTGGCGGCGGCCGAGACCTGCTTGCCTTCCAGACCGAGCGCGAAGGCGACCTTGCGGGTGTGGTAGCCCTGGATGCCGGTGACCGGGTCGACGGCGACCTTGACGATCCGCTCCGGCGTGTTGTGGGCGACCTCCTCGATCTCCATGCCGCCTTCGGTGGAGGCGATGATGGTGACGCGGCCCGAGGCGCGGTCGGTCAGCAGGCCGAGATACAGCTCGCGCTTGATGTCGGCGCCTTCCTCGACATAGAGGCGCTTGACCTCGCGGCCCTCGGCGCCGGTCTGCTTGGTGACCAGCACGTGGTTCAGCATCTCGGCGGCGTTCTTGCCGACTTCCTCGATCGACTTGACGACGCGGACGCCGCCCTTGCCGTCGGGGTTGCCCTGGAAGCGGCCGGCGCCGCGGCCGCCGGCATGGATCTGGGACTTCACCACCCAGACCGGGCCGCCCAGCTCGCGGGCGACCGTCTCGGCCTCCTGCGGGGTGTAGGCAACGCCGCCGCGGGGAACCGCGACACCGTACTTCTTCAGCAGGCCTTTCGCCTGATATTCATGGATGTTCATCGGGCGTCCATCTGTTTTTTGGTTCGGCTGACGGGAACGGTCGACTTTCGGACAGGACGGGCGCACCACCGGCGCCGTCCGGATCGGCCAGGGACCCGGACGGCATCGGAGACCGCGCGATCCGCCTTAGGAGGCGGACTTCTCGGCTTCCTGCTTCTTGACGACGTCGACCAGCGTCTTCACCGCGTCGACCGAGTTCTGGAACATCGCCTTTTCGTCGTCGTTCAGCTCGATCTCGATGATCTTCTCGACGCCCTTGGCGCCGATGACCACCGGGACGCCGACGTAGAGGTCGTCCTGGCCGTACTGGCCGGTCAGATGGGCGGCGACCGGCAGGACGCGCTTCTGGTCCTTCAGGTAGGACTCGGCCATCTGGATGGCGGAGGCGGCCGGGGCGTAGAAGGCCGAGCCGGTCTTCAGCAGCTTGACGATCTCCGCACCGCCGTCGCGGGTGCGCTGGACGATCTGGTCGAGCTTCTCCTGGGAGGTCCAGCCCATCTTGACCAGGTCGGGCAGCGGGATGCCGGCGACGGTGGAATAGCGCACCAGCGGGACCATGGTGTCGCCGTGGCCGCCCAGAACGAAGGCGGTGACGTCCTCGACCGAGACGCCGAACTCTTCGGCCAGGAAGAAGCGGAAGCGGGCCGAGTCGAGCACGCCGGCCATGCCGACCACGCGCTCCGGCGGCAGGCCGGACGCCTGCTGCAGCACCCACACCATCACGTCGAGCGGGTTGGTGATGACGATGACGAAGGCGTTGGGGGCGTACTTGCCGATGGCTTCGCCGACGGTCTTGCAGACGCCGCTGTTGATGCCGATCAGGTCGTCACGGCTCATGCCCGGCTTGCGCGGGATGCCGGCGGTGACGATCACGACGTCGGCGCCCTCGATGACCGAGTAGTCGTTGCCGCCGGTCAGGCTGGCGTTGAAGCCCTCGACCGGGGCGGTCTCGGCGAGATCCAGCGCCTTGCCGGCCGGCATGCCTTCGGCGATGTCGAACAGGACGACGTCGCCCAGTTCCTTCTGAGCAGCGAGCAGAGCCAGCGTGCCGCCGATCTGGCCGGCACCGACGAGCGCAATCTTCTTGCGAGCCATGGAGCGTTCCCTAAAACGTTGAGCGTCCCCCATTCAGCGGGAGACTAGAACCGTTGGTCATTCTAACGTCTTAGGGATCCAGCGCCCCGAGATTTCGGAAGCGTAGGTAGCGCGTTTTGTCGCGGAGGGCAAGCATGACCGCAAGCCCAGCCATAAACGGGCATTGCAGCTTTGCGTCGCACCTCCGATGATCCATTCCCAGCCATGAGCCGTTCGGCTCTATACGTATGTTTCGGGACCGGCGTGCCGCCCGTTTCCCGATGCCCGTTACTCGATGTCCTGTTACCCGCTGCCCTGTTTTCGATGGTCGAAGGAGAGCGTCCATGGCCTCATTCGTGGCCCGTATCATTCCCTGCCTGTCGGTGTCCCTGCCGCTCGTGCTGGCCGGCGGCCTCGCCCACGCCCAGACGGCCGGCGACTATAATGCCGCCATCGAGGCCGCGCCGATCACCGACCCCGTTTCCCCGGACAGCGTCGCCTATTGCGCGCCGCTGACCAACTACGTCTTCACCTCGATCCCCGCCGACCAGCGCGTCAAATGGGCGCTGCCGCTGGTGACCGTCAGCGGTTCGCAGACGCCGGAGATCGCCCAGAAGCGGGTCTCCTGCAACACCGTGCGCCAGCAGCCGGTCATCGCCTTCGACGCCGGCACCGGCGAGCAGATCGTCACCCCGGCGGAGGCGATGGAAGGCCCGACCGACCGCGGCCCCTACTATCGCGACGTCTCGCCGGACGCCCCGGTCCCGCACACCGGCCGCGCCACCCCGCGCCAGCCGATGCCGCGCGGCAACGCCCAGCAGCCCTTCTGAGGCCGGGCGGTCAGGGCCCGACGCCGTAGCGTTCCAGGTGGCGGGCCATCTCGGCGGAGGACAGCGGGAAGCCGCTGCCCTGCCGGGCGTTCAGCATGGCCCGCGGGTGGATGCCGGCGGCCCGCGCCTGGACCTGCATGGCACAGCGCATCGACAGGCCGGCCCGCCAGACCAGCGCGGTGACGGCGGCGGCGTCGTGGGAATCGAGGATCAGCTCCACCACCTCGGGCGCCACGCGGGCGCGCAGGGTCAGCGCCGCCCGCAGGAAACCGGTCTCGTTCCACGACAGCGCGTCGCCCAGCGCCGCCTCGTCCAGCCGGCCCTGGCGATGCAGGCGCACCGCGCGGCGTTCCGGCGTCTCGCCGTGGTCGGCCGATTCGGCCCAGTCGATGCGGCGGCGGGTGGTGGCGGCGATGTCGGCCACGGTGGCGTCGTCGAAGTCGGTACGCCCGCGCAGGATGTCCACCACCGCCAGATCGACGAAATCGGCCAGCCGCAGCGCCAGCCGGCGCGGCAGGGCGGGGCGGCGGGCCAGCTTCTCCTGCCAGTCCGGATGGCGGGCGGCCTCCTCCACCAGCCGGTCGAGCGTCGGCTCGGCGATCACTGCGCCGGTGTTGTCCAGCAGGATGCCGGTGGCCTCCGGGTGCCCGGCCCCGGCGATGGCGCCGGACAGCGCCTCGCCGATGCGGCGGCGGCGGGCGATGGCCGACAGCGCCCAGCCGGCGGGCGCCGAGGCGACGATGTCCAGCAGATCCTCGTCGCCGAGGGCGGCGCAGCAGCGCAGCACCGGCTCGGCCACCGAGCGCTCGACGTCGCGGGCCAGCGCCGCCACCACCGACGGCGGGGCGCAGGCGACGTCCTTGATGGCGGTGGCCAGCGCCTCGCGCACGCGGACGATGTGGTCGCGGGCCAACTGCTCCAGCGCCCGCAGCGCCACCGTGCTGACGGTGTCGGCGCCGCCGGGGGGAAGATCGGGCAGCAGGCGGCAGAGCTTGCGGGCCAGGGCGGAGCGCACGTCGGCATCGCCCATGCCGGCCAGCCGCGACTCGACCAGCGCGTCGCCGACCCGGCGGGCGACCTCGCGCGGCGTGCCGGACGGGCGGCCGGCCGTGGAGGCAGGGGCAGGGGCAGGGGGACGGGCAGGGGAACGGACGGCGGCCGGTTGCGGTTCGGCGAACAGGTAGTCCATCAGTTCTGGCGCGACGCCGCCCTCCGTCTCCGGCGGGAGAGCGGTGCGGGGATCGGACGGGGAGCGCCGGACTGTCACCGGATCACGGACCTCGGGGTTCGCTCCCGGCGCTCCGGTGCGGGAGCGCGGGACGCGTGTTGACGCCATTCACTCCCATCGAAGCCCGGCCCCGGTTAACGGGAGGCTAATATGGCCGCGGCTTGGTCCGTGACATGCTGCGTGCGGCGATGACGCCGTCACCCGCCTGGGATCATCCGAACCCGCCTTTCTGCCGCGTCCACGGACGCCATCAGGCTGTGGCGGGCGACCGCCAGCCACAGCGGACGGCACGGCGACTCCAACGTGAAGGCTTGCTTCAGGGGCATTTGCGTCAGCAACGGCCCGGAATGGTGGCGATGCTCGACCAGCGCCGGCATCGCGGTCAGCGCCGGGATGCCGGGAGGTGCTGGATGGCTTTCATTAGTATCACGGTAAGTGAAAGAGAATCGTGAACGCTTTGGTCTGGACGAGGATTGACCATGGCTTTCGCCGACCTTATAGACGCTTGCGCGGAAGCGCATACGTACTCAATATTTACATATCGGAGTATTCAGCAGTGGGAAGAGGTCCTGGCATCACCTTGGTGATCATCGCCGGTGTCGGCTTGGCCATTTTCAAACTCTGGTTTGATGCTCAAGTTGATCATCCAAATGCTCAGGTGATCGGCGTTACGGAAGGTACCTCTCGTGCAGAGGCGGAGGCGCGAATATCCAGCAACGGCTTTACTTTGGAAAAGAGCAACTCCGAAGGCCGTGTTTACATCAAGGGTGGATTTGTCATCGTAAATGATGGCCCGCAGCTACGTTGCTCGAACGTATTGTCTTCGACGCTACCCGATAGTGGGGCGGGTGCTATCGGCGTCGACCCTTGCCTTGCTTCGCGTGACAGCAACCAGCCCAAGGACGCGGCTTGCATCAGCGTCACCTTCACCAAGAGACCAACAGGGAGTGAGGTTGTGGACCGGATCATTCAAGTGAATGTCGTTGAGGTGGAGGACAGTGGTACTGAGGGCAAGCGGACTCGTGGCGGCGTCGTTGCTGCCGCACCGGAAACTTGTGCCAAGCAGATGGAGAGCTACAGCCTGGAGAAGAGGCGAGGGTGAATTGGGCGCTTTCGCCAAAATTCCCGTGACGGCGTTTGCTGCTCTTCCTCAAACGATCAGAGTGCTCTGAGTATGATTCTGGCTGACCACGTGCTTACGTGGCCAGAGCATATCTTTTGAAAACGTAACTGTCCGGACCGGGGCGTGGATCGGGTTCGCTGCCGCCAATCGCTCCGACGCTCCGCACTCCTCGGTTGGCAGAGGTGGCATCATCCCCATGACCGTCAGGCGAAGCCGGTGGTGGAACCTTGCCGAACCAAGGCGCGGGTGAGGCGGGCGATCATCGCCTTGGCCTGATGGCTGCTCCCGAGCCGCCGAGTTCGACGTCCATCAGCAGAACGCCAATCAACGGGATTGGCAAAAAAAAGGCCGCAGCCCGGTGGGGCGCGGCCTTCAGTCTAGGGAGGAAACGCACTGCAAAATGCAGTAACGAGACGGAGTGTACGGAAACGGCCGTGTTAGCGGTACCACCGATTTCGAATTGGTGCGGTGCGGCATCCGCATGGCGTTCGCTCGTTTAACACTTGGTTTGCCCAGCCGTTAGGCCGAATGGCCGAAAATGCACAAATCCTAGCCAGATTGGCGAATGATTGTCGGACCAATCGTCGAAACCGAAAATGATGGCCGGCGGGCGCTTTCGCAAACGAAAAAGGGGCGCCCGGAGGCGCCCCTTCGTCGAGGGGAGGGGGCTGGTCAGGCGGCAAGCTTCCCGCGGATCAGCGCCTTGGTTTCCTCGATGCCATAGAGCTGGATGAAGGAGCCCATGCGCGGGCCGGTGGTCTGGCCCAGCAGCACCTCGTAGAGCGCCTGGAACCAGGCGCGCAGTTCGGTGAAGCCGTGGTCCTTGCCCACCGCGAACACCTCGTTCTGGATGGCGTCGGCGCGGGCGTCCGCCGGCAGCGCGTCCAGCTTGGCCAGCAGGTCGGTCAACGCCGCGCGCTCGGCGTCGGTGGGCGCGCGGAACTGCTTGGTCGGCTTGACCAGATCCTGGTAGTAGCGCACGGCATAGCCGACCAGGCTGTCGAGGAACGGACTGTTCTCCGGCGTCGCCTCGGGCGCATAGCGGCGGATGAAGCCCCACATCGCCTCCTTGGTTTCGGCGTTGGCGGCACCGGCCAGGTTGAGCAGCAGGTTGAAGGACACGTCCGAGCGCACCGCCGGCGGCTTGCCGTTGTGGATGTGCCAGGCCGGGTTCTCCAGCTTCTTCGCCGGCTCCTCGCCATGCACCTTGTCGACGAAGGTCAGATATTCGTCGACGGCGCGCGGAATGACGTCGAAATACAGCCGCTTGGCCGATTTCGGCTTCTGGAACATGTAGAGCGCCAGGCTCTCCTGCGGCGCGTAGGCCAGCCACTCCTCCATGGTCAGGCCGTTGCCCTTGGACTTGGAGATCTTCTGGCCCTTGTCGTCGAGGAAGAGTTCGTAGTTGAAGCCCTCCGGCGGCTGGCCGCCGAGGATTTTGCAGATCTTCCCCGCCAGTTCGGCCGAGGGGATCAGGTCCTTGCCGTACATCTCGTAATCGACGCCCAGACCGTACCAGCGCATGCCCCAGTCGGGCTTCCACTGCAGCTTCACATGGCCGCCGGTGACCGGCAACTCGACCTTCTTCCCGTCCTCGTCCTGGAAGACGATGGTGCCGGCATCGACATTGCGCTCAAGCACCGGCACCTGCAGCACACGCCCGGTGGAGGGGGAAACCGGCAGGAAGGGGCTGTAGGTGGCCTGGCGCTCCGCACCGAGCGTCGGCAGCATCACCGCCATCACCTCGTCGTAATGGCGCAGGATGCCGAGCAGCGCCTCGTCGAAGCGGCCGGACTTGTACCAGTCGGTGGAGGACTGGAACTCGTACTCGAAGCCGAAGCTGTCGAGGAAGGCGCGCAGGCGGGCGTTGTTGTGGGCGCCGAAGCTGTCATGCGTGCCGAAGGGATCGGGCACCTGGGTCAGCGGCTTGCCGAGGTTGGCCGCCACCATCTCCTTGTTGGGGATGTTGTCGGGGACCTTGCGCAGCCCGTCCATGTCGTCGGAGAAGCAGAAGAGCTTGGTGGGCAAGTCGCTCATGGTCTGGAAGGCGTGGCGGACCATGCTGGTGCGCGCGACCTCGCCGAAGGTGCCGAGATGCGGCAGTCCCGAGGGGCCATAGCCGGTCTCGAACAGGACATAGCCTTTGGCGGGCGGCGCTTTCGCGAAGCGCGCAACCAGTTTGCGTGCCTCCTCGAACGGCCATGCCTTCGCCTGCAACGCCAGATCCCGTTCGCCGGTCATCGTCGGACCCTTTCGACACCAGATAGATAAATCAAGGAATGAGGGCAAAGACCCTAGGGCCGGCGGCACTTGGCGTCAACCATGGGCGCCGAAGTCTGGAGCGCCGAAGCCGGGGCGCGCCGGCTGCCGCCGCAGCCGTTGCGGCGTTCGACCCGCGGCCCGGTCTCGGCCCGATGCGGACGGCTCAGGCCCCCACCGTGAATGGGATCGCCGTCCGGGCGGCGCGCTCCACCGCCTCGGCCGGACCGGGACGGCCGAGGAAATAGCCCTGGGCGACGTCGCAGCGGAGCTGGCGCAGCGCCTCCAGCGTGCCGGCGTCCTCCACGCCCTCGGCGACGGCGGTCAGGTTCAGGCTGTGGGCCATCTGGATGACGGCGGCGGTGATCCTGGCGCTGTCGTGGTTGCTGGTCAGGTCGGCGATGAAACTGCGGTCGATCTTCAGCTTGTCCACCGCGAGGCGGCCGATGTAGGACAGGTTGGAATAGCCGGTGCCGAAATCGTCGATCGACACCTGGACCCCCATCGCCTTGATCCGGCGCAGGTTGTCGATCACCTGGTCGGTGTTCTGGATCAGCATCGATTCGGTCAGTTCGAGTTCGAGCAGTAGCGGGTCGAGCCCGCTGTCCGCCAGCGCCTGCGTCACCGTCCGCACGAGGTCGCTGCGCTGGAGCTGCAACGCCGACAGGTTGACCGCCACCGACAGCGACAGCCCGGCCGCGCGCCATTGCGCCGCCTGCCGGCAGGCCTCCGCCAGGACCCAGTTGCCGATCGGGACGATCAGGCCGCTGTCCTCGGCGATGGGGATGAAGGAGCCGGGCGGCACCATGCCCCGTTCGGGATGGTTCCAGCGGATCAGCGCCTCGGCCCCGGTCACGGCACCGCTCTCCAGGTTGACCTGCGGCTGGTAGTGGACCAGGAACTCGTTGCGCTCCAGGGCCCGGCGCAGGCCGCTGCGGGTGGAGAGGTGGACGACCGCCTCGGCGTTCATCGCCTCGGCATAGAAGCGGTGGGTGTCGCGGCCGGCGGCCTTGGCATGGTGCAGGGCGGTGTCGGCGTTCTGCAGCAGGGTGGCGAAGTCCCGGCCGTCCGCCGGGGCCATCGCCACGCCGGAGGACAGGGTGACGGTCAGCTCGCGCCCCTCCACCAGGAAGGGTTCCGCCATCGCCTCGTGCAGGGAGGCCACCGTCTCCACCACCGCGTCGGCGTCGGGCAGGCTCGACAGCAGCAGGATGAACTCGTCGCCGCCGCCGCGGCTGACGGTGTCCGTCTCGTGCATCGTGGCCTTGAGCCGTTCCGCCACCGCGCGCAACAGCGCGTCGCCGACGGCGTGGCCCAGGCTGTCGTTCACCGTCTTGAAGCGGTCCAAACCGCAGGCGACCAGGGCGACCAGCCGGCCGCTGCGCTCCGACCGGGCCAGGGCCTGCTCGGTCCGGTCCTGCACCAGAAGCCGGTTGGGCAGCAGCGTCAGCGCGTCGTGGCGCGACAGGAACTCCATCCGTTCCTGCGCCGTCCGGCGTTCGGTGATGTCGCGGGCGACCACCAGCAGGCGGCGGTCGGTGCCGTCCAGCGTGGCGCGGCGCATGCTGACCTCCACCCAGAACAGCGTGCCGTCCAGGGTACGGGCGTGCCATTCGAAGAGCTGCGGCTCGCCGGCGGCGGCCTTCCGGATCCAGGTGGCGGCATCCTCGCTGGTGTAGGGCGCAACGCCGGCGCTGAGGTCGGCGATCGTGACCGCCTTCAGCGGGGTGTCGCCGAGGCGGTACATCTCCCTCATCCGGCGGTTCGCCTCCAGGATGGCGCCGCTGTCGAGGTCGTGGATGAAGATGGCGTCGGTGACGCCGTCGAAGATGGTGCGGACCCGCTCCTCGCTGGCGGTGAGGGCGGCGACGGCGGTGCGCAGGCTCTCGGTCTTGTGCTCCACCTGCCGGCGCAGCAGGGCCACCCAGACCATCGCGCCGATGCCCAGCAGCAGCATGCCGCCCAGCAGCTTGACCATCAGGTCCATCAACTCGGGGCTGACGGTGCCGGTGATGCGGCGTCCGAGCCAGCGGTCGTCGACCGCCTGGCGTTCCTGCGGCGTGATGCGGGCGAAGCCGTCGGTGATCAGGCGGAAGAGCGCGGTGTCGCCCTTGTGCACGGCCCAATGCAGTTCGCCGGTGTAGAGCGGCTCCGTGTAGCGGAAGCGGCCCTGGACGCCGCGCCTGGTCATGTAATAGCTGGCCGAGGGGTCGTCCATGCAGAAGACCCTGGTCTCACGGCGGGCGGCGGCCTCCACCATCGCCTCGAAACCGCCGTAGCGCTGGAAGGCGGTGATGCCGTGATCGCTCAGCCATTCGAGGCAGAAATCGCCGTCCTTGACCCCGACGGTGAAGGCGTGCAGCGAGTCGACCCCGGTGATGCCGCTGAGGTCGCTGCTGAACCAGATCGGCACGTCGACCCGGGCATAAGGCTTCGAGAAATCGTAGGTCCTGTCGCGGGCGGCGTTGCGGAAGATGGTCTCGATGACGTCGGCGGCCCCGCTGTCCATCGCCTCGCGGGCGAGGGACCAGTCGGTCGGCATCAACTGCACCGGGATGCCGGTCTTCTCCGACCACAGCGCCCACAGATCCTTCACGATCCCGACATGCGCGCCGGTTCCGTCACGGAAGCTGTAGGGCGGATAATTGTCGTCCAGCGTGACGCGGATCCGGTCCGGGTGCGGACCCGGCGGGATGGCCGCCGTTGCCGCCGGGGACGGTGCGACGGGGCGGTCGATCGCCGCCGTCGACGACGCGGCGAGCAGCAGCGCCAGGGCTGGGGCGACGCGGGCCGCCAGCCCCAACCACCGGGCCGCGGCCAGCCCCGGCCATGTCGGCCGGCGGGCCGCCGCCCTGCGGGTGGGCGGCACCGGGCGCATCATCGGGACCGGCACGGGCAAGTCGCGGACATGGGCGTGGCCTTTGCCGAGGAGGGCGACGGAGGATAGCGGCTGGCAGTACCTCTGCCGATCAGCCTAACCCGAATGCCATGCTGCGGCAATGCGCCGCTCTATGGAAAGAGCAGCGGAATGGAGTGCGGCGGCGGGGGCGGTGGAATGGGGTCGGCCCGGGCGGCATCGCCAGAGCCTGAAGCAGGGTTTCCGAACTCCGCTGACGGATGGGCGGACTCGGGAAACCTGCTTAGAGTGTTGACCGGGGGAACGGGCGGAGCGGGCGAATGGACAGGACACGGGCGGCGGTGTTTGGCCTGCGGATCGGGCACGCGACGGTGGAGGATGTCTGGAGGGCCGCCTGCGAGGACATCGTCGAAAGCGCCGCGGTGTCCCGCGCCGGCGTGTGGGCTTTTTCCGACGACCGGGAGAGCCTGACCTGCCTGAACCTGTTCGACGGCGGCCCGAGACGGCACAGCCGCGGCACCATCCTGCTGCGCACCGACTATCCCGACTATTTCCGCGCCATCACCAACAACGCCCGCGTCGTCGCCGACGATGCCCCGCTCCACCCGGCGACGCGCTGTTTCGCCGACACCTATTTCAAGGAGAACGACGTCCGCAGCCTGCTGGACTTCATCGTGCTGCGCGAGGCGGTCCCGGTCGGCATCCTGTGCTGCGAGCAATCCGGATGGCGGCGCGACTGGAGCCCGGCCGACAGCGCCTGCCTGCAAGCGGTGGCGATGCTGATCGGCACCGTCTTCCCGCGGTGCCCCGATGACGCGGTGGTGGATGAGCCGGCAGGGTGAGCGGGTGGTCGATGGCCCGGTCATCAGGACGAGCCGGGGCGCGGCGCAGCGGGCCGGCCGTTCCCCGGATGCGGGTCAGGGCCTGCGGTCGGTCGGCGCGGCGCCGTGCGCCTGGGCGCGCAGCGCATCGCGGATCTCCTCCAGCAACTGCTCCTGCCGCGGCGGCGCCTTCGGCACCTCCTTGTGCAGGACGTGCAGGCGGTTCACCTGGCGCACGATCAGGAACAGGGCGCCGGAGACGATCAGGAAATTGATGCAGGCGTTGATGAAGCGGCCATAGTTGATGGTCGCGGCGCCGGCCTGCTCCGCCGCCTGCAACGACTCGTAGTGGCCGCCCGACAGGCTGAAGAAATAATTGGAAAAGTCGATGCCGCCCATGATCCAGCCGATCGGCGGCATGATCATGTCCTTGACCAGGGAGTTGACGATCCCGGTGAAGGCGGCGCCCACGATGATGCCGACGGCAAGCTCGATGACGTTGCCACGGCTGATGAACTTCTTGAACTCTTCGAACATGCTGCCCCGCTCCCGGTTGTGCCAAGGGTCAACGGAGCGCGGCGGCGATGGTTTCACCGGGACGGGGCCTGCTTGCCCGGAAAGCGCCGTCCCGCGGCGGCACCTCTGCCCGCGGGACGGGGGATCGTCTCCTTACGCCAACCGCCCGTGGCAGTGCTTGAACTTCTTGCCGGAGCCGCAGGGGCAGGCGGCGTTGCGCGGGGTGTTCTCCATCACCTCGGCCGGCAGCGGCTGGTCCTCCGGGGTGCCGGCCAGCGACAGGTCGGCAGAGGAGGTGGCCGGGGAGGTGGCCGCGGAGGCGGCGCGCACCATGCCCTCGGGAAGCTCCTCGCCCCCGGCCATGGCGAGGGCCGGATCCATGCGGCCCTCGTGCATCTCCTGCATCTGGCGGGCGTAGAGCTCCTCCGCCGACGGGGCCATGCGGACCTCGACATGCATCAGGATGCTGGTGACCTGCTCGCGCAGCGCCATCAGCATGGCGTCGAACAGTTCGAAGGCCTCGCGCTTGTATTCGTTCAGCGGGTCCTTCTGCGCATAGGCACGCAGGTTGATGCCCTGGCGCAGGTGGTCGAGCTGGAGGAGGTGGTCCTTCCATTCCTGGTCGAGGACCTGGAGCAGGATGCTCTTCTCCACATGCCGCATGGTCTGGGCGCCGTAGGCCTCCTCCTTCTCCGCATATCTGCGGTCGGCGGCCTCGCGCACGCGCTCCTCGATCTCGGGCTCGGCGATGCCCTCTTCCTTGGCCCATTCCCGGACCGGCAGGTCCATGCCCAGCACGCGGTTGACCGCCTCGTGCAGGCCGTCGATGTCCCACTGCTCGGAGTAGCTGTTGGCGGGGATGGCGCCGGCGACCATGTTGGCGATGATCTGGTGGCGCATCTCGTGGATTTCCTCCGCGATGTCCTCGCTCTCCATCACCTCGCGGCGCTGTTCGTAGACGACCTTGCGCTGGTCGTTCATGACGTTGTCGAACTTCAGCAGGTTCTTGCGGATCTCGAAGTGGTGGGCTTCGACCTTCTGCTGGGCCTTCTCCAGCGCCTTGTTGATCCAGGGATGGATGATCGCCTCGCCTTCCTTCAGGCCCAGGCGCTGCAGCATCCCGTCCATCCGGTCCGACCCGAAGATGCGCATCAGGTCGTCTTCCAGCGACAGGAAGAACTTCGAGGTGCCGGGATCGCCCTGGCGGCCGGAGCGGCCGCGCAACTGGTTGTCGATGCGGCGGCTCTCGTGCCGCTCGGTGCCGACGACGTAGAGGCCGCCAGCCGCCTTCACCTGCTCGCGCGCCGCGGCGACCTCGTCCTCGATCTGCTTGGCGCGGGCGTCGCGCTCCGGACCCTCCGGCAGCTCGGCCAGCTCGACCGCCACCCGCATCTGCACGTTGCCGCCCAACTGGATGTCGGTGCCGCGGCCGGCCATGTTGGTGGCGACGGTCACGGCACCCGGCCGGCCGGCCTGCGCGACGATGTAGGCTTCCTGCTCGTGGTGGCGGGCGTTCAGGACGTTGTGCGGGACGCCGCGCTTGTTGAGCAGCTCCGACAACAGCTCCGACTTCTCGATCGAGGTGGTGCCGACCAGCACCGGCTGGCCGCGCTTGCGCGCGTCCTCGATCAGGTCGGCCATCGCCTGGTACTTCTCGGCGGCCGTGCGGTAGACCTCGTCGTCGTGGTCGACGCGCTTGACCGGCAGGTTGGTCGGCATGTCGACCACCTCCAGCCCGTAGATCTCCGCGAATTCCGGCGCTTCGGTCAGCGCCGTGCCGGTCATGCCGGCCAGCTTCGGGTACATGCGGAAATAGTTCTGGAAGGTGATGGAGGCCAGCGTCTGGTTCTCGCGCTGGATCGTCACCTTCTCCTTGGCCTCAAGCGCCTGGTGCAGGCCCTCGGAGAAGCGGCGGCCTTCCATCATGCGGCCGGTGAACTCGTCGATGATGACGACCTTGTCGTCCTTGACGATGTAGTCCTTGTCGCGCTGGAACAGCATGTGGGCGCGCAGCGCCTGCTGGGCGTGGTGGACCAGCGCGACGTTCGGCAGGTCGTAGAGCCCGCCCGACTTCAGCAGCCCGGCCTCGGCCAGCAACTGCTCCATGTGCTCCTGCCCGACCTCGGTGAAGCTGACGGTGCGGTGCTTCTCGTCCTTCTCGTAGTCCTCGGCGGCCAGCATCGGGATCAGCCGGTCGACCTGGACATACATCTCCGAGGAGTCGGTGGAGGGGCCGGAGATGATCAGCGGGGTGCGCGCCTCGTCGATCAGGATGGAGTCGACCTCGTCGACGATGGCGAAGTTGAAGGGCCGCTGGACCAGCTCCTCCTGGCGGAACTTCATGTTGTCGCGCAGGTAGTCGAAGCCGAACTCGTTGTTGGTGCCGTAGGTGATGTCGGCGGCGTAGGCGGCGCGGCGCTCGTCGTCGTCGAGCCCATGGACGATGCAGCCGGTGGTCAGCCCGAGGAAGCCGTAGATGCGGCTCATCCAGCCGCTGTCGCGCGAGGCGAGGTAGTCGTTCACGGTGACGACGTGGACGCCCTTGCCCTGCAGCGCGTTGAGGTAGACGGCGAGCGTGGCGACCAGGGTCTTGCCCTCGCCGGTGCGCATCTCGGCGATCTTGCCCTCGTGCAGCACCATGCCGCCCATGAGCTGGACGTCGAAATGGCGCTGGCCGAGCACGCGCCTGGCCGCCTCGCGCACGGTGGCGAAGGCGTCGGGCAGGATGTCGTCCAGCGTCTCGCCCTTGGCCAGCCGCTCGCGCAGCCAACCGGTGCGCGCCTTCAGCTCGTCGTCCGACAGGGCTGCGACCGACGCCTCCAGCGTGTTGATCTGCTGGACGGTCTTGTGCAGCGCCTTGACCGTGCGCGTGTTGGCGGTGCCGAAAATCTTGCGGGCGAGAGCACCGAACATGAAAACCTCGGGAGTAAAGCGGAATGTGGGCCAGCTTATCGACGCGTCTGACATAGGCCTATGGACTGTCTGTGTCAACGAGACCAGCCCCTTCGCCGGGACGGCCGGAGCGCCTTCAGCCTTATGCTCCGTCATGCCGGGGCGGCCGGCCGGCACCGGCATGGACGGACCATGAAATCGCGTCCAGGAAACGGGGAGGCGGTTGGCGCGGGCGGTCCGGGCTGCTATTGGCGGGTGGGCGGGCGCCGTTCCCGCAGGGGAACGACGGCGGCCCTTGCCCCGTGCGGGCGAGCCATGCTTAATCCCCTGCGGAATCGGGCACGGAGCGGCGGATGGCTCCGATTGCCGCAGGCCATGCGAAACGGACGACAGACCTCCTTGTTGCCCTTCACTATTGCCCCAATGTTGCGATGCATCCGCCGGAAGGAAAAAGACACGCCATGGTGAATCGAGTGTTCCGCACCGCGCTCCTGTCGGTGGCCGCCTGCGGCATCGCGCTGGCCGCGCAGGCCCAGACTCCGGCGCCCCAGGCGCCGGCGACCCCGGCCCCCGCGGCCACCGCCCCCGCGGCCCCGCCGCCCGCCGCCGCTGACGCCGACCCGGTCGTCGCCCGCATCAACGGCGAAGAGCTGCACAAGTCCGACGTCACCCGCATGGTCGCGCAGTTGCCGCCCCAGGTGCAGCAGATGCCGATCGAGATGATCTATCCGGCGGTGCTGGACCAGTTGGTCAGCGGCAAGCTGGTGGCGTCGGCCGGCTACAAGGCCGGGCTCGCCGATTCGCCCGAGGTGAAGGACGAGCTGAAGCGCGCCGAGGAGCGTGCCGTGCAGCGCGCCTATGTCCAGAAGGAGATCAAGGCGCGCATCACGCCCGAAGCCCTGCAGAAGGCCTACCAGGACTACCTGAAGCAGAACCCGGCGCAGGAAGAGGTCAAGGCGGCCCACATCCTGGTCGAGAAGGAGGATGAGGCCAAGGCGATCATCGCCCAGCTCAAGAAGGGCGCCGACTTCGCCAAGCTGGCCAAGGAGAAGTCCAAGGACGCCGCCGCGGCGGCCCAGGGCGGCGACCTCGGCTACTTCACCAAGGACGCGATGGTCGAGCCCTTCGCCAACGCCGCCTTCGCCATGAAGCCGGGCGAGGTCAGCAAGGAGCCGGTGAAGACCCAGTTCGGCTGGCACATCATCAAGGTCGAGGACAAGCGCACCCAGCCGCAGCCCACCCTCGACGAGGTGAAGCCGGAGCTGGAGCAGACCCTGTCCAAGGATCTCGTCACCGCCCTGGTCGACGAGCTGCGCGGTCAGGCGAAGATCGAGACCTTCCAGCTCGACGGCTCGCCGATGCCGAAGGAAGAGCCGGCGGCCACCCCGGCCCCGGCTCCGGCCACCCCCGCCGCCCCGGCGGAGCCGGCGAAGAAGTAAGGCTGAGGCCAGCCCCTCCTGCCCCCTCCCCACCCCTCTCCCGCGTGAGCGGGGGAGGGTGCCTTATGGCAGAGCGGCGGCAGCCCCCCTTTCCCGCAAAGCGGGGGAGGGGGGACGGGGCAAGCCCTTTCAAGTCAGCACCCCACCACGCCCCATCACGGGAACCCGTCCATGGCCACGACCCTTTCCCCCTTGGCTCCCGCCAGCTTCCCGACGCTGCCGCCGATCGCCGGCGTGCGCCTCGCCACGGCGAACAGCGGCATCCGATACAAGGGCCGCGACGACCTGCTGCTGGCGGTGCTGGACCCCGGCACCAGCGTGGCGGGCGTGCTGACGCGGTCGCTGACCTGCTCGGCGCCGGTGATCTGGTGCCGCGACAGCCTGCCCAAGGGTTCGGCCCGCGCGCTGGTGGTGAATGCCGGCAACGCCAACGCCTTCACCGGCAAGGCCGGCGACGCCACCGTGCAGGCGACCGTCCAGGCCGCCGCCGGGCTGGCCGGCTGCGCCCCGGACGAGGTCTATCTCGCCTCCACCGGCGTGATCGGCATCCCGCTGGCCGCCGACGCCATCGGCAAGTGCCTGGCGCCGATGGCACCGGCTCTCGCCGCCGATTCCGCGGCGTGGGAGAAGGCCGCCCGCGCCATCATGACGACCGACACATTCCCCAAGGGCGCGGTGCGCACCGCGACCATCGGCGGCACCACGGTGACCATCGCCGGCTTCGCCAAGGGCTCGGGGATGATCGCGCCGGACATGGCGACGATGCTGGGCTTCGTCTTCACCGACGCCGCCATCGCCGCCACCGCGCTGCAGGACATGCTGTCGGAGTTCACCGAGCGCACCTTCAACGCCATCACCGTGGACGGCGACACCTCGACCAGCGACACGCTGCTGATGTTCGCCACCGGCAAGGCCGGCAACGCCCCGGTGGCCAGCGCCGACGCCGCCGAGCTGGCGGAGTTCCGCGCCGTGCTGGAGGATCTGCTGCTCGACCTCGCCCTCCAGATCGTGCGCGACGGCGAGGGGGCGACCAAGTTCGTCGCCATCACCGTGCGCGGCGCCGACAGCGACGCCGCCGCCAAGCGCATCGGCATGACGGTGGCGAACTCGCCGCTGGTCAAGACCGCCATCGCCGGCGAGGACGCCAACTGGGGCCGCATCGTCGCCGCCATCGGCCGCGCCGGCGAGCGCGCCGACCGCGACCTGATCAAGATCACCGTCGGCGGCACCCTGATCTGCGCCGAGGGGATGGAGGTGCCGGGCTATGACGAGGCGCCGGTCGCCGCCCACATGAAGGGCAAGGAGATCGACGTCGACATCGACCTCGGGCTGGGCAAGGGCACGGCCAAGGTGTGGACCTGCGACCTGACCCACGCCTACATCGACATCAACGGCAGCTACCGGAGCTGACCGGCCGTGACCGCCTGCTTCGATCCCTCCTCCACCCCGGCGCCGGGGACGCTGCCGACGCTGCTGGTCGTCGCGGTGGCGCTGGTCGACGCCGACGGGCGGGTGCTGCTGGCGCAGCGCCCGCCGGGCAAGTCGCTGGCCGGCCTGTGGGAGTTCCCCGGCGGCAAGGTCGACGCCGGGGAGACGCCGGAAGCCGCCCTGGTGCGCGAGCTCAAGGAGGAGCTGGGGATCGACACGGCGGCGAGCTGCCTCGCCCCCTTCACCTTCGCCTCGCACAGCTACGAGCGCTTCCACCTGCTGATGCCGCTCTATGTCTGCCGGGTGTGGGAGGGCGACGTCATGCCGCAGGAGGGCCAGAGGCTCGCCTGGGTCTATCCGAACCGCATGGGCGACTACCCGATGCCGCCGGCCGACGTGCCGCTGGTGGCGATGCTGCGCGACCTGCTGTGACCCTGCGTTGAAAAATAGTCCAAACGGGACTATAGTGTACGGAGGTGGCCGGCGGGTGCGCTAACACCCGCCGGCACTCTCCCGGTGTCCAGCGACGAGTGAGGCGGATCTCAATCCGCCATCGGCGCCACTGGAGCACCAGGAAGAAGGGCATTTTGCTCATGCCACCTTCCTCCTTCTGAAACGGCGGGCGGCCTATTCCGCCCGCCGTTTTCATTTTACACGCGGAGGATGAGCGTGCGCTATGGCTTTGCACCGGCATGTGACGGTGGACCTGTCGGCAGGTGTGGGCGCTGCCGGTGTCCGAGCTTTGTTCCCGGCCATGCTCCTTTGCGGCTTTGCCGTGCGGGCGATCTGTGTCACATGATGGGGAGCCGTGGGGCGGGGCGCCCCGTGGCGCGAGGTTGAGACGACAAGCCGGTTCCGGCACCACTTTCCTGACACCACTTTCTTGAATCGCATCGGCGTGGATTCGTTGTTTTCCTACAGCGGCGGCGGCCCGGCCGGCAGTGACGGCGACGGGTTCGGCGACAGGCCGGCCACGGCGCTCGACGCGCTGCGGACGGTGTTCGGCTACGACTCCTTCCGCGGCCAGCAGGCCGAGATCATCGACCATGTGGTGCAGGGCGGCGACGCGCTGGTCCTGATGCCGACCGGCGGCGGCAAGTCGCTGTGCTACCAGATCCCGGCGCTGGTGCGCGATGGGGTGACGGTGGTGGTGTCGCCGCTGATCGCGCTGATGCGCGACCAGGTGACGGCGCTGCGGGAGCTGGGCGTGCGCGCCGCCTTCCTCAACTCCTCGCTCGGGCCGGCGGAGGCGCGGGAGGTGGAGCGGGCGATGGTGCAGGGCGACCTCGACCTGCTCTATGTCGCGCCGGAACGGCTGGTGACGCCGCGTTTCCTCGACCTGCTCGACCGCACCAGGCTGGCGCTGTTCGCGCTCGACGAGGCGCATTGCGTGTCGCAATGGGGGCATGACTTCCGCCCCGAATATCTCCAGCTCTCGATCCTGCACGAACGCCACCCGATGGTGCCGCGCATCGCGCTGACCGCGACCGCCGACGTGCAGACACGCGCCGAGATCAGGGAGAAGCTGGGCCTGCTGGAGGCCCGCGTCTTCCTGTCGAGCTTCGACCGGCCCAACATCACCTACCGCGTGGTGCCGAAGAAGACCGAGCGCCAGCAGATGCTGGCCTTCCTGCGCGAGAACCACCCGGAAGACGCCGGCATCATCTATTGCATGTCGCGCAACAAGGTGGAGGACGTGGCGGCCTGGCTGAACAGCCAAGGCCGCGAGGCGCTGCCCTACCATGCCGGCCTGCCGGCCGAGGTGCGCGAGGCCAACCAGGACCGCTTCATCAAGAGCGAGGGGCTGGTGATGGTGGCGACGGTGGCCTTCGGCATGGGCATCGACAAGCCCAACGTCCGTTTCGTCTGCCACCTCGACCTGCCCAAGAGCCTGGAGGCCTATTACCAGGAGACCGGCCGCGCCGGCCGCGACGGCCTGCCGGCCAACGCCTGGATGGCCTACGGCATGGCCGACGTGGTGATGCTGCGGCAGATGCTGGAGCAGTCGGAGGCCGGCGACAGCCACCGCCGGGTGGAGCGCGGCAAGCTGGAGGCGATGCTCGGCTACTGCGAGACGTCCGACTGCCGCCGCCAGGTGCTGCTGAACTATTTCAACGAGGTGCTGCCGGAGCCATGCGGCAACTGCGACACCTGCCTGGAGCCGGTGGAGACCTGGGACGGCACCGTCGCGGCACAGAAGGCGCTGTCGGCGGTCTACCGCACCGGCCAGCGCTATGGCGCCGGCCACCTGATCGACGTGCTGCTCGGCAACTCCACCGAGAAGGTGGCGCAGCAGCAGCATGACCGGCTGAAGACCTTCGGCGTCGGCAAGGACCTGTCGAAGGCCGAATGGCAGTCGGTCTACCGCCAGCTCGTGGCGGCCGGCCTGCTGACCGTCGACCTGGAGGGCTATGGCGGCTTCCGCCTGACCGACGCCGGTGTGGCGGTGCTGAAGAACCAGCGCGAGGTGCGCCTGCGCAAGGACCCGGTGCAGGAGCGCCGCCGCGGCGTCCACGACGCGCTGCGCCGTCACACCGCCAAGGGCGGCGGCGGGACCGCGGTGTCGCGCGCCGGCGCCCGCGGCGCGATGTCGGCGGAGGACGACAGGCTGTGGCACGCGCTGCGCGATTGCCGCACCGCGCTGGCCAAGGACCAGGGCGTGCCGCCCTATGTGATCTTCCACGACAGCACGCTGCTGGAGATGGTGGCCCAGCGCCCCTTCGACCGCGCCGCCTTCGCCCACCTGCCGGGGGTGGGGGGGCGCAAGCTGGAGCGCTACGCCGACGCCTTCCTGGATGTGATCCGCGAGCATGGCTGAGCCTGGGCCGGCCGGCCTCGCATGCGATGGCCGGCCGGACGCCGGGGTGCGATTTTTCCCGAATTCACCGCTTGCATCCTGAAAAGCACATCGCTATGTTCCGCGCCACGACGACGCCGCAGTAGCTCAGGGGTAGAGCAACTGATTCGTAATCAGTAGGTCCGGGGTTCAAATCCCTGTTGCGGCACCAGTTTCAAAGGCCCTGAAGCGCACCGCGTTTCGGGGCCTTTGCATGTCCGGGACCCGCTTCGTCTCATCCGGCGGTTTCCGATACTCGGAACACGGACCCGAAGTGCCCCGGCCCGTTCGCCCGAGCCCCCGCCGCCTCCGATGCCTCTTCTGTTCCGGCGCATTTCCAGGATCGCCGGGATTGGGCCGGGCGGCATCCGCGCCATTCCGGCAGCCACGGCACCAGCCTGCTTCACCAAAGGGGTGTGCACGGGTAAGATCCTCGCGCAGGTCGCGTATGGCGCCTTGGACGGGAGGCGCTGGCGTTCCCGGGGAGACACGCATGTACGTGGATGTCGATGCCCAGCAGTTCCTGACGCTGATCCAGGGCGATCCGGACGGATTCTTCAGGCGGAATGCCGTCTACTGGATTTGTGCGCCCTCGTCCGTCAGCGCACCGACGCTGTCCAATTTCACGGTCAGGCGGCACGACATCCAGGTGGAGTATTATTCTCCGGGGAAATACGGCCTCTTCGGCGGCTGGAACGCCGACGGGCATTCCTATCAGATCGTGGAGGACGGGTCCGGCGCGGCGCAGGGATGCTTCCTGCCCTGGAATGAGGATTTCGGCTATTCGATCGTGCTTGGCGGCCAGGCGCAGTTCTTCATAAACGCGATGATGGACGGTTGCTCCTTCGGCTGCGTCGCCGGCCCCAACGGCACGGTCAAGGTCGCCCACCACAACATCCAGGACGCCGCAGGCGGCACCGACCACCAGGCGATGACCGGCACGCTGTCGGCCTTCGGCTACCAGCACACGTTCCAGCGCAACGACTACCGCAACCTCGGCAACGGCCAGGGCCTGGGCTTCGTGACCGGGGTGCGGGTCGGCGGGGCGTGGCGCATCTACGGCCAGGGCGTCTACACCGCGCACGGCCGCGACCGCATCGCCTTCTGCCGGCGCCTCCAGTGACGCGAGCGGGGCCGGAGGCTTGAAACAGAAAAGGCGCCGCCTCCGGAGATGCGGCGCCCGTGTCCGGTCTTGGTTGTCCGGTCGCGGTTCCGGCCATGGCCGGCGGTGGTCAGGCTTCCGGGTAGGGCGGCTTGGTGTGCCCGGCCGGCGACAGGGTGAAGATCTCGGCGCCGTCGGCGGTGACGCCGATGGAATGCTCGAACTGGGCGGACAGCGACTTGTCCTTGGTCACCGCGGTCCAGCCGTCGCCCAGGATCTTCACGTCGGGGCGGCCGGTGTTGATCATCGGCTCGATGGTGAAGATCATGCCTTCCCTCAGCGTGATCCCCTGTCCCGGCTTGCCGTAATGCAGGACCGACGGCGGCTCGTGGAAGACGCGGCCGAGGCCGTGGCCGCAGAAGTCGCGCACCACCGAGAAGCGGTGGGATTCGGCGAAGGTCTGGATGGCGTGGCCGACGTCGCCCAGCGTCGCGCCCGGCTTCACCGCGGCGATGCCGATCATCAGCGCGTCATAGGTGACGTCCACCAGCTTGCGCGCCTTCACGCCGACGTCGCCGCACAGGTACATGCGGCTGCTGTCTCCGTACCAGCCGTCGAGGATCGGGGTCACGTCGATGTTCAGGATGTCGCCGTCGAGCAGCCGCTTGTCGCCGGGGATGCCGTGGCAGACCACATGGTTGACCGAGATGCAGTTGGCGCGCGGGAAGCCGCGGTAGCCGAGCGGGGCGGGAACGGCGCCGTGGTCGCGGATGAACTGCTCGAGCAGGCGGTCCAGCTCGCCGGTGGTGATCCCCGGCTGCACATAGGGGACGATGAAGTCCAAGGTCAGCGCGGCCAGGCGGCCGGCCTTGCGCATGCCTTCGAATCCCTCCGGACCATGGAGACGGACGCGGTTGGATTCGACGTGATCCTGTTCCAAGACGAGTGCCCTTATGCCAATGGCTCAAACATGCCGCGATCCTACAACCGAATCGGCAGCGGCCTGTCCAATTCAATCGATTCGGGGGTGATCGCGCAAGACCAACAGAGCGCCTCGACCCCTGCCTGCAGCGCATGGCGCAGTCCGGCATCATAGGCCGGGTCGAGATCGGCCGCCGTGCGGAAATAGGTGCAGTCGCTGCGCTGGACAAGATAGAGCATCACCGCACGGCAGCCCTGCGCCACCATCGCGGCCATCTCCTCCAGGTGCTTGGCCCCCCGGGCGGTGACGCAGTCGGGAAATTCCGCCGCCGTTGCGTGGACCGAGCCCGGACGGCGCAGGTGGACGTTCTTGACCTCGACATAGCAGGGCGGCCGGCCGCCGTCCCGGTCCGGGTCGTCTTCCAGCAGGACGTCGATGCGGCTGTTGCGGCCGTACTTCACCTCGCGGCGCAGGCGGGCGTAGCCGGACAGCTCGGGGATGGTGCCGGCGGCGATCGCCGCGGCCACCAGCGCGTTGGGGTGGCCGGTGTTGACGCCGACCAGCCCCTCGCCCCAGGGGGCGGCGGCCTCCACCAGTTCCAGCGTGTAGGGCAGCTTGCGGCCGGGCCTGTCGGAGCGCGACAGCCACACCGCGGAGCCCGGCAGGTCCAGCCCGATCATGCTGCCGGAGTTCGGCACATGCGCGGTCACCATCGCGGCGCCGGAGGGGCCGCCGCCCAGCTCGACGTCGGCGAGGAACCGCTTGTAGCGGCGGATCAGGCGGCCTTGAAGAAGGGGGGAGGGAAAGCGCATCTTGGCGGCGACGCTACCGCCGGCCCTTCCGCTCGACAAGGGCGTTCAAGGGCGTTCCATCGGAGATGCCTGCCCCATGACGTCAGAATCCGTTTCCGGTCAGCACGCCACCGTTTCCGCTGCCGCGCCTTCCGCCGCTGCCGCCAACCCGACTGCCGCCAACCCCACCGCTGCCGTCCTGGTGATCGGCAACGAAATCCTGTCGGGCCGCACCAAGGACGCCAACCTCGGGCATATCGCCGAGAAGTTGACGGGGATCGGCGTCCGCCTGCGCGAGGCACGCGTGGTGCCGGACGTCGAGGAGGAGATCGTCGCCGCGGTGAACGCCCTGCGCGCCCGCTACACCTACGTCTTCACCACCGGCGGCATCGGCCCGACCCACGACGACATCACCGCCGCCTGCGTCGCCAAGGCCTTCGGCGTGGCGCTGGAGCGCAACCCGGAGGCGGTGGCCCGGCTGGAGCGCCATTACGCCGCCGGCCAGTTGAACGAGGCACGGCTGCGCATGGCGAACGTCCCCGCCGGCGGCATCCTGATCGACAACCCGATCAGCCAGGCGCCGGGATTCCAGATCGGCAACGTCTTCGTCATGGCGGGCGTGCCCAACATCATGCAGGCGATGCTGGACGGCCTGCTGCCGCGGCTGGCGGGCGGTCCGCCGCTGCATGCCCGCACCGTGGCCTGCGAACTGGGCGAGGGGGTGATCGCCGCCGAGCTTTCGGCGCTGCAGGACCGTCATCCGGAGCTGGAGATCGGCAGCTATCCCTATTTCCGCAACGGCTTCTTCGGCGTCAGCCTGGTGCTGCGCGGCATCGACGAGGCCGAGGTGGCGGGGACGGCGGAGGAGTTGGCGGGGATCCTCCGGCGGCTGGGCGGCACGCCGGTGATCACCGTGGGCACCAAAGGGTGAAGGGACGCTATGCCGATGGATCGATTGTCCGGGACCAGACCCGTCCCATATTAGGGTATTGGCTTCCGGACCGAATTCATCGAAAGCGTCCCGCCATGAAATCCTTTGAAAAAGCGGCGTTGCTGTTCCTTCTTCGCCACCTGCTGGCCGGCATCGCCGGCGCGGTGGTGCTGGCGTCCGGGCTGCTGTGGTTCGACGTCGCCCGCCTGGCGACGCTGATCGGCAGCAGCGAATACGGCATCACCGCCACGGTGATGCTCTATGCCGGGCTGATGCTGACCTTCGGCAGCGTGTCGATGGGAATCGGCATCATGGCGTTGAACGAGGATACGCGGCCCTGACAGGCAGGGCCGGGATGAAAGAGGCGGCGGGCCATGTCCCGCCGCCTGGTCAGAAGCGTGTGCCGAACGGCCCGAAACGGTCGTAAATCCAGACCAGCGCGACGATCACCGCCAGCCACAGGGCGGCGTTGCGCAGCACGGTCCCACGGTTCCGCCGCAATGCCGCCGGCACCACCAGGACCGCCACCATCAGCAGCGCCACCAGCGCCAGCCAGTCCGTCTCCCCCACGCCACCGTCTCCCTTCCGATCTCCGCTTGCGGCCGCTCTGCCGCGGTTGCGTTTCCCGTGATATGGGAATGCCGCCGGTGTTGCGAAGATCCCTTGACCCGCAGTCCCGCGATTGTCTAAGTCATGGCCACGGAACGGTGCGTTGCGTGCTCGGGTATGCAATCCCCGCGGGCAGCCCGCGGCCGGTCCGGACGGCAATGGCTTTGCCGACACGATCCGGTCGCCGTTGCCGGGTCATGGCGGCAGCCCAGGGCGCGGGCGTGGCGGAATCGGTAGACGCAAGGGACTTAAAATCCCTCACCTCTCGGTATGCGGGTTCGAGTCCCGCCGCCCGCACCAACTGTCCGGTCCTTTTCCCTCTTCAATGCTCCCAGGCCTGACCCCGATCGCTCAATGCTCGACGGCGCCGCCGGCCCGGCTCCAGGCGGCGAAGCCGCCGCGCAGGCGGTTGATGGTGCCGGTGAAGCCGGCGGCCATCATGCGCTCGGCGGCCGGTCCGCAGCGCATGCCGCCCTGGCAGTGGAAGACCAGGTGCTTGCCCGGCTCCACCGGCACCCTTGCGGGGTCGAAGCTCGACAACGGATTCAGGACGGCGCCGGGGACGTGGCCGGCGGCGTGTTCCTGCGGTTCGCGCACGTCGACGATCACCGCCTCTCCGGCCGCCGCCCAGCCCATGACGGTTTCGGCGTCGACCTGACGGACTGAGGCGCCATTCCCGTTCCCCGGACCCGCTGCTGCATCTCCCGCCGGCTCCGCCGAGCGGTCCCGGGGGACGCCGTCCGCGGAACGGGCGGCGGGAAACAGGCGGCGGACAAGGGTGCACAGGAACATGGGACGGGTGCCTCCGGACTGATCATGTCGATGACGCTCCCGCCGGCGAACGGTCCGGCGGGATGCTGCTGACCAATAAATTAGCATATTCTAATCTACTGTCAACGGATGCCCGGCACCGGCGTGGGGATTGGCCCTCGACGCCGGGAAACGCAATGCCGGGGGCATCCTCTTCGGGAGAACCGCCATGACCATCGACCGCATCCTTCCGGCCGCCGCCGGCGTGCTGGTCCTCGCCAGCCTCGCCCTGTCGCACCTGCACAGCCCGCTCTGGCTCTGCTTGACCGCCGCCGTCGGCGCCGGCCTGCTTCAGGCGGCCGTCACCGGGGTCTGCCCGATGGCCATGGTGCTGAGGCAGGTCGGCGCCGCCTTCCGCTGAACGCCATTTTCTAGAACGGAGATCGTCACGCACAGGAACCGGCCGCAGATGAGCGGCGAACTGTCCGGCGCGATCCGCGACCGTCCAGGCAGCGCGCCCGGGGTGCTGGGGGCGTTCTCGGGCATGGCCCGGGCGGCGTTGAAGCCCGATGCGCTCGACCCCGGGACCAAGGAACCGATCGCGCCGGCCATCGCCGTGGCGATCCGCTGCGACGGTTGCGTCGCCTTCCATGCCGAGGCGGCGATGAGGCAGGGGGCCACGCGTGCGGAGGTGATGGGGACGGTGGGGATGGCGGCCTACAGGGGCGCCGGCCGGCCGGTGATGTCTGCCGCCCAGGCGGTCGAAGCCTTCGACCAGTTCACGCGGGGGGCAGGCCGAAATCCGGGGAGGCCCGGAGGAAAGGTGGTGCGGGCGGTCGGACTCGAACCGACATATCCGTAAGGACGGCGGATTTTGAGTCCGCTGCGTCTACCAATTCCGCCACGCCCGCAGCGACGCCTCTTCTAGCGCAACCTGCTGGAATCGCAAAGCGCAAAACGCGGGGTTCCGTCGCGGGAGGCGGCGACGCCGCGCAGGTCGCGCTTATTCCCGGCCGGGGCGGCGGCCCCTGCCATGCCGTCGCAGGGGCGGGGCGGATGTCGCGGACGGCTGGCCGAACGGCCGCGCACGCGCTACCTTGTCGGCCATGACGACCCGACCCTTCCTTTCCCGTGCCTTCGAGGATCCCCGCATCGCCTCCCTCCTGCTGGCGCTGGCCAGCGCCGGGGTGCTGCTGGCCGCGCTGTTCTTCCAGTTCGTGCTGGATTACCAGCCCTGCGTGCTCTGCATCATGCAGCGCTGGCCCTATGTGGCCGTGATGGTGTTCGCGCTGGCGACCTGGCTGTTCCGCCGCTGGAAGGGGCTCGGCGACGCCCTGCTGGTGGCCAGCGGGCTGGCGCTGCTGGCCGGGGCCGGCATCGCCGCCTATCATGTCGGGGTGGAGCAGCACTGGTGGGCGGGAACCTCGTCCTGCGGCGGCTCGGCCGCGGCCACGTCGCTGGACGCGCTGCGCGCCCAGGTGATGGCCGCCCCGGTCACCCGCTGCGACGAAGTCGCGTGGTCGCTGTTCGGGATTTCGATGGCGGGCTACAACGTGGTCATCTCGCTGGGGCTGGCGGCCTACGCCTTCGTCTCGGCGCGGACCGCCTACACCCGCACCCCGGTGTCGAGGACTGCATTGTGAGCGAAGCCACCTCCCATCCCTCCAACCGTCCCTTCATGCGCGGCGCGCTGCCCGGCGACCCGCCGCCGCGCGACCGGCTGGCCCGCGTCGTCCGCGTCGACCATGCCGGCGAATATGGCGCCAAGCGCATCTATGAGGGCCAGATCGCCGTCATCGGGCGCGGCCGTCACGGCAAGACGCTGCGCCACATGGCCGAGCAGGAGCGGGTGCACCTGGAGTATTTCGAGAAGCAGCTCGTGAAGCGCCGGGTCCGCCCGACCCTGCTGCAACCGCTGTGGCACGCCACCGGCTTCCTGCTGGGCGCCGGCACCGCCCTGCTCGGCGAACGGGCGGCGATGGCCTGCACCGTGGCGGTGGAAGAGGTGATCGAGGGCCACTACGAGGAGCAGCTCAAGCATCTCGGCCCCGAGGAGCAGGACCTCGCCGGCAGCATCCGCCAGTTCCAGGCGGAGGAGGTCGAGCACCGCGACATCGGCCTGGTCAACGAGGCGGAACGCGCCCCCGCCTATCCGGTGCTGTCGGCGGCGATCAAGGCCGGCACGCGGGCGGTGATCTGGGTGGCCGAGCGGGTGTAGGAGCGGGGGGCTCCCGCCGGCCCCTCAGCCCAGCAGCCCGTGCAGGAACCAGCGCGGGGTCTCGTCCGGCCGGTACAGGCCGGCGCGGAACAGCCAGAAGCGGCGGCCGTCGCCGTCCTCGATCCGGTAATAGTCGCGGGTGGCCCATCCCAGCGAGCCTTCCGGACGCCACCATTCGCATTCGACCCGCTCCGGTCCCTCGGCACGGAGGACCCGGTGGCGCACGCCGCGCCACAGGAACTGCAACGGCGGGTCGTCGGGCACCGGCGCGGTGGCGTCGACCGGTTCCGGCGGCGTCAGCAGCCGCAGCGGGCGCAGCCGGTCGGCGGGCCAGGCGGGTGGGACCGCCGGGCCGGACAGGCGGTCGAGCGGCCGTGCCGGCGCGACGCTGCGTTCCGGCAGCCAGCTTTCCCGCGGCACCAGCCGCAGCACCGCCCGCTCCCCCAGCCGCAGGACGAGCCGGTCCACCAGCTCGGCCAGGCCGTCGTCGGGATCCTCGCCGTCGATGCCGGTCTGCACCGGCGCCAGCGGCGCCGTCTCGGTGGCGGAGAGGGTCAGCGTTTCCAGTCCCGGCCCCGGCTCGATCCGCTCCAGCAGCGGGGCGAACAGCCGCGCCAGCATCGCAGGGTCGCGGGCCGGACGGCTGGTGCCGAGCGCCAGGCTCTGCGGCTCGTCCTCCAGCCGCTGGTCGGTGCGGTGCGCCTCCAGCCGCAGCCGCCTCGCCCCGTGGCCGGCCGCCTCCAGCCCGGCGCACAGCCGCCCGAGCAGATGGCGCAGCGCCCCGGCGATCGATTCGGGCGTGGCGATGGGCTCGGCGAAGGCCAGGCGCTCGCGGTGGGCGGGAACCGGCAGGCGCGGCGAGATCGGCTCGTCCAGCCGGCCGAACGCCTGGTCGTAGCGTTGCAGCAGCCGCGTGCCGTAACGGGCGGCCAGCCCGGCGCGCGGCATGGCGTGCAGGTCGCCGACCCGCCGCAGCCCGACGGCGTGCAGCGCCTCCAGCGTCTCCGCCGGCAGCCGCAGCGCCGCCATCGGCAGGCCGTCCAGCCGCTCGTGCCGCAGATCCTCCGCGGTGCCGAAGCGCGCCAGCCCCCAGGCGGCGGCGGGAGTGGCGGCGACCGCGGCGCGGGCGGCGAAGCCGGCGGCCCGGAGACGGCCGGTCAGGTCGGCGGCGAGTTCCGGCTCGCCGCCGAACAGGTGGGCGCAGCCGGTGATGTCGATCACCACCCCGTCCGGGCCGTCCGCGGCCGTCCAGGGGCTGTAGCGCCGCGCCCAGCCGGCGATGCGGTCGAGCAGGGCGGCGTCGGCCTCCGGCGTCGCTTCCGCCGCCTCCAGCCCCGGTTCCAGCGCACGGGCGTCCGCCAGGGTCTGTCCCGGCCGGAGGCCTGCCGCCGCCGCCGGCGGGTTGACCGCCACCACCATCCGGCGCCGCCGCTCCGTCCGCAGCAGGACCAGCGGCAGCCGCCGCGTCTCCGCCGGCGCGCCGCGTTCGCGGGCGTCGGTCGCCAGGCGCGGAAGCCAGAGGGAGAGGATGCGGCGGGACATCGGGGGCGGGAGCTCGGCATGGTTCGAACAAATCAGGAACACTTTAGCGTCAGCTTGTCCGCTGCGCGAGCCCCTCCTTTGGGGGCACCTTGCCGAACCGTCCGGGAGCGCCGACATTGACTCGATGACAACGTCCCCGCCGCTCTCCATCCGACTGGCCGTTCCGCTCGCCGTTCCGCTTGCCGCGCTGCTGGTGCTGGGAGCCTGCGCGGCGCCGGACCTCCGTGACGAGACGCCCGGCCGCGCCCAGGCGTTTCCCCCCGTCCACACGCAGACGCTGATCCCCGGCGGCGAGCGGCGGATGTGGAGCGAGATCCAGGCGGAACAGTCGCGGGCCTCCTCCCCGTCCAGGGCCGCCTCACGCGACGACGGCCGGCCCGACCCTGCGGGACGGCAGGAGCAGGAGACGGGGCAGCAGCCCCGGAAGCCGCCGCCGCGCCGCCGCGGCAGTTCGTCGCCACCCCCGGATCCGGCGGTGCTGCCGCAGCCGCCGAGGCCGGTGCAGATGCCGCCCCCGCCGTCGACGCAGGGCACGACCGACGCGTTCAAGCGCGACCTGCTGCAGCCGGACGTTCAGCGCCTGCGCGAGCAGGACGCGCTCGGCCGTCTCGACCCGTTCGGCCAGCGCGACCTGATGAAGCGGGAGAACGACCTGCGCCAGTACGGCGACCCGCTGGCCCGCTGACGCCGATCTCTGGCGCCGGCCCACTGACCCTCCGCCCCGGCGCCCGCCTGCGCGCCTCGACCATGCCACCTGTCCATCAGTCCAGCCTGGGCTTCGCTTGACCGCGAGGGGCCGCTGCCGTCATACCGGCCGCGGGACCCGGACGGGTCAGGGATGGACGGGCAGGGGTGGCGCGCGCATGACGACGGTGACGGGGGCCTTCGGCAACGGGCTGACCACGCCGGTGTGGGTGCTGCAGCACCTGCTCGGTATCCTCGGCATCGGGATGTGGGCCGGACAGTCGGGCGGCACCGCGGTCTGGCAGGTGCCCGCCGCCGCCGTGACCGCGGCGCTGGCGGCCGGCATCGCCGCGCAGATGGGGCTGCGGCTGCCCTATGCCGGGCCGGGGCTGTCGGCCTCGCTGGTCCTGGTGGGGGCCCTGGTCGCGCTGGGGGTGCGGGCGCCGTCGGCGCTGGCGGTCCTGGTCGCCGCGGTCGCCGCGGTGTTCCACGGCCATGCCCACCAGGGGCCGCCGCTCTACTGGGCCGGGTTCGCCAGCGGGCTGATGCTGGTCGCCTGCGGCGGGCTCGGCTTGTCGGTGGCGGTGACGCAGGCCGAGTCGGAGCGCGCCGTCCGCCTGTGTGGCGGTGCGGTGGCAGTCGCCGGGGTTCTCGATTTCGTCGGCGTGATTTGACCGGTTGTGCCTTGAAATGAAGGGGTTGCGCGGAAATCTTGGGGGCAAGCCCTTTTCGAACCAGAAGAATGGGATGATCCGGTGCCCCGCGCAGCCGACAAAGCCTGCTCCTCCTCGCCGGATCCGCTGCCTGACCTGCCGCCGGGCTCGCCGGCGCATCCTGGCGGCCGGCCTGCGCAACCGTCCGGACTGTCGCGCCGCCGCCTGCTGGGCGGGCTGGCCGGCGGGGCGTCGCTTCTGGCTGCCGGAGCGTCGCTGGGGGGAAGCGGCCCCGCCGCGGCGCAGGAGCTGCGCTATTTCCGCATCGGCACCGGCACGACCGCCGGCACCTATTTCCCGATCGGCGGGCTGATCGCCAACGCCATCTCCAACCCGCCGGGTGCCCGCCCCTGCGAGAAGGGCGGGAGCTGTGGCATCCCCGGCCTGATCGTGGTGGCGCAGGCCAGCAACGGCTCCGTCGAGAACATCGAGATGCTGCGCGGCGGGTCGGTCGAGGCGGGATTCGCCCAGGCCGACGTCGCCTACTGGGCCTACAGCGGCACCGGCATCTTCACCGGCACGCGCCCCTTCGCCGAGCTGCGCTCGCTCGGCATGCTCTATGCCGAGGCGATCCAGGTGGTCGTCCGCTCCGACGGCTTCATCGACCGCATGGCCGACCTGAAGGGGCGCAGCATCGCGCTGGGCGAGCAGGGCTCCGGCACGCTGGTCGAGGCGCGGCTGATCCTGGACGCCTACGGCCTGTCCGAGAGCTCGATCACTCCCCTCTACCTGAAGCCGGGGGCGGCGGCCGACCGGCTGGCGAAGGGCGAGCTGGACGGCTTCTTCATGGTCGGCGGCTATCCGGTGTCGGCGGTCAGCGACGTCGCCGCGCGGGTACCGGTGCGGCTGGTGCCGCTGGACGGCGAACCGGCCGAGCGGCTGCTGCGCACCCAGCGCTTCTACATCGCCGACGAGGTCCCGGCCGGCGCCTATCCCGGCACCGCCCAGACCCCGACCCTCAGCCTGGGGGCGGAGATGCTGACCCGCGCCGACCGCGATCCCGACCTGATCTACGGCGTCGTCCGGGCGCTCTGGCACGAGAACACCCGCCGCATCCTGGCCGAGGGCCATCCCCAGGGGCGCCGCTTCGACCCCGCCCGGGCGATCGCCAACGTCTCGGTGCCGCTGCATCCGGGGGCCGAGCGCTTCTACCGCGAGGCCGGGCTGCTGGGCAGCGCCGCCAACGAGCCGACGCGCGACCCGGCCGGCCAGCCCGGTTCCGGCTCCGGCCGTGGCCCAGGCGGCGAACCGGCGGACGGGCGGCCCGACAGCCGGACCGATGCCGGGCCGGGTGAGCCGGCGGCGGCCGGCACCCCCTCCGGCGCCGACGCCGGCAAGGCGACCCGCTGAACGGCCCGCTCCCCGCCCGGTCCCCGTCCGGTCCGCCGGTCGCGCACACGACCAAAGAAGCGTTCCCTGCCTTCCCGCCGGCGGCTTATCCTGGCGGA
The DNA here is from genome assembly GCF_017876115.1 of Azospirillum picis. Classification (GTDB taxonomy): domain Bacteria; phylum Pseudomonadota; class Alphaproteobacteria; order Azospirillales; family Azospirillaceae; genus Azospirillum; species Azospirillum picis. Next base: position 50,803 of record NZ_JAGINO010000017.1, read on the forward strand.
ATATTCCGGTCCGTCCCTGGTTGATACCCTCAGGCGACAGGCTGGGCGACCGGCTCTGCGGACCGGCCGGCGAGTCGGATCGCCGGATCGCCTGCCCGTGTCATCCGGCGGCCCGCCACCTGAAACCGGGACGCTGGGACCGGAGCGCTGGGACCGGAACGCTGGGACCGGAGGGGGGCGAGGAGAGGGGAGGCATGCCGACCGGCAAGGGACAACGCGTCACGATCCGGCCCGCCCGCGCCGCCGACGCGGCGCGTTGCGCCGAGATCTTCCTGCATGGGCGCCGCCATGCCTTCTCCTGGCAGCCGGCCGACCGCTTCGGGCTGGACGACTATTACGACTGCGTGCGCGAGGACGCGGTGCTGGTCGCCGAACTGGACGGGGCGGTGACCGGCTTCATATCGCTCGACCCCCAGGCCGGCGTCATCCACAACCTGTTCATCGACCCCCGCTGGCACAAGCGCGGCATCGGATCCGCCCTGCTGCGCGAGGCGCTGCTGCTGCTGCGCGGCGGCCCGCAGCCGGCCGAACTGGCCTGCGCCGCCCGCAACGCCGCCGCCCGCGCCTTCTACGAGCGCAATGGCTGGACGCCGGTGGGGCTGGCGCCGGACCATGCCGAGGCGCTGGTGCTGTACCGCCTGTCGAGCGCCGGCTGACCGGGGGTTCCGGCCCCACCGGTCCTATCCGAACGAGACCCGGCCGCTGTCTCCGGACGGGCTGTTTTCGCTTGCGGCGTTGCGGTACAGTCCCGCCGCCATGCGAACCCTGTACCATCATCCGATCCATGCCCTGTCGCGCGTCGTCCGCGTGATGCTCGCCGAGAAGGGCCTGCCCTTCGAGCCGGTGATCGAGAAGCCGTGGGAGCGGCGCACCGACTTCCTGAAGATGAACCCGGCGGCCGAGGTGCCGGTGCTGGTGGAGGAGGACGGGACGGTCGTGGCCGGCGGCCTCGCCGTGATCGAGTATCTGGAGGAGGCCTATCCCGACACCGCGCTGCTGCCGCGCGAAGTGGCGGCGCGGGCGGAGGTCCGCCGGCTCGCCGACTGGTTCCTCTGCAAGTTCGAACGCGAGGTGACCGAGAACCTGGTGGGCGAGAAGCTGGTCAAGCGGCTGTCCGGCCAGGGCCATCCCTTCGCCCCGGCGATTCGCGCCGGGCTGGCCAACATCACCTACCACCTCGACTACATCGCCTTCCTGTCCGAGCGGCGGTCCTGGCTGGCCGGATCGGCCTTCTCGCTGGCGGACATCGCCGCCGCGGTGCAGCTCTCCTGCCTCGACTACATCGACAACGTGCCGTGGGACCGCAGCCCGGAAACCAGGGACTGGTACGCCCGGATGAAGTCGCGGCCCAGCTTCCGCGCCCTGCTGGCCGACAACATCACCGGTTGTCCGCCGCCAAAACACTACGCGGACCTGGATTTCTGAAGCCGCCGCCACACCAGATCCATTAGGGCGATGGACCGGTGTCGCGTATCAGGCTTAACGTGCCTGCCGAAACGTCCCTGGGAGTTCATCCTCGATGCCTCTGAGAAGTTGTTCCTCGTCCCTGCCGGTCCTGCCGGTCCGTTCCCTGCGCCCGGCCCTGCTGGCCGGCGGTCTGCTGGCGCTGGTGGGCGCCTGGTCGCCGTCCCAGGCGGCCGTGCCCGCGGTCGACGATGCCGGCGCCCGCTCGCTCGCCGCCACGCTGAAGAGCGGTCTCGCCCGCTGGTTCCCGCCGCCGACCGAGGACAACGAGGGCGTCGGCTTCCAATGGGAGGGCGAACCGACGGTCAAGCCGTCCGGGGATCATTACGAGGTGGCGCTGCCCAGCCTGTCCGCCGAGGATGCCGAGGGCACGCTCTTCGACATCGGCACCATCCTGCTGACGGTGACGCCGAAGGACGAGGGTCTCTACGGGGTTTCGGTGACTCTGCCGAGCGCCCTCAAGGTGCAGAACCTCGACGAGAACGACGAGTACACCGACGCCGCCACCATCGGGATCGGCAAGCAGGCGATCACCGGCACCTGGTCGGGGGCGATGGAGACGATGCTGACGCTCGACGCCGCGCTCGGCGATCTGTCCGTCACCGCCGCCGACGGCAAGGGCAAGGTCGCGGTTTCCACCCTCACCATGGTCCAGGACCTGAAGCCGGAGCCCGGCTCGGCCGGCAACACGCTGTGGAGCGGCCCGGCCGCCTTCGCGCTCGGCAACCTGTCGGTGCTGGACGAGAAGAACCGGGAGATGCTGAAGATCGGCGGCATCGCCGCCGAGGGCGGTTACAACCGCATCGACCTGACCAAGATCATCGCCCTGCAGAGGCTGTCCGAGCAGGCCGCCGCCAAGGGCACCGTCCCGACCAGCGGCGAGCTGCTGCCGATGATGAAGGGCCTGTTCGGTGGCCTCACCGGCAAGATGAGCCTGACCAACCTCGCCGCCGTCAGCCCCGAGGACGGGACCAAGGTCACGCTGGGCCGCTTCGCCTTCCAGATGGGCCTCCTGGATCTCGACCAGGCGCTCTCGAATGCCAGCTTCGGCATGGAGGCGAGCGGATTCGCGATGACCCCGTCGCCGATCCCGGCCGACTTCAGCCCGCGCAAGCTGGAGATGAAGCTGTCGCTGGCCAAGGTGCCGAACGCCGCCTTGTGGAGCACCTTCACCGACCTGGCCAAGGCGGTCGAGGCCGAGGAGGAGGCGCCGCCGCCCAAGAAGGGCGCCAAGCCGAACGCCAAGGCCGCCAAGGCGCCGCCCGCCCCGCCGCCCGCCGAACTCGCCATGCAGCGGGCGATGGCGGCGATGAGCGAGGCCGGGACGGAGATGCGCCTCGACCTGCTGACGATCGACACGCCAGCCACCGCCGGCACCGCCACCGGAGCCCTGGCGGTCGCCGCCCCGGCGGCCTTCGGCGTCACCGGCGGCGCCACCGTGCTGCTGCGGGGCATCGACGCCGCGGTCAAGGCGATGCAGCCGAAGCCGGGCGCCAAGCCCGACCCGAACGCCGACCCCAACGCCCAGAGCCTGATGGCCGGCCTCGCCATGCTGCAGGCGCTTGGCCAGGCGGGCAAGGACGACAGCGGCGCCGACGTGCGCAGCTACAAGTTCGAGGTCACCGAGGCCGGCCAGTTCATGCTGAACGGCGCCGACATGACCCCGCTGCTGGGAGGCGGCGCCGAGGCCGCCCCGGTCGAGCAGCCCCCGGCCGAGCCGCCGAAGAAGACCAAGAAGTAACGGGCGGGCGGCAACCGCGGGCGGGCATGCGTACACCGCCCGCGGTTGCACGGGATAAAGCCTCTTGAACGGCGGGGGTGCTTTCACATATCTCCGCCGTCTTGACGCCATCACCCGTGAAACCCAACGAAGGTGCCCACCCATGACCGAGGAACGGCTCAGTTTTCAGGCCGAGGTCAGCCGCCTGCTCGACATCGTCGCCCACTCGCTCTACAGCGAGAAGGAAGTGTTCCTGCGCGAGCTGGTCTCCAACGCATCGGACGCCTGCGACCGCCTGCGCTACGCGGCGCTGACCCAGCCGGAACTCTCGGCCGAGGATCCGAACCTCAAGGTCCGCCTGCTGGTCGACAAGGACGCGCGGACCCTGACCGTCGCCGACAACGGCATCGGCATGAACCGCGAGGATCTGGTCGAGAATCTCGGCACCATCGCCCGGTCCGGCACCGCCGCCTTCATGAAGTCGCTGGAGGGTGCGGAGAAGGGCGACGGCAAGAAGGACGTCAACCTGATCGGCCAGTTCGGCGTCGGCTTCTATTCGGCCTTCATGGCCGCCGACAAGGTCACCGTGCTGACCCGCAAGGCCGGCGAGGCCACCGGCTGGCGCTGGGAGTCCGACGGCAAGGGCGAGTTCACGATTTCCGAGGCCGACGGCCTGTCGCGCGGCACAAGGATCGTCCTGCACCTGCGCGAGGGTGACGACGAGTATCTGGACGAGACCCGGCTCGGCGGCATTGTCCGCAAATATTCCGACCACATCGCCATTCCCATCCTGTTCGGCGAGGGCGACGAGGCCAAGGCGCTGAACAGCGCGTCGGCGCTGTGGACGCGGTCGAAGTCGGAGATCACCGCCGACCAGTACAAGGAATTCTACCACCATGTCGGCCACGCCTTCGACGAGCCGTGGCTGACCCTGCACTGGCGGGCCGAAGGGGCGCTGGAATACACCAACCTGCTGTTCGTCCCCTCGACCAAGCCCTTCGACCTGTTCGATCCCAAGCGCGCCCACCGGGTGAAGCTGTACGTCAAGCGCGTCTTCATCACCGACGCGGCGGAAGGGCTGATCCCGCCCTACCTGCGCTTCCTGCGCGGCGTGGTCGACAGCGAGGATCTGCCGCTGAACATCAGCCGCGAGATGCTGCAGCACAACCCGATGCTGGCCAAGATCAAGGCCGGCATCACGCGGCGCGTCCTGTCGGAACTGGGCAAGAAGGCCAGGGATACCGAGAACACCGCCGAATACGACAGCTTCTGGGAGAATTTCGGCGCGGTGCTGAAGGAGGGCCTCTACGAGGACTACGAGCACCGGGACGACATCCTGAAGCTGCTGCGCTTCCGCACCACCGCCGGCGAGGATCTGGTGTCGCTGGAGCAGTATGTCGGCCGCATGAAGGAAGGCCAGGACGCCATCTACACCATCAGCGGCGACGACATCGACACCCTGCTGCGCAGCCCGCAGCTCGAAGGCTTCCGGGCCAAGGGCGTCGAGGTGCTGCTGTTGACCGACCCGGTGGACGAGTTCTGGATGCCGTCGGTCGGCGTCTATGACGGCAAGCCCTTCAAGTCGGTGACCCGCGGCGGCGCCGACCTCGGCAAGATCAAGGGCGAGGAGGCCGAGAAGCCGGAGGAGAAGGCGGCGGACGGCGAGCTGACCGACCTGCTGGCGCTGCTGAAGCTGACGCTGTCCGACGCGGTGAAGGATGTCCGCAAGTCCGAACGCCTGACCGACAGCGCGGTCTGCCTGGTCGCCGACGACAACGACATGGACATGCACCTGGAGCGCCTGCTGAAGCAGCACAAGCAGCTCAACGGCGAGGTCGGCAAGCGCATCCTGGAGATCAACCCGTCCCATGCGCTGATCAAGCGGCTGGCCGAGCGCGCCACGGGGGCCGGCGCCACCGACGCGCTGGAGGATGCGGCCTGGCTGCTGCTCGATCAGGCCCGCATCGTCGAGGGCGAAAGCCTGCCGGACCCCGCCGCCTTCGCCCGCCGCCTGGCGAGCGCCATGGAGAAGGGGCTGGCCTGAGCGCCGGCAGGCGGGAATAGCCCCTCTTCGCACAGCCGGCCGCCCGCCCCTTCCGTCATGATGGCCGCCATGGCGGCGGCAGGGGACCGGCGGCCGGACGGGAGGGGAGAGGGCCGATGGCGGAAGGCGCGACCCGGGGCATGACCCAGGATACGGCCCGGGGCAGGGCGGGCGGCAGCGCCGGCCGCAAGGCAATGCTGGCCGGGCTGCCGACCGCCGTCGCCGGGCTGGTCGCGGCCCTGCTGCTGTACGAGCCGCCGGCCCCGCCCGGCGACGCCCAGGCCCGCGAGGCGATGGTCGCCCAGGTCCGCGAGGTCGCCACCCGCGCCCGCCTGGAGCATGAGATCGCCGCCGCCCTGGACGAGGGGGACCCCGACCGGGCGGAGGAATATTTCGAGGTCGCCGGGCTGGTGGCCGTGCCGGTCGATCCGGCCCTGCATGAGCGCTGGGTGGACGAAACCAGCGGCTGGAAGGCCGCGGTGCGGACGGCCAAGCGCACCGCCGACGGTTTCCTGACCGGCGAGGGCGAGGGAACGGCCGGCATCATGGGCGCCCTGGCCTCCGACCTGACGGTGGTGGGCGACGTCCGCGACCTTGGGGAGCAGGCCGCCCGCATGATCCGGGGCGAGTCGGTGGACGAGCTGGCGGTCGGGCTGTCGATGGTCGGCGTCGCCCTGACCGCCGGGACGGTGGCGACGGCCGGGACCGCGCTGCCGGCCAAGACCGGCATTTCCGTCGTCAAGCTGGCCCGCCGCACCGGCCGGCTGACCGCCGCCTTCCAGCGGCGGGTGGGGATGATGGTGGCGCGGAGCGCCGACCTGCCGGCCTTCCGGGCGGCCGTCCGCGACACGCCCTGGTACCGGCTGGACGAGCTGTCCCGCGCCGCCTACCGCCATGCCGCGGGCCTCGACGTCACCGAGCTGCGGCGCGTGTTCGCCTCGCTCGGCGACATCGGCCGGTCGCTGCCGCCGTCGCGCACGCTGGCGCTGCTGCGCCACGTCGACGATGTCGAGGATCTGCGCCATGCCGAACGCGCGACCAGGCTGCTCGGCAAGCCGGTGAGCGGCGCCCTGCGGCTGACCGGGAAGGCGCTGTTCCGCGCCTTCGGCGCAACCACTGCGATCACGATGGCGCTGGCCGGCGCGCTGCTGTCGCTGGGGGCCGGGCTGATCGGCCTGCTGTCGTTCCTGTTCGGCGCCGCCCTCTGGCTGGCCGGGCTGCTGCGGCTGCTGCGGCGGGGAGGCCGCCGTCCGGCGGCGCTCCTAAAATCCGCAGGGAACCTAGAATCCGCCGGGAGCGGCGGCGGGGTTTGACGAGCGCCCGATTCGGTGCGGCGGGAAGACGAGCGCCATGACGGTGCCCTCGTCATGGCGGCTGACGATGTCGAGGCGGCCGCCATGCAACTCGATCAGGCGCTTGGTCAGGGGCAGGCCGAGGCCGGTGCCGACATGGCCGCGGGCGAGCACGCTGTCGATCTGGCCCCAGGGTTCCAGCGCCTTGGCAAGCTCGTCGCCGTTCATGCCGATGCCGGTGTCGTGGACGGACAGCCACAGGGTGCCGTCGTCCGCCAGCCAGGCATCGAGCGTCACCACCCCGTCGGCCGGGGTGAACTTCACCGCGTTGGACAGCAGGTTCAGCAGCATCTGGCGCAGCTTGCGCTCGTCGGCGCGCAACGGCGGCAGGTCGGGCGGTACGTCGGTGACGATGCGCACGCCGTGGCGGGCGGCGCGTTCGGCCAGCAGCCTTGCGGTGGCGATCGCGACCCTGACCACGTCCACCGTCCCCTCGACCAGCTCCAGCCGGTCGGCATCGGCCTTGGAGAGGTCGAGCAGGTCGTTGATCAGCTCCATCAGGTGGCGGCCGCTTTCGGCGATGTCGCGGGCATAGTCGCGGTAGAGCGGGACGCCGTGCGGCCCCATCACCTCCTGCTCCAGCAACTCGGCGAAACCCATCATCGCGGTCAGCGGCGTGCGGATCTCGTGGCTCATGGTGGCGAGGAAGGCGGTCCGGGCCCGGATGGCCTGCTCGGCCTGCCGGCGCGCCTCATCCAACTGGCGGGCGCGCAGGTCGGCCAGTTCGGCTGACTTGGCCATCAGGCCGGTCACCGTACCGAGGCCCAGATAGCGCTCCTGCTCGACCACCAGGAAACCGGTCGCCCAGGCCGACGGCATCAGCCCGGACAGCCGGCGGCCGATCTCGGCCAACGGCGTCCTGCCCTCCACCAGCAGCGGCCGGCCGTCCATCAGCGACGAGACGGGCATCGACGGGTGCCGGACCACGGCCGGCGGCGGACCATCGGGCAGCAGGCTGCCGCGGACCAGCAGGCCGACGGCCCGCCCGTCCTCTTCCACGACCGGCAGGGCAGGCAGGTCGGGCTGGCGGACGAAGCGGGCGAGCGCCGTGGCGCACGCGTCGCTGGGGGCCAGCGGCGGCACCGGCACAGCCAGTCCGGCGGCGGTGAAGGCGGGCTCGACGGGGAGGGGATCGCTTGCAGGCGGGGGCGGGGCAGGCGGTTCGAATGGCGTCACGGCGTCTCACCCCCTCCCTCGGAATCGCTGCACCGGTCGCGGATTGCCCGGCACTCCCGACAAAACCTAGCAAGCGATTATGAGCAATTGGTTTCCACGGAGGCCTGCGGATCGCCGGATTGGCTTATCTCGGATGGGCAGGGCTGGGACGTGGGTGGGTGGGCGTGGGCGGTACCCTGACGGCCTGCAGGTGCCGGACGCTGCCAAGCCTTTGCCTGGGCATTTGAGAATGGGAACGAGACACAGTATATTGCTAGGATATTCGGAGTGCCGCAGCCGTGTGTCGGACCGTCTTCCGTCGGGGGACGGCCTGCCGCCGCGCTCCGATCATCAGGGAGACCGGCAGGGCCAAGCGCCGCCCATCGTCAAAGACAGGATCACAGGGGATGTCCATGCCCTCGCGCCTTGAAGAGCTGTGCGTGAAAAAGGGGTTGAAGATGACCGACCAGCGCCGCGTGATATCGCGCGTGCTGTCGGAGGCGACGGACCACCCCGACGTCGAGGAGGTGCATCGCCGCGCGGCCGCCATCGACCCGCGCATTTCGATCGCCACCGTCTACCGCACGATGCGGCTGTTCGAAGAGGCGCATGTCATCGACCGCCTGGATTTCGGCGACGGCCGTGCCCGGTACGAGGAGACGCGGACAGATCACCACCATCATCTGATCGATGTCGATTCCGGTGAAGTGATCGAGTTCACCAACGAAGAGATGGAGCGGCTGAAGGAAAGCATCGCCCGCGAACTGGGCTATGACCTCATCGGCCATAGGCTTGAACTGTACGGTGTTCCGCGCAAGCGCCGCAGCGACAAATCGGAGTCTTGACTGTAGAGGGACCCGCCGGCCGATGCGCACAAGAGGTGCCGGCCGCGGCGGCATTCTCCGGAATCGCCAGTTTCTCGACGGGTGGGCATCCCCCGCATCGCTTGCGGGGTGCATCGGGTGACGGACTGGATCTTGCGCGGCCTGCGGACAAAGTTAGCTGTGGAGCAACCTCCTCACTGACCGGAACCGGCCGAACCATGGACGACACCCGCGACGACCGCCTCGTAACCCGGCCTCACGGCCCGCCCGGCAGCCCGGGATCCGATCCCGTGCTCGACCGCCTGGACCGCCTGTCCGACCTGCTGATCCGCCGCCTCGACCGCCTGGAAGAGCGGATCCGCAGTCTCGAACAGGACAATGGCGAGATCATCAACCTGCTGATCGCGGTCAAGGCCGGGCTGGAGGAAGCGTCCGGCGATCTGGTCGCCCAGCTCGAGGAGGCCGAGGAGCTGACCGCCGGGCGCGCGGACCGCGACGATGGCGAGGACGACTCGGGCTTCGAGGTGCCCTGCGGCCCGGTGCTGCACTGACGGCAGGCATCCGGCATCCGGCGAAAAGCCTTGCCGGCCGGTCGGTGACGGTCGGATAAGCATATCCATGCACATCTCGCCCGCACAGCCGGCCCGCCCGGCATCCGCGACATCCGCCGACGATCTGGCCGACCGCTTGGCCGGCCGTCTGGCCGGCGGCGCGGTCGCCCTTCCCCCCGAGTCGCCGGTGGCCGGCCAGCCGCCTTCAGGCGGATCGGCCTTGGAGGCTCCGCCGTCGGACCATGCGATGCCGGGATCGGTGAGGCTCCGGACACCCGACATTCCGGGAACCGCGGGCGAGGGGGCCGTGAGCGGACCGTCCGGCGTCGCCTTCTTCGATTTCGACGGCACCCTGATCCATGGCGACAGCCTGCCGATGTTCGTCGGCGAGGTGATCGGCCGCCGCCGCGCCGCGCTGGCCCTGGCCGACGCCATCCGCTCCGGGCTGCACCGCCATATCCGCGGCCGCGGTCCCGGTTGCGACTTCCCCGGTTCGGTCAAGGCGATCTTCCTGAAGCGGACGCTGCGCGGCCTGCCGGTCGCCGATGCGCTGGCGGCGGCGGAGCGGCTGGTGCCGCGTGTCCGCTGGCACCAGCCGATGCTGGAGGTGCTGAAGGGGCACCGGCGCCAGGGCCGCCGCGTGGTGGTCGCCACCGGCGCCCTCGACCTCTACATGCCGGCGCTGCTGCGCGGCCTGGAGGTGGACGACCTGCTGGCGACCGGGATGGAGGTGGCGGACGGCATGCTCACCGGCCGGCTGAGCACGGCCAACTGCGTCCGCCGCGACAAGGCGGAACGGGTGAGCGACTGGATCGGCCGCAACGGCCCGGTCGCCGCCACCTGGGGATATGGGAACCACCCCAGCGACCTGCCGATGCTGGCGCTGATGCACAAGGGGGAAATCGTTCGTATTCGACGAAGGTCTAACCAGGGGTAGCAGCCGTTTACAACCCCGGCGCCCGTCCTCATACTCGCCTCGTCCTTAACAAGAACATGCCGCCGCCACAGCGTGGGACCCGGTCATTCGGCCCGGTCAGTCGGTCCGGGTCCATTCCCGGACGATTCGGCCGGCGACGGGACGGAGGGGAATCGTGGCGTTCAGCATTGATGCCGACATTCGGCCGCCGGGCCATGGCGGGCGCCGGGCGGTGATCGCCGACGCGGACCGGATGCAGCGGCAGGTGCTGGCCGGTCATCTGTCCGCCCGCGGCTTCCAGGTGTCGCAGACCGAACACCCGCTGGAGGCGCTGACCATCATCGGTGCCGAGGCGCCGGCCGTGGCCCTGTTGCCGCTGGGCCGGGAGGGCGACGACGGCGACCGGGCCGCCGCGCTTGCCGCGATGCTCTTTCCGCAGACGCGCATCCTGCTGACCGGCCGGGACCTGCCGAACGCTCCCTTCCCGGTGCTGCCGAACCCCGTCGACCTCTCGGCGCTCGACCGCTGGCTGGACGAGGCGACCGCCTGATCCCCCGATCTCCCGGAGAGCCGGGCGCGCCGGGCCTGCCGCTCACCCCGCGTCCGTCCCCGGCCGCGCCGGATGGCCAAGCGCGGTTTGGCCACGTGCGGCATGGCCAAGCGCGATATGGCCGAGCTTGCGGGGGTTTGCGACCTGATAGATGCGGCGGATGCGCCCGTCGGCGATGTCCAGCGCCCACACACCCTGGAAGCGGTCGCCGAGCCGGGTCAGGAACCCCGGCGCGCCGTTCACCCGGACCGCGGTGAAGCCGAAGCTCGTAGCGCGCTTGCGCTGGATGCCGAGCAGGAAGCGCGCGATGCGGTCGGCCCCATGGAGCGGGTTCACCGCCGTCAGCACCAGGCCGCCGCCGTCGCTCAGCCACTGGGCGTCGTCGGCCAGCAGGGACACGATGGCGGCGTAGTCCCGCCTGAGACTGGCCGCCGCGAAGGCGTCGGCGATCCGGCGCCCGGCCTGCAGGTCGGCCTGCGCGGCGGCGGGCTCGGACAGGCGGGCGCGGGCGCGCCGCATGACCTGGCGGCAGGCGTCCGCCGACTTGCCGAGAACCGACGCGATCTCCGCATAGTCGAGGTCCATCGCCTCGCGCAGGACGAAAACGGCACGCTGCTCCGGCCCGAGGCGCTCCAGCAGGAGAAGCATCGCCATCGGCACGGTTTCGCCGGCCTCCGCATCCCCCTCGCCGGCGTCGCCGGGCCAGCCGGTGACGTCGGGTTCGGGCAGCCACAGGCCATAGTAGCGTTCCCGCGCCGCCCGGGCCGACCGCATCCGGTCGAGCGCCAGCCGCGTCACCAGGGTGGTCAGGAAGGCCGGCGGCGAGGCGACGCTGCCGGACGCCACCGCGCTCCAGCGCAGCCAGGCGTCCTGCAGCGTGTCCTCCGCGTCGGCGACCGACCCGAGCAGGCGATAGGCCAACGCGCGCAGCCGCGGCCGTTCGCCGGCAAAGGCGGCGAGCGCGTCGCCGGCATCCGGATCGGCCGTCCGCGTCATGGCGTCTCCATCAGGCCGTTTCCATCAGGCTGCCGACGCCGCCGGGACCGTCCCGACATGCTGGGCGATGCCGACGCGGTTCCAGGCGTTGATCTGCGCCACCGCCACGGTCAGGGCGGCGACCTGCGCCTCGTCGAAGTGAAGCGTCAGCTCACGGTGGGCATCGTCGATCCGGTCCTGGCGGCTGCGGGTCAGCACCTCCGCCCAATCGAAGGCGGCCCTCTCCTCCGGCAGGAACAGGTCTGAACGCTGCCAATCGGCGAGCGCGGCGATGCGCGCCTCCGGCTCGCCGGCATGGCGGGCCTCCTTGCCGTGCAGGTCGATGCAGTAGGTGCAGCCGTTGATCTGCGACACGCGCAGATCGACCAGGTGGATCAGGCCGGCCGGCAGGCCGCTGGAGCGGATGGCCTTGGTGACCGCGTGCATCGCGGCGTAAAGGGCAGGGGCGTCCTGGGCGACGGTCAAACGGAAAGCCATGTCTTGCGTCCTCTTTCAGGGGGTCATCGCCCCCTTGACGGGGCACGCACCGCCGGTGTGACGCATGGCTGCCCTGCTTGCGCTTCACTCCCCGGCCAGCATCTCCACCGCCTCGCGCAAGATCGCGGTCTTCACGGCGAAGCGGCCGGCCGGGTCGCTGTCGCCGATCAGCCCGATCATGATGCCAAGCGCATGGGCCACCTGCCGGGCCACCTCGGGCCGGCTCCGGGTGCGTCGGGCGAGGTCGGCCAGCGCCGGCCGGTAGGGACGCCCCTCGAACCCGTCGGCGGCGATCGCCTCGAAGCGGTTGGCGAGGTCGAGAATGTCGCGGTTGTCGGTCATGCGGTCAGGGCCAACCCAGGAAACGGCTCAAAACGAACGGCTCAAAACGAACGGCTCAAAACGAACGGCTCAAAACGAACGGCTCAGACGAACAGCATGGCGCCGCCGGCGGGCGCCTCGTTCAGGAAGGTGACGACGCCGCCGGTGGCGATCGGCACGTCCGGCCGGAGCGCCGCGCCCGGCGGCAGGCCGAGCGCCCGCAAGCCCATCTCGCAGGCCATGACGGTGACGCCCATGGCGACGCAGGCCTCCAGCAGCTCCTCGAAGGTGGCGAGGCCGTGGGTGGCGAAATAGCGGTCGCGCGCCACCGGCGTGCTCCCGTCGTCGGCCGGGTCGAGGTCGTGCCAGCCCTGGACGCCCGGCTCGCGCTCGTGCACCAGCGCCCGCAGGGCGCGCCCGGTGAAGAACAGCGTGACCTTGCGGTTGGTGGCCGCCGCCGCGCTGGCCATCACCAGCGCGTAATGCACCCGGTCGAAGCCGCCGGCGAACAGGACGATGGACAGCGCGGCGATTCCGTTGGCCGCAGGCGCGGACAGGGTATCGGACATGGTGGACGCCTCCCGTCTTTCTCGCAGGCCCCTCAATGGGCGGAGAGGTCGTGGATCGTCGGATGATGGCCGCAAAGCGGGCAGTCGGGATCCCGCCTGACGGTGATGCGCTGATAGGACGCATAGAGGGAGTCCATCATCAGCAGGCTGCCCGACAGGCTTTCGCCGAGCCCCAGCAATTCCTTCAGCACCTCGGTCGCCTGGAGCGAGCCGACGAAGCCGGCCAGCGCCCCGAGGACCCCGCCTTCCGAGCAGGACGGTACCGTGCCGCGCGGCGGCGGTTCGGGGAACAGGCAGCGGTAGCAGGGGTGCGGCGCGCCGAGATGCGCCTTGAAGGTGGCGATCTGCCCGTCGAAGCGCAGGATCGCCGCGGAGACCAGCGTCTTGCCGGCGAAGAAGCAGGCGTCGTTCAGCAGGAAGCGCGTGGCGAAATTGTCCGATCCGTCGGCGACGACATCATAGCCGGAGAGCAGATCCATGACGTTGTCACGGTTCAGGCGGACCTGGTGGACCTGCACGCGGACGTCGGGATTGAGCGCGGCGATCCGGGCGGCGGCACTCTCCACCTTCGGCCGGCCGAGCGCCGATTCGTCGTGGATGACCTGGCGCTGGAGGTTCGACAGGTCCACCGTGTCGTCGTCGACGATGCCGATGGTACCGACGCCGGCCGCCGCCAGGTAGAGCAGCAGCGGCGCGCCCAGGCCGCCGGCACCGATGACCAGAACCTTGGAGTTCAGAAGCCGCTCCTGCCCGATGCCGCCGACTTCCGGCAGGACGATGTGGCGGGAATAGCGGTGAAGCTGGGTGTCCGTGAAGTCCATGTCCCGCAGCATAGCGCAGGACGCTGCCGTTGCAGCAACATTCCGCACGGTGCTTTTCCGCCCGGCGGCATGCGGCGGACGCATGCGGAGGGGGCGGGGCGTCAGGCCGACGTCTTGGTCGGCGGCGCCTGCGACGCCCATTCCCGCAGCCGGGTCTGGCGTTCGCGCAGGGTCTTGGCGATGGCGCTTTCCTGCGTGCCGGCAGCGGTGAGCGACGGGTCGCGCGGCACGAAGCTGAACCGGAAGTCCGTCGGCGACTTGAGGGTCGACGGCGGCACCAGGACCATCGTGTATTGGCCCGGAGGGACCTTGTAGGTCGGCTTCTTCAGGAAATCGTTCTGGGCGTCGGTTTCGCTGCTGTCGCTGGCGGCGACCACCTTGCCGTCCTTGTCCATCATTGCCCAGCGCGTGTTGGGCAGGCTGAGGTTGGCGGTGAAGGTGCCGCCCTGGAGGACGTTGAAGGTGTGCTTCTGCACGCCGGTGTCGCCGTTCGCCGGCGGCTGGGCGGTCCCCTTCAGGGTCGCGCCGGCACCGGTCACCAGGATGTTCTGCTTTTCCGAGATGTCGAGCGAATAGTCGCGCACCCCGGCCGTCCGGTTCGCCTGCGAGATGACCGCCGTGTAGTTCCCCGGACCGAGCCTGGCGCTGGCGTCGGCGGACGACTCCTTGGAGTGGAGGATCGTCACCACCTCGTTCCGCTCATTGCGGATTTCGACGTCGGTGAAGTTGTTGTTGACCTTGAAGTTGAACTCGCCCGCCTTGCTGACCGTGAAGTTGCGGTAGTCGGCGTTCGTGCCGCTGGGCGCCACCTTGTCGGTCGTTCCCTTCAGTTGCGAAAAGGCACTGAGCGACAGGTTCGGAACGGAGACGGACATATCCGCCATGGCGGTCACTCCCCTGGGAACGGACGAAAGCAGCGGGGCGGGTACAGGCAAGAGTAGCCGAAGTCGCGAAGTCCGTCAAATTTGAGGATCAATTTCGCCGGTCGGGCCGGACGCGCTCCGGCGGCTTCCGATCCGGGCGGGCCGGGATCGGAAGCCGCCGGGCCGGCGGTCTTACTCCAGCCCTTCGAACAGGGCGGTCGACAGGTAGCGCTCGGCGAAGGACGGCAGGATCACGATGATCTGCTTGCCGGCATTCTCCGGCCGGGCGCCGATCTCCAGCGCCGCGGCCAGCGCCGCGCCCGAGGAGATGCCGACCGGAACGCCTTCCAGGCGGGCGACCTTGCGGGCGGTCTCGAAGGCGCGCTGATTGGAGATGCGGACGACGTCGTCGATCAGGTCCTTCTTCAGGATGTCGGGCACGAAGCCGGCGCCGATGCCCTGGATCTTGTGCGGGCCGGGCATGCCGCCCGACAGCACCGGGCTGTCCTCCGGCTCGACCGCGACGACCTTGAAGGACGGCTTGCGGGCCTTGATGACCTCGGCGGTGCCGGTCAGCGTGCCGCCGGTGCCGACGCCGGAGATCAGGATGTCGGCCTGGCCGTCGGTGTCCTTCCAGATTTCCTCCGCCGTGGTGGCGCGGTGGACGGCCGGGTTGGCGGTGTTCTTGAACTGCTGCAGCAGATAGGCGTCGGGGTCGGCGGCGAGGATTTCCTCGGCCTTGCGGATGGCGCCCTTCATGCCTTCCGAGGCCGGGGTCAGCACCAGCTCGGCCCCCAGCAGCTTCAGCATCTTGCGCCGTTCGACCGACATGCTCTCCGGCATGGTCAGGATCAGCTTGTAGCCCTTGGCGGCGGCGGCGAAGGCCAGCGCGATGCCGGTGTTGCCGGAGGTCGGCTCGACCAGGGTGGTGCGGCCGGGCGAGATGGTGCCGGCCTGTTCCGCCGCCTCGATCATGGCCCGGCCGATGCGGTCCTTGACGCTGGCCAGCGGGTTGAAGAACTCCAGCTTGCCGATGATCTGGGCCTGGACGCCGGCGTCGGCGGCAAGGCGGTCCAGACGCACCAGCGGCGTGGCGCCGATCGTGTCGAGGATGCTGTCGTAGATCCTGCCGCGGAATTCCGGTGCAGCCATGATTCCACCTCTGCGATTTGTGTTATGTATGGTTTCAACACCCCGAATGACGAGAATCGTCCAGCGCGGGGTTCCTGTCAAACGGGAAGTCGGCCTCCGCCGGTGGCGGCCGCCACGGTGCCACCACCGGCGGCGCCATGTGGCCATGGGCCGCCGAACAGGGTGGCCGGCCCGTGCCGGCTGCCCGGTCAGATGGTGAAGTCGATCCGGTCCTCGGTCTCGCTTTCCACCCCGGCGCGGCGGGCGCGCATGCACAAATCCTCGATGGTGACGGTATCGAGCTTGGCCATGCACTCCTCCTGCAGTTCGCCCCACAGCGGGCGGACCACCTGATGGCCGAGGATGGACCCGGCCGGCTCCTCGATCGGGTCGGTGGCGGTCTCCATCGAGCGGACGACCCGCACGATCTCGCCCAGCGTGATCCGCCGGCGCTCCCGCGCCAGCCGGTAGCCGCCGCGCGGACCCCGCACCCCGGCCAGGACGCCCTCGCGGACGAGTTGCTGCAGGACCTGTTCCAGGTAGCGTTTCGGAATGCCCTGGCGCCGGGTGATCTCCCCGGACTGTACCGGCTCGGTGCCCGCGTTGTAGGCGATGTCGAGGACCGCCTCGATGGCGAACATCAGCTTCTTGGAGATGCGGAGCATCACGACCCACTCCTGCTGTCCCGGCTAAGGGGGATGGTCCGGCGATTCGTTCAGGCGCCGGCCGGTGTCTGCCGGTTGGCGGGTGGAAGCGCCGGGTTCTTCCCCATTCCCGCCTGTTGGTTAAAAGGTGTTTTACACCTCACGCGCGGGAATTCACAACAGGATTTGTCGCAGACGGAGTCGGTGAAATCGTCCGGTCCGGGTCCGGGCCGTTCGTCCAAGGGAGGCAGGCTTCAGGCCGGCCTTCAGGCGGGCTTCAGGTGGTCCAGGCCGGTTCGCCCAGATCCTCGCGGAAGGCGAAGCGCTTGAGGTGGTCGATCACAACCCCCTGCATGCGCTCCACCTGCGCGGCATCCTCGACCTCCAGGACCAGGGTCAGGCCGTCGGCGTCCGCGGCCATCCGGCAGCGCCGGTCGGGGCCGAAGGGGACGAGCCCCTGGTTCTCGTCATAGGCAACCTCGAACTTGTGCGCCCAGTGCTTGCAGAGCTGGGTCATGTAGCGGCGCCCGTTGGGGGTCGCGATGCGGGTGGTGGTGGTGACCATGCCGTTCTTATCCTTCTGCGTCGGGAGGGGGTCCGGTCCGCCGGGCCGATGCCGGTCAGGACCGCTCGACGGCGCGCGCCGCGTCGTCGATGGCGTCGGCGATCGCCTGGGTCTGTTCCGGGGTCAGGTCGCCGCGCGACAGCCGCAGCCGCAGCGCCAGCTTGAAATTCTCGATCGCGCGGACGATCTGCGGCGCCGACTCGCGCTGGCGGTGGGCGCGGGCATGGGCGATGCGCTCGCGGATCGCCGCGACGGTGGGCTCGGCCGCCTTCAGCGCCTCCACGCCGTCCGGCGTGATCTCGTAGGTCTTCTTGTTGCCGTCGGCCGAGGCCATGCGGATGTGGCCCTGCTCCTCCAGCAGGGTGAGCGTCGGGTAGACGACGCCGGGGCTGGGGCTGTAGGCGCCGCCGACCAGATCCTCGATCGACTTGATCAGGTCGTAGCCGGAGCGGGGCTTGTCGGCGATCAGCCACAGCAGGACCAGGCGCAGGTCGCCATGGTCGAAGATCCGGCCGCGGCCCCCCTGGCCGCCGCGGCCACCCCGCCCGGCCCATTGGTCCCAGCCGCCGCGGTGGCCATGCCGTCCGCCGCCATGCCCGCCGTGCCCGCCATGCCGGCCGGGACCCTGGTCGGGCGCCTCGTCGTCGAAATCGGGGCGGGAGAAGCGGCGGATGCGGTCGTGAAACAGGTGCCTGAACATTGAAACACTCTCTCGATGCGGTTTCGATATAACGAAATCTTAGATATATCGAAACCGCATCTGGTTCAAGGGGCATGGAGAGGGAGTCGGCCCCGGGGCCAAGGGCGGCGGCAGGTGCGGCAAAGGGTGGACGAGCGGGCAGGGAAGCGGTGGCGCTATCTCAAAGTCGGGACAAATCACTGTCGCCCACCCTGCCGAAGCGGCTATAACCGACGCCCTGGCTTTGCTTTCGTTCGCGTGTGCTCCCATGTCCCTTCGGATCGAGACCTTCTCCAACGCCACCGGCGGCTCCAGCTTCTTCAAGGCGGTGGGCCACCCGCTGGCGGCGCCCAAGGCGGCGATCCTGATCGCGCGGCTCGCCTCCCATGGGCCGGTGGCGGTCTATGACCCGCTGGGGCTGCTGCCGGGGCTGGCGGCGTTCTACGACCTGTCGGAGGTCCCGGTCTGCGGCATCTATGTCCAGGACGTCGAGCAGGTGGGCGAGGAGATGTGCGGTCACGCCGCCCGCCCGGTGACCGATCTGCCGTCGAGCGGCGCGCGCACCGTCTTCGTCGTCGCCTTCGACTCGCAGCGCCTGGAAGGGCACATCGCCCACCTGATCCCGCCGACCGCCGGCGTCGTGTCGCTGGACGCCATGCGCGTGCCGGAGGACATGCTGAACGATCCCGGCAACTACCTGTCCAGGTTCAACTGGGCGACGAACTTCGCCTGGTTCCGCGACGGCGACGGCCACCACACCCGCGTGGTGTCGGCCAACTACTGGCCGCGCTACGGCGCCAAGGGCACCCGCCTGTGGGCCTGCCTGTTCGATGGCGACGGGCGCCCGCTCGCCGACTGGACCGACCCGATGCCGCCGTCCGACGGCACGGTGGTGATCGACAGCCGGCAACTGCGCGACCGCCTCGGGCTCGGCCCCTTCTGCGGCTCGCTGTTCCTGCACGTCATCGGCGCTGCCGGGCACGACGTGGTGAAATACGCGCTCGACACCTACGGCGACGACGACACCGTGCTGTCCTGCACCCACGACGCCAACGCCTGGCCGGCCGACCTCTATGCCGGGCTGCCGGCGCCGCGCGAGGGCGAGCGGGTGTCCTTGTGGATCCAGAACAGCCATCCGACGCCGATCCCGGCCGGGGCGGTCGGGCTGAACCTGATGGGCTCCGCCGAGATCCGCCGGCTGGACCGCGCGATCGCGCCCTTCGCCACCGTCGAGCTCGACGTCGCCAGCCTGTTCCCCGAGGCGCGCTGGCCGCAGCAGTTCGAGGTGCAGGCCGGCAAGCATTTCGTCCGCCCGCGCTACGAGATCGTCGCGGCCGACGGCCGGCGCCGCTTGGCCCACGCCAACGTCGAGCGCACCGACCTGAAGCCCGACCCGCGGCTGCCGGTCCTGACCGGCGGCGCACCCGACAAGGGCGTGGTCGGCAAGGGCCACATCCTGCCGGCGCCGCTGCTGCCGACGGACCGCTGGCGCACCGTCCTGCTGCCGACGCCGATGAGCACGGCGCAGACCGAGCTGCCGGTGAAGGCGGTGGTCTACGACCGCGCCGGTACGGCGGTGGCGGAGCACCGCTTCGGCAACCTGAAGCGCTCCGACAGCGTGGCGCTGGACGTCGGCGGGCTGGTCGGCGGGCTGGTCGCCGGCCGGCCGCTGGCGGATGGCTGGGGGCATGTCGAGCTGGTCTATGATTTCGAGGCCGGGACGATCGCCGACGGTTGGCTGCACGCGCTCGTCCGTTACGAGGACGTACGGACCGGCCATGTCGCCGAGACGAGCTTCGGCAGCCACATGTTCAACATGGCGATGGTCTACCGCGACGAGCCGCAGAGCTACCATGGCCGGCCTCCCGGCCTGTCGACCCGCCTGTTCCTGCGGCTGGGGAGCGAGCCGTGGGACACGCTCTGCCACCTGGTCTATCCAGCCTCGACGGCATGGCATGCCAGCTCCGACACCAGCCTGATCCTGATGCGCCGGGACGGCGTCGAGGTCGCGCGCAAGCGGCTTGCAATCCCCTGTGGCGGGTCGCAGTTCTGGCGGTACCACGAGATGTTTTCGGAGGCGGAACGGTTGGCGGCTGGCGAGCACGCCTACGTGATGGTGCGCGACACCACCTGCCGGCTGTTCGGCTACCACGGCTGCCTCGCCGGTGAAAACGCCTTCAGCCTCGACCATATGTTCGGCTTCTAGCGCGCCTCCAAACGAGCTTCCCATTCTTCGCCGAGATTTTTGCGGGATCACGCCAATGGCCAGCACCCATCACACCAAGGTCCTCATCATCGGCGCCGGCCCGGCCGGCTATACCGCCGCCATCTATGCGGCGCGCGCCAACCTGGAACCGCTGATGGTCCAGGGCATGCAGCCGGGCGGGCAACTGATGATCACCACGGACGTGGAGAACTTTCCCGGCTTCGCCGACCCGATCCAGGGGCCGTGGCTGATGGAGCAGATGCAGAAGCAGGCCGAGCATGTCGGCACCAGGATGGTGTTCGACCTGATCACCGACGTCGACTTCACGCAGCGGCCCTTCGTCTGCAAGGGCGACAGCGGCGACACCTACACCGCCGACAGCGTCATCATCGCCACCGGCGCCCAGGCCCGCTGGCTCGGCATCTCGACGGAGGAGATCTATCGCGGCTTCGGCGTGTCGGCCTGCGCCACCTGCGACGGCTTCTTCTTCCGCGGCAAGGAGGTGGCGGTCATCGGCGGCGGCAACTCGGCGGTGGAGGAGGCGCTCTACCTGACCAACCACGCCACCAAGGTGACGGTCATCCACCGCCGCGACGGCTTCCGCGCCGAACGCATCATGCAGGACCGCCTGTTCCGCCACCCGAAGATCGAGGTGGTGTGGGACAGCGTGGTCGAGGAGATCGTCGGCGAGGGTGACGGCACCATGGGCAACCCGCGCGGCGTCACCGGCGTGCGGATCAGGAACGTCAAGTCGGGCGAGGAGCGCGTGATCCCGGTGGCCGGCGTCTTCGTCGCCATCGGCCACGAGCCGGCGACCGGCATCTTCAAGGGCAAGGTGAAGATGGACGAGTCCGGCTACATCATCACCGCCCCCGATTCGACCGCCACCGACATCGCCGGGGTCTTCGCGGCCGGCGACGTCAAGGACAAGGTCTACCGCCAGGCCGTCACCGCCGCCGGCATGGGCTGCATGGCGGCGCTGGAGGCCGAGCGCTGGCTGGCCCACCACGAGCCGGCCGCCGGCGCCCACGGCGACACCAGCCCGGCCGGCACCTGGTGATCGCGCCGGCCGGGTTTGGAGCGGCCTGACGTGCGGTATCGAGGTGGAAACGCCGCCGGGCCTGTCCGCAGGCCGGCGGCGTTTCCATGTCCGCCGTTCGCCTGCGGCGCCGGGGCCGCAGCTAGATCGGATCCAGTTCGGTGTCCCAATAAAGAAAATCCCGCCAACTTTCATGAAGGAAGTTTGGCGGGAAGGCGCGTCCGTTCTCCTGCAGCTCGTAGGCACTGGGCTGGAAGGGCGGACTGAGGGGGATCATGCCGCAGACGTGGGGAAGGCGGTCGCCCTTGGCCAGGTTGCAGGCCGAACAGGAGGTTATGACGTTCTCCCACGTCGTCCGGCCGCCGCGCGAGCGCGGGACCACGTGATCGAAGGTCAGGTCGTGGGTGGGGAAGGGGCGGCCGCAATACTGGCAGGTGAAGCGGTCGCGCAGGAAGACGTTGAAACGGGTGAAGGCTGGCCGGCGTGTCGCCGGGATGAACTCTTTCAGCGAGATGACGCTGGGTAACCGGACTTCGAAGCTGGGTGATCTGACGACCCGGTCATAGTGCGAGACGATGTTGACCCGTTCGAGAAAGACCGCCTTGACCGCTTCCTGCCAGGACCATAGCGACAAGGGGAAGTAACTGAGCGGGCGGAAATCCGCGTTCAGCACCAGAGCCGGACAGTGATCGGGTGGTGGAGCCAATGGCCACTCCCTCGTCTGGATCCCGGCGCGGGACACTGTTGCGGCTGCGCGCGGGGTCGTGTCTGCTCCGCCCCGGCGGCCGGATCGCCGATCCGGGACAACCAGATACATAGTTGATCGATGGCCCGGACTCAACATCTTGACGGCCGGGGGCCGAATTTCTTCACCGTCCTGTAACCTTTTTCGCATCGGGGGTATCGCGAGGGCTTTGTTCGCCGGTGGCCGCCGGTGGGCTGTGACATCGTCACGACGGCCAAATCATCCCCTTGCGGCTTACCCATCGTTAACCATAAGCGGGCATCGTATGGCTCATCGAACGGAGATGATCCCGCCGGCTGTCCCGGCCGGACGCGACCGAGGGAGAGCCCACATGACCGCCGTCATCATCGACCTTGCCCAGAAGCGCCGTGAACGTGAAGAGCTGGCGCGCCAGAAGCGCATCGACGCCTTCGACCGCGAGCTGCGCCGCCGCCTGGCGCTCTATCTGGAAGGCGAGGAAATCCCGGTCGAGCCGATCCGCGACAACCCCTACATCTGAGCCACCCGCGTTCCACGTTGCGTCCCGCGCTCCCGCCTGCCGACCGGTTCGGTTGCGAATACGGCGGGCGCATCCGGACCTCCGTTCCGCTATAAAGCGGGGATGAGCGATCCCGTCACCCGCTTCGCCCCGAGCCCGACCGGGCACCTGCACCTCGGCCACGCCCATTCCGCCCTGTTCGGCTGGACGACGGCCCGCAAGGCGGGCGGCCGTTTCCTGCTGCGGATCGAGGACATCGACCCCAACCGCTGCCGTCCCGAATACGAGCGCGACCTGATCGAGGATCTGGCGTGGCTCGGTCTCGGCTGGGATGGCCCGGTCCGGCGCCAGTCCGACCATTTCGGCGACTACCGCGCGGCACTCGCCCGGCTCCGGACGCTGGGCGTGCTCTATCCCTGCTTCTGCACCCGCAAGGACATCGCCGCGGAGATCGCGCGCGCCGGCTCGGCGCCGCATGGACCCGATGGCCCGCTTTATCCCGGCACCTGCCGCCACCGGTCCGCGGAAGACCGCGCGGAGCGGATCGCCCGCGGCGACGCCTGGGCGCTGCGGCTCGACATCGCGGCGGCCGGCCGGCTGACCGGGCCGTTGCGCTGGCACGACCGCGCCCGCGGCTGGCAGGACGCGACGCCGAAGCTGCTGGGCGATGTGGTGCTGGCGCGCAAGGACACGCCGACCAGCTACCATCTCAGCGTCACCGTCGACGATCATTTGCAGGGCGTGACTCTGGTCACCCGCGGCGAGGATCTGTTCTTCGCCACCCACCTGCACCGGCTGCTGCAGGCGCTGCTGGGCGTCGATCCCCCCGATTACCACCATCACGGCCTGCTGCGGAACGCGGCGGGGGAGCGGCTGGCCAAGCGCGACCGCGCGCAGTCCCTGCGCTCGCTGCGCGACGAAGGCCGCAGTCCGGCGGAGGTGAGGGCGCTGGCCGGCTTCCCCGACTGAGGGAGGCGGGCAGAAGTCTTGAAGGCAGGGGCTTGGCGGGCAGGGGCCTTATGTGGCTACAGCGGCCGCCGCGCCTTCAGCGCCGCGGTCAGCGTGCCGTCGTCGAGATAATCCAGCTCGCCGCCGACCGGAACGCCGTGGGCGAGGCGCGAGACGGCGACGTCGGTGTCTGTCAGGCGGTCGGTCACGACATGGGCGGTGGTCTGGCCGTCGACGGTGGCGTTCAACGCCAGGATGACCTCGCGCACCGCCGGATCCCTGGCGCGCCCAGCGAGGCCGGCGATGTTCAGGTCGTCGGGGCCGACGCCCTGCAGCGCCGACAGCAGCCCCCCCAGCACATGGTAGGTGCCGCGGAAGGCGCGGGTGCGTTCCAGTGCCCACAGGTCGCCGGCATCCTCGACCACGCAGATGACCGAGCGGTCGCGCGTCGGGTCGGAGCAGACGGTGCAGGGATCGCGGCTGTCCAGGTTGCCGCAGACCGAGCAGGCGCGGATCGACTCGCCGGCGGCGGCCATCGCCTCCGACAGCGGGACCAGCAGGCTGTCCCGCCGCTTCATCAGATGCAGCGCCGCCCGCCGCGCCGACCGGGGACCGAGCCCCGGCAGCTTGGACAGCAACTGGATCAGGCGTTCGATTTCAGGTCCGATCATGGAATTGGCGGCCGACACACGTCTCCCTCTCCCGCCCCGGGAGAGGGAAGGGGCCCATGGCACAGGCCATGGGAAGGGTGAGGGGCAATGCGAGGATCGGGGGATCCGTGTCCGGATTGCCCCTCGCCCTCCCCACGCCTTCGGCGCGGGTACCCTCCCTCTCCCGGGGCGGGAGAGGGTAAAACACGATCGATCAGAACGGCAGCTTCATGCCGGGCGGCAGCTTCAGGCCGCCCATCATCTTCGAGGTCTCCTCGGCGACATGCTGCTCGACCTTCTTCTTGGCGTCGTTGAAGGCGGCGACGATCAGGTCCTCCAGCACCTCGACGTCCTCGGGATCGACGACCGACTTGTCGAGCTTGACCTTCTTCATCTCGCTCTTGCCGTTGACGGTCACGACGACCATCCCGGCGGCGCTCTGGCCGGTCACCTCGACCTGCTCCAGGCTGGCCTGCATCTCCTGCATCTTGGCCTGCATCTGCTGGGCCTGCTTCATCATGTTGCCGATATTCTTCATCGGTCAGTACTCTCCTTCGTCGTCGAGGGGGTAATAGACCCCATCGTCCTGCTGCTGAACCATAAAGTCGGGTGTCTCGCCGTCATCCGCAACCGCCGCACTCTCGGCGGCGGCCACTTCGGCGAGATCGCGGATGTCGATGATCCTGGCGCCGCCGAAGGCGTCGAGCACGGCGCGCACCACCGGGTTGGCCTCCGCCTCCGACAGGGCGCGGCGCTGCTCGGCCTGGTCCTGCTCGGCCAGGGTCGGCTGGGCCTGCCCGTCGGACAGGGCGACGATCCAGCGCTGGCCGGTCCATTCGGTCAGGAACTGCCCGACCTTGGCCGGCAGGGTCGGCGGGGCGGCGGGGCGGAGCTTCAGCTCCAGCCGGCCCGGCTCCATGCGGACGAGCTGGACGGTCTCCATCAGGTAGCCGTAGAGCGCACCCTCGCGCCGTTCCGAGAACAGCCGCACCAGCGCGCGGAAATCCGGCGGCATCGCCGACAGCTCTTCGCCGGCCGGAACCGGGAGGGCCGCCGCCGGAGCGGCCTGCGCCATCGGGGCGCTTTGCGGCTGGGCGGAGCGGGCAACGGCATGAGTGGCGGCATGGGCGACCGCGACGGGGCCGCCGCTGCCGCTTGGACTGCCTGGGCCGCGGCCCACCGGTGCGCCGCCATTCGCGCCGCCGGCGGACTGCTGGGCCTGGAACTGGCGGATCAGTTCGCCAGGGGTCGGCAGGTCGGCGGCGTAGGACAGGCGGACGATCACCATCTCAAGCGCCTGCTGCGGCACCGGGGCGGCCTGCACCTCGCCCAGCCCCTTCAGCAGGAGCTGCCAGGCGCGGGTCAGCGCCGGCATGCCGAGCCGGCCCGACAGGTCGGCGCCGCGCGTCCGCTCGGCCTCCGGCAGCGAGGGGTCGCTGGCGGTCGCCGGCACCACCTTCAGCCGGGTCAGGTTGTGGACGAGGTCGAGCAGGTCCTGCAGGATCACCACCGGGTCGGCGCCGACCCGGTGGAGGTCGGACAGGATGTCCATCGCCTCGGCCGGCCGGGCGGAGACCGCGGCCTCGAACAGGTCGATCACCCGGGTGCGGTCGGCCAGCCCCAGCATGTCGCGCACCTGCTGCGCCGTCACCGTGCCGGCGGCCAGCGCGATCGCCTGGTCGAGCAGCGACAGGCCGTCGCGCACCGACCCGTCGGCGGCGCGCGCGATCAGCGAGGCGGCGTCCCCCTCGATCTGCGCGCCCTCCAGCGCGGTGACGCGGGTGAAATGCTCCTTCAGCACCTGGGCGTCGACGCGGCGCAGGTCGAAGCGCTGGCAGCGCGACAGCACCGTCACCGGCACCTTGCGGATCTCGGTGGTGGCGAAGACGAACTTCACATGGCTCGGCGGTTCCTCAAGCGTCTTCAGGAGCGCGTTGAACGCGCTCTTGGACAGCATGTGGACCTCGTCGATGATGTAGAGCTTGTAGCGGGCGGAGACGGCGGCATAGCGCACGCCATCGATGATCTCGCGGATGTCGTCGACGCCGGTGTGGCTGGCGGCGTCCATCTCCATCACGTCGACGTGGCGGTCCTCGGCGATGGCGCGGCAGTTGTCGCAGACGCCGCAGGGGCTGACCGTCGGCCCGCCGGTGCCGTCCGGCCCGGTGCAGTTCAGCGCGCGGGCGATGATGCGGGCGGTGGTGGTCTTGCCGACGCCGCGCACGCCGGTCAGCATGAAGGCCTGGGCGATGCGGCCGGACTGGATGGCGTTGGTCAGGGTGCGGACCAACGCGTCCTGCCCGATCAGCTCGTCGAAGGTCTTCGGCCGGTATTTGCGCGCGAGCACCCGGTAGGCCTGGCCGGTGGCCGGAGAGGCGGCCGGGGAGGAAACGGCGGGGGTGTCGACGGTGGTATCGGCGGTGGTATCGGTCACGCGGCTGGCCTGTCGAAACGACGGGGGGAGGGGGGCTCGTTAGGGCCGCAGGATAGCGTCCCGGCGCCGCGCTGTCGCCGTCTGTTTCGTGCTGGCAATTTTTGCAGAGGGTGGGAGACTGGACGAACGACCCGAGCCGTAACTCGTTGCGGCTGCTTCCTTCCGGACCTGACCGGGTTGGCGAGGGACTCGTCCGACGCCAGTCTCCCGCCGCTGTTATGGGCATTCGCGCAGGCGGATGCAAGGGGAAAACGCCTCAATGTGCGCGGGCGGTCTCCGCGCCGGCGGCGGATTATTGGCGATTAGGTTCCTGACCATAAATTATGGTTCGTTCCATAATTTGTCCTGATGAGGCCGCCTATGCCACCCCGGCCCGGGGCGGGGTGACCAGACAAAAAGGCCCCGGGCCGGAACCCGGAGCCTTTTCCACCCGTGCCCGCTAAGCAGGCTTTGCAGGGTTTCCGAGCCCGCCCATCTGCGGGCGGGGTTCGGAAACCCGGCTTGAGAGCCGCTTACTTCTTCAGCGCGGCGACCCCCGGCAGTTCCTTGCCTTCCAGCCATTCCAGGAAGGCGCCGCCGGCAGCCGAGACGTAGGTGAACTTGTCCTCGGCCCCGGCATGGGCCAGCGCCGCGACGGTGTCGCCGCCGCCGGCCACCGACAGCAGGCCGCCGGCCGCGGTGCGGGCGGCGACCAGCCCGGCCACCGCGTTGGTGCCGGCATCGAAGGGCTGGATCTCGAAGGCGCCGAGCGGGCCGTTCCAGACGATGGTCTTGGCGCCCTGCAGCTTGAGGCCGAGGAACTCGACGGTCGCCGGGCCGACGTCCAGCGCCATCTCGTCGGCACCGATGGCGTCGAAGGCCACCACGCGGTTGGCGGCGCCGGCCTTGAACTCCTTGGCGACGACGAAGTCCTTGGGCAGCAGGATCTCGCAGTTGGCGTCCTTGGCGGTCGCCATGATCGCGCGGGCCTGGTCGGCCATGTCCTTCTCGCACAGCGAGGCGCCGACGTCGGTGCCCTGGGCGAACAGGAAGGTGTTGGCCATGCCGCCGCCGAGCACCAGCAGGTCGACCTTGCGCACCATGTTGCCGAGCAGCTCCAGCTTGGTGGAGATCTTGGCGCCGCCGACGACCGCGGCGACCGGGCGCTGCGGCTTCTCCAGCGCCAGCGTCAGGGCCTTCAGTTCCGCCTCCATCAGGCGGCCGGCGGCGCTGGGCAGCAGGCGGGCGACGCCCTCGGTCGAGGCGTGGGCGCGGTGGGCGGCGGAGAAGGCGTCGTTGACGTAGAGGTCGCCCAGCTCGGCCATCTGCTTGGCGAAGGCCGGGTCGTTCTTTTCCTCCTCCGCGTGGAAGCGGGTGTTCTCCAGCAGGACGATGGCGCCCTCGTGCACCTTGGCGATGGCGTCCTTGGCCTTGTCGCCGACGCAGTCCTCGGCGAAGGCGACCTTCTGGCCGACGGCGGCGCTCAGCGCGTCGAGCACGTTGCGCAGCGAGTTCTTGGCGTCCGGGCCGTTCTTCGGCCGGCCGAAATGCGACAGGACCACGACCTTGGCGCCCTTGGAGGACAGCTCCTTCAGGGTCGGGGCGAGGCGGTCGATGCGGGTGGTGTCGGACACCTTGCCGTCCTGCATCGGAACGTTCAGGTCGGCGCGCACCAGCACCGTCTTGCCGTTCACCTCAAGGTCGTCGATCGTGTTGAACTCGGTCATCGTCGCGCGTCCCATGTCTGGGGCCGGCGGCAGGGCGATCTCGACGACCCGCGCGCCGGCCGTGGCGGTTTTGGCGACCCAAGCACAGGCCCGCCGGCTTTGCAACGCTCCAGGGGTGGGGTGAAAATGGGCATATTGCCCCGCACCTCCGGCCGGTCGGGCGGTTCGCGGCGGGAAGGAGGCGGCGGATGCGGCGCAACGACGCAACTTTCCGCCGGAGCCGGCCGGCGGGTCTGTCATTTTTCCGTAACTTGACCCTGTCCATGGCCTGTGCAAACACCCAACTACAGGCCGGACCGGCCCCGGACCGGCCGTGGAACGGGGGTTGAAAGCGCAGGCGATGGCTGAGGCGGATACCAACCGCGAGACGGAACTGAAGCTGGCCGCGAGGCCGCAGGATTTGGACGCCCTGTTCGCCGCGCCGGCCATCGCCGGGCGGTCGGCCGGCCCGGCGGCGACGCGCACCCTGGAGAGCACCTATTACGACACCGAGGACCGCCGGCTGGCGGGCCGCAAGGTGACGCTGCGGGTGCGCAAGACCGGCGAGGGCTTCGTCCAGACGGTGAAGGCGGCGCCGGAGACCGACGGGCTGGGGCGCGGCGAGTGGGAGTGCGCGGTGACCTCCGCCGCACCCGACCTGACCCTGATCAGCGACGCCGAGGCGCTGGACCTGCTCGGCAGCCTCAGCGAATCGGAGCTGCGGCCGGTCTTCACCTCGCTGGTCGAGCGGACGACGCAGGATGTCTCCTTCGGCGAGGGCGACGAGGCGGCCCGCATCGAGGTCGCCTTCGACCGCGGCCGGATCATCCTGCCCGACGGTGCCGCCCGCGACCTCTGCGAGGTGGAGCTGGAGCTGAAGGAGGGGCCACCCGCCGCGCTCTACGACCTGGCGCGCGAGCTGACGCAGGTCGCCCCCCTGCGGCTGGAGGTGCGGACCAAGGCCGAGCGCGGCCATGCGCTGGCGAGCGGCGCCACCGACAAGGCGCTGAAGGCGGAAAAGCTGCTGCTCGATCCCGAGACGACGGTGGAGGGGGCGGTCGCCCGCATCGTGCGCGCCTGCCTTGCCCATCTCGTCGCCAACGAGGCGGTGACGCTGGCCGGCGACGATCCGGAGGGCGTGCACCAGATGCGGGTGGCGTTGCGCCGCCTGCGCTCGGCCACCGCGCTGTTCCGTCCCTTCATTCCGACCACGCAGTATCTCTGGCTGGTCGGCGAGATCAAATGGCTGGCCGGCAGCCTGGGGCCGGCACGCGACTGGGACGTGTTCGGCGAGGAGCTGCTGGCGCCGGTGCGCGAGGCGTTCCAGCGCGCCGACGGGCACGGCCGCTCGGCGGTCGAGGACCTCGAAACGCTGGCCGCCGCCGCCGAGGCGCGGCGCCTGCGCGCCTACGAGGGCGTGCGCGAGGCCATCCGCTCGGACCGCTACACCGCCTTCCTGCTGGGCGTCGGAAGCTGGGTGGAGAAGCGCGGCTGGCGCGACCAGCCGGTCAGCGAGGAGTCGGTGCGGCTGTTCCAGCCGGTGATCGGGCTGGCCGACCACCTGCTGAACAAGCGCCACAAGAAGGCGAAGCGGGCCGGGCACGGCTTCGCCCACCTGCCGGTGGCCCAGCGCCACCAGTTGCGCATCGCGCTGAAGAAGCTGCGCTATGCGGTGGAGTTCTTCCGCAGCCTCTACGACGACAAGCCGGTGCGCCGCTACATCCAGCAGCTTGCCGCCTTCCAGGACGCGCTGGGCCACCTGAACGACGTCGCCACCGCCACCCGGCTGCTGCACGAACTGCACGAGGACGGCAGCCGCTCGGCCCCCGGCGAGCCGCGGGCCGCCGGCATCGTCATCGGCTGGCACGCCCGCGGGGTGGCCGATACCGAGGCGGCGCTGGTCGCCCTGTGGCATGAGTTCCTCGACACCAAGCAGTTCTGGTCCAAGCCGGACGCCGCGGTGTAGAGTCCGCTTCCATGCTCACGATCCTCGTCGCCAACATCAAGGGCGGCTGCGGCAAGACCACCGTCGCCACCCATCTCGCCGCCGCCTCCGCCGCGGCCGGCCTGCCCACCGTACTGGCCGACGTGGACCGCCAGAAATCCTCGCTCGGCTGGCTCGGCCGCCGGCCGGCCCAGGCGCCGCTGCTGGTCGGCCTCGACTGGGCCAAGGATCTCGGCGACGCGCCGCGCGGCACCAAGCGGCTGGTGATCGACGCCCCGGCGGCGCTGAAGACCAGGCAGATCGAGGATCTGGTGAAGATGGCGGACGTCGTCGTGCTGCCTGTCCTGCCCGGCGCCTTCGACGAGCAGGCGACCCAGCGCTTCCTGTCCAAGCTGGAGGAGCTGAAGCCGATCGCCAAGAACAAGACCGCCGTCGCGGTGGTCGGCAACCGCATGCGCGCCCGCACCAAGGCCGCCGACCGGCTCGACCGTTTCCTCGGCGGCATCGGCCATCAGGTGGTCACGCGGCTGCGCGACAGCCAGATCTACGCCGACGCGGCCGAAAGCGGCCTAAGCCTGTTCGACATGCCGGGCAAGCGCGCGGCCGAGCATCGCGGCGACTGGCAGCCGCTGCTGAGCTACATCGATACGGTGTGAAACGCCAGGGGCGGAGGGGCATGGCGCCGGCCGAGGTCAGGCGGGACCGGCGCCAGCCGGCCTCAGTGTGCGCCGCCCATGCGGTCGAAGTAGCGGCCGATCGCCGAGAAGATGAACAGCACGCAGCCGAGGAAGACGATCAGCCCGCCGACGGCGAAGGCGCTGTCCGACGCGCGCGAGGAGGCCAGCAGGGCGACGAAGGCCATGATGCCGGCGAGGATGGGGTTGATCCAGAAGGAGAAGGCTTTCACGTCCCGGGATCCTTTCAGGCCAGGGGAGGAGGGGCGCGGAGCCGGCGTGCCCCCGTCCCGCCGGGAACCGCAGACGATCCGCATTGGAAGGGATCCTGCGGGACGGCGCCCGCCGAATCAATGCGACACAATCGACCTGTGACGGGCAACAGCTACACCGCCGGCGCCCGGTTTTCCTTGCGGTAAATCAAGTGCGAAAACCGTCCCCCCGGCGCCGCTCTCCACCAGCCTGAGATCGCCGCCATGCGCCCGGGCCACCTCGCGGGCGATGGCGAGGCCGAGGCCGATCCCGCCGGCCCGGGCGGAGCCGGCAAAGGGCTGGAACAGGTTCTCCCGCGCCCGCGGCGCCAGGCCGGGACCGTTGTCGGCGATGGTCAGCAGCAGCCTGCCGTCCGGTTGCCCACCCGGCCCGGACTCGGCGGCGACCCGCACCCGGTCGGCGCCGGCCTGCACCGCGTTGCGGCCGAGATTGACCAGCAGGCGGCCGAACTGGGCGGCGTCCACCACCGCCAGCGTCCCGGCCGGGATGTCGTTGATCCAGGTCGCCTCGACGGGGCCACCGTCCGGCCGGACGGTGGCGAGCACCTCGGCGCCGGCCTCCTCCGCCAGACGGTGCAGGTCGGCGGGGGCGGGGGCCAGCGGCAGGACGCCGTCGCGGGTGAAGGACAGGGTCTGGCCGCACAGTTCGACCGCGCGGTCCAGCGAGGCGAGCAGCCGGGGCGTCACCCGCCGCACCTCGGGATCGCCGCTTTCCGTCAGCCGTTCCGACAGCAGCGAGGCGGTCGACAGGATGCCGCGCAGGTCATGGTTGATCTTCGCCACCGCGGTGCCCAGCGTGGCGAGGCGTTCGCGCTGGCGCAGCGCCGCCCGCACCGTGCCCTGCATGGACGCCAGCTCGCGCTCCGCCACGCCGATCTCGTCCCGGCGGCGGCCGGGGACGACCGGCGGGGCGCCGTCGGGGTCGCGGCGGAAGGCGACGACGTCGGCGGTCAGCCGCCGCATCGGCCGCACCAGCAGGGCGTGCAGCGTCAGGTAGACCAGCACGGCGGCGAACAGCGAGATGCCGACCGACACCGCCAGGATGCGGCGCGAGAAATCGAGCATGGCCTCGATCACGGGCCGTTCGTCCATCGTCACCTCGACCCGCTGGGCGGGATCGTTGGGCGAGCGGTCGATCACCCGGATCACCCGGTTTTCCCGGTCGCCCAGGCCGCGGCCGAGTGCCGCGGCGGCGTCGACGATCTGCATCCACAGGCCGGTGCCGCGCAGGTCGTAGACGGCGGCGGCCTCCGGCGGCATCGGGCGGGACAGCATGTAGACCCGGGCGCCCGGCTGGATCACGTCGATGACGTGGGTCCCGGTATAGGCCAGCAGCTTGGCCTGCAGCTCCCTGGTCACCATGAAGTCGGGAGCGGCCTCCACCGACAGGGCGGCGATGTGGGCGGCGGCCAGCCGTTCCTCCAGATAGCCCATGCGGAAGCGCGCGATCGACGGGGTGTAGATCAGCACCTCGGCCAGCAGCACGAACAGGATGGTGAGGACCAGCAGCTTCGCCGACAGGCTGGTGGCGACGGTGGGGAGGGGCATGGACGGAGGGGCGCCTGGATGGTCAGTGTTGCCGGGCTGCCATCCTATGACGGGGACAAACATGCGTCACCGGTGAGAAGGCGCCGATCCGCTGGCGTTACCCCCCACGGGTTGATAAGAGAGGCGCCATGAGCGACCTTGCCCGTCACATCGACACCCTGTCGCGTGCCAACGTGCTGTGCCTTGGCGACGTGATGCTCGACCGTTTCGTCTATGGCTCCGTGGAGCGGGTGTCGCCGGAGGCGCCGATCCCCGTGCTGCGCATCGAGCGGGAACTGCCCAAGCTGGGCGGGGCCGGCAACGTCGCGGCGAACCTGGTGGCGCTGGACGCCGCCTGCCGCTTCGTCTCGGTGGTCGGCGGCGACGCGGTGGGCGGGGACCTGCTGGGGCTCCTGCGCCGCGAAGGGGTCGGCAGCGACGCCATCGTGGTGGAGGACGACCGCCAGACCACGGTGAAGACCCGCTTCATCGCCGGGCAGCAGCAGCTTCTGCGCACCGACGTCGAGACCGTCGTCCCCATCACCGTCGGCGACCGGGTGCTGGAGCGGGTGCGCGCCGCACTGCCCGAGGTCGGCGGCGTCATCCTGTCCGACTACGGCAAGGGCGTGCTGACCGACGAGCTGGTGGTCGCGGTGATCGCCGCCGCCCGCGCGGCCGGCCGCACGGTGGTGGTCGATCCCAAGGGGCGCGACTACCGCCGCTATCGCGGGGCCGACATCGTCACGCCCAACCGCAAGGAGCTGATGGAGGCCACCGGCCTGCCGGTCCGCACCGACGCGGAGGTCGTCGCCGCCGCCCGCCAGCTCATCGAGGGCTGCGGCATCGGCGCGGTGGTCGCCACCCGCAGCGAGCAGGGGATGTCGGTGGTGACAGCGACCAACGCGGTGCATCTGCCGGCCGAGGCGCGCGAGGTGTTCGACGTGTCGGGTGCCGGCGACACGGTGGTGGCGACGCTGGCGGCGGCGCTGTCGGTGGGGATCGAGCTGGTGGATGCCGCCCGGCTGGCCAACCTGGCGGCCGGCATCGTCGTCGGCAAGGTCGGCACCGCGGTCGTCCGCTCGGCGGAGCTGCTGTCGAGCCTGCACGAGCTGCAGTGGCGCCACGGCGAGGAGAAGGTGGTGACCCGCGACGCCGCGGCGGAGCGGGCGGAGCGCTGGCGCCTGCGCGGCAAGCGGGTGGGCTTCACCAACGGCTGCTTCGACCTGCTGCACCCCGGCCACATCTCGCTGCTGAAACAGGCGCGGGCGGCCTGCGACGTGCTGGTGGTCGGGCTGAACAGCGACGCCTCGGTGAAGCGGCTGAAGGGCGAAAGCCGGCCGGTGCAGAACGAGACGGCGCGCGCCACGGTGCTGGCGTCGCTGGGCTGCGTCGATCTGGTGGTGGTGTTCGGCGAGGACACGCCAGAGGAGCTGATCCGGGCGCTGCGCCCCGAGGTGCTGGTCAAGGGGGCGGACTACACCGTCGCCACGGTGGTCGGGGCCGACTTCGTGCAGAGCTACGGCGGAGAAGTGGTGCTGGCCGAGCTCGTCCAGGGACAGAGCACGACCAACACCATAAAGCGCATGAAGGGCTAGGGCCGGAGAAGGCGGCCGGCTGGCTGGTAGGCCGCGCTCCCCGATCCCGCCCGCTCTCTCACATCTTCTTCTGGACGTTGTCGGCGCCGCGCTCGATCGCGCGGCCGCCGGCCTGCACGTCCTGGCCGGCACCCTCGACGGTGTTGCAGGCGGCCAGCGTGGTGCCCAGCAGCGAGCCCAGGATGGCGAGCAGGGCGAATTTCTTGACGGTGGTCATGGGTTGTCTCCCGATTGGTGGCGGTGCGATCGCAAGTTGGAACGCAAGCGGGGCCGTAAAGGTTTCCTGAATCGAAGGGGGAGGGGGCTTGCGCAAAAGGGGTGCCCTTCGCTTCGGCAGGATGATCGCCTACATTGGGTGAGGATCCCGTCCCCCGGATCTGAGGCAGACATGCCGCCTGCACGCCGCTTCACCCCGCTGGTGACGGTCGAGGATTTCCTTGCCACGGAGTTCGCGGGCGAAGCCCGCTACGAACTCGTCGACGGGGAGGTCGTCGGACAGGCCCATCCGAGCCCGGCGCACAGCGCATTGCAGGTGGAATTGGGCGCCGCGTTGCGTGAGGCATTGCGGGACAGGGCAAGGCGGGATGGCACGCGCTGCCGCGCCCTGTCCGAGGCCGGTATCCGTCCGCAATTCGATCCGACCCACAATTACCGCGTCGCCGATCTGGCAGTGACCTGTGAACCCTTCGATCCGGACGTCTCCTTCACCGTAGCACCGGTGCTGCTGGTGGAGATCCTGTCACCGACCGAGGAGAAGGCCCAGCGGGCCAAGCTGCATGTCTGTGCCGCCATGCCGTCGGTCCGCGAGATCCTGTTCCTCGATTCCCGGATCATCCGCGCCGAATTGCACCGCCGCGATGCGGACGGCCGCTGGCCGGTGGCCCCCCTAGGTGCTGGAGGAGGACTCCGTGCTGGTGCTGGAGACGGCCGGGTTGACGATGCCGCTGGCCGCGCTCTACCGCGACCTCGGCTATTGAGCCGAAAGGCCGAGCGGCCGGACGAAGTGTCCCGTTGCCTCACGGCGGAAGCGCGGGCATAAATCGCCCCGCGGAACTTCCCGCTGGCCCTCCCCGCTGGACGGGACGGCTTTTGGCAACGAGCAAGAATGGCGAAAGGAAAGCCTCTCATGGCTGAAAGCACTTTTGACGTCGTTGTGATCGGCGGCGGTCCCGGCGGGTATGTCTGCGCGATCCGTGCGGCGCAGCTCGGCTTCAAGGTCGCCTGCGTCGAGAAGCGCGGAACGCTGGGCGGCACCTGCCTGAACGTCGGCTGCATCCCGTCCAAGGCTCTGCTGGCGGCGTCGGAGAAGTTCGAGGAGGCCGCGCACGGCCTCGCCAAGTTCGGCGTCAAGGTCGGCAGCGTCGAGCTCGACCTGCCGGGCATGATGGCCCACAAGGACAAGGTCGTTAAGGACAACGTCGGCGGCATCGAGTTCCTGTTCAAGAAGAACAAGGTCGCCTGGCTGAAGGGCGCCGGCAAGATCACCGCCGCCAACACCGTCGAGGTCGAGGGCGTCGGCACCATCACCGCGTCGAAGGCGATCGTCATCGCCACCGGCTCGGACGTGACGCCGCTGCCGGGCATCGCCATCGACGAGAAGCGGGTGGTGTCCTCCACCGGCGCGCTGGCCCTGCCGGAGGTGCCGAAGCATCTGGTGGTGATCGGCGGCGGCGTGATCGGCCTGGAGCTGGGGTCGGTCTGGGGCCGCCTGGGCGCCAAGGTGACGGTGGTCGAGTTCCTCGACCGCGTGCTGCCGACCATGGACAACGAGCTGTCCAAGCAGGCCCAGCGCATCTTCGCCAAGCAGGGCATGGACTTCAAGCTGAGCACCAAGGTGACCGGCGCCACGGTGTCGGAAACCGGCGTGACCCTGACGGTCGAGCCGGCGGCCGGCGGCACGCCGCAGACGCTCGACGCCGACGCCGTCCTGGTCGCCATCGGTCGCCGCCCCTACACCGAGGGGCTGGGGCTGGAAGCCGTCGGCGTCGAGCTGGAGCGCGGGCGCGTCAAGATCGACGGCCATTTCCAGACCAACGTGCCCGGCATCTACGCCATCGGCGACGTGGTCGACGGGCCGATGCTGGCCCACAAGGCCGAGGAGGAGGGCGTCGCGCTCGCCGAGCAGCTTGCCGGCCAGAAGAGCCACGTCAACCACGACCTGGTCCCCGGGGTCGTCTACACCTGGCCGGAAGTCGCCGCGGTCGGCAAGACCGAGGAGCAGCTAAAGGCCGCGGGCACCGCCTACAAGACCGGCAAGTTCCCGTTCACGGCGAACGGGCGCGCGCGGGCCGGCGGCAACACCGACGGCTTCGTGAAAATCCTGTCGGACGCGGCCACCGACAAGGTGCTGGGCGTCCACATGATCGGCCCGAACGTGTCGGAGATGATCGGCGAACTGGTCCTGGCCATGGAGTTCAGCGCGTCCGCCGAAGACGTCGCCCGCACCTGCCACGCCCACCCGACGCTGTCGGAAGCGGTGAAGGAAGCGGCCCTGGCGGTGGACGCGCGTCCGATCCACATCTGACCGGCCGTCATCTGACCGGCCATCCCGTTCCATCCGGGTTGCGAACGCAGGCGCCCTCTTCCGCATCCGCGGGAGAGGGCGTTTTGCTGCTGCATCCGGCCGTCGCCGTTCAGGCGGCACGGATGGTGGAGAGGAAGCCGTTCACCACGCTGCGCAGGCGGCCGGCGTCGCCGGCGAGCTGGCCGGAGACCGACAGGACGCTCTCGGCCGCCTGGCCCGCCTCGACGGCGGCGCGGCGCACGTCGGCGATCGTCCGGGTGACCTCGTGGGTTCCGCCCGCGGCCTGCTGGACGTTGCGGGCGATTTCCGCGGTGGCCGACCCCTGCTCCTCGACGGCGGCGGCGATGGCGGTGGAGATCTGGTCGATCTGGGCGATGATGCCGCCGATGTCCCTGATGGCGCCGGCGGTTTCGCCGGTCACGCGCTGCATGCCGGCGACATGGCCGGCGATCTCCTCCGTCGCGCGGGCGGTCTGGCTGGCGAGGCTCTTCACCTCCTGCGCCACCACGGCGAATCCCTTTCCCGCCTCGCCGGCGCGGGCCGCCTCGATGGTGGCGTTCAGCGCCAGCAGGTTGGTCTGGCTGGCGATGTCCTGGATCAACTGCACCACCGTGCCGATCCTCTCCGCGGCGTCGGTCAGGCTGAGGACCTGGCCGTTGGCCTGCCGCGCCGCCTCGACCGCCCCACGGGCGATCCCGGCGGAGTGGTTGACGCGCTCGCCGATCTCCTGGATGGAGGCCGACAGCTCCTCGGTGGCGCTGGCAACCGTCTGCACGTTGCCGCTGGCATCCTGCGAGGCGGCGGCGACCACGCCCGCCTGCTGGCTGGTCTGGGTCGCCGTGGCGGTCATCGCCTGGGCGGTGCCGTTCATTGCCTGGGCAGCCTGGTCGACGCCGTCGACCACCTTCATCACCTGCGCCTCCAGGCTGTCGGCGAGGTGCCGCATCGCGTCCCGGCGCTCGGCGTCGGCCTTCGCCTGGTCCTCCGCCCGCTGGTCGATCATGCGCTTCAGGTCGGCCAGCATCTTGCGGAGGGCGTCCGCCAGGGCGCCGACCTCGTCGGACTGCCGGATGTCCAGGGTCTGGTCGAAGCGTCCGGCGGCGATCCCTTCGGCGAAAGCGACGCTGGCACGGATCGGCCGGGCGATGCCTCCGGCGACACCCCACATCACGGCGACCGCGCCGATGGCGACGAGCGCGCCGACGGCCACCTGCCACAGGATGCCGGAATCGGCCCGCTCGCCCAGCAGGGCGGACAGGGTCATGCTGTCGGCCAGCACCAGATCCTTGGGCACCTGGACCAGCACCGCCCAGGGCTTCCCGGTGTCGCCCATCGGGATGGGGGCGAAGCTGCGCAGCATGTCGGTCGCGGTGTCGACGTCGACATGTGGCTTGCCGGCCTGGACATTGGCGAGATCGGCCTGCCAGGAAGTATCGAAGGTCGAGATCGGCTGGCCGATCAGCTCCGGGCGGGCGCTGTGGGCGACGATCAGTCCCATGTTGCTGACGATCACCACCTGGCTGCGGCCGCCGAACACGGCGCCGCTGACCTTGGTCGACAGGTGCTGCACGAAGTCGAGGTTGAAGTCGGCGCCCGCCACGCCGCGGAACTTGCCGCCGATGACGATCGGAACCGACAGCGTGGCCAGGAACACCTGCTTGCCCTGGACGATGTAGGGCAGGGGGTCGAGCACGCTTTCCCGCCCGTTCTCCTGCGGGCCGATGTACCAGCCGCCCTTCATGACGCCGTTCGGGTGGCGATCGCGGCTGTCGTATTCGACCAGGGGCTGCATGGCGACCCGGCCGCCCTGGTCGCGGTTCCAGTAGGGGAGGAAGCGGCCGGTGGTATCGGTGCCGGTCTCGCGCCGGTTGCGGAACTCTCCGTCCCGGCCATCGAGCGCGTCGGGTTCCCAGGCCGAGTAGGTGCCGTTGAACAGCGGGTTGCGCTTCAGGACCGACAGGAGCACGCCGTTGAACGCCTCGCGCCGCCGTTCGGGCGGGATGTGGCCGGGGGCGTCGTCGTCGGCGAGGCTGGCGAAGCTGCTGGCCATCGTCCGCGCGGCGTTGAGCGCCGTATCGAACTCCGACCGTAGGAGCCCGGCCTGGGTGGCGGCGAGATTCTGCAGGGATTCCGTCGTCTTGCTTTCAAGGATGCGTTCGACGTTTCCGGTCACGAACTCGTTGCCCGAGCGCGCCGACAGCACGGCAAAGCCGACGAGGACGGCGACCGTGCCCGCCAGACACAGGCCCGACAGCATCGCGATCTTGGATTGAATGGATTTTATTTGCACGGTCACTTTCCCCACATGATCGGCACGCAGGGTGAAGACTGTCTATTTGTGGTGTTAATGAAGATTTAATGGCGGATGAGGGGAAACATGGCCGTTTCATGCCAAAGAATAATATAGAGGCAGCTTCTGCTCTTCCGTTTTCATCGTGGCAGTGCGTATTGTTTATAGTGTGAGCTTTCGCGCTTTCATTGCCGGCGCCTGCGCGGTTCGTTGCGTGGCCGGCGCCGGATGGGCGAAGCGGTGGATGGGACCACGCGCAGCGAGGCCATCAGCATCGTCCGGCATGTCGGCCGGGTGGCAAAGGGGCGGGGTGGTCAGCCCTTGCGCGCTCGCGGATGCGCATTGCGATACACGTTCATCAACTGCTCGTTCTCCACGTCCGTGTAACGCTGGGTTGTGGAGAGCGAGGCGTGGCCGAGCAGGTCCTGGATGGCCCTGAGATCGCCGCCATCGGCCAAAAGATGGGTGGCGAAACTGTGCCGCAGGGCGTGCGGCGTGGCGCTGTCCGGCATGCCCATCAGGGCGCGCAGCTTCTGCATCTGGTGCTGCGCGACGCTGGCGTTCAGCCGGCCGCCGCGGGTGCCGACGAACAGCGGTCCCTCGGGAGCCAGGGTGAAGGGGCAGGCGTCGAGATAGGCCTGCACCGCGTCCGTCACCGCCGGCAGGACCGGGATCACGCGGTCCTTGCGCCCCTTGCCGGTGACGCGCAGGGTTTCGCCCATCGGGGCCTCCTTGCGCGCCAGCCCCAGCGCCTCGGAGATGCGCAGGCCGCAGCCGTAGAGCAGGGTGAACAGCGCGCGGTCCCGCTTGCCGACCCAAGGGTCGTCGCGGTCGCGCTCGGCCTCTTCGAGCAGGCGGTCGGCGTCGATCTCGGTCAGCGGCCGCGGGGCCGGGCGCTTGACCTTGGGCGTCGCCAGGCTGGCCACCGCCGGGTTGTGCAGGCGGCCGCTGCGGTCCATCCAGCGGAACAGGTTGCGCACCGCCGCCAGCTTGCGGGCACGGCTGGCCCCGACCAGCCCGTCCATCGCCAGCCTGGACATCCAGGCGCGGAAGTCGGCCGCCTTCAGCTCGCCCAGGTCGTTGAGCGACGGTGGCGAGCCGCCGCGGAATTCGGTGAGGAAGCGCAGGAACTCCGCCACGTCGGCGGTGTAGGCCGACAAGGTGTGGCGGGAAACCGCCTTCTCGCTCTCCATCCAGCGCCGCCAGTGGGCCAGCAGGTCCTGGACGTCGGGCTTGGCGGAGAATCCCAGAACCGGTTCGCTCACGCCGGCAGCTCCAGCCAGCCGCGGATCACCCGCTCGATGACGCGGGCGAGGAAACCGACCAGTTCCGTGCCCTGGCCGCCGTGGAAGGTGTCGGGCTCGCGGCTGCCGAAGGCCAGCATGCCGTCCGGCGTCTCGCTCGACACCTGGATGCGGATCAGCGCCTCCGACCGGACGAGGCCGGCGCCGGGTCCGTAGATTTCGGGATCGCCCTCGATGTCGCCGTTCAGCACCACGTCGGCGCGGCCCAGGCGGCCGTCGATGGCGCCCGCCTCCACCACCCGCACGCCGGAGCGGTGGACGTGGGGCATGTCGGTGCCGTTGGACTCGATGACCAGGCAGGCGACGTCGAGGTCGAGCAGCACCGCGAGGTCGGTGGTGATGGTCTGGATCAACTGCTCGAAGCTCTGGGCGTCGAGCAGGAACAGCACCGCGGCATGGATGCGGTTCTGGCTGTTCAGGTTGGCGCGGCTGGTGCCGATCAGTTCCCGCTGCTGGTCCTTCAGCGTCCGCAGCTCGGACCGCAGCCGCTCCACCATGAAGGCCTGCAGGTCCACCACCCCGCGGCCGCGGTCGATCGACGGCGGCGTCAGGTGGTGGACCAGGTCGGCATTCTGGACCAGGAAATCCGGGTGGTTCCGCAGGTAGGCGCGCACATCCTCCGAGGAGAGCGTCGGCGTCGGGCGGTGGGTCTGTCCCGGCTCGCGGCCCATGGTTGCGCCGGCGCCTTACAGGATCGACTGGCCGGTCTTCTTCCAGTCCTCGACGAACTGGGCGAGACCCTTGTCGGTCAGCGGGTGGTTGAAGAGCTGCTTCAGCACCGACGACGGCGCCGTGACGACATGGGCGCCGAGGCGCGCGGCCTTGACGACGTGCATCGGGTTGCGGATCGAGGCGACGAGCACCTCGGTCTTGAAGGCGTCGTAGTTGCTGTAGATCTCACAGATGTCCTTGATGATGCCCATGCCGTCCTGGCCGATGTCGTCCAGGCGGCCGACGAAGGGCGACACGAAGCTGGCGCCGGCCTTGGCCGCCAGGATCGCCTGGGCGGGGGAGAAGCACAGCGTGACGTTGACCATCGTCCCTTCCGACGACAGGATCTTGCAGACCTTGAGGCCGGCCGGCGTCAGCGGCACCTTCACCGCGACGCGATGCGAGATCTTGGCGATCTTGTGGGCTTCGGCGAGCATGGTCTCGAAGTCGGTGGACGCAACCTCGGCGCTGACCGGGCCGTTGACGACGTCGCAGATCTCGGCCACCAGGTCGAGGAACTGACGGCCGGACTTGGCGATCAGGGAGGGGTTGGTGGTAACACCGTCCAGCAGACCGGTATCGGCCAGATCGCGGATCTCGGCGATGTCGGCGGTGTCGACGAAGAACTTCATGACGAAGGGTCCATGCTTGCTGATGATGACCGGGACCGGCCGTACCGGAAACCAGACCGGCGCGCCGTCCCGCCCGGTGCCCGGGACGTGAGGCCACTTTAGCCGATGCGCAGGATTTTCGCCA
Source organism: Azospirillum picis (assembly GCF_017876115.1). Lineage (GTDB taxonomy): Bacteria > Pseudomonadota > Alphaproteobacteria > Azospirillales > Azospirillaceae > Azospirillum > Azospirillum picis. Next base: position 92,228 of record NZ_JAGINO010000017.1, read on the forward strand.
GTTCCGCCCCGGGCGACCAGGGGGATCTTCTTGGGCCCGCCGCCGGACCGGAGCACTCCGAACGCGACCGGGCGGCGGAAGCGCCGGCCAAGGCCGAGGCCGCGCTCCCGTCCCCCGACCGCCGGGTCGCGGTGCTGCTGCCGCTGCCGCTGCGGGAGGCCTACGACTACCGCGTGCCGGACGGGATGTCGCTCGCACCCGGCGACTATGTCGAGGTGCCGCTCGGGCCGCGCCGGATCATCGGCGTGGTATGGGGGCCGGGCGCCGGCACGGTGGACTCCGGCCGGCTGAAGGCGGTGGTGCGCCGGTTCGACGCCCCGGCGATGACCGAGGTGGCGCGCCGCTTCGTCGAATGGGTCGCCGCCTACACGATGACGCCGCCGGGCTTCGTCCTGCGCATGGCGGTCAGCGTGCCGGCGGCGCTGGAGCCGCCCAAGGCGATGCTGGCCTACCTGCTGAAGGCGGGGGCCGAGCCGCCGCCCGGCTTCAAGATGACGGATGCGCGCCGCCGCGTGCTCGCCCTGCTGCAGGACACCCTGGCCGGCGGGCCGCCGCGCACCCCGGCGGAACTGGCGGAGGAGGCCGGCTGCGGCGTCACCGTGGTGCGCGGCGTGGCGGAGGCCGGGCTGCTGGAGCCGGTGATGCTGCAGCCGACGCGGCTCGGCCGGCCGGACTGGTCGCGTCCGGGGCCGTCGCTGTCGCCCGACCAGCGCGCCGCCGCCGACGACCTGCGCGGGCGCGTGGAGTCCGGCCGCTATTCCACCGTGCTGCTCGACGGCGTCACCGGGTCGGGCAAGACCGAGGTCTATTACGAGGCGATCTCGGCGGCGCTGGAGCAGGGCAGGCAGGCGCTGGTGCTGCTGCCGGAGATCGCGCTGTCGGCGCAGTGGCTCGACCGCTTCGCCCGCCGCTTCGGCGCGCCGCCGGCGGAATGGCATTCGGAGCTGACCGGCGCCCAGCGCCGCGACACCTGGCGTGCGGTCGCCAAGGGGGAGGTGCCGGTGGTGGTCGGCGCCCGCTCCGCCCTGTTCCTGCCCTATCCCGACCTCGGCGTCATCATCGTCGACGAGGAGCACGACTCCGCCTACAAGCAGGAGGAGGGCGCCATCTACCATGCCCGCGACATGGCGGTGGCGCGGGCGCATCTCGGCGGGCTGCCGATCGTCCTGGTCTCCGCCACCCCGTCGCTGGAGACCAAGGTCAACGCCGACAGCCACCGCTATGCCCGCATCGCCCTGCCGTCCCGCCACGGCGGCGCCGTGCTGCCGGACGTCGAGCTGGTCGACCTCCGGCGCGACCGCCCGCCGGCCCGCCACTGGCTGGCCCCCAGCCTGCGCAAGGCGCTGACCGACACGCTGGCGGAGGGGGAGCAGGCGATGCTGTTCCTGAACCGCCGCGGCTACGCCCCGCTGACCCTCTGCCGCGCCTGCGGCCATCGCATGCAGTGCCCGAACTGCACCGCCTGGCTGGTCGAGCACCGGCTCGCCCGCAAGCTGCAGTGCCATCATTGCGGCCTGCAGCAGCCGCTGCCCCATGCCTGCCCGGAATGCGGCGAGGAGGGCACCATGGCCGCCTGCGGCCCCGGCGTCGAGCGCATCGCCGAGGAGGTGGCGGAGCTGTTCCCGGAGGCGCGCGCCGCCATCATGGCGTCCGACACCCTGTTCGGCCCGCGCGCCATCCAGGAGATGGTGCAGAGCATCGGCCGCCACGAGCTGGACATCATCATCGGCACCCAGGTGATGGCGAAGGGCCACCATTTCCCGATGCTGACGCTGGTGGGGGTGGTCGACGCCGACCTCGGCCTGAACGGCGGCGACCTGCGGGCGGCGGAGCGCACCTACCAGTTGCTGCACCAGGTGGCCGGGCGCGCCGGGCGCGGCGAGCGGCCGGGGCGGGTGATGCTGCAGACGTTCATGCCGGAACACCCGGTGATGCAGGCGCTGGCCGCCGGCGACCGCGACGGCTTCTACCAGTTGGAGGCCGAGATGCGGCTGGAGGCCGGCATGCCGCCCTTCGGCCGACTGGCGGCGCTGATCGTGTCAGGCGAGGACCCGACCCTGGTCGAGCGGGTGGCGATGGCGCTCGGCCGCGCCGCGCCGCGCAGCGAGACCGTCCATGTGCTGGGTCCGGCCCCGGCGCCGCTGGCGCTTCTTCGCGGCCGTCACCGGCGGCGCCTGCTGCTGAAGGCGCCGCGCAGCGCATCCGTGCAGCCCCTGATTGCCGAATGGCTGGAAAGGGTGGACATTCCGCCCGCGATCCGCGTGCAGATCGATGTCGACCCCTACAGCTTCCTTTAGCGGCGAAGGCCGATGCGCGGCCCCTGTGACGTTTGGTCCATTGCGCGGCGCGGGGCACGGTATTACCACGGTTGGGATGGTTCCGGATCAAAGCATTCATGGCCCATCCGCCACCATGGTCCTCCCCGGCCGCTCCCGCCCCTCCAACCGCACCTTCCGAGACTGATATCAGGTTCAGGCACATGTGCAGCGTGATGTCGAAGCTCCGCCTCCGCTTTCATCGTCAGACCCTGCTGACGGTGTTGCCGGTCCTGCTGCTGCTGGTGGTCATCGCCTTCGCCGCCGGCGCCCCCGCCCGCACGCGGGGAAGCGATGCCGAGGCGCTGCGGATGATGGACCGCGCCCAGCATCTGCTGGAGCGGATCGGCGCGGAGGCGGCCCCCGAAGCCTTTGCCGGCCATGATAGCGCTTTCATCGACCGCGACCTCTATCCGATGCTGCTCGACGACCAGGGGACGATGATCGCCCATGGCTGGACCGCGACGCTGAACGGGTCCGACCTGAAGGACCTGCGCGACGTCGACGGCAAGGCGTTCATCCGCGAGGCGCTGGACGGCAGCGCGCGGGAGGGCAGCACCGACGTCACCTACCAGTGGATCGACCCGCTGACCGGACAGGTGGCGCGCAAGACCATCCACGCCCGCCGGCTGGTGCTGAACGGCCGGCCGTACATGCTGGCGGTCGGCGTCTACCGCTGAGGCGCGGGCGGCACTGTTTCCCATGGGAAGGAGCGGGGCCGGTGGCCGACGGGCATCGGACCGGCGCCGCAGTCGGACACGGAGCTGGCGGGCAGGTGGCCGGGATGCGGCGTGATGCCGCACGCCTCTTTTCCGGAAGGCGGAAAACCCGGCGGCCGCGGGGGGGTCAGCGCTGGCGTGCGGCCCGGCCGCGCGGCCGCCAGATGGACAGGCATTCGCCGGCGCTGTCGCCGGCTCCGATCCCGTACCATCCGGACCGGTCATGGAAGGACAGGCTGTAGCGGCCCCTGGAATCCCGCTCGAAGCGGAAGACCGGACGGTCCACCTCCGGCAGCAGGACCAGCAGCCGGTCGTGGTTCCGGTCCGACTCGCGCATCACGCCGGCCCAATGGCCGTCGCGCAGCTTGAGGTCGGCCACGGCGGCGAAGGCGTCGAGATCCTCGGGCGTGAAGCGGGCGCGGCAGAACTGGACGACGTTCGTCGGCTCGGCGGCCTGGTGCTCGGCGGCCTGCGGCGCCTTGGGCTCGGCGGCGGTGCTGACGGCGCTGTCGTTCGTCGGCTTGATGGTCATGGCGGGAGCCCTTGGTCTCTTTGACCGGAACGGCGGCCGGAAGGGCGGCCGGTAGAGTTGGGCCAACCGGAGGGGGCGGCTCTTGGGAGTCGGGGCCGGACAGGGCCATGGCCAGGGCGGTCATGGGGCGAACCGGCCGTCGCGCGGCAGGTCCCGACCCTGTATTAGATTGGTTAACCTTGAATTAAGCTGATGTCCGGGCCACTTCTAAGTCACAGCCGGTATGACCAGTCGAACCGGTCCGGAGTCGGGGACGATGCGCTGACGAACCCAGTCGCGATCGAAGATTCCGCAATTGCTCAAATGGCCGCAGTCAAATTGTCCAGACCCCGTTGCGTGGGGGCGATTCCTGTGATATTGGACCGCTCGCTTTCGCGGCCGGGGTGTTTGTGCCTCGGGTTGACACCCTATAAGGCCGCCGAATTCACCGTCTACCGAACTCAATTCGAGGGATCAGGTGGCATCCGAAGGAACAGGCGTATCCGAACTCGCCGCGCGCTACTCCACCGCGCTGTTCGAGCTTGCGGACGAAAACCAGGCGTTGGACACGGTCGCGAGCGACCTGACCACGCTGAAGCAGATCCTGGCCGAGAGCGCTGACCTCCGCCGCCTCGTCCGCAGCCCCGTCATCAGCCGCGCCGATCAGGGCAAGGCCATGGTCGCCGTCCTCGACAGCGCCGGCTTGTCCGACCTGACCAAGCGCTTCATCGGGCTGGTGGCGGCCAACCGCCGCCTGTTCGCGATCGAGGGCATGATCGACGGCTTCCTGGCCGAGCTGGCCCGGCGCCGCGGCGAGGTCACGGCGCAGGTCACGACGGCCCAGCCGCTGAGCGATGCCCAGCGCAACGCCGTGGTCGATGCGCTCAAGGCGTCCATCGGTTCCAAGGTGCTGGTGAACACCTCCGTCGATCCCGAGCTGATCGGCGGCATGATCGTTAAGTTCGGCTCGCGCATGGTCGATACCTCGGTGCGCACGAAGCTGAACAAATTGCAACTCGCCATGAAGGCCTCAGGGGGATCAGTCTGATGGATATCCGCGCCGCAGAAATCTCTGCGATCCTCAAGCAGCAGATCGCGAATTTCGGGACCGAGGCGGATGTCGCCGAGGTTGGTCAGGTCCTGTCGGTGGGTGACGGCGTCGCCCGCGTGCATGGTCTGGACAACGTCCGCGCCGGCGAGATGGTCGAGTTCCCCGGTGGCCTGCAGGGCATGGCGCTGAACCTCGAGACCGACAATGTCGGCATCGTGATCTTCGGCGACGACCGCGGCATCAAGGAAGGCGACACCGTCAAGCGCACCGGCACCATCGTCGACGTTCCGGTCGGCCGCGGCCTGCTGGGCCGCGTCGTGGACGGCCTGGGCAACCCGATCGACGGCAAGGGGCCGCTGGTCGACGTGACCCGCACCCGCGTGGAAGTGAAGGCCCCCGGCATCATCCCGCGCAAGTCGGTGCACGAGCCGATGCAGACCGGCCTGAAGGCCGTCGACAGCCTGGTTCCGATCGGGCGCGGCCAGCGCGAGCTGATCATCGGTGACCGCCAGACCGGCAAGACCGCCGTCGTCATCGACACCTTCCTGAACCAGAAGCCGATCAACCAGGGCGACGACGAGAGCAAGAAGCTCTACTGCATCTACGTCGCCGTCGGCCAGAAGCGCTCCACCGTCGCCCAGATCGTCAAGACCCTGGAAGACGCCGGCGCCATGGAATACTCCATCGTCGTCGCCGCCACCGCGTCGGAGCCGGCTCCGCTGCAGTTCCTGGCGCCGTATACCGGCTGCACGATGGGCGAGTATTTCCGCGACAACGGCATGCATGCCCTGATCGTGTACGACGATCTGTCCAAGCAGGCCGTCGCCTACCGCCAGATGTCGCTGCTGCTCCGCCGTCCGCCGGGCCGCGAAGCCTACCCCGGCGACGTGTTCTACCTCCACAGCCGCCTGCTGGAGCGCGCCGCCAAGATGGGCGACGCCCACGGCAACGGCTCGCTGACCGCTCTGCCGGTCATCGAGACCCAGGCCGGCGATGTGTCCGCCTATATCCCGACCAACGTGATCTCGATCACCGACGGTCAGATCTTCCTGGAAACCGGCCTGTTCTACAAGGGCATCCGTCCCGCCATCAATGTCGGCCTGTCGGTGAGCCGCGTCGGCTCCGCCGCCCAGATCAAGGCGATGAAGCAGGTCGCCGGCACCATCAAGATGGAACTCGCGCAGTACCGCGAGATGGCCGCCTTCGCCCAGTTCGCCTCGGACCTCGACGCCTCGACCCAGCGCCTGCTGGCTCGCGGCGCCCGCCTGACCGAGCTGCTGAAGCAGGGCCAGTTCCAGCCGCTGCCCGTCGAAGAGCAGGTCGTGTCGATCTTCGCCGGCGTGAAGGGCTACCTGGACGCCATCAAGGTCGAGGACGTCAACCGCTTCGAGGCCAAGTTCCTGTCGGAGATCCGCGCCAAGGGCGCCGATATCCTGGCGGCGATCCGCACCGACAAGCAGATCACCTCGGCGACCGAAGAGAAGCTGAAGGCGTTCCTCGACGGCTTCGCCAAGGTCTTCGCCTGACCGACCGCGCGCGGGGGCGGGAAACCGCCCCCCACCGTCTTGAAGGGACGGTCACGGAACGACCTCTCGCGGAATTGAAGGGCCGGCATGCCTAACCTCAAGGACCTAAAGAACCGGATCGCGAGCGTCCAGTCGACGCGCAAGATCACCTCGGCCATGAAGATGGTCGCGGCGTCCAAGCTGCGCCGCGCCCAGGAGCAGGCGGAAGCCAGCGGTCCCTACGCGGAGCGTATGGGCCGCATGCTGTCGTCGCTGGCCGCCAACGTGCAGGACAGCGGCAACGGCCCGAAGCTGATGACCGGGACGGGTGCCGACAAGGTGCATCTGCTGGTCGTCATCAGCTCCGACCGCGGCCTGTGCGGCGCCTTCAACGGCTCCATCGTCCGCGAGGCCAAGCGCCAGATCACCCGCCTGCAGGGCGAGGGCAAGACGGTCAAGCTGCTGACCGTCGGCCGCAAGGCCCGCGATCAGCTCCGCCGCGAGTACGCCTCGCTGATCGTCGAGAGCTACGAGGATGTCGGCCGCCGCCGCCTCGGCTTCAGCGACGCCGACATGGTGGCGACGAAGGTGCTGGCGATGTTCGACGCCGGCGAGTTCGACGTCTGCTCGGTCATCTTCAACAAGTTCAAGTCGGCGATCTCCCAGATCGTTACGGTTCAGCAGCTCATCCCCTTCGCCGTCCCCGGCGAGGCGGCCGCGGCCACCGACGAGGTGAAGCCGCTCTACGAGTTCGAGCCGGACGAGGAGCAGATCCTCGCCGAACTGCTGCCGCGCAACCTGTCGATCCAGATCTACCGCGCCCTCCTGGAGAGCGCCGCGTCCGAGCAGGGCGCCCGGATGACGGCGATGGACAACGCGACGCGCAACGCCGGCGACATGATCAACAAGCTGACGATCACCTACAACCGGACGCGCCAGGCCTACATCACCAAGGAGCTGATCGAGATCATCTCCGGTGCCGAGGCCCTCTGACGGCGGCATCCGGCACGCAGCGTCCAGCCTATTTGCGCCGGCGACGGCATACCGACACTTACCGAGTTCCTAGGGAGCTTTACTCCATGGCCACCACCAATTCTGTCGGCAAGATCACGCAGGTCACGGGCGCCGTCGTGGACGTGCAGTTCGACGGCGACCTGCCGGCGATCCTGAACGCGCTGCACACCCAGAACGACGGCAAGACCCTCGTCCTGGAGGTCGCGCAGCACCTGGGCGAGAGCACGGTCCGCACCATCGCCATGGACAGCACCGACGGTCTGGTGCGTGGCTCGGAAGTGACGGACACCGGCAACCCGATCGCCGTGCCGGTCGGCCCGGAGACGCTGGGCCGCATCATCAACGTCATCGGCGAGCCGATCGACGAGCGTGGCGCCGTCAACGCCGCCCGCACCCTGCCGATCCACCGCCAGGCCCCGGACTTCGTCGACCAGTCGACGGACGCCGAGGTGCTGATCACCGGCATCAAGGTCATCGACCTGCTGGCCCCCTACGCCAAGGGCGGCAAGATCGGCCTGTTCGGCGGCGCCGGCGTCGGCAAGACCGTGACGATCATGGAGCTGATCAACAACGTCGCCAAGGCGCACGGCGGCGTGTCGGTGTTCGCCGGCGTGGGTGAGCGCACCCGCGAGGGCAACGACCTCTACCACGAGATGATCGAGTCGGGCGTCATCAAGCTCGACGGCCCGGGCTCCAAGGTGGCCCTGGTGTACGGCCAGATGAACGAGCCGCCGGGCGCCCGCGCCCGCGTCGCGCTGAGCGGCCTGACGCTCGCGGAATACTTCCGCGACGAGGAAGGCCAGGACGTGCTGTTCTTCGTGGACAACATCTTCCGCTTCACCCAGGCCGGTTCGGAAGTGTCGGCTCTGCTGGGCCGCATCCCGTCGGCGGTGGGCTACCAGCCGACGCTGGGCACCGACATGGGCGCCCTGCAGGAGCGCATCACCTCGACCAAGAAGGGCTCGATCACCTCGGTGCAGGCCATCTACGTGCCCGCCGACGACCTGACCGACCCGGCCCCGGCCGCCTCCTTTGCCCACCTCGACGCCACCACGGTGCTGTCGCGCTCGATCGCCGAAATGGCCATCTTCCCGGCCGTGGACCCGCTCGACTCGACCAGCCGCATCCTCGACCCGCGCGTCGTCGGTGAGGAGCACTACCAGGTCGCCCGCTCGGTGCAGCGCGTCCTGCAGACCTACAAGTCGCTGCAGGACATCATCGCCATCCTGGGCATGGACGAGCTGTCGGAAGAGGACAAGCTGGTCGTGGCCCGCGCCCGCAAGATCCAGCGCTTCCTGTCGCAGCCCTTCCACGTCGCCGAGGTGTTCACCGGCACGCCGGGCGTGCTGGTCCCGCTCGAGGAGACCATCAAGGGCTTCAAGGGCATCGTGAACGGCGACTACGACCACCTGCCGGAAGCCGCCTTCTACATGGTCGGCACCATCGACGAGGCGGTCGCCAAGGCCAAGAAGCTGGCCGCCGCCTGATCCCCGCCGGGGATCGCGGCATTCCGACTCGGCCAAGCCTGAAGGGATCATTTCCTGGAGGGTGGCGGCCGGGCGGGAACCGACATCAGCACGCCCCCTCCCTCCCGTAACGGGGGAGGGGGTTCCTATGAAGAGGCACCAGGAAACCCATGGCCGATAAAGTCGAATTCGAGCTGGTCTCGCCGGAAAAGCTGCTGAAGTCGCAGCCCGTGGACATGGTCGTGGTGCCGGGTTCGGAAGGCGATTTCGGCGTCCTCGCCGGTCACTCGCCGATGATCTCGACCGTGCGTCCGGGTGTCATCGACGTCTATGAAGGCGACCGCATCGTCGACCGCGTCTTCGTCGCCGGCGGCTTCGCCGAGGTCACCGAGGCCCGCTGCACGGTGCTGGCCGAGGAAGCGGTGGCCCTGACCGACCTGGACCGCGCCGCGGTCGAGAAGCAGATCAAGGACCTTTCCGAGGATCTGGACGACAGCAAGTCGGATGCCGAGCGCGCCGCCGCCGAGTCCCGGCTGGCCGTCGCGCGCGCCAAGCTGGACGCGCTGAGCCAGTCCTCCGCCCACTGAGCGCGGGCGCAAGTCCGCGATCGCCAGGGCAAAGGGCATACATCTTTTCAGACGAATGGGCGGCTTGGGCAACCAGGCCGCCCATTTGCTTGGTGACTTGGTTGCATCGCGGCGAGGACCGATTACATTCGAAGGCTTGAACCGCGGGCTCTGCCGGATTGGCCGGCGGCTTGCGGGCACCAGACATGGACACGGGACCGACCTCCCGTGTCGGACAACGGCACGGCCGCCGCCAGGGCGGCCCAAGACGAGGCGGTAGAGCGGACATGGCGCGTGCGCATTGGCGGATCGACGAGCTTCCCTGGGACCGTTTCGATGCCGGGCGGGTCGATCCCGACCTGGTCCCGCTGATCAAGGCGGCGGCCCTGGTCGAGTACAACGCCGACGACTACACGGCCTACCTGTGCAACGTCTTCAAGGACGATCCGGAATTCCAGGACGCCGCCCACGGCTGGGCGGTGGAGGAGGTCCAGCATGGCGAAGCCCTGGGGCGTTGGGCGGAGCTGGTCGACCCGGCCTTCGACTTCCGGGCGGCGGTGGAGCGCTTCCGCGCCGGCTACCGCGTGCCGATCGACCTTGACGCCTCGGTCCGGGGCTCGCGCACCGGCGAGATGATCGCGCGTTGCATGGTGGAGACCGGCACCAGCTCCTACTATGCCGCCATCGGCGATTCGACCGACGAGCCGGTGCTGAAGGAGATCTGCCGCAACATCGCCGCCGACGAGCTGCGCCACTACAAGCTGTTCTACACCTACACCAAGAAGTATCTGGAGCGGGAGGGCCTGAACAAGGTCCAGCGCCTCAAGGTCGCGCTGTCGCGCATCGGCGAGTCCGAGGACGACGAACTGGCCTACGCCTATTACGCCGCCAACGCCCCGGCCGACGCCACCTACGAGCACAAGCTCTACAATGCCGCCTACATGCGGCGGGCCTATGGCCGCTACCGCCGCAAGCATGTCGATCGCGCGGTCGCCATGGTGTTCAAGGCATGCGGCCTGAAGCCGCACACCCGCCTGTGCACGCTGGCCTCCAGCGGCGCCTGGTGGCTGGTGGACCGTCGTGCCAGGAAGCTGGCGGGCCAGACGCTCTGAGCGGCGGCACGCGGCGGCTTCCTGGCGGTACGCTGGCGGCGGACCCGGGAATGCTGTAGCACCGGCGGGTGGACTCATCACCCGAACGGGGATTTGAAGAGATGAAGCTTTATTACAAGGCCGGCGCCTGCTCGCTGTCGCCGCACATCGTCCTGCGCGAGGCCGGCCTGCCCGTCGAACTGGCCAGGGTCGATCTGACGGCCAAGACGCTGGACGACGGCAGCGACTACCGCGCGGTGAACCCGAAGGGGCAGGTACCGGCCCTGGCGCTCGATGAGGGCGGCATCCTGACCGAGGGGCCGGTGATCGTCCAGTATGTCGCCGACAGGGTGCCGGAGAGCGGGTTGCTGCCGCCGCCGGGCAGCATCGAGCGCTACCGCGTCCTGGAGTGGCTGAACTTCGTCGGCACCGAACTGCACAAGACGGCCTCGCCGCTGATCCGTCCCGGCACGCCGGATGCCGTCAAGGAGACCGTCCGCCAGACCCTGGCGGTGAAGCTGGCGATCCTGAACCAGGGGCTTGACGGCAAGCCGTACCTGACCGGCGAGCGGTTCACCGTCGCCGATGCCTATGCCTTCGTGGTGCTGAGATGGATGCCGCACCTCGGCGTCGACATGGCCTCCTTCGCCAACCTGGCGGCCTTCTCCGAACGGGTTTCGGCGCGGCCGGCGGTCCAGGCCGCGCTCGCCGCGGAACAGCAGGGCTGAGGACGACCGCCTTGCCATGAAAAAGGCCCCGCCTCATGAGAGGCGGGGCCTTTTTGCTGCGGCGGCACCTGCGGGTGCCGCCCGTTCCGTCCGATCAGGCGGCGCTGGGCTTGCGGCGCATCGGGGTGTTGCCCCCGGGGGTGCCAGCCGCGCGCGGTGCCTGCTTGCCGCCGCCGTTGGCGCCATGGCCGCTGCCATGCGACACGGCGTGCGGGGCCGGGCGGCGATCATGGCGGTTCTGGTCGCTGCGGGCACTATCCGGACGCAGCGCCCCGGCCGGCTTGCCAGCCTTCTGCGGGGTCTTGGCAGCCTGCGGCGCCGGCTTCGGAGCGGCCGACCGGGGAGCCGCCTTCGGGGCCGTGCCAGTCGGGCGGGCCGGCTGCTGGTTGCGGTTGTTCTGGTTGCGGTTGCTGCCCGGCGCCTTCGGCTTGGGCGGCCGCTTGGACGAGGCGTGGACCTCCGCCACCTCCACCGCGTGGTAGGGGTGGCCGGTGTCGGCCGGGATCGGCTGACGGATCGTCTTCTCGATGTCCTTCAGGTAGCCGACCTCTTCCAGGTCGCAGAAGGACACCGCGCTGCCCTCGGTGCCGGCGCGGGCGGTACGGCCGATGCGGTGGACGTAGCTTTCCGGCTCGTTGGGCAGGTCGAAGTTGATGACGTGGCTGATGCCGTCGATGTCGATGCCGCGCGCCGCGATGTCGGTCGCCACCAGTGCCCGCAGCTCGCCGTTGCGGAAGCTCTCCAGCGCGCGGACGCGGGCCGACTGCGACTTGTCGCCGTGGATGGCGTCGGCGGCGATGCCGGCCTTCTTCAGGTGGTCGGCGATGCGGTCAGCGCCGTGCTTGGTGCGGGCGAAGACGATGGTGCGCTCCATCGCCTCGTCCTCCAGCAGGTCGGCCAGCAGGCGGCGCTTGTCGGCACGGTCGACGAACAGGACGCGCTGGTTGATGCGCTCCACCGTCGTCGACTGCGGCGTGACCTCGACGCGCTCGGCGTCGGTCAGGATGCTGTTGGCCAGCTCCACGACCGCGTCGGGCATGGTGGCGGAGAACAGCAGCGTCTGCCGCTCCTTCGGCAGCACCGCGACCACCTTCCGCACGTCGCGGATGAAGCCCATGTCGAGCATGCGGTCGGCCTCGTCGAGCACGAACAGCTCGATGGCGTCCAGCCGCAGGTGGTTCTGCGCCATCAGGTCGAGCAGGCGGCCCGGGGTGGCGATCAGCACCTCGGTGCCGCGGGCGATGGCGGCGACCTGCGGGCTCTGGCCGACGCCGCCATGGATGACGGTGCGGCGGATCGGCAGGTGGCGGCCGTAGGTGGAGAAGCTGTCGCCGATCTGCAGCGCCAGCTCGCGCGTCGGCGTCAGGATCAGGGCGCGCGGCGCCTTGTTGGCCACGCGCTTCTTGTTCTGGAACAGCCGCTGCAGCATGGGCAGGGTGAAGGCGGCGGTCTTGCCGGTGCCGGTCTGGGCGAGGCCGAGCACGTCGCGGCCGGCCAGCAGGAGCGGAATGGTGCCGGCCTGGATCGGCGTGGCCGTGGCGTATCCCTCTTCCGCGACGGCGCGCAGCAGGGGCTCGATCAGGCCGAGGCCGGAGAATTCGGTCATGGAGGAGATGGTCCTGGTCACCAGAATGGGGGCCGCTCCAGGAGGGGGCGGCCGGGCTTGCGCGCTCCGCGGCGGGGTGGCGCGGAGCCATCGGTGGCGGCGGGACCGCGAACCTGCGCGGCGTCGACCGCCGGCCGACTCCGGACAGATAGGGCCGGCGGCTTGATTTGGCAAGAAAACTCGGCGCGCGGCAGGGGTGCAGCAGCCGGGAAACCCGGCGGCGGGGGGCGGCCGCCGCCGTCCGGCCCTGCGGCAGGCGCGGCAAATGGTCGCGCCCTGCCGCCCCGCTTCCGCTGCTCCCGCCCCGCCGCGCGGCCGCCTTACGACTTGCCGATGACGCCGCAGGCGATGCGGTCGCCGGAGTTGCCGGCCGGCTGGCTGAGGTAGTCGTCGGGCTGGGCGTGCACGACGATGGCGGTGCCGCCCTGCTTGAACAGCCCGTCGTTGCCGTCGCCGAGGCTGACCATGTGGGTCATCGCCTCGAAGCCGGCCTTGCCGGTCTGGTCGACCCAGATGTTGGGAAGCTCGCCGTAATGCATGGGATCGGCGTCCAGCCCGTGCTTGGAGCCCTTGGCGCCGAAATGGCCGCCGGCGGCGGCGAAATTCGGCGTGCAGGCGCCGTTTTCGTGGATGTGGATGCCGTGCCAGCCCGGCGGAAGCCCTTCGAGCTGGCCATGGACCAGGATGCCGTGCGGGAATTTGGTGAAGGTGACGGTGCCGAGCGGCTTGCCCTGGGCGTCGGCGATCGCGGCCTGCGCCGCAGGAGCCGGGGCGGGCGCCGCCTGCTGCGCCGCCGCCGGAGCGGCGAGGGCGGCGATGCCGAGCGTCAGGCCGGCGGCCAGAAGCGCCGGGGTCATCGAGGCACGGATCATGCTGGTTATTCCTCCATCTTGGCCGGCCGCCTGCGTTGCCGGCCGGGCTGACAATCGTTCGCGACCTTGCGCCGCGACGAAACCGCTCTGGGATTGCGAACGGTTTTCAGTATGATGGGGGTCTCGGCAAGCAAAGACCAGGGTTGGGGTGATGACGTCGCGTCTGGAAGCACTGTGCTTGGAAAAGGGCCTGAAGATGACCGGCCAGCGCCGGGTCATTTCGCAGGTGTTGTCGGAGGCCGACGACCATCCGGACGTCGAGGAGGTGCACCGCCGTGCGGTGAGCATCGACCCGCGCATCTCGATCGCCACCGTCTACCGCACCATGAGGCTGCTGGAGGACGCGCAGGTGATCGAGCGCGTCGATCTCGGCGACGGCCGCGCCCGGTACGAGGAGGCGACCGCCGACCACCACCACCACCTGATCGACACCCGCACCGGCCGGATCATCGAGTTCGCCAGCCCGGAGCTGGAGGCGATGAAGGAACGCATCGCCCGCGAACTCGGCTACAAGATCGTCGGCCATCGGCTGGAGATCTACGGCGTGCCGCTGGATGAGGAAGACCGTCCATGACCGATCCCCGTTTCCTGGAGGCCGACCAGCCTCCCACCGACGCCATCGCCTGCCGCGATGCGGTGCAGCGCTGCTATTCCGGCCTGTGCCGCTGCGGCCAGCCTGAGCGCTACGCGCTGGAGGCGGCGGTCACCGTCTACCGCTACCATCATCCCGAGATCCCGCCGTCCCAGGCCGAAACCATCGTCAGCCATTGGGTCGCGGGACCGGTCCGACACTGAGCAGCCGATTTTATGAAAATAATCCTTGATCGATTTGGCATAAAGTCCTAAAACAAGCCCGTCAAGGCGACAGGTCCATCCCCCGGACCGCCGCCTGACGGCACCAAAGCTCCCCCCTCGCTTCGGTCCGATCAGGGCCGGCCGGACAACCCCTCCTGGTTCCCCGACCAGAGGATGGCCCGGCCGGCCCTTTTTCGTTTTCGCGTTCCGCCCGCGGCCGGCGACGCGCCCCTGTGCGCATCCCGACAACCGGGTGGCGGGACGGGTTCCCCCCTCCAGGCAGCGCCGGAGGGCTCCGCTGGAACGCGAAAGGAAAAATACTGATGTCGACAACCGTCAACCAGGCGTTCGTCAAGCAGTTCGAGCGCGAGGTCCATGAAGCCTACCAGCGCATGGGCTCCAAGCTGCGCAACACGGTCCGCACCAAGAACAGCGTGCAGGGCGCCTCCACCGTCTTCCAGAAGGTGGGCAAGGGCGCCGCCTCCACCAAGGCGCGCCACGGCGCCATCCCGGTGATGAACCTGGACCACACCCCGGTCGAATGCCCGCTCTACGATTTCTATGCCGGCGACTGGGTGGACAGGCTGGACGAGCTGAAGACCAACATCGACGAGCGGCAGATCATCGCCAACGGCGGCGCCTATGCGCTGGGCCGCAAGACCGACGAACTGCTGATCGCCGAGCTGAACAGGTCCACCCATTATGCCGGCGACGCCGGCGACGGCCTGACCAGGGCCAAGATCCTGACCGCCTTCGAGATGCTCGGCAACGCCGACGTGCCGGACGACGGCCAGCGTTACGCCGTCGTCGGCTGGAAGCAGTGGAGCCAGCTCCTGGCCATCGAGGAGTTCGCCAGCGCCGACTATGTCGGCTCCGACGAGCTGCCCTGGCGCGGCACCCAGGCCAAGCGCTGGCTGGGCACCCTGTGGCTGCCGCATTCCAGCCTGACCCAGGCCGGCGGCGTCCGTTTGTGCCACTGGTACCACAAGACGGCGGTCGGCCATGCCGCCGGCGCCGACGTCAAGACCGACATCACCTGGCACGGCGACCGGGCCGCGCATTTCGTCAACAACATTACGGCTTGGCGTCAGACGCGGCGGAAACCCTTTATAATCAGTGTGGTTTCGACCGGTCCAGACCGGGCGCGCGGGGAGTTATTCCGTACCCGTGCAGCATAAACCCCCGCGATTTCCGCGTACCCATTCTATCAACCTGCTGGCGAAAGGTCCATGTCCAGCGAGGTAGCCGCCCGGCTGAGCCATTCCGGCGAGTGCTTCCCATAGACCCGCTCGACCATCGCCTCCGTCATGCCGAGATACCGGGCAACCTCCGCTGTCGGTACGCCCGCCATGACCATATGCGTCGCCGCGGTGTGGCGCAGCAGGTGAGGGTGGACGTGATCCAGCCCGGCCCGCTTGGCTGCGGCCTCCAGACCGGTACGGATGTCGGTGACGTGGTGCCCGCCGTATTCGACCACGAACGGCGTGGTCGCCACCTCCCGCGCGGCCCTCAGTTCGGCCAGCAGCGTGTCGTTGATCGGCACCACCGCCCGGCGCTTGTTCCCCACCCCCTCCCCGAAGTCGATCCGCCGGCGGCTCAGGTCCACCCGATCCCAGGTCAGCGACAGGATCGCGTCCCGGCGCGCGCCGGTCACCAGCCCCAGCACGACGAACAGACGCACATGCGCGGCCTTGCACGCCTGGACCAGGGCCTTCGCCTCCTCGCGGGTGAGCCAGCGGTCCCGCGGCTTGCTGCGCGGAACCGGCGCCTCGAAGGTCAGCTTGTCCGCCGGTTGAAGCAGCTTCTGCTTGATGGCCCAGTTCACGGCGGCGCGCAGGATCAGCATATCGTTGACGATGGTGCTGTTCGATCGGCCGGCGGCGGCGCGCTCCTTGGCGTGCTGCTGCACCAGTGCCTGGGTGACGTGGCGCGGCTCCAGCCGACCGAACCTGGGGCGGAGCATGTTGGCGGTGGCGACCAGGCTCCCGTAGCTGGGGCGGTCGGTTTTGGCGGCGAGGTAGGCGTCCAGAATGGCGTCGATGGAGGGGCCGGACAGGATGGGGGCCATCTGCCCGGCCGCGAACTTGGCTAACCAGCCGTCCGCTTCGCTGCGGTCGCGCGTCCCCGTTGAAATGGATCGCGAGCGCCCAGCCTCGGTCCAGGTGACCGACCAGACGCCATGTCGGTTTTGGCGGAGGCGGTAGATTGGGACGGGGTTTCTTGGCCTTGCCATTGAGACGCCTCGAAGGTGGCGATGTCGGAGCGCCTGACGCGGATGTTGCCGCCGGGTAGGCGGAGGTGGGGGAGCCGGCCGGCGCGGCACCATGCGTATACCGTTTCCGCCGACACGGCGAAATGTGCCGCTACATCACGCACGGTCATGCAGGGCGGTTGACTGTCACCCATTCGCCTTCTCCCCCTCCTGCGCTGCCGGCCACCAGGCCATGGGCGGCGCTGACATCACCTCATCAGCATTGCTGTCCCAGCATGCGCCATCCGACCAGCACGGCGGCGGCTCGCCGGGGCCGTGATGAACCCAAGCGCCGCACGGGTTGCAGTCATCATCCACGCCGATGCAGTCGATCCATGCGATCAGGTGGTTATCGCCGTGGCCGCGGATTTCGGCCCGGAAGATCGTTCCGTCTCGCGGGGCTTCGGACATCGGCCGCATTCCGTCCTGGCGCCCCTGGTGCTGGTCAGCCATGGGGTGCCTCCAGGCTGGGTTCGGCGAGCCAGTCGGGGATCTTCTCCGCCGCCTCGGCTTTGACGACGTAATCGCAATCGCTGTGCGGGTTCATGGTGTAGCCGCAGCAGTGGCGGCACACCTTGGCGAAGCGCAGGCCACTCCACCGATCGTGACAGCCGGCCCGGAAGGTGACGTCTTGATATTCGTCGTGCTGCCGGATCGGGTGGCCACAGAGGTAGCAGTGGTGGCCGGTGCGGGCGTGGCGCCAAGCCTGACGGATGACACTAGCCATGGTTGCTGGCCTCCAGGATGGCGATGAGAGCATTCATGTGTGGCTGTCCCTTCCGTCGAGACGCTTGACGGCGGCGCCCTCCCACTCGGTCGAGGCGAAGTCGTCGGCGTGCCCGTGCTTGTTGGAATAGGCCTGCCCAGCGCCCGCGGGTGCGATGCCGACCCAGCCGATCCGGGCATGCAGCTCAACGTTCCTCGGCATCCGCCGCAGGACGGCCTTCAAGTCGCCCCACCACTTAGCTTCTGCCTTCGTCATGGGGCGCCGTTCGCGCTTCTCCTCCACCGTCACGGCAGAGCGGGCGCGCTCCAACAGGTCAGCGGACATCGGCGGTCTCCTGCTGGAGGGCGGCGCGGGCATCGGCCATTGCCTTGCGGAATTCGGTCGTCCAGATCGACCCCTCGAAATCGACGAGGCGTCCCAGCACCTCCCGCATCGCCCGCTCGCGCTCCTGCGATGCGGAAAGCGCGGCCTCCCTTGCGTCGTGGCATCGATGATGCGCCGCCGCAGCCCTCTCGAATTTTGCCCTGGCATCGGCAAGCGCGGCCTCTGCGGCGGCGGCGCGTGCCTTGAAGTCGTCGCGCCCTTCCTCAGCGTAGGAGAGGCCCCAACCAAGGCGGGCGTTCTCCTTCGTCAGCCGCTCGATCTCCGCCCGCTGGGCCTCGATCAGGCGGTCCTTCTCTGCCTGCTCGTCAGCAATGGCGTCCATCAACTTTCCGATGCGGTCAAGCCGGATGTCGTCGAAACTCTCGGCGTCGTCGTCTTGCGGCGTCGCGGCGTTGGGGGTCACTTCGCTCATTTCAGCCGGCTCCACAGCAGGGGCAGCATTCGTCGGTGTCGACCAGGAGGTGGGCGCCGCAGTCGCCGCAGCGATCTTCCGGGGCGAGCGACAGCATGTCGGGGGCGGGCGCACGGCACCGGTCCCCGGCAGTGGCGGGATGATCGCAGCCGGGGACGACGCAGGGCGTCGCGGCGGTGGGGGTCGTGCTCATCGGTTCAGTCCTCATCATCGGCATCCAGCGGGCAATGCCGGCGGCTCTTGGCCGGCTCGCCGTCGCGGAGTTGGGGACAGTCGGGGTGGTTGCATTCGCCGTCCTTGCCGGCAACACAGTGGTCGAGTGGCGCAGCGGCATGGATGGCCATGGCTTGGTCCTCCGTCTCATCGCGCGGGTCCGGTTGGTTCCAGATTTCGCCGATGTTGGTGACGCTCAGCGCCTGCACCATTTCGGCGGTCAGGTGGCAGCCGGTCCCGCGGGCATCAGCGCGACGCAAGCGGTTCAGCGCGTCTTGCGCCAAGTCGGTCGCGGCGGTGGGGTTCGGGGCGGTCATCAAAGCCTCCTTTTCGCAGCGCGCTCTGTTTCGTGTTTGCGGTCCAGCCTCCGCCGCCTCTCGGTTCGCGGGCCGAGAGGATCAAACATGTCCATCTGCTTTGGTCGTGGCTGTGGACCGGGGGCGGGTGCGAGCGGCGTCTTTGGGGAGGCGGCGTCCAGCAACCGTGCCGACCGGCACGCCATATCGTCGTCAAGCTGCCGCTCGCTTTCGGTAGCCTCGCTCCACGATTTGTAACCGCGCGCTCGCATGGCATCTGCCTTTGCGGTAAGCCGCGCGATCTCCAAGTCGATCCCCTGTTGAGCGCAGATTTCCCGGCAAATCTGTCTGGTGAATTCTGATATTGCGCCCTCTCCCGTCTCAGCCATTTACTTGCCCTCCCCGGCGGCGCGGAGGGCGGCGTCGTAGGTCCGCACCAGATCGGCGATTGCCCCGACGCGACCATCCTCGGCGGCGATAGTGTCCAGGCGGGCATAGGCGATGCGCAGGGCATCCATCACCACCTCCGGAGCGGCCGGAGCGGATGCGCGGGCGGCGGCAAGCCATGCCTGTTTTGCCGCATCCGTCAGATGATCCCACGCGCGATCTCGATCCGCGTCGGGGCGAAGGGTGTCCAGCGACAGCCAGTAAGCCCACGCGATCCGCTTGGCCACCTCGCTCACGCTGCCGCCCTGCGCGGGCTGGAGCGCAACCGGCGTGCCAAGCCCGGCATGCTCGGTGAAGTCCGCCAGCAGTTCGTATCCGGCCGCCATCGTCGGCGCGTCGTGCATCTCCCTCAGGAGGTCCATACACAGTTTGGATACGCCGCGCTCGTCGTCGGGGTCGCCGCCTTCCTGCCGCGAAGCCTCATTGATGGCGGTGACGGTCAGCGCCACGATACGCGAGACGGTCGCGTCGCCTCCTTCGGCGTTCACCTTCTCTTCGACGCGGGCAGCCAAGGACAGCAGCTTGGCAAGCGGCGGTGCCTCGGGCTGCGCCACGGACGGGGCGGCAGGCGCCGGAGACGGGGCGGCGCGACGGTTCCAGGCGTACCAGTTGAAGACGCCATCCTCGTCCATGGTCCTGCCGACGAGAATGCCATCAACCGGCGCGTCGGTCGGCGGCGCAATGGCTGCCAGGATTTCGGCGGGGTCGGTGTCGGCCAGATCGTCAGGCACTTCCTGCTGCACATAGCGCATGTCGTAGCCGTGGCTGGCGGCGACCATCTTCATCGTCAGGAAGCTACTGGCCTCTTCGCGATCCGTCGAAGCCAAGGCAAGGTCCCACATGCGAGGAACCCAAGAACCATCGGGTGAATGGACCGGCTGGAGCGCGTAGGGCAGCAGGGCCGGTATCGTGGTCGTGGTGGTTTCGGTGGTCATATCGGCTACTCCATGTCTCGGTCGCAGAAGGACTGATAGTCCTCGTCCTCCTGCCGCTGACGGTCGGCGGCATCGTCAGCCGGTTCGTCCTGGCTGCTGGGATGGCTGGCCCTGGCCTCTCGCATCGCCGCTTCGAGGATTGCGCCGGCCTGTTCGGCAGTCAGATCGAGGTCGAAGTTGAATGCCTCGTCCTGTGCGGCTCGGATCATTGCGGCAGTGACAGTTGTGGTCTTGTCGGTCATGGTGGTCTCCTGCGCTCTGCGCGCTTGTGGGGTCAGGCGGCCTGTCCGGCGCGGTACGCCTCTGCCTCGGCGCGGGCGAGCGCCAGCTCCAGCGCCGGCATCTCGGGCGCGTCATCGGTGGGGGAGGGGCTGTCGCGCCCCTCCAGGTGATCGAACCGGTGCCGGGCGGCGTGGCGCCTGGCGCTCCGGATGGCGCGGGAGGAGGGGCGCATCACTTCGGCCCCCGCAGCTCGGCGGCCAGGCCGTCGGCGAAGTCGTTCCAGTCCGGGAACAGGTCGTCCGGGATGGCCTTCAGCGTGGCTGCGTGCTTCGCCTTGAAGGCGACCAGGGCGTCGATGGTCTTGCACTCGCCAGCCTCGGCCTTCAGTTCCGCGACCTTGGCCGGCCAGTCGATGGGGGTCTGCGCCTCGGCCGCCGCCGGCGCGGTGCCCTGCGGCTGCTCGACCACCTCACCCGTCTCCGGATCGTGCGGCGTCTCCGGCTGCTCGCCCTGCGGCTCCTGTTCGGGCGCCGTCTCGTCGCCGCCGACCACGGTGAAATCGCCGTCCAGCACGCGATCCAGGCCCTGCGTCTCGCCGTCCTCGGCCCGGCCGTCCAGCACCACCGCGTTCGCCATCTCGATCGACATGGGCAGGTACTTCGACAGCCGGCGAATGACCGTCTTCTTGCCCATCTCCTCGTAGGCGGTGAGCCAGGGGGTGTTGGTCTTGTTGAAGCGCTTGGCCGTCTGGTAGCCCTGCGAGCTGTCGCGGACCGCGTTCACCTCGGCGGCAGACATGAATTCGAACTGGACGCCGCCGCCCTTCAGCTTCGCCACGGCGTAGAAGCCTGTGATCTTGCCGCGGTCGCCGGCCAGGAACGGCTTGTGGGTGATGCTGTCGGCGGTGCCGTAGTCGATGTCGAAGGCGTCGCGCTCGTGGACCACGCGTGCCGACAGGCTCTCGATCTGGCCAGAGCGGCGGGCGAGGTCGATCAGGCCCTTGTACCCGACGATGATCTGCACCTCGGTCGCCTGCTTGCGGCGGTTCTCGAAGGGGATCAGGTAGATGTGCCCCTGCGGCGTGTTCGGCTCCAGGCCCATCTGCGCGCAGACCACGACCGCGCCGAACAGGCTCTCGATCGTGCAATCCATCAGCTTCGGCGTGGTCCGCAGCGCGCCCAGCGCGATCTTCATCATGCGGTCGGGCGTCATGTGCGCCGGCAGGAGCGCCTTCAGGGTCTCCTTGTTGGCGTCGAAGAAGGCGGCGACGGTGCTGCCGCCGGCCTGCTTGGCGACCTGCCGGCCGGCCTGGCGCAGCTCCGCCAGCGAGCGGCCGGGGGTAGTCGCAGCGGGGTTCGTGGTGGTCATGATGCGGGATCCTTAGCGGTGCGCCCACTCGGGCAGGTCAAGGCGTTCCAGGCTCGCGGAATGGCCGGGCCAGACGTCGTTGAGCAGGCTCTCGGCGAAAGCGGCCTTGGTGTCGGAGAGGCGTTCGCGCGCCTTGTCCATGTCGATGGCGTCCAGTTCGTAGACGCCGACCAGGAAGGGGGCCGCCTTTTCGACGGCGATGAAGATGAAGGCCTCGGGCTCCCACCCGGCGGCAGCGGCCACGCCGTCGCAGTAGTGGGCGGCCTGCCAGTGGTAGCGGTATTCGGCGGCGGACCGGGCGAACTCGCGGGGGCTGGCGTCGGTGGTGGACTTCAGGTCGACGATCACCCGCATGTCCGGCCGCAGTCCGTCGGCGCGGCCGCGCAACAGCAGGCCGGTTTCCGGGCAGGTCCAGTAGAACGACCGCTCGACCAGCAGGCCGGCCGGCGCCAGCAGTTCGCCAGCGATGGGATGGGCGTGGGCGGCGTCGCGGATGCGGCAGGCCTCGTCGAACTCGGCGCGCTTCACCAGTTCCCGGCCGTCGGCTCGCTCCGCCTCAGCCTTGTAGGCGGCGGTGCGGCTGTCGAAGCGCTCCAGGTCGGTGGCGCAGAACCGGGCGTCCAGCGTGTCGGGCTCCAGCACGGCGCAGTGGATCAGGGTGCCGAAGCGCTGGGTGGCGGTCTCCCTGCGGATCCCGAAGCGCATCCGGGCCGGGCTGTCGGCGAAGGCGCGGAGCATGGAGACCGACGCGCCAGGGCCGGCATGGTAGGCCTCGGCGTCGATCTCATAGACGCCCGGGGCGATGTCGGCGGGGACGGTGTGCAGGGCGTTCATGCGTCGAGATCCTCCCTCCAGCCATCCTCAAGGGCTTCAATCTCCGCCTCCAGCTCCTCCACCTCCTGGGCGGTGAGCCGCAGCGGGAGATGGCGCTCGGCGGCGAAGCGGATTTCGCGGCGGACCGCGGGCAGGGCGTGGGTTGGTGCGTGCATCGCCCGTCACTCCGCGGCGGCCGGGAAGCTGGTCCGGCTGGCAATCAGCCCGTCGATGTCGCTCTCCAGATCGGCGAGAGCGTCGCGCAGGGCCTTCACGGACCACTTCAGCTCCGGGTAGAGCCGGCAGTCCTTGCCGGCGACGGTGACGACGGCGTGCAGGAAAGCGCCGGACCTGTCGCGGAGGCCGGCCAGGTCGACCGCTTCTTCTTCGGCGCGGGTGCGGGGAAAACCGTCCATGGTGTCAGGCTCCCAAGGCGAGCAGGAGGAAGCCGCCGAAGACGACCAGGGCGCCTCCGAAGGCGGCGGTTTCGAGCAGGTCGCGGGCGATGCCACGCAGGGTGATGCGAGGGCGGGGCATCGGGTCAGCCCTCCGCCTTGCCGAAGGCGCCGCAGTAGCCGCGCCCCGTGTTCCCGGCGCCGATTTCGCGCTCGTAGGCGCTGCGCTCCTTGCCGCTCCGCTCGAAGGAGTTCTCCTTGCGCCACGCCATGCAGCCGGAGGCGATGCAGTTGCTTCCCGCCACGGTGCTTGTGCGCTGCTCCCCGCCCTCAGCCAGCGTGAGGGCTCTGTTTCCGACCATCTGGACTGGCGCGACCCCGGTTGCTATCGCCGCATCCGACCCGGTGTCCTGCACAGCGACCCGAGCGAGTGGGCACCACTTCGCCCGAGCCTCCCGTTCTGTCATCAGCATTTCTGCTTCTCCATCAGCTTGCCTCAGCCGCCACGCAGCGGCTCAGGGAAGCGCCCGGCACTGCCGGGCGGGCGCGATATGATCAGGCGTAGCTTTGGCAGAGGCGGCAGAAGCAGGGGCCGTGGTATTCCTCGGGGTGTTCGTCATGCTTCGTCGTGGCCTCAAGCAGCTCGTCGCTCCATTGCGCATTGGCCGGGTCCGACAGCGCGGCGGTGATTTCGGCGATGGTGCCGTTGCACACGGCGGCGATGGTTTCGCTGGTGATGCTCATCGTCGTGTCCTTGCTTGTTGAAAGACCCGCCGGACAGCCTTTGCAGATGTCCGGCGGTGAGTTGCGGAGGCTGGAAGCGCCCATGAGGGCAGGGGTACGCGGCGAACCGCGAAACTGGTCAGAAGGGGATGACTTCGCCGTCAGCGTCGGTCTTCGGGGGGTTGATGGCGGCCTCGTAGTTGACCCGGCCGTCGCTATCGAGAAGCCGGAGAGCAGCCTCAAGCCGGGCCTCACAACAGCGCAGCGCAGCGCGCAATCCTTCCGCCTCAGTCTTGGCCTGCTTCGCGTCGTACTCGGCGTGGAAGGCCCGGCCCTTGGCTTCGCTGGCTTCCGCCTTGGCGCGCTCCTGCTCTTTGATCGCCCCTTCCAGGCGGTCCAAGATGTCTTGAACGATGTCTCCGGCTTCCATGGTGTCGTCCTCTGTGTGTGGGGAGGGTCAGGCGGCCGGCTATTCGCAGGACGAGGATGAAGGCGACCCACTGTCGGAACCGCTCGATCCGCTGTCGTAGGAGGGCGAGGAGCAGGACGACGAGCTGTCGTAGATGCTGTGGTGAGCCACAGAGCCCGCGATGGATGACGGGGTGAGCGGAACCGGCACGCCGGTGGCAAGGCCCATCACGAAGCCCGTGCCGTCGTCTCCTCCGCCAGAAGTGGCGTTGCGCGAGGCGGGGGCCGATGCGACCGGCCGGGTTCGCGACCGCAAGGTTTCCGCCGCTCGATGATTGGCGGCGTTCAGGCTCTGCATCGTTTCCTCATGCGCCGCGCGAATTTCGCTCTGCGCTTGCTGGGGGTCGAACTTGCTGTGGTTTGCTGCGCCCATGGGGATCGTCCCTCTCCAGGAAGGCCGCCGGACCCTTGGGGGCAGGCCCGGCGGCAGTGGGGCCAGCCGGTCCGGGGGTGGCTGGTGAGGAGATATCACCACAGTGGTGATTAGTCGGTCAAGTGGAAAAATCACCAATGTGGTGATGTGCTGCCGATGGTTGCCGCTTGATAATGCGGTTGCGCGTTTGTGGTATGGCTCGCGCCGTGATTGGGACTGGGGGGCGATATGTCGGTGATCGAACACAGGCCGCGAAGCGGGACGCGTGGCTACAATCTGGTGGCGCTCTTTGCCATCGGCGCCGTCGTGATTGGTTTTGGGGGCTACATCTACGAGCGCCCATCAGATGGCATCGGGTACATGATCGGCTCAGCCATAGCGTGTCTTGCTATTGGACGGGCGATGGCGACCCCATTCACCGGCGGAAGTCGCCGCTGGATGCGCGGGGCGACTGGCCTCACGCTATCTCTTGCGCTCCTGGTCTCGCTGAACATTGGCAAAGTCATGATGACGCGTGACGCCTATCAGTTCCGAGACTTGCTTGCGAACGCGGCCGGCCCCTTTGACCTTATGGCTAAACTGGAAGCGGCGCCGGGGAATAAGCTTGCCGCGATTACTAAGATCGCGGTCGATGCGGCGAAGGGGACCATCGATGAGATCTCCGCCGCAGCCGCAAAATTAGCCCCAGCCGAGTTAGACGCCCCCATCGATGTTGCGTCCGCCAGCACGGAAGATCTCCGCCGCCTGCATCAGGCGGCGATAATAGCCGAAAGCAATGCTCGGATGGCGGAGGCGCAGGTTGAAGTGCTGTTTGCCAGGGAGAGGGCGCGCATATCGGAGGGGGTGCGATCCGGCGAATACGGTGTAGAAATCACCAAGCCCCTCATGGATGGGATCGACAACCGGCACAGAGACTACGTGCCATATTTCAAATCTCTTTTTGATCTCAAGGCCCAGCAGTTCCGCTCCGAAGTGAACATGTTTGCTATCCTTGTGCGGGAGAGCGGGCGATTTAAGCGGGCTCCGTCTGGGCAGATCCTCTTCGCCAACTCTGCAGCGATTGGGCCGTTCAATGAGGCCGTTCAGAGCCTGAGCAGCATATCCTCTAAGCTGGAAGCTCACGTCAAGGAGGGCGAGGCGCTCGACGCGCGATATCAGCAGGGCTTTGAGAAGGCGATCAAGAGGCGATAGATCAGCTACCCCCATTGGCGGCGATCGGCCCGGCGGCTTCTCTGGAAGGCCGCCTGCCGATGAACTATACTCCGACCCCATGGAGCAGCGCGTCGCAAAGCTTGAAACGGATGTCGGCGAGATCAAACGGTTGCTCAGCGACCAGATCATGCCGATGCTGATCCGCATCGACGAGCGGCTTAACGGCGCGATGGCTCAGGCGGCCTCAAAAGCCGATCTGGCGACCGTAAAGGGCGAACTTCTGGAGAAGCTGGCCGAAAAGCCGGGCAAGAGCTACCTCTGGACCGTGCTCGCCGTGCTCGTCGGCGCGATCCTGGCCGCGGTTGCCGCTGGCGTCAGCCTGAAATAGCGCCTCACCCCACCCGACAGCCCGCCCGCCACCTGGCCGGCGGGCTTTTTCGTGTCCGCCCTGCGACAGCCTGTCGCATGTCACAATCCGTCACCTCGCATCCTGCGTCGCGCGCCGTGCCAGCTTTCGCATTTTGCAGCGGAATTTTCGAGATTGTTGCCGAACTGTGTCGGCGCCGAGGCTGCGTGAGGCGCTAACCGACATACCCCCGCATGCACGTTACGATGGCGTAACCAATTTGGACTACACACACCGATAATCGTGTGGCTAAGATGTGAGCAATCCGCGGGCACCCACCGGCGGAAGGGCCGACCGGTCAGCAGCTAACTGACCAGTCGGCCTTTAACGAGCGCTACCTCGTCCAGGGTATCGTCTCGGCGCAACGTGCGCACGAGGCCGAAACTCACCTGTCCGGCCCTCCGGGGGCGGGTCAGATTTGCACGAGGCGGGCCACATGGGAATGCTGACTTACATATCCGCGCATGCAGTAGGGGAAAACCCCTTGCTGCGCTTAACCGCGCCCCAACCAAGGCGCGTCGCGCGACCTGTTTTCATTCCTATCTTCGAGCAATAGGCGAGATCTTTCGAGAAGATCTCGTGTCAGGCTGTTGTGAGTGTGTTCCTATTTTGTTCTACTCAGGGGTGAGCGGGTATGGCACGGGAGTGGAAGGTGGAAGGCGACGATGTGCGCAGGATGGAGGCCATCTACGATCAGCTTACCGAGGATGGTCGTCGTCGTCTTCTGAAGGCGGCCCTTTCGCTTGCTGCGCGGCAAGGAGGCCCAAGGCCACCGTTTCAAGCGTCCGGCGGTGCTCGCCGTCCAGAGCGTTGAAGATCTCGAAGAAATGCCCCTTTTCCTCGTCAGACGTAGCCCTCGGCGGCGCGCCGGGCAGCAATTCCCACGGCTCAACCCCGAGGACGGGCGCAATCAAGGCCATCCAGTGATCGGACAGCCGACGTTCCCCGCGCTCCAGGCGGTTCATCTGCTGTGGGGACGAGTTCACCGCATCGGCTAGAGCCTGGAGCGATAAGCCGCGCGCCTCCCGCAATTCCTTCATGCGATTGGGGTGCTTCATCACCGCGAATTTCACCGCAGCGGTGAAAACAATGCTATCACCACATCGGTGATTTTCGGTGACGAAGGGCTTGACGCCGATATCACCACTGTGGTGATGTAGGTGCATGAAGCTCGCATCCTTTCTCGAAAAGCGCCGGATCACCCTCGCACAAATGGGGGACCTCCTGGGCGTGTCTGCCGAAGCTGTGCGCCGCTACAAGGACGGGCTTCGGTACCCTGAACCCGACATCATGGCCCGCATGCGCGAGGTCACCCGCGGGAAAGTCTCCGAAAAGGACTTTCACGAGGTGGCCATGCAGCTTGCGGCCCGGCGCGCAGAACGCCGCGCATCGCGCCGCGCTCCCGCCGAAGCGAGGGCGTCGTGATGGCGGCGCGCTCGATCACAGAGTTCACCCCGGCATCCGATCGGGCGGAGCGGATTGTTCGGCAGATCGGCGAGCAGGCCGAGGCTGCGCACTCCGAGTTCGGCAGTGATCTCGCCGGCTATGCGCTCGTGGCCTGGGACATGCGCGGCGGCGCCCGCACGGTGATCGATTGCCGGGAAGGCGCCGTCGCCTTGGCTCTGGTTCCGGCCTTCGCCCACGACGCCCTGAACCGACACGTCACCGTGGCTTTCCAGCAAAGCGCCGTGAGCGAGGGCTTGGACGATGCGTGAGGCTACTTCTTTCCTCCGCTCGGCTTTTTCGGCGCGACCTGCGTCAGCGCCGATCCTGCAGCCGACTTCGCTGCTGCGCTCGATTTCGGATCGCGCAGCACCTTGGATGCGGCGGCGGCCGCTTTCTTCCCGGTCGTCTCGTTCTTGGTCGCCATTCGAATGCTCCGTGGTTGGTGTTGACAACCCCACGGTAGCACGCGCGGCCGGCGTCGTCATGGCGCCGGCCGCAACCTCCAGCACGCATGGTGCCGCATGAAGCCCTGCCGCTGCCCCTGCGGGCTGGCCGTGGACCTGCGGGCCGTCGCCGCTCCCGGCTGCTACTGGGCCGCCTGCGATAGCTGCTTGGACGCCTGCTCTGCGGCGCTCCGGGACAGCCTGCGCCGGTCGGTCGAGGGCAGCCGGTCCGCCAGCCTCGCCGCTGCTGCTCGGATGCTGGCCGAGGCGAACCAGACCACGGCCGGCCTTTCCCCCGTCCGCCGCGAGCGGGCGGACGCCTGAACCCCGACAAAGCAAGAGCCGGCCCCGCTTCCCAACGTTGGCCGGCTCTCGCGAACAGCAAAGGACAAGGAAATGCTCTCCCAGACCCATTCCTATACCACCGGTAGTGTGTCCGTCCACGGCGCAAAGGGTGGTGGCTCTTGCCACCTTCGCGATGCCCTCGGCGGCCTGACCATGCGTCAGCGCGAGGCGGTCGAGTTGGCCGCCGCCGGCAAGACCAACAAGGAGATCGCCCGCGCGCTGCAGATCAGCGAGGGGACGGCTAAGGCCCACGTGCTGGACGGCATGACCCGCCTCGGCGTCCCGCGCCGCGCGATGCTCGCCCCGCTCGCCGCGGACGCAGCCGACCACTCGGCGATCGACCGCCTCAGCATCAGGGATGCCGCTGTCCTCGCCCTGGTGGCGGACGGCGCGATGGACAAGGAGATTGCCGACCGGCTGAGCATGAACATGCCCGTCGTCAAGCTGGCGCTCCGCCGTATCCGCCGGGTGACCGGCGGCACGAGGACCACCGCGGCGGCGGCCTTCCGAGCGCACCAGCGCGCCGTCATGGAGGGTCGCTGACATGGCCCATCAGCACGCACAGGGGGCGCTCGGCGAAATCACGGCGCTCAATGCTGGCCGCAGTCGCCCGGCAGTGGGCGGCAAGGTCGGGCCGGCCGGCATCGTCCCATTCCTCCGCCTCCTGCCGCATCCAGGCGGCGCGCGGCAGGCCGCCAACGGGGCATCTCTGACCTGGCCGAACGCGCTTGTCGGCTGGGCGCGCCGCGGTGAAGCACGGCACCTGACCGTCACCGCCGGGGCCGCGCTGCTGCTTGCTCTGGCCGCCACCCTGGCCGCGGGGGTCTGAGCCATGCCGTTCGATCATGTCGTTCATGGCGAACATTCTGAACCCACGCCCCGTAATAGTGGTACCCGCCGCCAACGCGGTAAGGCCGCACTGCTGCGCGGGATCTCCGGGCTGAAGATCGTCCTGTGCAACATCACCCGCGCTGTGCGCCGTCGCCTGCCGCCGGTGAAGCCCGCCCATCATCTGGCCGGTATCCTGCGCCTGTCGCCCCGGCAGTGCATGGACAAGCTGAACGGCACGGCCCGTTGGACGCTGACCGACCTCGTCGCCCTGGCCGTCCACTTCGGGAAGGGCTTCGCCGAGGCGGCGTTCCATGGGGCTGATGGCCGGGCGGAAAAGCCGCGCCGCCGTCGGTTCCGTTGGGGGAGGGCCGCTTGATGGCCGGAACCGACCTGCAGGGCTTCCCGATCCGCACCATCAACACCCGCGCTCGGCAAGGTGCGCTCGATCTGGCCGGCATGGTGGAGGCCGCCATCGCCAAGGGCGCCGCCGTCTGTCGCGTCACCCCCGAGATGATCGTCGAGTACGAGCGCCGCGCCATGGGCATCGCCACCGAGGCGGCCAAGGCCCGCACCAACCGGGGCGGCAACAGCGCAGCGAAGCGCGCCACCCGTGTCCGGGCGAATGCCTGGAAGAACGGGGCGCGGTCATGAGCGCGGGCGCGGACCTTATGCGTGTCACGAATATTTTGTGCCGCGAGCGCGCCCGCCAGGGCCGGACGCAGAACGAAGTCGCCCGGTCCATGGGCCGGGCGCAAACGACCCTCTCCCGCTACGAGAACGGCTCAATGCTCCCCGACGTGGAGGCCCTGTTTCTGTGGGCTGCTGCGCTGGGCGGGCGGGTCGTTGTGGAATTCCCAAAGGAGGCCGCATGACCGCCTGCCCCAAATGCCATGAAGAACTGGATGGCGAACTGATCGCCCAGATGACCGAGAAGAGCATTGTCGGGTTTCGGGTTGTCCCGAACGAAGGCGAGCTGCTGACGGCTGAAACGGTCGGCGGCGCCATCGCCAACATGCAGAAGTTGCTGTCGGCCGTCAGCAAAGAAGTCGGCATCTCTACCACGGTGCTGGTCAAGTCCGTCGCCACCGACGAGGCCGGCGCGGTCGACGTGCAGTTGCTGGTGATGCGCTTGGCGAAGGGTGTTCGGAAGTCGCGGGGCGCAGCATGACCCCCGAAACCCGCGCCGTCCTGCTGGCCACACCCGGAAGCCGCAGCAACACGGCACACCGGGCCGCCGACATCGCCCGGTACGCCGAGCAGGAGCCCATGGCCGTCAAGCCGGTGCTGGAGCGCCTGGTCGGCATGGGGCTGGTCGAGAGCCGGCGCGTCCCGCGCGACCTGCTGTATTTCCGGACCGCACAGGGCGACCGCGTGGCGGCTGGGGGTCGGTCATGACCCCCGACACCGCCCCCGGCCTGGTGCTGGCCGCCTCCGTCGCCCGCAGCCGCGCCAAGCTGATCCGCTCCGGCACGAAGGGCGGCAGCGCGGCGGCGATCGGTCTGGAGGATCTCGCCGCCGAATACGAGCGCATGGCCCGTCGCGCCGAGGCGCGGGCCGCGCAGCCCGACCTGCTGGCCGCGGAGTAGCCTGACCGTGAACCCCTCCGTCATCCAAGCATGCTTCAAGGTCAAGCTGCCGGCCGCTGACAAGCTGGTGCTGATCCGTCTCGCCCAGGAGGCGGACGAGAACGGCGGCGGCATCGCCCTGCGCGTGCAGGAGGTGGCGGACGACTGCGGCATGTCCCCGCGCAACGTCCAGTACATCGTGAAGAAGCTGCGCGACGCAGGGATCCTGATCGTCGCGGGTAGCGACCGCGGCGGCCGGGGGCGGGCGGCGGAACACTGCATCGACCTCCGCCGGTGCCGCGAACTGGCCGGCGGAGAAACCACGCAAACCACGCAAACCACGCAAGAGCCTTTGCGTGGTTTAGACGACGAAAACCACGCAAACCACGCAAGCCAGATTGCGGGGTTTTCTTCCCCCTATATGGAAGAACTTACCTCTACTGAAGTTAAGCGAAGCGAAGAGGGCGCGCGGGCAATCAGCCCTGGCGTGGAGGTGATCCGGGCATTCGACGCCGAACGGATCGCAGCCTACGGCGAGCATCAGGCCCGAGCCTACCCGGCCGGCACCGACCTCGTCTTCGCCGACCGCTGGCTTGCTTCCGGCGCCGACCCCGACCTCTGCCGAGCCGTCTTCGCCGGCGCCATGCGCCGCTACGCCTCCACCGGCCGAAAACCCCCCGACACGCTGAGCTACTTCGACCGCGCCGTCGCCGATGCCGTCGCGACCAAGAACGCTCCCCCGACCGAAGGAACCGCCCATGTCCAAGCCGCAAAACCCGCTGCTCCCCACCGCGAAACCGCCAGCGAGGCAACTCAGCGTCGTCGAGCCGGGCTCGCTGCCGCGGTGGATCGACGATTGGGTCAGCCATGAGGCCGTGCCGGTCCCGCTGGAGGCTGTCCACCAGGCGGTCGCGTCGGTCGAAGCCATGCTGATCCCGGCCGACCCCCGCGCCATCGCCGTCGAGCTGGAAAAGACGCTGGCCCTGTTCGGCGCGCCGGACAACTGGGACGACATCGCCGACGTGTACCTGGAAACCTTCGAGGACGTGCCGTTGGACCTCGTCCGGCAAGCATGCAAGGCCGCCCGTCTGCGCTGCAAGTGGTTCCCGAAACCGGCCGAACTGCTGGCGCCGATCAGCGAGGAACTGTCCCGCCGCCGGCACTGCCTCCGCCGCTTGGGCGCCGCCGCCATGAAGGCCAAGCCGGCGGAGCGGGTGGACAGCGTTCCGCTCGCCACCGAGGAGCAGAAAGCTGCCGTCGCTGAGATGGTCGCGAAGATCACCGGCGGCACGTCCGGACGTAAGCCGGCCTTGGTCGACAGCCCGGCCGACGAACAGGCGGAGGATCACCGGGACGTGGTTCGCCGCGTCATGGCCGAGACGAAGGGGTTCCGTCGGATCCCGAAGCCCGGCGAGCGGCGCGAAGGGGAGGTGGCGCTGTGAAGCCGGCGGAACTGCGCCGCGCCATCGTGGCGCATCTGGCCGCGGCCCTGACGCCTGCCCAGCGAGGCGCTCTGTTGTGGCTACCAGCCGACGGATCGGAGCGCGTGACGGATCGGAAAGCGAAGGGTGACCGCCGACTGGAGACGCCGCTGTATGGGCTGGCGCAGAAGACGGTCTCCGCCGGCGTGGTGGGGTGCCTTGTCAGAAGCGTCTGGGGCACCTCCGGGCGGACCACATGGACCATCACGCCGCTAGGGCTGGAGGTCCGCGCGATCCTCGCCACAGAAGTCACCAAAGCATCCGCGAGCGGGGAAGGGGTGGCGAGTTCTGGCGGGTGAGTGTTTCCGGAAGAAAAAGTGGCTCTCAAGATTTCGGCAACGGGTTTGATGCTACGAATACTTGGAAGTCTCCGTGGTTTTTCATTCTCCGAATTCTGGTGTCCAGGCGCACCTGCACTCGAACGGGTTGGAAATGGTGTCCAGTAATACCTTATCGACAATCGGACAGGAGCGCTGAAGGTGGCCGTCTACGCTTACACTCGGGTCTCGACGGATCGCCAAGCCTCTGAAGGCGAAAGCCTTTCGGTCCAGCGACGCATGATCGACGGCTACGCCCAGATGCACGGGCTGACCATCGCCCATGTCTACGAGGAGCGCGGCGTCTCGGGATCCAAGCCCCTGGCGGAGCGCCCCGAGGGCCGGGCGCTGCTCGAAGTATTGGTGACGGGCGACATAGTCATCGCAGCAAAACTCGACCGCGTGTTCCGCAGCGCGGTCGATGCGCTGAGCGTGCTGGCCGACCTGCGGGCGAAGGGGGTTAGCCTGCACCTGATCGACCTGGGCGGCGACACCGCCGGGCCGATGGGCAAGCTGATGTTCACAATGGCGTCGGCCTTTGCCGAGGCGGAGCGCGACCGCATCCGCGAACGCATCCGTGACGTGAAGCGCGACCAGAAGGCCCGCGGCCGCTACCTCGGAGGCAAGGCGCCCGTAGGCGCCACCGTCACCGATGACGGAGATATTGATCTAAGCGGGCATATCGCCCTCCGCGCCCAGGTGCTGGCGCTCCGCTCCGCCGGCCATGGCGTCCGCCGCATCGCTGCCGAGCTGACCGCCGCCGGCGCGTCCATCAGCAAATCCACCGTTGCCACCATCCTCCAGGCCGCCGAAGGAGCCGAAGCATGACCGTGATGCCCGCACCCGCCACCTTCGCCGCCCGCCCGCCGGTGACCGTGACCGCCCGCACCCGCTCCGGCACCGCCTGGGACATGGTCGTCTGGGCGATCAGGGATCAGCGGTCGATCGGCGAGGCCGCCGGCTGGGACGACGAGCCTTGCGCCCGGTCGACCGACGGCGTCGCCGACATGCTGCGCTTCGATGAGCTGGGATGCTGGGTGGACGGCGGCCAGCACAAGGGGTTGGGCAGGGAGCGACACGCCGATGTCGGGCCCGTGATTGCCGCCCTGTGGACGCTGCCTGAGGCCGACCGGTTGCTGGTCATCGAACATGCCCGCATCGGCTGTCCGCCGGAGCGGCCCACCGTGCAGCCCCAGCCCATGCCGTCGCCGGCCGACGCCGACGCCCGCCGTGGCCAGGCCGTCTACCCGGCGACCGGCCAGCAGATCGTCTACCGCCTGGAAGTGGCCGAGCGGGTCGCGGTGGTGACGCCGATCCGGGAGTTCCGAGGCCGCGGCAGGCGCGAGGTGGTGGGACACAAGGCCGAGAGCGTCGAGGTGCTGTATTGCCCGCTGGACTATTGGCCGAGCGTCGGAATGTGGCACCACGGCCATGCGATCGTGGAGCGGTTCGAAACTGCGATGGAGGTGGTGGCCGCGGAGCTGCAGCGGGCGCGGCTCACGTCATGGGAGGTGGTGGGGGTGGTGTGACGCGGCATCAGTGGAGAGCGGGGCGCGCGGTCAACCGAAAGCGCCCTTGACCCGCAGCACGGTTTCGAGAGGGACTTTGACAGCAATGGGCTCCCCGCGGAGGGCTTTGTACAGGCCGCTCTTTGGCGCTCCCAAGTCCGAGTGCGCAGCCTCTACCAGATGGTAGTCGCTGCCCTCTCCGTAGAGCCGGACGAGGGCAGCGCGGAGGTCTTGGCCGGTCATTCGCTATCATCTTTCTTAAGCGCGTCCCAATCGATGAAGCTGTTGGCGATGACGTCACTATCCCCCATCGTCGCCGGGTTGCAGATTTTCCCGCACCCGGTGGTGATCATCTGCCTCAGGCTTTCATCATCGGTGAGATCGACCCATGACCAATCGGATTGCCAGTCAGAAACGGTCAGGACGGATACGCCGCCGCCGTGCTTGGCAGAGAGGGTGAATGGCGTGGTGATGGCAGGAAAGCGTAGATCGCCGACAGTTGCCCATCCCAGGGTATACTGACCGGATTTCCGGATTGGCTCAAAATCGGCTTGGTGGCGCTTGGCGACCATCTTCCCGGTGGCCGCGTTGACCTGACTGTCATAGGTCGAGACGATTTCTATCGTGGTCATGCTCTGTCTCCTTGTGGGGCGGTGATTACCAGACGAGGCACGGGCGGCCGGTCTCGACGAACTCCAGGCCAAAGTGGTGATAGTCGCCATCGGTCCACTGGGCTTCTAGGAAGCCTTCGATGTTGCCACGCTCCAGCAGGCTGATGGTGTCGTTCTCGCGGCCGGCAACTTCGACTTCCGGCTCGACGCCGTCCAGCAGAGCGGCGGCCAGCGAATGGGTGCCGTCGATGATGACCTGATACCGCTCGCCAGCATATTCGAACTCGGGGGAGAGGGTGACGACGTAGTCCTGAGCGGCGCGCTTCTCCTCAACGATTTCGTCGTTCAGGTAGTGCTGGCTGGTGATCAGGTTGGCCATCGTCGCCTCCGTCGTCTTGATGTGATAGATATACTCTCAGCAGAGAGTAGACGCAAGAGGGAATTCCCGCAGGCGTGATCATTTTTCGCGCGAGCCCGCGACAGCCATACGGCCCCCGATGGTCATGCCGCGTCCGTCGATTTTCACGCTCTACCCCCTATGCGTTTACGATTTGTTAGTAATCTCGGGTGTATTGACAGTTTCAGGCGCGAAGCGCGCCCGTGAAGAGCCCCGCCGGCAACCGCCGCGCGGGGTTTCCGCGTTTCTGGAGGCCCCGCATGCCGCGAGCCGTCACCGACATCGCCACCGCGGCGGGCGCCTTGTCCTCGCCCTGGTGGCTCGACCTGATCCATTACGGCTATCAGGGCTCCATGGCTGCCGGCGGCGCGCTCCTGCTGGGGCTGCGGCTGGCCGTGGCCTATCGGGAGTGGAGGGCGAAATCATGAGCGCCGACCTGATCCTGATGGCCATGGCGATGATCCTGTTCGTGCTGTCCATGGTCTACGTGGACCACGATGACTGACCTGCTCGGGGTCCCCTCTGGCGTGCTGGCGCAGATGCTGGCCGTGGTGGAGGGGGTGAGGCAGGAGCTGCAGCGGCGCGCCTATGAGCGCGTGACCGAGCGGCTGCGGCCGGCGCTGGAGAGGGTGCCGGGGAGATTGATGGAGGGGAGCCGCGATGCTCGACATCCTGGGCGAGTTCCTGTGCCACCTTGCGATTTGGTCGCCGCTCCTTCTGTGGGCGGTGCTCGGACTGTGGTGGGAGCACCGCCAGAACAAAGGGAGCTGACATGAACGACCGACAGAGGATGCTGGACGAACTGATGGCGCGCGCCTCTGCGCAGGCCACGCCGCAGCCCGGCATTGTCCCCGACCCGGACTATGAACTCGTCCCCGCCAAGCCGGAGGGGAAGAAGGGCGTCCAGTGCGGAAAATGCGGCATGAAGTTCGACCACAACAAGGTCTATGGCTATGCCTGCATGTCGCCCGGCTGTCCGATGGGGATGGGCGGGACGACCTGCTGACCACCGCCGACCGGCGCTTTGAAAACCTGCCCGGAAATCAGTCCGGCTGAACTCAATCAAAGGAAATCATCATGGCGCGCGGGGGTGCGAGACAGGGCGCCGGCCGCAAGCCGGGCTCTGCGACGAAGCGGACGCGTGAGATCGCCGAGAGGGCGATCGCCGAGCGCAAGAGCCCGCTCGAAGTGCTGCTGGACATCATGCATGAGGCCACGGACACGGCGACGAAGCTGGAGGCTGCGAAGGCTGCAGCGCCGTACGTCCACCCGAAGCTGTCCAGCATCGAGGCCCAGCACTCCGGACCGGGGGGCGGGCCGATCAACACGGTGACCCGCATCGAACTGGTGGCCCTGACCGATGGCAACAGCGAAGATCGAGATCCCTGAGAAGCTGTTGCCGGTGTTCCAGGGCGAGGCGGACGTGCGCGGGGCATATGGAGGGCGCGGATCGGCCAAGACCCGCTCCTTCGCCAAGATGTCGGCCGTCCGCGCCTACATGTGGAGCATGGCCGGTCGAGAGGGCATCATCCTCTGCGCCCGCCAGTTCATGAACTCGCTGGACGACAGCTCGCTGGAGGAGATCAAGGCCGCGATCCAGTCGGAACCGTGGCTCAACGATCACTTCGAGATCGGAGAGAAATACGTCCGGACGAAATGCGGTCGCGTCGCCTACAAGTTCAGCGGCCTGGATCGGAACATCGACAGCATCAAGTCCAAGGCTCGTATCCTGCTGTGCTGGGTCGATGAGGCCGAGCCGGTGACGGAGGAGGCCTGGACGAAGCTGATCCCGACGCTCCGCGAAGAGGACAGCGAACTGTGGGTCACCTGGAACCCGGAGCGCAAGACCAGCGCCACGCACAAGCGGTTCCGGGAGGCTAAGGACCCGCGGTTCAAGGTCGTGGAGATCAACTGGCGGGACAATCCACGCTTTCCGGCCAAGCTGGAGCGCGATCGTCAGCGCGATCAGCGCGAGCGGCCGGACCAGTACGAGCATATCTGGGAAGGGGGCTTCAAGACGGTGTTTGAGGGCGCCTATTTCGCTGCCTCGCTCACCGCGGCGAAGCAGCAGGGGCGGATTGGCCGCGTGGCGGCTGACCCGCTGATGACGGTCCGCCTGTTCGTCGACATCGGCGGCACCGGCGCCAAGGCCGACGCCTTCGCGCTGTGGGCCGTGCAGTTCATCGGCAAGGAAATCCGCGTCCTGAACTACTACGAGGCCGTCGGGCAGCCGTTGGCGTCGCATGTGGCGTGGATGCGCCAGCAGGGCTACGAGCCCGGCAAGGCGAAAATCTGGCTGCCGCATGACGGCGCGACGAACGACAAGGTGTTCGCGGTTTCCTACGAGAGCGCGTTGCGGGATGCCGGCTACGACGTGACCGTGATCCCGAACCAGGGGCGCGGCGCCGCGATGTTCCGCATCGAGGCCGCTCGCCGGCTGTTCCCGCGTTGCTGGTTCAACGAGGAGCCGACGGAGCCTGGTCGGTCCGCCCTTGGCGCCTACCACGAGAAGCGCGACCCAACACGCCAGATCGGCCTGGGGCCGGAGCACGACTGGTCATCGCACGGATCCGACGCATTCGGGCTCATGTGCGTGGCGTACGAAGAGCCGTCCGGAAGCGCCAACTTCAGCCGCGACCTGAATTACTCGCCGCTCGGCCTCGCCTGAGCCTGGAGACCCGCCACATGCCGATGACCACCGAGCAGATGAAGGCCATCCTTCAGGCCGAGAAGGCGTCCGCGCTCGGCTCGTCCGTCTCCGGCGACCTGACCAAGGAGCGGTCGGGCGCGATGGACTACTACCTGG
This sequence comes from Azospirillum picis, assembly GCF_017876115.1. Classification (GTDB taxonomy): domain Bacteria; phylum Pseudomonadota; class Alphaproteobacteria; order Azospirillales; family Azospirillaceae; genus Azospirillum; species Azospirillum picis. The sequence continues at coordinate 129,802 of NZ_JAGINO010000017.1, forward strand.
GCGAGATGCCGGACATGGTGCCGCCCAAGGACCGCTCCAAGGCGGTCTCGACGGACGTCGCCGACACGGTCGAAGGGCTGATGCCGTCGCTGATCGAGGTGTTCTGCTCCGGCGACGAGGTCGTGCGCTTCGAGCCGGTCGGGCCGGAGGACGAGGAGGCGGCCGAGCAGGAGACCGACTACGTCAACCACGTCTTCATGCAGCAGAACGACGGCTTCATGCTGCTGTACAGCGGCATCAAGGACGCGCTGCTGCAGAAGAACGGCGTGTGGAAGGTGTGGTGGGAGGCCGGCGAGACCGCCGAGCGGGAGACCTTCTATGACCTGCCGGACGACGTCTATGCGCTGATCGCTTCGGATCCCGAAGTGGAGGTGGTGGAGCACACCGAGCGCGGCGGATCGGTCGCCGATGCGGCCATGGGCGGGACGGCTCTGACGCCGCTGCCGCCGGCCAAGACGCACGACGTCACGGTCATGCGCCGCAAGCCCTACGGTTGCGCCAAGGTCGCCTGCGTGCCGCCGGAGGAGTTCGGCATCAGCCGCCGGGCGAAGACCATAAAGGACAGCCCCTACTGCTATCACAAGGTCCGGCGCAGCGTGTCGGAGCTGATCGAGGCGGGGTATGACCGGGAGTTGGTGGAGAGCCTGCCGTCTGCCGGCGACGCCGACACCGAAGAGGCCCTGTCCCGCCGCGACGGCGAGGAAGACAGCTATGCCGGCGACATCAACCGCTCCATGCGCGAGATCGAGGTCACCGAGCATTACGTCCGCCTGGACTATGACGGCGACGGCGTCGCCGAGCTGCGCAAGATCACGACGGCCGGCACCTCCGAAACCGTCCTGACCAAGGGCGGCCAGCCGGACAATGAGCCGGTGGAGGCCATGCCCTTCGCGTCCATCACGCCGGTCCCGGTCACGCACCGCTTCTTCGGGCGGTCGATCGCCGACCTCGTGATGGAGATCCAGCGCATCAAGACTTTCCTGCTGCGCCAGCTTCTCGACAACGCCGCCCTGGCGAACAACCAGCGCATGGAGGTGTCGGAGAGCCACGCCGGCAACAAGACGCTCGACGATCTGCTGACCAGCCGGCCGGGCGGCATCATCCGCACCCGCCAGCCGGGTGGCCTTGTGCCGATCCCGAGCACGCCCATCGGCAACAACGTCCTGCCGCTGATCGAGTATGTGGATCAGGTCCGCGAGCAGCGCACCGGCGTGACGCGACAGGGCCAGGGGCTGGACGCCAACGCGCTCCAGAACCAGAGCGCGACCGCGGTCGCCCAGGCGTTCACGGCGGCCCAGGCCCGCATCAAGCTGATCGCCCGCATCTTCGCGGAGACCGGCATCAAGGATCTGTTCTGGCTGCTGCACCACGTCATCCGGAGCCACGACAGCGCCGAACGGACGGTGAAGCTGCGAAACCAGTGGGTCCCGGTGAGCCCGCGCCAGTGGAAGACCCGCAACGACCTGACGGTGACGGTGGGCATCGGCCACGGGACGAAGGAGGCGCAGACCGTCAGCCTGATGAACCTGCTGGGCATCCAGAAGGAAGCGCTGATGGCGGGCGGCATGGGGCTGGTGAAGACGGAGAACGTCTTCAACACCCTCAAGAAGTTGGTCGAGTTGAGCGGCCTGAAGACGGTCGACCCGTACTTTACCGACCCGTCGCAGGCGCCGCCAGAGCAGCCGAAGCCCGATCCGAAGATGATGGAGGCGCAGGCCAAGCTGCAACTGGAGCAGCAGAAGGCCCAATCCGACATCGAGTTGCAGCGGGCCAAGATGCAGCAGGAATTTGCGCTGAAGCAGCAGCAGATGGAGGCCGAGATGCAGCTCGCCCGCGAGCGCATGGTGGCGGAAATCCAGCTCCAGCGGGAGACCGCGGCGCTGAACGCCCAGACCAGGGCGGCAATCCAGCCGGTGCGGATGGGAGGCGAGGTTGGCTGACCTGCAAGAGGACATCAACCGCGGCCAGCATGCGCAACGCCTGCTGGACGACCCGCTGCTGGTCGAGGCCTTCGCCCAACTGGAGGCGGACTACATCGCCGGGTGGCGCTCCACCGGCGCCCGCGACACCGACGCGCGGGAGCGGCTGTGGCAGGCCGTGCAGATCGTCGGGAAGGTCAAGGCCCACCTGGAGAAAGTGGCCGCACACGGGAAGCTGGCAGACGCCGAAGCGGCCGAAATCGCCCGGATGGGCGAGCGGCAGAAGCTTTTCGGCCTGATCTGACCAGCCCATCCACGGAGAATAGAGCGTGACCAGTCCTGTCCGAGCCGTCCGGCTGATGATCCTGCGCGCCCCCGACGATGGGGGAGGCGCCGCACCGGCCGCCGATACATCCCTTTCCGTCTCCGATGCCGTCGGCCTGCTGCGCAGCGCCCGGCAGGAGCCCGAGACACCCGCCAGCGAGCCGCCGCCCGTCACGGAGCAGGCGCCGCCGGCCCAGAATGCCGCCACCGAGGCGGAGCAGGCGCACGAAGAAGCGCCGAGCGACCAGGGAGAGCCCGAACCGGCGGAAGCGCCGGCCATCGAGCCGCCCAAGTCGTGGTCGAAAGCCGATCAGGATGCCTTTCTCGCGCCCCCACCCGAGGTGCAGCAGGTCGTTGCGCGACGGGAGAGCGAGCGGGACCGCGCGTTCCAGGCGAAGACCACCGAAGCCGCCGAGGCGCGCAAGGCCGCAGAGGCCCAGACCGCCGCGGTGGAAGCTGAGCGCGCACGGTATGCGCAGAACCTCGCCTTCCTGGCGAAGGATCTGCAGGCGAACATGGGGCCGGAGCCGGATTGGCAGCGCCTCGCCCAGGAAGACCCGGCCGGCTATGTCCGAGCCAAGGCTGACTGGGATGCCAGAGCGCAGAAGCTGCAGGCTGCGATGGCTGAGCATCAGCGGGTGACCGCCCAGGTGCAGCAGCAGCAGCAGCAGCGCCACGCCGCCAAGCTCGCGGAGGAGAACGCCAAGCTCGTCGACGCGATCGAAGGCTGGAAAGAGCCGGCGACCGCCAAGAAGGAGTTCGGCGACGTCATGGCGTATCTCGGCAAGGAGTACGGCTATGACGACACCTTGCTGAACGGCATCGACGACCACCGCCTGGTCGTGCTGGCCCGCAAGGCGATGCTCTACGACCGCGCCAAAGCCGGCGTGCAGTCCGCCGCCAAGCCCGTCCCGCAGGTCCAGCGGCCCGGCACCTCGTCCGGCCGCACCGACACGCAGAACCGTGACGCATTGGTCAAACGTCTGGAGCGCAGTGGCGACGTGAAAGACGCCGTCGCCCTCCTCCGAGCCAAGAGGATGCAGTAAAAAATGGCAGCCCCCACCAACACCGTGCAGACCTATGCCCAGGTCGGCATTCGCGAGGATCTGTCGGACGTGGTGTCGAAAATCGACATCACCGAGGTCCAGTTCCAGAGCAACATCGGCAAGTCGAAGGCGACCGCCCGATATCACGAGTGGCAGACGCAGGCGCTCGCCGCCGCTTCGGCCTCGAACGCCTGCGTCGAGGGCGACGACACCACGGCCCAGGCCGCCACCCCGCGCGTGCGCGTCGGCAACAGGCTGCAGATCGCCAAGAAGTCCGGCACCGTGTCCGGCTCGGCCCAGGCGGTCGACGTGGCCGGCGTCTCCGACGAGCTGGACGAGCAGAAGATCCTGAAGGGCCTGGAGCTGCGCCGCGACGTGGAAGCGACGCTGCTGCAGAACACCGCCTCGTCCGCCGGCAACTCGACCACCGCCGCCACCGCGGCCGGCTTCGAGAGCTGGATCACCTCCAACGTCAGCCGAGGCACCTCGGGCGCCAACGGCGGTTTCTCCGGCGGCACCGTCGCGGCTCCGACCGATGGCACCCAGCGCGCCTTCGCCCAGTCGCAGCTCGACACGGTCATGCAGTCGTGCTTCGCCAACGGCGGCAAGCCCACGATGCTGTTCCTGGGGCCGGCGCAGAAGACGGCGTTCTCGGCCTTCACCGGCATCGCGCTGAACCGCGTCGACAATCCGAAGGACACCCAGGTGACGATCGTCGGCGGCGCTGACGTCTACCTGTCCAACTTCGGCAAGCTGTCCGTCGTGCCGAGCATCTTCCAGCGGAACCGCACGGCCCTGCTGATCGACCCGAAGATGGTCAAGAAGGCCAACCTCCGGAAGATGTTCACGGAGATGCTGGCGAAGACCGGCGACGCCGACAAGTTCCAGGTCATCGAGGAATTCACCCTCGAAATGACCAACGAGAAGGCCCACGGCCTGATCGCCGACCTGACGTAACCAGTTCCTCCCCGGCCCCGGGCCGGACCTTGCGAAAGGGCGCCCCTCACCGGGCGCCCTTCGCCTTTCTGGAGCATCGACATGGCCGACCCGAAGAAGACCGACGCCGCTCTGGCGCTGGTCAAGGTGCAGTGCATCGTGCACACCCAGCCGTGGGCCAACGGCAAGCCGCTGGGCTTCAAGGAAATCGTGGAAGTCACGCCTGAGGACGCCGCGATCCTGGAGGCCAACGAGCAGGTGTTGAGGCTCGGTTGAGCGCCGCCCCGCAGCTCCTCCGCCGGCGCGAGAACGGCATGGAGGTATGGACGACCCGTCAGCCCGACGGCTCGTTCCTGATCGAGCAGCGGCAGGACGTCGGCGCCGCCATCGACCTCAACAAGAAGATGGCGAACGAGAACGACGGTTACAGCCGCGACCGCAACCTCAAGCGGCAGGCTCACATCCCCGACATCATCGTCATGAAGTGGCTGAACGAAGACGGCCTGAACGTCTACGACCCCGACCACGCCGATGCGGTCTGGAAGCGCCTGCATGACCCCGACTGGCGGTACCTGCTGACCGCCCCCGGCGACATCGTCGCGCCGCTGAAGAAGGCCCACTGACATGGCGCTCGCCTCGTATGCCGACCTGCTGGCGTCTGCGGCGTCCTGGCTGAACCGGGACGACCTGACCGCAGTCATCCCGGACCTCGTTGTGCTCGCCGAGGCCGACTTTGGTCGGCGGCTCCGGCTCCGGCTGCAGATCAAGCGCGCCACCGCCGTGCTGGACGAGGAATACGAGGCGCTGCCGCCCGACTGGATTGAAGCGGTGTCCCTGACCGTCTCAGCGTCGCCTGTCGTGGTGCTGGAGTATGTGACGCCGCAGCAGATGGCGACCCTGAAGGCCGGGGGCGAGGCGGGGACGCCGGCCTACTACACGATCAAGGGCGGGGAGTTCCAGTTCTACCCGACGCCGAGCGGCTCCCCGACCCTGGAGATGACCTATTATGCCAAGGTGCCGCCGCTCGCCGAGGATGGAACGAACGCTCTCTTCGCCGCTGCGCCGGACCTGTACCTGTGGGGCACGTTGATGCAGAGCGCCCCGTTCTTGCGCGAAGACGAGCGGATCATCACCTGGGGCGCCCTCTACAAGGCTGCGATGGACGGCCTCATGGCCTCCGATGCCCGGGCGGCGCAATCCGGCTCCGCGCTCGCGATACGCCCAACCTCTTACGTGCCGTGAGGGTATGCCATGACGACCACATGGAGCGATGTCATCACCGGCGTTTCCGACGTCGTGGGCCCGGCCGTCGACGAGGCGACGGTGGGGGGTGAGCGCCTGGGCGACATCGTGCCGGCCAAGCTGGACGTGGATGCCGTCTCGGGCGCCGCGGTGACGGCTACTGACGGGACTGCGGCCAGAACGCTCGCGGATCGCTGGGGTGACGTGGCGAACGTCCTGAACTATTACGGGTGCGACCCGACCGGCGTCGCTGACTGCTCGACGCAGCTTCAGGCCGCATTTGACAGCGGAAAGCCTGTATTCCTGCCGGCCGGAACCTACAAATTCGGGACCGGCCTCACGCTGGGCCAATCCGTTCATCTGTACGGCGCCGGACTGGAGACGGTGCTGCACTATACCGGCACCGGGAACGCGATCACGATCAGCGCCGGGACAGATGGTTTCTCGTTCCGTCATATGGCCGTGCAAATGACTGGTGATGGCGCAGCCTTTTTCTTCGGCGGTTCGTCGCAGAACTTCGTCTTTGACAACGTTCATGTTCTGTTTCCAGATTATGCCGGGACGACGGCGCGCATAGGGTACAAGTTCGACGTCGCATCTGGCGATTACGTGGCTTTCGGGACGTGGATTGGGACGCGGGTGTTCAGCGCCGGCTATGGCGTGTACGTCGCCCCGACAAGCGCGGAGGTCAACGCGCTGACTTTCGTGGATGCCGAGTGGGGCGCCTGCCTGCATGGCGTCTACACCGAGGCATCGCACAGTCAGTGGACCTTCGTTGGTGGCTCGTGTGAGGCGCCGTCGAATGGGCAAAATCAAATGGTGTTCAAGGCGATCAACGGCCTTGACATCCACGGAACACGCTTCGAGACGAAGAAAGTCGGCGGTTGGGACGCGTTCGTTGCGGGCGATTACTCGACCCACAACCCCATTCACATCGGTAGCTCAGGGCAGAAGGTTCTTGTCGTCGGAGCATCGTTCTTTCCACACACAACCGGGCGCGTCTATTACTGCGAAGGCATCCGCGACATCTACATTCACGGCCAGGACGGGTACACGTCGCGTGGCGTGCCGCCGGCTACCGGCTTCGACATCAAGCAGAGCGCCCAGGACACCTGGGCGTTCTCGACGCGCACCACGCAGCAGACCGGCCAGACCGGGGACCTGGAGACGTGGCGCCGGGCGGATACCACCACCGCTTCGGGTGTGTCAAAGGACGGCGTCCACTACGACACATACTTTAGTCAGGCAGGTTCTGGCGCAGCCACTATCGACGCATCAAAGAGCAGTTTCCAGAACTACAGCCTTACAGGAAATGTTACTTCCGTCGATTTCACGAACGGGAAAGCAGGTCAAGAGCTAACGCTGCGCCTCGTATACAACGGCGGTAACTATACCGTCGCCGGATGGAATGCAAACATACGCTTTGCTGGCGGCTCTTTCACTGCAACTTCCCTGAACAACAAGGCCGACGTTCTGACGTTCCGTTACAACGGAAGCGTCTGGATGGAGGTTTCTCGATCTCTTTCACAGACACCGTTCTGAGGGATGGCGCGATGGCTCTTCATCAAGAGACGCGGTCGGCGTTTGGCGTTCCGGCCACCTATCACCGCGTCGGCGCATTGAGGCTCGATTATCAGGCAGGGTTCGCCGAGGTGGCCGTGCTCGGATACGCCTCCGACGAGGCGCGGCACTCTGGCGCATCCGCTATGACGGTATGCGAGATGCGCATCCCCTTCTCTGATCTCGGCTCCGGCGATCCGTCTCGGGCGGATGTGTATGCGGCGATCAAGGCTTTGCCGGAGTTCTCCGGCGCCGTGGACTGCTGATCGCCGCCCCTTGAGGACGCGACAAGATGCCAAGCATCCCCCTCATCTCGATCCGCGCCAACGCTTTGACCGAGAGCGGCTTGTTCAAGGGCACGCACGCCTTGGACTGCCCTTTGTGGCGCGACGGCCGGAATGTGATCTTCAAGGACGGCGGCCCGGAGAAGCTGGCCGGCTGGGTGTCCGTGGTCGACAGCGGCGCAACCGGCGTCATCCGGGGGGCGGACGCGCTCCAGGACGAGGCCGGCATCAGCCGCGTCTTCTTCGGCGACCAGACGAAGCTCTACGCCTGGAACGGCGCGACCGTCACGGAACTGGGAACCGGGTACACCGGCTACGAAGACGAGACCAGCACGCACCCGGCGACGGCGTGGTCGTTCGAGCGCTTCGGAAACTGGGAGTTGGCGACGAACGGCCGTGACGCGCCGCAAATCTGGAAGGCGACCGGCAGCTTTGCCCCGCTCGCTGGCGTCAACTTCTCGACGGCGGAGATCTTCGTCCGGCGCGGCCCGCACATTCTCGCCTTCAACCTGACCGGCTGGGACGCAGGCAACGGCAAGAGCACCTTCGCGTGGTGCGATGCCGACAACCCCGAAACCTGGGAGACGACCGACACCAACTCGGCCGGCGACTTGCCCATCAGGGACATGGACGGAGAGATCAAGGCCGCGGTGACCTGGGGCGAGAGCATCGCCGTGTTCGGCAAAGCCGACATGTACGTCGTCAGCTACACCGGCGCGCCCTATTACTTTGGCGTCCAGCCGGCTTTGCGCGGCATCGGCGCGGTCGGGAAAACCAGCGTCGTCGAGGTGAACCGCATCCTCTACGGCTTCGGCCAGGCCGGCGTCTGGAAGACCGACGGCGTGACCTACGAGTACCTCGACACCCCGGCGTTGCGGTCGTGGATCGCTGAGAGCCTCGACACGACGCAGCTTTCGAAGGTCTGCGCCACCTATGACGCATCGACGGAAGCGGTCAAGTGGTCGCTGCCGACGATCGGGACCGGTGAGCCGACGGTGACGATCAGTTTCCGGATCCCGAATGCCTCGTGGAGTATCGAGGACTATGGCCGCAGCGCCTGGGTGCCGCGGCTGGGGGCCTTCAGGTATCCGATCGGCATCTCCGCCGGCAAGCTGTGGACGCACAACGTCGGCGTCGATGCGGGCGCGGGCGTGGCGATGGTGGCCTACGTCCAGACCAGGCCGTTCGCCGCCGACGATGCGCGGGCGTGGTCCTACATCGACACGCTGAGCCTCCAGCTCCGCCGGCTGGCCGGGACGGTCAAGGTGCGGCTCGGCGGGCAGAACAACCTGGACGACACGCCATCCTGGTCGGATTGGCTGACCGTTGACGACGGCTTCGAGCCGATCCGCCTTCGCAAGTCCGGGCGGTTCCTGACGCTGGAAGTCAGGTCCGACACGGTCGGTGCTGATTGGGCGCTGAGCGGCTTCGATTTGTACGGATCCCGAGGAGGGCGCATCTGATGAAGGTGAAATGTCGCAAAACTGGCCGCGTTCTCGACGCGTGCATCCTGACCGAGCCGTTCGAGCGCGCTTTTCGGCAGACCAAGCTCGTCGGTCGACCGGGCGATTACCTCGTCGAAGGCTCCGATGGCGGCTATCCCATCCGTCCGCAGAACTTCGACGCCCTATACGAGGTGATCGAGCAAGGCGAAGGGGTGTGACATGGCGCTTCTGCCTATCCGCGGCGCGAACGAGCCGGCGGAGCAGTATCTCGACCGGCTGATGCCGCCGCTGCGGGAGGCGATCGCATCCTTGACGCCCGGCCCGTCGAACACCGCGGTCGACGGCGCCGGCAACGTCTATGTGAGCCCGGCCGCCCCCCCGGGCGTCGTGCCGAAACTCGGCCGGGCCGCGAAGATCGTCAAGATCGACACGGAGAACCTCGTCGACGGCGCGGTGAAGCTGGCGCAGACGGACATTCCGACGCTCGTCCTGGCCAACCGGGTGGTCGCTGGCGACGCCATCGTGTTGAGCCTGCTGGCCGGCGATATCGAGGCGATTGAGGCTCGCATTGACAACCTGATCGTCAACGATGCCAACATCGCCAACCTGTCGGCGTCGAAGATCACGGCCGGCGAGATCGCCGTCGACCTGACCCTCTACGCCGCGGAGATCCTCGGCGGCAGGATCAGCATCACCGGCGGCACGCAGCAGCTCGCCTATTTCCAGACCTCGGCGGGCACGTTCGCGGGTCGCTTCGAGCAGTCCGGCACCGGTGGCGGCGTCAGCGTCATCTGCAACAACGGCAGCTTCGCGGGCAACGGCCTGGACGTCCAGACCTCGGGCAGCGGCAAGGGCGTGGCGGCCAACAGCAGCGGCGGCTATGCGGTGCACGGCGTCTCGGCCACCAACGACGCGGTCAGGGGCGAGTGCGGCGACGGCACGCACGCTGGGGTCTACGGCCGGGGCGGCGCGAATGGGGTCTATGGGATCGCCTCCAACGTCGGCGCGCGCGGCGTCTACGGCTACCACAACGGGTCGTCTGGGGCTGGCGCGCCGGGCGACGCTGGGGTCTGGGGCAAGTCCGACGGCGGCTATGGGGTCGTGGGCCAGGGAGACAAGGCTGGCGTCTATGGCAGCGTGACCAGCGGCGGCTACGCCGGGCAGTTCCGCGCGGACAGCGGCGTGGCCCTCTACGCCCAGAAGTTCGGCTCCTCCGGCACGCTCGCCCAGTATTACGTGCAGAACGGCAGCTACAGCGGCAGCCTGCACGCCCTCATGTGCGACCGATCGGGGTCGTCGGCCTACAACTTCTTGGTCTGCCAGAGCAACTTCGCATCGGGCGCCGACACCGAGTTCGTCGTCAACGGCGCCGGCCAGGTGGCGAGCGACGGCGGAACGACGATGTCGAGCCCCGCCGACTACGCCGAGTATTTCGAGAGCCTGTCCGGCGATGCGATCCCGGTCGGCACGACGGTGGTGCTGGTGGGCGAGAGGGTGCGGCCGGCGACGGCTGACGATCCGCCCGACGACATCATCGGCGTGATCCGGCCGGTGGGAACGAGCACGGTGGTGGGTGCGGCCGCCTGGAACCACTGGAGCGGCAAATACCTGCGGGACGCCTACGACGCTCCGGCGCTCGACGGCGACGGCGCCCGGGTCCTGAGCCCTGCCTTCGACCCCGACCGACCCTACACCCCGCGCGAGCAGCGGCCCGAGTGGGTCATCGTCGGCTTGCTCGGGCAAGTCGCCATAACCGCAGGCCAGCCGGTCAACAGCCGCTGGCGCAAGCTCGCAGACGCGAGCGAAACCGTGGAGCGCTGGTTCATCCGATGAGCCCATTCGACGAACAGTGGGCGCGCTGCGAGCCATGGCTTGCGGCAGCGCTGGAGCATGCCCACGGCACGCACCTGATCGAGGACATCCGGGAGGGCTGCCTCGCCGGGAACTTGCAGTTCTGGCCGGGCAAGTCGGCGGCGATCGTCACCGAGATCTGCACATACCCGCGGCTGAAGGCCGTGAACTTCTTCCTCGTCGGCGGCGACCTGGAGGAATTGCTCGCGATGAAGCCCGTCATTGAGGCGTGGGCGAAGCGCCTGGGCTGCACCCGCGCGCAATGCGGCGGCCGGTTTGGCTGGGAGCGCGTGCTGAAGGATTACCGGCGCGCGTGCGTCGTTCTTGAGAAGGAGATCTGAAAATGTCCAAGGGCGGCGGCAAGCAGACGGTCCAGAATACCTATCCACCCGAGATCCTGGCGGCGATCAAGGGCAACGTGAATGTCGCGAACGACATCGCCAGCCAGCCATACCCCGGCTACTACGATTACAGCAAGCCATTCAACGCGGACAACTACCTGAAGCAGAACGCCGACGTCGCGCAGGGGTATCAGAAGTACCTGAGCGACTTCAACGCGGGCGCCGGCACCTTCGACCCGGGCGCCTACCTGAAGAACAACGCCGACGTCGCGGCCGAGGCGGCGAAGTACGCCGGGAGCCCGCAGTTCAGCACGCCGGAAGCCTATGCCCAGTGGCATTACGACAACTATGGCAAGAACGAGGGCCGGACGTCCGGCACCAGCGGCACGCCTATGTCGGCAGCCGATTACGCCCTGAAGGACTGGCAGACGACGGGCCAGGCGCAGGGCCGGCAGGGCGGCTACGACACGCGGCAGCTCGTCGCCGACTTCACACCTGACCAGACGGCCGGCTTCGACCTGACGCGCCAGATCGCCGGCAATGGGGCGAACTTCCTGCAGAACGGCTTCGGGTGGGACGAGGCGTCGAACCTCGCGAACAACTTCTCGGCCCGCGATGTCGGCACGACCTTCTCGGCTCGCGACGTCGCCGCCGGCCAGCTCAAGGACACCAACCTCAACGACTACATGAACCCGTACATCGGGAATGTGGTCAACACCACGTCGCAGGCGATCAACCGGCAGAACCAGATCGCCCTGCAGAACGTCGGGTCGCAGGCCATGTCGCAGGGCGCCTACGGCGGAAGCCGGCAGGGTGTCGCGCAGGCCGAGACGAACCGCGCCTATGGCGACACGTTGGCCCAGACCACGGCCAATCTCTACAACACCGGCTACACCACCGCCCAGCAGGCGGCCCTGAGCGACATCACCAACCGGCTGACGGCCGATCGGGCGAACCAGTCCAAGGATCTCAGCCTCGGCCAGCTCCGCCTCTCCGCCGAGCAGGCGAACCAGGCCAAGGACCTGTCGGAGGGGCAGCTCAAGCTGTCCGCCGCCGGCCAGATGGCGCAATCCGCCACGGCCCGCAACAATGCGCTGTTGGGCCAGCAGAACTACGACCTGAACCGGGCCGGCGCCCTGCTCGGGACCGGCGGCCAGCAGCAGGCGAACGCTCAGCAGCAGCTTGACAGCCAGTACGAGCAGTACCTCCGCAGCATCGGCTACCCGGTGGAGATGCTGAAGGTGCGTCAGATCCCGCTGGGAGGCTCGCTCCCCAGCACGCAGACCAGCTCGGGCGGCGGGAGCGGTGGGGCACAGACCATGCAAACCGTCGGAAGCCTCGCGTTGGCGGCGGCCTCGTTGTTCTCGGACCGCCGAGTGAAGACCGATATCCGCCGCGTCGGCGCGCTCGACAACGGGCTGGCCGTCTACGCCTACCGCTATGCCTGGGGCGGCCCGGTCCACATCGGCGTCATGGCCGACGAGGTGGAGGCTGTCCGGCCGGCCGCCGTCAGCGAGACGCCGGAGGGCATCAAGATGGTCAACTATGATCTGGCGACGGAGGCCGCGTGATGGCGATCGACCCCTATAGCAACCCGCCGCTGCTGGGTGGCAGCGGGTGGACGGCAGCCCTCGCCCTGCTCGGCGCCGGGCTCCAGGACTATGGCGCGGCGCGGCAGGGTCTGCAGGGCGGCGGCGTGCAGGCCCTGCTGGGCATGCAGCGGCTGGCGCAGGCCGATCAGGAGCGCAAGGAGAAGAAGGCCGAGGAAGCCGGCCAGAAGTCCGCCCAGGCGGCGCTCTTGGGCGGGCTCGACCCCACCACGGGCATCACGTGGGACACCGGCCGGCAGAGCCAGGCCCCTGACGACCAGAAGGCGCTGTTCATGCGCGCCTTCCCGGAAGCCGGGGCCAAGGCTGCGGCGGCCAGCCTGTTCCCGAAGCCGATGGATCCTGGTGACCGCTTCCGGACCGTCGGCGACAGCGTGGTCGACATCACCACCGGGAAGCCGATCTATCAGGCGCCTCCTGCCTTCTCCTTCCCCGGCATCAGCCCCGCCGGCGGCGGAACTGGCGGAACGACGACATCCGTGCAGCCCGGCCCTTCGGCCGGCGCCGACCCGGCGCAGTTTCCGGCCGACCTCGACATGAAGATCGGCATGATGGAGGAGAAATACGGCCTGCCCGCCGGCTCCTTCCGCGCGTTGGTGCAGGCGGAGAGCGGCGGCCGGCCCGGCGCCGTGTCGCCAAAAGGCGCCGTTGGGTACACCCAGCTCATGCCGGGCACGGCCAGGGATCTCGGGGTCAACGCCGCCGATCCCGACCAGAACCTGGAGGGCGGCGCCCGGTACCTGAGACAGCAGCTCGACAAATACGGCAACCTCGACCATGCGCTGGTCGCCTACAACTGGGGGCCGGGGAACGCCGACATGTGGATCAAGAGCGGCGCCGATCCGGCGCGTCTTCCGGCGGAGACCCGCGCCTATCTCGGCAAGATCACGGGCGGCGGCGCGTCCCCGTTCCAGGTGGCGCAGGCGAACACGGGCACGATGACGGATGCCGCCCCCGCGGCGGCGGCCCCGACAGCCGGGCAGTGGGTCCGCGGCATCGACAAGAACGGGAAGCATGTCGACGTGGAGAAGAACACCGCGACCGGCGAAACCCGCCCGTTCGGCGGCGGCTCCATGTTCTCCGGCAACTCCGTGGAGGGTCAGGCGCTCAACCAACTGGTGGAAAGCGGCCTGCTGACGAAGGAGCAGGCGTTGACCTGGGCGGCCGGCAAGACGGCGACCGGTCCGAACGGTCAGCTCGACTTCGTCACCCCGCAGGCGATGCGCGGCGGAGCGGCCCCGGCCGGAGGCACCCCAGGCGGCCCGGCGATCACCCCCGTCCGGCAGGGTCAGCTTGCCCCGCAGGATAAGGAAGCGATCATGGAGGCCGATAAGTCGGCGGAGGCGGCGGGCAGCGCGATCAGTGCGCTGAACGAAGCTCTGAAGATCAACCGTCAAGCCTTCCAGGGGTCGTCGGCCTCCACGAAGCAATGGCTAGACCGCAACCTTCTTCCTGGTGAGTGGGGCGGGCAGGCGACGACTGACCTGGAGAATATCGTCGGTACCCAGGCGTTGGGCCAGTTGAAGGCAATCTTCGGCGCAGCTCCGACCGAAGGCGAGCGCAAGATCCTTCTCGACCTTCAGGGGTCGATCCAACTCAGCGCCGACGAGCGAGAGGCGATCTTCAAGCGCGCCATCGAGGCCGCGCAGACCAGGATGCAGCGCGAGAGGGGGCGGGCACAGGCGCTGCGCAGCGGCACCTATTACACGGAAGGGCTGCCGCAGACAGCGCAGCCGGCCCAGCAGGGCGGCGGCCGGGTCCTGCGGTTTGATGCACAGGGGAACATGATCCCATGACCGTTCGCGCTGAACTGCATGACGGCACCGTTCTGGAGTTCCCGGACGGCACGTCGGACGAGGTGGTGTCCCGCACCGTCAAGACCCTCATGGGAGGCGGCCAGCCTGCAGCCCCTGACCGCTCCTTCGGCGAGGAGGCGCTCCGCAAGGCCGAGTTCGGCGCGCGCGGCGTCTCCGACAGCGTGTTGGAGACCATCGGCGCGATCCCGGATGCCGTCGGCTCCGGCATGCGGGCGCTGGGTCTGCCGTCGTCCGACCCCGGCTTCTACACCAACGGCCTGAAGGCTGGCTGGAACGCGCTCGGCCGCACCCTCTCCGCGCCGCTGAATACCGCCTTCCCCGACGTGATGTCAGGCCCTCAGACGGCCGGCGACAAGCTGGCCTATGGGGCAGGGCGGGGCGTCGGCGATGCGGCGTCGGTCGTGGTCCCGGCGGCGGGCGTCTCGCGCGCGGCACAGGCCGGCGGGCTGACGGAGCGGGTGGCGTCGGCACTCGCCGCCCAGCCCGGCATTCAGGCGGCGGCCGGAGCCGTCGGCGGTGGTGTGGGGCAGGCGACCGACAGTCCGTTGACCGGGCTGCTCGCCTCCATGGCGGTGCCGGGGGCGATGGCGGGCGCCGGCCGACTGGCATCCCCCGTCCGCGCGCAGCTTGGCCCGGAACAGGCCCGGCTGGCGGCGGCGGCGCAGGCCGAGGGCATCCAGTTGACGCCCGGCCAGATGACCGGCTCGAAGCCCCTCCAGACCATGGAGGCGGTCTTCGGCACCCTGCCCATGACCAGCGGCCCGCAGCGGGAGATCGCCGACGCCCAGCGCGTGGCCTTCAACCGGGCGGCGTTGGCGAGGGCTGGCGTGCAGGCGGACCGGGCGGCGCCGGACGTGATGGACGACGCCTTCCGCGCGCTCGGCCAGCGGTTCGACGACTTGGCGGCGGCGACCACGGTGCAGGTGGACCACAAGCTGTTCCAGGATGTCGACAAGGTGGTCACCGACTACGGCCGGCGCCTGCCGACCGACGTCGCGCCCGTTTTTCAGAGCTACGTGGATGACCTGAACCAGATGCGCGCGGCGCTTGGACCGGCGCCGGCCCCCGGTTCGGTGGTCCCCGCTGGGCAAGCGGCGCAGGGGGCGTCCGTTCAGATCCCGGGCGATGCCTTTCAGAACGTGGTATCGGACATCCGCCGGCGCGCGCGCTCCACGAGCAACCCAGACCTTCAGCGGGCTCTGAATGAGCTGGCCGACAAGGTCAACGACAACATGATCCGCTCCAGCCCGCCCGAGGTAGCGGACGGCTGGCGGCAGGCTCGGCGCGACTACCGGAACCTGCTGGCGATCGACAATGCCATGGGGCAGGGGACGCAGGCCGAGCGATCGGCCGGAAACATCCCGTTCGCCGGGCTGCGGAGCGCGGTGAAGGCGGATGACAAATCCGGCTACAGCCGGGGGCGAGGGGACTTGAACGACCTCACCCGTATTGCCGACTTCCTGGGCTCGTCTCGGCTGCAATCGAGCGGCACGAGCGAGCGCACGGCGATGATCAACATGCTGACCGGGAGCGGCCTCACAGGCGGCGGCGTTGGGGCGGTTGCTGGCGGGGCTGACCCGCTGCTGTCCCTGGCGGCCACTGCTGGGGCTGCCGTGCTGCCGCGCGCGGTGCAGGCCGCCTACAACAGCCCGGCCGGCCGCGCGTGGCTCACGAACCAAGCCGCTGCCGGCCTGTCCCCGCCGCCGGCTCTGCTCGGCTCCATCCTGCTCGGCCGGGAAAAGGATGCGCTACTGGGCGGGCCGAGGCGCTAAGGCGTCATGGACATGGACCGGGCGGCTTTCCAGCCGTACCGGATCCAGATGTAGACGAAGGTCGCCGCCCACGAGGCGGCGATGCCGAGAAAGACCGCAGCGATTGTCCGCTCCCGGTCGCTCGCCCCCACGCCATCCATCCCAGCCCACACCGCGCAGCCGACCAGCGCGGCCACGGCGCACTGCGCCACCTCGCCCACCGACACCACCGCCTCCCCGACTGTTCCGGCCCTGCCCAAGGTATCACGCCGGCGGGCCGGTGCGGATCGGTATGAGCGCGGACACCCCGCGTCCGCGCGCAGCCGCGACGCGCCAGAAGGATCCCGACATGACCAGACCCGTTCCCCCCGCGGCCCTCGACCTCGTGAAGCATTTCGAAGGCCTGTTCCTGGGCGCCTACCTGTGCCCCGCGGGCGTGCCCACCATCGGGTGGGGCCACACCAAGGGCGTGAAGCTCGGGCAGCGCATCACCCGCCAGCAGGCCGAGGAGCTCCTCTCCGCCGACATGGCCGAAGCCGCCGACGCGGTCGACCGGCTGGTCTCGGTTCCGCTGACCGACAACCAGCGCGGCGCGCTCGCCTCGTTCGTCTTCAACCTGGGGCCCGGCAGCCTGGGCGGGTCGACGCTGCTCCGCCTGCTGAATGCCGGCGCGTCGATGGAGAGCATCGGCGAGCAGTTCGGCCGGTGGGTCAACGCCACCGTCGGCGGGGTGAAGAAGCAACTCCCCGGCCTCGTCGCCCGCCGGGCTGCGGAGAAGGCGCTGTTCCTGGGCCGGAACGGCTAGGCCGCGCCCCAAACCTAGCCGTCACCAAAGTCCGAACCGCTGTCGAGCAAGGAGCCTGCGTGATGCAGGCGCCCTTCGGTGCATTATGGCGGAAGGTGACGCCACGTCCTGCCGCTCTTGATGTCCTTAACGATGCTTCTGCTGACGCCGAAAGTTGCCGCAGCCTCAGAGGACTTCACACCACCGCAGACCATCCTCTTGATCGCAAGCGCCTGCTCTTCGGTAAGGGTGGCGTTGTGGTGCGCAGACCCGCTATGGGCACCGCGGGCTCGCCCTTTCAGGGTCTTGTCGGTGGCGTTGTCCGCCGCGGTTCCGATGAAGAGGTGGGCGGGGTTGACACATCCGGGATTGTCGCAGGCATGAAGCACGAACATGCCGTCCGGAATGCTTCCGACAAACAATTCGTATGACAGGCGGTGAGAATAGCACTTCTTGCCGTCACTTCGAAACACGCCGTACCCATCAGGGCGCGACTTGTGCCCGCGCCATTCCCAGCAAGCCTCTTTGCTGGTGATTGACACGTTACCAATGAAAGCAAGCAACCTGCTGCGCTCCAACATTGCTTCCTCATTGCAGTGAGGAAGAATTGTAGCACGATTACTTGCGCTACTCACGCTGTTTTGCAAAGAAGGAGGGTTAGATCATGACCGTCACCGATATCCTGAAGGGCGGCCAGCTCGCCGGCCGCCGCAAGCTCGTCATGGGCATCGTCGCCGCCGTCGGCCTGGTCGGGGCTTACCTCGTGGGGGATGCCTCGCTGATCGACGCGGCACAGCAGATGCTGCCGGTGCTGATCGGGCAGTGATCGGGCAGTGAGGGGCGCGTGGGCGTCGGTCACCATACCGGCGCCCGGCCCTCAATACGTCGAGGCGCCCCCGCCGGACCGCCGGAAAATGCCCCGCCGGCCGCACTCCTTGCAGGTCAGCCGGCCGCGCAAGGCGGTCACCGGGAAGCCCCCGCCGAGCCGCTCGATCAGGTCCGGGACATCCAGCGTCACCGACCGGCCGCAGGGGTCGCAGAAGGCGTAGAGCCGGGCGCCGTCGTGGAGATTTTCGAGGCTGTCGGGTCGCATCGTTGTTCCCGTTACGTTCTCACCTCAGGAGAGCGCCAGAGACCGGGGCTGGTCAAGCGCGAGATGCCGCCGCCCGCTCCGCTGCCACCTGTTAATGCCGTGTGGCGGCTTTTATGCAGTGGCAAGTAGCTGATTTCCCTAATCAGCCTGCAATGTCAACAACATGATGAGCCAGGGCGCGGTGCTGATCGACGGCACCGGCGTGGTGACGCTGCGCTGCCTGGAGAGCTGACGGCGGCACCGCGTCT
Source organism: Azospirillum picis (assembly GCF_017876115.1). GTDB lineage: Bacteria > Pseudomonadota > Alphaproteobacteria > Azospirillales > Azospirillaceae > Azospirillum > Azospirillum picis. The sequence goes on from NZ_JAGINO010000017.1 coordinate 148,050, forward strand.
CCCGCCGCCGCGCCATTCCCCTTCCCCGAAAAAATTCCGGAGGTCCCCATCCATGGCCTATGCGTCCAAGGATCTGAGCGTGCTCGCCTACGCCAACGGCTTCACGCTCTGGCACTACACCACCGCCGATGCGGCGGACGACGTCGATGCCGCCGGCTATTTCAACGGCGCGTCCGACCTGCTGCGGACCGGCGACATGCTGCTGGCCAACTGCGCCGCCGGCGGCCCGCCGGTCGCCGGGCTGCTGGTCGTGGCGGCCAATGCCGGCGGCGTCGTCGGCATCGCCGCGCTGACGCCGCTCGGCACCCCCGGCGGCTGACCCGCCCGGAGCGCCGCCCGGCGGCGCTTTCCGCCCCCTCCCGTCCAGCATCCGGAGACACGCCCATGGCCCTGACCGCCATCGGCCTGTGCGGCCGTGCGCTGATCAAGCTCGGCGCCACCGCCATCGCCTCCTTCGCCGACGGGTCCGCCGAAGCGGAGGTTGCCGCCGCCCTCTACGGCCCGACCCGCGACGCGCTCCTGTCGGCCAACGCCTGGAGCTTCGCCACCGTCCAGACGACGCTGCCGAGGCTGGTCGAGGCGCCCGCCGCCGATTTCGCCAGCGCCTTCCAGCTCCCGGCGGATTTCCTGCGGGCGCTGGGGGCGGGCGCCGGCGGGCGGGGACGCGGCCTGTCCTATCGCATCGTCGGGCGGACGCTGCTGTGCGACGCCACCGCCGTCACCCTGTCCTACGTCGGCCGCCCGGCGGAGGAGGATTTCCCAGCCTTCTTCGACCAGGCGCTGATCGCGCGGCTCGCCGCCGAGTTCTGCATCCCGCTGACCGAAAGCTCGACGCGGGCGGACCTGCTGGTCCAGCTCGCGGAGGGCGAGTTCCGCCGCGCCCGCCAGATCGACGCCCAGCAGGACAGCCAGCCGGGCTTCGAGGACTTCACCCTGATCGACGCGAGGGCCTGATGGGACGGCTTCATCAGGTCAAGACCAACTTCACCGCCGGCGAGGTGTCGCGCCGGCTGCTGGGGCGCGGCGACCTCAAGGCGTACGACAACGGCGCGCTGGTCCTGCGCAACCTGTTCATCGACCCGACCGGCGGGGTGACGCGGCGCAGCGGATTCGCCTTCACCGCCCTGGCCCGCGGCGACGGGCGGCTGGTGGCGTTCGAACGCAACAGCGAGCAGACCTATCTGCTTGTCTTCACCGGCGGCTGGATCGACGTGTTCCAGGGCGGGGCCAGGCTGGCGTCCGTCGCCACGCCCTGGTCGCCGGCCCAGCTCGACCAGATCACCTGGACGCAGAGCGCCGACACGCTGCTGGTCTGCCACCCCGACATCCCGCCGCGCAAACTGACGCGGGCGGAGGACGGCGCCTGGACGCTGGCGGAGTGGAGCTATGCCGCCGACGGCGAGCTGCTGCGGCTGCCCTTCCACCGCTTCGCCGATCCGGGCGTCACGCTGACGCCGTCCGGCACCGCCGGGGTGGTCACCGTCACCGCGTCGGCCCCGGTGTTCGACCAGCGCCAGGACGGAACCCGGATCCGCATCAAGGGCCGGCAGCTCGTGGTGACCGGCGTGGTCTCACCCACCCGGATCACCGCCACGACGAAGGAGACGCTGGCCGATATCCAGGCCACCACCGATTGGGAGGAGCAGGCCTTCTCGCCCTTGCGCGGCTGGCCGGTGTCGGCGGCCTTCCACCAGGACCGGCTGGTGATCGGCGGGTCGCGGGATCTTCCCAACCGGCTGTGGCTGTCGCGTTCCGCCCAGATCTGGAACTTCGACCTGGGCGAGGGGCTGGACGACCAGGCGATCGAGTTCGGCATCCTGTCCGACCAGGTCAACGCGATCCGCGCCGTCTTCTCCGGCCGGCACCTGCAGGTCTTCACCTCGGGCGCCGAATACATGGTGAGCGGCGACCCGCTGACGCCGCAGAGCATCCAGGTCAACCGGCAGACGCGGATCGGCTCGCCGCTCGACCGCGCCATCCCGCCGCGGGACGTCGAGGGCGCCACCCTGTTCGTGCCGCGCAACCGGCGGGAAATCCGCGAGTTCCTCTACACCGACACCGAGGCGGCCTACCAGGCCAACGACCTGGCGCTGCTGGCCCGCCATCTGGTGGCGAACCCGCGCGACCAGGACTACGACCAGGGCCGCCGGCTGCTGCTGGTGGCGATGGAGGACGGCTCGCTGGGGGCGCTGACCGCCTACCGGGCGGAGGACGTCACCGCCTGGACCCGGCTGGAGACCGACGGGGCCGTGCGTTCGGTCGCCGCGGTGGGCGACGAGGTCTACCTGCTGGTCGGCCGCGACGGCGCCTGGACCGTCGAGCGCTTCGACGACGGCCTCAACCTCGACGCCGCGGTGGCCGCGGCACGGGCCGAGCCGGCCGCCGTCTGGGGCGGCCTGGATCATCTGGAGGGGCGGCGGGTCGTGGCCGTCGCCGACGGGGCGGTGCGCGAGCCCGCCGTCGTGCAGGCCGGCAGCGTCACGCTGGATCCGCCGGCCCGCAAGGTGGAGATCGGGTTGCCCTTCACACACCGCATCGAGCCGCTGCCCCCCAACCTGCTGGGGCAGGCGGCGGGCGCCGACCTGATGCGGCTGGTCGCGGTCACCTTCCGGCTGGAGGACACCGCGGCCCTGCGCGTCGATCTGGGGCGCGGGCTTCAGGAGCTGCCGCTCCACCGGCTGGGTCCGCAGCCCGCCGACGGGGTGCCCCTCCGGGTGTCGGGAGACCGCCGGCTGCGGGCGCTCGGCTGGCGGCACGACACCGACGTCCCGCTGTGGCGCATCGAGCAGGATGCGCCGCTGCCTTTCACGCTGCTGTCCGTAACCATGGAATTGAAGGTGAACGACTGATGGGTGGAATCACTCCCCTTGTGAGCACCGCGCTGCCGCTGGCGAACTCGGTCATCGGCACCGCGCGCAACGCCGGCGGCCAGTCCGGCGCCTCGTCGCAGGCGGCGGGCCAGGCGGCCAGCCAGGCCGCCGCCCAGGCCCAGCAGGCGGCTGCACAACAGGCCGCCGCCCAGCAGGCCGCGGCCGAACTGGAGTACAAGCGCCAGCAGGATGCCGCCGCCGCCCAGGCGGCCCAGGCGGCGCTGGAGCAGAAGTACCGCGAGGAGACGGCTGCCCGCCAGCAGCAGGCGCAACTGGCGGCCGAGGCCGAAGCGCGCCAGTGGGCGCACGATGCCGAGCTGCGCCGGCAGGAGGAGGAGGCCCGGCGCCGGTCGGAGGAGGCCGCGACGGCCGCGGCGGCGGCGGCCAGGGCGAAGGAAATGGACAATTTCCGCGCCGGGCAGGACCAGACCCTGTCCCAACTGCGGGCCAGCCAGGACCAGGCCTACGGCCGGCAGGCGGCCGATGCCCAGTCGCAACTGGCCGAACTCACCGCCGCGGCGGACGCCGCCGAGCAGCGCCGCCTGACCGCCCTGCGCCAGGCGGTCGGCAGGACGCGGGCCGGCCTCGGCGCGCGCGGCCTGTCGGCGCAGGACGGTTCGGGCGAGGCGATCCTGCTCGGCCTGACCAATGCCAGCGAGACCGAGCGCAAGGACGCCCACGCCACCGAGCAGCTCAAGCGCGGGGCGATCCAGCAGGGGCTGGACGAAACCAGGCGCCGCAATCTCCTGGAGCTGTCGCAGCTCGCCGACCGGCAGCGCCTGGAATATCTCAGCAAGTTCTTCTGACGTCCTTTCTGCCGGGACGGCAGAGGGCATCCGCACGCCCTTTCCCCGCGGAGACCCACCGATGTCCACGTCGATGTCCACGTCGCTCCTCATCCCGCGCGGCACGCCGCGCGTGCAGTATCTCGCCGACGGTGCGCAGCGGGTCTTCACCTACCCGTTCCCGATCTTCACCGCCGACGATCTCCAGGTCTTCCTCGGCGCCGCCCCGCAGAGAACCGGCTATGCCGTCACCGGGGCCGGCGCGACCGCCGGCGGCTCGGTCACCTTCACCGAGCCGCCGGCCGCAGGCACGGTCGTCCTGCTGCGCCGCCGCGTGGCGATCGAGCGCACCAGCGATTTCGGCGAGAGCGGACCGCTGCCGGCCTCGGCCCTCAACGGCGAGCTGGACCGGCTGACCGCGGCGCTCCAGCAGGTGGCCGGCGACCAGGAGCTGATGCTGCGGTTCGCCGACAGCGACCTTCCGGCCTCGCCCCTGCTGCCGGAGCGCAGCCTGCGCCAGGGCAAGCTGCTGGCCTTCGACGGCGCCGGCAACCCGACGATCCGCGCGCCGGTGGACGAGGAGGCGCTGGCGACCTACATCCCGCCGGGCCCCGGCGCCACCGCGCGCCGGGTGCGCGAGAAGCTGTCGGACGTCGCCTCGGTCAAGGATTTCGGTGCCGTCGGCGACGGGCTGGTCGACGACACGCTGGCCCTCCAGACGGCGCTGAGCGCCGCGCGCGCCGTGTTCGTGCCGCCGGGCACCTACCGCATCACCAACACGCTGACGCTCGGGCACGGCCGGACGCTTTATGGTGCGGGGCAGAGTTCGGTGATCCGCGGCGCCTCCACCGCCTTCGACCTCGTCCATCTGCCGGACGGCTACGCCTCGCTGTCGGCGCTGCGGCTCGAACTCGGCCGGACGGGGGTGCGGCTGTTCGGCCGGGACGGGCCTTGCGTACAGAACGCGCTGACCGACCTGACCCTGTGGGAGCCCGAGGTCGGCCTGCTGCTCGACGGCCATGCCGATCCGGCCAAGCCCTGCTACTGGAACACCGTCACCCGCGTGCTGGTGGCCAAGCCGGCGAAGCACGGCGTGTGGCTGACCCGCAGCGGTGCCGGCGACACGCCGAACGCCAACCGGTTCCACGGGGTGCGGGTCTATTCGCTGTCGGCGCCGATGGCCGGCAGCGGCTTCTTCGTCGAGCAGGGCCGGTACAACAACGCCTTCCTCGACTGCGAGGCCAACCTGTGGCCGGAGGCCGAAGCCTGCTTCCGCGTCGGGGCGGTCACCGACAAGACGCTGATCGTCAACTTCTACGCCGAGTCGCTGGGCAGCCTGCCGAACCTGCAACTGGACGCCGGCTCGGCCGAGACGGCGGTCATCAACCTGTTCTCCGCCTCGGCCGGGCCGGCGATCCTCGACCGCTCCGGCGGGCGGTACACGGCGGTGAACGCCGGCTATCCGGAAAAGAACCGCCTGCAGCGCAGCCGGATCGCCGAACTGGTGGTGGAGGCGCTGCGCTACGACACCGAGTTCGTCGAGCCGGCGACGGGCGGGGTGGTGGCGCTGGATCTCGCCAGCTCGGTCTATCTCGTCAGCGCCTATGGCGGGCCGGTGGACCTCCGCCTGCCGGCGGCGGCGGAGGCCAACGGCCATGCGGTGACCATCAAGCGCACCGACGCCTCGGCCAACCCGATGACGCTGGCGGAAACCGGCGGGCCGGGACCGGACGGGCGCCGCATCGCGCTCGGCAACCGCCACGACTTCGTCACGGTCGTGTCGAACGGCGGCGGCTGGTGGATCGTCGCCGGCAACCGCCTGCCCGGCAATGCCCGCTACCACGAGGGCGCCGGCCTGTTCGAGCCGGACCTGAGCCAGGCGCTGTACCTGGTCAGCGCCTGGAGCGGCGCGGTGGAGGTGCGGCTGCCCGACCCGGCGGCACCCCATGCGGTCGGACGCACCGTCTCCGTCAAGAAGACCGACGGCAGCGCCAACCGCGTGCTGGTCACCCAGCAGGGCGGCGGCGGGCCGGACAGCGAGGAGATCCCGCTGACCGGCCAGGGCCATGCCGTCACCGCCATGTCCAACGGTGCCGGCTGGCACATCCTCGGGCGCAACCCATGACGGGGGGTGCGGGCGGGCATCCGGAGCGGGATGAGGTGGAGGACGCGGCAGAGGACGCAGCAGAGGACGCAGCGGAGGATGCAGGTGAGGATTTGCCCGCGGGGTTCGGCGACTTCGTCCGGGCCTGGAACGGGATGGTGGAGCTGAGGACCCCCTCCCATCATGCGCGCATGGCGCGCTGGCTGGAGGAGCGCATGGCCGGCCCCGGCCGCCGGATGCTGCTGATGGCGTTCCGCGGCTCCGGCAAGTCGACGCTGGTCGGCCTGTTCGCGGCCTGGCTGCTGCTGGTCGATCCCAACCGGCGGCTGCTGGTGCTGGCAGCCGACATGAGGCTGGCCAAGAAGATGGTGCGCAACGTCAAGCGCATCCTGGAACGCCATCCCGCCACCCGGCATCTCAAGCCCGCGGCCCGGGACCGCGACCAGTGGGCGGCCGACCAGTTCACCGTCGTCCGGCCGATGGAGCTGCGCGACCCGTCGATGGCGGCGGCGGGGATCGGCGGCAACATCACCGGAAGCCGGGCCGACGTGGTGATCTGCGACGATGTCGAGGTGCCGCGCAACGCTGACACCGCGGCCAAGCGCGCGGCGCTGCGCGACCGGCTGTCGGAACTGGACTATGTGCTGGTGCCGGGCGGGGCGCAGCTCTATGTCGGCACCCCGCATGCCCAGGACAGCCTCTACGCCGAGGAGACCGGCGGCGAGGCGCCGCCCTTTCTGGCCGGCTTCGACCGGCTGGTGCTGCCGGTCTACACCGAGGATGCCGCCGGCCGCCGCAGCTATACCTGGAAGGAGCGGTTCGGCGAGGCCCACGTCGCCCGCATCCGCCGCGCCACCGGTCCCAACAAGTTCACCAGCCAGATGCTGCTGCGTCCGGTGAATGTGGCGGACGGCGTCCTCGACGTCGGCCGGCTCGGCCGCTATGAGGCGGAGCTGGAATACCGGGAGGCGCTGGGCCGCGCGGCGCTGAGTCTCGACGGGGTGCGGCTGGTGTCGGCGAGCTGCTGGTGGGACCCCGCCTTCGCCCGGCCGGCGGCCGACGGGGAGGGCGCCGGCCGGGCCGGGGACGGCAGCGTGGTGGCCGCGGTCTTCGGCGGCGACGACGGCCGTTTCTACCTGCACCGCGTCCTGTATCTGGCCGTGGATCCCAGGGCCGCGGAGACCGAGGCCGACCAGCAATGCCGGCAGGTCGCCCGTTTCCTCGCCGACAACCACCTTCCGGCGATCCATGTGGAGATCAACGGCCTCGGCCGCTTCCTTCCCGGCCTGCTGCGCGAGCGGCTGCGCCGTGACCGGCTGGCCGCGGGCGTGATCGAACGGTCCAGCCGGACCCCGAAGGCCGTGCGGATCCTGGAGGCGTTCGATGCGCTGCTGGCCGACCGCCGCCTGCTGGCCCACCGGCTGGTCTGGGAGACGCCACTGGTCCGCGAAATGCGCGACTGGCGCCCCGACGGCCGCTACCGCGGGCCGGATGACGGGCTGGACGCCGTCGCCGGCTGTCTCGCCGCCGAACCGCACCGCTTCGACCGGTCCATCCCGCTTCCCGACCGTCGCGCCGACTGGCGCGGCACCGGGCCGGTGCTGGCGTCGGCGGACTGGCAGCTCTGACCCTCACCCCTATGGGAGACACCGATGCACGAAACCCTGCAAGGCGGCCTCGACCTCGCCTGGTGGATCACCGCCGTCGAACTTCCGGCGATGACCGCCCTGTTCTGGCTGATCGTCCGCGCCCGCAAGGACGCCGAATCCGCCTTCGCCGCGCTGCGCGAGAACCTCGCCGCCTACAAGCTGGAGGTCGCGAAGACCTATGTCTCCGTCGCGACGCTGAGGGACGTCGAGCAGCGCCTGACCGACCATCTGCTGCGGATAGAGACCAAGCTCGATTCCGGCTTCATCCCCTTCGGCGATCCAGGGCGGCGCTAGGGGCCGGCATAGGGCCTGCGGCCAGGGGACCGCCGCCGGGACGCCCCGGTTCCGGTCCCGGCTCAGTCGGTGTGGTGGATCATCGCCTGGTAGATCTTCCAGGCGATCTCGACCGAAACGCCGCCGGCCCGCGCCCCGGCCGCCAGCATGGTGGCGCTGGGCTTCAGCGGGACGGCGGTCTGTCCCGGTTCGCACAGGCTGCCCATCGCGGTGACCTTGGTGGACAGGGCCGGATCGGCCGGCTGGGTCGTCTTCATCAGGCTCATGGAAATCGCATTCATGGCGGTTCCTCCGTTGGCTGAAGAAGGAAAAGCAAAAGCGGTGCCAGTTCGCGCGGGCCGGGCCGGGCAGGGCGGCGGCGGCCGCCGCGCCGGGCAAACCATAGGTTCGGCAGCGAGAGGCAGTTCGCCGACGGCGAGACGCATGCAAAATGCCGCTGAATTCCCCCGGCTCTTTCGCAAATTGCGACGCGCGGCGCGGGACGCCTTGCAAACGGGGAGTCGCGGCCGGGCAGTCGGCGCCGCATCGCCATCGCGCCGCTGCGGCGGCGAAGCGTCTGGCCGGCGCTGGCCGGTTGGGATAGTGTCCGGCCATCATGACCGACCGCATCATCCATCACATGTGCCGCGCGGACGAGTGGGACGCCGCCCGCGCGGCCGGCAGCTATCCCGGCTCGTCGCAGGATGCGAAGGACGGCTTCATCCATTTCTCGACGCCGGGACAGGTGGTGGAGAGTGCGGCGAAGCATCGGGCCGGACAGGACGGCCTGGTCCTGCTGACCGTCGACGCCGACCGGCTGGGCGCCGCCCTGCGCTGGGAGCCGTCGCGCGGCGGCCAGCTTTTCCCGCATCTCTACGGCCCGCTGCCGGCCGACGCCGTGCTGCGCACCGATCCGCTGCCGCTGGGGCCGGACGGACGCCACCTCTTCCCGGCCGGCTTCCCCTTCACCCTCCAGGACCTCGTTCCGTGATCGATCTCTACCCCGTCGTCGGACCGATGATGTTCCGGTTCGACCCCGAGACGGCGCATGGCCTGACCATCAAGGCGCTGAAGGCCGGGCTGGTCCCGGCACCGCGCGGCACCGACGAGCCGGCCCTGCGCACCAGGGTCTGGGGGCTCGACTTCGCCAACCCGGTCGGGCTCGCCGCCGGCTTCGACAAGAACGCCGAGGTGGTGGACGCCATGCTGAAGCTGGGCTTCGGCTTCGTCGAGCCCGGCAGCGTCACGCCGAGGCCGCAGCCCGGCAACCCGCGCCCCCGCCTGTTCCGGCTGGTGGAGCAGCGGGCGGTCATCAACCGGATGGGCTTCAACAACGAGGGGCTGGAGGCTTTCGCCCGGCGGCTGGAGCAGCGCCGCGACGCGGGGCGGCGCGCCTCCGGGATCGTCGGCGCCAACCTGGGCAAGAACAAGGACACCGTGGATGCCGCCGACGACTACGTGATCGGCGTGCGCCGGCTGGCGCCGCTGGCCGATTACCTGGTCGTCAACGTTTCCTCGCCCAACACGCCGGGGCTTCGGGCGCTGCAGGGACGCGACCCGCTGCGCGCCCTGCTGGAGCGGGTGCTGGAGGCGCGGGCCGCCTGCGGGCTGCGGCGAAACCCGCCGCTGCTGCTGAAGATCGCCCCCGACCTGACGGTGGAGGACAAGGGCGACATCGCCGCGGTGGCGCTGGAGTCCGGCATCGACGGGCTGATCGTGTCCAACACCACCATCGCCCGGCCCGACGTCATCCCGGCGGACCTGCGCGGCGAAGCCGGCGGCCTGTCGGGCCGGCCGCTGTTCGAGTCCTCGACCACGGTCCTGCGGGAGATCTACGCGCTGACCGGCGGCCGGCTGCCGATCGTCGGCGTCGGGGGGGTGGGGTCCGGCGCGGACGCCTACGCCAAGATCCGGGCCGGCGCCTCGCTCGTGCAGTTCTATTCCGCCATGGTCTATGGCGGCCCGGCGCTGGTGCACCGCATCCGCAGCGAGTTGGCCGAGCTGCTGCGCCGTGACGGCTACGGGTCGGTCGCGGAGGCGGTGGGGGCGGATCACCGCTGAACCGCGGAGCCGGACCCGGCGGGTAGGGGCGGGGCGGGTACGGGCGGGGCGGGCATGGGAGGGGCGGGCACGGGAGGCGGCCGCTGCGGACGCAGCATTAACGGATCGTCAAGCCGGCGCCCCGACAGTGAAGGGGCGGCCTGGACGGTCCGTGAAACGCCCGTCCGCAAAGGCTCCGCATCCGTGACGGCTCTTGCCGCCAGCCTCACCCCCGATCCGTCCGCTTCCTCCCGGCCCGCCCGATGACCGTCCTGACCCATGCCGTCTATGCGCTCGCGTACCTGATCGCCGGCATCTCGGCGGGGGCCGCGCTGTGGGCGCTCCGCCCGGAGGCCGACCCGCTGGTGTCCTGGCTGGCGGGTGCCCTGGTGGTGCTGGGCGGCGCGCTGGCCCACGACGTGGTGACCCGGCTGGAGCGCGAGCGCCGCGCCGCCCGCCGCGCCGCCCGCCTGCATGACCGGGTGGAGGAACTCGCCCGCCTGCTCGAGCAGCGCGTCGCGGCCGACGCCGCGGCGCCGGCCAGCGGCGGCGACCGCTATGACGCGGTGATGCAGGAGGTGAGGCTGCTGCAATCGCTGGTCGCCCGCCTCACCGAGCGCAGGACCCCGCGCCCGCCGGCCTCCGGCAGCAGCCGGCAGCCGGCGGGCGGCAGCGGGGACGCCGTCCTCACGCTGCGCACCCCCGCCCCGCCGCCGGACGGGCCGGAGCCGATGGCGGCGGAACCGCCGCTGGCCGGCCCGATGGACGACGCCGCGGTGCTGGAGGCGGTCCGCGACGCGCTGAGGGCCGACCGCATCGACGTCTACCTCCAGCCCATCGTCAGCCTGCCCCAGCGCAAGCACCGCTTCTACGAGGTGTACTCGCGCGTGCGGTCGGTCGACGGCCAGCAGATCATGCCCGACCGCTACCTGGAGATCGCCGAGCGCGAGGGCCTGATCGCCACCATCGACAACCTGCTGCTGGTGCGCTGCATCCAGTTGATCCGCGAGACCGAGCGGCGCCAGCATGCCATCGGCTTCTTTTCCAACATCTCCGCCGCGACGCTGGCGGACGCCGAGTTCATGCGTCATTTCCTGACCATGATGGGCCAGAACCAAGCGCTGGTGCCCAAGCTGGTCTTCGAGCTGAGCCAGCACGACCTGCAGGCCGGCGGGGCGGTGACCATGGGCATCCTGTCGCAGCTCGCGCGGCTGGGGTTCCGCTTCTCGATGGACCAGGTGAGCGATCTGGACCTCGACCTGCAGCGGCTGCTGCGCCACGAGTTCCGCTTCGTCAAGCTCGACCGTGCCCTGGTGCTCGACCCGGCCAACGCGCCGCGCATCCAGGACCTGCGCCGGCGCTGTGCCACCGAGGGCGTCGACCTGATCGTCGAGAAGATCGAGACGGAAGGCCAGCTTGTCGAGGTTCTCGACATCGGCTTCGACTTTGGCCAGGGCTACCTGTTCGGCGAACCGCGGCCGAGCCGCAAGCCGGGGTGATCGCAGGCCGGGCAGAGCTGAAAACCGTGCCGGCCGGGGCCGTCACAGCCGGATCAAGGGCCGGCCGATCCCCTGGAGGCCGATCACCCAGAGGCCGATAAGGGCCGCCAGCTTGCCGCGCCCGCCGCCACGCTTGACATCGCCCGGTCCGCATTGGAAGTTTCGCGTTCCCGGCGAAATCCGGGCGATACGCAACATACTATCAAATGGTGACTTCGGTGACGTCCAACATCGCCATCACGCTGCCCGACGGCAGTGTGCGGGAGTTCGACCGGCCGGTGACGGGGCTTGAGATCGCCCAGTCCATCGGCTCGCGCCTTGCCAAAGATGCGCTTGCCGTCAAGATCGACGGCACGGTGAAGGACCTCACCACCACCGTCACCACCAACGCCAAGATCGAGATCGTCACGCGCAATCACGCCGACGCCCTCGAGGTCATCCGCCACGATGCCGCCCATGTGCTGGCCGACGCGGTGCAGAAGCTCTATCCCGGCACGCAGGTCACGATCGGCCCGTCGATCGCCACCGGCTTCTACTACGACTTCGCGCGCGACGAGCCGTTCACGCCCGAGGATCTGGAGAAGATCGAGGCGAAGATGCGCGAGATCGTCGGGGCCGACATCCCGATCGTGCGCGAGGTCTGGGACCGCGACGAGGCGGTCGCCTACTTCAAGAAGCTCGGCGAGCATTACAAGGCCGAACTGATCGCCGCCATCCCGCAGGGCGAGCCGGTGTCGGTCTACCGCCAGGGCGACTGGCTCGACCTCTGCCGCGGCCCGCACGCGCCGACGACCGGCAAGGTCGGGCAGGGCTTCAAGCTGACGAAGGTGGCCGGCGCCTACTGGCGCGGCGACAGCCGCAACCCGATGCTCCAGCGCATCTACGGCACCGCCTGGCGCGACGAGAAGGAGCTGAAGGCCTACCTGCACCAGCTCGAGGAGGCGGAGAAGCGCGACCACCGCAAGCTGGGCAAGGAACTGGACCTGTTCCACATCCAGGAGGAGGCGGTCGGCTCGGTCTTCTGGCATCCCAAGGGCTGGACGCTCTACCGGACGCTGGAAACCTACATCCGCACCAAGCTGAAGGCCGCCGACTATGTCGAGGTGAAGACGCCGCAGTTGATCGACAGCTCGCTGTTCAAGGCGTCGGGCCACTGGGACATGTATGGCGACAACATGTTCAAGGTGGAGGCCGACGGCGGCGAGAAGATGCTGGGCATCAAGCCGATGAACTGCCCTGGCCATGTCCAGATCTTCCGCAACGGCCTGCGCTCCTACCGCGACCTGCCGATCCGCATGGCCGAGTTCGGCGCCTGCCACCGCAACGAGCCGTCGGGCGCGCTGCACGGCATCATGCGCGTGCGCGCCTTCACCCAGGACGACGCCCACATCTTCTGCACCGAGGACCAGGTGCAGAGCGAGGCGGCCGAGTATTTCAAGCTGCAGCTCGGCGTCTACAAGGACCTGGGCTTCGACAAGATCTCGGTGAAGCTGGCGCTGCGTCCCGACGTCCGCACCGGCGCCGACGAGCTGTGGGACCGGGCCGAAGGGGCGCTGGCCCAGGCGTTGCGCGACGCCGGGCTGGAGTATGAGGAACTGCCGGGCGAGGGCGCCTTCTACGGCCCGAAGGTGGAGTTCCACCTGACCGACGCCATCGGCCGCACCTGGCAGTGCGGCACGCTGCAGTACGATCCCAACCTGCCGGAGCGACTCGACGCCAGCTACATCGGCGAGGACGGCGCCCGCCACCGGCCGATCATGCTGCACCGGGCGATCCTCGGGTCGATCGAACGCTTCATCGGCATGCTGATCGAGCATTACGCCGGCAAGTTCCCGCTGTGGCTGGCCCCGGTGCAGGTCGCCGTCGCCACCATCACCAGCGAGGCCGACGGCTATGCCGAAGAGGTGGCCAAGCTGTTGAAACGTAAGGGCCTGCGCGTCGAGCTCGACACCCGCAACGAGAAGATCAACCTGAAGGTCCGCGAGCACAGCCTGCGGAAGGTGCCGCTGATGCTGGTGGTCGGAAAGCGGGAAGCCGAGGAGCGCACCGTCGCGCTTCGCGTGCTCGGCGGCAAGGATCAGGAAATCCTTGCCCTTGACGCCGCGCTGGCTAAACTGGTCGAGGAAGCGAAGTCGCCCGCCGGCGATCTCGTGACCGACTCGCCGTTTTAACCGACCGTGCGATGCCGCCGGCTGTCCTCTGGATGGCCGGTGTCCGCGCGGTTTCAGACCATGGAGAAGCGTCCATAGCCAGGATTCCGTCCGAAGCCGCCCCGACCCGCGATGGCCCGCGGGTGAACCGGGAGATCTCGGCTCGTTCCGTTCGTCTCGTTGGTGCCGACGGCGAGATGATCGGCGTCGTGTCGTTGCGTGATGCTTTGCTGGCTGCCGAGGACGCCGGTCTCGATCTGGTCGAGGTCGCTCCCCAGGCGGAGCCTCCTGTCTGCAAGATCCTCGACTATGGCAGGTTCAAGTACGAGGCGCAGAAGAAGGCCAACGAGGCCCGCAAGAAGCAGAAGATCATCGAGGTCAAGGAGATCAAGCTCCGGCCGAACATCGATGACAACGACTACGAGGTGAAGATGCGCTCGGCGCGCCGCTTCCTGGAGGAGGGCGACAAGGTCAAGGTGACCATGCGCTTCCGCGGACGCGAGATGGCGCACCAGGATCTGGGCATGAATGTCCTGGTCCGCGTGCGCGACGAGCTGGACGAGTTGGCGAAGGTCGAGCAGATGCCGAAGCTCGAAGGCCGCCAGATGGTCATGGTGCTGGCTCCGCGCTGACGCGGTCTCCGGTTCCCGTTGCGAAAAGGCCCGCCCGGTTGGTTCCGGACGGGCCTTTTCGCGTTCCGGGGCCTTGGCCGCGGCGCCGGCCGGCTGGAGCTTCGTGCGTTTAATGTGAAACGCACGAAGCTCCAGCTTTATGTTTGGCAATCGGATTCACGCGTCAAATCGATCCCGATTTTATGCGATCCGATCTAATACTACAGCCGGGATCGATTTGCGGTCCGCTTGTTGAAGGCTTCATCCTACCGCAGGGAGGTTGGGATGGCGACGGCAACGGAAGCGGCGAGTTG